>NZ_BAFZ01000001.1 GCF_000308575.1 Nocardia exalbida NBRC 100660 | reverse complement strand
CTCGATAATGCCAAGATTCGCACCCCATCCCGAGCGCAGGCCCGCGCTCGTCTCCGGCGCCTCCTCCGGGATCGGCGCGGCCACCGCCGTGGCCCTGGCCGAGCTGGGTCACCCGGTCGCGCTCGGCGCGCGCCGCGCCGAGCAGTGCGCCGAACTGGCGGACAAGATCCGCGCCAACGGCGGTGAAGCCTTCGCCCACCGCCTCGACGTCACCGAGCCCGACTCGGTCGACGAGTTCGTGCGCGCCGCCGAAGAAGCGCTCGGCCCCACCGAGATCCTGGTGTCCAGCGCGGGCGACATCGAGTTCGGACAGGCGTTCGCGATGGATCCGGAACGGTTCGTGCGCCAGGTGCAGGTGCATCTCGTCGGCGCGCAGCGCCTCGTGCACCGGGTGCTGCCCGGCATGCTGCGCAGGCAGCGCGGCGACGTGGTGCTGATCAGTTCCGACTGCGCGTCCGAACCGCGTCCGCGCACGGGCGCCTACAGCGCCGCCAAGGCGGGCCTGGAAGCGATGGCCGCGCAGATGCGCATGGAACTCGAGGGCAGCGGCATCCGCCTGTCGCAGGTCCGGCCCGGCCCACGCTGACCGGCATGGGCATGGACTCCACGCCCGAGATCGTCGGCCCGGTACTGGAGGACTGGAAAGCCTGGGGTTTCGCCAGGCACCCGTACATGCTGCGCGCCGGTGACCTGGCCGCCGCGGTGGTGGCGGTGGTTTCCACGCCGCGCGGCTCACACCTGGTGCTCGTCGAGGTGCAGCCCGAGGCGCCGGTGCGTCCGCTCGCGGATGACCCGGGATCGAACGAACAGTAAGGAGCGACGATGCGAGTGCTGGCCGATCTGGATCTGTGTCAGGGACATGCGGTGTGCCAGGACGAGGCGCCCGAGGCGTTCCACGTCCCCAAGCACGGCAAAGTGGAGATCCTCGATGCCGTCGCCGAGCCGCGAGCGCGGGCCGACGTGCAGCGCGCGGTCCGCTACTGCCCCACCCAGGCGTTGACGATCGCCGCGGAGGAGTGAGCGGAATTCCTCGCACGCGGCGGGTAGGCAGGGCGGGCGGGGACGAATACGATGAATCCGAAACCGGAACGTGTTCTAATTCAGGCGCACTGTCCGGCCCGGCACCTGCGGCGATGCCCGACGTCATGGAGATGATCCGATGAGCACAGCACACACCGACAAGGCGACGGGCACCCTGCCCGCCAGGATCACCGGGGAGCTGATCGCCCGGTTGACCAGCCTGGTCGCCGCCGACGGGAGCGCGGCGCCGTTCGAGATGACCGAGGTCTACACCGGCGCGCCGGTCGGTGCGCTTCCGCAGTCCACGCCGCAGGACGTCCTGCGCGCGTGCGCCGCCGCCCGGGCCGCGCAGACGGAATGGGCCGCGCGGCCACTGCGGGAACGACTGCGCGTGTTCGAGCGGCTGCACGAGCTGATCCTCGGTGAGGTGGAGACCATCGCCGATCTCATCCAGATCGGATGCGGCAAGACCCGTCGCATGGCCGTCGAGGAATCCTGCGACGTGCCCATGGTGGTCAGCCACTATCTCAAGACCGCGCGCCGGGTGCTGCGGCCGAAGCGGCGCGGCGGCCCGATGCCGCTGCTGACCACCTCCACCGAGCAGCACCGTCCCAAAGGGCTCGTCGCGGTGATCGCGCCGTGGAACTTTCCCTTCGCCATCGCGCTGTCCGACGCCATGCCCGCGCTGATGGCAGGCAACGGCGTGGTGCTGAAGCCGGACAACAAGACCGCGCTGTGCGTGCTCTTCGGCGTCGAGCTGTTGCACCGGGCCGGGCTGCCCCGCGGTCTGGTGCAGGTGGTGTGTGGTGAAGGACCCGATATCGGGCCGACCCTGATCGACAACGTCGACTTCGTCATGTTCACCGGCTCGACCGCCACCGGCCGGATCGTCGGCGAGCAGGCCGGTCGCAACCTCATCGGGTGCAGCCTGGAGCTGGGCGGCAAGAATCCGATGATCGTGCTCGCCGACGCGAACCTGGACGAGGTGGTCCCCGGCGCGGTGTTCGCGGTGTTCGCCAACTCCGGGCAGGCGTGTATGCACATCGAGCGGATCTACGTGCACCGCTCCATCCATGACGAGTTCCTCCGCCGGTTGGTCGCCGCCGCGGCGGAATTGAACGGAAAGATCGGCGGGGCCTACGACTACACGCCGGAGTTCGGCTCCCTCGTCTCCCCGCAGCACCTGGAACGGGTCGCCGCCCATGTCGAGGACGCGCGATCGAAAGGGGCCACCGTGCACGTCGGCGGGCAGGCGCGGCCCGATATCGGTCCGGCGTTCTACGAGGCCACCGTGCTGACCGGGGTGACCCCCGAGATGACCCACGCGACGCTGGAAACCTTCGGCCCGGTCGTCACCGTGTACCCGTTCGACGACGAGCAGGAGGCCGTGCGCCTGGCCAACGCCACCGACTACGGCTTGAACGCCAGCGTCTGGACCCGGGACTTCGCGCACGCCGAGCGGATCGCCGCCCAGTTGCAGGCGGGCAATATCAACATCAACGACGGTTTCGTCGCGACCTACGCCGCGAAAGGCACGCCATCGGGTGGCGTGAAGCAGTCCGGTGTCGGCACCCGGCACGGTGACCAGGGCCTGCTGAAGTACACCGACACGGTGAACGTCGGCGTGCTCAAGAAACAGGTGCTCGCCGCGCGGGCAGGTCAGCCCTACGACAAGCAGCTGAAGATGACCCTGACGTCGCTGCGGCTGATGCGCCGAACCAGGTTGCGCTGACGCGGTTCCCCCGCTGGAACCGCCGCGTCCGCAACGGTCACAGTCCCCGCCGATCCGGTAGCGTGGCCGTCGGGGTGGATCCACGGCATCGAGAACGGATACGCATGAGTCTTCGAGAAGTTCCGCTACGCACGCTGTCCGGCGAATCGACGACGCTGGCCGACCTGGTCGGCGACCGCGCCGTCCTGCTGGTCAACGTGGCCTCGAAATGCGGCCTGACGCCGCAGTATTCCGGTCTGGTCGAGCTGCACGAGTCCTTCGGTCCGCGCGGTCTCAGCGTGGTCGGCGTGCCGTGCAACCAGTTCATGGGACAGGAGCCGGGCACCGCCGAGGAGATCCAGGAGTTCTGTTCCACCACCTACGGCGTCGATTTCCCCTTGCTGGAGAAGACCGACGTCAACGGCGACCAGCGCCACGCCCTCTACCAGCAGCTGGTGGAGACCCCCGACGCCGAAGGCAACGCGGGCGACATCCAGTGGAACTTCGAGAAGTTCCTGATCGACCGCGACGGCAAGGTCGCGGGCCGCTTCCGCCCGCGCACCACCCCCGAGGCGCCGGAATTGGTCGCGGCCATCGAAGCCGTGCTCTGAAGCAGTCGCGCGAAGCCCGGCTCGCGTGGCGCATCGTCTCGGCGATGCGCCACGCGACGACGTCGGCGTCAGGATCGCCGGGTGAGGGGCTCGCGTAAGCCGAGGTGGTCACGCAGGGTGGTGCCGGTGTACTCGGTGCGGTAGACGCCGCGATCCTGGAGTTCGGGGACGAGCCAGTCCACGATCTCGTCCAGGCCGGTGGGGACCAGGTAGGGGGAGATGTTGAAGCCGTCGGTGGCCCCGTGGCGGACCCAGCGGGCCAGTTCGTCGGCGACCTGGGCCGGGGTGCCCGCGAAGCCGGAGCGTTCGGTGGAGGCGATCACCACTTCCCGTAGGGAGAGGTTCTCCGCCTCGGCCCTGGCTCGCCATTCGCGGGCGATGGTGAGCGGGTCCTGTCCGGAGCGGGGGGCGCCCCGGGTTTCCGAGATCGGGCGCGGCCGGGGGTCGTCCGCGGGCAGCGGGCCGTCCGGGTCGAGTCCGGACAAGTCGCGGCCCCAGATCTGACCGGCCAGTGACAGAGCGGTCTGGCCGGTGTACTGGCCGTTCTTCACCCAGCGCACCTTTTCCTCCACCTCGGATTCCTTCTCCGCGAGGATGATCTGCGTGCCGGGCAGAATTCGGATGTCGTCGTCCGGGCGGCCCGCCGCGCGCAGGCGTGCGCGGATGTCGGTGGCGAAGGCGAGTGCGTCGTCGAAATGCGTTCCGTGCCTGGAGAAGATGACATCGGCATGCGCAGCGGCGAAATCGCGACCGGCGGGTGAGTCGCCTGCCTGGAAGATCACCGGATGGCCTCCGGCGTTGCGCGGCAGCGTGGGGGTGATCGTCACGTCGAAGTGCGGGCCGGTGCGCACGACCGGATGGATGGCCTCGGCGCGCGCCCACGACGGGCTGTGCTGCGAGGTGGCGATCGCGCCGTCGTCCCAGGCGTCCCAGATCGCCCGTACCGTCGCGACGAACTCCGCGGCGCGCTCGTAACGCAGTGCGTGATCGAGGAATCCGCCGCGCCGGAAGTTCGCGCCGGTCCACGCGTTGTCCGTGGTGACCGCGTTCCAGCCCGCGCGACCGCCGGACAGCAGATCCAGGCCGCTGAGCTTGCGAGCCAGGTCGGCGGGCTCGTTGTAGGTGGTGTTCTGGGTGGCCACCAGGCCGATGTGCCGGGTGATGCCCGCCAGCGCGGCGAGCTGGGTGATCGCGTCGGGACGGCCCGCGATATCCAGTTCCAGGATCGAGCCGTCCTGTTCGCGCAGGCGCAGGCCCTCACCGAGGAAGAAGGCGTCGAACAGGCCGCGCTCGGCGGTCTGCGCTACCCGGCGGAAGGTTTCGAAATCGATCTGCGAGCCGCTGGACGGGTCGGACCAGATCGTGGTGTGGTTCACGCCCTGGAAGAAGACGCCGAAGTGCACTTGTGCGTCGGGGCGCGGGAAGTCGGTCACGGAAACGATCTCCTGACGATCAGCGTGTGGTCGCGTAGCGGTTGGCGGGGCGGGTCAGGCCGAGGTTGGCGCGCAGCGTCGAACCGGGAACAGGGCGATGCGCGACCCCGGTGCGCAACAGGGCGGGCAGGACCTCGCGCGCGAGCACGGGCAGGTCCTCGTCGATCGCCGCGACGTACAGCCGCACGCCGTCGAGATGGGCGCTGAGTTCGGTCAGCAGATCCGTCAGTCCCCGGGCCGAACCGGAGAACCCGAGTCGGCCCGGTGAAGCGGAGGCTTCGCCGAATCGCTGCGCGGCCGCAACACCGGAGACATCCAGGGTGACCTCGACCTCGGCGAAGACCAGCGAATCCCCGGCCGAGCGCGCCGCGGCCGCCGACTCGGCGGCCGCCGCGACGGAATCGGCGGCGACGAATCGGACGTCGACCGGGCCTTCGGCGCCGAACACCACCGGCTGACCTTGTGGCGGGCGCGGCACGATGGCCGGGCCCTTCACCGAGAAGGCCTCGCCCTGGAAATCGATGTAGTGCAGCTTGTTCCGGTCCAGGAAACGTCCGCTGGTGTAGTCGCGGATCACCGCGTCGTCTTCCCAGGAGTCCCAGAGGCGACGGGCCACCTCGATCGAATCCCGTTGTTCGCGAGCCAGGTCGGCGTCCCCTACTACCGGCCTGCGCCCCCAAGTGGCGGCGGCGCGCGGGTCGTCGACGCGCTCGGCGATCCATCCCGCCCGCCCGCGCGAGGCGTAATCCAGCGACGCCACCTGCGATGCCGTGTGAAACGGTTCGGCGTAGGTGGTGGCCACGGTGGGAACCAGGCCGATCGTGCTGGTCGTGGCCGCCACGAAAGCCGCCCGGGTCACCGCGTCGATGCGACCGGGAATGTCGTGCTCCGGCAGGATCGAGTCGGCGAACGTGGCCAGTGTGAATCCGGCGTTCTCGGCTGCGGTCACCCGCGCGCGCAGGGTGTCCGCGGTGAGCAGGCGGTCGGGTGTGTGCGTGGCTCGCCGCCATGCCTCGGGGCGGAACCCCTCTCCGTCGAGTTCTACGCCGAGCGCGAAAACGCCCATCCGACACCTTCTTTCGTCCCGCGAGCCACCGAGCCGCCGCCCGGAGCGGTGGCCAGAGCCGGACACGATCCGGCTCCGGCCACCGACGGCGCACCCACTGGTGAGGATGCGCGGCGGCGGCGGCGATTCGCGATGGTTTGACTCGCGATGATTCGAAGGTCGTCGAACGGCGGGCCCGCTACCGCGCGGCGCGGGCCGCGAAAGCCGCCGCCACCAGGACCGTGCAGCCTTCGGCGATCGCGGTGCCGCCCAGCGCGTGCGCCGCGCTGGTCACCGTGCTGCCCGCGAGGCCGAGGAACAGCGAGCCGAAGGTGGCGATCCCGACCACGATGCCCAGTTGCACGTTGGTCACCAGGATGCCGCTCGCGTCCGCGGCCGAAGTCGTCGGGACCTTGGCCAGCGTGCGGGTCATGAGCGGACTGAACGCGATGCCGTTGCCCGCGCCGCACAAGCCGAGCAGTGTCAGCGCGAGCGGACCGACCTGGGCGCCGTCGCGCAGCAGCGCGCCGAGGGTCACCATGCTCGCCGCGCCGAGAACCAGCCCGAGCGGGATCATCGCCGGGTGGAAACGAGCCGGGATGCGCTCCCAGTTCAGGCTGGCGACGGCGAAGGTCACGCCGAGCGGGACGAACAGCAGGCCCGCGTGCAGGGCGCTGTAGCCGAGCGTGCTCTGCAAGTGGATCGCCATGACGAACATCCAGCCGCCGAAGGTCGCCATGATCACGAACAACGCGACCGCGGCGGAGACCAGGCCCGGCGCGGTGAGCACCGCCCGCGCGAACAGGGGTTCGCCGCCACGGGATGCGACGATGCGCTCGATCACCACGAACAGCGCGAAGCCGATCGCACTGGTGATCAAGGCGATCCACGACCACATCGGCCAATCCAGCTCGCGCCCGAGCACCAGGGGCAACACCAGCAACAGCACCGAGGCGGTGAGCGTGGCCAGCCCGGGCAGGTCGAGCCGCCGCTCCAGACGCCGGGCCGAGGGCGGCAGTATGCGCGGCGCCGCGACCAGCAGCGCGACGCCGATCGGCACGTTCACCAGGAACACTCCGCGCCAGCCGCTGCCGAACAGGTCCGCGTTGACGATCAGCCCGCCCAGCACCTGCCCGGCGACCATGCCGCCGGAGATGATGGCCGAGTAGACGCTCAGCGCCCGCGCGCGGGCATGACCGGTGAAGGTGCGCTGGATGAGCGTCATGATCTGCGGCACCATCGCGGCCGCGCCGACGCCCTGGGCGAACCGGAAGACGATCAGCGAGGTCTCGTTCCAGGCCAGTCCGCAAGCCAGCGAGGCGAGGGTGAACAGCGCCAGTCCGGCGACGAATGTGCGGCGCTGGGTGAACCGGTCGCCGAGCCGTGCGCCGGTGACCAGCAGGACGGCGTACGCGATGACGTAGCCGGCGACGATCAGCTGTAGGGCCGCGCCGCTGGTGTGCAGCGAACCCCGGATGGAGGGGATCGCGACGTTGACGATGGAGGAATCGAGCACCGCCATGAACTGGCCGGTGAGGATGACGGCCAGGACGGCGAGCGAGCGCCGCGCTCCCAGCGCGGCGGGCGGGGCGGCCGGAGCGGCGGCGGGCGTCGTTGCCGCCGCCGGACCCGGCGATATGGTCTGTGTCATGCTCCGAGCATGCGGTGCGCCGTGCACCGGTAACAGGAGCCCGTTGACACTGGTACCGGCAGCACCAGGCTGGGCGTGTGCCGCAAGGGAATACCGGAGAATTTTGGGACATATCGGATACCGTGTCCGGTGTCACAGACGCTTACCTCCGCTATCGCCCACCCGAAGTATTTAGGCGAGCTAACGTGTTTGGTGAACGCGCGTTCCCGGACGAAGGAGGTCGTCGTGGCACTCGAAACACAAGGGGAGCGGCTCATGCGCCGCATCACCCGGCTGTACGCCGAAAACGACGACATTCGCAACGCCGCCCCGCGTGCGGAGGTCGCCGAGAAGCTCCGCGAGCCCGGCGCGGGGCTCGCCCAGATCGTCGAGACGGTCATGGCCGGCTACGCCGACCGGCCCGCCCTCGGCACGCGCGCGACCGAACTGCGCACCGACGAGACCGGCCGCACGACGCTGAGCCTGCTGCCGGAGTTCGACACGATCACCTACGGCGAGCTGTGGGAGCGCGTGCGCGCCGTTGCCGCCGCATGGCACGGTGATGCGCGCGAGCCGCTCCGAGCGGGCGATTTCGTGGGCATTCTCGGTTTCACCAGCAGCGACTACACCGCTCTCGACCTGGCCTGCATCCACTTGGGGCTGGTCGCGGTTCCGCTGCAATCCAGTGCGCCGGTCGCCCAGCTGTCGGCGATCGTCGAGGAGACCGCGCCGCGGGTGCTCGCCGCGACGCCGGAGCTGCTCGACGCCGCGGTGACGTGCGCGCTGTCGCAGGCCGGGCCGCAACGGCTGATCGTCTTCGACTACCACCCCGGAGACGACGACCAGCGCTCGGCGTTCGAAGCGGCCCGCGCCCGCCTGGCCGAGGCGGGCAGCTCCGTGCCCGTGGAACCGCTCGACGAGGTGCTCGCGCGAGGCAGGTCGCTGCCGCCCGCGCCGCTGTTCGCCGCCGAGCCGGGTGCGGACCCGCTGGCGCTGCTGATCTACACCTCGGGCAGCACCGGAACCCCCAAGGGGGCGATGTACTCCCAGCGGCTGGTCGCCAGGGGGATGGGTGAACCGGCGCGATGTCGCCGCGATCAACCTCAACTACATGCCGATGAGCCACGTGGCCGGTCGCGGGTCGCTGACCGGCGTGCTGGCCCGCGGCGGCACCGCCTATTTCACCGCCGAGAGCGATATGTCCACGCTCTTCGACGACATCGCGCTGGCGCGGCCCACCGAGCTGTTCTTCGTTCCACGGGTGTGCGACATGATCTTCCAGCGCTTCCGGGGCGAGGTGGACCGGCGCGACGGGCCGGGCGTCGACCGGGCCGCGCTGGAAGCGCAAGTGAAAACCGAACTGCGCGAGCACTTCCTCGGTGGACGCATGGTCATGGCGATCTGCGGAAGCGCGCCGGTGTCGGCGGAGATGAAATCGTTCGTCGAGTCGGTGCTCGAGCTGGAACTGCACGACGGGTACGGGTCCACCGAGGCGGGCGGCGTCGTCGTCATCGACGAACGGGTGCAGCGGCCGCCGGTGCTCGATTACAAGCTCGCCGACGTCCCCGAGCTGGGCTACTTCCGGACCGACAAACCGCATCCGCGCGGTGAGCTGCTGCTGAAGAGCGCCACCCTGATCTCCGGCTACTACAAGCGGCCGGAGCTCACCGCCGAGATCTTCGACGACGAGGGCTTCTACAAGACCGGCGACATCGTCGCCGAACTCGCCCCGGATCGCCTGGTCTACGTCGATCGGCGCAACAACGTGCTGAAGCTGTCCCAGGGCGAATTCGTCGCGGTCTCGCACCTGGAGGCGGTCTACGCGACCAGTCCGCTGATCCAGCAGATATTCGTGTACGGCAGCAGCGAACGCGCGTATCTCCTGGCCGTGATCGTGCCCACCGAGGACGTGCTCGGCTGGGGCGACGTCGAGAAGATGAAGACGGCGCTGAGCGAATCGCTGCGACAGCTCGCCAAGGACGCCGAACTGCAGTCCTATGAGATCCCACGCGATTTCCTGATCGAGCCCGAGCCGTTCACCACCGCCAACGGCTTGCTGTCGGGCATCGGAAAGTTGCTTCGCCCCAAGCTGAGAGAGCGGTACGAGCCGCGCTTGCGGCAGCTGTACGCCGACCTGGACGCCGGGCAGGCGAACGAACTGCTCGATCTGCGCCGCAGCGCGGTCGATCTGCCCGTGCTCCAGACGGTGGGCCGCGCGGCGAAGGCCGTGCTGGGCTGCGCGGACACCGATCTGCGTCCCGACGCGCACTTCACCGATCTCGGCGGCGATTCGCTGTCGGCGCTGTCGCTGTCGAACCTGCTGCACGAGATCTTCGATGTCGAGGTGCCGGTGTCGGTGGTGATCAGCCCGGCCAACAATCTGCGCGAGGTGGCGAATTACATCGCGGCCGTGCGTGTCTCGGGTGGACGAGGCGCCACGTACACCACGGTGCACGGCGGCGGGCCGCAGGTGCGTGCCGCCGATCTGACGCTCGACAAGTTCCTCGACGCCCGCACGCTCGCCGCGGCGCCGTCGCTGCCGCGCCCCACGGAGACCGCGCGGACGGTGCTGCTCACCGGCGCGAACGGCTATCTCGGGCGTTTCCTGTGCCTGGAGTGGCTGCGGCGGATGCACGACACCGCAGGCACACTCGTCTGCCTGGTCCGTGGCTCCGACGCCGCCGCGGCGCGCCGACGCCTCGACAGCGCTTTCGATTCCGGAGATCCCACGCTGGTCCGGGAATTCCGCGAGCTGGCCGCCGCGCATCTCGAGGTGATCCCCGGCGATATCGGGGAGCCGAACCTCGGCCTGGACGATCGGACGTGGGATCGGCTGGCCGACCGCGTCGACCTGATCGTGCATCCCGCCGCGCTGGTCAATCACGTGCTGCCGTACCGGCAACTGTTCGGCCCGAACGTGGTCGGCACCGCCGAGTTGATCCGCCTCGCCCTCACCACGCGGCTCAAGCCGTTCACCTATCTGTCCACGGTCGCCGTGGCCGCGCAGATCGATCCGGCCGTCTTCGCCGAGGACGGGGACATCCGCGAGATCAGCCCGGTCCGCGCGGTGGACGACAGCTACGCCAACGGCTACGGCAACAGCAAGTGGGCGGGTGAGGTGCTGCTGCGTGAGGCCAACGATCTGTGCGGACTGCCGGTGGCGGTGTTCCGGTCGGACATGATCCTCGCCGACCGGCGCTACGCGGGCCAGCTCAACGTGCCGGATATCTTCACCCGGCTGCTGCTGAGCCTGATCGTCACGGGGATCGCGCCCTTCTCCTTCTACCGCACCGACGCCGACGGCAACCGCTCGCGCGCCCACTACGACGGCCTGCCCGCCGATTTCACCGCGGACGCGATCACCGCCCTCGGCGCGACGGCCGGCACCGGCTTCCAGAGTTTCGATGTGCTCAACCCGCACGACGACGGCCGCTCGCTCGACGAGTTCGTCGATTGGCTGATCGCCGCGGGCCACCGGATCGAGCGGATCGCCGACTACCAGGAGTGGTTCACCCGGTTCGAGACCGCCCTGCGGGCGCTGCCGGAATGGCAGCGCCAGGCCTCCGTCCTGCCCTTGCTGCACGCGTATCGGCGACCGGCCCCGGCCGTTCGCGGCTCGGCACTTCCCGCGGAGAGGTTCCGCTCCGCCGTCCGAGCCGCGAAAATCGGCGCCGAGCACGATATTCCGCAGATATCGCGGGAACTCATCGAGAAATACGCGACGGACCTGCAATTACGGGGCCTGCTCTAGGAGTCAGGACGGCCTCGGCACGGCATCCAGCAGGGCGTTGCCGATCCGTTCGGCTTGCACCAAGATGTTCGTCTGCGCCGAGATGTAGTCGCCGATGCCTTCGTCCTGGGCGGCCCGCAGATACGGCGGCAGCGGTTGCTGGATCTCGGTGCGGATGACGTTGTCGAGCAGCGGCTCCATGTCGCCGCGCAGCGGGTTCCCGGTCGCCGCCTGGTTGTCGAGTTCGAGCCGGCCGCCGTCGGTGCTGTAGTCGTAGAGCTCGAACTCCTGCTCTCGCGTCGGATCGATCTGGATCCGGCCGTGCACCCACTGGGAATAGGACGCGAACTTCGCCTCGGCGGTGCGCACCATCGCGACATGGCCGGGGGCGTCCTGGTTGAACAGGATCGCGGCTTCCTCGATCGACGCCTCGTCGGTCGTGTGCGCGACCCACGGGCGGCCCGCCGCGCCCGCGTCGCGGCACAGCGCGGCGATGTCGAAGCGCCCGCTGAGATGTTCGTAGCGTCCGTCGCCGCGCCATTCGTTGCCGCCCGTGCCGATGGTGAGCAGCAGGGGAGTGAAGTCGACGCTGGAGGTGAGCTGGTCTCTGGTGGTCGTGCCGTCCACCGGGCTCAGGTATCCGCGCGGGTCGTGGACGTAGAGCGGCACCCGCAGCGCCTCGTCGTAGGCGGCGCCGCCTTTGCCGTGCAGGCCGTGCGAACCGGCGTAATCGCCGTGGTCGGAGGTGAACACGACGACCGTGTTGGCGGCGACATCGGGACGGGACTGCAAGGTGTCGAGCACGCGCCCGATCTGGATGTCGACCTGCTGCTGCGCCCACAGATACAGGTTGCGCATCTCGATCCAGGCCTGCATGGCTTCCGGTGTCCCGTAGGGCGCCACCCCGAACGCCACCGCCGAGACCTCGACCAGCGCCATCTGCAGGCGCGGCTTGCGCGAGAGCTGTTCGAGGGATTCGAAATTGGGCGGCAGATCGTTCATCCACCGCGGGATGTCGGCGTTGAATTGGTCGCGCCGGGTCCAGCGCGGCCACCACTGGATGTCGTGCGGGTTGACCAGCGACACCGTCGTACACCATGGCGCGGCGCCGGAGTCGTTGTGGAACCAGTCGGCGAACTGGTCGACGATCTTCGGGTCCGCTTGCAGCCCTTGCCCCGGCGCGCCGTTCGGGGAGGGATAGGTGCCGCCGTGGAAACCGTAGGCTTCCAGCGCGCCCGGCGTGCGATCCGGGTAGCTGCCGAGATGCCACTTGCCCCAGTACGTGGTGTCGTAGCCGTGGTCGCGCAGCATGGATCCCCACGTGGGGAACAGGGGCGACAAGGTCGACTCCGACACGACCATGACCCCGGTCTGCTGCGCGTAGAGGCCGGTCAGCAGGCAGCCGCGAGCGGGCGTGCAGTCGTTGGCCGCCGTGTAGTGATTCTCGAACGACACACTGCCCCGGCGGATCCGGGCGATGTTCGGCAGGACGGTGTCCAACGTCTGCTGATCGGGAAACCACACGGGCGTCCGCATCTCATCCACGATGATCACCAGGATGTTGGGCTTGTCCGGATCGGTGTCGGCACGCGCTCTGCCCGGAGCGGCTCCGGTCGAGACGGCGGCCGCGGCCGTCGCCGAGGTGGCCGCACTGGAGAGAAAACCCCTGCGAGTGAACGAGCTCGGCAATGTTCCTCCACGAATGAGTGATTTTCGTCGGGCGAATGGAACGCGGAGAATCTCGGTGCTGTCACCGTAGCGCTGCCCGGCTCGCGGTAGCCGCACTCCGGTGCGGACACGCCGCCAGGTGATCGCCGCAGGTGAGCCGGTCGAGGAGGGTGGAGCCCGTTCCGTTGGGGCCGGGACGCTTGCGACGGTGCGCAGTACGTCGCGCCAGCCGGAATCCGGGGTTACGGCAGGCCGACCAGATCGGCCATCACGTTCATGTGGTGGGCGAAGTAGTCGGCGCGGGCATCGATGATGCCGTTCAACCGGCCGAAGACTTCGAAGTTGAGCAGGCCGAACAGCTGGGTCCACGCCACGAAGACCCGGTCGAGCACGTCCTCGGGCAAGTCGGAGGACTGCTGCTCGATCAGCCGGCGCAGGCCGGCGTGCACGGGTGCGGGCAGCGCGGACGAAAGCGGCGGCGGCGTCAGTTCTTCCGCACCCGCCTGCGCGATGGCGACAAGCCGGAAGACCACGGCCGCGGCGGGGGCCACGGTGTCGTCCGGGGCGTCGTATCCGGGCACCGGACTGCCGTAGAGCAGGCCGTATTCGGCCGGATGAGCCTGTGCCCAGTCCCGCACGGACGAGCACACCGCCATCCACCGGCCGCGCAGATCGGCGGCAGGCAGCCTCGTGTCCGCGGCTTCGGCTTCGGCGGCGAGCGCTTGGTAGGCCTCCATGATCAATACGGTCAGCAGGTCGTCGCGGCTGGGGAAGTACCGGTAGAGCGCCGAGGCGACGATGCCCATGTCCCGGGCGACCCCGCGCAGGGACAAGTTCGCGCCGTCCACCGCCAACCGTTTGCGCGCGGCCGCCTTGATCTCCTCGATCATCTCGGAGCGGACGCGGGCGCGCAGTGACTGGGCGGACATTCCTCCCAGTGTAGGGAACAAAGAACGGATAGGAGAACGTCTGCTCGAAGTGTGAACAGTGTTCTTGACTCGGACGGGTGTTCTGCCTTAGGCTCGAGTTGTCAATGAGAGAGCAGTGTTCTCTATCAAGAACGTCAGACAGGTTGGAACGTCATGTCCCTGCACGTCGTCATCGGAGCCGGTCCGGTTGGAACGGCCACGGCCCAGTTGCTCGCCGCACGCGGCAGCCGGGTGCGCGTGATCACCCGGCGCGGTAGCGGTCCGGACCACCCGCTGATCGAGCGCGTCGCCGCCGACGCCACCGATTCCGGGGCATTGAACCCGCACTGCGAGGGTGCGGAGGTCGTCTTCCAGTGCGCTCAGCCGCCGTATCATCGCTGGGCGGACGACTTTCCGCCGCTGGCCGCCGCCGCGTTGCGGGCGGCGGAAGCGACCGGCGCCGCACTTCTCAGCGTCGGAAACCTGTACGGCTACGGACCGGTCGACGGCCCGATCAGCGAGCGGCACGCACTGCGCCCCAACAGCGTGAAGGGGCGGGTTCGGGCGGAAATATGGGCAGAGGCGCTGGCCGCGCACGAGGCGGGCCGCGTCCGCGCCGCCGAGGTGCGCGGATCGGACTACCTCGGCGCGGGAGCGAAATCGGCGTTCACCATGGTGGCGCTGCCCGCCGTGCTCTCGGGGCGCCGGGCGCAGTTCCCCGCCGATCCGGACGCCGCGCACAGCTGGACCGACGTCGGTGACACCGCTCGCACGCTGGTCGCGGTCGCCGCCGACGAAAATGCGTGGGGCCGAGCATGGCACACGCCGACCGCGCCGCCCATGTCCATCCGTGAACTGGCCGGACTGGCCGCGACGGTGGCGGACGCGCCGCCCGCGCGCGTGAGCCGGTTGCCCACCGCGCTGCTGTGGGCCGCAGGGCTGTTCGATCCCAACGCCCGCGAGATGCGCGAGATGCGCTACCAGTTCGATCGCCCGTTCGTGATCGATTCCTCCGCCGCGACCGCGGCCTTCGGCATCGAACCGACACCCACCGCGGAGTCCCTGCGCGCGACGATCGCCGCGCTTCGCGCGGAAGAATCGGCGAGCATAGGCTGAGCAACGCGGTCCGCAGCGACGTCGTCTCGCGCCATGCGCCGCCCTATGTGTCGGCGCTGCGACGAAAGGCGTCCCCGTAACGACTTGTCAACGGCGGGATCCGGTGTAGGTCGGCGGCAAGTCACGCCCTGGCCAGACGGTTCGCCAACCACGTTTCGATACCGCGAAGGGCGACGGCGGCCATGCCGGTCGGACGGTAGGTTCGGTCACAACGTTCGGTTGAGATCGCGGGCTGTAGGGGGACACGCCGCACGAGCGGTCCGTCGAGGTGTGCCGCGCGGATATCGGTGTGCGGGGCCGGAAAGACGGCGCCGGGGAAGCGCCCACTGCCCCGGCGTTACGGACTCGAGGAACGCCGGGGCCGGACCAGGCCGATGTCATAGGCGAGCACCACCGCCTGCACTCGATCCCGCAGGCCGAGTTTGCGCAGGATCGCCGAGACGTGGGTCTTCACCGTGCCTTCGGTGACAACCAGTTTCGCCGCTATCTCGGCGTTGGAGGCCGCTTGCGCGATGAGGGTGAGGACCTCGACCTCGCGCTGGGTGAGATCGGCGAGATCCGGTATCGCCGCTGCTTGTGGGCGAATATCGGCGACGAACCGATCCAGCAGCCTGCGCGTCACCCGCGGCGCGAGCAGTGCCTCGCCGCAGGCCACCACCCGTATCGCCTCGACCAGTTCGGCGGGCCGGGCGTCCTTCAGTAGAAACCCGCCCGCACCGGCGCGCAGCGCGGCGTACATCAGCTCGTCTTCGTCGAAGGTGGTCAGCACGATGACCGCGGGCCTGTGCCGGGACGCGGAAAGGCGTTGCGTCGCCTGCACTCCGTCGACGCGCGGCATCCGCAGATCCATCAGCACGACGTCGGGCAGTGTCTGCGCGGCCAGGTGTACCGCTTCCTCCCCGTCCCGGGCCTCGCCGACGACCCGGATGTCCTCGCGTGCTTGCAGAATCATCCGGAGCCCGGTGCGGACCAGAGCCTGATCATCGGCGACCAGTACGGTGACGGTCATCCCCGCCGCCGTCCGGTCTGCCGGGTGCCCGCCTGTCGCGGCGGCCGGTTCATGGCGAGCATCCAATCCTCCGAGTGTGCTGATCCGGCCTGCGGGCGCGTCAGTCCTTCACCGGATCGGCTCCCGCGTGCTTGGTCACCGAATCACCGGCTTGCACTGTTTTCCACAGTTTCCGGTCGACCCGGACCTTCACGGTACTGCCGTCCGATAGCCGGACGGTCAAGCGCCGGTACAGGTTCGCCCCATCGAACAACCCGCGCGACTTCTCGACAACCGTCCCCCGCCATTCCTGCTGTTGCATCGTCGACTCCTTGTTTCGCTGAGCGTTCACGCCGCGGGATCCCGTATGACGTGAATTCCAGTGTTTCCTGTCGCCGCGGCGGGAACATCCCCTTGCAGGGGTGTATTCGCCTCTGCCGAAAGTCGGAGACCACTGTCGAAAGGACTACCGGTCAGCGGGTGATGGCGTCGGCCTGATCGATGCTGCGCCGGATCTCACCTCGGGGGGCGTGCGGTCCGATCCGAAACCTGCTCCTCTCGGTTACGACCGGACCGGAAGCCATGCCGCGACGCGGAAGCCGCCAGCAGTGCGAGGGCCTGCCTCGAATCGTCCGCCCAGCTCTGCGGCGCGTCGGCGCATGCCGTCGAGTCCCCGACCGCTGCCGTGCTCGAGCCGGCTACCGCCGCCGTTGTCGGTGATCGCCACCATGAGTTGCCCGGCGACGATCCGGACGTCGACCTCGGCTCGATCGGCTCTCGCGTGGCGCAGGACGTTGGTCAGGGACTCCTGCACGATCCGGTAGGCGGTTTCGGTGACCATCGGCGCGACAGCGGTGCCGTCCGTCCCGTGCCGGTTCACCACCACCTCGATTCCCGCCCGCGACATCGACTCCACCAGTCTGTCCAGATCCTCCAGTCCAGGCGCGGAAACGGCCGGTTCCCGGTCGATCACCTCGAGCAAACGGCGTACTTCGCCGAGGGCTTGTCGGCCGACGGACTCCAGGGCGGCGACGGCCTCTCGCGCTTTGTCCGGGTGGGTGTCGAAAACGTCGTTGGCCGCCGCGGCTTGGAGCACCATCAGCGACACCGTATGAGCGAGCACGTCGTGCAGTTCGCGCGTGATGCGGGCACGCTCCTGCTGGACCAGACGCCGGGCTTCGGCGTCGCGCTGGGCGGATCTGGCGCGTCCCAGCGCGCCCCAGCTCCAGGCCAGCAGCGCGGCGCCGGACCACAGCACGGCGTGCGACCACTGCCCGGTGGTCCCCGCCGCGAGCGCGAAGAGCAACACCGCCGCGGCAAGGCCCCACAACGACGTGCGGGCCGGGCGCAGCCAGGAAAAGGTCGTCAGCACGATGAGGGCGATGCCCGGCCCCATTCGAACGTGCAGCAGTTCCAACGACGCTCCCGTGAACAGGGAGACAATCGTGACGAAAACCGGTCGGCGGTCCATCCACCAGACGGCGCCTGCCTGGCACACCACCAGCCCGATCACGAGGACGCGCTCGGCGGCCGTGGGCGCAACGAACAGCACTACCGGCAACAACGTGGTGACGGAGCAGACGACCAGCAGTACACGCCAACGCCGCGACAGCCGCATCTCGCACTGATCCTGCACGTCACCGACGCTACCGGGCCCGGCGCCTCGACCGAACGCCCACCATCAGCCACACGGCGAAAGACTCTGTGCCTCGACGGAACTCGAACGAGGCCGTCCGGTCGATGCCGCTCGACGGTCCGTTCCGATGATCCGGAGTACGGGGATCTGGACATTCGGGGCTCTCAGCCGGCGTGCAGGACGCGAAAGCGATCGGGTCGTACCGATTTGTGCACCGAGCTGCCGGACTCGCGGTGCCGATCAGCGACCCGGGCCCGGCACAGGGGGTGTGGTGCCGGTCGCGTGCACCGTTATGCGGGCAGGTGGCCGTAGCCGAAGATGTTGATGAAGTAGTTGCCGGGGATCAGTTGGTTCATCGCGTGCCACTGTCCCGCCGGGTCGCGCTGGTAGTAGCTCACCGGCAGCGAACCGACGTCGTAGCAGACGATATCGGCGGTGCCGAACGGGCTCCAATAGGTGCTCGTACCGGGGCGGCCGGGTTCGAGCGGGGTGGTGAACAGGTGACTGCACGGGGTGATGCTCGGTTCGTAGATCGAGGGCGCGGCCGCGGCGGCCGGCGCGAGGCCGGCCATACAGATGCCGCCCCATCCCACACACACCGCCGCGGTCAACGCGCGAGGGACAAAACGTCCCATGCCGGTTCTCCTCAATTATTCCGATCGGTAAGAGTAGTACACGATAGAGGCTGGAAGCGAGGGCCGGTAGCGCGTTGTCGGCGGGACGACGGCACCGTGAATCCGGCCGCCACCGGACGGATGCGGTGGGCCTGGACGCCTATGAGCGGTGCACCGGTACTACTCCTGCGCGGAAAGGTGCGGCGGAGCCGCGCACGATGGGCCTCGCGAATCGGTACTGACCTCGAAGACCGGGAACCTGCCTTCCGGGGGATGGGGCTGGAATCGCACGCGTACCGTCCGGCCCGAAGACGAGGGGATCTCCCCTTCGAGCGATGTATAGACCCACGGACCTTCGTCGAGTTCCACGATGGCGATCGTCAGCGGCACCAACCCGCCCTGCCTGTCGGTCGGGGCGCGATCCACCACCCGCCACGACACGACCGATCCGGTACCCGACGAGGGCACACGCTCCAGTTCGCCGGATCCGCAGGACGAACATCCGGACGCTATCGGCGCGAGCAGCTTGGCGCACCGCACGCAGCGGTAGATCATCAGCCTGTCATCCGTGCCCAGTGCGCTGCCGCTCCCGACGGCATTCGGACTGTGCTTCACGTGGTTGGTGTGCATACGAGCTTCTCCGGAACGATGCTGGCAACTTCCGTTCCAGACTCCCCCGGGGAGCCACGCCGAGCGACGGTGGAATGACCCGGGGGCATACCTGTTTTTCCCGATTCGGCTGATCGCGGGATGAGGGGCGGCACGGGCTCGGACGCCGGCCGCGCTGGATTCGCCCCCCAATCGGCGCTGGTCCCGAGGATGCGCGAATCCGCTCGGCGGGGCCGTAGCGATGGTCGGCTAGTCCGCGACGGGTTCCGGGGGCGCCACCCGCTGGTGGATGGTCAGCAGCAGATGATCGAAGCGGGTGCGTTGCTGGACCAGCGCACCGCCCATCGCGACGACGTCGGCGACGAGCTGCTCGGCCAGCGTGCGAATCTTGACATTGGTCTCCTGCGAGCGCCAGCGCAGCACCCGGAACGCCTGATCGGCGTTGACGCCGTAGACGAACATCAAGACGCCCTTGGCCTGTTCGATCACCGCGCGGGCGTCGATCACGTCGGGCAGCAGGTCGTCGAGGGCTTCCTGGAGGTTGCCCTCGAGCGTCTCGGTGACGTCGATGAAGTAACCGGCGGAGCCGACCACGGTGCCTTGCTCGTCGAACAGTTGGTCGCCGATGACGATCACGTCGTGCGTCTCGCCCTCGGTGTCGATGATCCGGTGGCGGGTGCAGAACGGAGTCGCGGTCTCGATGGCGTCGGCGAGAGCCTCGGCGACCCGCTGGCGGTCGTCGGGGTGCTGGTGGCTCTGCAAGAGTTCGGTGGACGGCTCGACCTCGCCCGGTGCGTACCCGAAGATCCCGGCGGCTTCCTCGGACCATTCCCACCGCTGGTCTGCGAACCAGAATCTGAAGTTGCCGATATCGGGGCAACCGCCGAGCATCCTGCGTGCAGTCTCCCGCTCGCGTTGTCCCATCTCAGTCACCGGTCCAGTATGGCCCGAAGACAACCCCAGGTCAGGCGGGAGGTGTGGCGTTGTGTGGCGCGCACCTCCCGGACCGGGGCCGCCGCATCGCCGGGTAGGCGCGAAAAGTGAAACAGGAATGGCCGCGAACCCGGTCTTTTGGTATCCCGAAGATCGGGAAGGCTAGCGTCGACAGTGTCGTCGCTGACGATCCCGGCGTGCGGGGTCGGCGTCCGGCAGCGCTCGGACCAGCGAGACAGGACTCGATGACCGAACCCGGCCGGCCGGGTTCAGGACGAGGAGACTACAGACCATGCCGAAAATCCTTTTCGTGATGACCGGGGCCGATCACTGGACGCTGGCCGACGGGACCCAGCACCCGACCGGCTTCTGGGCCGAGGAATTCGTGGTGCCCTTCGAGAAACTGAAAGCGGCGGGTTACGAGATCGTGGTGGCCACCCCGGGTGGCGTCGTACCGACCGTGGACAAGAGCAGCCTCGCGCCCGAGGCCAACGGCGGTCAGGAGAACGCCGACCATCGAGCGCATGTGATCGGCACGAGCACCGAACTGAACAACCCCGTGGACTTGGCGGGGGTGGACCTCGCCGACTACGCGGCGGTGTTCTACCCCGGTGGGCACGGCCCGATGGAAGACCTCGCCGTCGACGCCGACTCCGGTCGGTTGCTCGCCGACATCCTGGCGTCCGGCAAGCCGCTGGCGGTGGTGTGTCATGCGCCTGCGGCTCTACTCGCCGCCGAGGGAGAAGACGGAGCGAACATCTTCGCGGGCTACGCCCTGACCGGCTTCACCAACGCCGAAGAGACCCAGGCGGGCTTCGCGGACAGGGCCGAGTGGTTGTTGCAGGATCGGCTGGTCGCGATCGGAGCCGACTTCCGCGAGGGCGAACCGTGGGCTCCGAAGGTCGTCGTGGACCGCACTCTGATCACCGGCCAGAATCCGGCATCCTCCGGCGGTGTGGCCGACGAGTTGCTGAAGGCGCTTTCTTGACCACAGCCGACTGTCGGTCCGGCCGGTGAGCGGGCGCGGCGTGCGAATGCGACGGCATCGACGCCGCGCCCGTGGTCCGGTCCACGTACCTGTCAGGGGCGGTGCCAGGCCGGTGGCAGGCGATACCCGCGGTCGGACAGCAGCGCACGCAGAACGTCCGGCCGATCGGTGATCAAGCCGTCCACGCCGAGGTCGAGCAGGGCGGTCATGGTGGGCCGATCGTCCACCGTCCAAGGCACCACCCGCATGCCGCGGCGGTGAGCGGCGCGAACGAGATCCATCGTGGTGAAAGGCCGGTAGTCGGGGGCGGTGACGCCGGCGTTCTGCGGAGTGCCGTGCACTGGTGAGACCGCGGCGGCGCCGATGGCGGCCGCCGCCGCGACGTACTTCTCCTGCAACGATCCAGGGAAGTCGTCGATATCCATGCCGCCCAGCCACGGGGAGCCGCCGGGTTCGCCCGGACGCAACTTCGGCTGACCATCGGTCAAGACGATGATCGGCAGGTCGGGCGCCATTTCCCGCAGCCGTATGAGGGTGCCGAAGTCGAAACTCTGGATGGTGACCTGCCGCTCGATTCCCGCCCGGCGGATTTCCGCCACCACGACGTCCACGAACTGGTCACGCGGCGCGGTCTGCTCGGGGGCGGCTGCCTCGACCTTGGTCTCGATGTTCAGCTTCACCTGATCGGCGCGATACGCGCGCACCAGGTCGAAAACCTCCGCGAGCAACGGTATTCGCGCTCCCGGCGCCCTCCGCTGCTCGGGTTGCTCGGCCGACGGCACCGAGCCGCAGTCGATCGTCCGGACCTGAGCCAGGGTCAGATCCCGGATGTAGGTGGTTCCCGGGACATAGGGGAATTTCGGGTCGCCGGGAACGGCGGGTGTGGTGTCCACGCACTTCGCCGGATTCGGATCGCGATCGTGCGTGACCACCGCGTACCCGTCCGCGGTGATCTGCACGTCCAACTCCAGCGTGCTCACCCCGAGCTCCAGCGCGTTCGCGAACGCGGGCAACGTATTCTCTGCCACCAGCCCCAAACCGCCCCGATGGGCTTGCAGGTCGAACGCGGCCGGACCATCGGCCGCTCCCGGGGCCACGCCGACCGTCAGGACACCGGCCGCCAGAACCCCTGCCACGCATATCCGCCACACCGGCCCATCCTCTCGCCGGACGGTCACACCCGGGTGAAGAAGCGACGATCGGCGTAACTTCACCGCCGCCGCGGTCGGGACGCAGATGTAGTTTCGGGCATCCGAAAAATGGCGGAAAAATCGCCACCGGCCGACATTCTCTGTTCGGCTACGCCATAATGATGGCCGTTCAAGATCTCGCCATGTGTCGAGGGCTCGGTAGCAGCTCTCCTGCGGGGGAAGGCCGGGGGTACGTGAATCGCTATCGGATATTTCTCAGCTATCGCAGAGATGGCACACACCACTTCGTCGGCCGGCTTCGAGCCACCTTCGAAAAGGAGCTTCCGGACGATCTGACCTTCTTCGACAGGGACTCGATCGATGTCGGGGTGCCCTTCCGTGAGGCGATCGTGCAAGCCATCGCCGGGTCGGCCGTGGTCATCGTGGTCATCGGATCGGAGTGGCTCAGCGCCCACAACAGGAGCCGGTTGCACGCCCCCGATGACCCGGTACGCATGGAAATCGAGACCGCACTGCGTCTGGGGAAGGTGATACTCCCTCTTCTGGTGGATGACGCCCGATTGCCCCACCCGGGCGAATTGCCGCCGAGTATCCGGAATCTGCTCGAGCACAACACGGCAAGGATCAGGTCGGAGGTCTACGACGACGACACCGACAGGCTCATCCGCATCGTCGACGGTCTGGTCGCCCAATCGGTCCCGGATCGCAGGGTCGAGAGCGGTACCGTCTTTCCCGATACCGGAGAGAACGCCAGTCATTATCTCAACGTGGCGATCGCGGGCACAGCGATCCCCTTGTTCGTCTGGTTCGTATTCCGGGTGCACGGCGAACTGCGCGATCTGCTGTCGGTGCTCTTCGGTGTCTCCGTCGTCGCCGGACACTTCTACATGCTCAGCCGCGGCGACAAACTGGCGATCGATGCGGGCGGAGTCGAGGTCCGGAAAGTCGGCGTCGTCCACCGCTTCTCGTGGCGCGAAATCGACCGATTGGCGATTTATCCCACCGGCAAAAGTGTCTTCCTCGTCGCGCGCATGGTCGATCCCCAGGTGCAAGAGAAGTACAAGCAAACCGGCGGTTGGCCCCGCTGGGACGCGAGTACACGCCAACTCCTCATTTGCGATCTGAAAGTCGAAGCCTACCGCAACACCGGGGGTAAAGACGGCGGAACCTTCTCCTTCACCACCGACCGATATTCGGGTGGGAGCGAATATGTATTGGAATCGGTGAAGCGCTACAGACCCTACGGCGGCTTCGGTGGCCTACCACCGCCTACTCCGAACACGGATCCGATTCCGCGCAGATTGATCGGCGTGGCATTCGCTGTTGTGCTGGCCGTCCTCGTCACGCTCATGGCGGTGTCGGTCTCCCGATCGACGGATACCGGGCCGACCAGAAGCCGGCACGTCGGATCACGACCTGTGCAGACGACGACGCTGGGAGTATGGGCTGCCGGTCAGGCAGAGGGCCGCACCGAGTGCGATCCAGACGGCAAGGACGGTGAGGGCGTGGGTGGCGCCGTGGCCCTCGAAGAAGGCGGTGGAGCGCAGCTGGAGGATTCCGCCCTCGCGGCCGAAGCCGATGCGCAGGGTGGGGATCATGATGTCCGCTCCTTCGCTACAGAGGGTTCATCGACCTGATGGCATGGCAACGAATTTCCTGACAACTGGTGACGCAGATCACTTTGGTGGTTGTCAGGAATTCAGGGGCTGTCGCGTTCAGGAAACACGTGAACCAGACAGGAGCGAATCATGAAGCACCGCATCGTCGTTCTCGGAGCCGGATACGCCGGAGCCTTCACCGCCGGATATCTGGCCCGCACGCTGCACTCCGACGATTTCGAGATCGCCGTCGTCAATGCCGAATCCGATTTCGTCGAGCGGCTGCGCCTGCACCAGCTCGCCGCGGGGCACGATCTTCCCCACCGACCGCTGGCGGAGGTGTTCGCGGGCACCGGAATTCGGCTCCGCGTCGCGCGGGTCGCCGACGTCGACGTCGCGCGGCGGACCGTCACGGTGGCCGATGGCGAGGGCATCGACCGGATCGGATACGACACCCTCCTCTACGCGCTCGGCAGCACCGCCGCCGACCATGGCGTGCCCGGCGTCGCCGAGCACGCCTTCCACGTGGCCGCACGGCCGTCCGCGCTGCGCCTGCGCGCCCGCCTGGATGAGCTGGGCGAGAACGGGAAGGTGCTGGTCGTCGGCGGTAACCTGACCGCGATCGAGGCCGCCGCCGAAATCGCCGAGGCCCGTCCCGGTCTTCGGGTCATCCTGGTCACCAGCGGCGAACTGGGGGGTTGGCTGGGTCCGAAGGCGCGCCGTCACTTGCTGGGTTCCTTCGAGCGGTTCGGCATCGCGGTCCACGAGCACACCGAGATCGAGCGTGTCGAGGAGACGAAGGCCGTCGCCGCCGACGGCAGCGTGTTCGCCGCGGATGCGACCGTGTGGACCGCGGGCTTCGCCGTCCACCCGATCGCCGCCGCCAGCGGTCTCGCGGTGGAAGCCGACGGGCGGATCACGGTAGACCGTCAGATGCGGTCGGTCTCGCACCCGGATGTCTACGTCGCCGGTGACAGCGTCTTCGTCATCGGTGCGAACGGTCGGCCGTTGCCGATGTCGTGTGCTTCGGCGGGATTCACCGGCACGCAGGCGGCGGCCGCGATCGTCGGGGATCTGACCGGCCGCAAGATCAAGGCGACCGCGCTGCGCTATGTCGGCAACCACATCAGCCTCGGACGTGAGGACGGGATCTTCCAGCTTGTCGACGGTGCCGGGCGCGCGAAGGCCGGGGCCCTGTGCGGCAGGCCCGCGGCGCGAGTCAAGTCGGCGATCGTGGCGACCAGCGCTTGGGCCATCAGCCGACCGACCTACGGAATGCCGAGTCGCCGGCACCGCTCGGCGACCGCGCGAGAGCGCTCGCCCGAAGTGCTCACCGCATAGGGTCGGGCGCATGAACACCGCCACCGTGACGCGTTTCGAGGCCAGCCGGAACCGGCTGGCCTCGCTCGCCTACCGGCTACTCGGCTCGGCCGCCGACGCCGAGGACACGGTGCAGGACGCGTTCCTGCGGTGGCAGGCCGCCGACCTGGAGTACGTCGAGGTCCCCGAAGCTTGGCTGACCAAGATCGTCACCAATCTGGCCCTCGATCGCCTTCGTTCGGCGCAGGTGCGGCGCGAACGCGCCGTCGGCGCCTGGATGCCCGAACCGCTGCTCGACGGCGACCCGATGCTGGGCCCCGCGGAGACCGCCGAGCAGCGCGAATCGGTGACCCTGGCGGTGCTGACCCTCATGGAACGCCTGTCGCCGACCGAGCGAGCTGTCTACGTTCTGCGCGAAGCTTTCGCGTACAGCCACGCCGAGATCGCCGAGATCCTCGGCATCACCGAGGCCGGGAGTCAGCAACACGCGCACCGAGCCCGGCGTCGAATCGCCGCCGCAGGCAAACGCACCGAGGTCGATCAGGCCTCCGCGCGCCGCATCGTCGAGGCGTTCGTTGCCGCCGCCTCCTCGGGCCGGACCGAACGGCTGGTGGCGCTGCTGACCGACGACGCGACCGGCGTCTCCGACGGCGCCGCGGGCATGGCCGAGAAGCTGATCCGCTACCTGAACCCGGGGCAGATCGCCCGTGCGGTGCGAGCCGGCTTCAAACCGTCCGCGGCCAAACACAAACTCGCCGGCGGCTCTCCCGCTGTCCATGCCGCCGTGATCAACGGCTGCCCGGCCGTGCTCTTCACACTCGAGGCCCGGGTCCTGGGCGTCACGATCCTGGAGATCCGCGACGACAAGATCGCGGGCATACGCGGTATCGCCGCCCCGAGCCGCCTGGGCCGCCTCACCGAACAATGGCAGCGGCGCCGGCAGGATGCCCCGCTGATCGAATCCTGGTAGCCGACAAACTTGTAGGCGCGGCCGACCGACGGCGGCCGGCACAGGCGGCCGACCACAGCGAAACCTTGAACGAGCTGTCACGCCCAGTGGGCAACACCGCTGACGGCGGTAGAACGCGCTCTACGGACAGCGGGCCTGCGGGGGCCGCGCAACTCCCATAACACGCAACTGCCCGGGGTTCGCGGTCTGCGTCGGCGGTTGCCCGCCATTATCGCGACGTCCAGGGTGGTCGCAGCCCTACGCGCGTCGGTATGAACGCTGCTAGGCCGTGTCTCAGTAGTGGTTTGGGTGCAAGGCGCTGGGAAGCGGCGTCCGGCCGAGGTTGGGTGTCGTCCCCGTACTTGCTCGCGGGCAGCGGGCGCGGACCCGGCCCGAACAGTTGGGCTGCGCCAGAAGCGGGCGTCAACGATCCGCCACCCAAATCCGGTTGGCGTTGTTTTGGACCTGCACCACGCTGCCCCCAGCCGTTCCAGTGGCGCCCAAGCGATCTCCGTCCCAGACCGTGGTGTTCTCCAGCGGGGTCGTCGCCGCTCGTCCGCCGACGATGACATACAGGTCGAATCTTCCGATCTGCCCCGTCGCAGGAGTAATCAGGGTGATCCGGCTATCGCTGTGCACCGCGTAGTCCACCACGTCATACCGTTTGCCGTTCATATCCCTGAAGTACAGCTCGCTGGCACCTGCCAGGCCCGACCCGGTCACGGTGATCTCAGTGCCACCCCACTTCTTGGCATCGCTGGGACTCAGTCCTGTGATTACAGCCATTGTCCTGTCCCTCCTTCGATCGACTGTGAGCGCAGGCCACCGAGTTGCTCTGCTGCCGGGTAACACTGCGCTGACGCTGAAACCGAAATCACTGACTCAACCAGATTCCCAACTACACACCGGTCGCGGATTCACTCATTGCGGGTGAATCTGGCGATGCCCGCAGCCGCCACGACGGCTAGGCAGATGGGACCAGAATCGCTGATAGTCACGTCAAGCGGTTCCGATATCACCGAGCGGCGTCCGGCGGCATGTGTTACCGCAGATAGCTGGCCATTACTGCGCTGCGGTGCCGACGTGGCGGATATGTGACGCCGCGCCGCCGCGGCGGGCGCGGGCGTAGAATCCGGTACTCCGGCGCAAACGGTACCGAGTAGTGACACCGCGGCTACAGCGCCGATGATGGCTCCGAAGACGATGCCGATGTGGGACAGGTTCCAGTGCTGGGCGGCGAACCCGACAGCGCTCGTCCGAGCAGCAACTGCCACAGCGGCCCCGCGGTGAGGAACACCAGCGAACTGGCTGCGGAAAAGGCCAGCCCGGCCATGAGCGGTGGTCGACGTCCGAGCACGTCCGACCACCGGCCGAACAGAATCGGTGCCGCGACGACCCCGGCGGCGTACAAGGGCGGATGCCGAGTTGGTCCAGAAGCGGGCGAGCGGCCGCGAGCCCGGACTCATCTTTCACCGTGACAGCTCCGCGTCGTTGCGGTGGTGGGCGGCCGAACAGGCCGGCATCAGCACGGCCTTGCCCGCAATGGTTCGGGAAACGGAACACGATGCCGGGCAGTGCAACTCGTGTTCAGCGCAGCACGTCCGCCGCTTCGGCCGCGATGGCGGCGGCGACGGCGGCGAGGGCGGGGGAGTCCAGCCGCCACTGTTGCCAGTACAGCGGGACATCGATGACGACGCGGGGGTCGATCGGGACCAAACGGCCGGTGGCCTGGTCGTCTCGGGTCTGCAGGTCGGGCAGCATGCCCCAGCCGAGCCCCAGCCGGACCGCCTCGGCGAATCCTGTGGAGGACGGTACGTAATGGCGCGGCGGATCCAGTGGTTTGCGACCGCGTTTGCGCAACAGGCGATCCTGTAGATCGTCTTTGCGGTCGAACAGTACGACCGGAGCGGCGGCATAGCCTTTCGCGGTCGCGCCGTCGGCGAACCAGGTGGCGGCGAATTCCGGGCTGGCCATCGGCCGGTAGCGGATCGCGCCGAGCCGCTCGACCTTGCATCCCTGCACCGGTTGCGCGGTCGAGGTGATCGCCGCCATCACGGTGCCGTCGCGCAGCAGGCGCGTGGTGTGTTCCTCGTCCTCGCGGTGGATCTCGAAACTCACGCCCCGTGGCGCGCGGCCGAGCGCGGGCAGCACCCAGGTTTCCAGTGAGTCGGCGTTGACCGCGATCGGCACCCGGATCGGACCGTCGGCGGGCTCGGCGCCGAGTTCGCGCGCGGTGTCTGCCGACAGCAGCTGGATCTGCCTGGCCAACCGGAGCACCGCCAGCCCGGATTCGGTGGCGCGCACCGGTTTCGTGCGTTGCACGAGGATCCGGCCCGCGGCGTCCTCCAGTGCCTTGATGCGCTGGCTGACCGCCGACGCCGTCACGCTCAAGCGCCGCGCCGCGGCGTCGAACGTCCCCTCGCTGATCACGGCGTCGAGTGCGCGAAGCTGGTCGAGTTGCAGATCCATATCAAGAGATGCTAATGATACTTAAGAATCTTTAGCTTGCCTGGGTATGATCCGCACGCTTAGCGTCGCTGGACGTGAGCGTTTCATCCGCGGCGCTGGCCGCCGCCTCCGGTTTGGGCTTCGGTTTGTCGCTGATCGTGGCGATCGGCGCGCAGAACGCGTTCGTGCTGCGTCAAGGGATCAGCGGCAGCCATGTGCACGCGGTGGTGGCGGTGTGCGCGGTGTCGGACATGGTGCTGATCGCGGCCGGGGTCGCCGGCTTCGGCGTGCTCGTCGAGTCGGCTCCCGCGGTGCTCGGGGTGGCGCGCTACGCGGGCGCGGCGTTTCTGATCGGCTATGCGGTCCTGGCGGTCCGGCGGGCGTTCGGCGCCGCGGTGCTGCGCACCGAGGCGGGGCGGGCCGGCGCGGCACTGGGCGCGACGGTGGCGACCACCCTGGCCCTGACCTGGCTCAATCCGCACGTCTACCTGGACACCGTGGTGTTGTTGGGTTCCTTCGCCAGCACTTATGCGAGCCCGGATCGATGGTTTCTCGGCGCGGGGGCGATGCTGGCCAGCGTGCTGTGGTTCACCGCTCTGGGCTTCGGTGCGCGCCTGCTCGGTCCGCTGTTCACCCGTCCGCTGGCTTGGCGGGTGCTGGACTCGCTGATCGCGGCGGTGCTGCTCGGCCTCGGAATGGGACTGTTGTGCGGCGGATGAGCACCGCGATCAGAGCCGCGCTTCGATCTTCCTCGACGTCGGTCAGGCCCGTGAAGGCGTAGCCGCTCTGCTGGATCGACCCGATCGAACGTGAATCCTCGTGCAGGAGAGTCCGACCGATTCGCTAGGTGCTGGTCGTCATCGAGAACGCCTAGCCGAGCACGGCACCTGCCCCAGCGTCACCGTCTGCGCTCGGGGCCGGCGCAGCACGGCCGGGCGATCGCGATCTCCCGGCCGGCGACGCGGTGTCGGCAGGCGTTGCGATAGCGGCTATACACCGAGGTGCCCTGCGGCTGGGCACGACGACTCCGGTGATTGACCGGCGGCCGGTGGGTGGTGGAGGGTGGAGCGATGGCGGGAGGCGAGCTGCGTCACGGGGTCGAACTGTCCAATCTCGATCAGCCGTTGTTCGAAGAGGCCGAGGCGAGCAAACGCGATCTGGTGGACTATCTGGAGTTCGTCGGGGAACGGTTGCTAGGAGTGCTGCGCGGACGGCCGCTCTCGGTGGTACGGGTGCGGCCGGGACAGAAGCCGTTCACCCAGAAAAACCTTCCGAAGTACACGCCGGAGTGGGTGGCGCGGACGAAGGTCTGGGCGGAGAGTTCGCGGCGGGAGATCACCTACGCGCTCTGTGACGACCTGCGGACCCTGATCTGGTTCGGTAATCAACGGGCGGTCGAATACCACCCCACCTTGTTCCTCGTGGAATCCGCACCGCAACCCACGCATCTGGTGCTCGATCTCGATCCCTCACCGGGGCAGGTCTTCGCCGACGCCGTGGCAGGCGCCCGGCTGATCCGGGAAGCGCTGACTGCGGACGGGCTGTCCGGAGCGGTGAAGACGAGCGGTTCCAGGGGATTGCATGTGTTCGTGCCGGTGGTCCCGGGGATCGACGTCGAGGATGCGGCCGCGGCGACGCGGGCCGTGGCGGCGCGAGCCGAGCGGATCGATCCTTCGGTCGGCACGACAGCGTTCATCAGGGAAGATCGCGGCGGCAAAGTTTTTCTGGACGCCACCCGTGCGGGCGGTGCTACCGTGGCCGCGGCCTACAGCCCGCGTATCCGGCCGGGCGTCACCGTGTCCTTCCCGCTGCGCTGGTCGGACCTCGATGAGGTGACGCCGGCCGATTTCACGGTGCGGACGGTGCCGGGCCTGATCGGCGACGACGATCCCTGGGCAACGGAAATGCCTGCCCCACAGGAGCTTCCGCGAGACCTGGTCGAGGAGGGACACACGATTCCGGTAGCCAGGGTGCAGGCGATGCACGAAGGCAAGCGCCGCGCCCGTGCACGGCGTGCGAGCGCGGACACGCCGCCCAGCTGATATCGCTGGGCGCCGGGCCGGGAATCACCGAACCTCACGCGAGGCAGATCAGGAACGCGTTGACGTTCACGGCCGGCGGAAGGATCAAGGGTAAGCACGGCGGTGCCGAGAACCCGGCCATGACTTCTTGTCGCTGCGGTGCGGGCCCGGGTTCGGCGGTGGCCGTGGCCGAAGCGGCTGCGATGGCGGGGGCGAGCACCAGGGCTGTCGCCCCGGCGCGCAACTTCTTGTGCATGACGAACCTCGCTGTGGTCGGTGCCGGGCTCCTCCCTCCCCGGCGAATTCGGCTGGTCGATGGATGCTCGGGCCGCCGGGTGGCTGGACCCGGCGACAGAGCGGATTCGGTGCTCACCCGCTCTGATCGATTACCTCGCTCTTCGAGGTAATCCGCAAGGCCGCTCGGCGAACCGCATCGTCGCATGTAACGCTATTCTCGCTATGAGAGAATCTCGATATCAGAGAATCCGGAGGAGGGAGACGTGATGTCGGCACCGAGCACCCGCGAGGAGGCACTGGGTGCGCTGCGTGAGGAGTTGCGCAGGCATGCGACCCAGACGGTGGTGTTCCATTCGGCCGTCGCCGCACGGCTCGGCATCACGGTCACCGATCTCAGTGCGCTGAACCTGCTGAGCATGCTGGGGCCGCTCACCCCGGGGCAGTTGGCGGATCGGCTCGGCATCACCCGTGGCGGCGCGATCACCACCGTCGTCGACCGGCTGGAGCGCGCGGGATACGTGCGAAGGAGCCGGGATTCGGAGGACCGGCGGCGGGTGCGGGTGGAGCTCGTCGCGGTGCGGGCGGAGGTGGCGGTGGCCCCGCTGTTCGGTGAACTCGCCGCGCTCGACGGAGGCCTGCCGGACGATGACGCGACCCTGCTGACCCTGCTGACTTTCGTGCGCGACGTCAACTCGGCACTCGTCCGCGCGACCGGCCGGGTCTCCGAGGCACGCGCGGTCTGACCGCGCGTCGACTCCGTCCCGGAGTGTCGCTTTCCAAAATGAGAATGCTATTCTCAGACCGGTGCACGCGATGCTGCGAGAGGGAAGAGGGTCGAGATGCTGTTCGAGTTCGACGCCGACCAGCGACTATTGCGCGAGACGGCGCGTGAGGTCACGGCGAAGCAGTGTCCGCCCGCCCTGATCCGGGACATCGTGGACAAGGACCTCGAACCCGGCTCGTTGTGGCAGACCTACGTCGACGTCGGCTGGACCGAACTGACCGATCCGGCCCTCGGCGTCGAATTGGCCATCGTGCTCGAAGAACTCGGACGCGCCACCGACCCCACTCCTTTCCTGGCGTCGATGACCCAGTTCGCCCCGCTCGTCCCGGGTGGGGGACGGATCGAACGACCGTGCACGGCGGTGTATTCCGGCGTGGCCGTCCGGCGCGACGGCTCGGGATGGCGGTTGGACGGCACCGCGCGCACCGTGCTCGACGGCGACCGGGCGGAGCGTTTCGCCGTGGTCACCGACGCCGGTGTGTTCGTGGTGCCCGCCGAGGCGGTGACCGCCGACCGCACGTCGGTCTTCGACCCGGTGCTGCACGTCGCGGAGGTCCGGTTCGCCGGCGTGCGGGTCACCGACGCGGACCGCAGCGGGGCGGATACCGAACGCGCCCGGCAGCACGCGCTCACCGGGCTCGCGCTGACCACCGTCGGCGCCTGTCAGCGCATTCTCGATCTCGCCTTGGAGCACGTGCGCGGCCGTCGCCAGTTCGACAGGCCGATCGGATCGTTCCAGGCGGTGCAGCACAAGGCGGCCGATATGCACATCGCGATCGAGCGCGCCCGCGCGCTGGGGTTCTTCGCCGCGTTGTGCCTTGCCGCGGACGACCCGCGGCGGCGGATGGCGGCGTCCATGGCCAAGGCGTCCGCGGGGGAGTGCCAGGCGCTGGTCTTCCGCCATGGTCTCCAGCTGTTCGGCGCCATGGGATTCACCTGGGAGAACGACCTACAGTTCGCGCTCAAGCGGGCCAAGGCCGGCGAGCTGATGCTCGGCGGCGCGGCCGAACACCGGGCGCTCATCGCCGAGGAGTACCGTGCAGCTCACCTTTGATCCCGACGTCGAGGCGTTCCGCGCCGAATTCGTCGCGTTCCTCACCGCCCATCTGCCGAGCGAAGCCGAGGCCACGGAGCGCTCCCTCTCCAGCGCGCACGTGCCGGAATGGGCGCGGCGCTGGCAACGCCTGCTGTTCGACAACGGCTGGCTGCTTCCGGCGAATCCGTCGGAGTTCGGCGGGCGCAACGCCACGGTGCTACAGCAGTACGTGCATCTGGAGGAGCTGTCCAAGCGGCGGATCTACCACAGCTTCAATCCGCAGGGTGTCGGGATCGTCGCGGCTTCGCTGCTGTCGTTCGGCACCGAGGAGCAGAAGCGGCGCTGGGCGGTGCCGATCCTGCGGGCCGAGATCACCGCCGCGTTGGGCATGAGCGAGCCGGGAGCCGGTTCGGACCTGGCCTCGCTGCGCACCAGGGCGGTGCGAGACGGGGACGAGTACGTCGTCGACGGCCAGAAGGTGTGGACCTCCGGCGCCCATGCGGCCGACGTGCTGCTGACCTTCGTGCGCACCGATCCCACGGCGTCGAAGCACCGGGGCATCAGTGTCCTGCTGATTCCGACCGACTCGCCCGGAGTGACGCGACGCCCGTTCCCCTCGGTGTGCTCGCCGGACGATCTGGATTTCAACGAGGTCTACTTCGAGGGTGTCCGGGTGCCCGCGGCGAACCTGATCGGCGCGCCGAACCAGGGCTGGTCGGTGGCCACCGGGTCGCTCGGTCACGAACGCACGCTGCTGTGGCTGGGATACGCCGACCGGCTGGAGGATCTGCTCGGGGACTTCCGGCCCCGCACCGTGTTCGACCGCGACGCGTACGCGAAGCTGGTCATGGACGCGCACGCCCTGCGATTGCTCGGGTCGGCGGCCCTGGCGCGGGAGGCACGCGGGGAGCAGGACGTGCCCGCCCTCTCGATTCTCAAAGTGCTGGGTTCGGAAGCCGTGCAATCGGCGTCGGAACAAGCGCTGAACGCCGTCGGGGTGGACGGGCTGGCTCACCCCGCGATGAGCTCCCGCCCGAATTTCCTGAATCTGGACCACTTCTCCGCCGGTTGGTTCGAGCGCTACATCCGGAGTTTCGCGGGCACCATCGCCGGCGGCACCTCGGAGATCCAGCGGACGATCATCGCCGAGCGCGTGCTCGGCCTGCCGCGCGGCTGACCTGCGAAAGCCGTTGCCCACCCGATCCTTCCACGCGGAAGTGCCGGGTCGGCAACGACGGTGAGCACTAGTGTTCGACTTGGACACCGAAGGTGTTGAAGGCCATGGCCAGCGTCGTGTAGCCGCCCACCGTGAAGACGAGATCCATGCGTTGCCGCTCGTCGAGACGTTCGCCCAAGGCGGCCCAGGTTTCGTCGGACAGCGCCGACTTCTCGCCGAGTTCGTCCACGGCCCGCAGCAGCGAGCGGTCGAAATCGTCGTCGGCGGCCGCCTCGCCCCGGGCCGCGGCGATATCACCTTCGGTGAGTCCGGCCGCGGCGCCCATTCGGGCGTGGTGATGCCACTCGTACTCGCACCCGCGCTGATGGGCTACCCGCAGGATGGCCAGTTCGCGCAGCCGGGGCTCCAGCGTTGACCCGAACAACAGATGGACATTGAAGCCGAGGAAGGCCTTCGTCAGGGCCGGATGACGGACCAGGGTCGCGAGGGCGTTTCCCGCCGCCGTGGGGTTGCGGCGGTCGGCGGGCAGCATGCGGGACAACGCGGCGTTCACCGTGTCGTCCCACTGGTCCTCCGGCAGTGGGCTCACCTTCATCGCCTTCTCCTATCCTTTGTGAGAATGTAACTCTCTTATTCGAGTACTACATTTTCAAACTCCATGACCCCAGTCAATGCGAGAGGGACGCGGCCGTTCGACGCCGGGCGTCGTGAAGGACGCACGGGTGTCTCTTGGGCTGCCTCCGCCTCCGTTCGGCCTGTCGCTCTGAGCGCTCTCGAGTATTGATTCTCTCTTGAAGAGAAGCTACCTTTCATTTGGCGAGAGTGTGTTACCGAAGGTGGTCGGCCGCCTCCGCGGGGCACCACCCCGCCGCTCGGAGATCGGCCGATGGCCCAGTGCAGGGAGGGTGAGCATGGCTGCTCGAGACTTCGAATCCGTCGACCGGGGCTTCGGTGGAGCGCATTCGGTCACGGGGTGGCGCGCCCACGCGCGCAAGCATCTGCTGCGATACCGGCTGGCGGTGGTCGCGGCGAACGCCGTCGATGTGGTGCGCCATGCCGGCGGCTGGCTGTGCGACCGGACGATGGCGGGCTGGGAGGTGACCGTGCTGCTCGCCGACTGCTCCGACGCGCGGGCGCTGCAAATCCTCGGCGCCACCGTCCTGGATCTCGAGCGCTCGCTGGCCACGCCCGTGCACGACACCTGGCCGCATGCGGTGGCGGTGGCCCCGGAGCTGTTCGCCGCCGATGCCCGGGTCCGGCAGGGTGTGCTGGACTGCCTGGACCACGGGCTGATCGAAGTCGCGCTGTGGGGCGAGGGGTTACCGGAGGAACTCGACCGCAGGCTCGGTGCGGTGCATCACCCGCTGAGCGTCGCGGCGCAGGCATTCAAGAGCTGTGCGCTGACCGCGGCGGGTGTGCCCGCCTCCGACGTCGGCGCCGCCGAGGTGTTCCGCAGCGGAGAACTGCTACTGACCGGACTGTGGGGCGGCACCGACCTCGTCACGGCGGGCTGAACGCGAAAAGTGCGGGCCGGGAACGGATTCGCCCGCCGGCCCGCTACTCGGATCGGGACCGCGCCGGAGTCGGACCGGCGGGGCTCGTGGAGATCTGAGGGTTCCCCTGCCAGCCGCATGGAAGCCCGCAACTGGGCCTGACCTCGGTCTCGACCCGTCCGTCGCGCAGTTCCCGCACGGTCGCCGACGCCTGGGCGGGGTATCCGCACTCGGGGCATTTCGCGAAGTAGTCGAGCACCTCCCGCACCGTCACGCGCAGCGGAGCGTCGGCGTCCGGCGTGGCCTTCCTCGGCCGGTCGTGTCGCCACAAGCGTGCGCGGATTTCGCGGGCGCGCGGTGCACCCGCCCGGGTGCTCTCGGGGCAACGCGGTGAACCAGGTGCGGGCAGGCTCTGCTCGGTGTGCCCGAAAGGCACGGAATGGCCTCGTGCGAAACCGGTTTCGCTGTGCGCAGTCGGCGCGCTGCCTTCGTCCATATATACGAGAATAGCATTCTCGTATTTGGAAAGTAGTGTTCCGAGCATGGAAGTGCGAACCCGGCCGCCGGATCGCGCGTCGCCGGTTCGGGCCGTGCGCGGCCCCGAGCCGCAATCAGCCGAGATTCGCGGTCAACGGGGGCAGATCGAGGGTGGTGCGGATCCCGGGCGGTGCGGCGCAGAGGTAGGTCACGGCGTTGACGGCGCGGTTGGCCGCGTATCGCGGGGACATGGCGCTCATCCGGCTCGGGTCCACCGGGTAGCGCAGATCCATCTCGATCGGTGTCTCGCCGTCGATGGCCACATGCCATCCGGTCTCGCGCACCGGCCAGCCCGGTCGCAGTGCGCAGGTGCAGTACCAGGTGGACCGCAAGCGCAGCAGGACACGGCCGCCGCCCCGTCCGGAGACCGTGATGCGCTGTGCGGCCACGGTTCCCGCCGCCAGTGTGGTGAACTCCAGCGGTACGTCGTGCTCGGCGAGCGCGACCTCGCCGACCACTTCGAACGCGTCGAGGGGCAGGCGGACGGCGTCGGCGACGAGCCGCAACGACGGACCGAAGGTATGGGTGGCGTGGGCAAGGCGCTGTTCGTCGAACGGTGCCGGCGCGGTACCGAAACCCATCGTCTCCACGAGCAATCGCGACGTACCCGGGCGGGCGAGGTCGACACTCTCCTCGATCGTCAGCCGGTCGATCCTGCGCTGGATCGAGCTGAGTGCGACGGGAAGCGTTTCGGTCACGAAACCCGGCGCGATGCCCGTGCTCAGGATCGAGGCCCCGCCGAACCAGCACGCCGCCTCGATCCGCGCGCATACCTCGGGGTCCACGGTGTCGGGGTGCCGCAGGTCGCCGTGTGTGGTGACCACGTTGACGCCGGCGACCAAGAGACGGCAGACGTCGTCCACGTCGAAAAAGCGCGGCATGTACAGCACGCAGTCGGCGCCCAATGCCAGGATCTCGTCGACGTCCGTGGTCGCGGCGACGCCGGTGGTGCTGCCGGATCCGCACAGGACGCCGGCGTCGACGCCTGCCTTGGCGGGATCGTGCACCCGAACACCCGCGAGCACGAGGTCGGGATGTTCGAGCACGGCGCGCAACGCGTGCGCCCCTACGCCGCCGGTTGCCCACTGGATGACCCGATAGGGGCCTCGCGTGGCGTCGTGACCGTGCGGCCGGCGATTCGGGTCCATGGGGGCGTCCGTTCCGTAGTCGGGGAGGAAGGAGTTACGGCCGGAACCTGAGCAGGCCCTCCTGCGCGAACGAGGCGACGAGCGTCCCGTCTCGGCCGAAGACGTCGCCCTTGCCGAAACAGCGGCCGTGCGCGACGAGTGGACTGTGGTGGCGCAACAGCAACCACTCATCGGTGCGGAACGCGCGGTGGAACCAGATCGAATGGGTGATCGTCGCCGAGGTGAACGCGGTGCCGTTGCCGCTCTGGCCGATTCCTTCCAACGGGCGCAACGCGGTTCCGATGGGGCTCAGGTCGGTCGCGTAGGCGGTCAGAGCGGCGTGTAAGTCCTCGGGTACCCGCGGGGTCCGCATCCACAGCTCGTAGTCGGGCGGATGCGCGTCGGTCGAATCGAGGTCGGTGGTCGATCGGGTCTCCCAAGGCAGGATCGGCACGTCGGTGCGGTGCCGCGGGCCGGGCACGGGCGGGATGCCCGCGGCGGTCTGGTGCTCCGGACCGTCCTCATGGGCATGCATCGAGACGACCGCGGTGGCGACGACGTCCCGCTTCTGCCGGGCCGTGACGGTGAGCGCGGCGAACGAGCGGCCTTCGTGCCGGCGCTGCACGATGTAGAAGACCGGCGAGTCGCCCTTTCCCTCGTGGGCGAACACCACGTGCAGGGATTTGACCGCCTTGGCGGGGCAGGCGCACATGGCCGCGCGCACGATCTGCGCCAGTAGCTGCCCGCCGTACAGCCAACCGTGGTCCAGCCGCTGGCTGGGACCCTCGTACACGGTCAACGTCTCCCGGCGGCGGCCATCGGTCGCGGGCCGGGTTTCCGCCGCTCCGGACGCCGGTGAAGTCGGCCGCTGGCGTAGGTCGAGGCAGGTGAGCAGCTCACTCCAGAGGTCATGCACACCTAAAGTGTACGTCGATTCTCGTAGACGAGAATTAAATTTCCCGAAGCGGCCGCGACCGGCTAGACCGGGTCGAACGCCGAGATCCGCCATGCGCTGTCGGCCTTGCGCATGGTGACCCGGACGCTGCTCGCGGCGAGGGCCGGGTCGGGTTTCTCCGCGCTCGTGGTGCTCTGGTTGATGAACACCAGGACCACCGCCTCGTCCCGCCGCTGTTCCGACACCGCGGCGCGCACGACGGTCGCGGTGGTCCGGACCGACTTCTGCTTGGCGGCGGGCGCGACGACCTGCTGGGTGAACTGGCTGTAATACGACAGGAAGTCGCCGGTGAGAAAGGACTTCGCGGAATCCAGATCCCGGTCGAGGGTGTCGGGTGCGTAGGACAGCAGCGCCACCGTGCCGCGCGAGGCGGCGTCCAGCGCCGCCGCGGCGTCGTCGTCGGTCCGACTGTCGGGCCGGTATTGCAGGAAGAACAAGCATGCTGCGGTGGCGACCGAGGCGACTACGAGTACGGCGAGCAGGGCAGGGACGTACTCGTTCCGCAGCGTGCGGGAGAAACCGCGCGCTGAGCCCGCCTTCCGGATGCGCTTCGTTCCGGGAGATTTCGTGTCCGTCGGCGCGTGCGCGTCCTGCTCGGTTCCGGTCTCACGCGCGGCGACCGATGCGCTGTCGGTGGTCACGGTACGAACTCGACTTTCGACATCTTGAGCTGATCTCCGTCCCGGGTCACGGTCACGCTCAGCCGCCAGGCGCGAGGTTCTTGGCGTGCCCCGGCGGAATTGGTGACCTGCGAGGTCGCGGCGACGAGGACGACCGCGGAATCCTTCGTCATCGACTCGATCGCGGTGGCGTTCACCTTGCCCTCGGTGGCGACCTGCGATTGCTGGATCACAGTCGTGAAATCCGTGGCCCGCGCTTGGAAGTCGCCGCGGAAGGATCCGGTGGAATTGTCCAGGACCCGCTGCACGTCCGCGTTCGCCCGTTTGAAGTCGAGAGTTGTCAAAGCGACGACGCCTTGCCGGGCGGCGGCGGTGAATTCCGCCGCGCGCCGGTCGTTCTCGGTGATGTCGTGATGGTGCCGGATCGAGTATCCGCTGCCTGCCAGTGTCAGGGCGATCACGACGAGGGCGGCGGCGACCATCGTGGAACGACTGTGGAGGCGGCGAAGGAGAGTGCCGCGGAGGCGGGCGCTGCGCGGAAGCGATTCGGCCCCGGCCGGATGCGTGACGTCACCGGGGTCGTCGTCCGTCGACGTGATCGGCTGCGCCGGATCGGCCGAGTGCGTTTCCGGGAGGTGGCCCGTCGTCTGCTCGGCACCGGGTTCGTCCCCTGCGGTCGCCTGCCGTGAAGGCGCTTGCGCGATCTTCGTTTCCGCGGCGACGGGCCGCCGCGGGGCGGTGCGCGCTCGGCGGCGCGACTCGGCCGCCCGAACCCGGGCGCGGGCTGCCTCGGCGCGCGCCTCGGCTGCCTGTGCCTCCGCCTCCGCGGCCTCGGCGGCCAGCGTGAGTTCTTCGGCGTCGGCCTCGTCGAGCGGGCTGCCGGCCGGGGCCTGTTCATCACCGTCCGACAGGGGTGGCGATTCGACGGTGCGTCCGGTGCTCGGGCTCATCACCACCTCCGCGGTGTCGCAACGGATCGTCGAGCGGGACTGGTCGTCACGACTCCGATTGCGTCGACTTTGACGAGAATGACGTTATCACAACAATGTGGATACGAGCCGGGTTCGGCCGCTGTTTCCACCGATAAAGGTCGATTTGCTAGCGGAAATGGCATTTTCGGCCGATTCGGATGAGGCCGTGCCACTTCGGTCGGTGCACAGATCCGCGCATGCGGATCAATCCTCATGTGAGCGTCGCGCGGCCCTCGAGCGAGCGTCGCGCGGCGACGACCTGCCGGACCGCCGTGGTGTCCGCGCCGAGCGCGGAGGCGCGCGAAGCGGGGCGGGGTGGCGGCGTCGGTGCGAGGGCGGCGTACGGCGCGTCGGCCGGGCACGGTGGCATCGCCGCGTACGTCGCGGCGACGGCGGCCATGGACACCTCGATCATTTCGCCTCCGCCGCGCGCGAGCGACTCGGCGACCGCGCGTGCGGACTCCAACCCGGTGAGCGGATCGGCGATCGCGTCGGCGCAGAAGACCGGGCCCGCACCGCCGACGCCGACCAGCCCACCGGCCACCGCGGTGTCGTCCCCGAATCCGGGGCGGTCGGCGTCCTGGCCGTCGATGCCGTAGGCGGTGACGCGCAGCCATACCCGGCCGGGGCGGTGCGCGATGCGATCGGGACCGAGCCCCCTGCGCATCAGGGCGGCCGGGCGGGAACCCTCCAGCACCACGTCCGCGACCTCGAGCAGCTCCCGCAATGCCGCGCCGTCGGCGTCGAAATCCGCCGCGTAACAGAGCTTTCCGGCGTTGATCCAGTCGAAGAACGCGGGCGAGCCGCGGCGTGGGCCGTCGGGCCGCCGCGGGCTCTCGACCTTGACCACCGTGGCGCCCGCCGCGGCCAGCAACCTGCCGCACAGTGGACCCGCCCACATCGAGGTGAGGTCGGCCACCAGGCATTCGGCTACGGGGCGCGGGTGGCTGCGCTCACCCAGCGGGCGGACGCGTGGGGGCGCCGCGTCTGCTTCGCCGAGTGTCGCGGCGGGAATGTCGAGCAGTCTCGCCCGTTCGGTGACCGCCGCCGACGGGCGGTGCGCGGCCCACGCCGCCACCGCGGCCCACGGGTCTTCCGGCGGCGCCGCCGTCTCCAGCAACGCCGGGATGGCTTCGAGGTCGGCGGTACGTGACAAAGTGAGCGCGCACCAGCCGTCGCGGGTGGCGAGCAGGCGGCTCGCGCCACCCACCGAAACACGTCCGCGCCGCGATGCTCCCGACAGCGCGGCCCGCCCACTCAGTTCGACGGGAACGTCGATCCGGACGCCGGTGCGCGCGGTGAATCCGCCGGCGACGGCGGCGGCCCGGGACAGAATCCCGGCGCGCGTGAAATCGGGTGGACCGTCGCGCAACCCGGTCAGCCGAGCCAGCCCGCCTGCCGCCCACGCGGCCTCGGGGGAGAGGGTGCTCACGGTCGTCGAGTGTGCCGATGCGGCGCGACGGCGTCCACGAGCCCCCACACCAGCGCGGTCGATGCCGGGATGGTGCGGCCGCTGAGCACCAGGTAGCCGGTCCGCCAGCGGCCGATGCGGCGGGTGACGCTGACCGTCCCGCCCGCCCCGGGCAGGAGCCCCAGGTTCAGTTCGGGCAGGCCGAATTCGGTGCCGGGGTCGGCGATGACGGTGCCGCAGGCGGCGGCCATTTCCAATCCGCTGCCCAGGACCCGTCCGTGGACGACGGCGCGGCAGTCGCGGCCGAGGCGTTCGGTCACCTCGTGCAACGCGAGCGCCGGGCTGTGGCGGGTGCGCGCCAGATGCGCGTCGGCCACGTCGGTGAAGGCGCCGAACTCGGCGAGATCGCCGCCGCTACAGAACGACGGACCGTTGCCGCCGAGTTCGACCACCCGCACCGAAGGGTCGAGCCGGGCGATCGCGAGTGCGTCGAGCAGGGCGGCCCGGGTGCGGTTGTCGAACGCGTTGTGCCGCTGCGGCCGGTCGAAACGGATCGTCACCGTGTGGCCGCTGCGGACGACTTCCAGCGGGCCGGACTCCTCCGGCGGGATCGCCGCCGGTCCGCGTTCGCGCAGCCAGGTGCGGAACTCCGGTCCGCCTTGCAGGGTCGAGTACGCCAGCGACTCGGTGAGCAGGCCGGTCCGCGCGTCCGTCGTCTGCGCGGCGCGCAGGACGTCGTCGCAGATCGTGGCGGCGATGGGGCGGCGCTCGAAGCGTTCGCGCAGTTCGGCCACGGTCTCCTCGACCGAAGCGACGGTGACGACCCGCGGATCGTCGCTCTCCGCTTCGGTCAGGGTGAAACTGGCCTGTTCCAGCCAGTGCTCGGCCGCGGGCCCGGTGAGGTTCGTGCCGACCGCCACGACGACTCCCGGTGGCGCCGCGTCGATTCCCGCGTCCGGTGCGGAGGTCGCCTCGATCACTCGGAACACCAGTTTTCGGCCTTCCTCGTGCGTCGGCGTCCTCGCCGGTGGCGGTCGCGAAAGGGTTCCTCGGCCGACCTTTCATCCATCGTGAATATGCTATTCTCCGAATTCGAGAATGACAATATCGTCGTGCGGAGGGTGCGGAATGAGCGTTTCGCTCTTGCTGGACATGGCTGCCTCGAGCCACCCGGACCGGCTCGCGGTGGTGTGCGACGAGGTGCGCTGGACCACGTCCGAGCTGAGCGCGCGCGTCCAGGGGGCGGCCGCGGTGATCGCGAACTCCGGCGCGCGGAGCGTGGCCTACGTCGGTACCGGCGGACACCTGCTGCCGTTGTCGATCTTCGGATCGGCGGGCGCGGGAATTCCGTTCACGCCCTTGAACTATCGGCTCGCCGCCGACTCCTTGGCCGAACTGATCGCTCGGCTGGAGGATCCGCTGGTGGTCTGCGACGAGGAGTACCACGACATCGTGGCGGCCTCCGGCGCCAGGATCATGCGCTCGTCCGCGTTGGTCGAGGCGGCGGACGCCGTCGATCCGGTCACCGACGCCGAGCCGCCCGATCCGGATCAGGTGGCCGTCGTGCTGTTCACCTCCGGGACCACCTCCAAGCCCAAGGCGGTCGAACTCTCGCACAACAACCTGGTCAGCTACATCACCGGGACGGTCGAATTCGACTCGGCCGAACCCGCGGACGCGGCGCTGATCTGCGTGCCGCCCTACCACATCGCCGGTATCGGCGCGGCGCTGTCCAACCTGTACGCGGGTCGAACGATGGTGTACCTGCGCAACTTCGACGCCGCGCGGTGGATCGAGCTGGTCGCCGGTGCGTCGGTCACCACCGCGACCGTGGTGCCGACCATGCTCGATCGCATCGTGACCGAATTGGAGCGCTCGGGGGCGAGGTTGCCCACCCTGCGGACCCTCGCCTACGGCGGATCCAAAGTCGCGCTGCCGCTGGTTCGCAAAGCGCTCGACCTGCTGCCCGAAGTGGGTTTCGTCAACGCCTACGGCCTGACCGAGACCAGTTCCACGATCGCGGTGCTCGGACCGGAGGACCACCGGGCCGCGCACCGCTGCGCCGACCCGGCGGTCGCGCGGCGGCTCGGCTCGGTGGGGCAGCCGGTGCCCGGCATCGAGGTGCAGATCCGGGACGATCACGGGCGGGTGCTGCCCGCCTGCGCGACCGGGGAACTGTTCGTCCGAGGGCCTCAGGTGTCCGGCCGGTACACCGGGATCGGCTCGGTGCTGGACGACGAAGGGTGGTTCCCGACCAAGGACGTGGCGATGCTCGACGCGGACGGTTACCTGTTCATCGGCGGCCGCTCCGACGACACGATCATCCGCGGCGGCGAGAACATCGCGCCTGCCGAGATCGAGGATGTACTGGTGGAGCACCCGGCGGTGCGCGAGGTGGCGGTGATCGGCGTGGAGGACGCGCAGTGGGGCCAGATCATCGTGGCGGTGGTGGTGCCCGCCGACGGCGCCGCGCCGGACCCGGAGCAACTGCGCGACTACGTCAGGGCCGGGCTGCGCGGCTCCCGCACGCCCGACCGGGTCGTCTTCCGGGATTCGCTGCCCGCGACACCGACCGGGAAGGTGTTGCGCCGCGCGCTCGTCGACGAGTACGGCCCGCAGCCCGCGGCGGATGCCGCCGTCAATACGTAGTCACCGTCAGGAAAGGACGACAATGGTCAAGAACGGCACTCGCCTGCGCAGCCAGGTGTGCGACACCGAGGTGATCGTGGTGAAGGCGGCGGACAGCCTCGCGGACCTGCGCGCCGGGGGCGTTCCGATGATCCCGATCGGCGCGGAACGCGCTGCGGGCGCCGAGCCCGCCCCGGGCTGCACCGACGGCAATCTGATGGGCAAGCGCTATGTCGACGATTCCGGCGCGGAGATCCTCGTGACGAAGGCCGGGATCGGCACGCTCAGCGTAGGCGCCACACCGTTGGCGCTGAAGGAAGCAAAGCCTCTCCCGGCCAGCGACTGACCTGACCGGCTTCTCATAGCCTCACGGCTGCGGCGCGTGGCCGGTGTAAAGGTGGAGCGGAAGGACGCGAAACGTGGCGGAATCGAAGATGCTGGTGTTCTCCAATGCCGTGGAGGGCCAGGACGATGCGTTCAACGACTGGTACGACAATCAGCATCTCGCCGAGGTGGTCGACGTGCCGGGCGTGTCGAGCGGGCAACGGTTCGAGATCGTGCCCGCCGCCCTGCCCGGCGGAAACGGCGAGGTGCCCGCGCACCGGTACCTGGCGGTGTACGAGCTGAGCGACGATCCGGACACGGTCGTGCAAGCGTTCCTGGCCCGGGCGGCCAACGGGGAGATCCGGCTCAGCAAGGCGCTGGATGCGTCGACGCTCGCCGTGTCGGTGTGGCGCGCCCGCGGCGACGGGCCCGCGGCGGACTGACGGATCCACCGGGGGCGCGTCGAAGGCGTCGCCCCCGGTGACTCATCGCCGTGCCACCGCCAGCATCTCCTCGACGGAGAAGAACTTGACCCGGGGCCGAGCGGCCGCGACGCCGCGCTCGCGCTCCGCGGCGTCGATGGCACGCCACCCTGGCCAGCCGACCGCGTCGGCGCCCCGCTCGGCCAGCCGTGCGCGCAAAGCCGCCCGGTCGGCCACCTCCCGGGACAGGGCTCCGCTGTGGAAGTCGGCCAGCAGCGCCGCGACGGTTTCCGCGGCGCAACCGCGGTTGGTGCCGATCACACCGCGCGGCCCGCGTTTGATCCATCCGGTGACGTAGACGCCGGGCAGCGCGGCGCCGGTGTCGTCGATGACACGGCCCCGCTCGTTGGGCACGGTGCCGGTGCGCGTGTCGTACGGCAGGCCGTCGACCGGACTTCCCGTGTAGCCGATCGACCGCAGCACCAGTGCGGTCTCGATCGAGTCGGTGTCGCCGTCGGGAGAGGCCGCGACGAAAGCTCCCTCGGCGGTGAGGTGGTTGCGGACGGTACGCAAGTGCTCCACCCGTTCGCCGCCGACGATCTCGACCGGCGAAGTGAGGAACCGGAACACGATCCGCTTGTTGCCGGAAGTGGCGGGCCGCGCGGCGAATTCGCGCGCGATCTCCAATTCGATCGCCGTCTCCACGTCGTCGTCCGGGTGCGCGGCGAGGTCGCCGCCCTCGATGATCACGTCGACACCGGTGAGGTGTCCGAGCGCGTGGAATTCGCCCACCGAGAACGCGGCGTCACGCGGACCGCGGCGCCCGAGGACGACGACCTCCTCGATGCGGCTGTGCGCCAGGGCTTCCAAGGCGTATTCGGCGATATCGGTGGCGGCGAGGTCCTCCGGCGTCATCAGCAGTACCCGGGCCACGTCCAGTGCGACGTTCCCGTTTCCTACGATCACCGCCCGGCGCGACGACAGGTCGAATCGGTGCGCGGCATGGTCGGGGTGGCCGTTATACCAGCCGACGAAATCGGCGGCCGCGTGGTGGCCGGGCAGGTGCTCGCCGGGGATACCGAGATCGCGGCTGGCGGAGGCGCCGACCGCGTAGATCACCGCGTGGTGGTGGGCGAGCAGATCGGCATGGGTCAGCGTCCGTCCGATCTCCACATTGAGATGGCAGCCGAAGCGATTGTCGGCGAAGGCGGCATCGAAGATTCGCACCACCGACTTCGTGCGCTGGTGGTCGGGCGCCACTCCGGCCCGGATCAGGCCGAACGGCGTTGGCAGCCGCTCGAAGAGGTCGACCTCGACGCCGCTGTCGAGGAGTTCGGCCGCGGCGTAGCAGGCCGCGGGCCCCGCGCCGACGACCGCCACGCGTAGCGTGCCCTGAGCGATCGGCGCGCGTGTGCTCGGCGGCTCGATCACCCCCGGCTCCAAGGGGTGGCGGCGGAAGTACGCCGCGTTGATCTCCCTGAACCGTTCCGATTCGGGCGGAAGGTCGTACTCGGAGTAGATCGCGTCGACCGGGCACTCATCGACACAGGCCCCGCAATCGATGCAGGTCTCCGGATCGATGAACAGCATCTGGGTGCCGGGTGCGTCGGCCCCCTCGGTGGGACGGATGCAATCGACCGGGCATGCCGCCACGCAACTGGCGTCTTTGCAGCAGTTCTGGGTGATGACGTAAGCCACCGGCTGACCTCCTCGAAGTATGGCGCGAACCGCCAGGGCCCACCGGAAGTGTAAGTCAAATTATCTCTGTAAGAGAATGGTATTCTCGCTCAGGGCGTGCGTCGGCCCGTGATGCCGTGGGCGCAGAAGGTCCAGACCTCCTCGGGCGTGAGCGGTTTCGCGTCGGGATCCGCGTTCGCCGGCTGCGAGGTGAACATCACCGTATGCATGATCATCGCGGCCAGACGGCGCGGATTGGCGGCGGCGGTGAGCCTGCCCGCCGCCTGCGCTTCCGTCATCAGCTCGGCGAACAGTGCGAACAGCGACGCGTGCGCCATCCTGACCTCCGTGGGATGGGAGCTGAGCAGCTGCGGCGAGAATTCGGTGAACAGCGGCCGCCGTGCGTCCGGATCCGGCCGGCACAACTGGAACAGCAATTCCACCGCCGTCCGCAATCGGTCCAGGGGTTCGCCGCTGTTGATGGTGGCCGCCCGGATCTGCTCCACGGTGCGGCCCAGCGCGTCCTCGTAGAGCGCGAGCAACAGTTCGTGCTTGCCGTCGAACTGTAGATAGAAGCTGCGCAACGATTGGCGCGACCGGTCGACGACCTCCTGGACGGTGAAATCCGTACTGCCCTTCTCGGTGATGATCGCCTGCGCCGCGTCCAGGAACCGTTGCACTCGCTGCCCCGCCCGCAGCTTCGCTGTTCGCAGCGACCGCTCCACCGCGCGCTGCTTCCAGGCAGGCTCGCGCCGCCCCTCCACGTCAGTCATGGTCGCCGCGTCCCGCGCGCCGACTCGCCCGCACTCGCCGCGAACCACGCATCACCGCATGATACTCGTTCGGAACCCTCATTCTTCGCCTCCGGGGCTTAATATCTGAGAAGTGAAACTACTATTATCTTGAATGAAGAACCATATTCTCAATACGATGCGAGGGAACTGGTTTCCCGGACAGTCGTGGAGGAGGACGATCGGATGTTGCTGGAGTTCGACTCCGATCAGCGTTTGTGGCAGGACACCGCGCGCGAGGTGCTCGCGCGGCACTGTCCCGCCGCGCTGATCAGGGACATCGCCGATCGTGGCGCGGATGCCGCGCCCCTGTGGAAGGTCTATCGCGACCAGGGGTGGACCTCGCTGACCGACCCGGGTGACGTGGTCGAGCTGACGATCCTGCTGGAAGAACTGGGGCGTGCCACCGATCCGACCCCGTACCTGGCCACGATGACCCACTACGCGCCCCTGACCGGTGAGCCCGACCCCGCGACGGCGGGAACCGCGGTGTTCGACGGCATCTCGGCGCATCGCGACGGTGCGACATGGATCTTGAACGGCACCGCCCAGGTGCTCGACGGCGACCGGGCCGAACGGGTGGCGGTCGCTACCCCGGCCGGGGTGTTCGTACTTCCCGCGGATCGAGTCGCCGCGCGCCGGATCACGGTCTTCGACCCGCTGCTGCACGTCGCCCAGGTGACGCTGGAACAGGTACGCGTCGACGCGGGCGACCGGCTCGACCGCGATGTGCGGCACGCCAGGGAGGTCGCGCTCACCGGCCTGGCGGCCACCATGGTGGGAGCGTGTCAGCGGGTGCTGGACCTGGTCGTCGAGCATGTCGGCGTGCGCCGCCAGTTCGGGAAGCCGATCGGCGCGTTCCAAGCGGTCGCGCACAAAGCCGCCGATATGCACGTCGCCGTACAGCGTGCGCGCGCGCTGACCTATTGGGCCGCGCTGACCGTCTCCGCGGGCGATCCGCGGCGGCATCTGGCCGCCGTGATGGCCAAGGCGGCCGCGGGCGAGTGCCAGGCGGTGGTCTTCCGGCACGGCCTGCAGCTCTTCGGCGCCATGGGCTACACCTGGGAGAACGATGTGCAGTTCGCGCTGAAACGGGCCAAGGCCGGGGAACTGCTCCTCGGCGGCGCCGACGAGCATCGCGCCACGATTGCGAGGGAATACCGTGCAGCTGAGCTTCGATGACGATGTGGAAGCGTTCCGCGCCGAATTCGTCGAATTCCTCGACCGGTATCTGCCGCCGCAGGCCGCGGCGGGCGAACGTCCGCGATCGACCTCCCATATCCCCGACTGGGCGCGGCAGTGGCAGCGGTTGCTGTTCGAGCACGGCTGGCTGGTGCCGGGCTACCCGCCGGAGTTCGGCGGCCGCGACGCGGGAATCCTCCAGCAGTACGTGCACCGCGAGGAACTGGCCCGGCGCGGCATCTACGAGAACTTCAATCCGCAGGGCGTCGGTATCGTCGCCGCCTCGCTGATCACCTTCGGGACGGCGGAGCAGCAGCGGCGCTGGGCGGTGCCGATCCTGCGCGGCGATCTCACCGCCTCGCTCGGAATGAGCGAGCCGGAGGCGGGCTCGGATCTGGCCGGGTTGCGTACCAGGGCGGTCCTGCGCGGGGACCGGTTCGTCGTGGACGGGCACAAGATCTGGACCTCGGGCGCGCACGATGCCGACGTCGTGCTCGCGTTCGTGCGGACCGATCCCGAGGCGCCGAAACACCGGGGCATCTCGGCCCTGCTCGTTCCGACCGATCTGCCCGGAGTGCGCTGCCGTCCGTTCGCCTCGGTGTGCGATCCGGACGACCTGGATTTCAACGAGGTGTTCTTCACCGAGGTGGAGGTGCCCGCCGAGAACCTGGTCGGCGAGCTGAACAAGGGCTGGCGGGTGGCCAACGGATCGCTCGGGCACGAGCGCACGCTGCTGTGGCTCAGTTTCGCCGACCGGCTCGACGGCCTGCTGGCCGACTTCCGGCCGGACACGGCCGTGGCCGCCGATCGCTACGCCGGTCTCGTGCTCGACGCGCACGCGCTGCGCCTGCTCGGATCCGATGCGCTTGCCAAGGCCGCCCGCGGCGAAGACGACGGGGCCGCGCTCTCGGTGCTCAAATTGCTGGGATCCGAAGCGGTGCAACGCGGGGCCGAACACGCCTTGGCGGCCGCGGGGCCGAACGGTCTGCCGCATCCCGATGTCACCGCGCGGCACAGCGTGTTCAACCTGGAAGAGACCGCGCCGGGCTGGTTCGAGCGGTTCGTGCGCAGTTTCGCGGGCACCATCGCGGGCGGCACCTCGGAGATCCAGCGCAACATCATCGCCGAGCGGATCCTCGGCCTGCCCCGGCAGTGACGGGCCCGCCGGTCGGCATCGGCTCACGCCTCGGCCGCCGACCGGTGAACCCGTTGCGCACCCGCGCATTTCGAATCGACCGGCCGATGGTCGGGGCCGGTCGCCCGGATCACTCGATGAGCGAGATGGCGGCGCGCGGGCATTGCGCCACCGCGTCACGCACGGGGGATTCGACGTCCGGGGTCACCTCCGGCCGCCGCACGTGCAGTTCGTCTTCGTCGTCCAGTTCGAACACCTCGGGGACGATGCCCATGCAGATGCCGTTGCTCTCGCAGGCCCGGTAATCGACCCGGATCCTCATCGCGCCGCCTTCGTCTCGCAGGGTGACCGGCCCGCCGCGCGAGCCGCCGATGCCGTGGTTGCGGTGTGCGCCGCCCGCGTGCCGTGTTCGCTCATCGAAGCGGCTCCGGGTCTGCCCGGCGGATCGCCGCCGCGGTGGGCCGATGTGCGCCGCCCCGCTGCTCATTCATCGAAGCGGCTCCTGACCCGCCCCGTCGGCCGCTGGAACCGACGTCGAAACCGGTGGGAGAGTTTGGGTTCCGGGTTCAGGCATTGCGATGATGGCGTGCACGGGGCAATCCAGCAGCGCGCGCAGCACCGCGTCCTGGTCGGCCGCCGCCACGACACCGGTTCCCTCCAGCGAGGCGTAGCCCCAGTCGTCGAGCGAGAAGTGCGCGGGCGCGTGCTTGGCGCACAGGCCGAAGCCGTCACACAGCGTGCGGTCGAGACGAATCCTCATCAGGCCACCCCTTCCACGTCGAAGGGCCGCTCGGCCACCCGGACGCCGCGGGCGCAGAGGGGGCACCGGCCGTCGAGATGTGCGCTGACCTCCGCGCCGAACCGCGCCAGCAGTGTGGCCGCCGCGTTGGCCGCGCCGTCGAGGGTTCCGCACGCGCCGCGGCCGCGCAGCGCCACCGACCATCGCCGCAATCGTTCGATGTCCGCGGCGGTGGCCTGCCCGTCCCGCAGCGCGGTGGCCGCCGCCGCCATCGCGGCGGTCCCGTTGAAGCAGGACCCGCACTGGCCCGCGTTCTCGCGGTCGAAGTAGCTCAGCACCGCCGCGGCCACGGCGACGGGGCACTCGTCGGTGAGCACCGAGATCGCCCCGCACCCGAGCCCGCTGCCGAGGGCTCGGATCGACTCGTGGTCCAGGGTGGCCGTCAGCACCGCGCGGTCGAGCATGCCCGCGAAATAGCCGCCCATCAGTGCGCCGCGCACGTTCTCGGACGGCACGCCGTGCAGGGCGAGGACATCGGTGAATCTCGTGCCGTGCGGCAGTTCGTACAGTGCGGGCGGGCGGCCGCCTCCGGTGACGGTGGCCAGGAAGGTTCCCGGGGATTGCTCGGTGCCCACCGCACGGAACGCGGCGGCGCCGTGCCGCTGGATGAACGGCAGATGCGCCAGGGTCTCCACATTGCCGACCATCGTCGGCAGCCCGTCGACCCCTTGTTCGAACGGGCGCGGCGGCTTGTCGGAGGGCTTGGCGGGGCCGCCGTTGATCGCCCGGATCGCCGCGGTCTCCTCACCGGCGACATAGGCCGGGTCGACGGTGACCAATTCGATGGCGACCTCGCCGATTCCGGCGGCGTCGAGTTCGGACAGCGCGGCGTCGATACGGCGCGCGGACGCCGGATCCGAGACGTAGACATAGGCCCGACGTGCGCCGACGGTGGCCGCTGCCAGGCGCACTCCGTCCAGCACCAGGTGCGGGCGGTGACGCATCAGCCACTTGTCCTTGACGGAGGCGGGTTCGCCCTCCTCGCCGTTGGCCACGACCACGGTCTCGCGCCCGCGCCGCGCGGCGTCCCGGACCCCGGTGAGTTTGATCGCGATCGGGAATGCCGCGCCGCCACGGCCGAGCAGCCCGCTGCGCCGTACCTCTTCCAGCACCGCCTCGACCGAGCCGAGCGGCAGGTAGCCTCCGGCCTCCCGGTACGCGGCGAGATCTTCGGCGCTGTCGCTCATCCGCAGCAGGCGCGGCACGCAGCCGGGCGCGGGGGCCACGGTGAGCCCCGCGACCGGCTCGACAGTTTCTTGCATGGCAACCTCTTCTGGCTGGATTCCGAGCGAGGGACGCCCCGTCGTCCGGATGCGGCGGTTACGCTTTCCGCCATGAGAACCGCGGTGCTGCGTATCAATGTCGACCCGGCCGGGCAGCTCACCGCGGCGCAGATGGCGGACGGGTCGGCCGAGCTGCGCGCCCATGCCGCCTCGATTCCGGCCCAGCTGATGGACGACGATCCGGCGGCGCGGCCCGCGGGAGGACGTGAAGTCCGATTGCTGGTGGAGACAGACGATCCCGACGCCGCGATGGGCGAGGCGGTGCGGCTGTGCGCCGCGGCGTTCGGCACCGCCCCGGTGGCGGGTGTGGTCACCTTCGTCAGCCGAGGGACCGATGACGACGCCCACGGCGTCCTGGCCGGTTTCGGCGTGACCGGTGAGATCACCCGGGCGCCGGACGCCGACGGCTTCGACGTGGTGTCGGTGACGCTGCTCGAGTCCGACCTGGAACGGGTGCCGGAGAGCCGGATCCACACCGCCCTGGAGGCGTCGTTGAACTGCGAGGTACGAATCCTCACCCGGTGAACGGGGCGGGCGGGCGCCGGGCAACGGTGGGGGCCCGGCCATCAGCCGTCCAGGAACTTCAGGATCGCGGGCGCGGCAAGCACCCAGGTGTCGAACATGTTGTAGTGGCCGGCCTTCCCGGCGGCGCGTTCCTCGATCGCGCGCTCCCAGGCATCCTCCGGCCACGGCGGATCGATCAGCGTCGAGCCCTCGATCAGGCAGCTCACCTCGAGTGACGTACGTTTGGGATGGTCGAGATCCCCCGCCCCGCCACGGATGATCAACGTGGGGACGCGGATGCGGTCGAACATCTCGTCGTCCACGCCGGGGATCGTCTGTCCCGGCTTCGGGACATAGGCGCCCAGCCAGCGCAACGACAGTTTCACGAACTCGTCGCGGTCCAGGTTCAGCAGGCGTTGCTCGTTGGCGGGGTTCGCGGCGATGCGCTCGCGCCACTCCCGCAGCCGCGGCAAGCCCGCGACGCCGCTTCCGCGCACGACCTGCAGGCTGGGCAGCACGTAATACGCGCCCAGGTTGAACACCCCGTAGATGCCGCCCACGATGTTCCAGAGCACCAGTTTGCTCACCCGGTCGGGGTAGCGCATGGCCGTGAGCATCGAGTCGCGGGCGCCGCCGGATCCGCCCGCGAGCACGCACGGGCCCGCGCCCAGCGCGGCGAGCAGGCCGTCGAGCGTCTCCGCCCGCATGTGCGACTCCGTCTGCCCGTAGAACTGCACATCGGAGCCGCCGCAGTTGGGGCGGTCCCACAGCAGCACCGTGTAGCCGCCGGCGACGATGGCTTCGGCCAGCGGGCGCAACCCCGGCACGTCCATGCCGAACCGGCCGCCCGGCGTCAGGACGACGAGTTCGCCGCGGTCACCGAGGACCTCGTACACCACCTTGCCGCCGTTGATCTCCACCGAGGACACGCCCGCGGCGCCGATTTCGCTGTGCATGCGGCGCCTCAGGCCATGACCACGACGTCGTCGCCGACGATCCGGACGGGATAGGTGCGAATGCTCCACTCGGGTTTCACCGCGGTGGTGCCGGTCGCCAGTTCGAAACCCCACTGGTGCCAGGGGCAGTAGATGTATTCCTTGTCGCGCACCATGACCGCGTCACCGGGAACGGACTCGTCGACGACAGTGCGTCCGCGGGCGCGGCCCGCGCACAGCGGGCCGCCCTCGTGCGGACAGTAGTTCGCGATGGCGTAGAAGGTCCCGTCGACGTTGTACACGCCGACCCCGTGCCGGCCGATCGGCACCACCTTGGACGAGCCCGGGGGGATCTCGTCGACGGTCGCGACGACGTGCTCGCGCCCTTGTGCCAGCCGTGGCGTCTCGGATTCGTCCGGCACTCAGAACACCCGCCTCTGGCCGTCGATGGCGGGCACCGTCTCCGGAAGGTGATAGGTCTCGATGCCGTTGCGGTACATCACCCGGTCGCGGGCGTATGCCGGGAGGTGTTTGACCAGCCAGCGGGGGTCGTCGAAGGTCCAGTGCGGATAGTCCGAGGAATACAGCAGGATCTTGTCCGCCTCCATCCATTCGAACGCCCGGGTGAGTTCGGTCTTGTCCTCGGGATAGTCCAGCGGCTGGGTGGTGAATCTGATGTGCTGCTTGACGTATTCCGACGGCTTGCGCCGAATTCCGGTCCAGGACTTGCGCGCTGCGTAGATCGCGTCCATCCGCCACATCAGGGGCAGGATCCAGGTGAAGGCATGCTCCACGAACACGATTCGCAGCGTCGGGAAACGGTCGAACACGCCGTCGAAGATCAGGCTCATGATCTGGTTCGCCGCCAGCAACGAGTAGGTGACCATGAAGTCGTGGTTGTAGCTGGGGAAACCGACCGGCGGCATGGGCATCGTCTCGTAGGCGCCGCGGCCGAGATGGCAGCTGACCACCAGATCGTGCTTGGTTGCCGCCGCCCAGATCGGGTCGTACCTCGGATCGCCCCAGGCCGGGCGTGGTTCGGCCTTGATGAGGATCTGCGCCATGTACGGGTGCCCGGCCCAGTGCTCGATCTCGCGGACCGCGCCCTGCGGGTCGTCGATCGCCGCGCAGATCGAGCCGCGCCACCGCTGGTGCCAATTGTTCTCCGGGCCCAGCCAGTGGTTGGCCAGCCAGTGGTTGACTCCCGTCGCCAGCGCCTGGGTGGCCTCGGGAAGGCGGGTGGCCTTGACCGTGGGCTCGAGGATCGCGATGTCCGAGCCGGCTTCCACGATCAACTGCCGGAAGGCCAGTTCCGGGTCGCTGCCGGGGAAGTCGCCGTCGGCGGGAAAGGTGTCCACCCGCATCGCGAAGGAATGCGCGTAGTCGGGAGCGTCGTAGATGATCGTCTCGCCGACCCGGTGGCTGAGAAAGTACGAGGTGCGATACGGCTCCGGGATGTACTCCACGAGTTCCCGGCGCCGTGGCACGGGGTGCACGTCCGAGTCGACAACCCGGACGTCGACCTGATCGGGCGCCGGGGCGCGGTGCTGCTGGTGGGACAGCGTCATGGTCGTCTCCCTTGTTCGCGACTACTCGGTGACCAGCCCGGCCGGGACATCGATCCCGTAGAGCTGGGCGGCGTTGCGCCAGCAGATCTTTTCGCGCTGCTGGGTGGTGAGCGTGGACGGCAGCACATCGACATTCGCGCAGTGCCAGTGCGGATAACTGGAGCCGAACATCACCATGTCCTCCTTGCCGGTGAAACCGAGCCATTCGGAGGCCCATTCGGTGTCGCCCGGCCCGTCGAGGCTGCCGTGGACGAAGAACACGTGACCGGGCAGGTAGTCGCTGGGCATCCGTGGCGCCCAGGGCGTCTGCTCCAGATGCGGCCTGCCGAAGGTGTCCATCCGCCAGGTGAAGGGGGTGAGCAGATCGGCCGCGCCGTCGGCCCAGACGAACCGCAACCGAGGCAGCCGCTCGAACACTCCTTCGGCGATCATGTTCATCAGGTGGTAGACGTAGTTCAGCGACATGAACCCGAGGTACTGCTCGTAGGTGCGGGTATGCCCCGACGGCGTGGGCGGGAAGGCGATGCTCTCGCCGGTCTCGATGTGCGCGGCCACCGGCAGCCCGGCTTCGGCCGCCGCCTCCCACAACGGCCAGAACTGCGGCTTGCCGTACAGTTCGCGCGACTGCAACGGGACACCGACCTGGACGACGCCGGGATGGTCCGCCCACCTGCGGATCTCGCGCAGCGCGCCGGGGATGTCCTCGGGGTTCACCCGGATGGTGCCGCGATAGCGGGACGCGTACGCCCCGGAATCCAGCCACCGGCCCACCATCATCTCGTTGTGCGCGGCCAGCATCGCCGTGGTCAGGTGCCGGTCGGGCAGGATGCCCCGGGTCATGGGATGCAGGATCGCGACGTCGACGCCTCGGGTCTGGAACAGGTGCTCGCCGACCACGTCCGGATCGGAACCCGGGTATCCGCGGGAGGGTCCCCTGGTGCCCTCGGCGTACTCCCCGCCGGGAGCGCCGTACCAGTCCAGCTCGGCATCCGGGATGCCACGGCTCTTGTACGGCTCGCGCAGGAAACCGCGCATATCGTCGTTCGAGGCGAAGAAGATGTGCACGCTGGCGTCGATGACGGGCGTGCCGGTGCCGTCGGAAAGCGTAATCATCCGATATCTCCCGGTGGCGTCAGTCGATCCGCGCGACGTCGGGGCGCTCGGTCACCGGCGCCGCCAGTCGCTGCTCGTCGCAGATCCGCTGCAATCTCTCCAAGGTCTCCTCCAATCCGGCGCCCAGGCGCGGCCCCGGTGTGAAGGTGGCGGGCAGATGCCGCATGCCCTGGATCACCCCGATGGTCTCGTAGTGCACGGTGCCCTCGGGATCGCAGCGGTAGTCGGGCATCCGGTCGAGCACGGCGGTGAGCATGGACTTGAACACGGTGCGCGCGACGTTCGACCCGATGCAGCGATGCACGCCGAGGCCGAAACTGAAGTGCCGGTTGCCCTTGCGATCCAGGACGACCTCGTTCGGATCGGGGAAGATCGCGGGATCGCGGTTGGCCATCGCCCAGGAGAGCCACAGGCGGTCGCCCTCTTCGAACCGGGTGTCCTCGACGACGCAGTCGGCCGAGATGGTGCGCCCATCACCCGGCGCGGGGGTGAAGAAGCGCAGGAACTCCTCGGTCGCCGGGGCCAGCAGGGTGTCGCGTTCGCGGCTGAGCAGCTCGCGCTGGTCGGGGTGATCCGACAGCCATTCCAGCGAGTGCGCGGTGAGCGCGGTGGTGGTGTCGAATCCGCCGCCGATGAGCAGGCCGAGCATGCCCAGCAGTTCGAGGTCCGGCGCGGGCTCGCCGTCGATCCGCAGCTCGGTGAGGGCGTGCACCAGGCCGGGCCGCGGGTTCTGCTTGATCTCGGCCAGGTTGGTCAGCAGATCGATGCCCATCGCGCGGTGCATCTCGGCGACCCGTGCGGCGTCGGGCGAATCCTCCGGCGTGTACACCGAGGCGTGCACCGGCTCGCTGTAGATGGACCACTGCCGCAACGGGATTCCGAGCATGGCCAGGGTCAGCACGGCCGGGACGACATTGGCGAGGTCGTCGACGAAATCGATGTGCCCGCTCTCGATCCTCTCGTCCAGGCTCGCCCGCACGATCTCGTCGATGACCGGCTCCCAGCGGCGGACCGCGGCAGGGGAGAGGTAGGGATTGAGCACCTGGCGGTAGAGGCGGTGCTCCGGATCGTCCATCTCCAGCATGCCGCCGCGCACCACCTGCGCGCGCCGGGCGGATGGGATGGAGATCCCTTTGTAGCCCTTGCGTTCGCCGTGCAGATCGTGGTCGTTGGAGACGTACGGGCACCGGGCGAGTTCGAAGACCGCGTTGCCACCGCCGGCCACCCAGTGACCGTCGTAGGTGTCGCTCCACGCGATCGGGCACTTGGCGTGCAGTTCCTCGGTGATCTCCTGGAACCGGTGCCGGTATTCCGGTGTGTGCCGGTCGAACTGGTACCGGTTCTTCTTGCGGTCCTCGCCGGCGACTGCGTCGTCAATGCTCACAATGTGTTCCTCTGCTGCTCACGGAATGCGGCGCGCCCGACGCCCGAGCGTCTCAGGCGAGGGAGATGGCCCGTTCGGGGCACGATCGCACCGCTTCCCGCACCTGCTCCTGCTGGTCGGCGGGGACTTCGCCCGCGATGGCCGTCGCGTGTCCGTCGACGTCGCTCAGCTCGAATGCCGCCGGTGCGTTGATCGAGCACAGGGTGTGTCCCTGGCAGCGATCCGGATCGACTCGGACCTTCATCGTTCGTTCCTCCGCAATCGTCGTGGGGTGCCACGCGCCCGGCGCGTCGATCAACTAGGCGCCGGTGATGAACGCGGCCACGCCTTCGGCACGCCCCACAGCTGAACCTTCCGTTCTCTTCGATGGCCACGACGGCCACGCCATGACGACCGATCACGCATCGGCCGGTACGCCCGGGCGAACCCGATGCGGTGTGCCCGCACTGGTGGTGCGTCCGCGGGGCGGCCGACGCTCGCGCAGCCGGGGGTCCTGGCGCACGGCTCGCCGGATCGGGTACGCACCAACCGTCTCGATAAAAGAATCATCCTCGCCGTCAATGAGAACGGTACTCTACCAAAAGTTTCGCCGCAAGCCGCGCCGGGTCAATGGGTTTCACCTGCTCGAGTGACATCCGGGTGCGGGTCTGCGGATCGGCTGGATGTCTGAGGCGACACCGCCGACGCATGATCGGATGAATTGATCTCGTTTTAGGAGAATAATGTTTCCGTCGTGGTGGGAAGCGGTTTGCCCGGACGTGTCGGCCGACGGCGGCCGTGCGGCCGGGTCGTTGCCCGCCGATGCCGAACGGCCGCGCACGACGGCGCGCCGGTCCCGAGAAGTGAGTGAGAGTGCCGACATGCGAACGGTTCCCGAGGAATTGCGAGTCCGCTACGAGCGGGAAGGATGGTGGCGCCGGGAGACGCTGGGTGAGCTGCTGGTTCGTGGTCTCGCCGCCGCCCCCGGCACCGAGTTCCGGGTGCATTCCGATGTCCGCCCGTGGTCGGGCACTTTCGCCGATGTCGAACGCGTCGCCCGCAGGCTCGCGGCGGGCCTGCGGGCACGCGGCGTCGGTCCGGGTGACGCGATCGCGTTCCAGTTGCCGAACTGGATGGAGGCCGCCGCGACCTTCTGGGCCTCCGCGATCCTCGGGACGGTGGTGGTGCCGATCGTCCACTTCTACGGCCGCAAGGAAGTCGGGCACATCCTCGGGGTCGTCCGGCCCGCCGTGTTCATCACGGCCCACCGGTTCGGCAGGCTGAGTTTCGACCCCGAGGTGAGCGCCGGGGTTCCGCTGGTCGGGCTGGTGGAGATCGACTTCGATCACCTGCTTGCCGACGAGCCCATGGCGGGGGTGGCCGCCGTGGATCCGGCGAGTCCCGCCCTGATCGCCTTCACCTCGGGAACCACCAGCGCGCCGAAGGGCGTCGTGCACAGTCATCAGACACTGGGCTGTGAAGCCAGGCAGCTCGCCGAGCGGACCGCGTCGGATCGGGGCAAGCAGCTCACGGCCACCCCGGTGGGGCACTTCATCGGCATGGTCGGCGCCTTCCTGATTCCGGTGTTGCACGCCGAGCCGGTGCACCTGGCCGACGTCTGGGACCCCGGCCGCGCGCTGGCGCTGATGCGCAGCGACGGCATCTCGATCGGTGGCGGTCCGCCCTACTTCGTCACCAGCTTGCTCGACCACCCGGACTTCACCCCCGAGCATCTGCGGCACGTCCGATACGTCGGACTCGGCGGATCCGCTGTCCCGGTCTCGGTGACCCGCAGGCTCGCCGATCTCGGCCTCCTCCCGTTCCGCGCCTACGGCAGTACCGAGCATCCGTCGATCACCGGGTCGCGGTACACGGCGCCCGAGGAGGAACGGCTCTACACCGACGGCAGGCCGATGCCGGGCGTGGAGATCCGGCTGGCCGAGGACGGCGAAATCCTCAGCCGCGGACCCGATCTGTGCCTCGGCTATACCGATGACCTGCTCACCGGCCGCGCCTTCGACGCGGACGGCTGGTATCACACCGGTGACATCGGCGTCCTCGGCGCGGACGGCTGCCTCACGGTCACCGACCGCAAATCCGACGTGATCATCCGCGGTGGCGAGAACATCAGCGCGCTGGAAGTGGAGGAGGTGCTCGCCGAACTGCCCGCGGTCGCCGAAGCGGTGGTCGTGGCCGTGCCGGACGAGCGCTTCGGCGAGACGGTCGGCGCCGTGCTGCGCATCCGGCCGGGCCGCGTGCTGCCGTCCGCGGAGGAGGTGCGCGCGCACTTCGCCGCCGCGGGCATCGCGCGCCAGAAGTGGCCGGAGCGGTTGTTCGAGGTCGAGGACTATCCGCGGACGGCGAGCGGCAAGGTGCAGAAACATCTCGTCCGGGCGGGGATTGCCACATCCGCGAGATGAGAATACCATTCTTCTCAGTTGCAAATGGAGGTCTCGCTACTTCGGGCGACCACAGGTCCTCGAAGCATCCGGCCGGCGGATTCGCGGTTCCCCCACACGCATTCCTCCGGGCCCCGGCTCGGAGTCGACCGTGCCGATCCGCTCCGGGCGCCCGCGCGATCTCGACTTCGAATCCGTCGGCTCGGCAGGGGCCTCGAAGCGCCCGCCGAGTCCGGCTCCAACGAGCGGGTCCGGCACGCCAGAGGCTCACCCGTGCAGCCGAAAGGAAGTCGCGCAGTGCCTTCGCAGCAGCAGGAACGGTCCGCAACGACGGCGGACACCGAGGTCGACGTCGTGGTCCTCGGGACCGGCGCCGCCGGCCTGACCGCCGCCCTCGGTGCGGCGGTGCACGGCGCGTCGGTGGCGGTCTTCGAGAAGGCGTCGACGGTCGGCGGGACGAGCGCGGTGTCGGGCGGCATCGCGTGGATTCCCGCCCACGACCGCTGCGCCGACGGACCGCTGAGCGTGGCCGACGCGCTGAGTTACCTGCACGCCCAATCGCTGGACTCGATGGACGACGAGCTGGTCGAGGTCTTCGTGCGCACCGGTGCGGCGATGGTCGACTTCGTCGAGGCGCACAGCGGTGTGCGCTTCGAGATCGCCGACGGCTTCCCGGACTACAAACCGGAACTGCCCGGCGGCAGGCCCGGCGGCGGCCGCTCGCTGAGCCCGGTCGCCTTCGACCTGGCCCGGATCGGAGTGTGGCGCGACCGCATCACCGCCTTCCCGGCGGACTGGAGCAACGTCGGATTCGACGCCGAGACGCGCGCCCGGCTGCACGCCACGGTCGCCGACGAGTCGGCCGACCTCTGCGTAGCCGGAACCGCGCTCGTCGCGGGCTTGCTCGCCGGCGTGCTCGACGCCGGAGTGATCCCACGAACCGGGGCGAGGGCCACGGAGCTGATCGCCGAGAACGGCGCCGTCACCGGTGTCCGGATCGTCACGGCCGCAGGAGAATCGACGATCCGGGCGCGCAGCGGTGTCGTCCTGGCGACCGGCGGATTCGAATGGGACCCCACCCTGATCCGCTCCTACCTGCGCGGCCCGATGCACGGCGCCGTGTCGCCGCCGAACAACACCGGAGACGGGCTGCGCATGGCGATGGCGCACGGCGCGGACCTCGGCACGATGAGCGAGGCATGGTGGGTGCCGATCGTCCGGATTCCCGGCGACACCATCGAGGGCAAGCCGCGCAGCCGCAGTGTGCGCCTCGAACGGACGCGCCCGCGCAGCATCATGGTCAATCGCGCGGGCAGGCGGTTCGTCAACGAGGCGTCGGAGTACAACTCGATGGCAGGCGCGTTCCACTATCTCGATCCCAAGGGCGGCTACGTCAACGATCCCGGCTGGATCGTCTTCGACGCCGTCCATCTGCGACGCTACGGCTTCCTCGGTATCGCGCCCGGCGATCCGGTCCCCGAATGGTTCTGCGAATCCGCGGATCTCACCGAGCTCGGGAAGAAGACCGGCATAGACCCGGACGGTCTCGCCGCGACCGTGTCCGAGTGGAATCGTCACGTCGCCGCCGAGGTCGACCCCGATTTCGGGCGCGGTTCGAGCGCCTACGACGGCTGGTGGGGCGACGAGCGCGCCGCCACCGTCGCAGGCCGCACCCTCGGTCCGATCGATACCGCTCCCTACTACGCCGTGCCCGTCACCGTCGGGGCGATGGGAACCAAAGGCGGCCCGCGCACCGACCGGGACGGACGGGTGCGGCACGTCAGCGGGACGGTCATCCCCGGGCTGTTCGCCGCGGGCAACGCGATGGCCGGGGTGACCGGCCGGGCCTACGGCGGAGCGGGCGGAACCATCGGCCCCGGGATGGTGTGGGGCTTTCGCGCCGGATACGCCGCGGCGACCGGCAAATCGGTCGAGATCTGAGCACGGAGCGAGAGGCATCGCGCCTGTCCCGCCGCGATGGCGAACAGGCCGGGTTCTACGGAGGATAACGAGTTGCCGGAATACGAGAGCATCTGGAGCGATCTCCAAGGCGTCCCCTTCACCCAGGGATACCTGGACGTCGGCGGCGTCCGGACCCGCTACCTACACGCGGGCGATCCGACCTACCCGGCTCTCGTCCTGCTGCACGGGTCCGGCGGGCACGCCGAAGCCTACGTCCGCAATCTGGAGTCCCACTCCGCGCACTTCTCGACGTGGTCGATCGACATGCTGGGGCACGGCTACACCGGCAAACCCGGGCATCCGCTGGAGATCTCGCACTACGTCGAGCACGTCATCGGATTCCTCGACGCGGTGGGCGCGCGCCGCGCCCGCGTCAGCGGCGAGTCGCTGGGCGGCTGGGTGGCCGCCCGCGTGGCGATCGATCATCCCGAGCGCGTCGACCGCTTGGTGCTCAACACCGCGGGCGGGTCCCAGGCCGACCCGGAGGTCATGCGCCGCATCGTGACGCTGTCGATGGCGGCGGCCACCGACCCCACCTGGGAGACGGTGCAGGCCCGGATCAAGTGGCTGATGGCCGACAAGTCGAAGGACTACGACGACGTGGTCGCCAGCAGGCAGCGCATCTACCGGCAACCGGGCTTCGCCTCCGCCATGCGCGACATCATGGCCTTGCAGGATCCGGAGATCCGGCGGCGAAACCTGCTGGGGCCCGATGACTACGGCCGGATCACCGCGCCGACCCTCGTGCTGTGGACCAGTGACGACCCCACCGCAGACGTCGGTGAGGGCAAGCGGATCGCGTCGATGATCCCCGGTGCGCGCTTCGAAGTCCTGCCGGGCTGCGGGCACTGGCCGCAGTACGAGGACGCCGAGACCTTCAACGCCCTGCACCTCGACTTCCTGCTGGGCGGCTGACCATGGCCGAGCGGAGGATCTCCACCGCGCCCGACGTCGACGTGCTCGTCGTCGGCGCGGGCCCGGTCGGCTTGACGCTGGCCAACATGCTCGGGATGTACGGTGTGCGCGCCCGGGTGGTCGAGGAACGCCCGAGCCTCATCGACTACCCGCGCGGGGTCGGCCTGGACGACGAATCGCTGCGGACGTTCCAGGCGATCGGGTTGGCCGACCGCGTTCTGCCGCACACCACCCCCAACCAGATCATGCGGTTCGTCGACGCCCGGCGCAGGCTGCTCGCCGAGATCGCCCCCACCGACGAGCAGTTCGGCTGGCCGAAACGCAACGGATTCGTCCAGCCGCTGGTCGACGCCGAGCTGCTCGCCGGGCTGGCCCGTTACCCGCACGTCGAGGTGGCCTGGGGGACGGCCATGACCTCGTGCGCGGAGACAGGCGGACGGGTGACGGTCGAACTCGCCACCGACAGCGGGCCGTCCACCGTGACCGCGCGATACGTGGTGGGCTGCGACGGCGGGCGCAGCGCCACCCGGCGGCAAATGGGGGTCTCCTTCGAAGGCACCACCTCGCCGACGCGCTGGCTGGTGGTCGATCTCGCCTCGGATCCGCTGGGGCATCCCAACATCGAGGTCGCCGCCGATCCGGCGCGGCCGAACGTGTCGGTGTCGATCGCGCACGGCATCCGGCGCTTCGAGTTCATGATCCACGACGACGAACCCGACGAACTGGCCGAGGATCCGGCGTTCGTGGCGCGGCTGGTCGCGCCGTTCGTCCCGCATCCCGAGCGGCTCGAGGTCATCCGGCGCCGGGTCTACACGCACCATTCCCGGATCGCGGGCGCCTTCCGGCGCGGTCGCCTGCTGCTGGCAGGCGACGCCGCGCACCTGATGCCGGTGTGGCAGGGGCAGGGCTACAACAGCGGCATCAGGGACGCGGCCAACCTCGGGTGGAAACTCGCCGCCGTCGTCCGGGGGCAGGCGGGCGACGCCCTGCTCGACAGCTACGACCTGGAGCGCCGCAAGCACGCCAGGGCGATGATCGATCTCTCGACGATGGTCGGCCGGGTGATCTCGCCGACCGATCGCAAGGTGGCGGCGGTCCGCGACGCGCTGGTTCGCGCCGCGGCCGCGATTCCCCCGGTGAAACGCTATGTGCTGGGCATGCGGTTCAAGCCGATGCCGCGCTACGAGCACGGGGCGGTGGTGCACGACTGGTCCCGTTCGCCGAAGTCCTCGGTCGGCACCCTGTTCGTGCAGCCCCGGGTGGACACCAGAGACCGTGCCGACGTCCTGCTCGACGAGGTGCTCGGACCGTGGTTCGCCGTGCTGTGCTGGAACAACCGGCCCCGCGATGTGCTCGGAGCGACGGCGTTCGAACGATGGAAAGCCCTGGGAGCGCGGTTCTTCGAGGTCCGCCCGTCCGCCCAATTGCGCTGGACCGGTCACGACGACCCCGACGTCGTCGTCGTGGGCGACCGCACCGGCGCGCTGAAACGCTGGTTCGACGGCCAGCTCGACTCGGTGCTGTTCCTGCGGCCGGACCGCTGCGTGGCGGGGGCGTCCATCGCGCAACAGGCGCCGGAACTGAGCGCGGCCGTGCTCGACACGCTCGACCTGCTCCGAGGAGGAAACGATGCCGCTGGCCGTGTGCTGCGTCTCGCACAGCCCTCTTCTTGACCTGCCCGGGCCGGAACGGGAGCTGCTCGAGGACATCGAGTCGGCCCTCGACGAGGCGTCGCGGTTCGTGCGCGACTTCGACCCCGAACTGGTCGTGGTGTTCGCGCCCGACCACTACAACGGGTTCTTCTACAAGCTCATGCCGCCGTTCTGCATCGGCACGGCGGCCACCGGAGTCGGCGACTACGGCACGCACGCCGGGCCGCTGGACGTCCCCGCCGACCTGGCGGCCGAGCTGGCCGAGGCGGTGCTCGCGGCCGGTGTCGACGTCGCCGTCTCGATGACGATGGACGTCGATCACGGGACGGTCCAGCCGTTGCAGCGGCTGCTGGGCGCCGCGACCGCGCGACCGGTCGTCCCGATCTTCGTCAACTCGGTGGCCGTGCCGCTCGGTCCGCTGCATCGCGCCAGAGCGCTGGGCGCGGCCGCCGGCGCGTATCTGGCGACACTCGGCAAGCGGGTGCTGGTGCTGGGTTCGGGCGGCCTGTCCCACGACCCACCGGTGCCCGCGCTGGCCACGGCCACCGGACCCGTGCTGGAACGGATCGTGCACGGCGGGAACATGACCTCGCAACAGCGAAATGCCCGGCAGGAGAAGGTGATCGAAGCCGCCCGCGAATTCGCCGCCGGGCGCGGCGGGCTCCGGCCGCTCAACCCCGAGTGGGACGGGCGCTTCCTCGAGATCCTCGACCACGGGCGGCTCGGCGAGTTCGACGACTGGGCCAACGCGGCGATCACCGAGGCGGCGGGCAACTCCGCGCACGAGGTGCGCACCTGGGTCGCCGCCTTCGCCGCGCTGGCAAGCCAGGGGCCGTACCGGACGACGGTGCGCTACTACCGATCCGCTCCCGCGCTGATCGCCGGATTCGCCGTGCGAACCGCCCTCGCGGACGTGGGCCGGGACAACGATTCGACCGCCAGGAGGCGAGCGTGACATCCGAACCGATCGACGCACCCGCGTCCGGCACCGCGAAGTCCGGAAATCCCGGACAGTCAACGGAGTTCGACCATTCCGTCGATGTCCTGATCGTCGGCTCCGGTGGCGGCGGGCTGACCGCCGCGCTCGCCGCCGAGGCGGCCGGACTGTCCGTCCTGGTGGTCGAGAAGGCGGCCTACTACGGCGGATCGACCGCGCTGTCGGGCGGCGGCATCTGGGTGCCCGGCGCCCCGGCGCAGAAGCGCGACGGCTACGCACCCGATCCCGACGGGGTGGTGGAGTACCTGCGCGCGATCACCGAAGGCCTGGTCGGCGACGCGCGCCTGCGGGCCTATGTCGCGAAGGCGCCGCGGATGATGGAATTCCTCGAACAGCGCAGTCCGTGGCTGCGGTTCGTGTGGAAACCCGGCTACGCCGACTACTACCCGGAACTGCCCGGCGGCTCCACGCAGGGCAGCACCATCAACGTGCCGCCGATCGATCTGCGCATGCTCGGCGACGAAGAGCAGAACCTGCTGCGTCCGCTGGCCCTGGCTCCGAAGGGAATCTGGCTGGGGCCCAAGGATTTGCGGCTGTTCTACCAGGTGCGCCAGTCCTGGCGCGGCAAAGCCGTGCTGGTGAAACTGGTCTGGCGGATGTTCCGCGCCAGGGTGTTCGGTGACCGGATCGCCGCCATCGGCCAATCCCTGGTGGCCCGGCTGCGGCTCGCACTGCGGGAGCGCGACATCCCGCTCTGGCTGAACGCGCCGATGACCTCCCTGATCACCGGAGCCGACGGCGGCGTGGCCGGCGCGGTGGTCGAGCGCGACGGGCAGCCGTCGCGGATCCGGGCCGAACGCGGCGTGATCCTGGCCACCGGCGGCTTCGATCACGACATGGCCTGGCGCAAGGAGCACCAGCCGGTCGTGGACCAGGACTGGAGCTTCGGCAATCCGCAGTCCATGGGCGACGGCATCCGCGCCGGGCAGCAAGTCGGCGCGGCCACCGACCTGATGGACGAGGCGTGGTGGTTCCCGGCCATCCAATGGCCGGACGGCCGGCTGCAATTCATGCTCAACGAGCGCATGATGCCTGCCCAGTTCATCGTCAACGGCGCGGGCGAGCGGTACATCAACGAGGCCGCGCCGTATATGGATTTCGGCCACGCGATGATCGAGGGCCAGCGGTCGGGGACCACGCACATCCCGAGCTGGCTGATCACCGACGTGCGCTCCTGGCGCCGCTACGTCGTCGCCGGGCACCTGCCGTTGCCGAAGATCCCGTTCGCACCGGTGCCGACCGGCCGAAAGATCCCGCAGGCCTGGCTGGACTCGGGTGTCGTCGTGGCGGCGAACTCCTGGACGGAACTCGCGGCGAAGATCGGCGTGCCCGAGGATCGCCTGCGCGCCACCGCGAAGCGATTCGACGAACTCGCCCGCAACGGCCACGACGACGACTTCCAGCGCGGCGACAGCGTCTACGACAACTACTACGGCGACCCCACCCTGCCCAACCCCAACCTGTATCCGCTGGGCAAGCCCCCGTACTACGCGTTCCGGATCATCCTCGGCGATCTCGGCACCTCGGGCGGCCTGCGCACCGACGAGCACGCCCGGGTGCTGCGGTCCGACGGCACCGTCATCCCGGGTCTCTACGCCGTGGGCAACACCTCCGCGGCGGTCATGGGCCGCAGTTACGCGGGCGCGGGCGCCACGATCGGGCCCGCGATGACGTTCGGCTATGTCGCGGTCGAGCACCTGGCGGGTAGCGCGACGGCCGACCACACCGAATCCGCCCGCGACAACTCGACGTTCGATTCCATCGGAGGAAGTAAGTAAATGAAGATTTCCCTGTTCTACGAATTCGCGCTGCCGCGGCCGTGGGTGCCGGACGACGAGCGACTGCTCTTCAAGGAAGGTCTCGCGGAGGTGGAGGCCGCCGACAAGGCGGGGTTCTCCACCGTCTGGCTGACCGAGCACCACTTCCTCGAGGAGTACTGCCATTCCACCGCGCCGGAGATCTTCCTGGCCGCCGCCAGCCAGCGGACCGAGAACATCCGGCTCGGTTTCGGCGTCATGCACCTGCCTCCGGCGATCAACCATCCGGCCCGGGTCGCCGAACGGGTCGCCACACTCGACCTGATCTCCGATGGACGGGTGGAGTTCGGCACCGGCGAATCGTCGTCGGTGGGCGAACTCGGCGGATTCAACATCGATCCCGCCGACAAGCGCGGGCAGTGGGAGGAGGCCCTGGAGGTCGCCATCCGCTGCATGATCGAGGAGCCGTTCACCGGTTTCAAGGGCGAACACATCCAGATGCCCGCGCGCAATGTGATTCCCAAGCCGCACCAGCGCGCGCATCCCCCGGTGTGGGTGGCCTGTACCCGGCCTTCCTCGGTGCAGATGGCGGCGCGGTTGGGCGCGGGTGCGCTGAGCTTCGCCTACACCGGACCAGGGCCGCTGGCGGATCGGGTCCGCGGGTACTACCAGGAGTTCGAGGACAAGGCCGAGCCGTGGCTGCCGGTGCTCAACCCGAACATCCTGGCCATCGGCGGGGATCTGTCGATGATGGTCGCGCCCACCGACGAGCAGGCTCTCCAGCGGCTGGGACTCGGCGGCGGGTTCTTCTCCTTCGGGATCATGCACTACTACATGACCGGCCAGCACACCCCCGGTCGCACGGGTGTGTGGGACCGCTACCTCGACGCCGTCGAGGAGGACGAGACGCTGGCCTACGGGCCGGGCCGGGGCGCCATCGGATCGCCGGACACCGTACGCGAATTCCTGCGCGGTTACGAGGAGAGCGGCGTCGACGAGATCATCCTGCTGCTGAACCCGCGCAGCCACGAGGCCACCATGGAGTCCATCGAACTCATGGGCAAGCACGTGCTGCCGGAGTTCATCGAGCGCGACGAGAAGGCCGTCGCCGCGAAGGCCAAGCGCCTCGAGCCGGTCATCGAGAAGGTCGAGGCGCGGCGTAAGCCGTTGATCTCCCCGGCATTCGACGAGAACTACGCGTTCGGCGGCCTGCCCACCGGCCGAGGCGGCTCCTTCACCGCCAGCGAGATCCCCGAAGCCATGGCCGAGATCAACGAGGGCCGGGTGCAAGCCGCGCAACGCGCCAAGGAAGAAGCGCAGTGACCCCCGGCCCGTGCGGTCGTGCCGCGTTCCGCGCCGCGACCGCACGGGCGGTGTCGCCGCACCCGGCCGAGCCGGACGAGAGGGAGACAGAGCAGATGCCCGAGGTCGAACGAGCCGATGAGCTGTGGCGCTACGACGGCAAGCGGGTCGTCGTGACCGGATGCTCGTCCGGGATCGGCGCCTGCGTGGCCCGTCAGGTCAGGGCACTCGGCGGCCGCGTGACCGGTCTGGACGTGGCGGAGCCGGCCGGTGACCTCGACGAATTCCATCGAGTGGACATGGCCGACGCCGCGTCGATCGAGCGCGCCGTCGCCGCGCTCGGCGGCCGCGTCGACTCCCTGTTCAACGTCGCGGGCGTCTCCTCTGGCATCGGCGACCCCATCCGCGTGGTCACGATCAATTTCCTCGGCCTGCGGCAGTTCACCGATGCGCTGGCGCGGTCGATGGCGCCGGGAGCCACGATCGCGAGCGTGTCCTCGCTCGCGGCGGCCGGCTATCTCGAGCACCGCGAACAGGTCGGCGGATTGCTGGACACCGCGGACATGCACGCCGGAATCGCCTGGTGCGAAGCCCATCCCGACGCCGTGGCCGACGGCGGTTACCGGTTGTCGAAGGAGGCGATCATCTACTACACGATGCGTAACGCCGTCGCCCTGGGGGCGCGCGGCATCCGGATCAATTGCACGGGGCCGGGAGTGACGGAGACGCCCATCCTGGAGCAACTGCGCTCGGCCTACGGCCAGGAGTATCTCGACACCATTCCCAAGCCGCTGGGCCGGGTCTGCGAACCGGCCGAACAAGCGGCCGCCTTGCTGTTCCTCAACAGCCGGGCGGCGAGTTATGTCACCGGCCAGGTGCTCTGGGTCGACGGCGGGAACGTGGGCGCCCGGATCGCCGGTGTGGACGCGGGCTCATGACCGCCGGAACGCCGGCACTCAGCGTGAAAGGAGAAGCAGCGTGGCCGATCTGACGGAATTCCGGCGTGTCGCCGACGGTGTGCGCAATTGGGGCCGATGGGGCGCCGCCGACGAACTCGGCACGCTCAATTTCATCACCCCGGACAAGGTCACCCAGGCGGCGCGCCTGGTACGGCACGGACGGGTGTTCCCGCTCGGCGTCGACTTCGGCTCGTCCGGACCGCAGGGCGCGTTCAAGTTCCGGCACAACCCCGTGCACGTGATGACGGTGGACGGCGGCGACGCGCGAACCCTGACCGAGTACGGCCCGAAGTGGTTGCGCAACAGTGTCGGACGCGAACTCAGCGGCTTCTTCGAGGACAACCCGTTCCGCTTCAACGACGATCTGATCATCATGCCGCTACAGGCGGCGACGCAGTGGGATGCGCTCTCGCACGTCTACTACGACGACCACCTGTACAACGGTTTCCCGGCGAGCTCGGTCACCAGTCTGGGCGCGTACCACTGCGGGATCGACAAAGTCGACGGCAAGGGCATCACGACCCGCGGCGTGCTGCTGGATCTGGTCCGCCACCGCGGCGCCGACACCTTCCTCGCGGGGGGCGACCCGATCACCCCCGACGAGCTGGACGAGGTCGTCGAGGCGCAGGGCGTCGAAGTCGGACGCGGCGACATCGTGCTGATCCGCACCGGCTGGTGGGCTCGCTTCCTCGAGGCGGGCGACGGCACGGAACCGTACTCGGGCCTGGACTGGCGGTGCGCAACCTGGCTGCACGAACGGGAGATCGCGGCCGTGGCCGCGGACAACCTCATGGTCGAGGACCCGGTGTCCGGAGTGGACGGCACCTTCCTGCCGCTGCACATGCTCTGCCTGCGGGACATCGGACTGATGCTCGGCGAGTACTGGGATCTCACCGCGCTCGCGGCCGACTGCGCCGCGGACGGCGTCTACGAATTCCAGCTCATCGCACCGCCGTTGCGCGTGATCGGCGCCGTCGGATCCCCCATCAATCCGATCGCCATCAAGTAGGGATCCAGAGGAAAGCACGAGGTATCGGTCATGACCGCAGGCGCGAGAAGTGCGACCGCTCCCGAGGTGGCCGGTGACGGGCGCCCGTTCGTCGTCGGCATCGGCGGCACGCTGCGGGCGGGTTCGTCGACGGAGCAAGCGCTGCGGCACTGCCTGGCGGCCGTGGAACGCCACGGCGGGCGCACCGCGCTGTTCTGCGGCGAGGAGATCAACCTGCCGATGTACAACCCGCACGACCCGGTCCGCACCGAGCGGGCGACCGCACTGGTGGAGGCGCTGCGCGGCGCGGACGCGGTGGTGATCGGCTCGCCCGGCTACCACGGCGGCGTCTCCGGCCTGGTGAAGAACGCCCTCGACTACATCGAGGATCTGCGCGGGGACGCGACGGTGTACCTGGACAACAAACCGTGGGGCTGCATCACCTGCGCCTACGGCTGGCAGGCCGCCGTGGGAACGCTCGGACAGTTGCGGGTGATCGGTCACGCGTTGCGCGCGTGGCCGACTCCGCTCGGCGTCGCGATCAATTCCGCGGAACCGATCTGGGATGCCGAGGGCAGGCTGACCGACGAGACGGTCAGCGCTCAGCTCGAGCTGCTCGCCACGCAGGTGCTGACCTTCGCCCCGGCGGGCGGGGCCCGCGCATGACGACCTCGCCCCGGCAGGCGGCCCGGACCAGGGTGGCCGAGGCGACGGCCGCCCTCCGGGACGGGCGGATGATCCTCGTCCTCGGCGAGGCGGACGGTGGGTGCCGGGGCGACCTGGTGATGGCGGCGCAACGCATGACAGCCGAAGCGGCCAAGGCCATGACCGTCATCGGATGCGGGCTCATCCACGTATCGATGCGCTCGGCGGCGCTGGACGCGCTCGGGATACCACCGGCCGATCCGACCTCCACCGGGCCCGGCCGCGAGCTGTTCCGGGTGTCGGTGGGCCTGGCCGGAACCGAGGCGGGCGGCGTCCGTGCCTCCCACCGCGCACACACGATTCGCGCGCTCGCCGACCCGGCGAGCACGCCGAGCACGTTCACCCGGCCCGGGCACGTCTTCCCGCTCGGCTGCGCCGCCGATGGTGTGCTGTCGGTGCCCGCATCCCCGGAGGCCGCGGTCGACTTGGTCGAGCTGGCCGGAATGGCGCCCGTGGGCGTGCTGTGCGAGGTCTGCGGCGCCGACGGCGAACAGGCCGGGCGGACCGAACTGCTCGACCTCGGTCGCGAACACGGGTTGCCGGTGGTGTCGATCGATGACCTGGTCGCCTACCGCCGCCGCGAGCTGTGCCGGGTGCGCCGACGCGGCGTCGCCCGGATTCCGCTGCCGATGGGGGAGTTCCGTGCGATCGGCTTCACCGACGGACTGGATCGCGAACACGTCGCGTTCGTGCACGGCGATCCGTTGGCGGACCTCGCGCCATTGGTATGCCTGCACTTCGAATGCCTCGCCGGTGACGTCTTCGGCTCCCGGCACTGCGGATGCCGGGCCGAACTCGATCACGCACTGGATCGCATCGCGCGGTCCGGCAGCGGCGTGCTCGTCTACATCCGCGCGCGCAGCACCGCCGTGCGGGATACCTTGCGCGCTTGCCGGCCGGACGCCGAAACCCGGTGCGCACAGGCGCATTCCGCCGACTGCAGCGACGTCCGATCGGCCTTCGACATTCTCGGGGAACTCGGGTTGCGTGAAGTCCGGTTACTCGGCGACGCGGTCGAACCGGAGCGGGTGCGCATCGTCGAACGAATTGCGTTGCCGGACAGCCACCGAGGCGCGGTGACTCTCGCACCGCCGCACATCGACCGGATAGGAAGCGTCTCGTGATCGCGCAGCGCAGAACCGTCGTGGTGGACGGCTGCACAACCGCCTACCTGGAAGCGGGAGCGGGCGAACCGGTGGTGCTGCTGCACGGCGGCGAGTTCGGCGCCTGCGCCGAACTGGGCTGGGAGCACACCATCGACGCCCTCGCCTCGCGCTACCGGGTGCTGGCCCCGGACATGCTCGGCTTCGGCGGGTCGGCGAAAGTGATCGACTTCAATGACGGCCGCGGTCTGCGGATCCGGCACATCGCACGCTTCCTCGCGACCCTCGGCGTCGAGTCGGCGCACTTCGCCGGCAATTCCATGGGCGCGATCAACCTGCTCGTCGACGCGACCTCGACGGCGCCGAAGCTCCCGATGCGCAGCCTGGTGGCGATCTGCGGGGGCGGGGAGATCCAGCGCAACGAGCACATGCGAGCGCTCTACGACTACGACGCCACGCTGTCCGGGATGCGAGCCATCGTCCGGGCGCTGTTCCACGCGGAGTCGTACCCCGCCGACGAGGACTATGTGCGCAGACGATACGAATCGAGCATCGCCCCCGGTGCGTGGGAGGCGTTGGCGGCCGCGCGGTTTCGCCGCCCGGGCGCCGAGGCGCCGCCCGCCCCGTCGAGTGAGCGGGCCTACGAGCGCATCCGCGTGCCCGTCCTCCTCGTCGAAGGCGCCTGCGACAAGTTGCTGCCCGCGGGCTGGTCCGCGGACATCGCGGCGCGCATCCCGGACGGACGTTCCGTCGCCGTGGCGAATGCGGGGCACTGTCCCCAGATCGAGCAGCCCGAGGTCGTCAACGACCTGCTGCCGGCATTCCTCGGTGAGCTGACGAAAGGAAATATGGCATGACCGAGGAATTGGCGGGCAAGGTCGCCGTCGTCACCGGCGGCGCGTCGGGCATCGGCGGCGCGATCGTGGCGCGGTTCGTCGCCGAAGGCGCCCGCGTCGTGGTCGCCGACGTCGATTCCGAACGCGGCGCGGCGTCGGTGGCAGGCTACGGCGCGGCGGCGATCTTCGAGCAGATCGACGTCGCCGATCCGGAGCAGGTCGAGCGGCTCGTTGACCGCGCGGTGCGTACCTTCGGCGGACTGGACGTGATGTGCAACAATGCCGGCATCTCCGGCACGATGCACAGGAGCCTGCTGCACGACGATCTCGCCGACTTCCACCGGGTGCTCGGCGTGAACCTGCTCGGCGTCATGGCGGGCACCCGCTTCGCGGCCCGGCACATGGCCGACAACGGCGGCGGCTCGATCGTCAACGTGTCCTCGGTCGGCGGCATCCAGGCGGGCGGGGGAGTGCAGAGCTACCGGGCGTCCAAGGCGGCGGTCGTGCACTTCACCAAATCGGCGGCGATCGAGCTGGCGCGGTTCGGCATTCGCGTCAACTGCATCGCGCCCGGCAACATACCGACTTCGTTGCTCGCCTCCTCGGCGGCGACGATGTCGGCCGAGCACGGCGAGCGGTTCACCAAGGCGATGCGCGAGTCCATGGCGGCCGACCGACCGCTGCCGCGCGAGGGCACGCCCGAGGATGTCGCGGAGGTCGCCGTGTATTTCGGCAGCGACCGATCGGGGTACGTCACCGGCACGATGTTGCCGGTGGACGGCGGCACGGTCGCGGGTAAACCCCTGAAACCGCGCAAGAAGCCGGCGGAGCAGTCCGTCGCGGCGGGTCCGCGATGACCCGCCGCACCGGAGTTCTCGTCGTCGGAGCCTCGGCCGCGGGCCTGGCCACCGTGGAGGCGCTGCGGCGGGGCGGGTACCGCGACCGCATCACACTGCTGGGCGCCGAGCCGCACCTGCCCTACGACCGCCCGCCGCTGTCCAAGCAGATCCTCTCCGGCGCGTGGCGGCCCGAGCGCACTCTCCTGCGTGCGCCGCGCCTGCTGGCCGAACTCGACATCGACGTCGTCCTCGGTTCGCCTGCCCTCGCCCTGGACGCCGCCACCCGCACCGTGCACACGGCGACCGGCGCGGTGACGGCCGAGAACATCGTGATCGCCACGGGAGCGCGACCGCGAAGGCTTCCCGCGCCGCCCGGACTACGCGGCGTCCACGTACTGCGCACGCTCGACGACGCGCTCACGCTGCGCGACGACCTGGCAGCCCGTTCGCGTGTGGTCGTGGTGGGCGAGGGTGTGCTCGGCGCGGAAATCGCCGCCACCGCACGGCAGTCCGGCCACGACGTCACGATGACGGGTCCGCAGCGCGCCCCGATGGCGGCGCAGCTCGGCGTTCCGGCGGCGGACCGGCTCGCCGATCTGCACACCGGCAACGGAGTCCGCCTGCGGCTCGGCGTCGGCGTCTCCGGTCTCACCGACCGCGACGGCGAAGTCACCGGCGTCGTCCTGGAGACGTCCGAGACGTTGCCCGCGGACCTGGTGGTGGTCGCGATCGGGGCGGTGCCCGCCACCGAGTGGCTGGTCGGCAGCGGGCTCTCCCTCGCCGGCGGTGTGGTCTGCGATGCGTGCTGCCGCGCCGCCGACGGCATTTACGCCGTCGGCGACGTCGCCCGGTGGCACCATCCCGCGCTGCGGACCACCCTCCGGTTGGAGAACCGCACGAACGCGACCGAACAAGCAGGGGTGGTTGCGGCGAACATCCTCGGCGCCGAGCGGGCGTATCAGCCGATTCCGTACTTCTGGAGCGATCAATTCGGCACCAAGATCCAGGTGTACGGGACGATCACGGCCGACGCGCGGGCCACGATCGTCGACGGCGACCCGGACGACGGCCGGTTCGTCGCGCGCTTCGAGCGAGGCGGGGGCATCACCGCGGTGCTGGGCTGGAACATGCCCAAACAGGCCAGGATCCAGCGGCAGCAGGTGGCCGACGCGCACGCCCTGCTCGCCTCGCCCCCGACCCCCGCTCACTCCCCGTAGGAAAGAAGGGTCCCGATGAAAGTGACTGTCGACCAAGTCAAATGCGTCGCGGCCGGGCATTGCGTCATGCACGCGGCCGACGTGTTCGATCAGCGAGACGAGGACGGCATCGTCGTCCTGCTCGACGAGAACCCGCCGCACGAACTCGCCGAGGACGTGCGCCAGGCCGCGGCGGTCTGCCCGGCCATGGCCATCCACATCGAGGAATGAACCGGCATCCCGCGGTTCTGCCGAACCCGATCACCCAGGAGTGAACAGTGTCCGAAGCATTGACCGATACGACCACCGCCGCCACGGAGGTTCCCGACTATCCCATGCCCAGGTCGGCCGGATGCCCGTTCGCGCCGCCGCCCGAGGCGTTGCGGCTGGGCCGGGGCAAGCCGCTCAACCGCGTCCGCATCTGGGACGGCAGCACCCCCTGGCTGGTCACCGGATACGCCGAATTCAAGACCCTGATGTCGGATCCGAGGGTCAGCGTGGACGATCATCGGCCCGGCTTCCCGCACTGGAACGAGGGCATGGCGGCGATCGTGGACAGCAGGCCGAAGTCGCTGTTCACCACCGACGGCGAGGAGCACAGCCGGTACCGGCGGATGCTCACCAAGCCGTTCACCTTCAAGCGGGTGGAAGCGCTGCGGCCGGTCATCCAGCAGATCACCGACGAGCACATCGACCGGCTGCTGGCCGGGCCACAGCCCGCCGACCTGGTCGAGGCGCTGGCGCTGCCGGTGCCGACGCTGATGATCAGCGAGATGCTCGGCGTGCCCTACGAGGACCACGAGTTCTTCCAGAAGCACGCCACCGTCAACGTCGACCGGTACGCGACCAAGGAGCAGGCCGCCGAGGGGCGCGCGGGACTGGCGCGCTATCTGGTCGACCTGGTGAAGAAGAAGCTGGAAAGCCCCGCCGAGGACGTGGTTTCCGATATCGCGGAGCGGGTCCGCGCCGGGGAGATCGATATGAAGGAGGCCGCGCAGCTGGGGACCGGCCTGCTGATCGCGGGCCACGAGACGAGCGCCAACATGATCTCGCTCGGAGCCCTGGCCCTGATGCGCAACCCCGATCAGTTCGCCCTGTTGCGCGATACCGACGATCCGAAGATCGTCGTCAGCGCGGTCGAGGAGCTGTTGCGGTACCTCAGCATCATTCAGAACGGACAGCGGCGCGTCGCGATCGAGGACATCGAGATCGCGGGGGAGACCGTCCGGGCCGGAGACGGCCTGATCTTCGACCTCGCACCGGCCAACTGGGACGAAAAGGCATGGGAGCAACCCGATCGGCTGGATCTGCGCAGGCCCGCCGGTCAGCACCTGGGGTTCGGTTTCGGCCCGCACCAGTGCGTCGGGCAGCAGCTCGCCCGGGCCGAACTACAGATCGTCTTCCGGACGCTGGTTCGGCGCGTTCCCACGCTGCGCTTGGCGATTCCGTTCGAGGAAGTCCAGTTCAAGCACGACCGGCTCGCCTACGGGTTGTACGAGCTGCCGGTGAGCTGGTAGGGCGTCGAGCCGAATGCGCTCGGCCGCAAGATTTCCGGACGAGCCCTGCGAATGTCGATCTCCAAGAAAGAGAAGAGGCGAACCCCTGTGACCATCAGCGCGGCCCGCGACGTCTACTACGACCCGTACGACGTCGATCTCAATGCCGATCCCTATCCGATGTTCAAACGGCTCCGCGAGGACATGCCGCTGTACTACAACGAGAAGCACGACTTCTACGCGGTCAGTCGCCACGCGGATGTCAACGCGGCGTTGCTGGACAAGGACACCTACAGCTCCGCGCGCGGTGCGATCATCGAACTGATCAAAGCGAACATCGAGATTCCCTCCGGCGTGCTGATCTTCGAGGATCCGCCGATCCACGACATCCACCGCAGCCTGCTGTCGCGCATGTTCACCCCGCGCAAGATCCGCGCGCTGGAGGACAAGATCCGTGAATTCTGCGCGCGCAGTCTCGATCCGCACGTCGGTACCGGACGGCTGGACTTCATCGCCGACATCGGCGCGCAGATGCCGATGCGCACCATCGGCATGCTGCTCGGCATCCCGGAGGAGGATCAGGAGGCCATCCGCGATTTCGCGAACGAGCAGATGCGGACCGAGGAGGGCAAGCCGATGAAGGCCGCCTCCGAGGGCATGGCCGGCGGCGACATCTTCGCCGCCTACATCGACTGGCGGGCCGAGCATCCCTCCGATGACATCATGACCGAGTTGCTCAACGTCGAATTCGAGGACGAGACCGGCGCCGTGCGCAAGCTGCGCCGCGAGGAGTTGCTCACGTACGTGAACGTGGTCTCCGGCGCGGGCAACGAGACCACGACCCGGCTGATCGGCTGGGCGGGCAAGGTTCTCGCGGAGCATCCGGACCAGCGCCGCGAGCTCGTGGCGAACCCGCGGTTGATTCCGAACGCCATCGAAGAGCTGCTGCGCTTCGAACCACCCGCGCCGCATGTGGCGCGGTATGTGACCCGCGATGTCGAGGTGCACGGCCGGACCGTGCCGGAGGGCAGCGCCATGATGATGCTCATCGGCGCGGCCAACCGGGACCACCGGCAATTCCCGCCGGACGGCGATGTTTTCGACATCCACCGCGACACCCGCCAGCACCTCTCCTTCAGCGTCGGCACGCACTACTGCCTCGGATCGGCGCTGGCTCGCCTGGAGGGACGGGTCGCGCTCGAGGAAATCCTCGCGCGATTCCCGGAGTGGGAGGTGGACCTGGCGAACGCGAAGCTGTCGCCCACCTCGACCGTCCGCGGCTGGGAAACGTTGCCCGCGTTCACCTCCTGAACCGGTTCCGGTGCCGCGCGTGGCGGATGCGGGGGCACCCACAGCGATTCCGCGGGCGCCCGGGTGATGGAGGGGAGACCCGGACCGAAGATCAGCGAGCCGGCCGCGGTTGCCGCGGGACTCGGGTTCGCTCCCGCGGTACCGGTTCCGGCTCGCAGTCGGTGATGCCGCACGCCGCGCACGGCCGCTTCGCGACGGTGGGTGTCCTCCGCGCCGCATTCACCGCGCGACGGCGGGAAAGCCTCCGATGACGTCGTCGGCCTCCAGCGCGCGGATCTCCGTCTCGCTCAGGCCGAGGGCGGTGAGCAGTTCCGTGTTGTGCTCGCCGAGCAGGGGCGCGTGCGTCCGGTGGTAGCGCCGCGGACCGGCCGAGGACCGGAACGGCACCGTGCTGTGCCCGGCCGTCCGGGCGACGGGGTGGGCGACGGGCTCGAAGAAGTCACGGAACCGCAGCTGGGGCAGTTCGGTCTGCCGATGCGGCTGCATGACGTTCGCGACCGGGACACCGGCGTTCCAGAGGACGCGCACGATCTCGTCGCTGTCGCGCTGCGCGCACCATTCGGCGAGCCGCTCGTCGATCAGGTCGTGCCTGCGGCGGCGCCCCGGTGCGGAGGAGAGTTCGGGATCCAAGGCCCAGAACGGGGTGCCGAGCGCTTCGCGCAATCGCCGCCACTGCGCGTCGGTGGCGACCGCGATCGCCACCCAGCAATCCTCCCGACCGAATTCGTCCACTCCCGCCGCTCGATAGAGATTCTGTGGCGCCGCGCAGGGGCCGCGGTTGCCGTCCCGCTCCAGCAGCGCGCCGTAGGCCGAGTATTCGATCACTTGCTCGGCGGCCACGTTGAGCGCGGCCTCGACCATAGCGGCCTCCACCAGCACTCCCTGACCGGTGCGCCGCCGGTGTTCCAAGGCCAGCAGCAGGGCGTTGAGCGCGTGCACGCCCGCATTGGGATCACCGATGGCGTAGGGCTCCACGGGGTTCTGGTCCGGGTAACCGGTCAGCCAGGTCAACCCGGACGTGTCCTCGATGACGTAAGCGAAGGCGGGATTGTCGCGCCAGGGACCGTCGAGGCCGAATCCCGGCATCCGGACCATGATCGTGTCCGGGCGCCGTTCCCGCACGGCCGGATAGTCCAAGCCGATCTGTTCCAGGACGCGCGGCGTGTAGTTCTCGACGAGCACATCGCACGTGGCGGCCAGCCGCTTCAGCAGATCCCGCCCTCGCTCGGAACGGAAGTCCAGCGTGAGGCTCTTCTTGCCGGTGTTGAGTCCGGAGAAGATCGGGGACTTCTCCCACCATCGCTCTTCGGTCGGCGGCACGCCCGCGATGAGGCGGGTGCCGTCGGGTCGCCCGGCCGACTCCACATGGATGACCTCCGCGCCGAGCATGGCGAGGTAATGGGTGCACGACGGTCCTGCCCAGAACGTCGTGAGATCCAGGACGCGCAGTTCGCGGAACGGCAACGGATCCGGCACGCCGACACGGGCCACGCTCGCGCGCTCGCGGCGCCGGGCTCGGTACTGCTCGGTGTGCTCGCCGAGCCGGGGAGCGGGTTGCGGGTCGCGCAGCAGCGTGGGCCGGGTGCGGTACGGCGGACCGGGCTGGACGAAGCCGTCCCGGGGGTTGACCGTGAAGAACTTGCGCGCCACATGATGATCCATGGTGGGCGCGTCGGCCCCGTTGACCACGGGACCGTTGGGAATGCGGAAGGCCGTCGCCAGGTCGCGGATCACCTCGGCGGGCTGCTCGGCCATCCAGGCGAAGATCTCCGGCGCTTTCTCGTTGGCCCGCTGGGTGATCGCGGGGTTGGGGTCTTCCTCGATCCACTCCGGATGCCCCACCATCGCGCACAGGTCGAACCATTGCTGCGCGGTGCCGCAGCCCACCGCCACCAAGCCGTCGGCGGCGGTCGCGACCCCGGGCACGCTGCGCCGTCGTTCCGTGCGGAACGGCCGTCCGAGGGCGTCGAAGAACGAGACCGGGAAATAGGTGAGCCCGAGGATCTGGGTTTCCAGCACGGACAGGTCGACCAGTTCGCCGGCACCGGTTCCGAGCGTGCGCAGCCGCGAGGTCATGGTGGCCGCGCAGGCGTAGGCGCCGGCGAACCACTCACCGATCCGGCCGCCCACGTGCACCGGAGCGCGGTCCGGCGCACCCCGGCCGAGCCCGACGATGCCGCCGGACCAGGCCTGCAGGGTGAACTCGGTGGCCGGGCGATCGTGCCACGGCCCGTCGAGACCGAAGGGGGTGATCGCGGTGACCACCAGGTGCCGGTGCGTGCGCCGCAGCGCGGCGGCGGTGAACCGCGGATGCTCGGTGAGGCGCGACCCCCGCGACCACACCACGATGTCGGCCGAGGCCAGCAGACCGTCGACGAGTTCCAGATCGGCGGGCGCGCCCGGGTCGGCCACCACACTCTTCTTCGAACAGGCCAGGAAAGCGAACAGCGCGCCGTCGGCGCCGGGGGCGAGTTCGGCGTGCGAGGCCGACCAGCGCCGCAGCGGATCCCCCTCCGGCGCTTCGATTTTGACTACCTCCGCGCCGCCGTCGGCCAGTAGTTTGGTGCAATACGCACCGGCGATCCCGGAGGAGAGGTCGACCACCACGCATCCGCGCAATGGCGGCTCGACAGGGCGTTCGGCGCTGCTTGCGGATTTCTGCGATGCCATGACCCTCACCGTTCCGATCCCCGGCGCGCGGCGGACTCAGACCTGCTTCTCACGACCCGACTTGCTGAGCCGGAACTCCGGCGGGAACTGCGCGTCGTTGTCCTTGACCGAGTTGTTGAGCCCGCCCTCGAAGGCGTTGTCCAGCATGAGTTCGTCGTCGTCGGCGTGGATGTGGCCGCCCATCGACTCGAAGAACCCGCTCAGCAAGCTGCCCATGTACTCGCCTTGGTGCTGCTTCATCACCTCGAAGAAGACCTTCTGCATGAAGACCGTGTCGGTGGGGCGGTTGCGCGCACAGGCCCGCGCGTACTTCTCGGTCTCGGCTTCGAGTTCCGCCCGGGGCACGACCTTGTTCAGGAAGTTGCACTCGTACATCTCCCGTGCCGTGAACGGCCGGCCGGTGAAGACCATCTCCTGGAACCGGCGCAGGCCCATGGTCTGCGCCCATGTCCACATCCGCGGTCCCCAGCCGTAGTACCGGAAGGACGGGTGACCGAAGAGGGCGTCGTCGGAGGAGATCACCAGGTCGGCGTCGGCGGCCTGGTAGAAGTGCCAGCCGTAGCAGTAGCCCTTCACCTCCAGGATGCTGATCTTCTTGAACTCCTGCAGGCTGCGGCAACCGGCTTGGGCATTGGCGTACCACTGGCTGATCGTGGCGCCGTGCCGGAAGGACTCCTTGGGGGGATACCGCACCTCGTCCTCGCCGATCTTGTACTCGCTCAACCGCGGACCCTGGGTCGGCGCGTTCTGCACCGCCATGAACTCGGGGAGGTCGGCGCCGGTGCCCAGATCGTCGCCCGCGCCGCGCACGACGAGCACCTTCACCTCGTCGTCGACGTTCGCGCGGTGCAACAGATCGGCGTAGCGCAGGCGCGCCGCGATGGTGGGCGCGTTGAGATGGTCGGCCCGGTCGAACGTGATGGTCGCGATCCGGCTCGCGGGGTCCTTCTCGTAGCGGATGATCTCCTCCGCCGAGGGCTGCTCGGTACCGGGCATGGGCGGGCTCCTTTGCCGAATTCGAAATGTGTCCGGAACCTCTTGCCGGACACGGTTGTTCGGTGCTCCGGCGGTTCCGGAGCGCCGAACCCTAGTGCTCCCAGTGCGGAGCGACGGTGAGCACCTCGGCGCCGTCCTCGGTGATCAGCACCGCGTCGCGTCCGAACACCGCCCCGACCCCCGATTCCCACACGTACGCGGTGACGGCCAGCACCATGCCCGGTTCCAGGCGTTCGGCCTCGGCACTCGCCCGCAGCTGGGAGGTCACCACCGGCGGATCGAAACCCATGCCGAGTCCACGCGCGACCGGCATCGGCGGCAGCGGTTCGCCCGCGATCTCGTAGGCAGCGAGCAGATCCGTGCCTGCCGATCCGGGACGGCAGGCCTCGATCAGGCGCGCCCACAACCCGTCCCAGCGCCGGTACAGCTTGCGGACGCCGTCGTCGCCTTCCCCGCCGACCGGCCAGGTGCGGCCCACCTCGCCGATGTAGCCCTCGCCGAGGACACCGGAGGAGAAGGCCACCAGATCGCCCGCTCGCACGCGCCGGTCCGCGCCCGCCCGGCGCCACGGGTGCTCCCGTGAGGTCACCCAGGCCGAGTCCTGCGACGCGGGGGTGCTGACGCCACCGGCGGTCATCGCTTCCAGCAGCGCACCGATCAGCGCCTGTTCGGTGACCTCCGGCGCGAGCCGGGCCACCGCAGCGGACAAGCCGGTCTCGGCGATCCGGAGCGTCCCGCGCAGGACCTCCACCTCGTGGGCGGTCTTGATCCGGCGCGCGGCGCGCATCGCGAGCTCACCGTCCACCAATTCGGCGCCGGGGAAGGCGGTCGGCAGCAGTTTCGCGAAGGTGGGCGACAGCGCGTCGGTGCCGACCCGCCGCGCGGTGGCGGCTCCCTCGATGTCGCGCAGCACGGCGATGGTGTTCACCGGGTTCCACGCGATGCCGTACAGGTGCTCGTGCGGGATGTCGTCGGGCACGCCTTCGTCCCAGGTGCTCAGCAGATGCACCGCGCGCGTCCGGCGCACCACTGTCGCCACCGGACCGAACGGGCGGGTGCCCGCGACCCACAGTTGCGGTGTGCCCGACACGTAGCGGGCGTTGGCCTGACGTCCGAGAACGAGGACGTCCAGATCATGGGCTTCCATCTGTGCCAGGGCACGATCGCGCCGCCCATGTCGCAGGGCGCGATCGTCCGGCACGACCTCAGTGGCCATAGGGGGCATAGGGATAGTCGGTGAGGGCCGTCCAGCCCTCCTCGGTGATCACGATGATTTCCTCGCTTCGGTAGCCGCCGGTGCCGTCCTCCCAGACGACCGGCTCCAGAACCAGCACCATGTTGGGTTCGAACACGAAGTTTTCGTCGAACTCGTCGCCGAGATCGGTGCCGATCATCGGCATCTCGGCGGCGCTCACGCCGATTCCGTGTCCCAGGTAGAAATGCGGCAGCCACGGCTTGGCGCCGCCGTTGGCGGCGATCGCCGCCCGGGCGAGGTCGGCCGCAGTGGCGCCGGCCCGGGTCACGTCCAGCACCGCGGTGAGGATCTCCCGCCAGCGCTCGAACTGCCGCTGCCGGCGTGCGCCGGGCTCGGTGCCCACCGTCCAGGTGCGGCCGAAATCGGAGCAGTAGCCGCCGTAGGTGATGCTGACATCGGTCCAGAGCACGTCGCCCGCGGCCAGTTCTCGCTCGGTGGTCAGCAGCGGGAGGGCGAGATCGCCGTGCGTGGTCCAGACGCCGTCGGCCTTGGTCTCCGGCATGACCTGCCAGATGGCGTCGAGCATGGTGGCGGTGGCGCCCAGCTCGAAGGCCCGGCGCACGAAGCTCGCCGACAGGTCGATCTGCCTGCGCCCGGGCGCAAGCGCCGCCTGTACGTCGACCATGGCCTGCTCGGTGATCCGGCACGCGGTGCGGATGCAGGCGATCTCGTCGGGCGTCTTGATCAGTTTCGCGGCGCCGATCACGGTGGCGGCGTCCGGCGGAGGGCCGCCGGGGAACAGCGCGGACCGCGCGCGCAGCATGGCGCCGGTGCACTCGTCCACCGCGATGGCCGACCCGGCCGGAACCAGATCGGCGATCAGCCGCGCGAAAGCCGCCACGCCTTCGTCGAATTCGAGGTAGACGGGTCCGTGCAGGTGATCGGCGGGAAGATCCGACTCCGCCGAGGCTCCCTCCCGGAAGGGCAGGAACAGGTGCGGCCACGGATCGCCCGCCACGACCACGGCGACGGGCCGCTCGACGTGGGCGAGCCCGGCGTCGCCGAGCGGCCAGTTCGCCCCGGTCGAATACGCGACGTTGCTGTTGTTCAGCAGGATCAGGGCGTCGACGCCCTGCTCGGCCATGGCGGATCGCAGCCGCGCTCCGGTGTCGCGCCGCATGCGGGCGCGATCCGGTACCTCGGGGATCTCGACGGACGAGGTGGCCGCGGCGGGGGACGACGTCATGACAGACCCAGGAATTCCGCCACGTTGCCGCTGACGATCCGGGCGGCGTCCTCCGCGCCGACGGCCTGCACGACGGCTTCCAGAGACTTCTCCGAGTAACCGAAGGTGCTCTCGTTGTGCGGGTAGTCCGACGACCACATGACCCGGTCGCGGCCGATGTGGTCGATCAGCGACAGGCCGAGCGGGTCCACCATGAACGACGCGCGCATGTGGTTGTCCCAGTAGTGGCGCACGTCGTGCTCGACCGGGCGATCGAGCATGTGCTGGAAGGAGGCCAGCATGTGCTCGGCGTCCTGGATCGCCGAAGGCACCCAGTTCACCCCGCCCTCGAACCAGCCGATGCTGAGACCGGGATGCCGGTCGATGATGCCGCTGAAGATGTACTTGGAGAACAGCTCACGGAACGGGGCGACGTTGTGCATCATGCCGACCGCGACACTGTTCACCTCGCAGGGGCTCGACAGCGGCGACTCACCGATGTGGTGGGAGACCGGAACACCGGACTCCTCGATCGCGTCCCACACCGGGATCATCGCGGTGCTCGCGTAGTCGATGACGTTGCCCTCGTCGTCCTTGCCCGCCGACAGCGGCAGCAGGAAAGTCCTGAGTCCCAGCGACTTCAGTTCCGCGAGGGTGCGGCGCGCGCCGTCGGCGTCCCACCAATTGATCAGCCCGACGCCGTAGAAGGTGCCGCCGGACTGCTCCTGCAACTCCGCGATGTAGGCGTTGTACACCCGGAAGCAGAGCTCTCGAATCTCCTTGTCCGGGTAGAACAGCAGCGCGAGCAGGGCGTTGGGGAACGCGAGTTCCTTGGCGATGCCGTCGGCGCGCAGATCGGCGATGCGTGCGTCCAGGTTGGCGCTGCCGGATCCGTCCAGCGGGTCGTACTGCATCAGCACGTGGCTGAAGTCGCCGGGCAGGAACGACCTGCCCTTGCGGCCCAGCTGGTAGGCGCCGTCCTCGTACCACACGCGCGGGGCGCGGTCCTTCAGCGATTCCGGGAATCGCTCGTAGAAGATGTCGTGCGCCAGCGAGATGTGGTTGTCCGCCGAGAAGACCTCGGTGCCGGGCGGAAGGCCCACCGAACCCTCGGCGTGGCCGCGGCGGTCCTTCGGCGGACCGAATCCGCCGGGCGGGTACAACGAGGCACTGCTGGTCGGAACCGACATCTTGACCCTCCCATGGATCTGTTCGCTGCACGGGACCGCGGTCACGTCGGCGGGCTGGCGATCGCGGACTTCGGCGGCGGCGTACTGGACCGCGGCCGCGGATCCGCCCGGCTTCGGTGGCCGGGCTCGCGACGACCCGCGCGGCGGCGATCCTGCTCGGATCGCTGCGGCTCCGTCGTGGGAATGACGTTATCACAATCAGAGAAGGAGACATACAGATTCTGTTGCCACGCCCCCAGGAATTATGGTCTCAGCAGCGAGAATGTAATTATCGCTCCACGGCGGTGAGAAAGGCGTGGGTCGGACGATGCGCCCCGGGTTGGCGAAGCTTGCCGCTGTCGGGATCGAGCTCCAGCGCGGCGAGAGAGGGGCGTTTCCAGACCGTCCGGAACGGTCGTGAGACCCTTGTCACATCGGCAAAACCAACCTACTGTGTGTTCACTAGGTTTGATCGAAACAGGGATTCCCGTGACCACTCCTCGTCCATATGCCTCCCTGCTGGCCAAGGGTGAAGACCGCAGGCAGCGCATCCTCGCCGTCGCTCAGCGACTGCTCACCCGAAACGGTTGGCGCAGTACGACGCTGGCGCAGATCGCCCGCGAAGCCGGCGTGAGTCCGGCCGGACTGCTGCACCATTTCTCGTCCAAGGAGCAACTCCTGCACGCCGTGCTCGATGCCCGCGACGCCGACGACGCCCGCGAAGCCGACGTGACCGGAGACCTGTTCTCGGAGATCCGCAAGGTCGCCGACCGTATCCAGCGCTCACCGGAACTGGTGGGCACCTTCGTAGTACTGCTGGTGGAGAACCTGCTGCCCGAGGCTCCACTGCACGAGCGACTGCTCGACCGTTGGAAGGTGGCCGTCGGCATCGTCGCCGACGTGATCCGTCGCAACCAGGAGATCGGACGGTTCCGGCCCGATTTCGATCCTGACATCCGGGCCGTGGAAATCGTCGCTTTCATCAATGGAATGGAGATCTCATGGATGCTCGACCACTCGATCCCGCTGGCCGAGGTGTTCCACGAGTACACCAGGTCACTGGCCCGCGACTTCGCGCCGGATGGGGAACGATGAGATACCGGCTCGACGTCGTCGCGACCAGCGTCGTCGATGTCGTCGAACACGCGGGCGGCTGGCTGTTCGACCGCTCCGTCGCCGGATGGGACGTCACGGTGCTCGTCGCCGACCTGTCGGATACGCGGCCGCTGCGCATCCTCGGCGCGGAGGTGCTGGAACTCGAGCAGGTGCTCGCCTCACGGGGGCAGGGGCGTCAGCCGCACGCGCTCGCGGTCGCCGCCGACGTCTGCGAATGTGATCGCCGGGCGCGCCGGGGGCTGTTGAAGGCCCTGGATGACGGTGGCGTTGAGGTGGTGGTCTGGGGTGAGGGCTGGCCGTCGCCGCCGGAGCATCGGGTCGATCCGGTGCTGCACCGGCTCAGTGTGGCCGCGCAGGCGTTCAAAGCCCAGGCGCTGACCGCGGCGGCGGTTCCGGCCGACTCGGTCGGGACCACCGAGGTCTTCCGCAGTGGGCTGTCGGCGTTCCCCCCGATCGGCGCCGACCTCAGTCCCGTCGGCTGACCCCCGCTCCGTCTCGAAACCGCTTCGCGCACAGCTGATCCCGTACGTTTGCGCACTCCCGGTTCTCTGTGCCGCGGTCGTCTGCCCCGCTGCCCGTAGAGCCGCCTGCTCCCCCGGTAGGGCGCGTCATGGGAAGGGGCCCGCGCCCCGGACCACTTCCTCCGCGTATTGAATTCTCATATGAGGTGTGTCACCGTGTGCATATATGAGAATGGCATTTTCCACCACCGAGAGGGTGATTAATGCAATCCGAGGCCGATACGACGCGGAGGCGTCGCCGCCTGCTACCGGCACACGAGGTGCGTAGCACGATCACTCGGGCTGCGGCGGGTCCGATGCAGGCCGTCGGAGGGCTGTTCGCCATGTCGGCGGACGCGGTGCGGTTCTTGTTCCGAAGACCGTTCCAGACCAGGGAATTCCTCGAGCAGTCGTGGTTCATCGTGCGCGTCTCGCTGGTGCCGACGCTGCTCGTGGCGATCCCGTTCACGGTGCTGGTGAGCTTCACGCTCAACATCCTGCTGCGCGAACTCGGCGCCGCGGATCTCAGCGGCGCGGGCGCCGCGTTCGGCGCGGTGACCCAGGTGGGTCCGATGGTCACGGTGCTGATCGTCGCCGGGTCCGGCGCGACGGCGATGTGCGCCGACCTCGGCTCGCGCACCATCCGCGAGGAGATCGCGGCGATGCAGGTGCTGGGCATCGATCCGGTGCAACGACTCGTGACGCCTCGGATGCTGGCCTCCGGCCTGGTGGCGTTCCTGCTGAACAACCTGGTGTGCATCATCGGCGTGATCGGGGGTTACGTGTTCTCCGTCTACGTCCAGGACGTGAATCCGGGCGCTTTCGCCGCGGGGATCACGCTGCTCACCGGGGTCGATGAGGTGATCATCTCCTCGGTCAAGGCCCTGCTGTTCGGTCTGGTGGCCGGTCTCGTCGCCTGCTACCGGGGCTTGATCGTGACCGGCGGGGCGAAGGCCGTCGGCAACGCGGTCAACGAGACCGTGGTCTACGCCTTCATGTCCCTGTTCGTGATCAATGTCGTCGTCACGGCGATCGGCATCCAGATGACCGTGCGATGAAGGAGCGGCGCTGGTGACTCTGATCGCGCGCTACCCCAAAACCATTCGACGGATCCGGCGGCCGTACCAGGCGCTGGGCCGGATCGGCGACCATGCCGTCTTCTACGTGAAGGCACTGGTGTACGCGCCGTTCGGGGCCTGGCACTACCGTCGTGAGACCGTCCGGCTCATCGCCGAGATCAGCATGGGCTCCGGGGCGCTGGCGGTGTTCGGCGGAACGGTGGTGATCGTCGGATTCCTCACCTTGGCCACCGGCGGCACCCTCGCCGTCCAGGGCTACAGCTCGCTGGGCAACATCGGCATCGAAGCGCTGACCGGCTTCCTGTCGGCGTTCATCAACGTGCGCATCTCGGCGCCGGTGGTCGCGGGCATCGGACTGGCGGCGACCTTCGGCGCCGGGGCCACCGCGCAGCTGGGCGCGATGCGGATCAACGAGGAGATCGACGCGCTCGAATCGCTGGCGATCGAACCCATCCCGTACCTCGTCGGCACCAGGATCGTCGCGGGCATGATCGCGATCGTCCCGCTGTACGCCCTCGCGGTCATCGCGTCGTTCATCGCGAGCAGGGTGACCACCGTCGTGCTGCTCGGTCAGTCCGCCGGGTTGTACGACCACTACTTCGGGACCTTCCTGAACCCCATCGACCTGGTGTGGTCGTTCCTGCAAGCGATCCTGATGGCCCTGACCATCCTGTTGATCCACACCTACTTCGGCTACTTCGCCAGCGGGGGACCGTCCGGTGTCGGCATCGCGGTGGGAAACGCCGTGCGGACGTCGCTGATCGGGGTCGTGTCGGTGACGCTGCTGGTGTCGCTGGCGGTCTACGGCGCCAACGGAAACTTCGATCTGTCCGGTTGAGAGGTGCCGATGTTGTCGACGATGAAGTCGTTCGCCCGGGCGACGGCCCGCCCCGCCGCCGGGCTCACCTCGATCGCCGTGGGAATCGCGGTGATCGGCCTGAGCGTGACCATGTTCAACGGCGGATTCGCCGACACCGTGCCGGTGACCGTGCTGTCGCCGCGCGCCGGACTGGTGATGTATCCGGACGCCGATGTCAAGATGCGTGGCGTCACGGTGGGCAAGGTCGAGTCGATCGGCGAACGCGCCGACGGGCTCGCGTCGATCCGGCTGGCGATCGATGCCGGACAGCTGCGCCTCATTCCCGCCGACGTGCGGGTCGACATCGCCTCCACGACGGTGTTCGGCGCGAAATTCGTGCAGCTCGTCCCGCCCGAACATCCCGCGGCGCAGGCGATGCGGGCCGGGCAGGTGCTCGACGCCGAGCACGTCACGGTGGAGATCAACACCGTGTTCCAGCAACTGACCACGGTGCTCGGGCGCATCGAGCCGGAGAAGCTCAACGAGACGCTCGGCGCGATCGCCGCCGCCACCGGCGGACGCGGCGACAAGCTGGGCCTGATGCTCGGCGACCTGGAGAACTTCCTCGCGCGGCTGGAGCCGGGACTGCCCGCGCTGCGCGCGGATCTCGCCATGGCGCCGCCGGTGTTGAACGCCTATGCCGACGCGACCGACCCGTTGCTGGAGACCGCACGCAACGCAAGCGCGATCAGCCGGACGATCATGGACGAACAACACAATCTCGACGCCCTGCTGATCGGGCTGATCGGCTTGTCGGACACCGGAACTCCGGTGCTCGCCGACAACCATGCCGCGCTGGACAGCGCGCTGACAGCGCTGGTGCCGACCACCACGCTCACCAACGAATACCACGAGGCGCTGACCTGCGCGCTCGACGGTCTCGGGTGGCTGTCGCGGTCGAAACCGGTCGACGTGCCAGGGCTCGGCCTGTCGGCGAACTTCCTGTTCGGCACCGAACCGTACCGGTATCCGCGCAATCTGCCGAAGGTGGCCGCCACAGGAGGTCCGCAGTGCTCGGTGCTGCCGGTCCCGTACGAGGGGCGGCCGCCGTTCGTCGTCGCCGATGTCGGCGCCAACCCCTTCGAGGAGGGAAACCAGACCGTGGAGCTGAACGTCGGCAACCTGCCGCAGGCGTTGTTCGGCCCCTACGCCGGGCAACCGGGCCACGGCGGTCCGCGATGAGCCCGCGCACTTCACCGCTGCTGAAATTCGGTGTATTCGCGGCGGTCATGCTCGTGCTGTCCGGATTCCTGCTGCTCGTGTTCGGCCAATACCGCAGCGGATCGCGCGTGGAGTACGCCGCGGTGTTCACCGACTCGTCCGGGTTGCGTCCGGGCGACACCGTCCGGATCGCCGGCGTCGAGGTGGGCACGGTCCGGCGGGTGTCGTTGCGTGACGACCACAAGGTCAGGGTGAGTTTCGACGCGGAGCGCGGCGTCGCGCTGACGAACGGCACGGCGGTGGCCGTCCGGTATCTCAACCTCGTGGGCGACCGCTATCTGGAACTGTCCGACACCGCCGGACCGGCCGGAATCCTGGCCGCGGGCACCGAGATCCCGGTCGAGCGGACGTCGCCCGCGCTCGACCTCGACCTGCTGCTCGGCGGCCTGAAGCCGGTGATCCAAGGCTTGGACGCCCGCGAGGTGAACGCGTTGACCTGGTCGTTGCTGGAGATCTTCCAAGGCAAGGAGGGCACGCTCGACTCGCTGCTGTCGCGCACCTCCGCGTTCACCACCGCGCTCGCCGGCCACGCCGAGGTGATCCAGCAGCTGATCGATCACCTCGGCACCGTCATGGCGACGCTGGCGAAAGACGGCGACCAGTTCGCGGGCACCATCGATCGGCTCGAACAGCTCGTCACGCACCTGTCCGAGGATCGCGATCCGATCGCCGCGGCGATCGACGCCCTGGACAACGGCACCGCGACCATCGCCGATCTGCTGACCGGGGCCCGGCCGCCGCTGGCAGGCACTGTCGACCAGCTGGCGCGGCTGGCTCCGCTGGTCGACCAGGACAAGCGGCTGCTCGACGACGCCTTGCAGCGAGCCCCGGGAAACTTCCGCAAACTGGTGCGCACCGGCGCCTACGGCAACTTCGTCCAGTACTACATCTGCGCGGTCACGGTCCGGGTGACCGACGACTCGGGGCAGGTGGCGGTGCTGCCCTGGATCAAGCAGGAAACCGGAAGGTGCAGCGGATAGCCATGCTGGAGTACCGCGGAAGCCATCTGGCCCGGCACGGGGTGATCGGCGTCGTGCTCGCGATCTGCGTCATCGCGATCGGGCTGCAATCCCAGCGATTCCTCGAGTGGGCCGACAGCGTGCGATACCAGGCCGTCTTCAGCGAGGCGGGCGGGCTCGCGGCCGGCGACGACGTGCTCGTCTCCGGCATGCGAGTGGGCCGGGTGTCGGATGTCTCGCTGCGCGGGGGCGACGCCTGGGTCACGTTCGCGATCGATGAGACCATCCGGCTCGGGGACGACAGCGCGGCGCACATCAAAACCGGTTCGCTGCTGGGAAAGCGGGTGCTGACCCTGGTCTCCGCCGGGGAACACACCCTGCGGCCGTCGGGCGTCATCCCGCTGGAGCGGACGTCCTCGCCCTATTCGCTGACCGACGCGGTGGGCGATCTGGCCGCCAACGTCTCGCAGATCGACACCGGCGCGCTCAACCGGTCACTGGACATGCTGTCGGCGACACTGGACCGGATCGCGCCGCAGCTGGGCCCGGCGTTCGACGGGCTGACCCGGCTGTCCCGGTCGATCAACAGCCGCAACGGCTCGCTACGCGACATGCTGCACGCCACCGCCGATGTGACCGCGATTCTCGGGCAGCGCGGCGAACAGGTGAACACCCTGATACTGAACGCGAATTCGCTGCTCGGCGTGCTGGCCGCGCGCAGGCAGGCGATCGTCGACCTGCTTGCCAACACCGCCGCGGTGGCCACGCAACTCTCCGGCCTGGTCGCCGATAACGAAGCCGAGCTCGCGCCGACCCTGGACCGGCTGAATTCGGTGGTGGCGATGCTGGAGAAGAACCGCGACAACATCGCGGCGGCGATTCCCGGCCTGGCGAAAGTCGCGCTCACCCAGGGCGAAGCCGTGTCCGGCGGGCCGTTCTACAACGCCTACGTCGCGAATCTGATCCCGGCCCAGCTCATCCAGCCCGCCATCGATCAGGCCTTCGGCATCCAGCCGCCCAGCCAGTTCCCGATTCCGACGCCGGAGCCGCCCCGATGAAGAAGAGAATCCTGGCAGCGGTGCTGGCTTTGTCGCTGATCGTCATCGGCGCTCACCTCGGATACCGGGCCGCGTTCGGCCCCAGGACGATTCGTGCGGTCTTCGCTTCCGCCACCGCCATCTACCAGGGCGATGAGGTGCGCGTGGCGGGTGTGGAAGTCGGGCGGATCGTCTCCATCCAACCGCGCGGTACCAGTGCCGAGATGGTGCTGGCCGTCGACCGCGACGTACCGATTCCGGCCGACGCCAAGGCGGTGATCGTCGCCCGGAGTCTCGTCGGCGCCCGCTACGTGCAGCTGACGCCCGCCTACCGCTCGCAAGGACCGACGCTGCCCGACGGAGCGGTCATCCCCTTGGAACGCACCGCCGTCCCGGTCGAATGGGACGAGGTCAAGACCCAGCTCACCCGGCTGGCCACCGAACTCGGTCCCGGACTCGACCTGGCAGGCAGTTCCACCGGCCGGTTCATCGACCGCGCGGCGGACGCGATGGCGGGCAACGGCGACAAGTTGCGGCAGACACTGGCGCAGCTGTCCGGGATCGGGCGGGTACTGGCCGAGGGCAGCGGCGACATCGTCGGCATCATCACCGAACTGCAGCACTTCGTGACGGTGCTGCGCGACAGCGATGTGCAGATCGTCGAATTCCAGAACCGGCTGGCCAGCCTCTCGAGCGTGCTCGACGACAGCAGATCCGAGCTGGACGCCGCGCTGTCGGAACTGTCGGTCGCGGTCGCGGACGTCCAGCGGTTCGTGGCCGCCAACCGCAGCGGCGCGTCCGAACAGGTTCAGCGGCTGGCGGAGGTGACCCGGAATCTGGTGGATCACCGCGGCGACGTCGAGGAACTGCTGCACATTTTCCCGACGAGCATCGCCAACTTCTACAACATCTACAACCCCGACACCGCGACCGAAGCGGGCGTATTCGTCGTGAACAACTTCTCCAGTCCGGTGCAATTCGTGTGCTCGTCCATCGCGAGCCTGGAGCAGACGACGACCGCGGAGGCGGCGCGCAAGTGCCGCGATTACCTCGGCCCGGTGATCGGGCTGCTGAACTTCAATTACCTGCCGTTCCCGGTCAATCCGCTGCACGGACCGACCGCGCGCCCGGAAAGTCTCATCTACACCGAAGATCATTTGATTCCGCAGGTGGTGGCGACCGAGAGTCCTCCGCCGCCCCTGCCGGGCATCGCGGACATCCTGTTCCCCGGCGGAAGGCGTTGACGTGAGAATTCTTCCGAGACGGGGTGGCCGACTGCTGGCGGTGGGCGCCTGTTCGCTGCTGACGCTCACCGGATGCGGCTGGCACGGAGTGAATTCGCTGCCACTGCCGGGTGCGCCCGGACAGGGGCCTGGAGCGAAAGTCATCCAGGTCGAGATGGCGAATGTCGGTACGCTGGTGTCGAATTCGCCGGTACTCGTCGACGACGTGGTCGTCGGCAGTGTGAGCGGGATCCGGCTCGACGGGTGGCACGCGGTGGTCGAGGCGTCGATCCGCGCGGACGCGGTGGTGCCCGCGAACGTCGTCGCGACGATCGGGCAGACCAGCCTGCTCGGTTCCAGTCACCTCGCGCTGAACACTCCCGCGGGGGCCGCGCCGTCCGGGCAGCTCGCCTCGGGAACCCGGATTCCGCTCGACAAGTCCTCGACCTATCCCTCCACCGAACAGACGTTGGCGTCGCTGTCGGTGGTCGTGAACGGCGGCGGGCTCGGACAGCTCGGTGAGATCATCGGCAACCTGAACGAGGCCTTCAGCGGGCATCAGGACCAGATCGGTTCGCTGCTGGTACGCCTCGACACGATGATGGGCGTGCTCGACGGTCAACGCGACGACATCATCGCGTCGATCGACGCGCTCAACCGGCTGGCCGGCCGGTTCGCCGAACAGCGCGACGTCGTCACCGAGACCCTGCGACGACTTCCGCCCGCCCTCGACGTCCTGCTGGCGCAGCGGCCGAACATCACCGCGGCGCTGGATCGGCTGCGCACCTTCAGCGACACCGCCACGGCGGTGATCACCGACGTCCGAACCGATCTGCTGACGAACCTGCGCAACCTGGAGCCGACGCTGCGCGCGCTGGCCGACGTCGGCCCCCAGATCGACGCGGCGCTGGCGTACGCGACCGTGTTCCCCTACGGCCAGTCCGTCATCGACCGCGCGGTCCAGGGCGACTACCTGAACCTGTTCGCGACCGTCGATCTCACGGTGCCGCGGCTGAAACGGGAGATGCTGCTGGGCACGCCGTGGGGTGATCCGACCGCCGTGGTGCAGGCGGCGGTCGGGGACCCGGGTTACGCCCGGCAGACCTCCGACCCGCTCGGGGCCGGGATCGCGCCGCCGCCCACCGGAGGCCGCTGATGCTGCTGTCGCGTTTCGTCCGTGCCCAATTGCTGATCTTCGCTGTCCTGTCGGTGGTCGGGCTGACCACGATGGCGACCGTTTACATGCGACTGCCCAGCCTGGCGGGTGTCGGCACCATCAGCGTGTCCATGGAGCTGCCCACGACCGGTGGGCTCTATCGCTTCGGCAATGTCACCTATCGGGGCGTCGAAGTGGGCGAGGTGAGCTCGGTCGACCTGACCGGCGACGGCGTGCGGGCCACGTTGAAGATCGACAGCTCCCACCACATCCCCGCCGACCTCACCGCGGAGGTGCGCAGCGTGTCCGCGGTGGGCGAACAGTACGTCGAGCTGCGGCCCCGCACGGACTCGCCGCCCTACCTGCGCGACGGCTCGGTGATCGACCTGCGCCACACCACGGTTCCGCAGCCGGTCGGCCCGATGCTGGACGAGCTCAGCGGCCTTGTGGGCAGCATCCCGACCGACAAGCTGCACGAACTGCTCGACGAACTCTTCCGGGGCATGCGCGGGGCCCGAGACGATCTGGACTCGCTGCTGACTTCGGCGCAGACGCTGGCCGCCGAGTTGAACGGAGCCGGGGACCGGACCCGCACGCTGATCGAAGATTCCCGGCCGCTGCTGGATTCCCAGGTGCGATCCGCCGACGCCATCCGGATCTGGACGCGCAGCCTCGCCGGCGTCAGCGGTCAGCTCGTCGCCGACGACCCCCGGATCCGCGCTTTGTTGCGGTCCGGACCCGGATTCACCACGGAGGTCGCGCATTTGCTTGACTCGGTGAAGCTCACGCTGCCGATCCTGCTGTCCGACCTGACGTCCATCGGGCAACTCGGCGTGACCTACAACGCCGGGCTGGAGCAGATCCTGGTGCTGCTGCCGCCGGCGATCTCGATGATCCAGGCGGTGCAACCGAATCGCAACGCCTCCGGGCTGGGCCTGGGCGACTTCCGGCTCGGGGGCATCTCCGATCCGCCCGCCTGCACGGTCGGTTTCCTGCCGCCGTCGGCGTGGCGATCGCCGGAGGATACCGACACCATCGACACCCCGGACGGGCTGTACTGCAAACTGCCCCAGGATTCCGATATCGCGGTGCGCGGCGTGCGCAACATCCCGTGCGCGAACAACCCCGCCAAGCGGGCGCCGACCGCCGCGCTGTGCAACAGCGACGAGGAGTTCCGGCCGCTCGCCACCGAGCAACCCCTGCTGGGCCCCTACCCGCGCGACCCGGGCCTGGAAGGGCAAGGCATTCCGCCGGATGCACGCTGGTCCCCGGGAGCGCCACCACCGGCCGCGCCCGCGTCGGCTCCCGCGAACTCCGCGGGCCCCTCGATCGGCATCGCCCGATACGACCCCCGGACCGGTAACTACCTGGGCCCGGACGGCCGTCTCTACCAGCAGAGCGACCTGGCGTCCGCGCCCGGCCGGGGCTGGACCGACATGCTGCCGCACTGACCGCCGCGGTCTCGGCGATCGGCTCCGGCACGACGAGACCATGCGCGTGGCGACGGTGAGCGCGAATTCGAAGCGCCCGGGGCAGTGGCTAATTCGCGTGACTCGTGCCGCCGAATGACACATACTCGACCCGCACGAGTCGAGATCGGGGAGGTAAGGGACTTGAAGCTGGCGGAGGCGTTGACCTTGCGCGCGGATGCGGCGCGGCGGATCGAGCAGTTGCGTGCTCGCGTTGTGAGCAATGCGCGATTCCAGGAGGGGGAGGAACCCGCCGAGAACGCGGCGGCACTGCTCATCGAGGCGCAGGAGGTGCTCGGCGAGTACGAGACGCTGATCCGGCGCATCAATCGCACCAACGCCGCGGCGCGGATCGGAACCGACGGCACCTTGACCGACGCACTGGCCCGCCGGGACGCGTTGCGCCTGCGGCACTCCCTGGTCACGGCCGCCGCCGACGCGGCGGCGGGCAAGGGGCAGCCGGGGTACGCGCGCCAGCTACGGTCGGAGCTGAAGATGTTGTCCGCGTTGCCGGTGGCCGAACTGCGCGGTCAGGCCGACGACCTCGCCAGGCAGCTGCGTGAACTCGACGTGCGCATCCAGCGCTCCAACTGGGAGGTCGAGCTGCTGGACTGACCTGAGGGAGTGGAGCAGGTAGTCGTCGCGGAGGCGTGCACGAACCCGGGGCCGGACGGGATATTCCGGCCACTTTCCGGCGCACGATGGGCAGTGCGAGGGGTTCGATTCCCCTTCTCACACCGCAGCCCAGCACCGCGCACAAGAGACAGTGCACAGCACACAGCACACCACCATGTGCAGATCCGTGACGACGAGGGTGGGCAAGGGGCACTCCACGCCTCGTTATTCCCAGAGTTCCCCGCACGGCAGGAGAGGCAGGCCGGGGCGGACGTTGTCGTCGACGGTGATCACGAATCCGGTGTGGGCGCCCAACTCGGCGACCACGTCCGCGATCTGCGCCGCGCCCGCCTGGTAGTCCACGGCGAAAGCGCCGGTGTCGATGTGGATGTGCCACATGCGCGCGATATGCCGGGTCATCAGGGCGCCGATCGGGCGGAGCGTTTGCGCAGCAGGAGGGCGAGCAGCAGGACGAGTACGCCGGCGAAGGCCAGCCCGCTCAGGCGCGTGGCGCCGCTCCCGCCTGCGGCTCGGAGCAGGTCGATCGGCTCGGCCGGCTTGCGCGGCGCGGTCGCCGTGGGCGAGGCGGCCGGTGTCGCGACGTCGCCTGCTTTCGAGACCGCCTCGACGATGTCCGCTTCCGGGGTGGCCGACGCGGTGATCTCGTCGGCGAGATTGGTGGCGAACTGGCCGATGAGCGTGCCCGCCACGTCGGCGAGCGCGCCGCGCCCGAATTGCGCGGGCTTGCCGGTGATCGCCAGATCGGTGTCCACGAAAACGTCCGTGCTGCCGTCGGTTTCGACGAGTCGGCAGGTGATAGTGGCCTTGGCCGTTCCGTTGCCGCGGGTTTCGCGGCCGCGGCCCTCCAGCACGGCGATACCGGCGGCCTCGTCCTGGGAGACGACTTTGATGACGCCGCTGTAGCTCAGCCCCACGGGTCCGAGCTTGACCTTGACCTTGCCGTGGAAGTCGTCGCCCTCCCGGGAGGTGATCATCGCGCCGGGAACGCACGGGGCGATGCGCTCCAGGTCCAGCAGCACCTGCCAGGCCTGCGCAGCCGGAACCGGGATGGTGAAGGTGTTGTCGAGTTTCATGGAAGTCCTTCGGTGCTCACGCGTGCCTCGCGGGTCTCGGTCTCGGCGTTCATCGAATCGGCGGCGGCGCGCACCGCGTGGACGATGCCCTGATATCCGGTGCACCGGCACAGGTTCCCGGAAATGGCCTCGCGGATCTCGGATTCGGAGGGATCGGGGTTGTCGCGCAGGAACGCCGTGGCCGACACGATGAAGCCGGGGGTGCAGAAGCCGCACTGCAAGCCGTGCTTTTCCCGGAACGCCGCCTGCACCGGCGACAGTTCGCCGTCGGGTCCGGCGATGCCTTCGACGGTGGTGAGTTCGGCGCCGTCGGCTTGCACGGCGAACACCAGGCAGGCCCGTACGGCCTGTCCGTCGAGCATGACCGTGCAGGCCCCGCACACGCCGTGCTCGCACCCGAGATGGGTGCCGGTCAGACCGCACTTGTCGCGCAGATAGTCGGCCAAGGTGAGCCGGGGCGGCACGCGGTCCCGGCGGAGGGCGCCGTTGATGCGCACCTCGATGTCGACGTCAGTCATTCCCGGCCTCCTCTACGGCGCGCCGCCATGCGCGCGCCACCATTGCCGCTCCGACCCTGCGCCGGTAGTCGGCGGAGCCGTGCACATCCGACGAGATCGCGTTCAGTCCCGCGGTCGCGCTGTGGCCGATCTCCTCCGGCGTCGCATCGGCGGGACGCCCGATCAGCTCGGCTTCGGTCCGCGTGGCCCGCAGCGGGGTCGGCGCCAGGCCGAACAAGCCGATCGCGCACCGCTCGACGCGGGAATCCGCGTCCAGCCGGACCGCCACGGCCGCGCCCGCCATCGCGAAATCCCCACTGCGGCGCGTGAATTCCTCGATGGCGAAGCCGCATCGGCCGTGCCACACGGGGAAGACGATCGCGGTGACCAGCTCATCGGGCGCCAGGTCGGTGGTCCACATGCCGGTGAAGAACTCGGCTGCCGGGATCGTGCGCCTCCCGCGCGGCGAGAGTGTCTCGATACGGGCGTCGAGGGTCAGTGCCACCACGGGGTATTCGGCCGCGGCGTCGGCGTGCGCGATCGCGCCGCCGATCGTTCCCCGGTTGCGGATCTGGAAGTGCCCGATGAGTGGAGTGGCCCTGGCGAGCAGCGGCACTCCTCGGCGAACGTCCTCGGAGCGGCCGACCTCCGCGTGGGTGGTCGCCGCGCCGATCCGGACGGAATCTCCCTCGGTCTCGATGCCGCGCAGGTCGTCCAGGCGGCGCAGGTCGACGAGATGTTCGAAGACGGCCAGCCGCAATGCCAGCATCGGGACGAGACTCTGCCCGCCGGAGATGATCTTGGCCTCGTCACCGAGATCGGACAGGAGGGCCACGGCCTCCTCGGCGGTCGCGGGTGCGTGGTATTCGAAGCTCGCCGGCTTCATTCGGGACCCTTTCCGGCGGCACGCGCCTCGTCCAGCAGTGCCACGATCGTGGCCGGGGACAGCGGCAGCTTCGAGATCTCCACCCCGAACGGCGCCAGCGCGTCGATCACGGCGTTCAGGACGGCCGGGGTGGCCCCGATGGCCCCGCCCTCGCCGACGCCTTTGAAGTTGCCGGGACCCGGGCTCGGGGTCTCGATATGCCCCACCTCGATCGTCGGCGCTTCGGTGGCCGTCGGCAGCAGGTAGTCCAGGAAGGTGGTGGCCACCGGATTGCCGCTTTCGTCGTAGGCGAGATGCTCGTAGAGCGCGCCGCCGATGCCCTGCACGGTGCCGCCGTAGATCTGGCCTTCGACGACGTTGGGGTTGATCATCGGACCGCAGTCCTCACTGACGATGTAGCGCAGCAGCTTCACCTGTCCGGTCTCGATGTCGACCTCGCAGGTGCACACGTGGGTGGCGTTGGCCCAGATCGCCAGCTGCGGGGTCTTGTGGCGTCCGCTCGCCTCCAGCCCGGGCGGTACCCCCGGCGGCAGCGAATCGGTCTGGAAGTAGGCGATTTCGGCGATCTCGGCCAGTGACAAGCTCTTGTCGGGCGCCCCGCGGACGGTGGCCCGGCTGCGGCTGAACTCGATGTCGTCGGCGCTCGCGCCCAGCCGGTGCGCGGCGATCGCCAGGATGCGTTCGCGCAGCATCGACGCCGTGCGGGCGATCGCGCCCGCGGTCATCGAGCCGGACCGGCTGCCACCGGTACCGCCGCCGAACGGTGTGATCGCGGTGTCGCCCTGGATGGTTCGCACATCCGCCAGCTCCGCCCCGAGCGCGTCGGCGGCGAGCTGGACGACGGTGGTCTCCAAGCTGTTGCCCGCGGAGCCGCCCGCGACGTAGACGTTCACCTTGCCGCTCGGCTCGATGCGGATGGTGGCGCCCTCGGTGCTCAGGAACGGGCTGCCGCCGGTGGTCGGCTCCACATAGGTGCAGGTGCCGACGCCGAGGTAGCGGCCTTCGGCGCGGGCTCGGCGTTGCAGCTCGCGGAAGCCTTCGTAATCCAGCATCCGGACCGCTTGCTCCAGCGTTTCCAGCGGTGAGATGTTGTCGAAGGTCATGCCGTTCGGGTTCGCCCACGGCAACTCGTCACGGCGCAGCATGTTCCGCCTGCGCAGCTCGATCGGGTCGATGCCGATCTGCCGGGCGGCGTGGTCGAGCAGGATCTCGCGGGCCACCGATTCGAACTGCCACGGGCCACGGTAGGCGAGGCGGCCGACGGTGTTGGAGTACCGGAATTTCGCGGTGAACGAGGCGTCCGTGATCCGGTACGGCCCGGGGAACAGGATCCCGACCACGACCCCGCCGGTTAGCGGCGACGGCGTCGGATAGGCGCCCACGTTCTGCACGTGGTCGATGGCGGCGGCGAGGATCTTCCCTTCGCTGTCGAACGCCATCCCGACGTCGGCGTGCTCATGGCGCGACATGCCCGCGGCCATCAGGTTCTCCTGGCGGTCCTCGATCCACTTCACCGCGGTGCCGAGTTTGCGTGCCGCCAGCAGGACGCAGGCGTCCTCGCGCAACGGGACCTGCTTGAGGCCGAATCCGCCGCCGGTGTCGCGGGCGATGACGCGCACCTGGTGTTCGGCGATCCCGAGCAGCCGGGCGCAGAACCCGCGCACTTCGTGCGGTGACTGGGTGGAGCTCCAGATCGTCATCTCCGCGGTCGGCGCCGACCACTCCGCGACGATCCCGCGCGTCTCCAGCGGGACCGGCAGGTATGCCTGCTGAAAGATCGTCTGCCGCACCACATGCGCGGCCGAATCGAACAATGGCGCCAGATCGGCGGCGGGGCGTCCGCCCAATTCGCCCGCGTTGTTCCCGGCGAACGCGGCGTGCACCAGGTTCGGCGAATCCGCCGCGGTGACGTAGTCGACCACCGGTTCCAGTGGCTCGTAGTCGATGACCACCAGTTCGGCGGCATCCTCGGCCACGTACCGGTCGACCGCGATCACCAGGGCCACCGGGTCGCCGACGAACCGCACCTCCTCCTCGGCCAGCGGCGGCCGTGGCACCGGCGGGAAACCGACGATGTCCAGCGCGTAGGAGATCTCGTGGACGCCGGAATTGAGGTCCGCGGCGGTGTAGACGGCCAGCACGCCGTCGAGTTCGAGTGCGGCGGAGACATCGATGTCGCCGATCGCGGCGCGGGGGAGCGGGCTGCGGATGAAGCACGCGTGCGCCATCCCCGGCCGGGTGACGTCGTCGACGAAGGTTCCCTTGCCGGTCACCAGGCGCGCGTCCTCGATGCGCGGCACTCGCGTGCCGACGACACCGGTCGTGGTGCTGAACTCGGTCCGGGTCATCGGGGGGCTCGCAGGTGCATCGAGCGGGATCGGCCGCGGGGCGGCTCGGGCGAAGTCATCCGGTTGGTCCTCCGTTCACCTCGGGCGCCGGGCGGCGCGCCCGCATCGCGGTCGTCGCCCCGGCGAATCCGGACATCGGGGGCGGGGCCCCCGAGCCGGGGGCAAGCCTCGTGCCGGGGCGCCGATCGGTTGCCGTTCGCGAATGCTGAGCACGTGTTTAGCATCGAGGTTCGCACGCTGTCAATTCCGCCTATGTCGAAAATGATTATGACGCTAGTATTGGATGAGAATACCATTCTCACCGCTTCGGCAGGCGAAGACGCCGGACGGGGCGGGCCGGAAGGCGCCTCCGTGCGGGGCGACGATCGCCGAGAGGTTCACCATGCGCGAACTCGCTGCCCACCTGCTGCGCTGGCATGTCGCGAACGCCGAGTACGTGCTCGCCACCGTGGTACGCGTGGCCGGTAGCGCGCCCCGGCCGGCCGGCGCGACCATGGCGGTGGACGGATCCGGGAACGTGCGCGGCAGCCTGTCGGGCGGTTGTGTGGAGGGTGCGGTCTACGAGCTGTGCCGAGAGGTGCTCGCGTCCGGCGAACCCGTCCGCCGGACGTTCGGTTACAGCGACGCCGACGCCTTCGCGGTCGGCCTGACCTGTGGCGGAGAGCTGGAGATCTTCGTGCACCGGATCACCCCGAGCGAGTATCCGGCCGTCGAGGCCGCGCTCGATCCGGACGGTCCGATGACGTTCGTGCGCGACTTGGACTCCGGCGCCGTGGGCGCGCTGGGGCCCGCGAGTGCCACCGGCGCCGACTTCGATGACGCGGTGGTGCGCCAAGCGCGCGCGATGCTCGACCTCGGCGCGACCGGTGTGCGCGTCGTGGGCTGCGCGGACCGGGAGCGCACGGTGTTCGTCGAATCCTTCGCCCCCGCACCGCGCATGCTGATCTTCGGCGCCACCGATTTCGCCACCGCGCTGTGCCGGGTCGGCCGGCTGCTCGGGTACCACGTCACCGTGTGTGAGGCGCGTCCCGCCTTCGCCGATCATGCCCGGATGCCGGACGCCGACGAAGTGGTCCGGGACTGGCCGGACCGGTATCTGCGGGGCACGCAAGTCGATGCGCGCACGGTGATCTGCGTCCTGACCCACGATCCGAAGTTCGATATCCCGGTGCTCACCGAAGCGCTGCGCCTGCCCGTGGCATACGTAGGCGCGATGGGGTCGCGCCGGGCCGACCGGGACCGCAGGTTTCAGTTACGCGCCGCCGGTCTCACCGAAGACGAACTGCGGCGGCTGCATTCGCCGATCGGCTTGGAATTGGGCGGTCGGACACCGGAGGAGACGGCCGTGGCCATCGGCGCCGAGATCATCGCCGTCCGGCGCGGGGGCTCCACGCAGTCGCTGTCCAGTACGGAACGGCCTATCCACCCCGATGAAATACGGGTCGCCGCGAAAGAAGCCATCGGCATCTGACTGCGATCACTCCAGCAGTCCGTGCCTTTATCCGCCAAGATCATCGAACCGAGCAACCAGTACATCAAGTGGTTCACCTCGTAAGCAACCAGCCGGTTTTACCGAGCCCGAATCCAGACGAGCGGGCTACGCCACCTGCACCGCCGGTCACTCTCAGCCCATCGCGGGCCGCAGAGAACGAATCGACCGAGCGTAACGAAAACTTTCCTAGCGGCCATGGCTGTCCGGCCCCAGTTCCGACACTGTCGACTCCGAATCCGTCCATTCGATGACTCCCTTCCAGGCTTCGCTGAACTCGTCCAAGCCGACGCGGTGGTATCCGGCACGATCTGTGCGGCGATCAATGCCTCCAGGAACGGGCCGAGGTCTTCACCCCGGAAGGCGGCCATCTGGGTGAACGAAAACGAATGCGCGCCAACCCGACCGTCGGCATAGACCGGCGACCAGTTGCCCTGGTTGTCACTCAACCAGTGGACCGGGCTATCAAGCCACTGATCTTGCGAGTCCGGGTCGTCGGCGTCTGGCACTTGCCGTAACGCCTCGATCAATCGGTCGAGGTCATTTCCGGTCAGCTGCTCGTCGCTCATCGGGCGTGCACCTTCACGGCGTCCATGAGGCTGGAGAAGTCGCAGGCGTCGGACTCGTCGGCGTTCACGTGGACACCAAGGCAGCCCCCGGCCAACGAAAGCTCGTCGCCGCATCTCGGACAACAGATTGTGCCGTGTAGCTGCACTGCGTTACAGAGCATGGTGCCTCCGATGCCGCATCGACTCCGATATCGACCTGCGCGCGGTCCGTGCGCGGATCGACTCAACGACCACTACTCCGGACGGACGGAATGGGCCCCGGGCGGGGCTGACCCAGTACCGGAGGGAATTCAGCGATGCGGACGGCGTAGGCAGCCTGATCTCGACACCCGTACCGAGCACAGTTACCCCATGGCGAAACAGTTCGGCGCCGGTGTCGTCGAGCAGCTTCTGCGAGATGTCCGAGCGAGTCAGGAAGGTCCAGGTGCTGGACCGCGGATGGGACAGGATCGGGCCGCCGCCGAGTCGCCGCTGCTCGAGGTCGGCCTTCACGGCTTGGCCGAGAGCAATAGGCATCATTACGCCCCACACCGGCCCTGCCCGCATTGTGATCAGACCCGAGTCCGGGTCGACCACCGTGGGCAACTGACAATTCGTGCGATAGAACTGGCAACGCGACTGCGGTGTATCCGCGAAGCCCTGCACGCCCATCACGAGTTCCGCCGTTCAGGCCCGCTCGTCGAGTCCCGAAGCCGATGTCGCCCTGCCTGGCGGTTGATGAGGGTTGCCGAGTAGCCGCGGCGTTCCGACTCTGGCAGCCGGGCTTCGGCCCTGCCAGCTCTCGCTGCGGTGTTGAACGAAATGATGGCCAGCAGCCAGCCAGGCGCTTGCGGCTGGATTCTGAGATAGCCGTCTCGTCGGTAGAGGACAGCGGGCGTGGTCATTTGCACTCCTGGGCTATTCGATATCGGAATATGGGCGGCACGGGTGGCGGCGCACGCCAGCCGGCGCCAATGGATCGAGAGGAGAACGCTGTGAGCGCGACAGTGACCGAGCGGCACAAGCTGATCGGGGACGTACACCTGATGCTGGTCGACGACCAGGGGCGGTACCTGTTCGGCCGTCGGGCCGACACGGGATACGAAGATGGAAGCTGGCATCTGCCGTCCGGCCACCTCGAGTCCGGCGAGTCAGTCGTTGATGCGCTCGTCCGCGAGGCCGCCGAGGAGATCGGAGTGGTGATCGCCCCCAAAGATGTGCAATTCGCGCATGTGATGCACAACTCTAGTTCCGGCGGCCGGGCTGCGTTCTTCTTCCTGGTCCGGACCTGGGCCGGGACTCCGACCAATCAGGAACCGGACAAGTGCGATGCGCTGGAATGGTTCTCGCCAGCCGAGCTGCCCGACCGGATGATTGCGTATTGCCGGGCGGCGCTGGTCTCGATCGCCGTTGGTCAGCCGTTCTCGGTGTACGGGTGGTAGGAAGTCGCTAGTCGGGTGCCTTGTGGGGCACCCGACCTCGGCCCGGATCTACAGGATCATCCAGTCGATGAGTTGGTCGATGACCTCGCTCATCTGTTCGCGCGACATCCAATTTTTTGGCGAATCTACCGCTGATTCCCGGGCAGCGCCGCACTACCACGAGGCCGCGCCCGTGGCCGCATCCATACTGGCAGTCAGAATTGCCGCGGGTTTGGTGGCGTAGGGAACAGCGCGGCCGGACTCGGTTAGAGCGTGCAGTGCGGCAACCTTGCGCAGGTAGCAGCGGTTGGCTCGGCAGGCGACGTGGAACTGCATCATCTGGTGCGCTTGGTCGATGCTGAACCGTTCTGTCGGCGCCCGGTGGCTTTCCTGGCCGCGAAGCGCGGTCATCTGGTGAATGGCGAGTGAGTGCATGTCGGATCTCTCCTCGGTGCGGTGGTTTCCGGTCGGGGCGGTGAACGGTGGTACCCGTCACCGAGGGCTGTTTAGGCCACCGGTTCACCGCGCCGTTGGGCGACCGGTGCGCCGCGGAGGGTTACGGCGTCACCTCGGTGGCGGGTACCGACCCGACCGTAAGGGGTGTTTCGGGCCGTTCAACGGCGCAAATAGCCGAAGGTTCTGAAATATAAGGAGAACCGTATAAGCTGGGCTGCAGGGGTCAAACGCATTGCATGGCAACGAGTTCGCATATTCAATTCGATGTTGCAGATGAACGTTCAGAAGAGAGCGGGGGCGGCGGGGATGCACATGACAACGGGTGAGGTTATTCGTCGTATCCGCAAGTCGCTCGGCATGACGCAGGCTGATCTCGGTGCCATTCTCGGTTATACTCAGCCTGCAATTTCTCAGCTCGAACGCGACGGTGCCGCCGTGCACGATGTGCGAGTACTACGCCGAGTAGCCAAGGCGCTCCACATACCGCTTGCCATACTGGTTGTGGAGTCGAACGAGGAGGCGGATGTGAACCGTCGCAACTTCCTACGAACTGGTGCGATCGGTGCAGGCGTGGCCATGTCTTCGGCGGCGAGTCGTTCCGCGCAGGCCACCTCGTCAACAGCGGGCAGCGTCCGAATCGGCGCTGGTGAGGTTGCCGAGATCAACGCAACGGTGAACGAGATTCACGAGCTGGACCTACTGGTAGGTGGCGACCGGCTGTGCCATGTCGCGGCCAACGAAGTGCGCTACGTCGTCCAGCTGCTGGACAACGGCACGTACAGCGATGACGTTGGCCGAACACTGACCAGCGCTGCAGCCGAGATGATGGTTGCGGCGGGTTGGGTTCACTACGACGCGGGACGCTTGGAGGATGCGCGTCGCTACTACGCCGACGCCGCCCAAGCCGCCACCGCAGCCAGTGATGGAATCGCAGTCGCGCATGCGTTGGGTAACGCCAGTTCGCTGCTTACCGAGCTGAACGGCGGCACCCCTGCGGGAACTAGGCAAGCGGTGCAGTACGCCCAGACTGCCTCGCGGGCAGCGATGAGTCACGGTGGCCCGAGGCTGCGCTCGCTCATGGCGATTCGGGAAGCCGACGCCTTAGGAATGCAAGATCCGGTCGGAAATAGAACGGCTGTCACCGATGCGCTGAGTCGGGCCTACCGTGCGTACGAATCCAGTCGGGGGTTCGACCCTGAATGGGTCTATCTGCCTGATGCACTGCTGAGCGGCATGACCGGCATGATGCAGATGTACCTCGGTGACCACAAAGCCGCCTCGGAACAGATCAGAGCGGCCATCGAGGGATCGTCGGCATGGCCGCGCGAGCAAGCCGAGTGGTACGTGCTGCTCAGCCGCAACCTGGTCAGAGCCGGCGAGATTGGTGAAGGCTGCCGGGTTCTGACGAACCATTTCGACGGCATCAGCCAGATTGCCTCCACCCGTGTGCACCAGAAGTTGAATGGCATAGCCACTGCCGTTCGACCGCATGCCGCAGTACCCGAAGTTCGGGAGTTTCTGGGGATTTGGGCGGAGCGCTCCTCGTAACGTGCGACAGCCGGACGATCGAGGCAGTCAGGGATACAAATGCTTGGCCCGATCGAGCGTTCGATGCGTGTCGCTCACGACGTGGACCATTTCGATAATTTCGTCTTGATCAAACGCTGGATAAAAGCAGGCTGATCTTACGCCGCGTGCCAGGGCTAGGGTGCGTCCCTATGGTCGTCGTTGTCTCATCGCCTTACCGATCAACACGCGGGCTGCTTCCCCCACGACGGCCTGATTCAGAAGAGTCCGGAATGCTTGCTCGTAGAGGATGAGTTCACGCGGCTGCGTGATGGTCAGCTCAGCCGTGATGGTCTCGACGTGGACCACCTTGCGATCGAAGATGACGAAGTTCGTCGTCGGCACCTGGTAGTCGGACATGGTCGGGATCATGCTGACGACGACATTCGGTCGACGCGTCATTGCGAGCAGGTGGTCTAGCTGACCGATCATCACGCTGTCCGTGCCAACCGTGGTGTACAAGACTTGCTCGGCCAGAACGAAGTTGAACCGGTGGTTGCCGCGCTGCAGGACCTGCTGGCGGTCGAGGCGGGCCGCTATTCCGTCCTCCAGCGGTTCGTCGTGGCCATAGAACGCGGTCACTTTGCCGAGTAGTGCTCGCATGTAGTCCTGGGTTTGGAGAAGGCCCGGCATGATGACCGGCTCGAACCAGCGAGTCAGGCGCGTCTCCTCCTCCAGCGTGTGGAGTTGCTGCTGCTTGCGCTTGATACCGGCGATTCGCTTCCATTCGACATACGCCGCTTCGACGTTGCGCAGGGTGGCAATAAGGTCGGCTACCTGCTGCTCGGCCTTGCAGTGTCGGCACCAAACGCGGATGTCATCCTCGGATGGCGTCTGCTTACCACCCTCGATCTTCGACACCTTCGAGGAATGCCATCCGGCTAGCTCGGCCAGCTGGACACCAGAGAGGCCCGCGTCTTTGCGGAGATCCCGAAGCCGGGCGCCTAACGCCTCTCTGGCACCACGAACGCTGGAGCTGGTCACTTGGCAGCGGCGTAGTCGCTCTCGACGTACTCGGCGTGCGGGATTCCCACGTCCCACACCTTGTCGCGCACCGCCGTGCAGTGGGCCGCAATCACCGAATCGTCGGTAACGGCAAACCCGCCGAAGTCACCATCCTCCTTGAAGGTGACGAAGACTACCAGGCGGTCATCGAACAACCAGTAGTCGTCACTGGCCAACTCGGCTGGGTTGATCAGAAGACGGGGAAGCCACTTGATCTCCTCGCCCGCCTCGATGTTCAAGGGGGCGATCGTGAGACCAAACCGCGTGTAATCGACATGCGGCACACTGACCAGCCGGACCCGATGGACCCGCTTGCCGGTCGACGTGACGTCCTTTATGAGGTCATCCCAGGAACGGCACCATTCGTAGTTGTCGGGCTCCCCAGCGAGAAACTTGCGGAAGGGTTCGTGCTCGTCGGCGACAAAGTACTCGTCTCGGGTCTCCAGGTGAAAGGCCCGCTCCCACTCACCTGCGCGGAAGAGATCGACAAACTCCTCACCCCGGATCAGCTTCATACGGGCCGAATCTCCTTTCCCTTCGCCACCTCGATGGCAGTTTCATGGTCGGGCAGATTCATCTGCTGCAGGGCTCCCGAATCGGTCACTGGGGTCCCACTGAGCGTGAAGGTACCGCGGCCGGTATCCGTCAGCTTGGTGCCGAGGCAGGTTCCTGGTTCGAGAAATCCCAGCAGCATGTGAGGAATCTCGATCGCAGAACCATCAGGACAAATGCGCCACCCCTGGATGACATATGTCCCGTGGTCAGAGACGAAAAGCGTTGGGCACGTGCCGTTCTGACTACCAACACCGAGGCATCGTAAACGCATGGCGACCGTCCTGGATCTCGTAGTGCCTGAATTTGCTCGAGCAACGTCATCGTGGCTGGTCTCGACGCCTCCGGTCAACGGCCCAGATATGGCCGGAGCAAATCCAAGCAAAAGCATCGCATGGCTGTGACCAGGCACTTTACCGTCAGATGCGAGCCCCGGCACCAGGTCGATACCCGCGAGAGAGCCGCTCGAGCTTCAGTGGTCCCTGGTTCCGGGCACTTACCCGCCGACCGTGAAAGCGAGGAACGGTGCAGTATTCGGCACGAGTGCATTGCTGCGGTAGCCGCTGGCTGGTCCATGTGCCAGCCATCGACCACTGGACCCCGGTTGACGATAAGCGCGCCATCGAGCCCACCGCCCGGACGATGATCGCCGACATCACGGGCACAGCACCGGATTCGTTCGGTGTAGACCTCAGGGCGGCCCGCGCTGTCGGGAGCCTCGCCGAATATGTGGCGGCAGCGACAGCCCTGAATCGGTGGGACGGCGTACGGCCTGAGCATACGTCAGCCAATGTCTCAATCCGCATAGCTGAATCGAGCACTGACGCCCCGTCGTATAGGCAGGGCGTAGTTGAGAGTTAGGGGGTTGCTGATGCGTACCTTCATGTCTCGCCTCGGCGTCACTGTCGCCTTGACGCTCGCCACCATGCTGCTGGGCGTGGGGTCGGCCGGGGCAATCACGATCTCGGATTGCGTCGATGGTGGTGGGATCGTTATCCGCTGCGCCGAGCAGCCGGTGACTCGCCAGGACAAGGTCGCGTGTCCGGCACCCGGCAAATCCACCCGGATCTGGTGCTTCGGCGGCTTCTACGGCTACCCGGAACCGCTGGAGATCCTGGAGTTCGGGGGCGACACCCGGTACCGCGCTCGGTAGGGTCCGACTATGACCACCGAGCGGGATGAGTCAACCGTCACGATCACAGGGGCAGCGCCAGGAACCATCGTGGCGCTCAAGCGGGCGGCAGCCATTGCTGCTGAGCACGGGCACAACTGGATGGGCGTTGAGGACTTGCTGGCCGCCATTCTGACCGCGGAGCCGCTGTCGCTGCTGGATCTGCACTGGCCTCGCCGCGGCGGAACGCCGTTGAACCGTGGTGAGATCAACGACTTCAATCCGTCAGCACCGCAGCAGGCGTTGACGTTCGATGAGGTCAAGGCATTGGTGCAGTCGATTGTCCCTGGAGCACCGAAGGGCGCGCATGGACCGGCGGAACCGGCCGCAGTTACATACACCCTGGCAGGACCGCATGCGGAGGAGTTCCGAGAAATGATAGAGGGGCGACGGTAACTGGAGTCGTTGCGATGAGAGAAGCCCAGGGGCACGGACCCAGTCAGTTCAAGGTGCCGTGGCCTCCCGATGACACCATCGGCATCATCACCACGGCTGGACGGGTCTTTCACCGCGGCACCGAGTGTCCGGGGTACCAGCAAGGGGTTAGGAATGCGCGTCGACGTGGCGCTGACATTTCACCGGTCGAGGAAGTTATGGCCGCTGAAGCACGCCGACGCCGACGCGGTGTATGCAACCGGTGCTGGGGTCCCTGACCGAAACGCGCCGGGCCGGGCGGAATGGGTTTGCTGTTGGGCAACGTCGGTGGGCATGACGTCATTCGGCTGGATCAGCAAAGAAGAGTATGACGACTTCGCCGAGGCCTACGGCTTCGACGTGACTACGTGGGAAGGATTCGAGCTTCTGCGCGACATCCGGGAAATGCGGATGACCTGCATGGCGGTGCAAACCGCTGCGGAGACCCCCTCCTATGCACCGCAGGCGCAGCACCGCCTCGACTGCCTGCGTGGCCGCCTCGGCTTCCGCCCGTGGAGGGGCTGGACGCCGATCCCGTAGCTGCCACCACCGTAGCGCCTCAGCGCCGCACCGGCTCTCCCGCTCAGTCCAGAAACAAATCCGGCGTGGGGTTTTCGCCGCCGCCGTATCCGGACAGATCGTCGACCCCGGCGTAGAACGACAGCGCGTCCGCATCGATGAAGCAGTTGCCGGTGACCTGCCCGGCCGGCCGGGTCAGGATGGCGAGGGCGGCGTCGGCCATGATCCGCGGGCTGCGGGCGGCCGCGAGTTGCCGCTCGCCGTCGGCCAGGGCCGCGACCGCCGAGGTGGCGATATAGGTCTGCGGCCACAGGCAGTTGAAACCTATTCCGGCGTCGGCGAATTCGGCTGCCCAGCCCTGCGACAGCAGCGTCATGCCGTACTTGGAGAGGGTGTAGGCCGGGTGGGCGCCCAGCCACCGGGGGTTCAGGTTGATCGGGGGCGCGATGGTCAGCACGTGCGGGTTGGCCGAGTCGCGCAGATGCGGCAGGCAGGCCTGGGTGAGCAGGAACATGCCGCGGATGTTGATGTCGTGCATCAGGTCGAACTTCTTGACCGGCAGCCGCTCGGTCGGTTCGGTGGCGATCGCACTGGCGTTGTTCACGCACACATCGATGCCGCCGAACCGCCGCACCGCGGTGTCGACGACGCGCCGCACGTCCGCTTCGTCGCGTACGTCGCCGACCACGGCGGCGGCGCGTCCGCCCGCGGCTTCCACCTCGGCGGCCGCCGTGTGCACGGTGCCCGGCAGGCGGGGGTGCGGTTCTGCGGTCTTGGCCAGCAGCACCACGTTCGCGCCCTCGGCGGCGGCCGCGAGGGCGATCGCCAAGCCGATGCCGCGGCTCGCGCCGGACACCACCACGGTGCGATCGATCAGCTGTCGGTCCTGGTCCGGCATCGTTCTCCTCGGTCGTGGCGGGCACGTCGACCCGGTGGTACCACTCGAATGGTATTGGCATTCTCATTTTTCGCAAGTACGGTATTCAATGATGAACAACCAAGTGCAGACCTCCTCCGGAATCCCGCTGGAGCCGAGCTACGGACCGGACGCCCGGCGGGATGAGCCGCCCGCTCCGGGCGCCTACCCCTTCACCCGCGGCAATTTCGCGACCGGCTACCGGGGGCGGCTGTGGACCTTCCGGCAGTACTCCGGCTTCGGGACCGCCGAGGAGTCCAACCGCCGCTACCGGTATCTGCTGGAGCAAGGCGGCACCGGGCTGTCGGTCGCGCTCGATCTGCCCACCCAGTGCGGGTACGACTCCGACGACCCGGAGGTGAGCGAAGAAGTCGGCCGGGTCGGCGTCGCGGTCGACACCCTCGCCGATGCCGAAATTCTCTTCGACGGCATCCCGCTGGACCGGATCAGCACCAGCTTCACCATCAACGGCACCGCCGCGATCCTGCTGGCCTTCTACGTGGCGGCCGCGGAGAAGAAGGGCGTGCCGCGCGCGAAACTCACCGGCACGATCCAGAACGACATCCTCAAGGAGTACGCCTCGCGCGGCACCTGGATCTGGCCGCCGGAGCCGTCCTTGCGCTTGATCGCCGACACCATCGAGTTCTGCGCGGCCGAGGTGCCGCGATTCAACGCGATCTCGGTGGCGGGCGCGCACTTTCGCGATGCGGGCGCGAACGCGGTGCAGGAGATGGCCTTCACCCTGGCCGACGGCGTCACCTACTGCGACACCGTGATCGAACGCGGGCGGATGACCATCGATCAGTTCGCCCCGCAGATATCGTTCTTCTTCTACACGCACGGCGACTTCTTCGAGGAGATCGCGAAATACCGCGCCGGACGCCGCCGGTGGGCCACCATCGTGCGCGAACGATACGGCGCGACCACCGACAAGGCCTCGATGTTCCGCTTCGGCTGCGTGGCGGGCGGCGCCTCGCTCTACGCGCCCCAAGCGCAGAACAACCTGGTTCGCGTCGCCTACGAGGCACTGGCCTCGGTGCTCGGCGGCGTGCAGTCGATGTTCACCGCCGCGTGGGACGAGCCGTTCGCGCTGCCCAGCGAGGAATCCGCGACGCAGGCGCTGCGCACCCAGCAGCTGCTCGCCTACGAGACCGGGGTGACCAGGGTGGCCGACCCGCTCGGCGGCTCCTACTTCGTCGAGGCGCTCACCGACGCCACCGAGGCCAAGATCATCGAGATCATGCACGACCTCGAGCGGCACGGCGGCATGGTGCGCTGCATCGAGGACGGGTACCTGCAGGGCCTGATCGCCGACGAGGCCTACCGGCTGCACCAGGCGGTGGAATCGGGTGAGCGCCCGGTGGTCGGGGTGAACACGTTCGTCTCCGACGAGCCCGCGCCGGACATCGGCACCTACGAACTCGACGCCGACGGGCGCGAACGGCAGTTGAAGCGGCTGGCCCGCGTGCGATCCGAGCGCGACGCCGGGACCGTCCGCGACACCCTGGCCGCTCTCTCGCGCGCCGCGGAAGGAGACGAGAACCTCATGCACCGCCTCATCGATTGCGCGAACGCCTATTGCACGGTCGGCGAGATGACCGCCGCGCTGAAGTCGGTGTGGGGCGAATTCCAGCAGCCGGTGGTGTTCTGATGCCCGCTCGTGTGCTGGTCGCCAAACCGGGCCTGGACGGGCACGATCGCGGAGCCAAGATCGTCGCCCGCACGCTGCGCGACGCCGGATTCGAGGTCATCTACACCGGAATCCGCCGGCGCGTGGAGGATATCGTCGCCATCGCGCTGCAAGAGGATGTGGCCGTCGTCGGCCTGAGCATCCTCTCCGGCGCGCATATCGCGCTCACCACCAGGGTGGTGGACGCGTTGCGCGCCGCCGACGCGGGCGACATCGCGGTGGTGGTCGGGGGAACCATCCCGCAGGCGGACGTGCCGCGGCTACTGGAAGCCGGCGCGGCAGCGGTCTTTCCGACGAGCACTCCGCTGGAGACGCTCGTCACCGAGATCCGCGCGTTGACCGGGCACCCGGCCCCATGACCGGGCGGGTGCCGACTTCGGACAGCTTGGAGGAATCGTGCGCATCGGAGTGATGATCGGGCCGGAGAAAGGCGATTCGGGGCGCAAGCTCGAACGGATGCTGCGCGACATCGAGTGGGCGGAGTCGGCGGGTTTGGACACGGCGTGGATTCCGCAGATCCCCACCGATTTCGACGCGCTGATCACGATCGCCGCGATGGGGCTGCGTACTTCGCGGATCGAGCTGGGCACCGCGGTCGTGCCTTTACAGGCGCAACATCCGATCGCGCTGGCCCGGCAAGCGCTTTCGGCGCATGCCGCGGCCGGGGGCAGGCTGGCGCTGGGCGTGGGCCCGTCGCACCACTGGATCGTGCGGGACATGCTCGGCCTTCCCTATGACAAACCGGCCGCCTACACCCGCGACTACCTCGAGGTGCTGGACGCCGGATTGCGCGGGCCGGGCCGGGTGGACGTGCAGAACGCGACGTTCACCGTGCACAACCCGCTCGATCTCGGGCCGGTGGCGCCCGTGCCGGTGCTGGTCGCCGCGCTGGGACCGGTGATGCTCCGCATCGCGGGCGAGCGAGCCGACGGCACCGTGCTGTGGATGGCCGACGAGCGCGCGATCGCCGATCACGTCGTCCCGAAGATCAGCAAAGCGGCGGCCGATGCGGGCCGTCCGGCTCCGCGTGTGGTCGCGGGACTGCCGGTGTGCCTGTGCGAGCCCGGCCGGGTGGACGAGGCGCGCGAGCGGGCCAACCGCATTCTGGGCGAGGCCGAGATCTCCCCCAACTATCAACGGTTGCTCGACCAAGGCGACGCCCGCGACATCGGCGACCTGTGCTTGGCCGGCGACGAAGCGCAGATCGCGGCCGGATTGCGCCGCTACGCGGAGGCGGGCACCACGGATGTCTCGGTGCGGCTGCTGCCGATCGGCGAAACCCGGGACGAGCTGGTGGCGTCCAAGCAGCGCACGCGGGAGATGATCGCCGAGCTCGCCAGGGCGTCGCGGTGAGTCCTGCGGGAGCGGGACCGCTGGCCGGGATCCGGATCCTGGAGGTGGGGACCATGCTGGCAGGCCCCTACGCCACCATGATGCTCGCCGATCTGGGCGCGGAAGTCACCAAGCTGGAACCGGCGGGCGGCGACATCTCCCGTCAGGTGAGCGACAGCTACTTCGCCAGCCTGAACCGCGGAAAACGCAGTATCCGCGTGGAATTGAGCACCGAACAGGGACAAGCACGGCTCGGCGAACTCGTCGCGGGGTCACACGCGCTGCTGGTGAACCTCAAACCCTCGGCGATCCGGCGGCTCGGTCTGACCTACGAGGCGTTGCGCCGGTGGAACGAGAAGATCGTCTGCGTCGCGATCACCGGCTACGGCCTCTACGGCGGCGACGATCCGGCCTTCGACTACGTGATCCAGGCGGCGGCCGGGATCGCCGCCCTCACCGGTGATCCCGCGGGCCCGCCGACACTGCCGGGGTACTCGTCGGCGGACAACTCGACCGGTCTCACGGCGGCACTGGGACTGCTGGCGCAGATCCTCTCCGGTCGTGGCGGCCAGGTCGACGTGTCGCTGTTCGAAGTCATGCTCTCGCAACTGAACTACCATGCCGCCGCCTACCTGAACGACGGCAAGCGACCCCAGCGCCGCCCCTTCGGGGCGCATTCGTATTACGTTCCGGCGCAGATCTTCCCGACCGCCGAGGGTTATCTCGCGCTGTTCGTCACCCACGACGGGTTCTGGAAGACCTTCGCCGCGGAGGCGGGTGTCGACGGATTCGAGCTGATGGCCGACCGGGTGACCCGTCGCGTCGAGGTACTGGCCGCGGTGACCGCCGCGCTCGCGGCCGATACCGCGACCGGCTGGGAGCGGCGGCTGCGTCCGCTCGGTATTCCCGCCGCCGCGGTGCGTGACCTGCCGGAGGCGCTGGATGCCAGCCCGTCGGCGGTGGTGACGGCGGGGGAGTTCCGGCTCGTCGGCAGCCCCATCCGGATCGCGGGCTACGAGCCGCGATACGGGCCGCCGCCGAGGCTGGGGGAACACGGGGGCTGAGGCGGGGGCCACCGGCTGCGGCTGCGCGCCGCGGTGTCGGTGTGGCACTCGCGGCGGCGCGGGCCGCCCGGTCGCTCACTCGTAGTCGACGGTGATCGTCTCGGTGTCCGGTACGGCCTGGCAGGTGAGCACGTAGCCGTCTTCCAGTTCGTCGTCGGTCAGTGCGTTGTTCTGGCGTAGCGTCGCGCTTCCCGTGGTCACCTTGGCGATGCAGGTGGCGCAGTTGCCCGCCTCGCACGAGAACGGCGGGGCCAGCCCGCCCCGGCGGGCGCTTTCCAGCAGAGTCTCGCCGTCCTTGCGTGGCACCGTCTTCTTCTTGCCGTTGAGGATGATCGTCACGCTGCCCGCCGCCGTGGGCGGTGCGGCAGGAGCCGTCGACAGGCGGGTCACGCTGTCGGCCGGGGCGTCGTCCACGGCGTCGGGAAGGGGCGCAGGCGCACCGAACCGCTCGCTGAACACCACCCCCGGCCCCGGGAGCGCCAGTTCGACCATCTCCATGAAAGCCTCGGGCCCGCAGACGTAGTGATCGGCATGGCCATCGGTCCCGACGAAGGCGCGCACCGCCGTGGCGTCGAGGAAGCCGCCCTCGGCGTCCAGGTGCCGCACCACCTCGAGCCGGTCCGGGTAGCGCCGCGCCAGCTCGGTCAAAACCGCTTCGAAGAGCACCGAATCGGCGTCGCGGTCCGCGCACAGCAGCCGGACCCGCCGCCGCGTGGTGGCCAACGCGCACTTGGTCAGCGACAGGATCGGCGTGATGCCGCTGCCGCCGCTGAAGCCCAGCAGCGGTACGTCGGTCTCGCGCAGGCAGAACCGCCCCGCCGCCTTGGTCATCTCCACCTCGTCGCCCTCGGAGAGATGGTCGTGCATCCAATTCGACACGGCCCCGCCCGGCACCCGCTTGACCGTCGTCATCAATTCGCCGTCGGTCTCCGGCGCGCTGGACATCGAGTACGACCGGAACAGCTCCGTCCCGTTCACGGCGATCTTGAACGTGCAGAACTGTCCGGCGCGGTAGGGGATCGGCCCATCGTGCGGCGCGAGCACGAACGTGCGCGCGTCGGCGCTCTCCTTCACGATCCGGGTCACGGTCGCGCGCTGGAACAAAGAGGGTCTCGCCATGGACCGCGTCCTCCTGGTATGAAGATTCTATCCGAATGAGAATTATATTCTCACTCACGAGACGGGATCTCTCAAATGTTCTCGACCACCGCTTCGAGCGCGCTCGTCTTCGAGGGGCGGGCCTACACCAGGACCGAACTCGACGATCTCGCGGCCGGTCTGGCGTCCGAACTGGCCGAGCGCGGAGTGCGCGCCGGAGACCGCGTCGCGCTCATGTCGTCGAACCGGCCGGAGTTCGTCGTCGCCGTGCTGGCCATCTGGCGGCTGGGCGCCGCGGCGGTGCTGATCAGTCCGGCGTGGAAGCACGAGGAGGTCGCGCACGCGGTGGCGGTCGCCGGGCCGAGCCAGGGCGTCGGCGACAATCCGGTGCTGGCCGAGGTGCTGCCGATGCGGCACCTGGACGCGCCGATCGTCCCCGCCCGTCGCGGCGACGCGCCGCCGGACCCGGCCTCGGACGCCGTGCTGGTGTTCAGTTCCGGCACCACCGGAATGCCGAAGGCGGTGCGGCACACCCACGCGTCGCTGGCGGTCGCGGTGCGCCAGTGGACCGAGGTTCTCGGCCTCACCGCGAGCGACCGGCTCCAGATCGCCACGCCGCCCTCGCACATCCTGGGGCTGCTCAACATCGTGACCGCGCTGCGAACGGGTGCGTGGATGCGCCTGCACCGCCGCTTCGACCTGGAGACGATGCTCCGCTGCATCCAGGACGACCGGATCACCGTCGAGATGGCCGTCGCGCCGATCGCGCTCGCCCTCGCCGGGCACCCGCGGCTCGAGTCCTACGACCTCGGTTCGCTGCGCTACATCATGTGGGGCGCGACGCCGGTGACGGTCGGCGTGGCCGAGACCGTCACCCGGCGCACGGGAGTGCGCTGGTTGCCCGCCTACGGCGCGAGCGAGCTACCGGTGATCGCGTGCAACCCGCTGGACGACGCGCGGCTGGACACGGTGGGCAAGGCCGCACCCGGCGTGCGCGTACGGGTGGTCGCGCTGGACACCGGAGAAGTCCTGCCGCCCAACGAGATCGGCGAGATCCAGTGCCGCGCGGAGTCGGTGATGGCCGGCTACCTGCCCGCCGAGGAGACCGCCCGCGCCTTCGACGACGGCTGGTACCGCACCGGCGACGTCGGTTACGTCGACGACGACGGCTGGATCCGGCTCACCGACCGGGCCAAGGAGATGATCAAGGTGCGTGGTTTCCAAGTGGCGCCCGCCGAGATCGAGGCCGTGCTGCACGGTCACCCGGAGGTGACCGACTGCGCCGTGTTCGGTGAGCCCGACGCCGCGGACGGAGAGGCGATCGTCGCGGCGGTGGCCTGCGCGGAGTCGGTCACCGCCGACGAGCTGATCGCCCTGGTCGGCGAGCGCCTGGCCCGGTACAAGCGGCCGCGTCGCGTCGTGTTCGTGCCCGAGATCCCGCGCCTGCCCTCGGGCAAGGCGCTGCGCCGAGTACTCGAGGAGCGCTATGGACGTCCGTCTGACGAGTGAACAACGGCAATTGCGTGATGCCGCGGCGAAATTGGCCGACGACCTCGGCCCCGGGTCGGTCGCGGGCCTCGACGACGAGAACCGCCTCGCGCGCCTGGAACGAACGGTCGCGGCCACCGGCTGGCGAGCCCTGCGCACCGACGGCGCCTCCGGGGTCGAGGTCGCGATCGTGGCCGAGGAGTTCGGCCGCGGTCTGGTCGACGTCGCCTTCCTCGGCCCGGTACTCGCCGACGACCTGCGCAGGCGCTGCGGCGCCGACGATCGCGGCTGGACGATCGCGGTCGGTGACCGCGCCGTCGACGCGCGCGGCAGCGAAGAGGCGCTGCTCGTCGTCGGCGAGCAGGTCTTGGCCGCCCCACTGGGTGCCACACTGCCCGGCGCGGATCTGACCCGGCGCACCGCGACGGTCGCGGACGAACGCAGGCACATCGGGGAACTCGCGGCCGAGGAGGCAATCCGATGGCACGCGCTGGCCGTCACCGCGACCACCGCCGACCTGCTCGGCGTCGCCCGCGGCGCGCAGGATCTCGCCGTCGAGTACGCGAAGGTCCGCGAGCAGTACGGCCGCGCGATCGGGTCCTACCAAGCCGTTGCGCATCTGCTGGCCGAGAATCGCGCGCTGATCGAAGGGGCGATCAGCGCGCTGCGGCACGCGGCCTGGGCGGTCGACGAATTGGCTCCGGCGCGAGCGCTACAGGCCGCGCGGATCGCCAAGGTCTACACCGCCCGGGCTGCCCGCACCGTCTGCGAGACCTCGATCCAGGTGCACGGCGGCATCGGCAACACCTGGGAGTGCCTTGCCCACGTCTACCTGCGGCGCGCGCTGGTCTCGACCGAACTGTTCCCCGTTCGCCTGGAGGAGATCGACCTTGGACTTTCGTGATTCATCGCAGGAGGCCGAATTCCGCGCGCGGCTGCGCGCCTGGCTGGCCGAGACGGCCGGGAAGTTCCCGACTTCGGGCGACGACTACTGGGCGCGCCAGGGCGAATGGCATCGCGCGCTGTACGCGGCGGGATTCTTCGGGTTGTCCTGGCCGAAGGAATTCGGCGGACACGAGCTGCCACCGGTCTACGACGTGATCGTGGACGAGGAACTCGCGCTCGCAGGCGCGCCGCCGCGCCCCAGCCTCGGCTACCTCGTGCAGGGCTTGGGCCGCCACGGCAGCAAGGAACTGCAGCGGCGCTTCCTGCCCGGCATGATCGACGGCACCCAGCGCTGGTGTCAGGGTTTCAGCGAGCCGGGCGCGGGCTCCGACCTCGCCGCGCTGCGCACCACCGCGACCCGCGACGGCGACCACTACGTGGTGCACGGCCACAAGATCTGGACCAGCTACTCCGACGTCGCCGACTGGTGTCTGCTGCTGGCCAGGACCGACCCGCACGCGCCACGGCACAAGGGCATTTCGGCGTTCGTGATCGCCATGGCCCAGCCCGGCGTGCAGCAGCGGCCGCTGGCCATGATCAGCGGTGTCACCAGGGAGTTCGGGCAAGTGCTCTTCGACGGTGCGACGGTGCCCGCCGATCAGATGGTCGGCGAGCCCGGTGACGGCTGGAAGCTGGCGATGACCGTCGTCGGGCACGAACGCGAGCCGTCCACCCTCGGGTACGCGGCCCGTTACGGAAAACTGGTGCGCGAGTTGGCTTCCCGGCTCGACGGTCGCGCGCCGGAGGAACTGTCCTGGGCGGCGGTGCAGACCGAGATGCTGCGCTTGCACGTGCGGCGGCGGCTGTCCGAACAGTTGGACGGCGTGGTGCACGGTCCCGACGGATCACTGGACAAACTGCTCATGACCTGGGTGGACCAGTCGGTCGGGCACGCCGCGCTCGCCGTCGGCGGTACGGACGATCCGGAACTGCTCGGCAGCTACTTCTACAGCCGCGCCCAGAGCGTCATGGGCGGCACCTCGCAGATCCAGAAGAACATCATCGCCTCGCGCATCCTCGGATTAGGAGTTTGACCATGTACGACTTGCCGGACGAGATCCACGTCGAAGCCGACGGACCGATCCGCATCATCACGCTCAACCGGCCCGACGCGCTCAACGCCGTCAACGACGACCTGCACACCGGTCTGGCCCGGCTCTGGCCCCGCCTGTCCGACGACCGGGAGGCGCGCGTCGCGGTGCTCACCGGCGCGGGCAAGGCGTTCTCGGCGGGCGGGGACTTCACCTATCTCGCCGAGCTGGGCAGCGATGCCGAGCTGCGCGCCGAGACGATCGCGCACGGCCGCGACATCGTGCTCGGCATGGCCCGGTGCCGGGTGCCGGTGGTGGCGGCGGTGAACGGCCCCGCGGTGGGCCTCGGCTGCAGCCTGGTCGCGCTGAGCGACATCGCCTACATCGCCGAGACCGCCTACCTGAAGGACCCGCACGTCCAGGTCGGCCTGGTCGCCGCGGACGGTGGCCCGCTGACCTGGCCGCTGCACACCAGCCTGCTGCTGGCCAAGGAGTACGCGCTCACCGGCGCGAAGATCCCCGCCGCGCGGGCCCGCGAGATGGGCCTGGTCAACCACGTGGTCGCCGATCCGCGCACCGAGGCGCTCGCCTGCGCGAAACGCATCCTCGAATTGCCACGCCAAGCGGTCGAGAGCACCAAGCGCCTGCTGAACCTGCACTTGGAACGCGCGGTGCTGGCAACCCTGGACTACGCGACCACCGCGGAGGATCTGTCCTTCCAGACCGCGGAGTTCCGGGCGGTGATCGCCACCCTCACCGCCGGACGGGAGTGACGCCGGATCGCAGGCCGCGATCGTTCTCGCCGCGTGATCGCGAAGAACGTGGCCCGCAAGACATCTCGTAGCAAACCGTGCCCCCGTAAACTGTGCTTGGCCAAGTGAACATCCGCGGGGCACACTCTATGTAACGACGTCCGGCGCGGCCGGTCGAACGCGGGGGCGAGGTCCGACAGCAGATGAGGATTCGGCCGAGGCAGCAGTTGCTCGAGCTGTGGCGAGCGGTGCTCGCCTGTTCCTATCCGGACGGAACGTGGATCTGGGGCGGACGCGACGGCGCCAATTCCATCAGCGACGCCGAGCAGCTGCTGTGCCTGTTGTATCCCGCGACCGAGATCGAAGCGTTCGCGCTGGACCAACCGAACGACATGAGTCCCGACGTCAGGTCCGCGCTCGCCCCGTTCGGCGAGGAGACCCGCATCGGCGGGGTTCTGGTCGCCCTGGTGGAAGAATACCTGCGCCGCTACACCGGACCCGATGGCGAGCCGGTCTTCGCCAGCGGCTCCTACCTGCGCTCCGGCGACGGCGGCACGCTCACCGACGCGCAATCGGCGGTGGAGGTGGTCGACTCCTACTCGATGTCGCTGAGCCTGTGCATCGCGGCGCTGCGGTTCCTGCGCGGATTCCTGCGCTTCGTCAGCGGTGAGGTCCGGCTGGAGGCCAGGCAATTGCGCGCGCGGATCCCCGCGGTGATCGAGCTGGTCAGCGCGCGGCTCACCGCCGCGATGGCGGGCCTGGTCCGCAGTTTCGTCATCCACACACCGGAGCCGAACACCGAGTTCGGGCAGTCGATCATCTACATGCTCAACCAGACCCGCACGCCGCCCGACGAGATCATCGAACGGCTGTCGGCCCAGCTGGAACGCCTCCGGGTGCAGGCGGCCAACGAGGTCAGGCTCAGCCAGACCACCGACGTCGATATCGCCGACGACGGGCGGCTGTTCGAATGCGGCTGGAGCTGGGGCATCGTGCGCAGCGCCGAACCCATCGACCTCGTGCCGGGCCGGGTCAGCAGCGCGACCGGGCACGCCGAGCCCCGTCCGTACCTGTATTTCACCGCTGTCGCCCTCGACGGCATCATCGACCTGTCGTCGCAGCGCATCCGGGAACTCGATCTGCTGACCGACGAGCAGCGCACGCTCGCCGACGCGCTGCAACTGCGCTTCGAGCTGACCCGCAACTACTGGTCGAGGGTGGCTCGCTTCGGCAACGGCCGCTGGCCGCTGGAGGACATCCCGTGGCGCACCGCCGACGGCGAGGAATCGGAGTACTTCAGTCTCGTGGTCACCGCCATGCTGATCCAGGACCTGGTCTACCGGGAGAGCACCGAGGATCTGACCCGCACGGTGGCGGTGCTCGACCAACTGGCCCGCCGCGGCCGCATCACCAGCCGGTTCACCGTGGGTGATCCCGCCGCGCCGCTGCACTATCCGGGTGTGCGCCTGAACCTGGCGGGCAGCGAGGACGCCGCCGAAGGAACCCAATTGGTCTGGTACGTCCCGGATTTCGCGACCATGCTGCTCAAACGCTGCCTGCAGGCCGCGCGCCTGCGCACCGACGTGGACACCCGCGACCGGCTGATGGCGCTGGCCGAGGCCGCGATGGATCATCTCGACCAGCGAGTGCTGCGGGACGGCCCGGTGATCGGCCTGTGGGACGACATCGGCCGGGTGGTCGGCGCGGCGGACACGCGGCTGGAAGGGCCGTCCTGGTTCGTCACCGAGCGGATGATGGAGTGCTTGGTCATCGCGTACAGCACCTTCGAGCAACCCCCGCTGGCCCCCCAGGCGATGGTCGCCCGCGCGGTGGACCTGCTCAGCGAGGCCGAACATCTGCTCAATCAGGAGGAACTGGAGGTCGAGGGTCAGGAATCCTCGCCGAAACAGGCCGCGGTCACCCGCATCCGGCAATCGCTCGACCGAGCCCGCCGGGTGCTGCGCGAGCGTCCGGGCACCGCGTACAGCCTCGCCACCCAGGCATTGGTCCAACTCGACGAACTGGCGTACGCCCGCCGGGACGCGACGCGGTAGGGGCAGGCATGCTGGTGTTCTCCACCTCCGACAAGGGCGGCACCGGACGCTCGGTGACCAGTTGCAATATCGCCTACCGGCTGTGTCTTTCCGGCCTCGACGTCGCCTACGCCGACTTCGACCTCGGCTCGCCCACCGCCGGCGCGCTGTTCGAGATCGGTGCGGCCGAACGCGGTGTGCCGCGCGGCGGCGTGCATTCCTACCTGCTCGGCGAGAGCGGAACCGTGGCCCGCGTCGACGTGGGCGCGGCGACCGATCGGCCGGACCTGCGCCGGATCGGTCCCAACTCCGGCCGGTTGGTGCTGCTGCCCGGCGACGAGGGCGGCGCCGAATTCCTCACCGGTGACGACGCCGTGGTGGAGCGCTGCGCGGAACTGCTGGTGGCGCTGGATCAGGAGTTCCGCGTGGTGATCGTGGATCTGAGCGCGGGCCGGTCGGCCGCCCTGCAGATCGCTCTACAGGCCACCGCGTTGCCGCAACTGCGCAGGCGCACCGCCCGCTGGTTGATCTTCCACCGTTGGACTCGTCAGCACATCGTGGCCGCCGCCGGTCTGGTGTACGGCCCGCACGGTCTGCTGAAGGCGGGCGCCGAATGCGGCCACGACCCGGAGGAGTTGCTCGGCTCGGTGCGTTATGTGCGCACCGCCGTGCCCGACGCCAACTGGGACGGGGTGGCCCAGCGCCCGGCGCAGGCGGCGTGGCTGCAGGAGCAGGACACCGCGTTGCGACGGCTGGCCACCGCCAAACGGCTCGGCGCGACCGCGAAGCTGGGCGACACCCCGATGGAACCGGTGTTGCAGCGGCGCGAACAGCTCATCCTCGACGCCGACGTGAACGCCCAGATCGCCAACGCCGAGACCGCGCTGGCCTATGCCGAACTGGCTCGCCGACTGGTCGACATCGCCACGTGGGAGAGGCTGTAGATGCGGGATACACAGGGCTACAGCGAGGCGACCGAGCAGCCTCGGATCGCTTCGGTTCCGTTGTCGCACTTATCTATCGAGGTCGGGCACTTCTACCTCAACGAGATCACCTCCGATATCGAGCGGGTCACCGCGGAGTTCCGCCGCATCGTGCCCTTGGTGTCGGCCTTCATCGAGTCGGCCAAGGTGCAGTTCGGCCCGAACGCCCGCGTGAGCACCTGCTATCTGATCGACGACTACTTCCATCCCGACACAGATCCCTCCGCCATCCTCACCAAGCTGCTGGACGCCGCGGAGGAATCCGGACTGGTCATCGACTACCTGGCGCGCGAGTCCGGTTGCTGGCGGGCCTCGAAGTTCGTCGAGGGTGTGGCGTTCGGCGAGCCGATTCCCGTGGCGGAGATGGTGGCCGCGCGCATCGTCGCCGAGCCCGCGCCGCCGAGTACCGGCCGCAGGCCGCCGACCGCGGAATCGGGCTGGCTGTGCAACGGACGCCGGTCCTCGGAGGACGAACACAATCAAGCCATGCGCCGGCGTACCTATCGGCCACCGGAGGAGTTCGGCCGCCGGGAGCATTCGATCTTCCTCGACGTGGAGTTGTGGAGCAGGCACGTCGTCGACGGGGTGACGGTCACTCGCTGGTCGTGCCCGTTCCTGGCCGCCGTCTGGCATCTGCTGCGGCTCGGCATGCTGCGCTATCACGGTGCCGCCGTGGCGGATCCGCAACCGTGGCGCCGCGAGGATCTCGCGCCACGGCGCTGGTCCGATCTGCCGCCGGTGGTGCAGCTCAATCCGTCCGCCGCGCCGTTCGCCGCCTACAAGACGCTGTCGATGCTGCCCAAGCGGTACATCGGCATCGAGCACGCCGTGCGGCTGGTGCTCGACCACCTCGACCTCGACGACGACGTGGTCGAGCAGACCATCACCCGCGGCGCGGGCGAGGTGCCGCCGGTGCCGGTGCCGCGCAAGGTCAGCGATCGGCTCTCCCACCTGCTGCTCGACGGGGCTTGACATGGCCGCGACCACGCCTCTGGTCGTCCTCGGTGAAGTGCGCACCTGCCTGCTGCCGTCGTCGACCGCGCTGACCGGCGCGGAGGCCTGCGATCTGCTGGCGCTCATGCCGGGCTGCACGGTGCGCTGGCGGGAGCGGCCGGGCACGCTGGCGGTCTCGCCGACCACCGCGGTGGGCGTCGACTGTGATCTGGCCTTGGGCGAGCAGACCGCGCACATCGTCGGAACCGTGGCCACCGGCGCGGTCCTGTCCGGCGGACGCGTGCTGCAATCCACCGCCTGCACCAGGGTGGTGCGCGCGGCAGGCCGGCGCAGGCAGACCTGGTCGCACTACCTCAGTCAGAAGGGGATGACCGAGGTCATCAGCCGCATCCCCGAAAGAGCCACCGCCGGTACAGCTCTCGCCGAAGGGTTCCTCACCGGCCGGGCCGACGTCGACACACTGGATCTGGCCTCGATCAGCGAACGCCTGCTGACGCGACTGCGCGCCGACCCGAGACTGGACCAGACGCCGCCGGTGCGGGCGGGAACCACCCGGCTGCGCTGGACGGCCCGGATCGGGGGCAGCGCGGGCCCCGCCGCCGCCCTGCACCTGGACGACGCCACCCTCCGCACCGTCCGGTTGATCGTGCGCGACGAGGCGGATCTGGATGATGCGCAACGGTTCTGTGAGGATCTGGCCGCGCACGACTGGCTGCTGACCGTCGTCACCGCCGCGCTGGCGGAGGCCCAGCGCTTCCCGTCGCACAGCCGGGAACGCACCGACATCCTGGCCCCGGTGCTCGAGGATCTCGCCGGGCTGTGGATGCCGGGCGCCCACACCCCGGCGTCGATGCGTGCGTTGTGGCGCGAGCTTCAGGTCGATCCCGGATTGTCCCGTCAGTGGAACGCGCTCGTCGCCCAGCTACAGAACCGGATCGCCGTCGCGACACTGAACGCGTTGCGGCACAAGGAGCTCGACACCGAATGGTAGCGACCGCTCCGGCTACATCCGGAACCATTTGCGCACCAGCAGCGCGAAGAACACCGACATCGATACCGTGCCCGCCCACGCTTCGGCGGCGAACAGCGGCCGGGCGGCCGGGCGCAGATTCTCCGTGTCACCGGGGCCGAGTGGATTGATGAATCCGGTCACGCACGTGTAGACGGTGGCAGCCGGTGAGGAATCGCCGCTCAGCAGCAGAGCGGCGACGGTGAACAGCACCAGCTGTACGGCCACCCAGCCGAGCAGCCAGAACGGCCGGTAACCGTAGCCGCACAGGATGAACGACAGTTGCCCCGGCCAGCGCCGTGGGCCCCGTGGCAGCGCGAGGGTGCGGGCCCGGGCCAACCGCAGACCGCAGCGGTCCTGCGCCTCGTCGTCCTCGTTCATCCGGTACAGCGCGGCCCCTCTCCGGTAGGCCAGCGCCGCGTGAGCGGGCAATCCGGCCGCCGAGAGTTGGGCACCCAGCCGTTCGTACTCCTCGGCCAGCATGGTGTTCTGCCGGCTGCTCAGCCGCAACGGACCACGGAATTCGACCTCGGCGGCCAGCAGCGCCGCCGTGATCGCGCTCGGCACCCGCCAGTCCGCCTCGTCGGGCGCCGGTTGCCGCGCGGCCGCGTACAGGTGCCGGAAGACCAGCGAGTCGGAATGCCGCCGCGCGCTGGGCGGGTCGTAGTCGGCGAGGATCGCCTCGGCATGTGCGGTGAACCGCTCCAGCTCGGCCTGCTCGGGGCGCTCACCCCGATCGATCTCGGCGGTGTATTCGTCCGCGCGCCTTGTGATCCGGGTCGAGACGGATGCGACGAAGGGCGGAATCTCCCCCATGTCACGAGTCTAGCGGGCGGCCCCTCAGCCGGTACTCGAAAACGTCTCGCGGCTCGCCCGGCCCGAAGTACCGGTCGTCGTGCTCGACGAATTCGAATCCCGCGCGCTGGAACAGGTTGCCGGCCAGCCGGTTGTCCGGCCGCACGGTCAGATACACCACCTCGGCGCCGATCTTCCGGCAGGTCTGCAAGGTGCGGGTCAGCAGGGCGTGGCCATACCCTTCGCCCTGGTACCGCTTGGCCACCGCGAAGGTGAACAGCAATGCCCGGCCGGACTTCTCCAGCGTCAGCGCATAACCGATCACGGCGCCTTCCACCTCGGCGACCAGCCATTCGGATCCGTGCAGGTCGAACAGCTGGCGCAGCATCAGGTACAGGTACGGCTCGGCGAACACCTCGGCCTCGATGGCCGCGATGTCCTCGATATCGGCGAAGCGGGCCTGCCGGTATTCCGGCTGAGGCGCTTTGGCGATGTTCATCCGCTCCCTACTGCCAGGGCATAGGCCGTCGATTCCAGCTTAGAACGTCATTCACCGACCCGGGTCAGTGTAGAACCAGCGAAATCGTTCCCCGGCGCAGCCGGGCCGTCACGTGTCGCATCGACGACTCCGGGCGGCGATGCCGCGAAGCGGGCGGCCGAGGCAGTTCGGGCGCGCCCTGCGCGGCGGCGGTTATTTCGGCGGGAACCGCAGAGCGCCGTCGAGCCGGATGACTTCGCCGTTGAGATAGTCGTTCTCGATGATGGCGGTCGCCAGCTTGGCGTACTCCTCCGAACGGCCCATACGCTTGGGGAACGGCACTTGCGGCCCCCAGTACGCTTCCAATTGGTCGGCGGCCTTGCCGTAGGCGGGCGTGTTCACGGTGCCCGGGGCGATGGTCACCACGCGGATGCCCACCGGCGAGAGGTCGCGAGCGGCCACCAGGGTCATCCCGACCACGCCGCCCTTGGCCGCGGCGTAGGGAAGCTGACCGACCTGCCCTTCGAACGCGGCGATCGAGGCGGTGTTCACGATGACGCCGCGCCCGCCCTCCTCCTGCGGGTCGTTCTTCGCGATCGCGGCCGCGGTGAGACGCAGCACGTTGAACACGGCGGTCAGATAGAACTCGATGGTGGTGCGGAAACCGTCGAGGGGCAGCGGCGCGCCGTCCTTGCCGATCAGGCGGCCGCCTTTCGCGGGACCGCCGTGGGTGTCCACCGAGATGCGCAGCGGCCCGAACGATTGCGCCTCGGCGATGGCGGCGAGCACGGAGTCCTCGTCGGTGGCGTCGGTGTGCACATAGCGGATTCCGAGCTCGGTCTCGAGCTGTTTGCCCTTGTCGTCGGCGACATCCGCGACCACGACCTTCGCCCCGGCGGCGTGCAGGCGCCGTACGGTCGCCTCGCCCAGTCCTCCGGTCCCGCCGACGACGAGCGCGGAGCTTCCACTGATCTGCATGTCGTAATCCTATCTTGCAAGTCGTACTCTCGTATTGAGAAAATAATATTCTCATAACTGTCGGCACGATCACCGAAAGGTCGCCGCGCCACAATCGCGTCGCCCGGAATGGAGGCCCCCAATGCCCGAAGCCGTCATCGTGTCCGCGCTGCGGACGCCCATCGGTACCGCACGGAAGGGAACGCTGCGCGACACCAACGCGTTCGATCTGGCTCACCACGTGGTCGGCGCGATCGCCGAAGGGCTCGACCCGGCCCGGATCGATGACGTCGTCCTGGGTGAGGGCCGTTACGGCGGCGGCGTGCTGGCCCGGCACGCGGCCGTGACCACGGGGCTGACCAGGGTGCCGGGCCTGGCCCAGAACCGGCATTGCGCGGCGGGAATGTCCGCGGTGCAGACCGCGGCGGCCGGGATTCGCTCCGGCATGGACGAACTCGTGATCGCGGGCGGGGTGAATTCCGAGTCCACCGCTCCCAAAGCGCGGTTCAGGGTCGGCGCGGACGAGTGGATCGATCCGTGGGTGTCGCCGAGCCACCCGGACCGCCCGGACGCCCCCGCGCTGGACATGTCCATCACCGTGGGCTGGAACGCCGCGGTGAAGGCGGGCATCTCCCGTGCCGAGATGGACGCCTGGGCCCTGCGCTCGCACCGCAACGCGATCGCCGCCATCGACGAGGGCCGGTTCAAAGAGGAGATCGTGCCCATCGAGACCCCGCACGGCCTGTTCGACACCGACGAGCATCCCCGGCGCGACAGCAGCCTGGAGAAACTGGCCTCGCTCAAAGTGCTGCATCCGGAGATCGAGGGCTTCTCGATCACCGCGGGCAACGCCTCCGGCGCCAACGACGGCGCCGCCGCGCTCGCCATCGCCAGCGATCGGCTCGGCCTGCCCGCACTGGGCTACATCCGCGCCTGGTCGTCGGTGGGCGTCGATCCCGGCGATACCGGTCTCGCTCCGATCGAGGCGATCGCCAAAGCGGTCTACCGGGCGGGGATCTCGCTGTCGGCGGTCGGACTGATCGAGATCAACGAGGCCTTCGCGTCGGTCCCGATCGCGGCCATCCGCGCACTGGACCTCGATTCGGACAAGGTGAACGTCAGCGGGAGCGGCTGCTCGCTCGGGCACCCGGTGGCCGCCTCGGGAGCGCGCATGATCGTCACGTTGGTCCACGAATTGCGCCGTCGCGGTGGCGGTTTGGGAATCGCGGCGATGTGCGCGGGTGGTGGCATGGGCGCGGCCACGGTCATCGAGGTTCCCGCTCCGTGACCGCATCGCACAGCGGCGCGGCGGGATGGGCGTGAGCCTGGCGTCGGCGACCGTCGCCGAGTTGCTGGCCCTGGCGCGCGCCGGGTCGGCGCGGGCGACGGGCCGGTTGCTGAGCCTGGTCGAAGGGGACCGCCGCGACGAGGTGCAAGCCGCACTCGAGCCGCGCGCGATCCGGGTGATCGGCGTGACCGGCCCGCCCGGAGCGGGCAAGTCGACGACGATCGCCGCGCTGGCCGGCGTCTACCGCGCGCGCGGGCTGCGGGTCGCGGTCCTGGCGGTCGACCCGTCCTCGCCCTACAGCGGGGGAGCGCTGCTGGGGGACCGGATCCGCATGGCGCAGCACATCGACGACCCCGGTGTGCTGATCCGGTCGCTGGCCACGCGCGGACACCTCGGCGGGCTGGCCGCCGCGGTTCCGGCCGCCATCCGGCTGCTCGCCGCGCTGCATTACGACGTCGTGCTGCTGGAGACGGTGGGGGTGGGGCAGTCGGAGATCGAGATCGCGGCGGTCGCGGATCCCACGCTGGTGATCCTGAATCCCGGTGCGGGCGACGCGGTCCAGGCCGCGAAGGCGGGTCTGCTGGAGGTGGCCGACCTGCTGGTGGTGAACAAGGCCGACCGGGAGGGCGCCGAGCAGACCGTGCGTGATCTGCGGGCCGAATCCGACGTGCCGATCCTCACCTTGGTCGCCGCGCGCGGCGAGCGCGTCGCCGAATTGGCCGAGGCGATCGAGGCGCACCATCGCGCCGACAGCCCGGCGCGGCGCACGGCGCGGGCCCGCGCGCAGATCCTCTCACTGGCGCAGACGCGGTTGCGCGCACACGCCGAGCTGGACCGGCTGGCCGCCGCCGTCGCGGCGGGCGAATGCGACGCCTACCGCGCGGCCGAACTGTTGCTGCCCGCGCGGCAGTGACGCCGTCGTCAGATCTGGGGGATGCGCACCATGGCTTCTTGGGCGTAGGAGGCCACCAACGTGCCGTCCTCGGTGAGGATGTCGCCGCGGCCGTAGGCGCGAGCCTGCGCGAGCAGCGGGCTGTGCTGGCGCAGCAGCAGCCATTCGTCGGTGCGGAAAGGCCGATGGAACCAGAGGGTGTGCGAGGTGACGGCAGAGACGAACGCGGTGCCGTTGCCGCCCTGGGCGTATCCGTCCAGCGGCAGCAGCGCGGTGCCGATGAGCGTGAGGTCGGTCGCGTAGGCGGTCAGCGCGGGCGCCAGCCCCGGATCGACTTGCGGGGTGCGCATCCAGAACTCGAATTCCGGTGGGGCGGCCCCGAGGTCGTCGAGGTCCACGCTCGCGCGAGTCTCCCAGGGCAGCAGGTCCCACTCCACCTTGTGCTCGGCGGACAGCAGCTCCGGCGGCGCCGCGACGGACTGCCGGTGCGGGCCCTGTTCCTCCGCGTGCAGGGAGACCGAGGCGGTCGCCACCACGCCGGCGGACTGCTCGGCGACCAACGACAGCGTGGCGAAGGAGCGGCCAGCGTGGTGGCGGTGCACCCGGTAGCGGATCGGCTCGTCGGTGCGGCCCTCGCGCGCGAACACCGTGTGCAGAGACTTGATCGACTTGTCCGGGATGCCCGCGGTGGCCGCCCGGACGAACTGGCCGAGCAATTGGCCGCCGAACACCCGGCTGTAGGGCAACCGCAGATTGCGGCCCTCGAACACATCGTCGCCGGGGGGTGTCGCGGACAAGTCGAGGCAGGAGACGAGATCACTCCACAGATCGGGCATGAGCCCGAGTGTAAGTCAAATTCTCCTTGAGGAGAATAGTATTCTCAACCGCGAGCGAAACCGTGCGCGCAGAAGTTCCATACTTCGGACGCGGTGATCGGATGCTGTGTCTCGTCGTCGGAGGCTCCTGCGGACTGCGCGGTGAACATGACGGTCTGCATCACCATCGCCGCGGTCCGGCGGGAGTTGACCTCCGGCCGCAGCTGCCCGGCGTCCTTGGCCAGGTCCATCAGTTCGGTGAACAGGGCCAGCATCGGCGCGTGCGCGACCTTCACGTGGTCGGGGTGCGAAATCAGCAGCTGCGGTGCGAAATCGGTGAACAGCGGCCGCTGCGCCGAGGGGTCCGGCCTGCACAGCTCGAACAACAGCTCGACGGCCACCTGGAGCTTGTCCAGCGGGTCGGTCTGGCCGTCCGCGGCGGCGCGCAGCTGCTCGGACGTGCGGCTCAGGGCGTCCTCGAACAATGCGAGCAGCAGCTCGTGTTTGCCGTCGAACTGCAGGTAGAAGCTGCGCAGGGATTGCCGGGAGCGGTCGACGACCTCCTGCACCGTGAAGTCCGTGCTGCCCTTCTCGGTGATGATCGCCTGGGCGGCGTCCAGGAACCGTTGCACGCGCTCCTCGGCGCGCAGCTTGGCGGTGCGGAGGGAGCGCTCGACGGCGCGCTGCTTCCAGGCCGGTTTCTCGCTCGGGCTGGTCACGGGCGCCTCGGTCCTCGGTCATATGAAGAGAACATGAATGCACTGTACCGGAGAACGGTGTGTCATCGGGTTCCTGGGTCACCGTGTCCGACCTCATGACGAGACTACCCTTTCCGGTATCGAGAATGCTATTCTCGCAGCCATTCAGGCATCGGCGCGGGAAGGAGGCAGGCCGTGATGATCGTCGGACACCGCTCCGGCCGGCCCGGCCGCATTCCGGCGCGCCGTCATGACCGGGCACGCGCCCGGCCTTCCCGGACTCGAGGAGCTCGTTTTGTACATTCGCTATGAGGTCGCGGACCGGATCGCCACCATCACCCTGGACCGGCCGGATGCGGCCAACGCGCAGAACGGCGAACTGCTCGACCAGCTCGACGCCGCCTGGGTGCGTGCCGCGCAGGACGACGACGTCGCGGTCATCGTGCTGCGCGGGGAGGGCAAGCACTTCTCGGCGGGCCACGATCTGAAGGACAAATCGTGGCCGGACCCGAGCAAGATCACCCTCGACCGCATCTACGGGCTGGAGTCGCGCCGCTACCTGGAGTACTCGCTGCGCTGGCGCAACGTGCCGAAACCGTCCATCGCGGCGGTGCAGGGCCGGTGCATCGCGGGTGGCCTGCTGCTGTGCTGGCCGTGCGATCTCATCGTGGCCGCCGACGACGCGCTGTTCTCGGATCCGGTGGTGCTCATGGGTATCGGCGGCGTCGAATACCACGGCCACACCTGGGAACTCGGCGCGCGTAAGGCGAAGGAGATCCTGTTCACCGGCCGGCCGGTGACCGCCGAGGAGGCGCGGCAGGTCGGCATGGTGAACAAGGTGGTGCCGCGCGCCGAACTCGACCGGCAGACCAGGGAACTGGCCGCGCAGATCGCGACGATGCCCGCGTTCGGGCTGCGCCAGGCCAAGCGCGCGGTCAACCAGACACTGGATGTGCAGGGTTTCTACGCCGCGATCCAATCCGTGTTCGACGTGCACCAGACCGGTCACGGCAACGCGCTGAGCGTCAACGGATTCCCGATCCTGGTCCGGCTGGACGACATGAAGGCCAACATGCAGTAAGCCGGTCTCCGGCTCCATCGTCTGCCGGAGCGTTCCGGCAGTATTCGCACGGCCCTTGCCGCCTCGAGAGGGACACCGTGTCCGTGCGATCCACCGGCGATCGGGCGCGTACGCGCCCGGCGCCCTCGCTGTCCCCTTTTCCGAAAACGAGGATTTCCATGCGCGATTCCATCCTTCGCAAGGCCGTGGCGTGTTGTGGCCTGGCCGTCGTCGCGGCCGCGGCATTGACCGGCTGCGGCGACGACGACGAATCGACCGGCACCGCGTCCGGCACGTCGGCCGCCGCGGCGACCAGTGCGGCGCCCGCCCAGGCCGACGCGGCGACCACCAAGGCGATCACCGACGTGTACACCGGCTTCTTCAGCCCTTCGACGCCGCCGGAGCAGAAGGCCGCGGTGGTGCAGAAGGGCGATGTCTTCCTGCCGATCCTCCAGGCGCAGGCGGCCAACCCGCAGTCCCAGGGCACGTCGGTGACGGTCTCGGCGGTGAAGCTCGTGGACGCGAACAACGCCGATGTCACCTACACGCTGCTGATGGGCGGCAATCCGGTGCTGCCGGACCAGACCGGGCAGGCGGTCAAGGACGGCGGCCAGTGGAAGGTCGCCACCGCCACGTTCTGCGCGTTGATGACCCTCCAGGGCGGTACGTCGCCGGCGTGCTGATCGCCGCTGCGCACCGAAAGGCCCGGCACCGGAGTGGATTCCGGTGCCGGGCCGTTCGCCGGGTACCGGCTACAACTGCGCCATCCGAGGAGCGCGACCCGCGGTGCGAATCTGCGCGCCCGCCTCGCGGATGAGTTCCCGTGTGCTGCCTAGCAGTCCGTCCAAGACCAAGGTGCGGCGGACGTGCCGGTGCAAGTCGTGCTCGGCGGTGAATCCGATGCCGCCGAGCACCTGCTGACAGTGCCGGGCGGCGGTGAGCGCGGCCTGGCCCGCTGCGGCCTTGCCCAGCAGTGCCCCGAGTTCGCCCTCGGCGGTGTCCAGCGCGGCCTCGGCGCCATCGAGCGCGACGAGGGTTTCCGCGAGCCGGTGCCGGACCGCCTGGAACGAGGCGAGCGGGCGTCCGAACTGGGTGCGTTCCAGTGCATGCCCGCGGGCCAGGGTCAACATCGCTCGGCCGGTGCCCAGCAGCCACCACCCGAGTGCGCGCCGCCCCGCCGCGACGGCCTGCGGGGGTAGCTCGGTTCCGGTCGCC
>NZ_BAFZ01000002.1 GCF_000308575.1 Nocardia exalbida NBRC 100660 | reverse complement strand
AGGAGAGGGCGAGTTCGTCCTCCCAGTACGGCCAGGAGTGCGTGCCGGTGGCACGGAAGTGCGCGGTGATCGGGATGCCGAGCGACCGCAGCCGGTCGGTGAGCCGCCGGGTGCAGGCGTTGGTCGCGGCCTCCAGCGGGCCGCCGAACGTGATGGCGCTGGGCAGGTCGACGTTCGGGGTGCCGGGCACGTCGTGCACGCCGGGCAGGCCGCTGCCGACGGACAGATAGATCGTCTTGCCGCGCAACGCGTCCGCGTGCAGGGTGACGTCGTGCGCCAGCCAGGCCGGGTCGTCCTGCTTGCCGAACATGTTGTCCGGCTCGCCCATGTAGGTGGCCACCACGGCGCGCGCCTGCGCCTGGCCGATATCGGTGCCCATCGAGAAGCAGCCGCTGTGCGCCGCGATCGCCTTGTAGAGCGTCGGCTGGCGGAACGCGAGCATCATCGCGGCCTCCGCGCCCATCGAGACCCCCATGACCGCGTTGGTGCCGTTGCCGTCGAACTTCGCGTCGATCAGCGGGGGCAGTTCCTTGGCGAGGAACGTCTCCCACTTGTTGGTGCCGAGCACCGGGTCGGCCTGCTGCCAGTCGGTGTAGAAGCTGGCCGGACCGCCGACGGTGAGCACGACGTTGACGTCCTTGTCCGCGTAGAAGCGGTCGGCGTGCCCGAGTTCGGTCCAGTTGTTGCTGTCGGGGCTCGCACTGCGCCCGTCCAGCATGTACACGGTGGGGCGCGGACGCGACTGATCGCGCGGCAGAAGGACCTGCACCTCGACCACCCGGCTCATCGCGGGCGAGGCGACGAAGACCCGCAGCCAGCGATCGTTGATCGGTTCGACGCGCTCGATCCGCGGCGTCGAGGGCTGTTTACTGGTCGGTTCGGCCGGACCCGGCCCGTCCGCGGACCCGGTGTTGACCGGCGGCGTGTTACCGGGCGCCGCCGTGACCTGGGGAGCACCGAACGACACCGCACCGGAGACGAGTGCGGCACTGACCAGGGCGCTGGAAAGCCAACGCCGCACCCGGCGGCGACAGAGCATGCGAACCATCCTGCCAGAGACGTCGAGGGTGGGCCGAGGGCCATCACCATGTCGAGGAACACACACCGCACTCAGCATGCGGCAGTGGCCTTTTGCCTGTGCCGAAGCGAACCGCCCAGCCTCGGAAAGGCAGACCCGGTCAACGGTACTCGGCATGTCGGATCCGGGTCCCCGTCCAGGAGCTCCAGCAAATCCAGCAAATCACGGCACACCATCAGCACACCCGCCGTACGCTGAGCGCCGAGCCTTTTCGGAATTCGAACCAGGACGGGCATGATCGCGTATCCACACCGCTGGCGCCGAGGTCATCGCCCTGCGTTTCGGCGGCGTATGCGGACCGGCCGCCCGGTTCGCATTCGCGAAAGCCCGTCCGGAATCGAAATGATGTTCGGGCGAGAGCTATTTCACGGCATCCGTCCTGCGCGCCTTCGCGGGCCGCCACGCGACTCCAGCGGTACCGCTGCGCTCACGCGCGAATTCTCCTGCTCGACTCGCCTGTTTCATCGCAGCACCTATGCCCGACCGGAGAAAACCGTGAATCCAATGTCACCCGTCTCCTCGATCGAGAACGAATCGGACACAGCGACTTTCCGCGCCGATCTGGAACGCCGGATGAGGGAGTGTGACGAGTTCTTCCGGCTGCCCGAATTGGCGCACCTGAGCGCCCAGCGCCGGCGCAGCGCGCTGGAGCAGCTCGAACAGACCGGCTCCTATCTCCAGACCGCCGAGGAGATCCTGATCGGAGCCAAACTCGCCTGGCGTAATCACGCCCGCTGTGTGGGCCGCAAACACTGGCGCTCGCTGAAATTGCTCGACGCCCGGCGGGTGCGCTCGGCACGCGATCTGGCCGAGATCTGCTGGCAGCATCTGCACATGGCCACCAACAACGGCGCCATCCAGTCGATGATCACCGTCGGGCCGCCACGGGAAGCGGACGGGCGCGAGTTCCGCATCGTCAGCCCGCAGATCATCCGGTACGCGGGCTATCGCAACGGGGACGGCACGGTCACCGGCGACGCCGCGAATGTCGAATTGACCGAATTCGCCATGAAGCTCGGGTGGCGTGGCGCTGGAACGCCTTTCGACATCCTTCCGCTGCTGATCAGCACGCCGGACGAGCCGATTCGCTGGTTCGACATCCCGCCCGAGCTCACACGCGAGGTGGAACTCGAGCATCCCGAGTTCGAGTGGTTCGCCGGTCTCGGCCTGCGCTGGCACGCGCTGCCCGCCGTGTCGAACATGAATCTCGAGATCGGCGGCATGACGTATCCGTTCGCGCCGTTCAACGGCTGGTATATGGGCGCCGAGATCGGCGCGCGCAATCTCAGCGACGCCAACCGCTACAACATGCTCCCGCTGATCGCGGAGATGATGTGCCTGGACACCAGGGCCGAGCGCAACCTCTGGCGCGATCAGGCCCTGGTCGAACTGAATCGCGCGGTGCTGTACAGCTTCCGCAAGGCGGGCGTGTACATCGTCGATCATCACACCGTCGCCAAGCAGTTCTGCGATCACGTCGAACGCGAGGAAGCCGCGGGCCGCGCCTGCCCCACCGACTGGTCCTGGATCAACCCGCCGATCTCGTCCGGGCTGACGCCGACCTTCCACCGCTACTACGACCCGCCCGATCTCGACATCCGGCCGAACTTCGTCCGCCGGGATTTCAGCGCGGACACCGCGGGATAACCGCTCATGACTCCATGAGCATGGGTCGGCGACGAGTGGAGCGGAGACGGAGGGATTTGAACCCCCGGTCGCTCTCGCGACGCTCGCTTTCAAGGCGAGTGCATTCGGCCGCTCTGCCACGTCTCCAGGGAACCGATCGTAGCCGACGGCTCAGCCGGAGTGCTTACCGATTTCCTCGTCCACGCGTTCGAAGACGTCGCCGATCACCTCGAGCTGGGCCGGGGCGAGCAGGTCGATGAAGTGGCGGCGGACGGCTTCGACGTGGCCGGGCGCGGCGGCTTGCAGGCGGCGCAGGCCCTCGTCGGTGAGTTCGGCGAGCACGCCGCGACCGTCCTCCAGGCAGGTGTTGCGGCGGACCATCTGCTGCGCCTCCAGCCGCCGGATCTGATGGGTGAGCTTGCTGCGCGATGACAGCACGCCGTCGGCCAGCTCGCTCATCCGCAGCGAGCGGTCGGGGGCCTCCGAGAGCAGGACCAGAATCCGGTATTCGGCGACGGACAGGTCGCTGTCGCGCTGCAACTGACGATTCAACGCCGTCATCAGGCGCTGGTGGCCGTCCATGTAGGCGCGCCAGGCGCGCTGCTGCGCCGGGGTGAGCCAGCGTGGCTCGGCCACGACGCGACCGCTCGGTTCGGGATGCACGGTGGCCATTCTATGCTCGGCTAACTGCGGAAATGGGCAACTATCGCAGGTCAGCGCACCGTGGACAGCAGGGCGCGGTTCACCGCGGCCGGGCTCGTGCACCCGGAGAGGCCCAGCGCGGAGTCGAAATCGGCGAGCAGAGCCCGCAACGCGTGCCGGGCCCCCGCCGCGCCCGCGAGACCGAGTCCGTAGGCCCACGGCCGTCCGTACAGCACCGCCTTCGCGCCCAAGGCCAAGGCGATGAGCACGTCGGAACCGGTGCGCGGACCGGAATCGAACAGCACGTCGGCGCGGTCGCCGATGGTGGCCACTACCGCGGGCAATGCGTCCAGTGCCGCGATCGAGCCGTCCACCTGGCGGCCGCCGTGATTGCTCACCACCACCGCGTCGGCGCCCGCGTCCACCACCTGGCGCGCGTCGTCGGGATGCAGGATGCCCTTCACCGCGATCGGGAGGTCGGTCCACTCGCGCAGACGTGCGAGGTCGGCGGGCCGCAGCGTGTGGTTGCCGAAGAGTCCGACCCAGGTGAGGATGGCCGTTCGCATCGCATCCTCGCTCTCCTCCGGCGGGGCGGGCAGCTTGGCCCGGAACACCGGGTCGGACAGGTAGTTGGCGATGCCCTTGCCGTGCAGGAACGGCAGGTGCGCCTGCTCCAGGTCGCGCGGCCGCCAGCCCAGCGTCGGGGTGTCCACGGTGACCACGATCGCCGAGGCCCCGGCACGCTCGGCGCGCCGGACGAACGAGCAGGCCAGTTCGTCGTCGGCGGGCCAGTACAGCTGATACCACCACGCTCCGGCCGCGGCGCCGACGTCCTCGATGGTCGAGGAGGCGGCGGTGGACAGCACCGTGCCGATGCCGAGTTCCTTGGTGACCTCGGCGACGATCACCTCGCCGCCCTCGTGCAGCAGTTCGAGGACGCCGATCGGCGCGGTGAGCACGGGCGCGGCCAGCTTCGTGCCGAGCACCTCGACGGACAGATCGCGGACGCCGGGCCCGGTGGAGCCGCGCAGCATTCGCGGCAGGATGCGATAGCGGTCGAAGGCCGACCGGTTGGCCGCGGCGGTGCGCTCCGCGGACGCGCTGCCCGCCACGTAGGCGAAGGCGGCCGGATCGAGCCGCTCCCGCGCGAGCGTCTCCAAACCCGCTGCGGTCATGGGCAGTTCGGGTGTCGAGCCACCCAGACCGCCCAGGTAGATCTCGTTCTGGAAATCGATGAAGCCGCCACTCACCACCGGAACGGTAGTCCGTGACGCCGGTCACCGCAGGCCGCTCGCGGGATTGCGTTTCCGCAGCACGTTTCCCTCCCGACTCCCCGCGCAGGGGGCAGCGTGCAACCGCCGCCGCGGGCGGAGCACTATGGCACGGTGCGCGCGATAGTTCTGAAAGGTTCCGGCGGTCCCGAGGTCATGTCCTTGTCGGAGGTGCCGGATCCGGAGCCCGGACACGGCGAAGTGCTGATCGAGGTGGACGCGGCGGGCGTCAACCGGGCCGATCTGTTGCAGCGTCAGGGCCACTACCCGCCCCCGCCGGGAGCCAGCCCGCTGCTCGGCCTCGAATGCTCCGGTGTGATCGCCGCACTCGGCGACGGAGTGCGGGAGTGGGTGGTCGGCGATCGAGTCTGCGCGCTGCTGTCCGGCGGCGGTTACGCCGAGCGGGTCGTGGTGCCCGCGACCCAGGTGCTTCCGGTTCCCGACGCCCTGGACCTGGGTGCGGCGGCCGGGCTGCCCGAAGTGGCGGCGACCGTGTGGTCGAACCTGGTGATGACCGCGCGGCTGCGGGCCGATCAGCTGGTGCTGGTGCACGGTGGCGGCAGCGGGATCGGCACGCATGCCATTCAGGTCGCCAAAGCTCTCGGCGCGCGTGTGGCGGTGACCGCGGGCTCGGCGGACAAGCTGGCGCGCTGCGCGGAGCTGGGGGCGGACGTACTGATCAATTACAAGGAGGACGATTTCGTCGCCGTCGTGCGCGCCCAGCGATCGAGCGCCGGCGGCATCGGCGCGGACGTCATCCTGGACAACATGGGCGCGGCCTACCTGGGACGGAACGTCGACGCGCTGGCCGAGCACGGCCGCCTCGTGGTCATCGGCATGCAGGGCGGCGTGTCCGCCGAGCTGAACCTGGGTGTCCTGTTGCGCAAGTGGGGCACCGTACACGCCAACAACGTGCGCGCGCGGCCCGCGACCGGCGTCGGCAGCAAAGCCGAGATCGTGGGCGAGGTACGCAGGCAGCTGTGGCCGCTGGTCGCCGACGGCACGGTGGCGCCGGTCATCGCCGCCGAACTGCCGCTCGAGGAGGCCGCCGAAGCGCACCGACTGCTGGACTCCGGCGAGGTGTTCGGCAAGGTGGTGCTGCGGGTACGGGAGCTGTGAGCGCCGCTCACTCCAGCGCCAGCAGGGCCCTGCCGAGCTGGTCGATCTCGAACTTGGTGGTGTAGGGCGCGAGGCCGATGGTCACCGCGCCGCCTTCGTCGTTGACGCCGAGCGCGTCCAGCAGCCTGCTGCCGCCGTGCACCCCGCTCACCGTGCCGATCCGGTTGTCGGCGAGCTTCGCCGCGACCTTCTCCGCCTGCATGCCGCCGAGCGTGAAGCTGACCGTGGGGATGCGGGTGGACGCGCGGCCGATCACGGTAAGACCGGGGATCGAGTCGAGCACGCTCATCAAGTGCTCGAACAGCTGGTCGTGGTAGTCCTGCAACGAGGTGATCGACATCTCCAGGCGCTCGCGCCGGGTGCCGCGCGCCCGCTCGTCCAGCCCGGCCAGGAAGTCGATGGAGGTGGTCAGGCCCGCCAGCAGCGCGTACTGGTGGCCGCCGACCTCGAGCCGCTCGGCGCCCTTGGCGTAGGGGTTCAAGGACATGGACGGAATCCGGTCCAGGAAGGCCGGGTCGCGGAAGACCAGCGCGCCGATCTGCGGACCGCCCCATGCCGGTGCGCTCAGCGCGACGACGTCGGCGTTCAGTTCGTCGATATCGATCAGCGCGTACGGCGCGGCGCCGAACGCGTCGGCCACCAGCAGGCCGCCCACTTCGTGCACCCGGTCCGCGGCCACCCGCACGGCGGGCGCGGAGCCGACGATCGGCGAGGCGGCGGTGAGCGCGACCAGCCGCGCTGTGGGCCCGATCAGTTCCTCGAACTGCCAGGACGGCATCTCGCAGGTCTCGATCTCCACCTCGGCCCAGCGCACGTGCGCGCCGTACCGGTTGGCGATGCGCAGCCACGGCGCGACGTTGGCCTCGTCGTCCAGCCGGGAGAGCACGATGCCGGTGCCGAGGCCGAGGCGAGAGCTCAGCGATTCGGCGAGCCAGGCCAGCAGGACCGCGCGGTCGGGGCCGAGTACGACACCCGCCGGGTCGCCGCCGACGAGGTCCGCCACGGCCTCGCGGGCCGCGTCCAGAATCGCCGCACTGCGCACCGCGGCGCCGTTGCGGCCGATATGTGAGAAGGAGGAGGTTCGGAAACCCGTTGACACGGCGCGGGATACCGCGTCCGGAACCAGCATGCCCGCTTGCGGGTCGAGGTGGATCCAGCCGTCGCCCAGGGACGGTATCAGGCCCCGAACCCTCGCGACGTCGTAAGTCATGCTGGCCACTCTAAGGGCAGCGGACGAGCCTGTGTAACCGCGTTCCCCTCCACATCGTGGCGGGAGCACAGCAACCTGGGACTCAGCATGGCGACCGACTTTCGACAAATCCGAACCACACGACCCGAACAGAATAGAACGCCGACCTCGCGCGGCGGCGTGGACCGGCGGCGCGCGCCGAACCATGCCGCGAGCGCGGCCCGGGAGCACCGGCTTAGCGCGTTCGGACCGAACACGACATGATAGGGACCATGACGTACTCGGACGAGGCACCGGACCACATCGTCGTTGTCGGACCCGACGGCAGGCCCCTGGCCATTCCGGCGGTAGCCGGATCGGAAGCGCCCTTCACCGCTCAGGTCGTGACCGACGACGATAATAAGGACAAGTCGGACGACCGGGACGACTCCGGCGAATCGCTCGCCGACATGGTCGAGCAGCCCGCGAAGGTCATGCGGATCGGCACCATGATCAAGCAACTGCTCGAGGAGGTGCGCGCGGCTCCGCTGGACGACGCCAGCCGCAATCGACTCAAGCAGATCCACAAGTCCTCGGTGCGGGAGCTGGAGCAGGGGCTCGCCCCCGAGCTGCGGGAGGAACTCGAGCGGCTCACACTGCCGTTCACCGAGGACGCCGTGCCGTCCGACGCCGAGCTGCGGATCGCGCAGGCTCAGCTTGTCGGCTGGCTGGAGGGCCTGTTCCACGGCATCCAGACCGCGCTGTTCGCCCAGCAGATGGCCGCGCGCGCCCAGCTCGAACAGATGCGGCAGGGCGCGTTGCCGCCCGGCATCCAGACCGTCGACCCGCGCGGCGGCCAGGCGAGTCACGTCACCGGCGGGTCCGGCCAGTACCTGTGAGCGTGTGCCACTCGGTGGCGCGAGGCCGCAAGGGTAGTCTCGTGCACCGTGCCCGCCGCTGCCGCTCGCTCCGACTCGGTCTCCGACCCGAGTGCGGTGCGTCCTGAAGAGAGCTCAGTTGGTTCCGATGACCAAGCGCGTTCAGATGACACCTCGCCCGAGCACACGGCGCCGTCCGGCGACGACTCGCAGGAGCGTCCGGTGAGCGCGGCCACCCCGGAGACGGAGACGTTGCACGCGGGAGCCACCGAGGCGAAGATCGTGCCGGACTCTCAGACGTTCCGGCGCGCGTTCCAGGATTTCGCGGGCGGGTTCGCGCAGCGCGAGCTGTGGCTGTCGCTGGGCTGGCAGGACATCAAGCAGCGCTACCGCCGCTCGGTGCTCGGCCCGTTCTGGATCACCATCGCCACCGGCTTGCAGGCCGTGGCGATGGGTGTGCTGTACGCGGCGCTGCTCGGCCAGCCGCTGCGCGAGTACCTGCCGTACGTGACGGTCGGGCTGATCATCTGGAACGTGATCAGCGCGAGCATCCTGGAGGGCTCGGAGGTCTTCATCGCCAACGAGGGCCTGATCAAGCAGCTTCCTTCCGCGCTCAGCGTGCACGTCTACCGGATGGTCTGGCGGCAGCTGCTGTTCTTCGCCCACAACATGGTCATCTACCTGGTGATGCTCGCCGCGTTCGGCGTCTGGCGACACCTCGGGGTGGCCAGCCTGATGGCGATCCCGGCGATCGCGCTGATCTTCCTGAATTCCATGTGGGTGTCGATCGTGTTCGGCATCTTCAGCACCCGCTACCGCGATATCGCGCCGATTCTCGGCAGCACCACGCTGATGCTGTTCGTGCTGACGCCGGTCATGTGGACGACCAAGACCCTGCAATCGCAGATCGGCACCGGCGACCGCGCGAAACTGGCCGAACTCGTGCCGACGTTCCACTATCTCGAAATCGTCCGGGCGCCGTTGCTCGGCGAGCCGCAGGAGCTGCGGCACTGGGTGATCGTCGGCACGATCACCCTGGTCGGCTGGATCGTGGCGATCTTCGCCATGAAGCAGTACCGTTCGCGCGTACCGTACTGGGTATAGGAGCGCCCCCGATGAGTCGTGTGAGTATCGAGACCCAGGAGGCGTGGGTCGAATTCCCGATCTTCGACGCCAAATCGCGGTCGTTGAAAAAAGCGTTCCTCGGTAAAGCGGGCGGCGCGATCGGGCGCAATCAGTCCGATGTCGTCGTGGTCGAAGCCCTCCGGGAGATCAATCTCTCGTTGAAGGAAGGCGACCGGGTCGGCCTGGTCGGGCACAACGGCGCGGGTAAGTCGACGCTGCTGCGCCTGCTTTCCGGTATCTACGAACCGTCGCGCGGCAGTGCGCGCATCCGCGGGCGGGTGGCGCCGGTGTTCGACCTCGGCGTCGGCATGGATCCGGAGATCTCCGGCTACGAGAACATCATCATCCGCGGCCTGTTCCTCGGGCAGACGCGTAAGCAGATGCTGGCGAAGATCGATGAGATCGCGGATTTCACCGAGCTCGGCGAATACCTGTCCATGCCGCTGCGCACCTATTCCACCGGTATGCGGGTGCGCCTGGCGATGGGCGTGGTCACCTCGATCGATCCGGAGATCCTGCTGCTGGACGAGGGTATCGGCGCCGTCGACGCGGAATTCATGAAGAAGGCCCGGCTGCGGTTGCAGTCCTTGGTAGCTCGTTCCGGCATCCTGGTTTTCGCCAGCCATTCCAACGAATTCCTCGCGCAGCTGTGCGATACGGCGCTGTGGATCGACCACGGCCAGATCCGCTTGCGCGGCGGCATCGAAGAAGTGGTGCGAGCCTATGAGGGCCCGGACGCGGGGAATCACGTCGCGACCGTGCTGCGCGAAATGGAAGCCGAACGGGCCGTGACTAACGAACGAGAATTGGAGCGGAACAAGGCATGAGCGGTCAGGCCCGGAGGCGGCAGCGAAGCGTAACCACGCAGGGCCCCGCTCCTGCCGGAAAGGCCGCAGCATGAGTGAGCCGACCGGGCAGGACACCCCGATCGACGAAGGGGCGCAGGCCCGGATCGGCTCCGCGCCGGAGGAGGCCGACGCCCCCGACGCCCCGCTCCCGGCGAAATCCGCTGCGGCGGGCTCGGATTCGCCGCAGCGCATCGTGGCGGTCGTGGTCACGCACAAGCGCCGTGAACTGCTCGCCGAGTCGCTGAAAGTCGTCGCGTCCCAGTCCCGGCCGGTGGATCACCTGATCGTGATCGACAACGGCAACGAGGCGGAGGTCGCCGATCTGGTGCGCGACCAGCCGGTGGAATCCACCTACCTGGGCTCGGCGCACAACCTCGGCGGCGCGGGCGGGTTCGCGCTCGGCATGCTGCACGCGCTGAGCATGGGCGCGGACTGGGTGTGGCTCGCCGACGACGACGGCAGGCCCGAAGGCCCGGATGTGCTGTCCACTCTGCTGGACTGCGCGAAGCGGCACGGCCTGGTCGAGGTCTCGCCCGTGGTCTGCGACATCGATGAGCCCGACCGTCTCGCCTTCCCGCTGCGCCGCGGCGTGGTCTGGCGCAGGCTGCGCTCGGAACTCGGCGACGAGGATTTCCTGCCCGGCATCGCCTCGCTGTTCAACGGCGCGCTGATCTCCGCGCAGGCGGTCGACGTGATCGGCGTGCCGGACCTGCGCCTGTTCGTGCGCGGCGACGAGGTCGAGGTGCATCGCAGGCTGGTGCGCTCCGGACTGCCGTTCGGCACCTGCCTGCAGACGGCGTATCTGCATCCCAACGGCGCGTCCGAGTTCAAGCCGATCCTCGGCGGCCGGATGCACACGCAGTACCCGGACGATCCGGTGAAGCGTTACTTCACCTACCGCAACCGCGGCTATCTGATGTCCCAGCCGGGTATGCGGAAACTGCTTCCCCAGGAATGGGTTCGCTTCTCCTGGTTCTTCCTGGTCACCCGCCGTGACCCCGCCGGCCTGCGCGAATGGTTCCACCTTCGCTCCCTCGGCCGCCACGAGCAGTTCGGCAAACCCGACTGATCCGCCGCGGGTCGCGCCGTCGGCGGTGCGTGACCCGGGGACGTCGGAAATTCGGTTGTGCCGGGCGGGGGCCGGGTGCGAGAGTGGGTCGACTGCGAGAGCGGAAGGAGGTGTGGACCGTGACGAGGAACGTGCGGATTGTCGTGTCCGGGCGAGCTGATCTCAGTCGCGCCGCCACACGAGACTCCACCTCATTCTCCGCTCGCTGAACCCTGGTCGGGTTCGGCGCCCGACGAAGGATTCCTTTCCATCATGGTCGACCACGACCTTCTCGTCCCTTACGGCTGGACCGAAGCCGTTTCCGCCCGATACTCCTCGATGATCGAGGACGATTGTGTGCCCGCGCGGGTGATCCGCATGGATCGCAGTGAATGCGATGTGGCCACACCGAACGGGCTCGCCCGCGCCCGCTGCCCGCGCTCGGATTCCGAGGTCAGCGGGCTGTGCACCGGTGATTGGGTGACCGTCGACGCCACGTCGGCCGTGCGGCGGTTGCTGCCGCGCCGATCGGCGATCGTGCGGTCGTCGGTTTCCGGCCGGTCGCAGGGCCAGGTGCTCGCCGCCAATGTCGACACCGTCCTGATCTGCACCGCCGCCGACGGCGATGTGGACCTCGGTCGCATCGAACGCATGCTCGCGCTGGCCTGGGAGAGCAACGCCCAGCCCATCGTGCTGCTCACCAAGGCCGACGCGGCCGACGACCTCCCGCTCGGCGAGGTGCGCGCCGTCGCGCCGGGCGCCGCTGTGCTCGAGGTGAGCGCGAACACGGGCTCGGGGCTCGATGTGCTCACCGCGATGCTCGACGGCACCGTCGCACTGCTCGGACCCTCCGGCGCTGGGAAGTCGACCCTCGCCAACGCGCTGCTCGGCGCGGAGATCTTCGCCACCAACACGGTCCGCGACGCGGACAAGAAAGGCAGGCACACCACGGTGCACCGGGAACTGCGCCCGCTGCCCGGCGGCGGCACCCTGATCGATACGCCGGGGCTGCGCGGCATCGGGCTGTGGGACGCCACCGAAGGCATCGAGAAGACCTTCAGTGACATCGAATCCTTCGCCGTCCGCTGCCGTTTCGGCGATTGCGCGCACCGCGGCGAACCGGGGTGCGCGGTGCGGGAGGCGATCGACAGCGGCGAGCTCACCCAGCGCAGGCTCGACAGCTACAACAAGCTGGCGCGAGAGAACGAGTGGATGCGGGCGCGCACCGACAAACGGCTGCAAGCCGAGCGCGAGCGGGCCTGGCGAGACATCACCAAGCAGCACCGCAAGATGTTCCGGGAGCGGAACTCGCGACGCTGACCGAGCGGGGGGCACGGTAGGGTGCCCCTCGCATCGTTCGCTATCTGGGAGGGATAGATGAGTCATCCCGGCGGGTATCCGCCACACGGCCAGCAGCCCGGTTCATGGCCTGGGCAGCCGGCGTTCGGTCAGCAACCGCCCGTCGGGCAGTACCCGCCGCAGGCGCCCGCGCAGTACGCGCCGCCTCCGGGGCAGCATCCGAGCCAACCGCATCTCGCCCAGCCGCAGGCCGGGCAGCCGCCGTACGGGCAACCGCAATTCGGCCAGCCCGCACCGCAATACGGTCAGCCACAGCCGTATGGGCAGCCGCAGCAGTTCGGGCAGCCGCAACCGTACGGGCAGCCGCAGCAGTTCGCACCGCAGCAGGGTTACGGCCAACCCGCCGACCCGCCGGGCATCACCATCGATGCCTCGTACTCGATCTGGACGTTCCTGCTCGCGCTGACCAAGCCGAAGATCCTGGTCAACGGCCAGCGGGTGCCCAACACCCGATGGGGCGCGAACCACATCCCGGTCGGGCCGGGCCAGTACCACGTCCGGGTCGCCACTCCGTGGTTGTTCGACATGGGTCCGGCGAATGTCACCGTGCCGATCGCGGAGGGACAGGCCGCGCGGTTCTACTACAAGCCGCCGGTTGTGATCTTCCTCAACGGCGCGATCGGACCGGTTCCGCAGAAGGCGCCGGGCATGCTGTTCCTCTACATCGTCTGGGCCCTGGTCGGACTGATGTTCCTGCTGAACATCGTGCTCATCGCCACGATCTGAGCCGTGGCCGGAGGGCGCCGGCACGCCGGCGCCCTCTCTTCGCACACCCTATGCAACTGGTTGCATAAGGACGAGGTTTACGCTTAGTCTGCAAGCGCGTACAGCCTCGGGCCGGTGCTCGCGGCGGAAACGAAGGAGCAGGTCAGATGACGGAATCGGGATCAAAGCCGCTGGCGGGCCGCACGATGATCATGTCCGGCGGCAGCCGCGGCATCGGGCTGGAGATCGCCAAGCGGGCCGCGGCGGACGGCGCCAACATCACCCTGATCGCGAAGACCGATCAGCCGCATCCGAAACTGCCCGGCACGATCCACACCGCCGCCGCGGAACTCGAGGCGGCGGGCGGCCAGGTGCTGCCGTTCGTGGGCGACGTCCGCATCGACGAGTCGGTGGCCGAGGCGGTGCGCCGGACGGTCGAGCGCTTCGGCGGCATCGACATCGTGGTGAACAACGCCTCGGCGATCGACCTGTCCCCCACGGACGCGCTGCCGATGAAGAAGTACGACCTGATGCAGGACATCAACTGCCGGGGCAGTTTCCTGCTGTCCAAGCTGAGCATCCCGCATCTGCGCGAATCGGCGAAGGCCGGGCGCAACCCGCACATCCTCACCCTGTCGCCGCCGCTGAACCTCGACCCCAAATGGGCGGGCGCGTCGCTGGGCTACACCATCGCCAAGTACGGCATGTCGCTGACCACGCTGGGCCTGGCCGAGGAACTCAAGGGCGACGGCATCGGCGTCAACTCGCTGTGGCCGCGCACCACCATCGCGACGGCCGCGGTGAAGAACCTGCTCGGCGGCGAGGAGATGGTCTCCACTTCGCGCACCCCCGACATCTACGCCGACGCCGCCTACCTGGTGCTCACCTCGCCCGGCAAGGAGACCAGCGGCAACTTCTTCATCGATGACGAGGTTCTGGCCGCGCACGGCATCACCGATCTGGACAAGTACCGCGTCACCCCGGGCGACGGCGAACTCACCACAGATCTCTTTCTCTGACTCGGCGGCTGCCGCGACGAGAACGCTCGCGCGGCAACCGGTTTCGTGAATAGTGCCGGGTGCCCCCGAGGCCGTTCGCGGCTTCGGGGGCGCCCGGTCTCCGGCCTACTTGCGAGGAGTGGCGGGCCCCTCGATCCCGTACAGCCGCTCCCAGTTCTCCCGGCTGGTCAGTTCCGGCATGGCGGCGCGGTACTGCGCCTGCAAGGCGGGCAGCTCCCGGCGCAGACGACGCAGCACACGCACCATGCGGCGCAGCAGCTGAAGCGCGCGGGCCTTGTCGCGCCTGCGCACCCGGACGCCGGACTGCGAGGCGTCGGTGACCACTACGTGGTCGAACAGCGAGACATGCCACCAGTAGGCGTCTTCCCTGGTGACGCCGATGATGCCGTGCTGGGTACGGCCGAGCCACTGATTGATCGCGCGCTTGATCAGCACCAGCAGCACGCGACTGGGTTCGCCACCGGCACGGCGCAATTGGATGTCGGCCGAGCGCACCGGCGGCGTCGCGGCCGGGTGCTTGATCGTCTCGGCGTAATCCGCCCGGCTCGTGCGCGCGGCGGCCAGCGCTTCGATACCGCCGTCCCGCAGCACCTTCGGGCCCTTCAGGAAGTCCTCGATGCCCTGCAACGTGGTGTGCACCAGGCCGTACTGCATCGCGACCAGCTGCTCGGACATCTCCCGGAACAGCTTGCGGCTTATCTCCTTACCGTCCAGCTCCGTGTGCATCGAGCCGACGATCAGCGAGTTGCGGGTGCTGAAGTAGCGCGCCCAGTCGTCGTAGTCCTTCCAGTAGAAGTCCGCGTGCCAGACCGCGGCGTTGGGCAGCGTGACGGTGACGAAACCGTGCTCGCGCGCCCGGACGCCGTATTCCACGTCGTCCCACTGGAAGAAGATCGGGATCGGCAGCCCGATCTTCGCGACCACCTCGGCCGGGATCAGGCAGGTCCACCAGGCGTTGTAGCCCGCGTCGACGCGGCGCTCCTGGTTCTTCTTCAGCATGCTGGTGTTGCGCAGCGCCTTCGGCACCTTCTGGCCGTGCCGCAGCCGGTTCAGGTGCACCTCCTCCGCGCCGACGTTGAGGTAGTCGGGGTTGAGCAGGAACAGCATCTGCGCGCCGACCAGGGTCGGCTCGACCGTCAGGTTGGCGAACGCGTTCAGCCGCAGCACCGTCTCCGGCTCGCACAGGATGTCGTCGTCCATCAGGATGACATCGGCGTGCTCGTTGACCGCCGACACCTCGTAGAGCCCGCGGGTGAAGCCGCCGGCGCCGCCGAGGTTCGGCTGGCGCAGGTAGCGCAGCTTCTCGCCGAGGACCGGTGCGACCTCCTGGTAGCGCGGCCGGTTCTCGACCAGATCGGTGCCCTGGTCGACCACGTACACCGCGTCGATCGCGGCGATCACGGTCGGGTCGGAGGCGAGCGCCGCGACCGTCTCGGCGCAGTCGGCCGCGCGGTTGAAGGTGCAGATCGCGATGGCGACCGGGCGAACACGCTCCGGCGCCACGGCGGTCCAGCTCAGCTCCGCGATGCCGAGCGCGCCGCCGATGGCGTCGAACTCCAGCCACAGCGCGCCGCCGTCGACGTACTGGTCGAGCGGGGCGGTCAGCGTGACCGAACCGCTCGCGTCGACCCGCGCGGTGTCGATGATCCGGCGATGCCCCGCGATGTCGGAGGCCACCAGCCGGATTCTCGCCTTCGCGACCACTTCGAGCACCATGGTCGCCCGCACTTCGGTGACCGTGGTCCAGCGCTGCCAGTAGCTGGCGGCGAACCGGCCGAAATAGGTGTTCGTGTGCGCGGTCGCGCCCTTGTCCAACCGCAGGGTCTGGCGTTCCCGGTGCGCGCCGCCTTTCACGACGGCATACAGCTCGTCGCTCACCTTCGCCGACGGACCGGTGAAGATGCCGCGCTGGAGCACGAGCCGGTCCGGCGCCCGATGGTCGGCGCGCAGCGCGGCAGGCGCCTCAGCGGCCGTCGAGCGATCGTTTGTTTCGGTAACGGCCTCGATAGCCGACTGATCCATGAAATCCTCGAAATTTCTCATTGTGCCGGACGGGACAGACACGCCCCTCGATGCCTCACGGCGGGGGTGAGGATATCAACCGCCCTGTGCGCTTGCCCGCCGTACAGCCATGCCGACGTGTGCTCGAACCATTGCTAAACGTTCGCCGATTCGTTGTCGGTAGCGCCGCTCGTGCCCGCCCGCGCCCCGGTGAAGACGAATTTGTCGTAAGCCCAGAACCGGAACACCACGGCCACGATCTGCCCGATCAACGTACCGGAGATGTTGTCCGACAGCGGGCTGGACAGGTCGAGCACGTAGCGGGAGAAGCCGAGACAGCCCAGTTGCAGGCCGATCGCGACGACGTTGAACACGGCGTACAGGAGGTACTCGCGTCCGGGATTGTCGGTTTGCTTGTGCGCGAAAGTCCACCATTTGTTGCCGAAATAGGTCACCACCGTCGCCACCGCGATCGCGATGATCTTGGCCGGAAGCGGGTAGTGATACAGCACGCCCTCGCCGCCCCAGAAGACCAGGAGGTTGTACGTGCCCGCGTCCACCAGGAAGCCGATCGCGCCGACCACCAGGAACGCCCCGCCTCTGCGCAGCGCGGTGAGCACCTTCCGCACGACCGTCGCGGTCTCCGGCGTCACTGGCTGGCCCGCGGGTGCGGTGGACTCACTGGATGGCACGGCCCGACGGTACCGCAGCCTCGGGCAACCGCCCGCGAGGGGAAAATCGGCTCCCGCGCACGGTGAGGTCGGCCACGCACGAGCTGTGAGTTCCCTGTACCCTCCCCGTGTTCCCACATTCACCACCGATCGCGAGGATTGACCCGGGTGGACTCCACCGAGCTCCGTATTGCCGCCGTGGTTCCGTGTCACAACGAAGAGGCCTCGGTCGCCAAGGTCGTGGCCGATCTGCAGGCCGCCGTGCCGGGGATCGTCGTCTACGTCTACGACAATCTGAGTACGGACGCCACCGCCGAACGCGCCCGGGAGGCCGGAGCGATCGTGCGGCACGAGCACACCAAGGGCAAGGGCAATGTGGTGCGCCGCGCCTTCGCCGACATCGAGGCCGACGTGTACCTGATGGTCGACGGCGACGACACCTACGAGGCGTCGGCCGCGCCGCTGATGATCAAGACGCTGCTGGACGGCCCCTACGATCACGTGCTCGGCGTGCGTAAGCAGGACGAGGGCGCCTCGGCCTACCGCGCGGGCCACGAGACCGGCAACAGGGTGCTCAACGGCGTGGTCGGGAAGGTGTTCGGGGAGAACGTCGAGGACATGCTCTCCGGCTTCCGGGTGTTCTCCCGCCGTTTCGTGAAGAGCTTCCCCGCGGTGTCCCGGGAGTTCGAGATCGAGACCGAACTCACCGTGCATTCGCTGCACCTGCGGGTGCCGCAGACAGCGGTGCCGGTCGGCTTCCGCGATCGTCCGGCGGGCAGCGAGAGCAAGCTGCGCACCTATCACGACGGGTTCAAGATCCTCGCCCTGATCATCGGGCTGGCCCGGCACGAGCGGCCGGTGGCGTTCTACGGCCTGTTCGGCACGTTGAGCTGGCTGGTCTCGATCGTGCTGACCATTCCGATAATCGTCGAGTTCTACAACACCCACACGGTGCCCCGGTTCCCGACGCTGTTCCTCGCCTTCACCCTGCTGCTGCTGGGCAGCCTCGCCTGGACGGCGGGCCTCATCCTCGACGGCATCCGCCGCTCCCGTCACGAGGCCGCGCGCCTGGTCTACCTGCGCTACACCGCGGTGGGCGCGGACGACCCGCGGATCACCGGCGCAGGCGCCGCCGCCCGTGACGCCGGAGCCGGGCGTTGACGACCAAGGCGGATCCCACCTCGACGCCGGACAAGGATCTGGACGAGTCGACGGACACCGCACCACTACCCGCGACCGACACCGCGCCGCTACCCGCCGTCGACGCCGAGGCGGAGGCCGCTCCCGGCACGGACCGGGGCCCGCAAGGCTTCGCGGGCCGCATGGTGACCCGGCTGGGCGGAGCGACGATCGCCTTCACCCTGCTGGCGACGATCTTCGGCGCGCTGTTCACCGTCCTCACCCCGCCGTTCTGGGGTCATGACGAGATCACCCAGTTCGGCCGCGCCTACCAGGTCGCGCACGGCGGTTTCCTGCCTCAGCAGATCCACGACGATCGCGGCATCGCCTACGGCGGCGACATCCCGTCCAGCATCACCGCGCTGATGGGCTACGCGTTGCAGGACTACACCACCAACCCGGACGAGCCGGACCCGATGGTGGGCGATCCGGCCCGCTACGACCGGTTGACGAGCGCCGCGGTGTCGGACGCCACCGAACCGGTCTGGTTCACCAACACCGCCGCTTACTCGCCGGTCCCCTACATTCCCGCCGCCATCGGCATCCGCCTCGGCGAACTCTTCGGGCTCGACGTGGGCGGCCTGCTGCTGCTCACCCGCCTGGCCGGACTGGTGGCCTACCTCGCGGTGGTCGGGTTCGGCCTCTACGCCTTGCGCGCGCACCGGGTGCAGTGGCTGGCGTTCACCGTCGCCGTGCTGCCGATCGCGGTGTTCCAGGCGGGCACGGTCACCGCCGACACCATGACCAACGCGCTGGCCATCCTGGTCTCCGCGCTGCTGGTGAAGGCCCTGTTCCTCGGCGAGCGACTGGGCCGGGTGGAGATCGGCGCGCTGCTGGCCGCGACGATCCTGCTGCCGGTGAGCAAGCCCACCTATGTGCTGCTGGCATTGCTGGTGGCCTTGGTGCCCGCCGAGCGGTTCGGTTTCAGCGGCCCGCGGCGCGGGATCCCGTGGATCTTCGCCGCGCTCGGCGCGCTCGCCTTCGCGGTGTGGATGAAGATCGCGGCGCCGACCGGGGACGGGATGGGCCTGATGCGGCCGCCGCACCAGTGGCATTCGGTGCGTCCCGGCGATCAGCTCAGCGGCATCCTGCGCGACCCACCGGAATTCGTGCACGTGTTCGGCGAGAGCATCGCGCTGCGCGACCAGCGCTGGTTCAGCCAGTTCTTCGGCGAACTCGGCTTCGCCTACGTCGACGTGCCCGCCCTGTCGATGCTGGCCTGTCTGCTGGCGTTCGCGGTGAGTCTCGGCATCGCCGAACGGATGACCGCACCGGCCTTCCGCCGCACCATGATCGTCGCGCTCACCATGGCCGCCAGCGTCGCGATGATCTACGTGACGCTGTACATGTCGTTCACGCCGGTCGGCTACTACATCATCGATGGCGTGCAGGGCCGCTACTTCGTGCCGCTGGCGATCGTGACGCTCGCGGTGCTGCTGCGCTGGATGCCGCTGCGGCTCACCGATTCGACGGGCAAGACGCCGTCGGTGGGCCCGGCCGTCACCGTGCTGGTGGCGTCCAGTGTCGCGCTGATCGCCGCGGCGGCGAAGTACTACACCATCGTCTGGGGCTGAGCGTCGATCACGGCGCCTCGGGGCTGATCCCCGGGGCGGCCGTTGTCGTTTCAGTCGCCCGTCGCGCTGAGTGTCCGCTCCCCCGCCGCGGTGTAGGCCTGCTCGGTGGCCGCCTTGTATGGGCGCCACCAGGATTCGTTGTCCCGATACCACCGGATGGTCGCCGCGAGGCCGGCGCGGAAGTCCGCGTAGCGGGGCCGCCAACCGAGTTCGGAACGCAGCAACGTCGCGTCGATCGCGTAGCGCTGGTCGTGGCCGGGCCGGTCGGTGACGTGATCGAAATCGTCGGGATCGCGGTCGAACTCGGCGAGGATCATCCGCACCACGGATTTGTTGTCGAGTTGGCCGTCGGCGCCGATCAGGTAGGTCTGCCCGATCCGGCCGTGGCGCAGGATCTCCCACACGGCGCGGTTGTGGTCCTCGACGTGAATCCAGTCGCGCACCTGGTGTCCCGCTCCGTAGAGCCGGGGACGCACCCCATCGATCAAGTTGGTGATCTGGCGCGGGATGAATTTCTCCACGTGCTGGTAGGGCCCGTAGTTGTTACTGCAGTTGGAGATGGTGGCGCGCACGCCGAACGAACGGGTCCACGCGCGCACCAGCAGATCGCTGGAGGCCTTGGTGGCCGAGTAGGGGCTGGACGGGTTGTACGGCGTGGTCTCGGTGAAGGCCGGATCGTCGGGGGCCAGGTCGCCGTAGACCTCGTCGGTCGACACGTGGTGGTAGCGCACGTCGTGCCTGCGCACGGCTTGCAGCAGGGCATAGGTGCCGACGATATTCGTCTGCACGAACGGCCACGGCTCGGCGAGGGAGTTGTCGTTGTGTGATTCCGCGGCGAAGTGCACCACCGCGTCGACACCACCGACCAGTTCGTCGACCAGATCGAGGTCGGCGATGTCACCGTGCACGAAGCGGATGCGGTCGGCCACCGGATCGAGCGAGGCCCGGTTCCCGGCGTAGGTCAAGGCGTCGAGGACGACGACGGTCGCATCCGGGTGGTCGGACACGGTCTGCTGGACGAAGTTCGCGCCGATGAACCCGGCGCCGCCGGTGACGAGCAATCGCACCCCATGACTGTACGTGGGGCCGCGCCGAACCGGCGAAGGACTCGAAACCCGGTGCGGCCGAGGGCCACTCCAGTATTTCGAACTGTGACGTTCGTCTCATTGACTTCCCAGCGAATGGAACTATTGGGTTGTTTTGTTACGGAAAACCCCGGTCAGCGCCCACATTTCCGGGACCCCACCGAGCCATGGGTCTCGATGGTGAACAAAATTTGAATAAACAGTCACAAGCGGTTCACCACGCGTTAGCTGGTCTAGATTTTGCTCGTCTAGTCCCCTCCGAACGTTCCAATCGAGGTTCGAAACAAAATGCTGATGAGGAAATTCGCCGCGACGTCGGCACTGCTGATCGCCGCTCTCGGCGTCACCGCCGGCACCGTGAACGCGGCTCCGGCCCCCGAGGCCGATGGCGCGGTGAACTTCACCGCCCACGCGACCGACACCCAGTCCATCATCACGACCGATGCCGGTTCCATGGTCGTCGAGGATGGCACCTTCAAGGTCAAGGCCGCCAACGGCGACGTGCTGACCGGCATGCCGCTGACCTTCCGGGTCGACGACTTCGAGTTCCCGATCGCTGCCGAGATCGCGGACCGCACCGCCACCCTTACCCCCCAGTTCGACATGGCGCACGCGACCTACAAGCCGGTCGCCCTCCCCTTCGAGGACAAGGCGCCGTGGAAGACCGAGTACGACCGTGAGACGGCCGCCTTCAACCGCATGAAGGACACCATCTCGACCGGCGCCACCATCGGCACCCTGGTCGGCGGCCTCAGCGGCGCCGCAGTGGGCTGCGTGCTCGGCGGCATCGCCGGCGCCACCGTCGCCTCGGCGGCCATCATCGGCCTGTTCGGCGCGTTCATCCCGGCCGCCGCCATCGGCTGCCTCGGCGGCATCATCGCCGTCGGCGCCCTCGGCACCCTCGCGGGCCAGCTGCTGGTCACCGCTCCGGTCGCGATCGGTGCTGCGATCCAGTACTTCAGCACCATCAACCAGCCGTTCAACGCGCCGAAGTAATTCGCGAACGAACGCCAACTGAAAATCAGCGAAGCCCCGTCCGCGTGATCGCGTGGACGGGGCTTCGCTTTTCCGAGGGCGGTCGGAAAAGGACGCGAGCCCCGTCCCGCCTGAAATGCGGGGCGAGGCTCGCCTCGAAAGGCCGGACGGTCAAGCCGTCCGTGCCTGCTGGTCGTCCTCGATGCGGGCGCGCACGAACCGCGAGACCCGCGCCAGCGCCGCCCTGCTCTCCGGCAGGCTCGGCGCGATGCTCATGAAGGCGTGGACCTGGCCGCGCCACAGTTCCAGCGCGTTCGGCACACCCGCCGCGGTGAGCCGCTGTGCCATCAATTCGGAGTCGAAGCGCAGCACCTCGTCCTCGGCGGCGATCAGCAGCACGGGGGGCAGCGCGGACAGCACCGCGTTGACCGGCGACAGACTCGGATCGAGCGCCCCGTCGATCTCGGCGCCGATGCGCACCACCGCTTCCAGCGCCGACAGCGGGATATACGGATCCCGCGTCACATTCACATAGTCCCGCTTCGCCCCGTAGTCCAGGTCGAGCAGCGGGCTCAAGCCGACCAACCCGGCGGGCGCGGGCAGACCCGATTCCAGGGCGAGCAGCGCGGTCGCGAAGGTGAGGTATCCGCCCGCCGAGTCGCCCGCGAAGATGATCCGCCCCGGATCGGCGCCGTGCCGCAGCAGCCAGCGATACGCGGCCAGGCAGTCGCGCACCGAGTCGGTGATCCGCGTGCCGGGCAGTTGGCGGTACTCGACGTTGATCACGGGCAGACCGGTACGGCGGGCCAGGCTGCCCGCGATCGGGCGATGGCTGCGGGTACTGCAGATCGCGAAGCCGCCGCCGTGCATATAGAGCACCGCGCCGTGGCGCAGCGCACGCGACGCACCGGCCGGGCGGATGATCTCCAGGCGGATACCGTGCAGCGACACCTGCTCCCGATCGATGCCGTGCGGCCGAGGACGCAACCGCGCCAGCCCGTCCACGGTGGCGGCGCCGAGAGGAATGGTCGTCCTGGTGACGGGGAAGGTTCGCAGCACCGGCCGGACCACGCCCATACAGGTGGCCAGCAGCAGCCGCGATTGCGCGCTGGGGCCCTTCGGATTCATCACCACGCCGGGCTCGCCGTCTCTGGTCGCCATCGCGCACCTACCTCACAACTGGTGCGCCGAATCACGACCGGACCGAGGTCGCCCAGGCGAGCTGTCGGCGCTGACATCTCACGCGGTGTCTTTTCAGAACACCATGCGCATCGTGACCTACGCAACAGAATCGCTCGATCCGCGCCGCGGCGAAACAACCGTGACCGAATCGAGGACTACTCGGAACCTCACCGAATCCCGGCATCGTGAAACTGGCAGACTCCTTGCATGCGCGGAATCATCTTGGCGGGCGGCACCGGCTCCCGGTTGCACCCGATCACGCGCGGGGTGAGCAAGCAGCTGGTCCCGGTCTACGACAAACCCATGGTCTACTACCCCCTTTCCACGCTCATGCTCGCGGGGATCAGGGACATCCTGGTGATCACGACACCCGAAGACGCCGCGGCGTTCCGGCGGCTGCTCGGCGACGGCACGCAGTTCGGCCTGTCGCTCGGCTACGTGGTCCAGCCCGAGCCGGATGGCCTGGCCAGGGCCTTCGTCCTCGGCGCCGACCATATCGGCGCGGATTGCGCCGCACTGGTGCTCGGCGACAACATCTTTCACGGCCCCGGCCTCGGCACCAGCCTGAATCGCTTCCACGGGATCGACGGCGGCGCGGTGTTCGCCTACTGGGTCTCCGATCCCACCGCCTACGGCGTGGTGGAATTCACCGAGGGGCGGGCGGTGTCCATCGAGGAGAAGCCCAAGACGCCGCGGTCGAACTACGCCATTCCGGGCCTGTACTTCTACGACAACGACGTGGTGGAGATCGCCCGGTCGCTGCGACCCTCCGCGCGCGGCGAATACGAGATCACCGACATCAATCGCGCCTACCTGGAACAGGATCGCCTGAGCGTGGACGTACTCGCCCGCGGCACCGCGTGGCTGGACACCGGCACCTTCGATTCCCTGCTGGACGCGGCCAATTACGTGCGCACCATCGAAGAGCGGCAGGGCCTCAAGATCGGCGTCCCCGAAGAGGTGGCCTGGCGGATGGGCTTCATCGACGACGAGCAGCTGTGCCGACTGGCCGAACCGATGATCCGCTCCGGTTACGGCCGCTACCTGCTCGATCTGCTCGAACGCGGACGGGACTGGTGAGCATGGAGTTCCGGGAGCTCGCGGTGCCGGGCGCGTGGGTGGTCACGCCTCGCCAGCACGGCGACGATCGCGGCATGTTCCTCGAGGGCTTCAAGGCCTCGGAGTTCGAGAAGGCGACCGGGCGACCGTTCGACCTGCGGCAGGTGAACTGCTCGGTGTCGGCGGCCGGGGTGCTGCGCGGCATCCACTACACCGAGGACCCGCCGGGCCAGGCCAAGTACGTGACCTGCGTGCGCGGCGCGTTCCTCGACGTGGTGGTCGACCTGCGCCCTGGCTCGCCGACCTACGGCCGCTGGGACAGCGTGCTGCTCGACGACGTCGACCGGCGCTCGGTGTTCCTGTCCGAAGGACTCGGCCACGCGATCCTGTCGCTGGAGGACGGATCGACCGTCACCTACCTGTGCTCACTGGAGTACCAGCCGGAGTTCGACCACGACATGGACGCGTTCGATCCGACGCTGGGCATCGAATGGCCGCGCGTGGGGCGCGACGGCAGCGAACTCACCTTCGTCCGTTCGGCGAAAGATACCGCGGCCCCGCCGTTCTCCTGATCCGCACGAAGGAGCAAGGCCGAGCGCCGCCACCCGGTGCGGGTGACGGCGCGATGCGGCCGGTACAGCGGTCAGGCCACGAGCTCCAGTTCCTTCGACTCGTCCACCACCCGCTCCCGGCCCCGGAACCGCGGCGCGAAGGCGAGCAGGGCGACGAGCGCGCCGACGATGGACACGCCCGCGGCGAACTCCAGACCGGGACGGTAGGTGTCGAGCATCCCGGCGGCCGAGATGTCGGCGTGTGCGCCGGAGGAGATGATCGCGGTGGTCACCGCGAGCACGATGGCCGCGCCGACCTGCATGGAGGTCTGCAGCACGCCGGCCGCGAGACCCTGCTCCTCGTCCTCGATGCCGTTGGTGGCCTGGATGTTGATGGCGGGGAAGCCCACCCAGCCGATGCCGATGAGCAGCACCGCGGGCAGCAGCATCGTCAGGTAGGAGGGGGCGGTGTCCAGCCGCAGGAACAGCAGGTAACCGACGGCCATCACGACCATGGTCACCGCGATCACCGGCCCGGTGCCGAATCGATCCACGAGCTTGTCGGAGAAGAACGCCGACAGCACCACCAGCAGACCGACCGGCAGCAGCGCCATCGCCAGCTTCAACGGGGACCAGTCGAGGGTGTCCTGCATGTACAGGGTCACGATGAACTGCCAGCTGAAGTAGGAGCCCGCCACCGCGACGATCGCGAGACTGGCGCGGACCAGCGAGGACTTGCGCAGGATGCCGAGGCGCACCAGCGGGTAGCGCACTCGCTTCTCCACCGCGACGAACCCGGCGAACAGCGCGACGACCGCGAGGAACGAGCCGATGGTGCGCGCCGACGCCCAGCCGGCTTCCGGCGCGGCCACCACGGTGTAGACCAGCAGCAGCATGGCGGTGGTGGACAGCAGCGCACCCAGCAGGTCGTGTCCGCCTTCCTCGGCGGGCTTGTCCTTGGGCACCAGCACGTACGCCGAGACCAGCGCGGCGAGCGCGATCGGCACCGGCAGCAGGAAGGTCCAGCGCCAGCCGACGCCGGTCATCAGGCCGCCGAACAGCAGGCCCATGGAGTAGCCGCCCGCGCCGAACACCGTGTAGATGGACAGCGCCTTGTTCCTGGCGGGGCCCTCGGCGAAGTTCGTGGTGATGATGGACAAGCCGGTCGGCGCGGTGAACGCGGCGGCGAGGCCCTTGACGAAGCGAGTGAGGATCAGCAGCGGACCGGAGCTGACCAGACCGCCGGCCAGCGACGCGACCGCGAAGACCGCCAGGGCGATCAGGAAGACCTTGCGGCGCCCGAGCAGGTCGGCGGTGCGGCCGCCGAGCAGCAGCAACCCGCCGTAGCCGAGCACGTAGCCGCTGACCAGCCATTGCAGGGTCGAGGTGGACAGATCGAGTTCCGCGCCGATGGACGGCAGGGCGACACCGATCATCGAAACGTCGAGACCGTCGAGGAACAACACGATGCACAGCGTGATCAGCATGCCCCAGAGCCGGGCTGACCATCTGGCCGGATCGGTCGCCTGAGCGGCCGAGAGCGTCGCTGGTGAAGTCATGCGGGGAACATTACATGCGCGTGCATTAAATGCCAACACATTTAATGCGGTTGCATACACTTGCCGTGCCCACTAAGATGGGGCCATGTCGAAGCCGACCACCGTGAGCACAGTCCGGCGCGCTCTCGCGCCGGCCGGGTTGGTTGCCGAGTGGCGCGAGCTGCTCGACCGGCACGCGGCGGTGAGTTGCGCACTCGAGAAGGCGCTGCAGAACGGGCATCACATCGGGCTCAGCGAATTCGAGACGCTGGACCGGCTGGTGGACGCGAACTGCGGCGACTACCGCATGAGCGACCTGGCCAACGACATCTACCTCAGTCAGAGCGCGCTCTCGCGGGCCGTGGCCCGGCTGGAGCGCGACGGTCTCGTCCAGCGCACCATGTGCGCCCAAGACCGCCGCGCCGTGTTCGTGTGCCTCACCGAGAAGGGCCGCGAGGTCTACGAGCAGGCCCTGCCCACCCACCGGGAGGTCTTGAGCGACACCTGGGACCTGCCGGGGCCGCCGAAGTGCTGATCAGCGCCGGATAGTCCTGGTCAGAGCGATTTCCGGGCGTCTTCGATGCGTGCTCGCGCGTCGACCGCCGCCGCCTCGATGCTCGCGAAGGCCGCGCGGAAGCGCGCGATCTCGTGCTCCTTGTCCACGTAGACCGGCCCGGTGAACGCCTCCAGGTAGACCACCGGCGGTTCGGACGGCTCGCCGGAGCTCACGTCGAGGAACTCCAGCAGCACGAACCGGCCCGAGGTCATGCCGTCGTGGTAACCGCACTCGGTGGGCACCACCCGGAACCGGACGTTCGGCAGTTCGGTCATGCGCAGCAGGTGGTCGAGCTGCCCTGCGGTGACCTCCGGGTCGCCGATGCGCCGTCGCAAGACGGCCTCGTCGATCAGCGCGTCCAGCCGCAGCGGCGCGTCGGCGCGGGTGACCAGCGCCTGCCTGGCCTGGCGCAACCGCACCCTGCGGTCGATCTCGCCGGCGGACAACTCCGGGTGCGCCGCGGTGAACACCGCGCGGGCGTAGCCCTCGGTCTGTAGCAGTCCGGGGACGAGCTCGTTCTCGTAGGTGAACAGCCGGGTGGCCGCCTCTTCCAGCCCGATGTAGACGTCGAAGCCCTCCGGGATCACGTCGCCGTAGGCGGTCCACCAGCCTTTGGCCTTCGTGTCGCGCGCCAGCGCGCGCAGCGGTTCGAGCAGGTCGGGCGGCGCGCCGTAGACCTTGCACATCGCCTCGACATCGAGACCACGCAGGGAGGTCTGGCCGGTCTCGATCCGCCAGATCTTCGCCTCCGACCACTCCAGCTGCTGCGCGGCCACCCGCGTGGTCATCCCGGCACGGGTGCGCAGATCGCGCAAGTGCCTGCCGAGCTGCCGTCGCGGCATCGTCGATCCGGTCGTTCCCTGTGGTAAAGCCATGCTTCCCCCCTGTCCAGCCGCACACCGCCCGCACCGTGCGTTCGCGCGGTCTGCGGCGCGGCGCGCCCTCTCCGGAGACCCGTGGTGGATGTGCCGGGTATCCGAACAGCATTGTTCACAGTGAAACTCACAGTGGTCACGGCGCGCGTCTCAGCCAGGCCGATGGCTTCCGCGAGTCAAACCACTTCCGCACGCCACGTTTTCATCCCTACCTGCGCGGGTTGCGCTTGCGGAAGCGCCAGAACTGCACTGCTCGAACGTCTTCGGACAACTGGTTGACCGGCTCTGCCACGTCCGACAACGCCTGGAACAGGTCGTCGGCCAGCTCGCTGATGTGCTCCACCCTCGTCGCCAGGCGCGCGGCGTTCACCAGGAACTCGAGCATCAGGCGGACGGCGGCCGCGATGGTCAGGCCGAGCGGGACGCCCAGCAGCGCGGCGAGCACGCCGAGCGCCGCGGACACCCGCCACGCCGCCACCGTCAGCGTGATCGGCACGGCGAACGCGAACACCAGCCCCAAGATGTAGGCCAGCGGCAAGAGCGTGCGGGTGGCCGGGCGGTGGAACTGCACATCGAGCAGGGCGCGCGCGGCGGCGGCGCTCCACTGCGCGAACGCGCGGGGGCTGCGGAACGGCTCGGCGGGTTCCTCTTCGTCGGAGGCGGCCCCGGCGAGCCGCTTGGCCGCCGACTCCTTCCACGTGAGCCAGCGCGACTCGGCCTCGTACTCCTCGACGTCCGCGGTTTCGCGGTCCGCGGGCGCTCCGGCGCCGTGGGGTTCGTCACTCATGCCGAGAATCCTCCTTGCCCGGGGCGCTTCGATCCAGCCGGAAACGCACGCCACCGGTATGTTTTCGCACCCGCGACTCCCGGGGGGCCATCCACAGCGACCTCACAGCTCCGGCGCAGCGAGTGACCAGGTCCGGGGTCGAAAGTAGCTGCGTGGCAACCATGGCGAGCCACCTCGGGATGCCCGGCGAGACCCGTACGAACCTCTCGGAAATGAGACGTAGGCGACACTCCGGAAATTTTCTCGAGGAACGCGTAACGCCCGTGGCGGCCCCAGCCGATACGACCCATGAATGCAGGACCCAAAGATCTACCGGGGAATGGAGAAGACAGTGCGCACCACGTTTCCGACTTCCGTCACGGCGGCCGAACTGACCGCCGCTGCGCAGGACTACAACCAGCGCGGGTGGACGGTCGCCGAAACGGCCAACGGTCTGAGCCTGATCACCGACGACGACCTGTCCGGCATCGAGGTCACCGGCGAACTGGCCGGCGAGGTCCGCCGCTTCCTGCGCGCGAACAACCTGTCCGGCGCGGTGATCGAGATCCCCGGCCCGGAGCGTCGCGAGATCCACCTGGTCACCGGCGTCCGCAAGGCCGCGATGGCGTTGCAGGCGCTGCGCGAGGCCGGGGCCACCGTGTACACCGACGGCGCGGGCATCCCGCTGCCGCCCACCCAGCTCTCGGCCGGCTCGGCCTGCTGGGGCGTCGCGCCCGCCGAGGCCCGTTGGGTGCCGCCGGTCGTCGCCCTCGCCGCAGCCGTGCGCGCCGCCACCTCCGCGCGCCGCACCAAGCTGACCATCGCCTGCTGACCATCGCCTACTGAGCAACGCCTCCCTGATCGGATGAACCTGCTGATCGCGGGCCGGGGCCGCGCTACCCGGCCTGTTTGCGACCGGTATCCGTCCTGACGCTCCGGATCCCCACCCCGGAGCGCCGCCGGGTACCGGTCGTTTGGCGTTGCCGATATCGAGCGTTCTCTTTTCAGTTCCACCGCCGGACGACAAGATGGGGTATGGCCCCGATCACGCAAGCGCGCAATCTGCTGCGGACCTGCCCACTCTGTGAGGCGGTCTGCGGCTTGGACATCACCCTGGACGCCGACGACCACGTGACCTCGGTCCGTGGCGACCGCAGCGATCCCTTCAGCAAGGGCTTCATCTGTCCCAAGGGGGCCAGCTTCGGCCACCTCGACGAGGACCCGGACCGGGTGACCGAACCGCTGATCCGCGACCGCGCGACCAGCGCCTGGCGCACCGCGACCTGGGACGAAGCTTTCGATTACATCGCCGCGCGGTTCCCCGCCGTCGTGGCCGAGCACGGGAACCAGTCGGCCGCGGCCTACTTGGGCAATCCCAACGCGCACACCGTGGCCGGCGCGCTGTACGTGCCGATGCTGCTGCGCGCGCTGGGCACCAAGAACATCTACTCGGCCAGCACCGCCGACCAGATGCCCAAGCAGGTGGCCAGTGGGCTGATGTTCGGCGACCCGCTGACCGTGCCGGTGCCCGACCTGGACCGCACCGATTATCTGCTGATGCTCGGCGCCAATCCGCTGGAATCGAACGGTTCGCTGTGCACCGCACCGGATTTCCCGGGCAGGTTGAAGGCGCTGCGCGGTAGGGGCGGCCGCTTCGTGGTGGTCGACCCTCGGGTGACCCGCACCGCGAAACTCGCCGACGAGCACCTGTTCATCCGGCCGGGCAGCGATGCCTACCTGCTGTTCGGCATCGTGCACACGCTCTTCGCCGAGCAATTGACCGATCTGCGCGTCGACGTCACCGGGCTGGACGAATTGCGCGCGACCGCCGCGCCGTTCGACCCGGACACCGTCGCGGCCCGCACCGGCGTGCCCGCGTCCACGATCGTGCGGCTCGCCCGCGAGCTCGCGGCGGCGCCGACCGCCGCGGTGTACGCCCGCATCGGCACCTGCACCGCCGAATTCGGCACGATCACGCAATGGCTGGTCGACGCGATCAACGCGCTGACCGGCAACCTCGACTCCCCCGGCGGAGCGATGTTCGCCACCGCTGCCGCCGGCGGCATCCCCCGGACCAAGCCGTTCCGTGCCGGGCGCTGGACCAGCCGGGTCCGCGAGCTACCCGAGGCGATGGGCGAGCTGCCCGTCGCGACGCTCGCCGACGAGATCACCACGCCCGGCGAGGGGCAGATCCGCGCCCTGGTGACGGTCGCGGGCAATCCCGTGCTGTCCGCACCGAGCGGCGCCCGCCTGGACGAGGCATTCGCCCAGCTCGACTTCATGGTGAGCGTGGACCGCTACGTGAACGAGACCACCAGGCACGCCGATGTGATCCTGCCTCCCCCGCGTCCCACCCAATCCCCGCACTACGATTTCGCGCTGCTGCAATTCGCCGTGCGCAATTACACCCGCTACTCGCGCCCGCTGGTGCCGCTGGGTGACCGGCCCTCCGAGCCCGGCGTCCTGGCACGTCTGGCCGCCGCGCTCACCGGCAGGCCGCACAACGGCTCCGACGGGATGGATCCACTCACCGCCATGGACGAACTCGTCATCGCGGGCCTGCTGCACAAGGCCGGGCTTACCGAGCGGCGCGGCGACCTGATCGGCGAGAACAGCACCGAGCAGCGTATCGACCTGATGCTGCGCCTCGGGCCGTACGGCGAATGGAACGGCAACACGCTCAATCTGCAAGTGCTGCTGGACAACCCGCACGGCATCGACCTCGGCCCGTTGCGGCCGCGCCTGCCGGGCGTCCTGCGCACGGCGAGCGGCCGCGTGGACCTGGCCCCGCAGCCCCTGCTCGACGACGTGGCGCGGATGCGGGCCCGGCTGGCCGACGAGGCGCCGGAGATCGTGCTGATCGGGCGGCGGCAGCTGCGGTCCAACAACAGTTGGATGCACAACATCGCGCCGCTGGTGAGCGGGTCGAATCGCTGCACACTGCACATCAATCCGGCCGACGTGGCACGGCTGGGGCTCGGCGATCAAGCGGTGGTCAAGTCGGCCGCCGGGACCCTGACGGTTCCGCTGGAGCCGACCGAGGCCATCATGCCCGGCGTGGTGAGCCTGCCGCACGGGTGGGGCCACGCCGACAGCGGCCAGACCGTGGCCCGCGCGCACGCGGGTGTCAACGCCAATGTGCTCACCGATGATTCGGTGGTCGACGCGCCCTCCGGCAACGCCGTGTTCAACGGGGTTCCGGTCACGCTGACCCCGGCCTGACACACCGCGAACCACTCCCGCAAATGCCGACCGGTCGGAAACAGTTCCGGCCGGTCGGCTTTTAGCTAATCGTCCGAAATGCTTGGTACGTACACGAATCGGCTGGATTTTCGATGCCGATTTCCACGTTTTACCTGGCGATCCTCATCTAAAATCGACACGATCTCGGTACGACCGCGGTTCAATGTCGAGCCTGGTGGACCCCGGATTCCGGCGACCAGAGGGGCGGCGATGCCCGGCATGCACAGTGGCAGCAGCGGCGAGCGTGAGCTGCAAGAACAGTACGGAACGCAGGATCGAGCACAGCGGTTCTACGACGATCAGATGCTCGATCGACTCAACCCGGCGATGATCGATTTCATCGGCCGGATGGATATGGCGTTCATCGCCACGGCGGACAAAAACGGCGAATGCGACTCGAGTTTCCGTGCCGGACCGCCCGGTTTTCTGCACGTGATCGATGAACAGACGATCGCCTACCCGGAATACCGTGGCAACGGCGTCATGGCCAGCCTCGGCAATATCCTGGAGAACGCGCACGTCGGGATACTGCTTCTCGATTTCGTGCGCGACCTCATCGGACTGCACATCAACGGTGCGGCACACATCGTCTCCGACCACGCCCTGCGCAACGTCGTTTCCGACCTGCCGGTCAACCACAAGGGCCGCGTGGCCGAACACTGGGTCGTGGTCCGCGTGGAAGAGGCCTATATCCACTGCCGCAAGCACATCCCGCACCTGGTCCCCGCCCCACGCGAACAGCGGGAGTGGGGCACAGACAACGTGCGAGCCAAGGGCGGCGACTACTTCGGAGCGAAGGCGGAGAAGAACGAACTGGCCGAGTCGCTGGTCAGCGGGTCCTGAGGGGAGGTACACGGCCCAACGCGCCCAGCATCAGTCGTTCCTCTACTGATCGCCGGCGCGGTGCGGGACCGTAAGGCCACCAGTCGCCGAGTTCGACCAGACCGGGGTCGACAAGCTCCAGCCCGCCGAAGTAGGTGGCGATCTGTTCGCGGGTGCGAAACCAGCCTGAACCCAAGCCGTGGACGAAGCGGTGCTCGAGTTCGCGGGCGAGCCGGTGGGCAGCGGGATTGTCCGTGGGGTCGAGGTAGTGACTGATCGCGAGGTACGAACCCGGCGACAGGAACTCGGTGTACGCGCGGGCGATCGCCGCGGGGTCGAGTTCATCGGGCACGTGATGCAGGACGCCGGACAGAATGACTGTGAGCGGGCGACCGGGCACGATGTGGCCGGCGATTTCCGGCAGCAGGGTTCGCGGTTCCGTCAGATCACCTTGCACGTAACGGACGCCCGCATGCCGCTCGAGCAGGGCGCGGCCGTGAGTGCAGCAGAGCGGATCGTTGTCCACGTAGACCACCCGCGCTCCCCTGTCGTACTGGTGCGCGATCTCGTGAATGTTCGTAGCGGCGGGCAGCCCGGCCCCGAGGTCGACGATCTGGTCGATACCGACCTCGCCTACGAGGTGGCGGACGAGGCGATCCAGCCAAAGTCGCGACATCGAAGGCACTTTTCGCATGTTCGGGGCGAGTTGGAGGATGTCATGGAAGAAGCGCCGGTCGACTTCGTAGTTGTCTTTGCCTCCGAGGCTGTAATCGTGTACCCGAGCGATGCTGGGGCGCGTCGGGTCCGGCCCGACCGGTGCACGCACACCGGTTCCGTGCGGGAGTTCCCCCGGCATAAGGGCGTTCACGCCGATGCCCGGTTCGCGGCGACCAGCGGGCGGGTGGTCGGCAGTGTCTGTGCCCGCATCCATGCCACGGCGCCTGTGACCGTCGCCGGAAGAGGTTCGTAGCGCGGAACTTCGCGCCCGACGCGGCGTTCCAGAACCGCCATCGCGACCAGGAAGTTCGCCACGAACCACAGCACGACTCCAGCGATGACAATCGCGACCATCACCCGTGTACCTCGGTGATGTCGAATGGCCGGTCACCATCGCGCGTCCGACGGCGGGGAATTTGATCGGCCCAAGCGCGGATCGCCTCTACCACGGCGAGGCCGGACGGCCGAAACGCATTGGCAGGCGGTTCAATCCACAGACGAATCGCACCCGCCGAGGCGGTGGGCGACGGCAGCGCGATCGCCGCCCCCGCACGAGCGACGGACACATCCAGCCGAAACAGCTCTGCGAACAGCCGCATGTCATCGACCTCCCCGAGATCCGGCCGAATCAAGAACGTCCACCTGCCGGAGCGTGGATGGCCGATGATCGGCCCGACCGAATTCCCCTGTCCGTGCAGATGCGCCCGCACCGCCTGCCCCAACCGCGCGGGCATCGTGATCCCCCACACGCTGCCCGCATGCACGACGATCCGCCCCAATCCGGGCGGGTCGATGACAGCGGGTAGACCGCATGCGCGGCGGTAGAACTGGCACCGCGAGACCGGTGTGTCCTCGAACGGCTCATGGTCCATCTCGAAAGCCCCCTACTCGGATCGAAGGTCGTGCGAAGGGCGCCCGGCCCCGGCCGGTTGGCGTCGGGAGCGACCGGGCGTGCGAACGAGAACGGAATATTGGCTGGATCAACAGCTCTCGTTGCCGGGCGCCTACTCAGTACACAACAAAAGGGCTCAACTGGACTGTCCAACAAGGACATTCCATCAATTACACTGGATGGCCAGTATGGGGCGGTCCAGCCGAAGGCGGGCCTCCACAGACCGGTCCAGCACGTTTCGGTCCAGTACGGGTCACATCAGATAGCGAGGCTAAGCAATGGCAGGAGGGTCCACCCTTCCCCGGCGTGCGCTCGGACGCCGACTCCGCGAACTGCGCTCCAAAGCCAAGAAGAGCCAACTTGCGGCAGGGCTGGCGATCGAGGTGTCCAAGCAGGGCATCGGAAGGTTAGAAGACGGGCAGGTAGTCAGGATCAGCACGGCGCAGCTTCGTGACTTGCTGGACTTCTACGAGGCGGATGGAGATGCCAAAGCCGAAGTGCTGGGCCTGCTCCAAGAAGTCAAAGCAGCCAAGGGCGACCCTTCCAATGGCTGGTGGCGCGCCTACGCCGATGTGGTCAACCCACACTTCGATCACTTCATGAGCTTGGAGCAAGCGTGCTCCCGCATGACCGCCTTCCAACTCACGCTGCTGCCTGGCCTGCTGCAAACCGCCGGGTATCGCAGATGGATTGCACGGACGACCGATCCGGCCATGTCAGCTGTGGACGTGGAGCGACGACTCGAGTTGACCGCGCGGCGGCAGCGTCGGCTTGCTGAAGACCCGAGCTTCTCGCTGGAAGTGCTGTTGTCCGAGTCCGTACTGCGGCACCAGGTCGGTGGGCGAGATGTGATGGCACAGCAGTTGCCCTACCTCCTCGATGTTGGAAGTCTTCCGAACGTCTCCATCCGCGTAATCCCCTTCGATACCGGTGGACACCCGGGCTTGGTAGTTCAGTCGTTCACCCTGTTCGAATTTCCCGCCCTCCATCTGAGCCGAGTGCCGGAGCCGCCGGTTGTCTTCGTGGAAGGCTTCACAGGTGCGTTGTTCCTGGAAGACGATTGGGTGATCGAGCGCCACAGGGCGACAGCGGCAAGCCTTCGCCAGGTAGCGTTGAGCGAAAGTGACACCAGAATCTTGGTGCAGCAGATCGCAGAGGAGTACGGCGCGTGACCAGGGAATTATCCAACGCGAGCTGGTTCAAGAGTAGTTATAGCCAGGCGGGCGGGGACTGCGTGGAGGTCGCTTATCTCGACGGGGGCTCGGTCGGCGTACGCGACTCGAAGAACCCGACCGGCCCCGCGCTGGTATTCACCCCCGGCGAATGGGACGCCTTCACCGCAGGCGTGACGGATGGCGCATTCCACCGCCACTGACCACATCGACCGACACGGCCCGGCCCACTGACTCGAAACGTCAGGAGCCGGGCCGATTCCGTATCAGCTGCCTCTGCGATCGGGTTGTTATCCCGATATGACGTCGACCCACGGTCTCCCCAGCGCAGAGGCCGCACCCCTCCCGCCCGGACCTGCGACTTCATCATGGTCGACCCGCGAGTGGCACACCCTGGAGACCTCTTCTCGGAAAATGCCGCGACCATGTGCCACCCTCGCCGGAAAGGACGCCCACCGGCGATCACGCGGTGCAGGGCGCGGGCGAACAGGCGGGTGCCCGGTCACAGCGAACGCTGCTAGCAGGTGGGTGCGCCGGACAAGGTCAGAACAGGGTGTCGCGGACCCGTAGAGTGCGGTATCCGGTGGGTCCGAGCTGGGCGAGTTCGGCCTCGATGTCGACCTCGATCGCGGTCCTGAAATAACCCGATGAGAGAGCGTTCGGAACGGCCACCGCTGGATGTTGCCGGGGCTCCGCGCCGGTTACGAGATGTCCTGCGTAATTCCTTCTGCTGCGGATTGTTCGATGGCGGCGAGCAGGCGGTGATGGCGCAGGGCGGTCTCGAAGCTGGGGTGCGGTTGCCGCGCTTCGGTGATGGCTTGGGCGACCTCCTGGTAGAGGGCTGCGATGTTGGCAGGTGGGCCGGACTGGACGCTGGCGGGAACGGTGCGATAGTTGGCGGGCACGGTCAGGACCTCGTTGCCGATCCGGATGTCCCAGTCGCCCCAGTGGATGAATGTCCCGGGCTGGGCTGGGATGGCGGTCAACGTTGCGTCACTGCCGACTAGTTCGAGCCGGAATCCGTACCGGGCGGGCCCGTTGCCGCCATGTACGGCGACCGAGGCGGTTGCACCGCCGGCCAGAATTCCGTGCAGCAGCACATGGCTGGGCGTGGCGTTGGTCGCAGTCCGCTCTGTCCCGGTGACGAGAACGCGGTCGTGGGTGCGGGGCAGCCGTGCGGAGACTTCGGTCAGTGAGCCCGCAACCCCTTCGAGTGTCGCCAGGAAGTGACCGGCCATGATGGTCAGGATATTGGTTCCCTCCGCGGGGTCGAGTCCGAACACCAGGTCGGGCCATATCCGACTACCTCCCCAGGGGGCACCCTCCGCCACCAGCGAGACCGATTCGAGCGTGCCGATCCGGCCGTCGGCCAGGAGGTCCGTGACGAAGCGGGCGCTCGGGGAGTGATGCCCCTGCAGGACGACCGCGTGAACGACACCGGCGGCGGTGGCGGCCTCGGTCAGCTCGCCCGCTTCGTCGGCGTCGATGCCTAGCGGCCACTCGGACACGACGTGCTTGCCTGCGTCGAGCGCTGCACTGATCACGGCGGCATGCCCGGAAGCCTTCACCGAGACGACGACCAGGTCGACCTCGGGGTGCGCGGTGAGTTCGCGTGCGTCGGCGAAGGCGTACCGTACGCCGTGGGCGGCGGCCACTCGGTCCGCGCTGGCCTGGTTGGTGGTCGCGACCGCGGTCACGTCGAACTCCTCGAGCGCTGTGAGCGCGGGCAGGTGTGAGCTGTCCGCCCAACCGCTGGCCCCGACAACTCCGACTCGGATCATGCACCACTCCTTAGTTATTTACCATTCGGTATAAAACTAGAAGGTTCCACCTCGGTCACGCAAGGGTAATGTACCGATAGGTAAAAAACATGAAACGGAGGACGGCATGCCCGGCGGACGCCCACGCTCGTTCGACACCGCCACCGCGCTCGACTCCGCATTGGAGGTGTTCTGGCGCAATGGCTACGAGGGCACCTCGATCGCCGACCTGACCGCCGCGATGGGTATCAACAAGCCCAGCCTCTATGCCGCCTTCGGCAAGAAGGAGGAACTGTTCGGCAAGGTCCTGGCCCGCTACCTCGACGGCCCCGGCGCCTACGCCACCGCCGCGCTGGACGCCTCCACCGGCCGGGAGGTCATCGAGCGGCTGATCCACGGTGCCATCGACCTGACCGCAGGGGAAAACACGCCCCACGGTTGCCTGTGCGTCAAAACCGTTCAAGCCTGTGGACCCGGCGCGGACGCTGTACGCCAGGACGCCGTCGCGGTACGCAAGGCCGGCGAAGCGGCGCTGCGCCGGCGGCTCGAGCAAGCCACCGACCTGCCGTCCCACCACGAGCCGGCCACCCTGGCCGCACTCGTCCACACGATCTCTGACGGCATCGCCGTCCAAGCCGCAGCCGGGCGCAGTCGTGACGAGCTGCACCAGATCGGCGCCTCGGCCCTGCATGCTCTCCTGGACGAAGGCATGTAGCCACGCCCCGAAAGAGCAACGTGCAGAGCGCCGTCGGGCGCAGTGAGTTCGCGACAAAGCCGCTGGTCGCGCGTTTCAGCGGCTTCGACCAAGCCCGCGATCCCCTCGACGCCCGCATCCGAACCCTACCGGCGGTCGACCCTCGGTACCGGCGGGCCGGACGTGAGCGGCCATAGCTCGGCGGCGACCGTCGTGGTCATCGGGTCGGAGACACGCGTTCAGTCGGCCGCATGGCGTCCGCCGGCCGAGGGATCGCTCTGCTGTTCCTGGAAGGTGAATCGTGGCGCTGTGTGCACGCGCGACACGTACGCGTAGCGCATGTCTCGACCACCGGGGCGGGAGACGACACCGTACTTCGATGGATCCCCGGCGAACCACACCTCTCGGGTGTTGTGGTTGACCAGCTTGCCCCGATCCCATGCCCAGGTGCTCAGGATGAGAGTCGAGACGATCTCTCCGCTCGGGCCGAGCAGGTCGATCCATTCATACTTCCCCGCGGAGATATAGCGGATCGGCCAGATCGTCCAAGGATGCCTGAAGAGGGCAAGACAGGCTCCGCAGCCCGAACAACGCTGGCGATATCGGTCAGTGGAAGTTCGTGATAGCCGGGCGGTATCTCAACCGAAATGGCTTGTGCCGGAATGCGCTGCTGTTTATCCATGCTGCTTTCACCCCCCGAAAATGTTTCCCAGCGCCGTACCGGCAAGGGTACTGAGGGCACCTTCACCACGTTTGAGCACGGTCAGCGCAACGGCTGGATCGGCCACGCTGTGCGCTCCTTCGACGCCGGTGAATTGCAGCAACCGGTTGACTCCGTTCGTGGCTCCGGTCCTCGACAAGATGTCCGTCACGTTTCGGACGTTGTGGTCGGTCATGAGCTTGTTGACGAGCCCCGGGTTGTGTGCCGCCTCCGACCACGCGCGGGCCATGCCCTCGAAGCGGCCGACATCACCGACCGCGTCTCCGAGCAACGCGACCTTACTGACCTTCCCGAGAGCACCGACTCCGGGAACCAGGCCGAGCGCATCGCCGGAGATCGTCAAACCGGCGTTGAGACGCTCGCTCAGACTGCCGTGCAACAGGTCCTCACGCATCTCAGCGTCGGTGACATCCAGCGCCAAGGCACCCGCGCCCGCGACCAGTGCGACCCCCAGAGCGATGGCATCGATCGGCGGCGGCGTGATCACGGCAAGCAAACCGGCGATTGCCGCCGTGCAGGACAGGGCTTCGTGCAGGCCTTCGCGGTGGTCATCGATCCATTCGCCGACCGCTTTTATAGCATCGGCGATACGATCCCAAATGCTCTTGTCCGGCGGGCTCGGCGCGAAATCCTTCGCCGCGGCGTCCAATGCCGCGGCGATGCGGCCCGCGAGGGCGCTGTGGGTGCTTTCGAGATCGCGTGCGCGGCCGATGATCGCGTCGATTTTCCCTTGCCAGTCGTCGACGGCGGCCACCGCCGCGTTGACCTTGGCAGTGGCATTGTTCAACCGCGTTTGGGCGGCACGCAACTCGTCCGGATCGGTGAACTGCACGTTCGCCAAGCCCAGGTCGGGATCGGACCGAGCTTGTTGCAGCGCGCTCACCGCCTGCGTGTGTCCAGCGCGCGCATCGGCCGCTTCCTGTTCCAGCCCCTTCGCCGTGTCGTGGTAGCCGACCAGGTTGGTGTGCCACTCGCCCAGCAGGTCGACGGCTCGCTCCAGCGATTGCTGGGCGTATCCCAAATCGGTCGCCAAGGTGGCGTCGAAGTTCGTTCGGAATGCGTTGCCCGCGTCGCCTTCCACACGTCATCGCTGTCCACCAGGCGATTCAGCAGGCTCCTGGTTTCCGTCACGCCTTGCCGGGCGGTGTCGATCTGGCCCCGCAGGCTCGCCACCTCATCCGGCGTCCCAGGGACCGGATCGAAGCCGAGGTTCGGATAGGGGTTGACGCTCATCGGACGATGCCCGGCTGGTCGCCGTTGTCGGGCGCTTGCCCATTTACCGGATTCTGCCCTTGCCCGAGTGCCTTCGCGAAGGAGTTGTCGAGGGAGACGTAGGCATCATGACATTTCGACACACCCTCGGCGGTCGTGGTGGCGGCCGCACAGATGCGCTCGATCCCGAAACGCCACCGCCGCTGGAAGCTGTCGGCCGCATCGTTGAGGGCCGCCGTGCCGATGTCGCCGTGCCCGCCCTTCGCGAGCGCTTTCATCGCATCGTCCAAAACCTGTTCGGCCTCACGGAGCGACTGCACCGTCTTGGCCAGAACGTCGATATCGACCTGCAAGTACCCTGCCATCGCGCCCCCTTCTCCGCCGAAGAATCGTGTGGCCGTTGGGGTTCGGGTGAACGGCGGCGTGCTCGATCCCGCCCCGCGTGCCGACGAACACCGTATCCGATGATGTTCGCTCAGCGCGGTCGTATTTCCTGCGGAGTCACCCCGAACCGCGCTTTGAAGGCGGCTCCGAAGGCGCTGAGCGAGCGGAAACCGCTGGCGTACGCGATGTCGGCGACGGTGCGGTCGCGTGGGGCTTCGCGGAGGCGGCGGTGCGCGCGGTCGAGGCGTTCGGCGCGGATCAGGTCGCTCGGTGTCGTACCGGTGTGGTGCAAGGCCAGTTGGATCTGGCGCAGTGACCAGCCGAGGCTTCGCGCGATCGCGGTGGGCGACAGGGTCGGGTCGTCGGCGTGGCGGCGGACGTGATCGCGGACCGCGGTGTCCACCGTGGCCAGCACGGTGGGCATCGCGTCGCGGCGGCGCAGGCAGAGGCCGAGTAGATCGACGATCGTGTCACAGGCGGAGGCGAACTCGGGACCGTCGACGGCCGCGCGCTGCTTGCCGAGTTCGGTGATCATGCCTGTGACAACCGATCCCAGTCCTTCCCGCAGGTCGATCAGTGCGGGTCCGGCGCCGAGTTCGAGGGGCACCGCGCCAGCGGGGACGTTCAACACCCAGCCGCGCGCGGCCATGGGCTGGCGGAATTCCACGGGACGCGTCTTGGTGACCACCGCGCCGTGCCCCGGGACCACCTGGGCGGTGATGTCATCCTGCCGAAGACGCAGTGCGCCCGCGACCGGGATCATCACCCGCAGGCTCTCATCGCCGTCGTGCCGGATGTCCGCGCGGGTTCTGGCGTAGACGATGCTGTCGGACCAGAAATCGATCAGCTGATAGCCCGCGTATCGCTGCACGGCCGTAGCGCCACGGAACGACGCCGGACTGGCGAAGCGGCACTGCAACGTGCCCTGGTTACGACAGACGTGCTCGGCCCAGAAGTCGGCCGATTCGCGGGGCGGGACTGCGCCGGTATCGACTCGTTCCACGCGATATGGCTCGGCGATCGACACGAGCATCCTCCAGACCGGCGTGCGCGCTTCCGTGAGACCCATGCACGGATCAGGTCGAGCGCGCATGGGTCCACGCCTAACGTGAGAGTCCGATCGTACAGATCACTGCCCAGAAACATCGGCGCGTCGCGGCCGGCGGCGGGACCCGTTCGATGGAGCGGGAAGACGCCCCAGCCGGGCACCGGCCCGCCGCTCACCGCGAGGAATGAGCACTGTCATGGACCGCAGGCATATCCACATCCAGACTCGGCTCGGGTTGCTGCACGTCGTGCTGACCGGCAGCGGCCATCCGATCGTGCTGTGGCCGAGCCTTCTGATGGACGCCGCCCTCTGGGATGCACAGGTCGCGCACTTCGCACGGGATTTCCTGACCATCGCGGTGGACCCGCCCGGCCACGGGAGGTCCAGTCGTCTCGAGCGGCCCTTCACCTTCGACGAGTGCGCGGGCTGTGTGGTCGACATCCTCGATCAGCTCGGCTTACCTCGGACGCATTTCATCGGGAACTCCTGGGGCGCGATGATCGGCGGCACCCTCGCCGCCGAATTCCCTGATCGCGTCGAGTCCGCCGTTCTGATGAACGGCACGGCGTCATCGGCACCGCTCGGTCAACGGCTGCAGTACCGGACGCTGCTGATGATGATCCGGATCCTCGGCGGGATTCGCCCACCGCTCACCAGATCGGTGGTTCGCGCGTTCCTCGGCCCGACAACCGAACGCACCCGCCCGCAGGTGGTTCGGCAGGTCGTCGACGTGGCGCGTCGCAATGATCCGGCATCGGTCGCTCACGCCGTGCGATCGGTGGTGATCGACCGCCCGGACCAACGAGGCCGCTTCGCCTCGATCACCTGTCCCACACTGATCGTCGGAGGCCGCGAGGATCGCACGTTCCCCATGCCCGAACTCGAGATCATGGCGGAGTCCATCCCGGGCGCGGAACTCGTGGTGGTCGACGGAGCCGCACACCTCGCGGCAGCGGAGATCCCCGACGAAGTCAACCGCTTGGTCGAGACCTTTCTGACCCGCCGCGGCGCGACGAGCGAATAGTCAGCGGATCTTGAAGATCACCAAACGCTGGACGACGAAGTTGATGACGGTCGCGGTGCCCTGGGCGATGACGAAGGCCAGCGGCTGGCGCCACCACTCGCCCGGGAGGGTGAAGTAGAACAGGTTGTTGATGCCGACCTGCACCGCGAAGGTCACCGCGTAGAGCGCGACGACCGCGAGGAAGCGGACGCGGCTGGGTGGGGCCTGGAAGGTCCAGCGGCGATTGATCAGGTAGGCGGTTGTGGTGCCCGCCACGAAACTGATCGACTTGGCGACGATGACCGGCAGGCCCACCAGGTTGAGCAGCAGGCTGTAGAGCCCGTAATCGACGACGGCCGAGAACCCGCCGGTGAGGGTGAACCGGATGATCTGCGTCTTGAGGTCGACATCACTGCCGCCGGGCTCGTCGACCAGCGGCAACTCCGCCGGAAGCGGCAGGTGGGGTTCGGCTTGCACGCCGACGAGCGTAGCGTCGAACCGGCGATGACCGGGATTCGGCGTTGATCCGACGTGTGCGCAACTACCCGTGGGTAGAGCGACCCCGTTCCCATCCGGCGTCATACCTGTAGCCTCTATGCCGATGTCCACGAAAGCTCCGACCGCCACCAAGACAACCGGGAACGACAAGGGCGCCGGCGTCACGAACGACGGCCCGGCCGCGGGGAACGCGTTCGACCTTCCGACGCGCACCCGTACGTTGACCGGGTGGGGTCGCACCGCACCCACCTCTTCCGAAGTGCTCTCGACCAGCGATCCCGAACTGATCGCCAAGGCAGTCGCCATGGTCGCCGAGGACAACGACGGCAAGCCCGCCCACCTGCGGCGCGGCGTGATCGCCCGCGGCCTCGGCCGCTCCTACGGCGACCACGCGCAGAACGCGGGCGGCCTGGTCGTCGATATGACCGCGCTGAACAACATCCATCGGATCGACCGCGACACCCGCATCGTGGACGTGGACGGCGGCGTCAGCCTGGACCAGCTCATGAAGGCCGCGCTGCCGTTCGGCCTCTGGGTGCCGGTGCTGCCCGGCACCCGCCAGGTGACGATCGGGGGCGCGATCGCCTCCGACATCCACGGCAAGAACCACCACAGCGAGGGCAGCTTCGGCAATCACGTGCGCTCGATCGATCTGCTCACCGCCGACGGGCAGGTGCAGCACATCACGCCGAAGCGCAACGCCAAGCTGTTCTGGGCGACCGTCGGCGGCAACGGGCTCACCGGCATCATCCTGCGCGCGACCATCGAGATGGTGCCCACGGAAACCGCCTACTTCCTCAACGACGGCGTGAAGACCACGACCCTCGACGAGACCATCGCCGCGCACAGCGACGGCAGCGAGGCGAACTACACCTACTCGAGCGCCTGGTTCGACGTGATCAGCCCGCTGCCCAAGCTGGGCCGCGCCACGATCACCCGGGGCAGGCTGGCCAAGCTCGACGAGCTGCCCAAGCGGCTGCGCAGCAAGCCGCTGAAGTTCGACGCGCCGCAGCTGATGACCGTCCCGGACATTTTCCCGAACTGGACGATGAACAAGGTCACGCTGATGTCCATCGGCGAGGCGTACTACCGGATGGGCGGCAACTACACCGGCAAGGTGCAGAACCTGACGCAGTTCTATCACCCGCTGGACATGATCGCGGAGTGGAACCGCGGCTACGGCTCCAACGGCTTCCTCCAGTACCAGTTCGTGGTGCCCACCGAGGCGGTCGAGGAATTCAAGCGGATCATCATGGACATCCAGGCGTCCGGGCACTACTCGGCGCTGAACGTGTTCAAGCTGTTCGGCCCGGCCAACCAGGCCCCGCTGAGCTTCCCTATGCCGGGCTGGAACATCTGCGTCGACTTCCCGATCAAGCCGGGCCTCAACGAGCTGGTCGGCGAGCTGGACCGGCGGGTGCTCGAGTTCGGCGGGCGGCTGTACACCGCGAAGGACTCGCGGACCACCGCCGAGACCTTCCACAAGATGTATCCCCGGATCGACGAGTGGATCAAGGTCCGCCGCAGCGTCGACCCCACAGGCGTGTTCATGTCCGATATGGCGAGAAGGCTGGAGCTGCAGTGATCAATGCCGTTGGCAACCCGCAGTCGATTCTGCTGCTGGGTGGCACCTCGGAGATCGGCTTGGCAATCTGCGCGGAGTACCTGAAGAAGGGGCCCGCGCGCATCACCCTCGCGGCGCTGCCCGGTGATCCGCTGCGGGAGGGCGCGGTCGCCCAGATGAAGGCCGCGGGCGCGAGCCAGGTCGACGTCATCGACTTCGACGCGCTCGACACCGAGAGCCACCCCAAGGTGATCGACGCCGCGTGGGACGCGGGTGACGTGGACGTCGCGATCGTCGCCTTCGCCCTCGACGGCGATCCCGAGGAGCTGTGGCAGAACCAGAGCAAGGCCGTGCGGGTCGCCCAGATCAACTACACCGCCTCGGTCTCCGTCGGCGTGCTGGTGGGCGAGAAGATGAAGGCGCAGGGCTTCGGCCGGATCATCGCGATGTCGTCGGTGGCCGGTGAGCGGGTGCGGCGCTCGAACTTCGTCTACGGGTCGACCAAAGCCGGCCTGGACGGCTTCTACCTCGGGCTCGGCGAAGCGCTGCGGCCGCACGGCCCGCGCGTGCTGGTGATCCGGCCCGGCATGGTGCGCACCAAGTTCTCGGCGCACGTCAAAGAGGCTCCGCTCACCGTCGACAAGGAAGATGTCGCGGCGCTGGCGGTCGCGGCCTCGCAGCGGGGGAAGGAACTGGTCTGGGCGCCGGGCGGCTTCCGCTACGTGATGATGGTGCTGCGGCACGTCCCGCGCGCGATCTTCCGCAGACTGCCGATCTGACCCTCGGCGAACGAACTCGGTGCCCGCGTGATCGGTGATCGCGCGGGCACCTATCGTCTGACGGAGTGGACCCTGTGAACCCGGAGGCGCCCATGCGAGTAATCCAGTGCGACGAGTGCGGAGCGGTCCGTTGAGCACGGTGACCGCAACGGACGAAGCGCCGCCGCGGCCCGCCGATCCGGCCCCGGCGCCGGGGCGGAGGTCGCTCGCGATGCGGCAGATCGCCTCGGGCGTCGGTGAAGCCGCGCTCGCGGCGATCGTCGCCGCTGTGGTGGCCGCCGTCGGGCTCGTCGCGTTCTCGCTGGTGCAGTGGCCCGCCTTCAACGCCTCGAACGTGACGCGGGCGCTGACCACGGTCGGGCAGGTCGCCGCCGCGGTCATGCTCGCGGTCGCGATCGCGCTGCTGCGGCTGCGCAAGTGGCCCTTGCTCGCGAAACCGCTGTCCTGGATCGGTCTTTCGACGTTCGTCACGTTCACGCTCGGCATGCCGCTGGCGGCGACGAAGCTGTATCTGTTCGGCGTCTCGGTGGATCAGGAGTTCCGCACCGAGTTCCTCACGCGGCTCACCGATTCCGCCGCGCTACGCGATATGACGTACGCGGATCTGCCGTCCTTCTACCCCGCGGGCTGGTTCTGGATCGGCGGGCGGGTCGCGAATCTGCTCGGGATGGACGGCTGGGAGGTGTTCAAGCCGTACGCGATCGGCTTCCTCGCGGTGGCCGCCGTCGTCGCGCTGGTGCTGTGGTCGAAGCTGATCCGCGCGGATTGGGCGGTGGGCGTCGCCGCGGCGAGCACGGCGGTCACGCTTGCCTACGCCGCGCCCGAGGCGTACAGCGCCGTCATCGTGCTGCTGCTTCCGCCCGCCCTCGTGCTCGCTTGGGGGGCGCTGTATCGGCCCCTGGAGGACGTGCGGGCGGAGGACACCGAGCATCGCACCGCCGGTGGGTGGGGCGCGGTCGTCGGTACCGGATTGTTCCTGGGCTGGGCGGCCACGTTCTACACCCTCTACTTCCTCGTGGCCGCCTTCGCGGTCGCTCTGATGGGGCTGCTGGCGGCCTTCCTGGCGGTGCGCGCGCGGCGGGCCGCCGACCAGCCGGGTCGCGCTCGCGTGGCGACGGCCTCGGCGCGCCGCCCTTGGCGCGCGGCGGTGCCGCCGCTGACGCGGCTGCTGGTGATCGCGGCGATCGCCGGACTGGTCGCGCTCGTCGTGTGGGCCCCGTACCTGGCGAAGGCGCTGCGCGGCACGACCGCGAGCTCCGGAACCGCCCTGCACTACCTGCCGGAAGCCGGAGCCGAGCTGCCCCTGCCGATGTTCCAGTTCTCGCTGCTCGGAGCGCTGTGCCTGATCGGCACCATATGGCTGGTGCTGCGCGGGGCGTCGTCGCGCAGGGCGCAGGCGCTGGGTATCGGGGTGGCGGCGATCTACCTGTGGACGCTGCTGTCCATGGTGGCGACGGCCGCGGGCACCACGCTGCTGTCGTTCCGGCTGGAGCCGGTGCTGCTGGTGTTGCTGTCGGTCGCGGGCGCGTTCGGGTTCGTGGAGGGCGCGCGGGCGATCTACCAGGCGTTGAACGAGCCCGCCCGGTTCCGGCTGGTGGCGATCGTCGTCGCGACGATCGGCGCGCTGGCCTTCGCTCAGGACATCCCGCATGTGCTGACCGCCGAGATCACCACCGCCTACACCGACACCGACGGCGACGGAAACCGGGCCGACCAGCGAGCCGCCTCAGCGGTTGCGCACTACCGCGAGGTGGATCGGGCGCTCACCGCGCAGACCGGGCGATCCCGCTCGGACACGGTGGTGCTCACCGCCGACACCAGCTTCCTTTCCTTCTACCCCTACTTCGGCTTCCAGGCGCTCACCTCGCACTACGCCAATCCGCTCGCCGATTTCGCCGAGCGCGGGGCCACCATCAAGCGCTGGAGCCAACTGAAGACGTCGCAGGAGTTGCTCGACGCGATGGCGGCGAGCCCGTGGCGTGCGCCGGACGCGTTCCTGTTCCGGCGCAGCGGCGACAGCTACACCTTGCGGCTGGCCGAGGACGTCTACCCGAACGACCCGAACGTGGCGCGCTACTCGGTGAGCTTCCCCAAGGAACTGTTCGCCGACTCGCGTTTCACCAGCACAGACATCGGGCCGTTCACGCTGGTCACCGTCCGCCGCTGACCGATGCGGCGAATTCGCCACGGTTGAACTCGCGCGAAGTGGATACCCCTCCCGTTTGTCGGTCCACGCACAGCGTGGTTGGTATGGAGGGCGCTGTCGAGGAGTGATGCGCAGGTGACACGTGCACAAGACGTCGAAACCGGCGCAGAGACGGAATCGGCGGAGGTCGCGGTCGCGATGGAAGCGACAGCGACCGGAGTGCTCACCAGTCCCGCGCGAACCCGGCTCCCCCGCCTCCGGGCCGGTGGGGCCGATCTGCTCGTCGTTCTCGGCTACCTGGCACTGGCCGCGGCGGTGCTGTCGGGTCAGTGGCGCGACACCGACAGCGGATACCTGATCAAGAGCGGTCAGGACCAGACGATGTGGGAGTGGTTCTTCGCCGTCACCGCGCACGCGGTCGCCAACTTGCAGAACCCGCTCGGCACCGACCTGCAAAATTTTCCGGCCGGGGTGAACATGATGGCCAATACGGCCATGTTCGGCGTCGGTGTGCCGCTGACGCCGGTCACCTTGCTCTTCGGGCCCACCGTCACGTTCGTGCTCGTGCTCACCATCGGCCTGGCCGGTACGGCGTTCGCCTGGTATCGCCTGTTCTCCCGCGAACTCGTCCGATCCCGGGCCGCCGCGGTGATCGGCGGCCTGTTCTGCGGTTTCGCGCCCGGGATGATCTCGCACGCCAACGCGCACCCGAATTTCGTCGTGCTGCTGCTGCTTCCGATCATCGCGGGGCGGTTGATCCGGATGACGCGGCGAGCAGCGCAGCCGCGTCGGCGGGTGCGCGATGCCGTCATCCTGGGCCTTATGGTCGCGATGCAGATCGCGCTCGGCGAGGAACCGCTGCTGATCTTCGCACTCGCGTTCGGCGTGTTCGCGCTCGTCTACTACCTGCATGCGCCAGGCGCCGGGCTGCGCGTGGGGCGGACGATCGCCCCCACCCTCGTGCTGGGCGCGGTGATCACCCTGGCGCTCGCCGAGATCCCGCTGTGGTGGCAGTTCTTCGGCCCGCAGAGCTATCGCTCGATCGACCACGGACCGATGGGCAACGATCTCGAAGCGCTGGTGCAGTTCCCGTCCGAGTCGCTGGGTGGCGTGTTCGCTCCCGGCCAGAACGTGGCGATCAACCCGACCGAACAGAACGCGTACTTCGGCTGGCCGCTGCTGCTCCTCGTGGTGTTCACCGTGGGGCTGCTGTGGCGCGACCGGGTGGTGCGGGCCGCGGCCGTGGTGATCGCGGTCTTCGGAGTGCTGTCGCTGGGCGCGGTCGCCACGATCGGCAAGCGGCCGACCGGCATCGCGCTGCCGTGGCGCTGGGCCGAACAGGTCCCGCTGCTGAACACGGTGCTGGAGAGCAGGCTCAGCATGGCCGCGATCCCGGCCATCGCGGTCGTGCTCGCGCTCGCCAGCGAGCGGGCGGTGCGGACCTGGACGCTATCGGCGGTGGACTGGAGGCCGCTCGCGTGGTTCGGCGCTCTCGCCTGCGCGCTGCTGCCGTTGATCCCGACAGTCCTGCCGGTGGTCGAACGGACGCCGACGCCGGATTTCTTCGCCGACGGCGCCGTACGCCGCTACGTCGGCGACGGATCGGTGGCTCTGGTACCCCCGCCCCGGCCGCCCGACGCGCGGGCGCTGCGCTGGCAGGCCGACGCCGAGTTCGGCTTTCCGCTCGCGGGGGGTTACTTCGTCGGCCCGACCGGTACGACCAGGAAAGGGATCTACGGCCCCGAGGCCCGTCCGACCACCGCCCTGCTGGTGCAGGCGCAGGACACCGGGGTGGTGCCGCGGATCGACGCCGACGTGCGCGCCCGCGCGCTGGATGATGTGCGGTTCTGGCGCGCCGACGTCCTGGTGCTGCCCGCGACGAGGAACGGCGAGGTACTGCGCGAGACGGTCACGCAGCTGCTCGGATTCACGCCGACGCGCGTCGAGGACGTCTGGCTGTGGGACGTTCATACGCTGCGTGTGTAAGGGGCAGTCGGAATCACACCGGACGGTAGCTAGCATCAACCACCGTGCGACCGGACCGATCTTCTCGAGCGTTCACCCGTATCCGCTTGATCGCCCTCCTCTCCGGGCTTCTCGGATTCCTGCTGGCGTTGCTGACCCCGATCCTGCCGGTGCGGCAGGATCGGGCGAGCGTGGACTGGCCCGAGCCGGGCGCCGCGAGCGTGGCGGCGCCGCTGGTGTCCTACGAACCGCTGCGGTTGCGCGCGACGCTGCCCTGCTCGCTGGTGAGCGAGCTCGCAGCGGGCGGCACCGTGCTGTCCACCGTCCCGGTGGCCTCCGGCCAGGCGGCGAGCAAAGGTCTGGTGGTCTCGGTCGCCGACGGCGTCCTCTCGGCGGTGCTGCGGGACATCCCGCTGCTGTCCGCGCCGCTGGCGGAGGTCGGGTCCTGCGCGACGATCGGCATCGAGTCGAACGCCGCCGCGACGACCCTCGAACTCACCGGCGTCACCCGCCAGGACGGCACGCCGTTCCGGACCACGATCGGCCGGGACGTGCGACCGCAGCTGGTCGGCGTGTTCACCGACCTGGATGCCGGTCGGCTCGCCGGAGCGCAGGTGCACGCGGACATCGACTCGCGTTTCTCCTCCACACCGACGCCGCTGAAGCTGGCCGCCATGCTCGCCGCCGCTGTGTTCACGCTGATCGCACTCGTCGCACTGCATCTGCTGGACACCACCGACGGGCGCAAAGCGCGGCGGTTCCTGCCCGCGCACTGGTGGCGCGTCACCCCGGCGGACGGCGTCGTGCTGGGCATCCTGGCGCTGTGGCACGTCATCGGGGCGAACACCTCCGACGACGGCTACATCCTGAACATGGCGCGAGCCTCCGAGCACGCGGGCTACATGGCGAACTACTACCGCTGGTTCGCGGTCCCCGAGGCTCCGTTCGGCTGGTCCTACGAGGTACTGGCCTGGATGGCCCGGATCTCCGACGCGAGCCTGTGGATGCGGCTGCCCACCTTGCTCGCGGGGGTGGTCTGCTGGCTGGTGATCAGCCGTGAGGTGCTGCCCCGCCTCGGCGCCCGGGCGCGCCGCAACAAGGTGGCGCTGTGGACGGCCGGGTTGGTGTTCCTCGCGTTCTGGCTGCCCTACGACAACGGGCTGCGCCCCGAACCGCTGATCGCGGCGGGGGCACTGCTCACCTGGTGCTCGATCGAACGCGCCATCGCGACCGGCCGGTTGCTGCCCGCGGCGGTGGCCGTGCTGATCGCCGCGTTCTCCCTTGCGGCGGGCCCGACCGGTCTGATCTGCATCGCGGCGCTGATCGCCGGGTCGCGACCGGTGCTGCTGATCATCATCAAACGTGCGCGCGGTGTGATCCCGGCCCGCACCGGACCCGACGCGGACGCGGCCGCCGCGGGTTCCGCCGAGGCCGCGGCAGCGGTGAACGCTCCCGGGACCGTGCGCAAGACCTCCCGGGCGGCGACGGTCTTCCGGTTCGCCGCGCTGCTCGCCCCCGGCCTTGCCGCGGGCACGCTGGTGCTGGTGGTGATCTTCGCCGACCAGACGCTGTCGACGGTGCTGGAAGCCACCCGGGTCCGCACGATCGTCGGCCCGAACGTCGCGTGGTTCGACGAGCGCACCCGCTGGGATTCGCTGCTCATGCTCTCGCCGGACGGTTCACTGGCGCGGCGGTTCGGCGTACTGGTGATGCTGCTGTGCCTGCTGGTGTGTGTGCTGCAAGTGCTGCGCAAGGGCCGGATTCCGGGCACATCGCGCGGTCCTTCGGTGCGCATTCTCGGCATCGTGTTCGCGTCGCTGTTCTTGATGATGTTCACCCCCACCAAGTGGACGCACCACTTCGGCGTGTACGCCGGACTGGCCGGATCGCTGGCCGCGCTCGCGGCGGTCGCGGTGGGCACCACCGGCATTCGTTCGCCGCGCAACCGCGCGCTGTTCGCCGCCGCCGTGCTGTTCCTGCTCGCCGTGACCTTCACCGGCTCCAACGGGTGGTGGTATGTGTCCAGCTACGGTGTCCCGTGGTGGGACAAGGCGCCGCTGATCGCGGGCAAGGGACTGTCCACGTTGTTCCTCGGACTCAGCGGCGTCGCGTTGCTGATCGCCATCTGGCTGCACTACCGGGAGCCGTATCGGCGCGAGCGGGCGATGGCGCCACGGCGTTTCGACCGGTGGGCGTCGGCGCCGCTGACCGTAGCCGCCGCACTGCTGGTGGTGTTCGAGGTCGCCTCGCTCGCCAAGGCCGCGGCCACGCAGTACCCCGCGTACTCGATCACCAAGTCGAACGTGGAATCGGTCGGCGGGGATTCGTGCGCGCTGGCCAACGAGGTGCTGGTGGAGACCGACACCGCCGATTCGCTGCTGCAACCCTTCACCGGATCACCGGCGGACGGATTGGCCGCGCAGAACAAGGGTTTCACTCCGAACGGGGTGGCGAGCGACCTCACCGCCGACGCCGAGGAGACGGTCTCCGGCGGCGCGAACTCGTTGGACAAGGATTCCGAGAACAAGACCAGCAAGACCACCGGCGCGGGCACCGGAGGCGGCACCACCGCGCAGGCGGGCATCAATGGCAGTACCGTCGCGCTGCCGTTCGGCCTGGACGCGGCGAAGACCCCGGTGCTGGGCAGCTACCAGGACGGCGAGCAGCAGCAGGCGAAGCTGACCACCCAGTGGTACCGGCTCGACCTGACCGACAGCATGCGCCACGACCCGGCCTACCAGGTGCTCGCGATCACCGCGGCGGGCCGGATCCGGTCGGTGGACGCCGACGGCGTGCTCACCTACGGACAGGAACTGCATCTGGAGTACGGCGTCCGCGGCGCGGACGGCGAGGTGCGCACGCTCGGCTCGATCGATCCGCTGGACATCGGCCCCGCGCCGTCCTGGCGCAACCTGCGGGTGCCGCTGGATCGACTGCCGGGGGAAGTGAACGCGGTGCGGCTGGTCGCGATCGACAACGACATCACGCCCAAGCAGTGGCTGGCCGTCACCCCGCCCCGGCTGCCCAAGCTGGCCACACTGAATTCCGTGGTCGGCTCGCAGGATCCGGTGCTGCTCGACTGGCACGTCGGCCTGGCCTTCCCGTGCCAGCGGCCGTTCGACCACAAGGACGGCGTCGGCGAGATCCCGCGGTGGCGCATCCTGCCCGACCGGGTCGGCTCCGACGCCTCCAACGCCTGGCAGGACGACATCGGCGGCGGCCCCCTCGGCTGGACCGGCCTGCTGCTGAAGTCCCAAACCGTCCCCGCCTACCTCGACCACGACTGGGCCCGCGACTGGGGCTCCCTCGAGAAATTCACCCTCTACGCCCCCGACGCCACCCCCGCCACCATCCACATCTCTCCCCGAACCCGTACCGGCCTCGACACCGACGACCCCATCCGCATCCGCTGACCGGCATCCGCTCTCCACGGGTGGCACGGGACATGCGCCACCCGTGGTCGAGGTCACGGGACGAGGACGAGGCGGCCGCGTAGGCCGCCGGAGGCGAGGCGCTTGTGGGCGGCTTCGACGGAGGTGAGGGGAAGGGTTTCGGCTACGCGGAGGGTGAGTTCGCCCGCGTCGACGTGGGCGACCAATTGGTCGAGTTGCGCGCGATCGGCGCGGACCAGCACCGTGCGGACCACGGTTGCGCGCAACGGGATCGGGGTGTTCGGGACGCTGATGGACACGAACCGTCCGCCGCCGCGCACCGCCGCGAGCGTCGTGGGGCCGAGTGCGGCCGCGTCGAGTGCGGCGTCCACTCCGCCGGGGACGAGGGCGCGGACGGCATCCGGCAGGGCGGCCTGGCGCGGCACGAAATCGGTGGCGCCCAACGCGCGGACCGTGTCCTCGTCGGCGGGCGAGGCCGACGCGATCACCCGCACGCCTCGCGCGGCGGCGAGTTCGACGGCGAAGCCGCCGACCGCGCCCGCCGCGCCGGTCACCAGCAGCGTGTCGGTGGGGGCGAGATCCAGCGCGTCGAGTGCCTGGATCGCGGTGAGGCCGTTGAGCGGGATGGTGGCCGCTTGCACCGGAGGCACGGAAACCGGAGCGGGCGCGACGTTTCCGGCCTCCAGGACCACATAGTCGGCCTGCGCGCCGAGCGAGACGTCGAGCCGGTCGCTGATGCCGATCACCGCCTGCCCCACCGTGAACCCCGTGACGCCGGCACCGAGCGCGTCCACCGTGCCCGCGACGTCCCAGCCGACGCCCCATCGGTCGCGCGGCGCGGCGAACGGCGTGCCGCCCACGCCCGCACGCACCATCAGGTCGACCGGATTCACCGTCGCCGCCGCGACCGCGATCCGGATCGCGCCCGGACCCGGTTGCGGCGTCGGCACTTCCACGATCTCCACCTCGGCTTCCGGTCCCGGCCGGTGAACCACTACTGCGCGCATGACGTTCCTTCCTCTCGGCTGTCGACCAACTTACGAGGCGCTACTATCTGCTGGGTAGTAGTTACCCGAGAGTGCGTTAGAGGTGGCGAGGTATCCCCGATGGCTACGAAGACCGCGGCGCAGCGCCGTGAACTGGCCAAACAGCATTACGACGCGTATATCGCCGAGTGCCCGACCCGGCAGCTGCTGGACCGGATCAGCGACAAATGGGTTAGCCTCGTGCTCGCCGCGCTCGCCGAGGGCCCGTTGCGCTACGCCGAACTGAACCGGATCATCGCGGGCGTGAGCCCCAAGATGCTCACCCAGACGCTGCGCGGGCTGGAGCGCGACGGCTTGGTGGAGCGGCGGATCACCGCCGAAGTGCCGGTCCGCGTCGACTACGAACTCACCCCGCTCGGGCACAGCCTCCAGCCGGTCATGAGCGCCGTCAAAGCCTGGGCGGAGGCGCGCATGGACGACGTCATCGCCGCGCGGGCACGCTACGACGGCAGCTTTAAGTAAACCGGTTGTCCGGTCTGAAAATGTGCTCCCACCTGTGGCTAAACATCGCAGGACGAATCGGTTCGATGGCCTTAATCTGATTGCCATGACAACGGCATTCGATGAAATGGATCTGCGCGATCTTGTCGGACTGCTCAGCGAAGAGGAACAACGGGAGCTGCGGCCTGCGGTGCTGCGCGTGCTCGGCCGCCTCCCTTCGCAAGAGGTGCTCCGGCGCGAGCTCGGTCTTCGACTGAAGGTCTGAGCGCCCGGTTCGCACCGGCTGAATACGGCAGGGCCGCCGCGCAGGGTTCACCTGCGCGGCGGCCCTGTGTTCGGGTATTTATCCCGTAGCCAGCTCGCCGAAAGCGACATCGACGGGTATCGGCACGTCCACGGTCAGTCGACGGGTGTGCAAGCACACGAGGTGATACCGGCCTTCGGACAGGCGGTACTCCTCGATCTGCTCGATGCCATCGGCGGGCTCGGTGAGAAAGACGATGAGGTAGACCGGGATACCGGCCGCGGCATATGCGGCTTTCTTCTCCACCGTGTCGGTGTGGTGAGAACTATCGGGAGAAACGATCTCCACTACGAGCACAGTGTCATCGGCATACAACCGTGCGTCGTCGTCCAGACAGCGATACACGACGACATCCGGTCGACGGAGGCTGAGCGGGACGTCGCTGAGCCGGACGTCCACGTCGGTATCGACCATCAAGCACGGCTCCGGCTTCCGCGCCGCTTCCATGTGCGCGGCCATTCGCCTGGCCACGCGATTGTGCAGACGTGATGGACTTTCGCACTTCACGATATGGCCGTCGATTACCTCGATGGTCCGGCAGAACTCAGCGGGCAGCAGATCGTAGTCCCGCGCAGTGATCTGGTCGGGGATCCAGCGGTACCAGTCGCTGGGTGCACCGCTCGTCATGCCCTGAGACTACCGGCAGGCTTGGGCAGATCACGGTACGTATTGCACCGCTCACTGTCCGATGTCGGTCCCTCCGTCCAACTCGTCCCGCGCCGAGTCGATCGCGGCGGCAATGGCGTCGTGTGGGACGCCGGGGCGATCGTCGCCGAACTCGGCCAGCCAAGCCGAGGTCGCGGTCTTTTCGAGCCGAGCCATACGAGGAGTATGCACACCCGAATGTCTACACGCGCACGGGTGGGGTGGCGCGGGCGCCACGCGGCCGCGCCAGGAAAGGACAGGACCGCCGCGCAGGATCAGCGTCCTACGCGGCGGCCCTGTCAAGGTGGTCTGCGCGATCAGAACACCCGCAGACTACCCGGCGACCAGAGCCCGGAACGAGTGGTCGTACCGGTCTCCAGCTTCGCAGGGACGGCGTTGCGGTCGTACTGGTCGTAGCGCTCCAGCGAGCCCCAGTCGCGCGCCCAGTCGTCCTTCAGGTAGGTGGGCACGGTGACCGACTTGGCCAGCATCTGGGAGAAGCCGAGCGGGCCGCCGAATTCCTCGGCCTGCCAGGTGTTCGTCGAGCTGATGGCCAGCGGGCGGTCCGGCAGGATGCGGTAGCCGGGCACCTCGGCCACGCCGTTCTCGTGGTCGAACGGACGCTGGCACGGGAATTGCAGGCCAACCGCCCAGTCCAGCAGGATCGGCTGCTGGGAGCCCAGCAGGCTGTTGAGCGTCTGCAACTTCGGCATGCGCGGCGGCGTGAACGCCAGCCACTGGTCCCCGATCAGGATCGGGTCGTTGGCGACGATGCGCACCGCGTCGGCGTCGGGCGCGATCTCGTCCAACGGCACCCGCAGGTTGCGCCAGGACGGGAACGGGCCGATGTCGCGCGGCAGATAGGTGCCGAGCTTCTGCACGCTGCCGTCGGGCAGGTGCTTGCCGTAGTCGACGGTCAGCGATTGGCCGTACTTCATTGCGCCGGTGTCGTCGAAGGAGAGGATGCGACCGGCGGCCGAGATCACCACCAGCGGCTTGTCCGCCGAACGAGCGGGCAGCCCATACCAGCTCGAGGTGACATTCGCGGGCTGCTGCACACCGTTCTGGTAGCTGCCCAGAATCGGCGTGGTGGCCGGGTCCAGACCGAACGGGAGGGCGACGGTGGAGCCGTTGACGCCGAGCGCGCCCTGACCGCCGCCGGTGCCCGCGCTCTGGCCCTCCGCGAACGCCGCGCCGACCGACTGGGTGGAGGTGTTGCCGGTGCCCGGCTTCACCTCGACACTGTCGGCGGACAGATCGTTGGGCACGCCGTTCGGAGCGAAGCCGACCGGGTCGACGCCGGCCAGCGGGTCGGCCGGATCGGTCGGCGGATGCGCCGGATCGATGATCGGCGCGAGCCTGCCGCCGTTCGGGTCCGGCTCGACCAGCACGTCGTTGGCCAGACCGCAGGTGCTGCCGCCGAGCGCGTCGAAGTTCGACCGCGCCAGCGAGTACGCCGGATACTGCGCGACCGCGCCCTTGACCAGCGAGAGCACCTCGAGCGCGACCATCAGCGCGGCGACCACGGTCAGCGGGATCGCGGCGAACCGGCGGATCCGCCTGCCGCGCGCCGTCTTCGCCGAGGGCTGCGGCGCGGTGTAGTCCTCCCGCAGCGTGTACCAGCCGACCAGCGCCAGCGCCAGGCCGAACAGCATGAGCATGACCGTGTTCGACTGGTAGCCGTGCAGCGAGATGCGCTTGTCGAACCAGGGCACGCCGAAGCTGGACACGTACCAGTAGCCGTTGATGCCGGAGAACGCGATCGCGAGCACGAACAGCAATCCGGCCAGGAAGATCGCCCGGTTCTTGCGGGCCCGCAGGGCGCTCGCCGAGACCGCGACGGCGGTGACCGCCGCCAGCGAGCCCGCGATGCCCGCGTACGCGCCGAAGTGGTGGGTCCACTTGGTCGGGTTGAACATCATGAAGAAGATGGTTCCGAAGACCACGCCCATCAGCCGCCAGGTCGGCCCGCTCGCGATACCCGGCACCTGCCTGCGCCGCAGCAGCACGAGCATGGTGGTGAACAGGCACAGCAGCATCACCAGGAAGGCGAAGCGGCGCGACAGCGAACCGTCGACGGTCTCCACGAACAGGTAGTAGTAGCGCAGGTAGTCCTCGTACCAGGCCAGGTTCGGCCCGGTCACCTGACGCACCCGGTTGGCCTCCTGGATGCCTGCGAAGGTCTGGTCGCTGTAGACCACGGTGAGCACGAGAACGCCCGCCGCGGCGATCGGCGCGAGCAGCGGGAGCGTCGAGCCCCACCGCCCGGCGCCCAGCGCGGCGAAGTGCCGGTGCTTGCGCACCACGATGCGCACCATCGGACGGATACCGGCCAGCAGCGCCGCCACGCACATCAGGCCCGTCGGCGCGGCCGCCAGGGTGAACGCGGCCACCAGGATGGCCACCGCGGCGGGCAGCAACCGTCCGGTCGCGATGGCCCGCTCGATCGACACCCAGGTCAGCAGCGCGCCGAGCGCGACGACCGGCTCGGAGCGCAATCCGTTGTCGAACGGCAGCCAGAACGCCAGGAACACCAGTCCGCCGGTCCACAGCGCCACCTTGCTGGTGCGTACACCGCGGCCGAGGCGGGGCACCACCTCGCGGCTGATCACCAGCCAGCAGAGGATCGCGCAGGCCAGGGCGGGCAACCGCACCCAGGGGCTGGCCGTGGAGATCTCCGAGAAGACCTGGATCACGTAGTAGTACCAGCCGAACGGCGCCTCCGGCACGCCGTACCAGCGGAAGTAGTTGGCCATATAGCCCGCGTGCGGCGCCACCCGCACCATGCTGAGGATATAGCCGTCGTCGGAAGTGTTGGCGCCCGCGAAATGCCACAGCAGCAGCGTGCCGATCACCGCGCCGTCCGCCCAGGTCGGCTTCAGCCAGTTCGCCGGAAGGAACCGGCGGTGGCCGCGCCCGTCACTGCTGTCCAGCCGGGCCAGCGCCGCCAGGGCGATCAGCGTGCACAACACCGCCGCGATCATCGCGATCAGCTTGATCGCGGTCGGGCTGGACGAGAAACGAGTGTCCACCGTCATGTCGAACGACAACCCCGCGGGCGCCGCGCCCTTGAGGTCGGAGAACACACCCACCACCTGAGGCCGCAGATCGCCGCCGAGCTGCCCCTCCACCGGCACGGTCACCAGCTCGGTCGTGCCGGGCGCCGCACCCTCGACCGGCCGCTCCACCTGCTTGGTCAGCCCGGCGAACGCGGCGTAGGTGCGCTCGCTGTCCGAGCTGATGGTCAGCGACGTGCACTCGCCCATGCGGCTGCGGTCGGCCGACACCACCACAGCGTTGCGATCGATCACGTCGACCGAGGTCTCCGAGACCCGCACGAACATCGCCTCCAGCGCGGCCCGGTCGCCCTGCGGCGGCGCGGTGGCCAGCAGCATGCCGCCCCGCTCGGGCAGCTGGGCGATGGTCTCGCACGGAATCGTCGCCTTCAGGTCGATCGGGACCTGCGACATCAGCGGCGCCTGCACGTTGCCGAGCGTCCCGCTCTGCGGCCACTTCAGCACCGCGGTCGTCTGCGTGACCGGCAGGAACGGAGTCGCCAGCGCGAACAGCGCGCCGAGCAGACCGGCGAGCAATGCGATGAGCCGAGCGGTCCGGAAATCGTTCGGGGTCACCACCGGGGCGGCGGGGGGTTTCGTGAGAACAGCGGTTGCGGCGTCGGGCACGGTTGGCAATGCTATCTGCCCGTCTGTCCGCGCGGGCGTCGCGTCGCCGGGAGAAATCGCGGGTCCTCAGTATGTTCGAAGCCGACTGCCAGAATGTTGTGCCGACGGGCCGGAGAAATGGCGCCCGGCGACCAATCGACCCCGTCCTGCTGACCGCTACCGACCACAATGGAAAGGTGGGCCTATGACCAAGGTGAATCTCTCGACGAACTACGGACCGATCGTCCTCGAACTGGACGACCAGAAAGCGCCGAACACGGTGCGCAATTTCGTGGACTACGTGAACGCGGGCCACTACAACGGCACGATCTTCCACCGCGTCATTCCCGGCTTCATGATCCAGGGCGGCGGCTTCGAGCCCGGCCTGCGTCAGAAGGGCACGCAAGCGCCCATCCAGAACGAGGCGAACAACGGTCTGAAGAACAACAAGTACACCGTCGCGATGGCCCGCACCAACGACCCGCACTCGGCCACCGCGCAGTTCTTCATCAACGTCTCCGACAACGACTTCCTCAACCACTCCGCGCCCACCGCGGCGGGCTGGGGCTACACCGTCTTCGGCGCGGTGACCGAAGGCACCGATGTGGTCGACAAGATCGCGGGCGTCGCCACGGCCTCGGCCGGCGGGCACCAGGACGTCCCGGTGAGCGACGTCGTCATCGAATCCGCCACCGTCAGCTGATCATTCGGCGCCCATGACGCGAATCGGGCCGCGCCCCAGCGGGGTGCGGCCCGATCGTGTTCCGCGGCCTACAGCGGCAGCAGGTGATGCTTGCGCGGGTTGCGGGCAATAGCCTTGTCCCGCAACAGCTGGAGCGCACGACGGATTTCCAGCCGGGTCGTCGCGGGCTCGATGACCGCGTCGACGTATCCGCGCTCGGCGGCCACCCACGGGGTCGCCACGGTGGCGTTGTAGAAGTCGATCATCTGCTGGCGGATCGCGGCGCGCTGGTCCTCGGGCGCGGCCTCGATCTGCTTGGCTCCGATCAGGCTGACCGCGCTCTCCGCGCCCATGACGGCGATCCGGGCGGTGGGCCAGGCCAGGTTCACATCGGCGCCCAGTTGCTTGGAGCCCATCACGGCGTAGCCGCCGCCGTAGGACTTGCGGATCACCACGGTGACCTTCGGCACCGACGCCTCCACGTAGGAGAACAGGAACCGTCCGCCACGCTTGATGACGCCGATCTTCTCCTGTTCCACACCGGGCAGGAACCCGGGCGTGTCGACGACGAACACCAGCGGGATCTCGAACGCGTCGCACAGCCGCACGAAATGCGCGGCCTTGTCCGAGGCGCGGGCGTCCAGCGCTCCCGCGTACACCATCGGCTGGTTGGCCACCACGCCGACGCTGCGCCCGTCCACCCGGGCGAATCCGGTGATGACGTTGCGGCCCGCCGACGCGCCGACCTCGTGGAAGGCGCCGTCGTCGAAGATGCGCAACAGGATCTCGTGCATGTCGTACCCGGAGTTGTCGGAGTCCGGGACGATCGAGTTCAGCTCCAGGTCGCTGTCGGTGGTCTCCGGCTCCAGGCCGGGATTCACGACCGGCGCCAGCTCCTGGCAGCTGGTCGGCAGGTAGCCCAGGTAATCGCGCACCCACTCGAACGCGGCCGCCTCGTCCTTGGCCACGTGGTGGATGTTGCCGTACTCCGCCTGGCTGCGCGCCCCGCCGAGTTCCTCGAGGCTGACGTCCTCGCCGGTGACCTCCCGGATCACCTTCGGGCCGGTGACGAACATGTACGCCTCTTCGGTCGCCACCACCACGTCGGTGTTGATCGGGGCGTAGACGGCGCCACCCGCGCACTTGCCGAGGATCATCGAGATCTGCGGAACCAGGCCGGACAGCGGCTCCTGGCGGCGGCCCAGCTCGGCGTACCACGCCAGCGAGGTCACCGCTTCCTGCACGCGGGCGCCGCCGGAGTCGTTGATACCGACCACCGGGCAGCCGACCTTGGCCGCGTACTCCAGGATCCCGGCGACCTTGCGGCCGAACATCTCGCCGACCGAACCGCCGTAGACGGTCTGGTCGTGCGAGAACACCGCCACAGGCCTGCCCTCGACCAAGCCGTGCCCGGTGACGACACCGTCGCCGTAGAGCGCGGCGGGATCGCCCGGTTTGCGTACCAGCGCGCCGATCTCCACGAAGGTTCCCGGATCGAGCAGCATGTTGATCCGGTCGCGGGCGCTGGGAATGCCTTTCTTCGCCCGCTTGGCGATCCCCGCTTCACCCGCGGGCTCCTGCGCCAAATCCAGGCGCTTGCGCAGGTCGGCGAGTTTTTCGGCAGTCGTGCTCACTTGGCCCCTTTCGCCTCGATCGCGGCGAGCTTCGCGGTCAGGTCGGCCCCGATCTTCCCGATCCGCGGTTCGTCGATGATCTGCAGGTGGTCGCCGGCGATGTGGACGACCTCCAAATTCGGGATGTACTCGTCCCAGCCGCCGTTCGGCACCCGGTCGGCGAAGCGTGGCTCGAGCTCGATCATCCCGTCGTGGTAGCGATCGGCGAGGTAGAGCACGACGTTGCCGTCGTAGTGCGTGGGTTGGGTCCGGGCGAGGTGACGGCTATCGATCCACGAGGTGCGCTGGTGTTCTAGCACGCCGCCGGGGATCTTCGCGCCGCTGATCTTGATCAGGTCGCTGATCATCTTGAACTGCTCTTCGTCCGACGCCGCCGCCAGCGTCTCCAGTTGTTCGCGGTCCAATTCACCGTCGACGCCATAGGTCTTCTTGGCGAACGCCTGGTAGCGCTCGATCCGCCGCACGCGCTCCTCGGGACTGTTGTCCTCGCCCTGAGTCGGAATGGCCAGATCGATCAAGCCGACCGTGCGCACGTCCGCGCCCTCGGCGCGGAGCAACTGCGCGGTCTGCATGGCCAGCACCGCGCCCAGCGACCAGCCGTACAGCACGAACGGCCCGTCGCCCTGGATCTTGCGCAGCTCGGGCAGGTACTGGCGCGCCCGCTCCTCGATCGAACCGTCGACCCGCTCGAGGCCGTACATCGGCGTCTCGGCGGGCAGCCGCTTCAACAAGGGCTCGTACACCAGTGTGTTGCCGCCCGAGGGGTGGAACACGAAGACGGGCACCGCGTTCGAGCCCTCCGCGCGCGGCCGCAGCGGACGGACGAAACCGTCCACATCCGCGCCGCTGTCCTGTAGGTCGCGGACGATGTCGGAGAGCTGCTCGATGGTCTCGCAGTCGAGTACGTCGTCGACGGTGACCTCGGCCTTGACCCGTTCGGTCAGGCGCGCGGCCAGTTTCTCCGCGGTGTCCTCGTCCAGGATCGGCAGGGTGTTGAAGATGCCTCCGGCCGATTTCCCGGTGACCACCGCCCAGGTGGCGAAGGTCAGGCGCTCGGCGGCGTCGCGCGGCGGAACGTCGTCCTCGTCGGCGGGTTGCTGCGCGCCGCCGAAGACGGCCGCGGGCGCGGCCGGTGCGACCGGTTGCGTGGCGGGAGTCGCGTCGGCTTCGGCAGCCTTTTCCTGGCTCGCGGGAGCGGGAGCGGCTGCCGCAGGGGCCGAATCCGCCTCGGTCGCAATGGTTTCAGGCGTACCGGCCACCGCGGCGACCGGGTCGGCGCCGGTGGCCAGGGCCGCACGGGCCGTGGCGATGAAATCGGCGTCTACAGCCATCTCGCCCGTGCCGCCCGCCGCCTTGTCGGCAGCCTGCTGGTCGGCCATCGCCTGCACCTCGTCGCGGTGCTCGATCGCGTACCGCAGCACCTTGCCGACCTCGTGCAGGCTCGCGTCCCGCACGGCCTGCACCTGCAGCTGCGGGATGTCGAACTCGTACTCGACCCGGTTCTTGATGCGCATCGCCATCAGCGAGTCCAAGCCGAGTTCCATCAGCGGGATCTCCATCGGAAGATCCTCGACCGCGTAACCCATGGACTCCGCGACGATCAGCGCGAGCCGCTCTTCGACGGTCTGCGTGCCGTTCGGATCCCACCGGTCACCGAAGGTCTCCACGACCTCGAGGTCGGCGTCGCTGCTCGTCTGCGCGGCGATCGCCGGGACCGGCTCGGCCGCGACGGGTTCCGGCAGCGGGGCGCCGGAGGTCACCACGGCGTCGAACACCAGGCGGAAGGCGTTGCCCTCCTTGGCGTGGACCTGCACCGAGGCGCCGCCGGGATGCGGGGTGAGCGTGGTGGTGAGCGTGCCCGCCGCCGGGATCGGCGCGTGCGGAATCGACGCGCCCAGCGAGACGTCGCTGAGCACCTGCGCCGACGCGGCGCGCACCAGTGCGGCGAGATCGGTCACCGAGGACGCCTGGACCTCCCAGACGTGCCTGCCGTCCGGCAGCGCGACGTGCGCGCCGGGCAACCGGCCGTTACCGCCCGTGGCCAGCCGGACATTCGGCCAGTACTCCTTGCGCACGAACGTGGTGCGCGGAATGTCGGCGTACTCACCCGGACCGAGCAGCGAGGACAGATCGACCTTGTGCCCGTGCACGTAGAGCTGGGCGAGCGCGGCGATCACGCCCGCGGACTCGTCCTCTTTGCGCTTGAGCGTGGGGATGAGCTGCGCATCGTGCACGCCCGCGGCGAAGGTGGTGCCCAGTACCTGCATCAACGCGACGGAATTCGGCGCCAGCTCCAGGAAGGTGGTGTGGCCCGCGTCCACCGCGAGCTTCACCGCGTTGGTGAAGTACACGCTGTGGCGCATGTTCTTGACCCAGTAGTCCTCGTCGTGGATCGGGTCGTTGCCCGCGCGGAAGAACTCTTCCTTGTGCACCGTCGAGTACAAGCCGGTCTTCAGCTTGGTCGGCTCGATGCCGGCCAGTTCCGCGGCCAGCTCGCCGAGCAGCGGGTCCATCTGCGAGGTGTGGCCCGCGCCGCGGGTCTGCAGCACCCGGGCGAACTTGCCCGCCGCCTCCACCTGGGCGACGATCGCCGCCACCTGATCCTGCGGGCCGCCGATCACCGTGTTGGTCGGCGCCGCGTACACCGCGACCTCGACGTCCGGGTAGTCCGGCAGCAGGCTCGCGACGTCCTCGGCGCTGTACTCGATGAGCGCCATGTTGCGCACGTCGTCGTCGCTGATCATCTGCTCGCCCTCGCCCATCAGGCGGGAACGGGCGCAGATCACGCGCACCGCGTCCTCGAGCGAGAGACCACCGGCGATGTACGCGCCCGCGACCTCGCCCATGGAATGTCCGACTACCGCGTCGGGTTCGGCGCCGTGCGCACGCAGCAGCGCGGCCAGGCCGATCTGGATGGTGAAGATGCCGACCTGCGAGGTGCCGACGTTGTAGTCCTGGCTGTCGTCCAGGAACAGCTCGCGCACCGAGTATCCGGCCTCGTCCTGCACCAACTCGTCGACCTCGTCGACGGCCCCGGCGAAGATCGAGTTCTCCAGGTAGAGCTGCTTGCCCATCTTGCGGTGCTGCGCGCCGAAACCGGCGAGCACCCACATCGGGCCCATGGCCGCGGGCGCGTCGGCGGTGAAGACGCCCGTACCCGGCTTGCCCGCCGCGATGGCGCGCAACCCGGCGACCGCCTCCTCGTGCGTCTTGGCCAGCACCACGCCGCGCGAACGCCAGTGGCTGCGCTTGGCCAGCGACCGCGCCACGTCGGCGAGCGGGGTCTTCGCGCCCGCCTCGGACTCCAGCCAGTCGGCCAGTTCGGCCGCGGCACGGCGGCGCCGCGAGGGCAGGTAGCCCGAAACCGGCAGGATCTGCGGCAGCGGTTCGGTGCGCTCGGCGGTCCATTCGGCAGGGGGCGCGGCGGCTTCGGCCGCCTCGGCCACGGCGACGAGGGCATCGGACGCCGCGAGCGTGTCGGTGGTCTCCTCCACCGCGTCCTCGTCCAACCGGGTCTCGAGTTCGGAGAACGGAGCCTGGGTGTCGGCCGCGGCGGCAGGTACGTATTCCTGGACGACGACGTGCGCGTTGGTGCCGCCGAAACCGAAGCCGGAGACGCCGATGGTCGCCGTGCCGCTGTAGCGCGGGAACTCGGTGGGCTCGTCGACGACCTTCAGGTGCGCCTGCTCCCACGGAATGTACGGGTTCGGACCGGCATAGCCGATGTTCGGCGGAATGACGTTGTGCTGCAACGACATGACCACCTTCGCCAGGCTCGCCGCACCGGCGCCCGACTCCAGGTGACCGAAGTTGGTCTTGGCCGAACCGAGCAGCGCGGGCCTGTCGGCGTCGCGGCCGCGGCCGACCACCCGGCCGAGCGCGTCCGCCTCGATCGGGTCGCCGAGCAGGGTGCCGGTGCCGTGCGCCTCGACGTAGTCGACCGAGGACGGCGCGATGCCCGCGTCGCGATAGGCGCGGCGCAGCACCTCGGCCTGAGCGTCGGGGTTCGGGGCGAGCAGGCCGTTGGACCGCCCGTCGTTGTTGACCGCCGAGCCCTTGATCACGGCGTAGATCGTGTCGCCGTCGCGCTCGGCGTCGGCGAGGCGCTTCAGCACCACCAGACCGCCGCCCTCGGAGCGGACCATGCCATCGGCGTCCTTGGAGAACGCCTTGATGTGCCCGTCCTTGGCGACACCGCCGTTGGCGTCGAAACCGAGCGTGGCCATCGGCGCGAGCAGCATGTTCACGCCACCGGCCAACGCCAGGTCGGCCTCGCCGCCGCGCAGCGCCTGCACCGCCTCGTGCACCGCGACCAGGGTCGAGGAGCAGGCGGTGTCGATGGACACCGACGGGCCACGGAAGTCGAAGAAGTAGGAGACCCGGTTCGGGATGATCGAGCTGACGCTGCCCATGATCGCGTACGCCTCGGCCGACACCGGCACGTTCGGATCGCGCTCGCTGCCCAGCCCGAGCGCCGCGAGCAGCATGAAGTCGTTGCCCGAGGAGCCGATGAACACGCCGACCGGCTCGCCCTTGAGATCACTGGCCGGAATCCGCGCGTGTTCCAGCGCCTCCCAGGTCAGTTCCATCGCCAGTCGCTGCTGCGGATCCACACGCTCGACCTCGACCGGCGACATGGCGAAGAACTCCGCGTCGAAGCCCTTGACGACGTCCTGGTCGAGGTAGCCGCCCCGGGTGTTCGCCTGCGCGATCGCCTCGGCCAGCTGCGGCTCGGCCAGGAACTCCGACCAGCGTCCCTCGGGCAGCTCCCGGATGCCGTCACCGCGGCCGATGAGGAAATCCCAGGTCGACTCCGGGGTGTCACCCGCGCCGGGCAGCCGGGTGGACAAACCGACGATCGCGATGTCGTGCGCCTCGCCGGGACGGTAGCCCGCGGTGTAGAAGGCGTCGTCCGCGGCTTCCTCCGGAGCTTCCGGCTCGCCGTTGACGATCCGCTCGGCCAGCGAGGCGATGGTCGGATGCTGGTACACGACCGTCGCGTTCAGCATCACGCCGGTCAGTTCCTCGATGTCCCCGCCGAGGGCGATGGCGTCACGCGAGGCGAGCCCGAACTCCTCCATCGGCCGGTCCACGGTGATCTGCTCGATCGCTTGCCCGGTCGCCTCGGAGACCCAGCGCCGCAGCCACTCACGCAGCTCCGCTACCGACATGTCGGTCTGCGCGCCACCCTTCGCGGATTCGGCCGGGGCCGCCGCGTCGGCGCCGGTCTCGACGGGCGTGGTGTCGGTCGTCTGGGTGGGCGTGCCCTCGTTGTCAGCCATCAATTCCTCAAGCTACCTGTGTCCGTACCGGGCGTACCGTGAATTGACGCCCGGCGCGTGGGAAGGTCGGCGCCGAGCGTCGATGGTCGGTCCGAGGCCGCCCCTGGCAATTACTCTTCCGGTGCATCGGGGAAAGCCTGCTGGGTGTAACCACCCCGCAGCGTTCCCTCCAGATAGGCCGCCCGGCACGCACGGCGGGCGATCTTGCCACTGGACGTGCGCGGGATCGACCCCGCGGGCACCAGCAGCACATCTCGAACGGTCACGCCGTGGCGCTGGGAGATCGCCGCGCGCACCGCGTCGGCGATGGGCAGCGGATCGGCCTTGCCCGCACCCGGACCACGCTCGCCGACGACCACCAGTTGCTCGGAGGCGTCGTCGGCGTCGAACGCCAGGCCGGAGTGGCTGCCCTGCTCGAACACCTCCGCCGGGAGCTGGTTGGCCGGCACCGAGAACGCCGCGACGAAGCCGGGCCGCAGCGCGGTGCTGGCTTCCTGCGCGGAGAACTCCAGGTCCTGCGGGTAGTGGTTGCGGCCGTCCACGATCACCAGGTCCTTCACCCGGCCGGTGATGTAGAGCTCGCCTTCGAAGTACACGCCGTAGTCGCCGGTGCGCATCCAGTTCGCATCCGGCTCGGTGCCCTCGGCGTGGCTGCCCTGCGGCAGACGCTCGGTGACCTTGTTCTGGAACGTCGCCGCGGTCTCGTCGGGACGACCCCAGTAACCGATGCCCATGTTGTTGCCGTGCAGCCAGATCTCGCCGACGTGCCCGTCGGGCACCTCACGACCGCCACCGGACTCCACGGACTCCACGGACTCCACATCGATGATCGTCGCCCACTGCGACAGCGCGACATAACCGCAGGACACCTGCGCGATCGCGTCCTCGTGGCCCGGGTCGACCTTCACCATGCGTCCCGCGTTGAGTTCCTTGCGGTCGACGTAGGTGACCTTGGCCTCGTCCTCGGCCTTGGTGGCGGAGACGAACAGCGTCGCCTCGGCCATGCCGTAGCAGGGCTTGATCGCCGTCTTCGGCAGGCCGTAGGGGGCGAACGCCTCGTTGAACTTCTTCATCGACGAGGTGGTCACCGGCTCGCTGCCGTTGATCAGGCCGATGACGTTCGACAGGTCCAGCGACTCGCCGTTCTTCGGCAGGCCACGCGCCGCGGCGTGCTCGAACGCGAAGTTCGGTGCCGCGGCGAAGGTTCCGGCGCCGTCGGAGATCGCCGCCAGTTCCTTGATCCAGCGGTAGGGACGGCGCACGAACGCGCTCGGCGACATGATGGTGATGTACTTGCCGCCCACCGCGGGCAGGATCACCGTCAGCAGACCCATGTCGTGGAACAGCGGCAGCCAGGTGACGCCGCGCGAGTTCCAGTCCAGGTTGATCGCGTCGACCATCTGCAGCAGGTTGGTGCCCACCGCGCGGTGGGTGATCTCCACACCAGCGGGCACCCGGGTGGAACCCGAGGTGTATTGCAGGTAGGCGATGTCGTCGATCGCGATGTCCGGGCGCACCCAGCTCTCGCCGACGCTGTCGGGGATCGCGTCCACCGCGATGATGCGCGGGCGCTGGGCTGCGGGCAGCGAGCGGAAGAACTGGCGGACCCCGGCAGCGGAGGAGCTCGCGGTCAGGATCGCCGAGGGCTCACAGTCGCCGAGCACGGCGTGCAGGCGATCGGTGTGACCGGGCTCGTCCGGGTCGAACAGCGGGACCGAGATGGTGCCCGCGTAGATCGCGGCGAAGAAGGAGATCACGTAGTCCAAGCCCTGCGGCGCGAGGATCGCGACCCGGTCGCCCGGGTTGGTCACCTGCTGCAGTCGAGCGGCCACCGCGCGCAGCCGGATACCGAACTCACGCCACGTCAGCTCCTGCGCCTCGCCGTCGCGCTCGCGCGAGTAGTCGATGTAGCGATACGCCAGGGTGTTCGCGTCGTTCCGGGTGTGCTTCTCGACGTGATCAACCAGGGTGTGATCCTCGGGAATACGGATGTTCCCGGTTTCGTCCAGGTAGTCGTCGAAAGTCTCTTCCATTCCTTCTTCTCCTCCGAGGCACACGCAGCAAGACGGCGAATCGCCGCTATTACCTGTGAGGCCCCGACTCGCTTTCGCCCGCGGGTGCTCCAAGTGCAGAGCCAGCCTGCAGATTTTGTGCGGTCTGCGCGGTGACCGCTTATCGGCTAGATGTACTCAAACCAGAGTCATGTTACAGAGAAGACCGGCTCACTCGTCCCGCAGCAGGGGAATAACGGGGGCGAACGCGTCCATCTGGGTGGGGAATACACCGACGTAGGACATCGAGGTGAGCTGCCGCACACGGCGGATCTGCTCGGCGATCTCCTCGAATGTGCCGATCGCCACGTAGGGCGAGTTCAGGATGTCCTCGACGGACAGCTGAACATCGACTTCCAGGTTCGGGTGCAGTCCCCGGTCCAACGCCGACAACGCCATCTCCGCGGTCTTCTCGCGATCGTCGGTGATCACGACCGCGGTGACGGCCCAGTTCAGTTCGATGTCGGCGAACCGGTCACCGGCGGCCTCCTTGATCAGATTCACCTTTTCCACGGCCTTCTCGATGGTGATGCCGGAGAGCAGGCCCTTGCCGTTCTTGGTGGTCACCGGAACGACGGAGATGATGTCGGCGTGCTTGGCGGCCAGGCGCAGCATCTTCGGACCGCCACCGCCGGTGCAGATCGGCGGGCGCGGGCCCTGCCGCGGCCTCGGGGTGCCTTTGATGCCCCGGACCTGGTAGTGCTTGCCCTCGAAGGTGCACTCCTGGCCGCGCAGCAGCACGTCGAGAATGGTCAGCGCCTCGTCCAGCTTCTCCAGCCGGACACCGGGCGATTCGTAGGCGATGCCCGCGTTGTCGAACTCCTCCTTGATCCAGCCCGCGCCGAGGCCGACCTCGAGTCGGCCCTTGGACAGCACGTCGATGGTCGCCAGGTCCTTGGCCAGCACGACGGGGTGGCGGAAACCGTTCGCCAGCACCGAGGTGCCGAGCCGGATCTTCTCGGTGGCCTGGGTCAGCGCGCCGAGCGCGGCGATCGGCCCGATCTGCTCACCGAGGTGATCGGGCACCACGAAGGTGTCGAAGCCGTATTCCTCGGCCTGCTGAGCGGTCTGCACGAACTTGCGCGCACCGCCCTCCTGCTTGTTTCCCTCGCCGGCCGCCGCGAAGCGGAACGGACGCAACGGAGTGCCCAGCGCGGACAACGCAGCATCCGCGTCACGGCTCGCCGTGGTGGCCGGTGCGGCGGCTTCTGTCATGAACTCATGCTCCTGGCTGTAAGGAAAATACGGGCGCGACGCCCGCCCGGGGTCTGCGCTGCGGTGGTGCCCGGCGTCGCGATCACCAGCGCACTTTACAGCGTGCTACCCAACTCGAGTTGCGCTTGTCACGCCAAGGGGGTGCGGGGTATCTCACGGGCTGTGAATTCTCACGAATGGGCCGGATGCGGCGCTGCCTCGATGAGGCCCGCCGCCCAGTTGGTGGTCCACTGCGTCGCGGTGGTGCCGTCGCCGTCGACGACGTAACTGTTGTAGAGGGTGTGCACCGGGTTGCCCGCCGCCCGGACCAGCGTGTTCACGCTGCCGAGGACGTTCCACGGACTCAGTGCCTCCCGTGGCGCATCGCAGATCAGATCCCCGGGCGCGCACATGGTGTAGGTGCGGTCGGCCAGCGCGCCGAAGCCCCCTTGACGCGGACCCGTCATCGTGATGCCGGGCACGTTCAACCCCTTCAACGCGACTTCGGCACCCACGCCGGGCACCGGTGTGCCGATCTGGATCGCCTGACCCGGGCCGCTCTCGCCGGTGCGGCGTCCGTCGGCGATCAACGTCACGCCGAGCACCAGATCGGCGGGCACCGGGCCGTCGCCCGCGCCGATCCGCGCGGCGACGTCACCCACGATCACCGCACCTTGGGAGAACCCGGCGAGCACGTAGGTGGTCAACGGGCACTCCTGATGCCGTGCGGCCATGGCGTCGACCATCCGCGCCGTGCCCTCGGACCGGCTGTTGTTGTAGGACTGCTGGCCGTCCGGCGGGATCGCGATCGGATTGGAGAACTGCGCGACGTAGGGAACGGTGTACACGTCCACCCGCTCGCTGGGGAACCGCTGGGCGATCGGACCGGAGACGTTGAGCATCAGCGACACCGGGTTCGCGGTGGGATTGTGCGGATCGTCGAAGCTGTTCGACTCCCAGGTGCCGGGCACCGAGATCATCTGCACGTCGGGACAGCTGGCCGGCTGCGAAGTCGGCCGCTCCGGCGGCTTCGGGCCGGGGCCGGGCGGGCGCAGACGCCCCGCCAGCAGATACCACAGCAGCAGGACCACCAGGACGATCAGCAGCACTACGCCGATCACGACCAGACATCCCGCCGGCCTGAACCGGCGGGAGGTCGAACGGGAACGCGAACTCACTGGCAGTACGTGGCGCGAGCGGTGGTGATGTAGATCTGCCCGGCCTTCTCCACCGGCATCTTGGCCGGGTCGAAGGACGGATCGGAACCTGCCATGGCGTTGACGAAGGTCATCAGATCCTGATCGGACGCACCGGCGGCGGTGCCCTGGCAGACGTACGCGCCGATGCTCAGCGCGATGTCCGGGGTGGACGGGGTGACACCCTGCTTGGCCAGCTCGTCCAGGAACCGCTTGTCCTTGTCGGTGAGCTTCGAGGTGTCCGCGGGCGGGACGGCTTCGGTCGGTACCGGCTGCGGACGCTCGGGGGCCACCGTCGTCGTGGACTGCTCCGGCGCGGGAGCGGGCTGACCGGTGTCGGCGGGCGTCGATGCGGCCGGCGACGTCGTCGTCGCCGTCGTGGTGCGGGCAGGCGTCGACGGAGTGCTCGTCGCGGTCGAATCATTGTCGCCGCACGCGGCGAGCAGGCCGGTCGCGGCGAGCGCCACGACTACGCCGAATACCTTTCCACGGGTCCGATGCATGAATTCTTGTCCTCGATCTGTCGCTGAGCGGGGGTCGGGTCGCCCACCAGGCTAGCTGGGTCGGCTTCGCCGCGCCTTCGGCCGGTGCCGTCGGGAGTCGGACGATCCGAGCGTCTCAGAGGCTGTGGACTTCCGGTTTGCCGTCGCGCACCGTGATGAAGCCGCCTTGGAAGTTCTGCTGCATGCCGTCCGAGATGGGGAACTCGTCGCCGGTGGGGTAGCCGAGTTTGCCGTTCTCGTAGCCGGTCTCGCGCCAGGCGTCCAGCACCGGGCCGTTGCGCACCGCCCAGGCGCCGGAGACGGGGCTCCAGTAGATGTTGCCGCCTTCGAATCGGCTGAACCGGCCCAGTTCCTTCAGCGCCTGTTCCTCGTCGACCGGGAAGCCGAGCGGACTGTTCTCGAAGCCGAGCTGGGCGTACTTGCCGAGGATCAGACCCTGGACACGATGCACGCCGGTGGCTCCGCTGTAGTAGAACGGGCCGTTCTCGAAGGCTTGCACGACGCCGTCGCGGCTCGGTGTCTTGATCTCCGGCGCGACCGGATAACCGGCGGGGCCGCGTTCGAACCCCTGCTTGCCCCATTCCTCCAGGATGGCGCCGCGGACCACCTGGGCGCCGGTCTGCGGCGTCCAGTACAGCGAGCCGTTCTGGAAGGACTGGTACTTGCCGCGACCATCGTCCAGCGCGCGCTCCTCGCCGGTCGGCAGGCCGAGCGGTCCGGTGGGTCCCCCTGCCGCCTGGTAACCCGCACCGAACAGACCACCGACCGGATACGCGCCGCTGCCCGGCGTGTGGAATACCCGGCCGCCCGCGAAGTCCTGAGCGGTGCCTCCCGCCACCGCGTACTCCCCGGTGAGGCATTGGCGCAGCCAGCCCGCCGCGGCGGCCACCGGGCCGATCGCACCGCCCGGCTGGCAGTCGGGCTTGCCCTGGTCGACGCCCAGCGCGGAGGCGGCCTGGGCCCAGGACTGGCGCATCTCGAAGTCCCAGTACGGCCAGGAGTGGGTGCCGGACGGGCGATAGTTCACCTGCGCCGGGATGGCCAGCTTGGACAGCTTGGTCACGAAGTTCTGCGAGGTGAGCCGCGCGAGGATCTCCAAACCCATGCCCGCGATATTCGTGCTCACCCCGGGTATGCCGAGGGCCTGGTCGAAGGGGCCGATCGCGCCGCTGCCGCTGGAGATGTAGAGGCTGACGCCCCGCAGCTTGTCGGCCAGCATGTACGGGTCGTGCGCCTCCCACTCCGGTCCGGTCTGCGGACCCCACATGGCGGCGGAGTCGAACCCGCCCGCGTCGCGCATCGCGAACTCGATGGCCTGGGGCATGCCCAGCGTCGTGGTGGTCAAGAAGCCGGAGTACGAGGCGGCGTGCCGCACGAAGCCGGGGTTGCGGGCGGCCAGGAGCATCGCGGCGGTGCCGCCCATCGACAGCCCTTCCATGCCCCGCACGCTCGTCGCCCGCCAATGGCTCTCCAGCAGCGGCGGAAGCTCCTTGGTCAGGAAGGTTTCCCACTTGTAGGTGCGGCCGTTGTCCGGCTCCAGCCAATCGGTGTAGAAGCTGGACTGCCCGCCGATGGGCAGCACGACGGTGACGTTCTTGTCGGCGAAGAAATCGACCGCTCCCGCCTCCTTCGTCCAACCGTTCTCGTCGTCGGTCGCGCGCAGGCCGTCGAGCAGGTACAGGACGGGGAACCGGGCCTCCGGGCGGGCGTTCCAGTCCCTGGCCAGCAGCAACTGCACCTGGATCGGCGCACCCATGGACGGCGAGGTCACCCACAGCGCGACGCGACGGTCGCTGAGCCACTGGACCTTCTCCAGCACGGGCGCGGCCACGGCCACCGTGGGTTCCGCAGCCGCGGGTGCCTCCACGGACGTGCCCGCGGCTAGGGGGACCACCAGTGCGGTGGCGAGCAGCATCAGCCGCTCGCGTGCCGAACGAGCGACGAGACGCCCGCGTATGCCACAGCTACCGCGCGTAATCCCTGCCACAGAAGCTTTGTACTCCCGTTATAGCGACGTTTACGGGAGACACGCGCTGCCTAGCAAACTATGTTCGCTGCCCCGCGATCAGCACTGGCCCCGAACGCAATTCAGGCCGCACCGAAACGGTGCGGCCTGACTGCGAGAAGGTGGATCAGATCACCAGGCGCCGGTGGCGTCCAGGATCATGTTGCGGGAGGCGAACAGCTGGCCCTCCCAGTACTTCCAGGAGTGGGTGCCCGCGGCCGGGAAGTCGAACCGGGCCGGGATACCCAGCGAGCTCAGGCGAGCCTGGAACGCGCGGGTGTTGACCAGCGAGAGGGCTTCCAGAGCCATCGCGTTACCGGTGTTGAACACGCCGACCGCCGAGTTCGGCTGGTCGAACTGACCCGGCAGACCGCTGGCGGCCGAGATGTACATCGGCAGGCCCTTCAGCTGCGGCGCGAACACGAACGGGTCCATCCGCAGCCACTGCGGGCTCCACGGCGCGGCCATCGAGTCGACGTTGAAGCGGCCCGCGTCCAGCATCGCGACGCGGATCGCCTCGCGCATGCCCGGCGCGGAGATGTTCAGGTAGCCCGAGTAGGAGGCGGCGAACTTGAACTGGTCGCGGTGGTAGGCCGCGAGAGCCAGCGCAGCGCTACCGCCCATGGACAGGCCGACGACCGCGTTGTTGGTGCGCGAGACGCCGTAGCCCTCCAGGAAGGCCGGGAGCTCCTTGGTGAGGAAGGTCTCCCACTTGTAGGTGGTCTTCTGGCCGTTGAGGTTCGACGGCGCGTACCAGTCCGTGTAGAAGCTGGACTGGCCGCCGACCGGCATCACCAGGGTGATGTTGTCGTTGCCGAACTGCTGCAGCGCGTTGGTCTCGAACGACCACGCGTTGCGGTCGTCGCGGGCACGCAGGCCGTCCAGCAGGTAGAGCGCCGCGTTACCGCCGCGCGCGGCCCACTGGACCTGGACCTTGATCGGGCCCATGCTGGACGGGACCATCAGGTCCTCGAAGCCACCCGCGGGCGCTCGCAACACCGGCGCGTGCGCCGACGGCGCCGCGGTGGCGAGCGTCGGGGTCGCCAGGCCCGCGGCGATCGGTAGCGCCAATGCGGCGGCACCGACAGCCAGAATTCGATTACGCCAACCGCGAGGCGCGCCTCGTCGTCCCGACTCTGTTCTCTTCGGCGCGGCCGCCCTGCCGAAACGCATGAATCCTGCTCTCTTTCTGCTGTTGTGGTGCCACCTCGCCACCCGAAGGGCGAAGCGGCACCCGTGTTGCCAACGAGACGCGCGTCACGGACATGGTCCCGACAATCCGATCCCCGTGACGGCGCTACAACGATCTGGTCACACTTGCGCTCGCTGGACGATATTCGACGGTCCTGGCTTTAGCAAGATCCGAGGTCTTTCCACTGGCCGAAATCCGTCCGTTTGCGCAAGGTAATGATGCGGTGACCTTATCGCGTTCTCGCGGTGATGTCGTCTTGGATCGCAAGATATTCGCGCTCCTGGCGGGAACTGTCACCGACCCGAGATCTTCGCGATCCCGGCGGCCGGCTCGCCCCCGAACCGGCGCACCGCGCATCCCGGTCGACGACGCGAAGACCCGGCAGGACCGTTGACCGAGATGTGATCGGCCCCGAGATCTGCCGTGATAGCCGCGAGAATGATCGCGAGCAAACAGTTCCAGCTCTGGAGATCCTACAACAGCGATTTCTCAGCAAACGAAACTAGGGCAGTTGCGCCCTCCCCACCCGCCCCTGAAACCCCCCTACTCTGCCCAACCCCCTACCCCCGACTTCGGCTGCCCAGACCCCCCATACCCCCTAGGGCTCACCCCTACGGCACCCCACTCACCGAGAAGCAACACGACTGCACAAACGCGAACAAATGTTCCCGAACTACGGGTGCATCACAAGCGCGAGATCCCCACTCACTCGACCTCCCCGGGCTGCGAGTCATACGAGCGCCGTTGGCGGCCCGGCTCGCGCCGGAGCGGACGAAGCGCATGCGCCGCAGGGGCGAGTCTCGTCCGCTCTGGCGCGAGCCGAAAAGGGGGCCGCGAACATCCAGCGCCGCAGGCGCTGGAAATCCAACTCACCCGATGTTCGCCGACATATCCGGAATCATTCGCATGGCCTCGTCGGACCAGTTGTTCCAGGCATGAATACCGAACGGCGGGAAGGAGTACACGGCGTTGCCGCCACCGAGCGTCGCCATCCGGATCTGGAACGCGCGGGTGTTCGCCAGTGCCAGGCTCTCCAGACCCATGCCGTTGAGGGTGCTGAAGCTGGGCGGGTCGGTGGCCGAGGGCAGGCCACTGGCCGCGGCGATCCACAGGCGGGTGCCGTTGCGGACCAGGTTGGGGGCGAACACGAACGGGTCCATCCGCAGCCACTGCGGACTCCACGGCGGGGCCATCGAGTCGACGTTGTAGCCGCCCGCGTCCAGCATGGCGGCGCGGATCGCTTCGCGCATGCCCGGCGCCGAGTTGTTCAGGTACCCGGAGAACGAGCCGGCGAAGCTGAACTGGTCCGGGTGGTAGGCGGCCATGGTCAGCGCCGCGCTGCCGCCCATCGACAACCCGAAGGCGCCGTTGCGATTCGGGTTGAACCCGAGCCGGTCGCGCAGCGCCCAGCGCAGGTTGTTGGTCAGGAAGGTCTCCCACTGGTAGCGGTAGCTCTTGCCCGGCCCGCCGGCGAACCCGTCCAGCCCGCCGGAACCGGTGCTCGAGCCGCTACCCGCCGGGATGCCCAGGAACTCGCTCGGCGCGATCCAGTCGGCGTAGAAGCTCGACATGCCGCCGACCGGCATGACCACGTTGATGTTCTGGCTCGCCAGGACTTGGGGGATGTTCGTCTCGATTTCCCAGCCGTTCAGCGATTCCGGCGCCCGCATGCCGTCGAGCACGTAGACGACGCGATTGGTGTTGCCGTCCGCCGCCCGTAGGATCCGGGTCTTGATCGGGCCCATGCCGGAATCGACCCAGAAGTCGAAGGCCGCGGGGTCGAAGGCCGCCGATGCCGTGGCGCCGGTGCCCGCGATGGTTGTGCCGAGCGGCAACAGCAGCGCTACGGCGACGCCGAGGGCGGACCGTCGCAACCACGAACCGGATGTTCGAGACCCCTCGGGCCCGCGCTTCCCGCGCGCACTACGCATCACATTCGACCTTTCCCTCGAGCGGCCTCGTCTAGCAAACTTCCAGCGATCAATACCGAGCCTTCATCGGCCACCGGGTCGCAACGTCCACCGAGAAATGGACGAATCGAACTCGGTGCATGTCGTTGGAGTATCAATCGGGAACGAATGCCTTCATGTTGCTGGATGGTGATCCAGACCACAACTACCGAAGCCCGTTTTCTTCGTATTCGTTGCCGAATTACCCCCGGACGATCCGGTAAACGACGAAAAGACCGCTCCGTGCCGTTGGCGCGGAGCGGTCTTTTCGTCGGGATTGCCGAGCTACCCGATGTTGGCGGACAGGTCGGGGATCATCCGGTAGACCTCGTCGGCCCAGTAGTTCCAGTTGTGCACACCGACGGCCGGGAAGTCGTAGGTGACGTTGTTCGCGCCCAGGGTGAGCATGCGGACCTGGAACGCGCGGGTGTTGGCCAAGGCCAGCGCTTCCAGCCCCATCGCGTTGACGGTGTTGAAGCTCAAACCGTCGGCCCCACTCGGCAGACCGCTACCGGCGGAGACCCACAGGCGGGTGTTGTTCGCCTTCAGGCGCGGCGCGAACACGAACGGGTCCATCCGCAGCCACTGCGGGCCCCACGGCGGTGCCATCGCGTCGATGTTGTAGCCGCCCGCGTCCAGCATCGCCACGCGCAGCGCCTCACGCATGCCCGGCGCGGAGATGTTCAGATAGCCGGAGTACGAACCGGCGTAACGGAACTGGTCGGGGTGGTAGGCCGCCAGAGTGAGCGCGGCGCTGCCGCCCATGGACAGGCCGAACACGCCGTTGCCGTTCGGGTTGAAGCCGAGCCGGTCGCGCAGCGCCCAGCGCAGGTTGTTGGTGAGGAAGGTTTCCCACTTGTAGGTGCTGGTCTTGCCCGGTCCGCCCGCGGAACCGGTCAGCAGGCCGGAGCCGGAGTTCGCCGAACCGGTGGACGACGACCCCGCGCTGCCCAGGCCGAAGAAATCGCTCGGACCGTTCCAGTCCGCGTAGAAGCTGGACGGTCCGCCGACCGGCATGACCACGTTGATGTTCCACTTGGTCAGCTCGCGAACGACCTCGGTATCGATCTCCCAGCCGCTCAGGTCGGTGCGCGCCCGCATACCGTCCAGCGCGTAGACCACGCGCCCGGTGTTGCCGTCGGCGGCGCGGAAGACGCGCGACTTGATCGGCCCCATCTCCGAATCGACCCAGAAGTCGAAACCGTCCGGGTTGAACGCGGCGGACGCCGGGGCGGCAGGGCCTGCCACCGACACCCCGAGCGGTAGCAGAACCGCCAATGACACCAGCACGGACCGCTTGAGCCAGGACCCTGCTCTTCGAGTATTAAGACGACGCCCGATCACGCCTCGCATCAGTTTGAACCTTTCGTTTCACAGCGACAGCGGCAAGCCGTCCACACGGTAACCCGCCGATGCCCTCAACCGATGGACGCCACGGCCGGGCATACGGTCGTAGCGTATATCGGTATCGACACGGTGGCGTTACCAAAAAGAGATAAAGCGGCGTACGCCACTTTATCGGACTCGCACAAGGCCCTGGTCGGCGTGCATGACCGAGCCCGGTGCGTGCCACGGATTCAGCGCGGCGCGACCGGTTGCGGGAACGGATCGGCCAGTCCGCACCGCTGGATCTCGTACTTCGGCACTCGATCGATGCGGTACTTCGCGAAACGCAGCGAGTTACGCAGGTTGTGCCGGAACCGCTCGAAGGTGAGCGGGTCGCGCGAGGAGATCAGCAGTGCCTGGGTGTCCGGGCAGGACATCGCGGTCCGTGCCTGGGTCACCCACTTCTCGTCCAGATACCAGGGCATCCACGGTTTCCTGTCCACCATGCCCGCGTCCACGATGACCCAGTCCGGGTACAGGCTCTTGTCGTGCCCGATCCGGCCGTCGGTGAGGCGGTCGGTGTGCGCCGCCAGCGGGTAGGCCAGGCCCATCGGATCGATCACACGCACGTCCAAGGGGACGTTCATGCTGGTCATCCCGAGGTTCAGGAAGTAGACCGTGTGCCCGGCGCCGCCGTCCGGAATGGGCTGCGGCGGCGGAGCGACATACCAGAACATGAACGAGGGCGAGTTCAGCAGCAGGCCGCCGTTCGGGGTCGCGGTGATGTCGTCGACCATGGCGCGGATACGCGGATAGTCCAGGTAGTCCTCGGCCAGTATCGGGTGGTCGTGCCCGGTGTTGAGCACGTAGTAGACGCGCTCGTCGACGATGCCGGTGGAGGTGATCTTGGTGCCGGTCTTGATCGCGGTGGTGTTGGCGGCGAACAGCGCCCAGCCCGCGACGCCGACGAATGCCACGGCGATCACCGCGAAGGACCAATCGGCGGCGGTCGCCGCGCGCACCCCGCCCCGGGGCGCGCGGATCGGGATGACCGCGACCGGGAGCAGCAACAGGAACAGCTGCGGCAGCAGCATCCGGCCGTGCATGAAGTCGCCGCCGACTCGCAGCGCGTACAGGGTCAGCAGGAAACCGCTGACGAGGACCGCGGTGACCACCGCTCCCGGGGAGCGCAGCCACTGCCGGACCCGCTGGATCGACCAACCGCCCGCGTCCGCCGAACCGGCGTCGGCGGTCCGTGTGCGCGCGGCGAGCACACCGGCGAGCAGCAGCACCAGCAGCGGCGCCCACAGGAAGTACGGACCGACGAGGTCCCAGAGGTAGGTGAAGCCCTGCCCCCACTTGGCTCCGCCCGCGTCCTTGGCGACGGCGGTGTTGGGGTAGGGCAGACCGTAGTAGCCCATCCGCCAGATCTGGTAACCCAGCGGAACCAGCCCGGCCACCGCGACGATCACCGCGCGCAACACGATCGGCCGCAGCTTGCTCTCCGGCATGGGGGCGAAGAAGATCATCAACAGCGCCAGCGCGCCGACCAGGGTCATCTCGGGACGGATCAGCGGGGCGAGCCCGGCGAGGAAGACCAGTCCGAGCAGGCCGGGCAGACGCACCGACTTCGCCTGGCTCCAGCGCATCAGCTGCCACCACAGCAGGCCGATCCAGCAGATCACCAAGCCGCTTTCCAGGCCGGAGGTGACGTAGTCGCGGGCCGGGGGCAGTGCGATGTAGACCAGTACGCCCGCGGGCAGCAGCAGCCCGGTGCCCGCGCCACCCCACAGCCGCGCCGATCCGAGCATGGCGAACACGACCGCGGCCAGCGACACCGTGAGCGCGACACCGAGCACCACGTACTCGAGCCGCGCCTGGGTCAGCCAGCTGAAGAACCAGACCAGGTAGGTCCACGCGGTGCTGGTGTTGGTTTCGACGCGTTCGCCCTCGTTGAAGACGGGGCCGTTGCCTGCCAGCAGGTTGCGGACGGTGCGCAGCACGATGAGGCCGTCGTCGGCGATCCACCGTCGCTGCCAGCCTCCGACCGCGAAAAGAACAACGGTGAGCGCGATCCCACCGACGAACGTGGCTTCGGATAGGCGCGTGAACCGCGACGCGGAGCGGGTCTGCTCATCGGCTTGCCGCTCCGCCGCGTGTTCCGTTCGCTCCGCTACCAGCATCTCGTCAGGTGAGATAGACAGCGACACCTACCGCTCCGATCCAGGCGATTGCGAGGAACTGCAGGATGCGGTCCCCCAGCGCGATCTCTTCCGGCTCCCCGGCCTCGCCACCATCGACGTCGACCGCGTAACGCAGGATTGCGATGGTAAACGGGATCATCGAGATCGCGAACCAGTTGGTGTCTTTGATGCCGTCCTGCTGGAACGCCCACAGTCCGTAGAACACCACGACCGCCGTCGCGGCCAGCGTCCAGATGAAGCGCAGGTAGGTGGGCGTGTAGTACTCCAGCGACTTGCGGATCTTGGCGCCGGTGCCCAGCGCGATCTGCAGTTCCGCGTAGCGCTTGCCCGCGGCCATGAACAGCGAGCCGAAGGCCATGATCAACAGGAACCACTGCGACAGTGCGATGTCGGCCGCCGCGCCACCGGCCACCGCGCGCAGCAGGAACCCGGACGAAACGATGCAGATGTCCAGCACGGCCTGATGCTTGAGGCCGAAGCAGTAGGCCAGCTGGATGCCGATGTAGACCGCCATCACCACGGCCAGATTCCAGGAGGCGAGGAACGATCCCGCGATCGACCCGGCCAGCAGCATGGCCGACAGCAGATAGGCCAGGTTCACCGGGACGATGCCCGCGGCGATCGGCCGGAACCGCTTGGTCGGGTGCGCCCGGTCTGCCTCCACGTCCAGCGCGTCGTTCACCAGGTAGATGCCCGAGGCCGCCATGCAGAACACCACGAACGCGATGCCGACATGCGCGAGCACGTCCACATCGGTGGCCGTCCCCGCGGCCAGCGGTGCGGCGAGCACCAGGACGTTCTTGACCCACTGCCGCGGACGGACTGCCTTGAACAGACCGCCGGCCAGCGTCTTGGGCGGGCCCTTGACCACCGCCTCGGCGAGGTCGGCGCCGGTCGGCTCTTCACTCATGTCAACCAAGGCTCTTTCTTGTGCGGTCACTGTCGAGTCTCTTTTCGGCGGCGAGCAGGGCGGCGGCGGACGCGGCGCCGAGCGCGGAACCGGCGAGCACGTCGGAGGGGTAGTGCACCCCGAGGACCACCCGGGAAAGCAGCATCGGGGGGACGAGCACCGCAGGCAAGGGTAGCCCGGTCAATCTGCCGAGCAACACGGCCGCCGCCGTCGTGGAGGTCGCGTGCGAGGACGGGAAGCTCAACTTGCTCGGCGTCCCCACGTTGACCTGCACCGACGGATCGTTCGGGCGCGGTCGGCGGACAACGCGCTTGATGACGATCGAGGCCGCGTGCGCGCCGACCGCGCCGACCGCGACCCCAGCCCACTGTCTGCGCCGCGGTTTGTCGACCAGCCATCCCGCGGCGGCGATGCCGACCCAGCCGAGCGCGTGCTCGCCGAAGTGCGACATGCTGCGGGCCGCGGACACCACGGCCGGCTTGCTGCCGAGGGTGGCCTGCACGGCATTGATGATCGCGACTTCCGGCGGCGCCTGCTCGGCCCTGGCCGGTCGCGCGGACACCGGGCCGCCGTGCCTGTTGGCGCTGTGCAACGGCGGCTGCACGGCCGCGTCGTCGGCGGCGCTCGCTCCGAGACTCACTGCTGTCCGTCCTTCGTGTCGATCCCGAAGACCTTCTCCCAGGCCGCGGTGCTGGTCAGCTGCGGGTGGGCGGCGCGGTAACGCTGCTGCATCTCCGGGAAGCGGGCGGCCAGCTCCTTGCGCAGGCGCAGGGCCTCCTTGAACAGGCCGAGCGCCTGGCGCGGATCGCGCTTGCGGTAGACGACGCCGCGGCCGTCGGCCGTGGTGACGGTGACGCCGTCGACCTGCGAGAGCAGGAACCAGCGCGCGTCCAGCGTCGGCACGTTCAGCTGCGGGGTCTCGTGGTGTTCGGAGTGCGCGGGACGGAAGTTGTGCACCAGGCCCTTGGCCAGGCGGACCACCTTGGCGATCGGGTTGGCCGGCTCGCCCACCGCCCCTACACCGATGTGGCTGGCCAGCGGCAGTTCGGTGGACGAGGGCAGGATCACCGCGTCCGGGTACTGCTTGCGCAGCTCGTGCACCGCGCCCAGCGCACTGGGCAGCAGCTGGAACAGCCGCTCGGGGCCTGCCAGGAAGTCGCGGATGGCGAGGTTCTGGATCGCGACCGTCGAGTACTCCAGGCAGAGCAGGTGTTTCAGAGTGGCCTTGATCGTATCGACGACCATGGCCCGCCCGTTGCCCGGCAGGTGCAGCGAGGCGACCACCAGACGATTGCGCAGGTGGAAGTACGCCTGCCAGTCGATGGCGTCGTCCTTGTCGCTCCAGGCCATATGCCACACCGCCGCGCCGGGCAGGGTGACGGTGGGGTGGCCCGCGACGCGGGCGCGCAGCCCGTATTCGACGTCGTCCCACTTGAGGAACAGCGGAAGCGGCTGACCGATCTTCTCGGCGACTTCGCGCGGGATGACGCAGGTCCACCAGCCGTTGAAGTCGACGTCGATGCGCCGGTGCAGCAGCTTCGAATTGTCCCGGTCCTTGAGCGGATACTTCGAGAAATCGTGGTCGTACTCGACGTTCGGCGCCGCGGTCCACATGAAGATGCCGCGGTCGACCACCTCGCCCATCGTGTGCAGGTGTGAGCGCTCCTGCAGGTTGAGCATCTGGCCGCCGACCAGCATGGGTGACTTGGCGAAGCGGGCGAAGGCCAGCGCGCGCAGGATCGAGTCCGGCTCGATCTCGATGTCGTCGTCCATGTAGACGATGTACTCGGCGTCGGTGGTCTTCAGCGCCTCGTACATGACCCGGCTGTATCCGCCGGAGCCGCCGAGGTTGGGCTGGTCGTGAATGGACAGGCGATTCCCGAGCGCCGCCGCGGATTCCGCGAAACCGGGCTCGTCGACGACCTTCCTGGTGCCCTGGTCCGGGATGATGACGGCCGCGATCTTCTCCAGCACCAGCGGATCCGAGCCGAGGGCGGCGAGGGTCTTCACCGCGTCGGTGGGCCGGTTGAAGGTGGGCATGCCGACCGCGATGCTGCCCTCGCCGGGCGCCTCGATCGGCGCGTACCAGCCGCCGGACAGCAGCGTGACCGCCGTGTCGGTGGTGATGTCGAACCAGATCCAGCCGCCGTCCTCGAACGGGGCCAGATCGGTCTCGAACTCGACGACCACCGAGTCGGCGCCGGTCGCCACCGCGAACTCACTGCCCTGCACGTGGATTCGGGAGCCGTCGGCCTTGGAGCGGTACACGTCCACCCGGCCGTGCCCGGCCAGTTCCAGCCGCAGCACCACCGACGACAGGATGCTCCAGCGCCGCCAGTAGCTCGCGGGCAGCGCGTTGAAGTAGGTGCAGAACGAGACCTCGGACTCCGCGCCGATCGACAGCGACGTGCGGGTGGTCGCGTGCGCGCGCCTGGCGTTGGTCTGCGACTCCTCGACATAGAGCGTGCGCACGTCCAGCGGCTCACCCGGCCGGGGCAGGATGATGCGTTGCAGCAGCGACTTCGCGCGGGTCTCGGTGGTCATGTCTTCCAAAATGGATTGGGAGGTCATCGGTCTCCTAAGCCTCCTGGTCGACCAGCGGCGCACCGTCCGCCAGGTGCGGGTGCAGCACGTTGTCGAACATGCTCAGCGCGCTGCCGATCGCCATGTGCATATCCAGGTACTGGTAGGTGCCGAGGCGGCCGCCGAAGACGACCTTCGCGGCGGCGGTCTCCTGCTTGGCCAGCTCCCGGTAGGCCAGCAGTTTCGACCGGTCCTCCGGGGTGTTGATCGGGTAGTACGGCTCGTCACCGGTCTGCGCGAACCGGGAGTACTCCCGCATGATCACCGTCTTGTCGCCGGGGTATTCGCGCTCGGGGTGGAAGTGGCGCGGTTCGATGATGCGGGTGTAGGGCACGTCCGCGTCGTTGTAGTTCATCACCGAAGTGCCCTGGAAGTCACCGACCGGCAGCACCTCGGTCTCGAAATCGATGGTGCGCCAGCCTAGTTCGCCTTCGCTGTAGTCGAAGTAGCGGTCCAGCGGGCCGGTGTAGACGACCGGCGCGTCCGGGTTCTCGGCGCGCAACTGCTCGCGCACCTCGAACCAGTCGGTGTTCAGCCGCACCTCGATCAACTCGGAGGCGGCCATGTTCTCCAGCCACTTCGTGTAGCCCTCGCGGGGCAGGCCCTCGTAGGTGTCGTTGAAGTAGCGGTTGTCGAAGGTGTAGCGAACCGGGAGCCGGGTGATGTTGCCCGCGGGCAGCTCCTTCGGGTCGGTCTGCCACTGCTTGGCGGTGTAGTCGCGCACGAACGCCTCGTAGAGCGGTCGGCCGATCAGCGAGATGGCCTTCTCCTCGAGGTTCTGCGCGTCCTTGGTCTCGATCTCCGAGGCTTGCTCGGCGATCAGCTTGCGCGCCTCCTCCGGCGAGAAGTAGCGACCGAAGAACTGGGAGACCAGACCGAGGCCCATCGGGAACTGGTAGGCCTGCCCCTTGTGCATCGCGAAGACGCGGTGCTGGTAGCCGGTGAACTCGGTGAACTGGGTGACGTAGTCCCACACCCGCTTGTTCGACGTGTGGAACAGATGCGCGCCGTACTTGTGGATCTCGATCCCGGTTTCCGGATCCGGCTCGGAGTACGCGTTACCACCGAGGTGGTGTCGCCGTTCGATCACCAGAACCCGTTTACCCAGCACGGTGGCGGCGCGTTCGGCAACGGTCAGCCCGAAGAATCCGGAGCCGACGACGATCAGATCGAACTGTGAGGCGGAATGGACGGAGTTACCCGGGGACGATGCGACGGTCACGGGAGCCCAGAGTATCGGAAGTCCCGGCCGCGTCCGGGCGGAGTAGGAAGTGCGCTGAGCGGCACCGTTCGCGGCACCCGATTTCACGCCCCCGACCTCCCGATTTCGCCGGATGTTTGCCGGAATGGACCCCGCGGGCAACCGCCGGGCTGTTTACTCCCCTGGCCGGCGATCGCGCTCGGTTCGCGATGCTCCGTGGCGGTGGGCCACCACGAACCGGTGCGCGACGAAGAGAACTCCCTTCTGGGCAGCGAGTCACCGAGGGGCCGCGTTCCTCGGTGATCGACTCGGTGCCCGCGGGCACCTTGGATGGATCCGAGGTGCCAAGGAGCCGTCCCGCGTCCGGATGCGCCCAACAGCCCTCAGGCCGGGAAACCGACGTCCAGCTCGACCTTGTCCCGCTCGATGTAGAGCCGCCAGTAGTGGTCGCCGAGTTCTTCGCCGCTGATGCGCACGATCTCGAGGCCGTCGGGAATCAGCTCCGGGTGCTCGTCGACGATCTGCGCGGCTCTGCTGCCCTCGATCAGCGCGCCGATGTTGAGCAACCCCACGTAGACGCCGGTGCCGCGCAGTTCCACTTCGAGTTGGCGCAGGTAGCCCCGCTGCGCGGCCAGCGCGATGCCGAAGTTGGCGAGGTAGGGCGCCACGAAATGCTCGGACGAGCCCGAGGAGAACAGCAGCGCTCCGTCGCCTCTGTCCACCATTTTCGGCGCCAGGGCCCGCGTCATCAGAATCGGTGAGTGCAGCTTGAGCGTGAGCGGCGCATCGAGGGAGGAGATGTCCACCGCCAGCGTCGAGGGCAGCCGGTCGCTCATGTTGCCCGCCGCGCCGTGCATCGCCACATCGATCGGCCCGAAAGTCGCCTCGATCTTCTCGATCACGCCCGTGACCTGCGCGGCGACGGTCACGTCCGCAGGGAAGGCGGCGGCCTCGATGCCCTCGGCCGCCAGTTCCTCGGCATGTCGGCGCGCCTTCTCGGGATCGCGCCCGATGACGGCCACACGGAACCCGTCGCGTCCGAATCGGCGGCCGGTGCCGACGCCCAGGCCGGGGCCGTACCCGAAGATCGCGATGGTCTTGGTCATTTTCACTCCAGAATTAAGTTGAGACATGGTTCAAGTTCGATATCGACGGTAACCTAACTTGAACCCATGCTCAACATATCTGCCACGGCTGATTTGTAGGATCGGCCTGTGGACAAGCCGTTACGCAGCGATGCCCAGCGCAACCGGGACGCGCTCGTGACCGCCGCCCGCGCCGTCTTCGAGGAACGCGGCCTCGACGCACCGCTGAAGGAGATCGCCGCCCGCGCCGGGGTCGCCATCGGCACCCTCTACAACCGCTTCCCCACCCGCGACGACCTCATCGCGGCGGCGGTGGAGGACCGTATCGAAGCGGGCGGCCGCATCGCCGAAGTCGCGCTGGCCATGGACGACCCTTGGGAGTCGTTCGTCTATCTGGTCGAGCAGGTCTGCGCTTTGCAAGCCGCCGATCGTCTGCTCAGCGAACTCGCCGTGCGGGTGGCCCCCAGCCGCGCCGTCGCGCAGGCGCAGGAATACGGCCACGGCTTGATGCGCCGGATCATCACCCGCGCCCAGGAAGCCGGGGTCCTGCGGGACGACTGGGTACTGGAGGACATCGCCTTCATCACCTGGTCGCACACCAGAATCGTCGAGGCGACCAGCCACATCGCCCCCGAAGCCTGGCGCCGCCACCTCGGCCTGGTGCTCGACGGCTTACGCGCGGAGGCCGCCCATCCCCTCCCGGTTCCCCCGATCACCGAAGACCAGCTGATGCACGCGCTCGGGCGCGACGACCTGGCCTAGTGGGCCTGTCGCCATGGCCCCGAGTGGCACCGAGCGCGCAGTCCACGCGTCAGTAGGGGGGTCGCGACTGCGGTGCGGGCGGGTGTTGGCCGAATTGGGACGCCGGTGGCTGGGCACCGGGCTGCGGAACCGGTAGCTCGAGACCGAACTGCGGCACCGGCGGCTGGAGACCGAACTGCGGCACCGCAGACGAGCGGCCGGGCCGCGGCAGCAGGGGTGCGGGTGAAGCAGTGAGGCGACCGAGCGGACTGGTCACGATCGCACCCAACGCGACCGTGCAGAGAGCTGCCCCGACGATCAGGTAGAAGGGCGAAGCGGCCGACCGCGCGGCCAAACCGTACTCACCGCCGTAGGTCGCCGTGATCAGGCCGCCGAAGAATCCCCATGCGGAGCCGATCAGCACCGCGGGCCGCCCAGCAGACTTGCCGAACAGCAGGAGGATCGCACCGGCGACCAGGACCACCGCCAGCAGCGCGGATACCCCCAGCAAGATTTCCTGCACCGCACGAATACGGGAGGCAGCCCACCAAGCGTCGAAATCCCTGGAGGCGTCCGGGATTCCGCTGGCCGGGCCGTTGAGTTCCCCGATGCCGAGCAATGCACCGACACCGATCCCGCCCGCACCGAGACAGGCCGCGATCACCGCCGACGCGGCGTGCCAAGTCGACGGTGCTCCACTGCCCTGTCCCCCGGGCGGAGCAAACGAATTGTTCATCGAACCCCCCTTCGATATCGAACCCTACTGCCCTCTCCCGACAGAAATCGACCCGAAAGCCGCCCTCGCACAGTGGTTTGGACGGCGTTCACAACCGGACGGACGACGGCCGGTACGCGTGCGTGCGTACCGGCCGTCGGAAGGTTGTGTTCTACAGCCGCTGCTCGGCGTAGACCTTCATCGCGTCGCGCACGAACTCCGCGGTACCCGCACCGTGCACGTCGTAGTTGACCGCGAAACGCGGATCGGCCACGTACATCTCGCCCAGGTTGACGAACGCCTCCTTCACCACCGGACGACCCTGCCAGCCGATGCCGATCCAGTCGTAGTGGCGCTGGACGATGGCCTGCACCTCGTCGCTGCCGGGGGTGAGCCCATCGGCGTGCGCGCGGCCGTAGTCGGCGGCGATGTCGAGATGGGTCTGCTGGAAGGTCTTCTTGTCCGCGTCGGACATCGAGCGCCACCAGCGGTCACCGCTCTCGTAGGCGTCCTTGCCCCAGCGTTCGATCACCTCGTCTTTGTACTTCGTGTGGTCGAAGCCGTCGAAAACTTCTGCTGCCACGAGTTGTTCACCTCTTTCCGTCTTGTGCAGCGTGGTGTGCACCGACTCGATCAGCCGCCGGATCCGATCCTGTTCCTGCCGAAGCAGGTCCAGGTGCGTGCGCAGCGCGGCGGCGGTGTCCTGCTCTCCGGCAAGGACTTCGGCGATGACCGGAAGCCCGAGGCCGAGTTCGCGCAGCAGCAGGATGCGTTGCAACCGCACGAGGGAGGCCTGGTCGTAGTACCGGTATCCGTTGGCGCCGATCCGGCTGGGCGGCAGCAGCCCCAGCTGGCCGTAGTGGCGCAGCGTGCGGCTGGTGGTACCGGCCGCCTTCGCCAGATCTTGGATGGACCATTCCTTGGTGACCACGACTTGTCCTCCCTCCTTCTCTCGTCGGTATGACCAGCTTGCAAGTTGACGTTACGTCAAGGTCAACCCCGATATCCGAGCGGATTTTCCGGCTCGGCGCAGGCTCCGGCAGGCGCGACCAGCACTGGCGACGGCACAAAACGAGCCGGGACCTCGATGGCACCGACTGTCCGGCCGAGCAGGGTTCCGCTTAGCGCGATCGCCGTGCCGGGCACGGGAGCGGGTGCGCGTGCGGCCGCTCACCACCCACCCCACCGGTGGTCCGCCCCCACCGGTCAGCTGCCAACCGGTCGCCACCCACTGAATCCACAGGTTGGAGGCCGAGGGACTGGTCGTGCGCAAACCGTGCGCGCCGGTCCGCGCCGGTCCGCGTCGGTGCGCGTTGAGCGCGGCGACGTCCGCGCACGTCGGTGCGCGTCGGTGCGCGTCGGTGCGCGTCGGTGCGCGTCGGTGCGCGTTGAGCGCGGCGACATCCGCGCACACGCGCAGGAATTCGCCGAGCCGTGGAAGATCGCAGCGCCGTCCGGCTCCCGCTCACCGAACAGGGCCGCTCGCTGATCGACGACTGCTGCTCGAGCACGTGATCGACCCCAGGGGCCGCGCGCCGCACTCGACGGCACCTCGCGCCAGCGACCGGTCGGACTACTGCCGAGTCGGCCGAGCCGCTGGGCGACACACCTCGGTAGTGATCATCGCGAGGGGTTTGCGAGCTAAGCCCCACCGCCCTGCGCGGAGGTGGCACCAAGCGGTGTTCCACCACCGGGTGCGATCGCACCGGATTGGGCGACGCCGCTAGCACCACGCGAGGCAACCCCGGGGTGAGCCGCACTGCCGGGCAACGCAACGTCCGCCTGAGCCGCACCGTCCGGCAAGACAACGTCCGCCTCAGCCGCACCGCCAGGCAAGACAACGTCCGCCTCAGCCGCACCGCCAGGCGCGGTGGCTGTAGGCGGGATTCCATCACCCGGGGCGGTGGCATCGGACCGAGCCGGATCGCGGGGTGCGATTGGGGAAGACATAGACCCACCACCGGGTGCGATAGCACCGGGCTGAGCACCGGGCGGCGGGACAGCGCCGGGCTGAGCGCCACGAGACGCCGTGGCGGGCTGATCCACACCAGCAGGGGCGATAGCGCCGGCCTGAGCCGCGCCAGGCGAGACGACACCAGGTGCGGTAGCGCCAGGCGACGCCCCGGGCGGGATTCGTGACGGCTCACCCGCTTCCGGAACCGCCTGCAACATGCGTGAGTAGTCCACGACCTGCGCGCCCAGTGTGGGCGTCACGATGATGACTCCGTTGGTGTAGAGCCGGTAGGTGCCCGCGCGACGCGGCAGGATCATCTCCGGCCCGAGCGGCGTACCGATCGTGCTGGTCGCGCCACCGATACGGCGGTATTCGGCATCTATCGCCGACTCGGTGACCGCCACCTGTTTGCGCGGATCCCCGGGTGGCGCGGTGGTGGTCGACTCGCCGGGCGCGGGGCCGACCTCGAGGGTCTGGATGTCCGCGGGTTTACCGCCATCGGGCGCGGCGGAGTACTCCGTGCGCAGGATCCGGCCGTCGCGCAGCAGGACCGCACCGGCCGTTGCCGACACGGCGGCCGCCGTCCTCGGATCCTCCTGCGCAGTGCCGGGATACCGCTGGCAAGCAGTGGTGTCACAGGTCTGCGCGTACGGATAGCGCTGTTCGGCAAGGGCATAGGAGCGCGCCGCGATCGCCTGGGCGCGCAAGGCCTCCGCCGCGCCCTTGTCCGCCCAGTTGGGCTGCACCTCCGCCGGGACCACGCCGAGTAGATAGTCCTCGACGTCCACCTGGTTGATCGTGCGGGCCGCCCCGTCCTCGAGGGCGACGCCGAGCGCACCGCGATACGCCGAACCCCCGCACAGCGTGAGATGTTCCGCCGCAGGGCGGTTCGGCCGGGAGTCGACGGGACGGATCCAGGGGTCGTCGGTCGCCGCCTGCCACAGCACGTCACCGTCGCAGCCCGCCGTAACGACCACGCTCGCTCGGCCACCCGGCTGCGGCGTCAGGTGCGCGACCTGACCGGGCGCCACCTCCCTGCCCGCCACGCGCAGGCCGGTGTCCGCGAAGGCGTCGAGAGCAGAGTCGTCCCGCGTCATGAGGCGAACCCGGACGGCGGTGGGCGCGATGGTGGTGAGCGTCGCGCCTGGGTAGTAGTGCTCGAGGATGCGTTCGGCTGCCCACCCCGCTCGCGCGTTCTCGAACGCGCCCACCTGGCTCATGCCGCGCCCGTGCCCAGGTCCTGCCAGAGGGCGATATGGAGCGTCCAGCGGACCGCCGGAGTGCACGAAGAGTGTTCCAGCGACCATTCCGAAGCCGATTAGCAACACGATCGATGGCGAGTGAGGGCACAGCTGTCGCCGATGCGGTCGCGCGACGCGCGATCGCTCCGAGAAAATGCCATTTAACAGCATTGTTCTGCTCTCGGTGTGCTCAAATTACGAGGCATACGTTCACTCCCGTGGTTTCCTCAGACGGTCGATCTCCATCTTTTCGGCACGTTCTGTAGATGCGATAGCAATCAACAAGCTACATTCAGGCAATCACATAATCCTCAACCAGAGGTTTAGTTATGTGACAAATGTGGCTATTGTGATCATTGCTACATCAGGAAGCAACCCTGAATCACTCATGATCCCCGGTTCGACCTGATTGGAGACGCTCGTGCGGTACCGCAAACCGAAACGTTCCTACGTGCTCCCGGTTGTCACCACCCTCGCGGTAGCTGCCCCACTGGGCACGCTGACGTTCGGCGAATCGACCGACTACCGCACCACCACCAACAGCGAACCGGCCGCCGTAACGGCCGAACTCGCCGAGGTCGCGCTCACCCAGGCGCCCGATATCGTGCTGCCGCTGCGCGAACTCACCGGGTTGAGCCTGCCTGATCTGCATCTTTCCGATCTGCGCATGCTTCCGATCGCCGAGTCCATTCCGATTCCGGATGGCCCGCTACCACCGGACGCGGAGCTGACGGAAGGAGTGCGACTACCCAGCTCGAATTCCGGCCAAACCTCCGGCCCGGAATTCACTCCGAATCGTTCGCCGGAGAGCCCGAATTCCCCAGCTCAGCCCATTTCCCAAGGCAGTGTGCGCTTCATCGCGGAGCCCGAGCGGCTCCAGCCGGGCACCACTCCCGACACCCCCGCGCTGTCTCCCGGCGCCGTGACCCCCGAGCTGATGAGCCAAGTGGGGGCACAGGTGAAAGAACTCTCCAGCGACACTCCGTTCAGCATGGTCGCGCTCACCGCCCGGCAGTTGGCCGACACCGCGGCCACGATCCGGGCTCGGCAGCCCGACGGCACGTGGGGGCCCTGGTACGACACCGAACCGGTCGACACCCACCGCACCGACCGCTCCGGCCCGGGTGTGACCGACGGCACCGAGCCGCTCTACGTCGGCGAGACGAACGCGGTGCAGGTCCTGGTCACTCGAAAGCAGGCTGCGGCAGGCCCGGTTCAGCCGGTGGCACAGCCCGCAACCAGCGCGGACGACGCGGGGCGACAACCCGCCCCGCGTTCCGACGACCCGGCCCCCCAGGCCGCGGACCTGACCGCCGTGCTCATCGATCCCGGTCGGGGCGCTGCCGACGGCTCGCTGCACAACGTCGCCGCGGCGCTGCCCGGCGGCGGACCGAGCGTGATCACCCGCGCCCAGTGGGGCGCCGACGAATCGATCCGCTGCGACGAACCGACCTACGACGACGGCCTCGGCGGCGTCACCGTGCACCACACAGCGGGCCGCAACGACTACAGCAAGTCCGAGTCGGCCGGAATCGTCCGCGCGATCTACACCTATCACGCGAAAACGCTGGGCTGGTGCGACATCGGCTACAACGCGTTGGTCGACAAGTACGGCCAGGTCTTCGAGGGGCGCTTCGGCGGCCTGGACCGCCCGGTGCAGGGTGCGCACGCGGGTGGGTTCAACGAGAACACCTCCGGTGTCGCGCTGATGGGCAACTACGAATCCGAGCAACCGAGCGAGGCGGCGATCGAGGCGATCGGCGCCTTCGTCGGCTGGCGCACCAAGATCGCCGGACTCGATCCCAAGGGCAACACCACGATGGTCTCCGAGGGCACCTCCTACACCCCGTATGCCCAGGGCGAGGCGGTCCAGTTGCCGGTCGTCTTCGCGCACCGCGACGTCGGCAACACCACCTGCCCCGGCGACGCCGCGTACGCGCTGATGGATCGGATCCGCGACATCGCCGCCGGTACGCCGGGTGCGTCCGGCGGCCAGGACAGTCGCCCCCCGGCATCCGGCGAATCCGATGTGGCGAACCTCGCCGCGCTGACCACGAAGCTGCTGAACATGGTGCAGGAGAACATCATCGCCAGGCACTGGTCCCAGTCCGGCGGACCGAACGGCCCGCTCGGCGCCGTCCGCTCGGACGTGCTGCCCGCCGCCGAGGGCCGGCAGTACGCGAAATTCTCCAACGGTTACGTCTACACCGCGGCCGACGGACAGGTCGTCGAGGTGCTCGGCACCATCCTGGACCGCTTCCTGCAACTCGGCGCCGACACGGGTATCCTCGGACTCCCGCTGCAGAACGCCTACCCGGTCCCGGACGGCCTGCGCGCCGACTTCGAACGCGGCTCGCTGATCCTCAACCAGCTCACCGGCATCGTCACGACGGTGTGGAAGACCTACAACGACACCTACCGGGAGGAAACCCACCGGAACCCGGTCGCGGCGCAGGTGAGCGCGCCGATTCCGCCGCACGCGCCTGCTCCGGCCGCATCGGTTCCGGGCAGCGCCCCAGGTCAGGGTGTTGCCCAAGCTCCGGCCGCCCAAGCTCCGGGCAATGCCCCGCTCCGAGCTGACACCCCGGCTGCTGTGCCCGCTCCGCCGATCGCTCCCGCAGCAGGGACTCAGGCTCCGACAGAGTCAGGCGCTCGCGCCCCGATCGGTCCGTCCCCGGCAGAACCCCAGCAGGTGGCCACCATCGAGCCGTCATACGGTCCGGCACCCGCGGTTGCCGACCCAGCCGAAGCCGCATCCCCATATCCCTCACCCGAGGACTGATCGCGAACCACTCGGCAGGTCACACTGATTCGGAGCCCGCGCCACGGCGGGGGCTCCGGCTTTGTACCACCGCTACATCCACCAGCGTTCGAGAATTCGCGCGACTCCGTCGTCGGAGTTCGATTCGGCGATCTCGTCGGCGGCGGCGATGGCCTCGGGGTGGGCGTTGCGCATCGCGACGCCGTGGCCCGCCATGGTGAGCATGGGGACGTCGTTGGGCATGTCGCCGAACGCGACGATGGTGGACTCGTCCACGCCGAGCCGCTGCGCGACCACCGCCAGCCCGGCGGCCTTGGTGATGCCCGGCGCGGACAGTTCGATGAGCCCGTGCTCGGTCGAGTAGGTGATGTCGGCTCGCTCACCGATCAGCGGGGCGAGCACGGTGCGCATGTCCGAGCTGCGCGCGCCGGGTAGCCGGATCAGCATCTTGATGGCGGGCGCGTCGATGACCTCCTCGCGGGCGACCGAGGTGTCGTCCGGGTTGAGCCAGGCGTGCTCGTACTGCGGCGAGCTGACGAATTGCGGGGTCACCGCGTCGTGCGCGCGCTCGCCGACGCGTTCGGCCGCCAGACCGCAGCCCGGCAACGCCCGCTCGGCGACCTCGGCGAGCCAGGCGAGCGTCGGCACGTCCAGTGTCATGCTGGCCAGCACCCGGTCGGCGGCGCTGTCGTAGATCACCGCACCGTTGCCGCACACGCACAGCGGGGCGTAACCCAGGCCCTGCACCACGGGATCGATCCAGCGTGGCGGACGCCCCGTGGCCAGGACGAACGGCACACCGTCGGCGATCAGGGCGCCTACCGCTGCCTTGGTCCGCGCGGTGACCCGCTCGTCGTGATCGATGAGCGTGCCGTCCACATCGGTGGCGACCATCTTCGGCTTGGGCAGGTGCAGGGGCATCACCCATTCCATCCTGCCGGACGACGCCCGTCCGGTCCTGCGGGCCGGTGTCCGGCCGAGCCTCGGACATGCCCGGATGTCGTGTGGCACGCGCGCCGCCGACCACGTCCTTATGATCGGGGACTAATACCGACGCTGGCCCGTCCAGCCGAAAGACCAGAGGACTGATGACCGGCTTCCTGCTACGACGCGCGCTCAACTATGTCGTGCTGTTGCTGCTGGCTTCGTTCCTGACGTTCAGCCTGGCGTCACTGACGTTCCGGCCGCTGGACAGTCTCGAACAACGCAACCCGCGCCCGCCACAGGCAGTGATCGACGCCAAGGCCGAGGAGTTGCATCTCAACGACCCGATCCCGCAGCGCTATATCACCTGGCTCGCCGGTATTCCGCACGGTGACTTCGGCACCACGCTGGCCGGTCAGCCGGTCAGCCGGGAACTGCCGCGGCGGGTCGCGGTGAGTCTGCGCCTGTTGATCGTCGGCTCCCTGGTCGGCACGGTGCTGGGCGTACTGATCGGCGCCGCGGGCGCGATCCGGCAGTACAAGTTCAGCGACTACTTCACCACGGTGGTGTCGCTCCTGGTCTTGAGCACACCGGTGTTCCTGCTCGCGACGCTGCTGAAATACGGTGCGCTGGAGATCAACTCGCTCACCGGGTCGCAGATCTTCCTCTATACCGGCGAGACGTCGGCGAACAAGATCGAAGGGTTCGGGCCGCAGCTGCTCGACCGCGTCCAGCACCTGATCCTGCCCACCACCGCGCTGGCCCTCGGCGCCATGGCGGGCTACAGCCGGTATCAGCGCAACGCCATGCTCGACGTGCTGCAGAGCGATTTCATCCGCACCGCTCGCGCCAAGGGCCTCACCCGAAGCAAGGCGCTGTACAAGCACGGCCTGCGCACGGCGCTGATCCCGATGGCCACACTGTTCGCCTACAGTCTCGGCGCCCTGATCACCGGCGCGACGTTCACCGAGAAGATCTTCGGCTGGCACGGTGTCGGGGAGTGGCTGGTCGACTCGATCAACGCGCAGGACCTGTACGTCGTGGTGACGGTGACCGCGTTCGCCGGCCTGGTCGTGCTGGTGTCGGGTCTGCTCTCCGACATCGTGTACGCGATTCTCGACCCGAGGGTGCGTGTGGGATGACCGAAGCCGAAATCATCGTCCAGGGCGCCCCGGAAGTCACCGCGACCGGACGGCGCAGGCTGGTCTTGCGGCGCTTCCTGCGTAACAAGCCCGCCGTCGCGGGTGGCTTGATCCTCATCGCGCTGTTCGTCGCGAGCTTCGCGCTGCCGCCCTTGCTGGCCTACGACTACCAGCAACTGGACTACACCGCCCTGCTCAAACCACCGAGCGCGAAACATCCGTTCGGCACCACCCAGATCGGTCAGGACGTGCTCGCGCAGACTCTGCGTGGATTGCAGAAATCGCTGGTCATCGGCCTGTGCGTCGCGCTGTTGTCCACCACGATCGCGGCCACCGCCGGTTCGCTGGCCGGATTGCTCGGCGGCTGGACCGATCGCGCGATCATGTGGCTGGTCGATCTGCTGCTGGTGGTCCCGAGTTTCATCATCATCGCGCTGTTCGCGCCGCGCACCAAGGGCAGCGGTTCCATCCTGCTGCTGATCGTGCTGTTGTCCTGCTTCGGCTGGATGATCTCGGCAAGGATCGTGCGCGGCCTGACATTGAGCCTGCGTGACCGCGAATTCGTCCGGGCCGCTCGGTACATGGGGGCGCCAACCCGCACGGTGATCCTCAGTCACATCATCCCGAACATCGCCTCGATCCTGATCATCGACACCACCCTCACCGTCGGCTCGGCGATCATGGCCGAAACGGGGCTGAGCTTCCTCGGTTTCGGCGTGCAGCCGCCGGACGTGTCGCTCGGCTCGCTGATCGCCGCGGGCACGAAATCAGCGTTGACCTATCCGTGGCTGTTCCTGTTCGCGGGTGGTCTGCTGATCATCACCGTGCTGTGCGCCAACCTCGTCGGTGACGGACTGCGCGACGCGTTCGATCCCGGCGCGAAGCGGGCTCGGTCGAAGAAGAAGGCGAAAGCATGACGAGCGCAGGAGAAACCGAGAAGACGGCCTCGACCGCGCCGCTGCTGGAGATCACCGATCTGCGGGTGTCCTTCCCCAGCGAGGAGGGCCGGATCGACGCGGTCCGCGGCGTTACTTACACGGTGTCCGACGGCGAGGTGCTCGCCATCGTCGGTGAATCCGGTTCGGGGAAGTCGGTGTCCTCGCTGGCGGTGATGGGATTGCTGCCGGAGCAGGCGCGGATCACCGGTTCCATCCGCTTCCGCGGACGCGAACTGCTCGGGCTCGGTGATCGCGAATTGTCCAGGCTGCGCGGCAGTTCCATCAGCATGGTGTTCCAGGACCCGTTGTCGGCGCTCACGCCGGTGTACCGGGTGGGCGATCAAATCGCCGAAGCCCTGCTGGCGCACGGCAAGATGGGCAGGCGCGAAGCCGCGAAGCGGGCGGTGGAACTGCTCGACCTGGTCGGCATCCCCGATCCGGAGGTGCGGGCCAAGGCGTTTCCGCACGAGTTCTCCGGTGGCCAGCGCCAGCGGGTGGTCATCGCGATGGCGATCGCGAACGATCCGGCGCTGATCATCTGCGACGAGCCCACCACCGCGCTGGACGTGACGGTGCAGAAGCAGATCTTGAATCTGCTGCGCAAGGCGCGCGACATCACCGGCGCGGGCGTCATCATGATCACCCACGACATGGGCATCGCCGCGACCCTGGCCGACCGCGTCGCCGTCATGTATGCGGGCAGGATCGTCGAGACCGCCACCGCGGCGGACCTGTTCAGCGCGCCGCGAATGCCGTACACCGTCGGCCTGCTCGGTTCGATTCCGCGCATGGACGGTCCGCCGCGGCAGCCGCTGATCCCGATCGTCGGCGCGCCGCCCGCTATGCACGCCCTGCCGCCCGGCTGCTCGTTCGCACCCCGCTGCCCGGTGGCGATCGACGAATGCAGAGCCGCGGAACCCCCGCTCGAGGCCGTCGAACCCGGGCATACCGCCGCCTGCATTCGCACCGCAGAGGTCGGCGCCGACGACTTGTTCGAGGCCTACCGCCGCGAGATCGCCGAGCCGGAGGCCGTGGCGGAGGTGGAGTCCGATGTGGTTCTGCGCGTCTCGGATCTGGTGAAAGTCTTCCCGATCACCTCGGGTGTAGTGCTGCGCCGCCGCACGGGGGAGGTCAGGGCAGTCGACGGCATCAGCTTCGAGGTCCGCGGCGGGCGCACCTTGGCGCTGGTCGGGGAGTCCGGCTCCGGCAAATCCACCACGCTCACGCAGATTCTCGATCTGATACCGCCGCAGTCGGGCGCCATCGAGATCATGGGCAACGATGTCGCGTCGCTGAGCAAGGCGCGCAAGCGGGAGATTCGCCGGAAGATGCAGATCGTCTTCCAGGACCCCACCGCCTCGCTGGACCCGCGCCTGCCGATCTTCGACGCGATCGCCGAGCCGTTGCGCATCGACGGGCGACCGCGCGCCGAAATCGTCCGCCGGGTCCCGCAACTGCTCGAGCAGGTCGGGCTGCGCCCCGACCATGCCGACCGCTATCCCGCGGACTTCTCCGGCGGCCAGAAACAGCGCATCAGCATCGCCCGCGCACTCGCACTGGACCCTGAGCTGCTGGTGTTGGACGAGCCGGTCTCCTCGCTGGACGTCTCGATCCAGGCGGGCGTGCTCAACCTGTTGCGCGATCTGCAGACCGAGCGCGGCCTGTCCTACCTGTTCGTCTCGCACGACCTGTCGGTGGTGCGGAATCTGGCCCATGACGTCGCCGTCATGTATCGCGGCAAGATCGTGGAATACGGCCCGGCGGAGCAGATATTCGCTGATCCTCGGCACGAGTACACCAGGGCGCTGATCGACGCGGTGCCGGTTCCAGCAGTCAGCCGATAGTCAGGAGAGCGCGATGCGGATCCGTTTGGACCGAATGCGGTGGACCGCGGGCTTGGCGGCGTTCGCGCTGATCGCCGCGGGCTGCGCGACCGGCACCGACGATTCGGCCGCGGGACTGTCCGACGCGCTCGGCACCACCAGCGACATCAATCCCAAGAACCGCCACGAGGTGCGCGAGGGCGGCAATCTGCGCCTGGCGACGACCAGCTTCCCGGCGAACTGGAACACCCTGTCCAATGACGGGAACGACGGCGAGATCGCCGACATCGAGCGCCCGCTCATGCCGCGCGCGTTCGACGTCGACGCGGCGGGCAACCTCACCGTGAACAGGAACTACTTCACCGATGTCGCGCTGACCGGCACCGATCCGCAACAGGTCACCTATACCATCAATCCCGCGGCGGTCTGGTCCGACGGAACGCCGATCACCTGGGAGGACATCGCCGCGCAAGCACACGCGCTCAGCGGGCGGGACAAGCGCTTCTTGATCGCGATCACCAACGGCTTCGAGTTCGTCGACAAGGTCGAGCGCGGTGTGGACGACCGGCAGGCGGTCCTCACCTTCAACCATCCCTATGGGGAATGGCGCGGACAGTTCGCGGGCAACGCCTCGCTTTTCCCGAAATCCGTTACGGCGGACCCGGAATCGTTCAACAAGGGACTCGTGGACCGTCTCGGCTCCAGCGCGGGCCCGTTCGTCGTCCAATCCACCGACCGCGTCCAGGGCCGGATCGTGCTCGGCCGTAATCCCAAGTGGTGGGGTGAAACGCCGAAACTGGACACCATCACCTACAGCGTGCTGGATCACGCGGCCTGGGCGAGCGCGCTGCAGAACAACGAACTCGACCTCGTCCGGCTCGCCTCGATCGATGAGGTCAAGACGGTCCGCAACACCAGTGGGCTGGTCATTCGCCGCGCCCCGGGTAACCGCTGGCGCCACATCACCTTCAACGGCGCGCCCGGCTCCATTCTCGCCGACGCGCGCCTGCGCGTGGCGATCGCGAAGGCCATCGACCGGCAGGGCATCGCGACCGCGACGCAGAACGGCCTGGTCGAGAATCCGAAGCCGTTGAACAACCACATCTTCCTCCAGGGACAAGACGGGTATCAGGACAATTCGGCGCCGGTAGCGTACGACCCGGACCAGGCCGCACGGGAACTCGACGCGCTCGGCTGGAAGCTCAACGGCGACGTCCGTGAGAAGGACGGCCGCAAACTGGAAATTCGCGACGTGATGTACAACGACCCGCTGTGGGTCCAGATCGCGCAGATCATCCAGCAGAATCTGGCCCGCATCGGCGTGCGGCTGACCATCGACACCAAGCCCGGCGCCGGTTATTTCACCGACGTCATCATTCCCGGTGATTTCGACGCCGCACAGTTCATCTTCTCCGGGGACGCCTTCGCGATGAGTTCCATCCGGCAGATCTACTACTACGACCCGAACGATCTGCAGGGCAACTACGGTCGCATCGGTTCGCCCGAACTCAACGCCCTGATCGAACGCACGCTGACCGAACTCGATCCGAAGAAGGCGATCGAACTGGCCAACGAGGTCGACCGGAAAGTGTTCGAGGAAGGACATTCCCTGCCGCTGACCCAGTCCGACGGCAGTTTCGGCGCCCGCGCGGACCTCGCCAATATCGGCTCCCCCGGGCTGGCGTCCTACGACTACACCGAGATCGGATTCGTGAAATGAGACCAGTACAGCCCACCCGCAACCGCCCGCGGCGGACACGAACCGTGATCGTCCGGGCGCTCACCGTGGGCACGGCGCTCGCGCTGCTGGTCGGCTGCGGCTCGGGCGACAGCGCGGTGAAGTCGGGTTCCAACGCGCTGGGTTCGACCAACGACATCAATCCCCAGGAGCCGAGCGCACTGCGCGACGGCGGCAACCTGCGTCTGGCCATCACGAGTTTCCCCGCCACGTTCAATTCGCACCACGTCGACAGCGACTATGACCTCTCCGAGGTGGTCGACTGGACATTGCCGGGGCCGATCACCTCCAACGCCGCGGGCGAATTGTCGATCGACCACAATTTCTTCACCGACATCGCGCTGACCGAGACCAACCCGCAGCGAGTGGTCTACACCATCAACCCCAAGGCGGTCTGGTCCGACGGCAGCCCGATCACCTGGGAGGACCTGCGGTCCCAGGCGGAGGCGCTGAGCGGCCGCAACACGGAATACCGGGTCTCCGCGACCCAGGGCTACAGCAGGCTGGCCGGTGTGGAGCGCGGCGTCGACGACCGCCAGGCGATCGCCACCTTCGGACAGCACTACGCGGATTGGCGGGGCCTGTTCAGTCAGCTGATGCCGAAGGAATCGACCGAGACGCCGCAGGCGTTCAACGAGCGTGACCGCAACGGGCTCGCCAAGTCGGCGGGACCGTTCGTGATCACCTCCGTCGACCGGGCACAGCAACGCATCGTGCTCAGCCGCAACCCGAAATGGTGGGGCGAGACGCCGAAACTCGACACCGTCACCTACAGCGTGCTCGACTACTCGGCCCGTCTGAACGCCTTGCAGAACAATGAACTCGACGCCATCGATATCTCGGGCATCGAGGAGGTCAAGTCCGCGACCAACTCACCGGGCATCATCGTGCGTCGCGCTTCGCGCCCGTCCAATTCGCACATCACGTTCAACGGAGCGCAGGGGTCGATTCTCGCGGATCCCCGCCTGCGCGTCGCGATCGCGAAGGCGATCGACCGTCAAGGCGTCGTCACGGCGCTGCAGAACGGGATCGTGGAGAATCCCAAGCCGCTGAACAACCACATCTACCTCGACGGGCAGAAGGGCTACCAGGACAACTCCGCGGTGATCGCCTACAACCCCGACGAGGCGGCCCGCATGCTGGACGAACTCGGTTGGAAGCTCAACGGCGACGTTCGCGAGAAGGACGGGCGGAAGCTGGTGATCCGGGATGTGATGTTCCAGCAGGACACCTGGGTGCAGATGGCGCAGATCATGCAGCAGAATCTGGCTCGGGTCGGGGTGAAACTCGAAATCCAGACCTTCCCCGGCAACGGCTTGTTCACCGATGTCATCGACCCGGGCAACTTCGACATCGCTCAGTTCAGCTGGCAACGAAGCATTTTCCCGCTCGGCGCGCTGCCCCAGATCTACGCCTACGACCCAGCGAATACGCTCAGCAACAAGGGACGGATCGGGTCTCCCGACCTGAACGCGCTGATCGAGCAGACCATCTCCGAACTCGACCCCGAGAAGGCGATCGAGCTTGCGAACAAGGCCGACCGGATGATCTTCGAGCTGGGTCATTCGGTGCCCGTCGCGCAATCGGCCGGCAACGTAGCGGTCCGTGCGGGCCTGGCCAACTTCGGCGCCTTCGGGCTGGCTTCCACGGACTACCTCCGGGTGGGCTTCGAGAAGTGAGGTCGTTTCCGTAGGACGCAACGAGCAGGAAGGATCACCATGCGGATTACCTCTGCGTGTGCCCGGCTGGCCTTATCGCTGGTCGTCGTAGGGCTGGCAGTCACCGGCTGTGGCGGTGACAACGGAGTGACCCCGGGCTCCAGCACGGTCGGCAGCACCAACGACATCAACCCGAGGGACCCGAGCGAACTGCGCGACGGCGGCAACCTGCGGCTGGCACTCTCCAATTTTCCGGAGACTTTCAACTATCTGCACGTAGACGGCGGAACGGAAACTGTCTTCTACATCGCCGAAGCGACGATGCCCGCCGCCTTCGTCAGCGACGCGGCGGGGCAGCTGAGCGTCGACCACAACTTCTTCACCGATATCAAGCTGACCGGCAACAGCCCGCAGCAGGTGGAGTACACCATCAATCCGAAGGCCGTCTGGTCCGATGGCTCGCCGATCACCTGGGAGGATCTCCGGTCTCAGGCGAATGCGCTCAGCGGTAAGGACAACGCGTTCCTCGTCTCGGCCACCGGTGGTTTCGAACGGGTCGGCAAGGTCGAGCGCGGCGCCGATGACCGGCAAGCCGTGGTGACCTTCGATCAACCATATGGCGAATGGCAAGGGCTGTTCAGCCCGCTGTACCCGAAGTCGGTCACCGCGACCCCCGACGCCTTCACCAACGCGGCCAGGAACGGGCTGCCGCAAAGTGCGGGCCCCTTCGTGGTCACCTCCATCGACCGCAGCCAGAATCGCATCGTGCTCGGGCGCAATCCCAAGTGGTGGGGCGATACGCCGAAGCTCGATTCCGTCACCTTCAGCGTGCTCGACCATTCGGCCTGGCTGCCCGCGATCCAGAACAACGAACTCGATATCGCCTACATGTCCGGCATCGAGAACATCAGCGCGGCGCGCAATGCCGCGAACGTGGTCATCCGGCGCACGCCCGAGCCGACCTGGTCGCACATCACGTTCAACGGAGCACCCGGTTCCCTGCTGGCCGATCCGCAGCTGCGAATCGCCATCTCCAAGGCGATCGACCGGCAGGGAGTGGTCACCGCCTCGCAGCACGGCGTCGTCGACGATCCCAAGCCGCTGAACAATCACGTCTTCGTGTCGGGGCAGAAGGGCTACCAGGACAACGCGGCGCCCATCGCCTACGACCCGGACGAGGCGGCCCGCATGTTGGACGCCCTCGGGTGGAAACTCAACGGCGATGTCCGCGAGAAGGACGGTCGCAAGCTCGAACTCCGCGACGTGATGTACCAGCAGGATCAGTGGGTGCAGACCGCGCAGATCGTGCAGCAGAACCTCGCGAGGGTCGGAGTGAAGCTGAGCATCCAGACCGTGCCCGGCACCGGTCTGTTCACCAACGTCATCGACCCCGGTAACTTCGATCTGGCCCAATTCAGCTGGAACGGCAGCGTTCTCCCGCTGAGCGGACTGCGGCAGATCTACTACTACGATCCGAACAACCTGCAGGGCAACAAGGCGCGGATCGGTACCCCCGAACTCAACGCGCTGATCGACCGGACACTTTCCGAGCTCGACCCGGACAAGGCCATTCAGCTAGCCAACGAATGCGATCGGATGATCTTCGAAGAGGGTTACTCCGTCCCGCTGAACCAGGCATCGGGCACCTACGCCGTTCGAACCGACCTGGCGAACTACGGCGCCTTCGGACTGGCCTCGCGGGATTACACCAAGGTCGGCTTCCTGAAGTGAGTTCTGGATCGGGCCACCCGCTGGCCTATCCGGTCACGGTGACGCTCGGCGCCCTCGCGGTCTGTGCCGCTTGGGCGCCGTTCGGCACGTTGGATCAGGTGGCGGGGATCGCGGCCGTCACGCTCGGCATCATCTCGTACACGGGATACCGGCTCGTCATGGCATTCGGCCTGCTGCCGTTCCGGCGTTCCGGCTCAGCGCAGACCGTACGAGTCACACGCATCCGGCAACAGCACCGCCTGACCAACCGGTCGTGGTTACAAATCGAAGGAACCGACCGTCCGTACTGGCTTCCAGTGTATTTCGACCCGACGCTGGCCACCCTCCCCGGAGCCGATGCGAAGCTCACCGGCCGCACGATTCATCTCGGCGAGCAACGCCTCTACCCCTCCGGCCGGATCCGCGACGCCGAACCTCCCGGCCGCCTGATCGATAACCCCAGCCGCGCCGACCAGGATGCTGTCGCCAACACCGCGATGGCCATGCGCCTGCGCCGCCGCCTCCTGCTCGATGCCCAATCAACCGTCGCCGCGCCCATCGCCGCCCTCCTATGGGTCTATATCGACGACGGCGGCCTGCCCGCTTTCGTCGCCGCCGCTACCGTCGCCGCCACCACGACGATCTGGCTCTCCGCCATCCAGGGATCCGACCCGACCTGATATCCCACCTCCATACGGATTCGGTTCGCTGTGTGACAGCGCTTGGCGCGCGTGGGTTATCCACAATCGACCGACCGGTGCGGGGAGGTGGGTCGCGTCTGGTGGACGGGTGCCGTGGCACGGCCGACTACTTCGATGCCGAGGGCCGGAACGCTAGGGCACAGCTCACGGCCACCGCAACTGCAGGATCGTGTCGCAGACAACGACCGCGCAGGTCATACGGAGGCAAATGCCGTCCGGACCGGACAGAGAACGGTGCAGGTTCGTAGCGGCGTACCGCGATGGCGACCGGCTGGTCGCAGCTCCGCACCCTCGGGGCGCAGTGCTGGCGGGAGCGAAAACATCCGCCCTTCGGTGGAACTGAATCAACCCCGCCGTCGTCTAAGCCTGTTGTAGAGACACAACCGATCCAGTCGTCAACGACGACGCGGTCGTCACACTCTTCGGGGGAACACATGAAGCCGGCATCATCCGCCATAGCCAGTTACGCCACCCATGGCACGTCCGCGCGCGAGGAATTCACACGACGACTATCCGCCTTGCATCGGGACGCGGGCGCTCCCTCGTTACGGCATGTCGCCACGCTCGCCCAGCAGCAGGTGCGCGATGCCGACGGCGAGACCCGTTCAGCACACGCGACAGCCCAGAGGATCAGCGACTGGCTGAACGGACGCAACGTTCCGGCGCGGTTCGAATCACTGGTTCCGGTGCTGAACGTCTTGGGCGCCCGGGCACGACGCCGGGCCGGAACAACGACCGAGACAGTGCATCTACGCGCCTGGAGGTCGTTGTGGGCAGCGGCGCGCAGCGCCCCGGTCACCGCATCTGGTACCGCGACCGAGCCGCCGTATCCGGATGCCGATGGGTTCTTCGAACGGCACGATCCCGCCTTCTTCGGGCGACAGCGCGCCATTGCGTCCATCCTGAAGATGATCCGAACATCAGCATGTGCGCAACGCGATGCCGATGTCATCGTGCTGACGGGCGCTTCTGGGATCGGCAAGACCGCGCTGCTACGCGGGGGTGTGATTCCGGCGCTGAGCGCGGAATCGACGCAGTGGGCGGTCGCGGTCACTGCAGCAGATCACAATCCGCTCGGTTCGCAGAAGCGCATATTCCGTGCCACAGATAGTTTCAGCGGATCGGGTTCTGATCTCGATGCCGTGCGGCGTTGGGCCGGTGACCGTCGGCTGCTGCTGATCGTCGACCAATTCGAGCATTTGTACCAGCCCGAGGTCGATGCCACGGTCCGCGAGGCGTTCCTGATCTGGTTGAAGCAGGTGTCGACATTCGCGTCGGTCCTCGTTGCGGTGCGTTCTGACCAGCTCGTCAACTGTTTGCAATGTCCGTGGCTTGCGCATGCCGTACAGCACAACAGCTTCACACTGAACCACCCACATCGTCAGGAGCTGATGTCGGCCATCGTCGGGCCACCACGCACACGCGGAATCGCCGTCGATCCCGCTGTGGCAGAACTACTCGTCACCGAACTCGAAGGAGGCCGACCGGGCAGCGACCGGCCTACCATCAACGCCGGTGTCCTACCTGTGCTGTCGGCGACCATGCGATCGATGTGGGCCTGTCAGTACGGAAGTCGACTGGAACTCGCGGCCTATCATCGGGTCGGAGGCGTGGCCGGAGTGGTTGGTCGAATAGCCGAACAGCTCTGGGAGGCGTCGACTTCGGCAGAACAGCGCGATATGCGCCACATTCTGCTCGCATTGGTGACCGTCCATCGCGACAGCACCGTCACCCGCTACCGGACACCGACCAAGGAACTCGCTCGCATCGCCGCTCGCACCAGCACCGGTCCCGAGCTTGTTCACCGCTTGGTGGATGCGCGGCTGATCACCCTGGAGTCCCAGCATGCCTACCTTGTGCACGACGCACTGCTGGAGTGGGAACGGCTGCGCGGCTGGATCACCGAGAATCGGTCACAACTCATCTGGCGACAGCGCATCGAAGACGACGCCGCGGAATGGGCGGCCGCCCGTCGAGACCCTGGCCTACTCTATCGAAGCACCCGGCTGACCACCGCAATCCATCATGCCGACTCCGCGGTGAGCACCATCGCCACCGCGTTCCTCCGCGCATCTGCCAGAGCAGAACTGGAGGCACAACCAGCTCAGCTTCTCCACGAACCCGAATATCCGGCGAAGACCCAGCCGTGAGCACAGCCATCGGAACCCACCCCTCAGCCCCTTGATGAGGCCGTTTCAACATCACTCGCATGAACAGAAGATAAAACGAGCGACAGGAGTTCTACATGAGCAAGAATATTGGACGCCCCATTGGGATAATCATATTTTTAGGAATGACCCTTCCGGGTCCGATCGCTCTCCTGAATTTACCTGCACTACAACCAGAAGTACAAACTCCGACGGTAAGTTACATTGCCGAGGGATCCCCACCTCCCTGTGAGAAGCTCGATCCTCCGTGGCCACCTAGGTGCGTATAACAATACCCGAGCCTCCGTGTTTTCGTGCCCGCCGGGCAATGTAATTGCTACTCCGGCCGGCGGGTAACGGAGCCTGGGTTAATGGACAGAGCGCCGGTGCCCAGGGTGCTCATATTGTCGGCGCTTGGACAATCCGGAAAAGCCTGGGGTAGGTGGTGTCGCGGTCGCTGAGACCACGTCCACACGGGCGTAATAGCCCGACCGAGACACCACCGACTCCCGGCACATGAACGCCCCATCGAATTCACCTCGCCGCTGATTTGCGATAGCGGCGCGATTCCGCCAGCAGAATCACCATGCGAGATCTTCGAGACGAATGGTTCCACTGGGGACAAATTCTGCTGCCCGCCCCGAAAATAGCCGGTGCTCCAGAGTGTCGCACCAGGTCAGGACCTTGTCGCTCGGGCCGAGGCCGGTATCGAGAAGATGTTCGGGGAGTGGATCACCGATGACAAGCTCATCGCATATCGTCGTCCCGAACATCTTATCAGTGTGCTCATAAATCCACTTGACCGGAAACACTGTGCGACTGTCCATCATGATACGGCGAGCCTCGGACTTCGACTCGGGTGTCATGATTTTCCACAGCTGGATGACATCTCGATACTGCGCCAGTGTAGACCCACCCTGAAGGGCATCCCGCGCAATCCATGTCTCCCGGAAAAGGTGCAGAACGGTAAATAGCCAGAGGAAAGGGCGGGAGAGTGAACTGATAGTTCCGGGAACGCCTCGAGCGCAGGCGAAATCTTCCTGCGGAAGTACCGTCATCGGATTAGCCAGCGCGCTACCCATATCAACCTGCCAGGGAGCCTGGAACCAGGTTAGACTGAACGCGAAATCAACCATGACAAATGACACCAAAGGGTCGTCTCGCATTTTTACCGCATGAGGCAGATGATCGGGGTACATCCGATAGATCAGCTCGTCTTCCCTGCTGAGCGGGTTGATTCGATGATTGTAGCGGTCATAGGTTCCGAATTCGAATCCGAGATCCCGCAATGCCGACGTGGCGGCATGCTTGTTTTCGGGATGGATCATGAAATCGATATCCGACAACCGTCGCGATCCATCGCCGTTGTATACCAGATACTGCAGCACAACGCCCTTCGTCGCCAACGCCGGAAATCCTCTTTCCTGCAATACGCCGGCGATCTGCACTGCTTCCGAGGTCAACACGCGATTCCGGATGCGATTGGCGTTCAAATTTGTTCTGAGGAATTCTCGCACTTGCGGATAGAACAAGTCTTTTCTATCAGTTAGTTCAATCAGTGTGGCAAGCGCTCCGGCTATCTTTTGTCTGATCGCCATATTCACAAGGGTCATGCTGTCAGCTCGTCCCGCAGTAAGCGGAGAGAGCCAATCTTCTATCCACCCTTCCGGGGCGTCAGAGATAGGCGTGACACACAGCCGCTTCAACATGCACCATTCAAGTTCACTGGCCAGATCGCCCGAGAACCCACTCATAGGACACAACCTTTCAGAAATACTCATCGCGCCGCCGACTTCGTCACGACCGATCCGACATGTTTTGCTGGGGCGAAGAATCTCCGGGAAGATCCATCAATTCGCCGACGCCGTCCGTCATCCTCAGGATTCTCGAGGCGCCGACCGTGAGCGCCGCCCGGTGACCGAGAAGTATCGTCGTGATTCCGAGATCCTGAATATTGCGGAGGATCGCGGTTTCGGTGTCGGGGTCGACGGCACTGGTGGACTCGTCCAGAATCAGTAGGGAAGGCTTTTTGACCAGCGCTCTCGCCAGAGCCATCCGCTGCCGCTGCCCGCCGGAAACACCGGCGCCACCGGCACCTAGCAGAGTCTCGTATTTCATCGGCAAGGTGCAAATGAAATCATCGATCTCAGCAAGGCGTGCGGCCGACCTTACCTCGTCGAGCGAAGCGTCCGGGCAACTGAATCTGATATTGTCCAGAATGCTCCCCGACATCAAGGTACTGTTCTGGTCGACATAGCCGATGTGGCTGCGGTACGCGATCGGGTCGATTTCGGCCAGATCAATCCCATCGATCAATATCCGCCCCGCTGTCGGACTCAGCAAACCGCCGATCAGCATTCCCAACGTAGACTTCCCGGATCCGGATGGTCCGATGATCGGCAGCAGCCGACCGGATGAAATTTCGGCCGTCGCCTCATGGACCGATGCTGCGGTCGCACCGGCATAGGTGTACGAGACGCCTTCCAGCCGGATGCACGGTGGCCGGTCTTCCTGCGCCATGCCTCGCAGCCCGCCCCGCTCGACGGGGCTCGTCAGCACGTCATCGATGCGAGACAGGTCGGGCAGCAGCTCCACGAGTGCAGCCGATGCCAACGACAGGTTCGACAACGAGGCGAACAACCCTGAACTCAAGGCACCTAACGAGACCGCAGCGGACAACCCTGCCTCGCTGCGCACGGCAACGGACACCCCTATGAGCAGGACCAACAACGGCGCGGCAAACTGGATGGTCGCCATGAATGACGAGACCATACCCGCATGCCGTCGCTGCCTCGTCCCGTGAGTGAGTTCGTTCGCGAACGAATTCAGCCATCGAGCATGCGCGATGATTTCGGCACCCAACGACTTCACAGTCGTCATATTGGTGAGGATCTCGTGCAGGTCGTTGGACGACCTGGTGCGAGCTTCGAGCACATCCGAGGCCAGCTGCCGGTGTCGCTGCCACGACAGTGTCGTCACGAGTGCGAAGGAAACGATGCAGATGACTATTGCCAGCGATAGCCAGAATTCTCGGTAGCCGATGACCAGCACGTACCCGATGACCAGTAGGGCGTCGAATACGGCGCCGACCGTGGTAACCGAGACGATCTGCCTGAGTCGCGCAGTGGACCGGACCCGCTGCGCCAGATCACCTGGGTGCCGGGCGTGAAAGAATTCCAGCGGCAGTCGGCTGAGGCGTCCCATCAGTTGATGTGCCGCACGTTCTTCGAGAAGGCTCTGTATCGAGACGATCAACCGCGAGCGCGTGAAGTGCAGTATTCCGAAAGAAGCAGCTGCGCAAGTAAGCACCGCAGCCCATCGCAGCTGGCCTGCAGTGCCGCCCTGCAATGTATCAGCACCAGCGGTGACCATGCGTGCCAGAACAAAAGGAAAGGTCAACGCATAAACGAGGAGCAACGCGGAGGCGGCCAGGGCTCCCAGCCACTTGGGAGTTCGAGGGAGAAATGCTGTCGCCAGGGCTCTGCTACTGCTCTTACCCGCGGGTTCGGTTTCATGTCGGTCGGTTGTTGTGTGGCCTGTGAACTCCAAAGCCAAGCCGGTGAAGTCGACATCGGCATCGCTCCAGCTGATAACTCGACGCCCGACTGCCGGGTCGATGATCACAACGTGAGACCGCGTGGCCTTCACCAGCACGACAAAATGGTTGAATCGCCAGAACAGGATAGAACCGGATGCCAGATGCGCGAGCCCGGACAGGTTGGTGCGCACTCCGCGGCCATCCAGCCCGTGCCGCCGGCCGAGTTCGAGCAACCTCGATGCGGACACTCCGTTTCGACCGCTGCCCGCTTCTTCTCGAAGCTGCTGAGCGGATATGTGAACGCCACGGCTGGCAAGGACCATGCGCAGACACGCGGGACCGCAGTCGGCTGCCGTCATCTGGGGGTAGAAGGGCACATCGCAGGACTCGGCAGCCCGGAGGACGAAACCTAGCCTGTTCGGATCACGGCCGGCTCGGAACGCCACCGCTCCGAAAATGCTGGAGCGGCCGTACCGGTCGAGGGAAGGCTTGCGGAACCGGGGTCTACCCGGGAATTTTTCATCCGTCTCCGAAGCCACGTCCTGTGTCATTGCCCCGCCAATCGACTGAACAGGTGCGCCGACTCTTCGACGGAAAATGCAGCGGAGTTCGTCTCCAAGGTGATGTTGAAAGCCTCACCGGTATCGCTGACCTGCAGAGATATTGGCCTTGCCAGTGCATACGGCGCATTGAATCTCTCCGTGGGTACGACATCGGCTTTCCTGCTCCGGCTGCTGGGCCTGGAGGCGTCGATGTAGTTGAACACCGGAAAGGGACGCTTCGGTATGCCTTGTCGTAGCTCGAGGTTGCGCAGCTCCCGGCTGTCGATCTGCTGGTGCGCAGCCGCACGAATCAGCTGACCGGCTATTCTGTCCCGCCATGTCCGTCCGCCGAAGTCGATGATAATCGGACGAATTGTCGAAAACATGCCGACTTGGTCTGCCAGTCTTTCCGAACGGATCGTGTAGACGACATCGATCAGAGTTGCCCGCGGCTGGTACCTCCGCCAGGCGGAAACCAGACGATCGAGAAACATCGCGGAGGGACCCCAAGCCCCGGCCGCGGCGGTCCGCTTGAGCTCGACATATGGTTCACCGGCGAGGATTGCCTTGTGCGTTCGCGGGCGCGCTGGAGGAACAGCCAGGTGCCCGCCGAATGCGTCGTCGGGTAGATCGAGTTCACGTTCCCAGTGACGTCTTGCCGCCATTTCGGCCGCAGGTGTCAAGAGCACCCCGTCGACCGCGGCTTCGTACCGATCGGGAGGCATCACCGGATCTTCGCCTTGCGCGGCGGTGAGCACGGACGATCGGAGGGCGTTCAACACCAGCACGATCGAATGCCGGTCGATTGCGACATGCTGCAACGAGAACACAAGCTGATATTTGTGAGCCGAACCTTTGACAACTACGAACCTATAGACCCCGCGACGGTCCCGATCCCACTCGACGGTATCTCGGTAAAGAATGCTTCTTGCGTAGCGTGCTTGCCTATCGGCGGTCGCGTCCGACACATCATGGAATTCAACTGCCAGCTCATGCCGGTCGTACGGATCGACCTCTTGGAGATACCCATCTGACGCCGACCCCGAGAATCGTAGCCGCAATGCCGCGAATCCGCGTACAACCGCTTGTATTCCCGAGACGATATGCTCCGGTCGTACGTGATCGGGGAACATCATCGTGAATCCGAACGGGCTGCTGGAATGCTCCGCTTTCTCCTGCCACATCAGCAAGTCTGCCTGACCGGCGAGAACGGGAAACTTCATACACGACCTCGAGTAACGAATCTTCGGCGACCGAACGGGAGCACCAGGGGCCCCAGACATGTCTGGGGCCCCTGGCTGCACGTAACGAACACGGCGGTACTAGAAACCAGCGCAAGGCACTGCCCGGCCTCCGACGATGTCGTCGAGGTCGAGATCATCGATGAACTCGATGTTCACTTTCTCGAAGTCGATCTGCATAAGATTTCACCTCCTTCCGAAGTTGTCGTGGAAAGGGATCTCTTCTTCACGCCCGGCGGACGTTCCGAAAACCTACCCGGGAACATGGCGACACTTCGGAATTCAGCCCCCGCCGCCCGCGCATTGTCGGATCGTGAGCAGGCACTCGTTTCAACTCCTCGACACGATATCGACTGCATCTCGAGCGGAGCCGCCGTAAAAGTGATTTCGGCGGGACAGCAGCACGATCCACGCCGATAGCCAACCTCCGATCGACTACTGAGCGGAAGGAAATCTTACGAACAACCCCTCGCGTTCGACTCTAGGCACGCACCGAGGCGGTGGCAATCTCCCCGACGCACCGAACAGAGATAACCGAAGGACAACGGCGTGAAATAACCGTCCGGACCGGACATGGCCCTGATGAGATTCACGCACAAATCGCACAGCGCCGGCAACACGGCCATATCCGTACCGATGACAGTTACCGTCGGCGCCGAGGAGGACGGATAACTGTGGAATGCAAGCAGGTGCTCGTACGTCCCCCTGATAGAGCAAGACCAGGATGACGGAAAATCGTGCTGCCCTGGTCACCGGACAGCGAGCAATTTACAAGGCCCACTGGACGAATATGCGGGCGGGTCACCATGACCGGGCCCCATGCCTTTTGCGGTTTCCGCGCAGCCAGCGCACCCGGTAGGCATCGATGTGCCACCCGGCGGGGATCAGAGTCGACCGGTGCGCCGCTAGGTCGTGTCTCCCAATGATTTGAGCCATTCAACGACGAGGGCCAGGACGACTCCGGCCCGGTAGGTGATCGCGAGCTTGTCGTAGCGAGTGGCCACCGCCCGCCAGTGCTTGGCCCTGTTGAAGGCACGTTCGATGACGTTGCGGCGTTTGTAGATCTCGGCATCGAAGCTCGGTGGCCGCCCACCTGCGCGGCCCTTGCGTTTGCGGTTGGCGACCTGGTCCCGGCGTTCGGGGATCACGGTCTGGATACGTTTGCGGCGCAACAGAGTTCGGTTCGACGCCGCCGAGTAGGCGCGGTCGGCGATCACCACCTCCGGATTGCGCCGCGGTGCCCCACCGGCCAGTCGCGGCACCACCACCGCGTCGAGCAGCGGTGGCAGCAGCGGCGAGTCGTTGGTTTGACCGGGCGTGAGCAGCACGGCCAGGCCGCGACCGGCGCCGTCGGCGGCGAGATGGATCTTGGTGGTCAGCCCACCGCGGGAGCGCCCGATGGCATGGTCGGCCGGTTCATAGCCCGGTCACCGAGTCGGCGGCCGCGCCGGCGGCGTGTTGATGTGCCCGCACGATTGTCGAGTCGACCGAGACAACCCAGTCCAGGTCACCGGTGGTGTCGGCCAGGGCGACCAGAGCGGTCAGCACCCGGTCCCAGGTGCCGTCGGCGGCATAGCGGCGGTGGCGTTTCCACACCGTCTGCCACGGCCCGAAATGTTCCGGCAGATCCCGCCACGGCTGACTGGTGCGCAGCCGATACAGCATCCCCACCACCACCAGGCGATTGTTGGCGAAGTTACGGCCCACATGGCCCTCGGACTTCGATAGCAGCAACTCCAGTAGTTCCCACTGCTTGTCGGTCAGAACCTGGTATCGATCACCGATCGCGGTCGCCACGCACGACATGATGCACGATCGGCCCCGACCACGGGGCCGATCGATTCACCTCATTGGGAGACAGAACCTATACCGCCACGATGGGACTACCGCGCCAAGTTCTTCGAGGTCATGGGCGCTGGCGCGCGGCATGATCCGTGACGTGCGGTCGCGATGTCATTGGTGAGGCCCGCATTTCACAGTCTTTGGGTGGATGCGCGCAGGAAAGCTTGGTCCCTGCCGATGGAAACGCGGTGGAATTCAGCGGCCGAGACCGTGCTAGGTCACTGGGTCCGGCCGCTGCGCCAGTCGACGCATCACTGGACCGCTTTGTCGTCCCGCAGGCTATCAATGGCCGCCCAAAGTCCGGCGGGCGTCGCGAAGGTGTTCACGGAGAGCAGATGGTCGGGGATCATGACAGCGAAGGTCTCTTCGAGATCGAGCAGCAGCCTCACGGTGGCCATCGAGTCCAGGCCATGATCAGCGAGGTTCATATCCGGCGTCACCTCTGTGTCCACCGACAGGAGAGGTAGATAGGTGCGCAAAATCTTCTCGAACGGTTCGGCCCATAGTTGCCGACTCATGCGAACTCCTTTGTTACCGTGATTGGATCGGCCGTAGCGGCCACGCCGCTCGGTATATGCCCCCGTCTCAAGCCCTCTCGGCCGACTCCCTGTGACAGAGACCTGCGCCGGATTCGACACCGGCTGCGAGGGAGCCGGCTCCATCCAGCAAGGTCAGCGTGCCGATCGCGGTGAGTAGGCGGTCGTTGGAGTAGTTGAGACTGGCCGACCGCAAGTCACGGAAATGCCGCTCCAGCGGCACCGGTGCGTCGCGCTGATAGCCGGTCATCGCGCCGCCGAGCTGGACCAAGCGGTCCACTGCCGAGAACGTCAACTCCGAAGAGGCCACTTTGAGCGTGTCGAGTTTTATCTGAAAGGCATACTCATCCATCCCTCGCTTGGCACGCCTTCGATGCATCACCTCGTTCCGAATGTGCAGCAGATAGGCACCGCACAGCTCGAGCTCGACACGAGTGCGGGCCAGTCGGTGCCGGACGAGATCGCTGTCGATGTCGATACTCGCCGGGCGGTCCGAGGATCTGATGAGCGAAGTCATGGAGTTCAGGGCCGCCCGAGCCGCCCCCAGCCAGCACGCCGACCAGGCGAGATGGCCTGCCGGGATCATGCTGTCCACAGCCACCGCTCGGAATCCGCCCGCGGCCCCGATCAACTGGTCGGCGGAGGCGGTGCCAGAGAGCACCATTGCGACGCTACGCGTGCCGCGCATGCCCATCGCGTTCCAGTCACGCACCGTTCGAGCCTCGACCTGGCTGCGGTCCAGATACACGAGGCTGACCCGGTTGGGTGGTTCGTCGGCGCTCGCGCGCATGGTGACCAGGAAGCCGTCGGCGAACTCACCGCCGGTCACCACGGGCGCGTCGCGCCGCACCAACAGCTGCTGGTCCTCGCGGACAATTGCGGAACTCGCGGTCAACAGGTGGGCACCCTTGCCGGGTTCGGTGGTCACCGAGGCGAGGTAGTACCCGTCCACGGCGATGCGGCGAAGGAGAACCTCCCGCAGCGCGCCACCTGCGTGGCGGACAACGGTGTCGACCTGCTGGCAGTGCATCGCCCAGATCATGGCGGTGGACAGACAACCGCCCGCCAGCAGGGCCGCCGCCTCGACCATGTCTCCGAGGTCACCACCCATTCCGCCGTACTCGGTCGGGACCAGCAGGCCGAAAAGGCCCGCCTCGCGGAGCGCCTCGACACTGTCTCGGGGGAATTCGGCGTCGGCGTCGGCCTTCGCGGCGTGCTGGGCCAGCACCGGAGCCAGCTCGGCGGCGAGCGCAGCGGCTTTCGTCACGACACCTCCTCGACCGGTTCCTCTACGGGAAAGCTTTCATATGTCAGGCGCATCCGCCTCACTTCCACCACCTTGTCGTGCGCCAGGACGATCTCTGTGGGTGCCGGCCGCCCCAGGAACGCCACGAGGCTTGCACTCAACCCGTACGCACCCACATTGGGCACGACCAGCAGATCGCCCGGAGCTACGGTGGGTACTTCGACATCGCGACCGAGTACATCGGCGGGGGTGCAGAGCGGCCCGACCAGTGTCACTGTCGCGGTCTCACCGCCGGTATGGTCCGGGGTGGCCGACGGCCGAGCCAGCCTGCCCAATCCGGTCATCCCGCCGAGATGGTTGATCCCGGAGTCCAGCACCACGAATGTGCTGTTTCCGCTCGTTTTGATCTCCTGGACGGTGGTGACCAAACGACCGCTGTCGCCGACCAGGTACCGGCCGGACTCGAAGGCTATCTCGACTTCGTGATGGCGCCATCCGGGCAAACCTCCGTCCAGCGCGGCTTCCAAGGCTTTGCGCAGACCGGGATACCGTGGCCGACGCCCCGGCCGGGCGTACGGCGCAGCGAATCCGCCACCCAGGTCGACGACGAGCAGCGGCAGTCCGGCCCGGTCGCGCAACCGTGCGGCGAGGGCGATGTTCTCCCGGAAGGCCGCGATCAGACTGCTCTCGTCACGCGCGTTGCTGAGAGGGAACAGATGCAATCCCACCAGGCGGGCTCCTGGCACATTCATGAAGCGTCCGGGATCTGCGATCACCTGCTTCTCATCCACCCCGAACTGGGACTCGGTTCCGGTCATCCGCAGCCCGCTCGCTCCGACAGAGCTGCCGTTGACACGCAACAAGACCGTTGCTTCGGTGTGGTGCGCCAGCGCCGCCCGGCCGATGCGGTCGAGTTCGCCGGCAGATTCGACGGAGAAGCGTCGCACGCCTTCGGCGATCGCGTGATCGATCTCGGAGTCGGTCTTGCCCGGGCCGGTGTAGAGACAGTCCTCGCCGCGGAAGCCTGCATTCCGGGCAGCCGTCAGCTCACCTGGCGAACTGATCTCCGCTCGGCAGCCGGACCTCCGCAATTCCCGGGCCACCACCACGTGTGGATTGGCTTTGAGCGAGTAGTAGACGACCGATTGCGTCGGCAGGGCGGCCCGCAAATCCACGAGAGCCCGGGCTACCGCGTCGAGTTGGTAAACATAGAGCGGGCTCCCATACTGCCTGGTCAGGCTGGCAATATCAGGCATGAGCGGCTTGCGCTTCCGCACCATCTACCAAGGCAGCCAACGCCGTCCGGTCGATCTTGCCCCTCGGCCCGAGCGGCAGTCGCGACAATGTCCGGCAGCGCGTCGGCACCTTGAGCGGGTCCAGCCGGTCGCGCAGTCGACGCAGGACTTCAGAAGGCTCTAGAACAGTGACCGCGAACAGCACCGCTTCGTCATCACCGCGCGGTGGCACCACAGCGGCTTCATCGACATCCGGCACCGCGGATGCCGCCGCCTCGATCTCAGCAACACTTGTGCGTACGCCATGGTGTTTGAACAACTCGTCGCGGCGACCGTGGAAGAACAGGTTGCCACCCTCATCCATGTGCCCGTAGTCACCGGTGTGGAGCACCCGTTCGCCGGTGACGGCGTCCTTCTGGTAGATCCGTGCGGTCAGCTCCTCGTCCCGCCAATAGCCGTTCATCAAATGTGGTCCGGCAACCGTGATCTGGCCCTCCACTCCCGGTGGCACCGGACGCGCATCGTTGTCGACGATCCGCACACTGGTGCCGGGCAGCGGCGATCCCACCGAGCCGGGCAGGGCCAGGTCTTCGTTGGGTTGCCCGATCGTGATCCGTTTGCACTCGGTGGTGCCGTACATCAGTTGAACGGCTGCGGACGGAAAGGCCCGGCGCAACGCAGCGATTTGTGGCGACGTCAGTTCCTGGCCCGTATTGGTGAACAGGCGAATGGTGGGCGCCGTGCCCCGAACCGCCAGCCGCGCCAGCATCGTCGCGAGGGATGGCACCACTGGGGCAACGGTCACGCCATGGCGGCGCATGATTCCCAGTAGACCGGCGTCGTCGCCGGGTCCGGACAGTACCAGCGTCGCGCCGCAGAGGGCTGTCAGAAAGGTTTGATAGAGGCCGTAGTCGAACGAGAGCGGGAGCCTGCACAGCACCACATCGTCCGACCGATAATTCAGCCGAGAGGCGATCGCAGACGTCGCGAACAGTATCGAGCGGTGCGCGCACACCACGGCCTTCGGCGCGGCAGTGCTGCCGGAGGTATACAGGAGGAGCGCAGCCGCGTCGGGATCCAAGTTTCCCGGCGACGCAGGCTTCCGTGCCGTCGCCAGGCCTGCCGTCGGCAAGGGATCACTCATCACGAGTGCCGGCTCCGCGTCCCGATTGATCTGCTCCCATTGCGTCGGTCGCAGATCGGGATTGAGCGGTACGGCCATCGCGCCGATACGGGAGCAGGCGTAGATCGCCGCGATCACCCAGCGCTCGGCAATGGCGCGGATCAGGACCCGGTCACCGGCACGCACGCCCGCCGCAGCGATGTGTGTCGCGTATTCCGCAGTGCGGCTGTGCAACTCTGCATAGGTCCATGAACCGTTCCGATCAGCGACCGCGACTTTATCCGGATTTTGCGCAGCAACGTTGGCAACGAGTTCGTGAAGGAAAAGTGGCGCCGATTGGCGGAACATATACTATCAGCCTCCCCAGTGCTACCAGAAAAGTACATAGCAGCGTGCTCGATGTCAACGAAGTAAGAATTGAATCGTTGTTGGCGAGAAGCAATCGGTATCACAAGTTTTCGGCATCGGCGATCTCCGCGACAACGCGCCTACTGCATCCAGGTGAGCCTTCGGATCAATCGGCAGGTATCCGAAGACTTGAACATCGCCGGGCCCGACCGATAACCAAGCCGGTCTGCGCTCGCCACCTGCGTCGCACAGGTGTTGAACCAAGTGGCCGCGACATGGGCGGTTAGCCGATGCCCGACCCCGACAGCAACGTCAGCTGTTCAACTGCTGACCACCAGCGGTTGAACAGCCGCCACGGGCGGACGGCAGGTTCCGACAACAACTGGACAACACTAAGACTCGTCTTCGCGATCAAGCCTTACGTGCCACCCGGCAGCTGCCGCGAAAGGGCTGACCGCGACTACGTTGACTGTCGGACTGAGGATTTGGTCTGATTGGGTTGAGGACGGGGCCAACCCGATCACCCAGGGGGTCTTCTGCGATGCACGCTGCCGATTCGCCCGGCGAGTGATTCTCTTCTACGAGGTGAATCGGAAGCGTTTCCGGATTGCTAATACGGTTCGGTGACAACGCATTTCGTCCGCCACGCAGTGGCGTTGCTGTAAGACTCCCCGCCGGGAACCAGCGGGATGGTGATGTGGGGAAGCGGTAATCGGCATCGACTGGTTGGCGTTCGCCGTGGAGTAGCTGGCACCCGACTGACGGCGGGCGTGAATTGTGTGAGACGAGGACGGAATGCGTTTCGGGATCGATATCGCCCAGAAGAACATGCCGTGGAGCGAAGTAGTGTCGCGGGTGAGGTTTGCCGAGGAGCTCGGATTCGACTGTGCCTGGGGATTCGATCACCTCGCCTCGAATCCGGAGGAACACGTAGACGCGACCTTCGAGGGAATGACGACATTGGCCGCGTTGTCCGGCCTGACTGATCGAATCAGACTCGGACTGCTCGTGACCGCCGTTACCTATCGCCAACCCGCACTGCTCGCCGCACAGGCGATGACGGTGGACCATGCGTCGGGTGGTCGCCTGAACTTGGCACTGGGCGCCGCCTGGAACGCCGATGAGCACAAGTCGTTGGGTATACCCTTCCCGTGCGTCGCTGAAAGATTCGAGCTACTCGCGGATACCATCGAGGTTCTCAATCGGCTGTTCTCCGGTGCGCGGGTGTCGTACGACGGTGTCGTCGCGTCGCTCAGCAAAGCCCGCCTGCTTCCCGAACCTGTCCAGGTGCCACGGCCACCGCTTTGGATCGGCGGCACCGGGCCACGGCGCACCCTCCCCATAACGGCCTGGTATGCCGACGGATGGCACGCCTACGGAACGCCCACCTCGTTGAAGCCGTATATGCGTCGCCTCGACGAGCTCGCCACGGCCGCAGGCAGGAGGCCGTCGGACATCGTTCGGGCCTCCACGCTGTCTGTTACCGAACCCATGGACGACGTCCGTCGCAGCGTGGCGGCTTGGCAGGAGGCCGGGTGGGACTACCTGGTGTGTTCGTGGCCAGACGGAGGTCGCCGCGTGCTCGAGTCGTTGGCCGCGACGGTGATGATCGAGGCCGGGTGCTGATGCGGATCGTCGATCGGCGGTTGCCGGCGGGGTCGCACATGCGTCCGGTCGTCAGTGACAGAACCAGTTCGCACGAGATGGGACCGCAGCGATGGTGAACCTCGACGCGTTTGATCTCGACCCGCTGGATAGCGCACTCGCTGTCTTGCTGTCCACCGAGCGCGGACGCCAGGACCCGTACCCGTCGTATGCCGAGCTCTTGGCCAAGCCTGGCCTGCACCGCAGTGCGATGGGATCGCTTGTCGCGACACGCTTCCTCGACTGTGAGGTCATCCTCAAGAATCGGCGGTTCGGGCATGCGCCCGCCACGACCCCCGCTGATTTCACCACCGCGGAACAGTACGAGGCCTTCAGACAGCGATATCCGCGAGTCGCGCAGCGCGCTCCTGTCATGTTGGAGCTGAATCCACCGGAGCACTCCCGCTTGCGCGGGCTTGTCTCGAATGTATTCACACGCAGGGTTGTCGAGAATCTTCGGCCACGAATAACCGCTATCGTGGACGAGCTGTTGCGAGGCCTGACCGGCAAGTTCGATGTGGTGTCCGATTTGGCTATACCGCTTCCGGCGCTCGTCATCAGCGAGTTGCTGGGGATTCCACGCGATGGTCATTACTACGTGATTCCGCATATTCGCAGGATCATCCAGGCGTTCGATACCCCGCTACCGCGTTCACAAAATCTGGACGAGATCTACCGGGCGACCGAATTGGTCGAGGAGTACTTCACCTCCATCATCCGCAGCAAGCGGGCGAAGCCGGAGGAGGACCTGATCAGTGACCTGGTCGGAGTACAGGATTCGGGCGGGAAGCTCTCTGAGGCAGAACTGATCTCGATGCTTCTGCTCTTGTTCGTTGCCGGCTATGAATCCAGCACGAACCTGATAGCCAATGGCTTCCACGCACTGCTCACCCACCCGAGCTCGGTAGAACTGCTTCACCGCGACCCCGGTAGCATCCCGCTCGCCGTCGAGGAGATGCTCCGCTGGGACGCACCGGTCCAGTTGGTCGGCCGGGTAGCGCTCGAGGACGCGGAAGTATCTGGACAGGTCGTTCGTAAGGGGGAGCAGGTTCTGCTGTTTCTAGGTGCTGCGAACAGGGACCCAGCCCACTTCAGCGATCCGGACCGATTCTCGATCACGCGAGACGAGGGTGCCCCACTCAGCTTCTCCACCGGAATCCACTACTGCCTCGGCGCGCCACTTGCTCGGCTGGAGGCCCAGATCCTCTTCGCGGAAATGCTTCCGCTTTGGTCCCGGCTCGAGCCCGTGAGCGCCGCTCCTGTCCGGTTCCGCACCAACCTCGTGCTCCGCGGCGTCGCATCGCTGGAGATGCACCTGCGTACCGGAGGTCGATGAATGAGACAGCGAAGTTTTGTGGGCAAGCCCATCGTGGGGTGGGTTGCCGACAACTCGTTGCCACGATTCGGGCGGCTTCTCGAAGAGCCGCATTCCCGCCGCATTTTCGCCATAGATGTCACCCGGCAGTGGATCACACCTTTGGCGTCCGGACCAGGCGTACAGGTCGAGGGCCCGTCTGGCAGCTACATCTTCGATGTGACGTGGCACCCGGATTACGGCCAGTTCTTCGCGTTCGGTCGAACCCACAACCGCGGCTCATGGGCATTGCTTCACGTTGGTGAGGACGGTTCTACTCGGGGCGTAGGAGCACCAGCCGACATCGCCGTCATGTCCCTGTGCTATTCGGATGATGGGTGTCTGATCCTCGGCGTTGCCTCGGTAGAAGGCGCCGACGGCCGGCAGATAGGCGGCGGAATCGCTTCGTTCTCCCCGTGGAGCGAGTCCTTCCATTGGCTGTATCGGCCGCCCGAGGGAGAGCACTTCGTCCCGTCCGGTATCTGTTGGGATTCCGGTGCCGTCCTGTTCCTGCACACGAGCAGACATGCGCTCATGCGGCTGGTCCCGGACGGCCGGCCCGAGTGCGTTACCGGACATTTCGGACGACCGGCTTCAGACTTGCGCGGATTGAACACCCCTACCGGGTTGACCGCTTCGGATGGCCGTTACTTGGTAACGGACAGTGGAAACCACCGTGTCCTGCGGTTGGACCGAGATGGAAGCGTGCTGGGCAGCTTCGGCGGCACGGAGCAGGGTGCGCATCTCATCGATCCCCGGCACGCCCTCGGCGCCGAAGACAAGGTCTACGTCGCGGATCTGGGAGCACGCTCTGTGCTGGAACTAGGCACTGATCTGCGGAGCATGCGAGCGCGGTGGGGCGGGCCCGCTGCCACCGGGCTGGTGCTTTCCAGGCCCCGCTCGATTGATCGGGCAGCGACCGGTGAGCTGGTCATCGCGGACACGAACAATAATCGAGTCATCGGCGTGGACGACGACGGTGGCCTACGCTGGCAGCTTCGCGAGCTGAAACGTGCCGACGGGCGAAGCGAAGCGCTGAGGTGGCCGCGGAGCGCTCGCATTTCGGATGGCGGTCTCCTCATTGTCTCGGACAGCTTGAATTCGCGGTTCATTGTTGTCGGTCGAGACGGCTCGATCGAAAATGAGTTCGGCGTCGTGCGCCTGGGCGACGACTCGTTTGTCGTCTCGGACCCTCACGATGGCCGATGGCTGGGCGACGATGAGTTGCTCGTTGTCGACAGCGCTTCCGGATGGGTAGCCAGGGTCGGCTGCGACGGCATTGCCGCGTGGGTCGTCACCGGTCTGAACGATCCGCATCAAGCAGCTGCATTCGACGACCGGGTAGTCATCGTGGATCCGGAGATGGACACCGTTCTACTTGTGGATGCTGTGACCGGCACCGTGCTGTGGCGGAGGAACGAGTTCTTCGACTCGGCCGGGAACCGCTACCGCCTGTTCAAGCCTCGTGTTGTCCACACAGCATTCGACTGCGTCTTGATCGTCGACGCAGACAGCCAAGTAGTCGCCCTGGGGGAGGACTGGCTGGTGCGGTGGACCTGGAGCGGCGGCCTCGCTCCCGCCTGTGGGCGTGACGGAGATTTCGAAGTGCCTGATGCTCCGCGCGACCTACTCATGGATCACCGGAACAAGATGTTGCTCACCGACTATCGCCGCAACTGCGTACTCGAGTTGCAGGCTGACCAGTAGGTTGCCCATACGCCGCCCGCTGCGCCACGGTTCCCGCAGCGGCGCGGGCTATATGGCGGGCGCGTCAAACTGGTCCTACTGTGCCGATCATCCGATGAGCTAACCGCAGGCCCGCTCAGCACAGCTGCGCCCTCTTGATGACCCACTCGTACCGGCACGCCCAAGCCGCCAGGTATGCGGCATGCCGCGCCCGGGGCCTCCGCCACTCCGTCAACGATTGCCTTACGCCGGCGATCTCGATGACTGCGCTGGCGAGCGTTCTGACAGCCAAGTCGGACTCACTGATTCCCATTTCGACCCAAGCCGGCGCAAGCTCGAGGAGGTCCTTGTAATCGAGGCCACCGATACCATTGTCCATCGCTTCACGAACAAGAATTTGCAATCCCATACCGGGAAGCCCCCAGTACCCCTCGTCCCAATCGAAGATAACGGCCTGATTCGTCGAGGTGCGTAGATAGTTTCCTACATACAGATCAGCGTGCACCGGGGCGCATATTCCCTCGGGTGAGAGCGCAGTCAGCAGACTCGCCACAGATCGGAGCGCCGGAAGGCCGACTTCGATCATGGCCCGAGCGTCAGTCCCCGCCCAGTGCAGGATTTTGGGATCGGTCCAGTGGACTGGATCCCATGATTGTAGAAGTTCTTCGCTCCAGGTGGAAACTTCGTTGTGGCAGGCATCGATCAATACCCTCGTCGAATCGGCGCCGTACCGCGCAGCCGATTCTTGCAATGCCGCATAGATATTGAGACAATCCGCGGTGTCGCGCGCAGTTCCGCCTTCACCGTGGACATACTCGAAGTATGCGATACTGACCTCATCGTCGATGCAGTCGATCGCTAGGAGAATCGGCACAAATCCGGCCGACAGCGCAGCGCGCTCCAAAAGGGGGTAGAAATTTTCCAAACGGTGCGCAGAGTCGGGAGTCATTGATTTACAGAAGGTATCCGGCCCGCGCCCCATCACATGCTTTCGACTATTTTCGCCGACGATGGTGAAACCATTCTGTATCATGTAATGCTTTGCGCGCGCACTGACCTCTGGGGATATGCTTCGCGTGACTTTTTCGAGCCGCGAGCTCGCAATTCCCGACGAGAGTATGAATGGGTAACCGATGGCTGACAATTTAAAGATCCCCCCGAAAAATGGACGCGGTTTACTTGCTTCCGCGGACCATCCGTTGCTCGGCGGTGGGCACAATTCGGTCGAGTTGATGCCGTACCGGAATGTGCGCCCCCGCCTGTAATCAGTATCGTTCAGTTCACAAGGACCGACCGACCGTCGTGAACTAGATCATTCCGCCGTATGCCGACGCCCAACCCGAGTAAAGCCTACGAACGCTGAGAGCATTCCTTCTCGATCCAGTCGCACACTAGATCGGCTACCTCAGCGGATGTCATCCGAGTCGTATCCACGATCAGATCGGGCCGAGCGGCTTGCTTAGGAAGAGTGTTGTGATGAAGGGATAGCCCAACGGGATGTGCATGACGTCGCTGCCGGTCCGCCAACTGGTCGTCGGCCGCGCCGATTTCGATGATCGCGACCCGCGCTTCTCCCTTGGCCTCCAGCTCACGGAGGCGATTCTCCAGATCCTGGTTGACGCTGGGTTCGAAGGCTTGACCATCTACGATCACGCCTACGCCGGCGCTGAGCATTCCCACGACAGCCGAATTCATCGCATAAAGCATGGATATGGCATCGACGCCGTTATGGATTCGACGCACCCCTGGAGCGGCTGGTACATCCTGGTAAGTGAAACCTCTCTCGGCGTAACGCGCGTTAGCTACACCACCAGCCCACTGATCTGGAACCATACGATAAAGTTCGTCCACTCCGAACCGCAGCAACGGTTCTTCGATACGATCCTGAATGGCTGCTGTGAGCGTCGATTTTCCGGCGGCGGATGGCCCATTGATGACGATACACAGTGGCGCCTTGTCAGACATCGGTTCCCTCTGTTTCTGCGGTCAGTAATTGCGTCAAGAACTTACACGAGCGGCCCGCCTGGACGGGCACCGTCCCGTGAACGACTTGAGAACCCCAGATCAGCATGTCACCTGGCTCATGCTGGGCCGTCCAGCGAACGCGGCGCTGATCGCGGAAGGACGGAGTGCTCCAGTCCAACCCGCGACGCGCGCGGTGCGGCTCTTCCCACACCGAACTATCACCACTCGACTCGACAAAGAACTGCCCACCTACGTCGGCATTGTGAATCGACAAAGAGACAGTCGCCAGTACACCTGGCCAAGGGTCTCCTATCCGCCCGTGATAGTCGACGTGAGGATTGACGAACTGACCGACGCCATATTCGACATAGAACCACCCATTGTTACGGACGGCTTCCGGGTAGACGTACTGAATCGACGAAAGATTCCTGCCGAAGATGTCATCGAGGATCTCTTCCACCGCCGGAGGGATCTCTGCGCACTCGATACGGCCGCTCGGCTCATAAATCGCCGCTGCTTCCTTGCCGGTATGACCCGGAATTTCGTGCACCGAAACGACTCTGCGGCCGCCGGCCACATATACTCCGTCTGAGGCTCCGATAAAGTCCTCCATGAGATGCAACAGCTCGGCCGCCTCCGGCGGTCCGCATGCTTGCTCGACACTGTGTATCTCTTGCCCCGAACTCGGCACCTGTCCTCTCCCTCCTCGGGTTCGACCCAATTGGATGTATCGGCCTGCTATCAGGCCTCGGTCGGCTACTCGAACCGGACGCGCACCGGCGCGTGCCCGACCTGGGCGCCCGGAATGTCAAACTGGACATCAGTAACCCAGAAGCTGCGCGGTCATCGAGCACTCGATTGTCAACGTCACTTCCGAGACGGCTTGCGAGGCCTTTCTCGTCGCGTCCGCCTCAGTCGGGCCAGACGCTCGTGCGGCTACCACCCGCGAGGAACGAGTCATGTCCGCGGTAACCAGATCACCGCAATTGACCAGCACCTCGACTTGGGCTTCGGACTGCGCCGCACTACGGACAGAGCGGACACGCCCCCGAACAGGCGAATACCCGAACCACACCGCCCGGCTGGATCCAGCGCGGGGCAGGACCTCGGGTACGCGCGAAATCACCGAGGCGCCCGCCGCCTGAGCGAACGTGAGGTCGTACATGTCGATACCGATTGCGTCCGCCACGAGATCAGGGATTCCATGACCACCGAGGCGAGTGTGCGTCTCGATGAGATCGACTCGGCCGGCTTTCCCGAGAACAAGCTCGGTGTGAGTCGGGCCGTACCGCACTCCCAGTGCGCGTAGCGCGGCGACTGTGCCCGCCACGACCGCATCGGCCTCCGCCGTCGACAGGTCGGCCGGAACGCAGTGGCCCACCTCGGCGAAGGTCCGCTCATCGGTGTATTTCTGCGTGATTGCCACTGGGCGATGCTCGCCGGCCTCGGAGATGCACTCCACACTCAACTGACGCCCCGGCTTGAACTGCTCGACCATCACACGCTGCGTGCCGGCAATAGGGTGGGCCACGTCATGTGCCCGGTTGAAGGCGGCCGCACACTGGCGTAGGTCTGCGAGTTCCGAAACCCCGCGACTGCCGGTCCCCATAGCCGGTTTGACGAGGTAGCGATTCTGCGATTGCCCGTGAGCGAACAGTTCAATCGCTCGATGATCCGCGGCCTCCGCGAACTCCACGGTGCCCAGCCCGGTGGCTGAAAGCCTTTTGCGCATCTCGATCTTATCGGCGACTATCCTGGCGACATCTACGCTGTGGTGGCCGTCCAGCTCCAGATCCGCGGCGATGATGGCAGCTATTATCTGCTCGTTCTCGCCGAAGGCGACCACGCGGTCGACAGGACATGCCTCATCGACCTCTCTCGCGCTGTCGCGCCACGTCGTCGGTGCACTATTACGCTCAACATGAATTTCGCTACGGAAAATGCCTGGCGACGTCGGCTCGGCAGGCTTGTGACAGAGAACCGATGTGCGCACCTCTGGATGCGCCCTAGCGAAATCCGCGGCGAGGGCGGTACCCACGACGAGCACGTGGCTAAGAGCCATGGCTATGCCATCCTTTGGTCCAGGGGTGAGTCCCACCCGGCACGATGAACCCCGAAAGCCAGGTCACCGAAGCCGAGAATCACATCGAGCTCCAGGCGGCCGGCGGTGACTTCATCCCAGGCTTTCTTCACCCCCGCCATCTCGGCCCACGCGTGCGGATTCTTGGCCAAGTCCGCATAGTCGTCCATAATCACTGTGGCGCCGGGTACCAGCCGTGGAAGCACCGCTCTCAACGCACACGCCATAGACTCGTAGAAATCTGCATCGATATAAGCAAAAGCTATCTGATCCGGCAATTCTACGAGCGTGTCTTCGAACCAGCCGGGGTGAACGATCGGGGGGGTCAGCTGCAACCGCTCGTGCAGCTCCAGCACATCTTCTGGAGACGCTCGTACATCGCCTTCCTTCAGATGGTCACCATCGATCTCGGATGGTCGTGGCAGGCCTTCGAAAGAGTCGAATACGTGGATCTCGCGCGTCGACCGGCAAAAGTCCAGAAGTGCCCGCATCCACGCGGACATCGCGCCTTTGTAGCACCCCAGCTCGACGACAGCGCCGTGCTCGGTCCGCGAAAGACTGGCCATCAGCTCCCCGTACACCGACAACAATCGATCGCGATCAATCGTGTTGTAGTGCTCGCGGAGCAGACCGGCTCCCAGCTCGCGCAGGGCAGCCGGAAGAGGCTCCCTCTCCAATGACATAATCGAATCTGCGGAGACCTGAACTTCCGCCACGCCCACTCACTTCCGTTCCACTGAATTGAATTGCTGCCGAGCCGACGGCCCGCTTGCCATTAAGGGGACACCCGATCGAGCGGTATTCCCCTCGCGTGGTTTATAGACAGATAGATCGTGTCGCCTCGTTCGACGATCTCCAGGTGGCCATCGGAAAATGAGCCGGGGGTCTCGCGCTCGAGTCTGCCGAGCACTCGGTCGCCCGCGGTCACGACGAGTGCGCCGTCAGGCGCTCCCGTGAGGGACAGCTGAACACCGAGAGAAGCAGCGGCGAACGTTCCCTCGAATGCAAGCAGACCGCCGGCCACGTGCTCGCGCGCGCGGCTCGTCGTCTCGGTCCCTCCGACCCGGAGGCCCGTGTGGGTGGCCATGATATTCAGCGGAGTCAGCGCAGGGTTGTTCGTGAGCGCGACATGGCAGCGCACGTTATTCGCGTCGATGACGGCCGCAGCCTGAAATCCGCCGTCCTGGCCGGCGGCGTAGAACATATCGCTGCTCAGCGCCAGGCCTCCATAATCCGGCCGGATCTTGAAACCATTCGTTATGCGCTCGATGAGCGTGGCCAACTCTTGGGCGTTGGCCCAGAAGTTGGTCGAACCCCTCCCGTCAACAAACGAGCCGAATTCGAGTACGTCATCGTTCGCGCCGACTTCGTAGCCGCGAGCACGGGCAGGCACAACTGCACGTGGATTGGTAACAAAGTTGCCGACGTCCGTGCCCAGCCAATCACCCACGAGATCTTGGAGCAGGGCGCCGGTCACCCGTTCGATTGCCACCCCGAGCAAGAGATAGTTGGTGTTGCTGTATTGCCGTTCGAAGCCTGGCACCAGTTGCGTCTGCTTGATCGCGAGTTCGAATGCATCGGACACTCCGTATGCGAAGGTCGATCTCTCGCCGAACAGCGGGATCAGCGACCGAAAGTCCCACAGTCCTGTTGTATGCGTCAAACAACTCTCGACAGTGACGTCGCGCAACGGCCCCGGAAGCCCGGGAAGCAGAGCACCGATGCGGAGTTGCTCACGATCATCTCGACTGCTCCAGAGCCGCGTCACGAAGTGTGCGGTCACCAGCTTCGCGATGGATCCACAGTTCACTCTGGTCTGGAGGGTGAACCTTTCACTGCCCGCCAGATTGGCCAAGCCATCCGCTCTGGCACGCTCGGCGCCGTCCGGGCCATACTCGGCGCACGCGTAGCCGTACTCCGGCTTGAACTCACCCCAGGGGGAAACCACGACGGACATGTTCTATTCCACCGCCAGCGCATAGACGGCCGCGACACGCTTGCCGAGGTCGTCGGGCAGCATCGACACAGCGGATGCCACGGACTCCTCGCAACTGCGCAGCCGATCCCTCTCCGCACCGTGGAACGGGCGCAGCCAGGACCAGTCCAAGCTATCGTCCGACATCACGCTCGCCAAGAAGGCGGTCACAATCGAGAAGGCCATGATCGAGTGAACAAACCCGAACAGTGGCCGCTTCGTGTCCTTCCATGGTGACCAGAAGGCGGGCGTGTACGGGTCGAGACGCAGACCCCGCGAGGCCAGCCAGTCGTTCAAGTAGGCATGTGTCGCCTCGTGAATCAAGTCGCGAGCGACAAGCTCGGCTCGTGGCATTAGGTGAAGGTGCACGACGTACGGAAGCCCTCCCGTAGCCCACGTAGCCGTTGGCGCTCCTGGGGTCGCGATGCCGAGAACCGCTACGACGCCGACTGTGTCGCTGAAGCACTGCAGGTTTCCGGTTCGCTCGAGCACCCGCACAGCGTTCCCCAACAGTTCTCGTTCCTGCGAGGAAGGACTCGCGATGGCAATTCCCCGGGAGAACATGCACTGATCCTCGTCGAGCCCCGTGCACTGCAATGCCTTGACCGAATCCACCGAGACCAAGGCCCTAGCGCCGTGCTCCAATAGCTCATGGGCGGATGCGCGCAACTCGGTTTCGCTATCCTGGGAGTTCTCGATGGATTCCCTGAGGTGGAAGGCAACTTCGTTTGCGATCGCGTAGTCGGCGAGTTCGTCCCCGCGAATTACGGGGTGGTCGAGTCCGAGACTTTCGAGCCCGTTCCGGACGAATCGGGCCCGCCGCGCACGAAATTGCCGAATCTCGTCGTCAACCGTAAGAAAGCGGCTGATCTCACTCATTCTTCGCTCCTCTGAAGCAACCGGTCCACACTGCTCACAATTTTTCGGCGAGCATCACAGAATTCCTCCGAAAGACCTGCATCACGCATGACTTTGCGCATGAACAGTTCACTGCCGCGGCAGCCGGCCCAGGCAGAACAGGCCTTGCATTCTTCGAGGAATGGCGCCCAATCGGCACCGGCCTGATCCAACTGCGTCTCGAGGAATTTATCGATCTGGTCGGTCGTGGTCTCATTGAGGGCGAACTCGTGTCCGCGGTCATGCCCCGCGACCCTGCCGCCGGGGTAGAGCGTCAGGAGCTGGCCGTCCTTCGTCAGCGAGTAGTCGGTGTACGTACCTTCCAGGCCCGACAGATTGTTGGCTATCGACACCGTTGGCTCCAACGAAAACGACCGCCATGCACCTGAGGAGATCCATGCGTCTTGGGCATCCTCGACGAACTGCGCGTAGTCGGCGGGGCCGATGGTCCAGCCGGGCCGGCCGCCGCTACCGCCCCCCTCGTTCGCGTACAGCTCCATGAGCTTTCCACTGACGGTGGCACGTGGGCGCACAGACACGTCCTGGTCATAGCAGGGCAGTAGCTTGACCGATGCGAGGCCTTCGAAGTCCTTCACCGACTCGACGAACTCGCGCCCGCCACCGATATGGGCTGCAGTGACAACACATATCAGACCGAAGGAATGGCCCGTATCGCCGAGCAGCCTGATGCCGGCCAGCGTGGCCGCATCAGTCGATCGTCCGTTGTAGTCGATGCGGTACTTCGACTGCGGCCCCAAGCCGTCGAAGCTCACTCCCCAGGTCAAGTCGGGGCAGTACTCGTCGAAGAGTTGGAGCCAGGAGGCGTCGAGTCGGACGGCATTGGTCTGGATCGCCACCGACTCCACGGTGGGGCAATCCCTCAATACTTCCAGAATCGGTGTCATTCTTCGCTTCCCGAGCAGGAGCGGTTCTCCACCGTGCAGGATGCAGTGCACACTCCTGGACCCCAGCCGATCGAGAAAGTGCTGAACCTGTTCGGGATTCAGGGCACCTGCCTGGTCGGGCTTTCGCCGCTCGTAGCAATACGAACAGTCGATATTGCAGGCCTGACCTACCAGCTTGAGGATCGCGATCACAGAATTGTCGTCGTGGCGTATTTCCACAGGCACAGGCTTCACTGTGAACGACTGCATCTCTTACTCGCTCTCGCTCTGCTGTAATTCGATGTTTCCCGGCGCCCGGGAAGAGGGTCCGATAGCTGGCACGGGGATGGCTGATGCACCCCCGTGCCAACTCGCGCGTCAATCCTGAGCGCGCATCTCGTCGGTCAGCAACGCCCAGTCCCGCGTCGAAACGCTAGACGTGAAGGCCGTAACCACTCGGTCCTGCCAGACCGGATCGGACTCGCGCATCGCTTCCATGAATTTGGCGAAGCCGGCACGTTCCTGAGTGGCCTGCAGATCGTTCTTGTTCTGGTTCATATTAACACCCCCTTAATTTCTCGAGAAATAGTCGTTCTGTACTGATTCAATACAGCACAGGATATTTACGATCACATGACCCATTGTGTCTGTCAAGATTCCAACTTTACGTACTCAACAGTCATGGAATGGGCCGGATATTTCTACAGGTGAGGCCGAGTCGGCATGGTGAATCCCAAGAGCTACACCGCCCGGCGACGGCGCCACAAGGCGTCCGTCGATTCCGATATCGGGAGCGTGCTACCGCTCGGAATTCGCACCGAATCGCAAATACAGTTCGCAGTCGATCTGTACCGCTGACATCGAGGTACTTCCAGACCTGTGGATGGATGACTTTCAGGCGGCTCCGGAGTCCGCCTCGAATGCCGGGGGCCCCTGGTCAACGTCGGCAGCAAGTTCTTCGGCAAGGTCTTTCCACACTTGCGCCCATCCGCCTGCTGCCTTAGCGATCAACATCACGGTGTGCGCGGGCAGGCGTCCGAGCACGTTGTCTCTGGCCGAATGGTCGGACAGGTCGAGGCTCAGCACTGGCAGCAGCGTGCGGCCCAGTTGACTCGCCCGTAAAGCCGGATCGCGTTGAAGCAGTCCTACAACACGACCGTAATCGACAAGATCTCGTCGAGAGGGGCGCGGGCTGCGCCTGGACCGCGCACCGTCGGGCACTGCGCTCTCGCCGCACGCCAATCTGCGGCGCACGTCCGCCACTGTCGCCGGCGACAAGCCGACCTGTTCGGCGATCTCCCGCAGCGACCGGTTCCCATCCGACTCCAGGAGTTCTTTCGCTCGTAGCCTCGCTTCGGCGCTGTGCAGCGGCCGTATCTTGCCGTCGCGGCCGTGTCGCGCGTTCAACTGCTGCTCGTCGCCGGTTGAACTTCGTAATGTCGCCACAGTCCGCGGGCTGACGCCGCTTGCCGACGCAACCAATCGATCCGACCATTGCGGGTGACTCTCGATGATCCGACTTGCCGCCGCGAGACGTTCGGCCCGAGTCAAGGGCAGGCCGTGGGCTACGTTGCCCTTGACGGCCAACACGAACGCATCAATCTCGTGCCCCTCGAAGAAGCGCACCCGAATTGTCGCGTCACCGCGCCATTTTGCCGCACGCAGCCGATGAGCCCCGTCGACGACACGCATCGTAGAGCGGTGCACGACAATTGGCGGCCACCGATCCGATGTTTCCGCCAATGCCTTGACATGAGCTTCGCTCTCACCGTCTTTCCGAGGCGAAAAGCCCAAACGCAATCGGTATAACGGAACCTCGACTGTTTCGGCTGCCACCTGACGGCTCAACATATCGTCGAGCTCATTGCGGTCCCCCGCTGCTCCGGAACTTCGGTCCTCATCAGTCATTCGCGCGCATCTCCCCGTACTCCCCGTTACTCGACTTACAGCTCGGCAAGAGCCTGCGGCGTGCCAGCCCGCTGCTTCGTCCTCGAACTGGTCGGCCGCTCTCCACCGTACAATTTCCCGCAGCTTGCCGACTCGAGCCGGATTGCGGGCCGACATGCAGGTCAGGCCCAACGCACAGGTCATGGCCGAAAGCCGGCGTCCGGTCCGGACGGCTCAGGTGTCCGGACCGGACACCTGAGCGGCGAAGTCTTCGGCTGGCACGCGACGCCTTCGGGCAGTATGCGCGAGCGACTGGTCTGACCACTTGACCTTCTGACCATCTCGGCGCACAGTAGACGCATGGCGTTGCAACCTGTGGTCAAGCGGTCGGTGTCGGCGGATGTCTTCGAGCAGATCGCCGCGGATGTGCTCAGTGGCGAGCTGGCGCCGGGGGCGACCTTGCCCAGTGAGCGGCAGTTGGCGGAGGCGCTGGGGGTGTCGCGGCCCGCGGTTCGGGAGGCGCTACAGCGGCTGGCGGCGGCCGGGCTGGTGGCCGTGCGGCAAGGAGACGCGACGACCGTGCTGGACTATCGGCGCGGGGCGGGGCTCGAGGTGCTGCCCAGATTGCTGGTGCAGGCCGGGGAACTCGACCCCGCTGTCGCACGCAGCATTCTGGAGGCTCGCCTGCACAACGGGCCGAAGGTGGCGGAGTTGGCCGCGCGCCGGGTCGGCGCCGTCGGCGCGGAAGAGATTCGCCCTCTGCTGGAGAGCTCGGTCGAGGCGCTCGCCGCCGAACCGGACCTGATCGCCCAGCAGCGGCACGCGATGGAGTTCTGGGATCACGTCGTGGACGCGGCCGACTCGATCGTCTTCCGGCTGATGTTCAACATGTTGCGCGCCGCCTATGAACCAGCGCTCGCGGCGCTGGCCCCGATCATGTCCGCCGAGGTGGGCAACGTCGAGGCGTACCGCGAACTGGCCGCCGCCATCGCGGCGGGCCGGCCGCAGAAGGCGGCCACCACCGCTCGGGCGCTGCTCGAGCCGGCGACCACCGCTCTGATCGAGGTCCTCGGTGGACCGCCGGTCACGCACAGCTAGGAACCATCATGACCAAATCCAAGACATCCGATCGGGAATCGGCCGACGCGCGGGCGCGGGTACGCAAGGACGAGCGGGCACTGCGCCGCGGACTCACCCTGGGCCGGGCATTCGAGGAATTCCTCCGGCACCCTTCCCCGTGGATGATCGGAACCACGCTGGTGGGCGCACTGATCGCCCGGATCGTCGTCGGCGACTGGCAGCCCACCGATCTGCTGGTGCCCGCCGTGATGCTGGCGTTCTTCCCGGTCTTCGAATGGATCGTGCACGTCACCGTGCTGCATTGGCGGCCACGGCGGCTCGGCCCGATCGCGCTCGACAGCGAACTGGCCCGCAAGCACCGCGAGCATCACGTGGATCCGCGCGACATCCCGCTGATCTTCATCCCGACCAAGACGCTGGCGGTGCTGGTCGTCGTGTTGATCGCGCTGGCGACGTTCGCCTTCCCACGCGCGAGCCTGGGGCTGACCTTCCTGATCACCATCACCCTGCTCGGCCTCGGCTACGAGTGGACGCACTATCTGATCCACACCGACTACAAGCCGAAGGGATCGCTTTACCGGGCGGTCTGGCGCAACCACCGCCACCACCACTACAAGAACGAACACTACTGGTTCACGGTCACCAGCTCCGGCACCGCCGACCGCCTCTTCGGCACCTATCCCGACCCGGCCACGACCGAAACCTCACCCACCGCGCGTAGTCTCCATTCGGCCTGACGGGAGCCCTGGGATCACTTGGTGGTCATCGCACCGGCGGCGATCGGAAGTTCTACCGCGCGGCGAGCAAACGCTCCGCGATCGCACGCGCCCGGGAGGCCGCATCCGGATTCCCCTCGCGAACAGCGGTGACGATCGCTCCGTCCACCAGCAACGCGAGTTCCGCGGCCATTCCCGAAGCATCGGACCAACCCGCCTCGGTGAGAAGTTCGGACAGGTAATCGATCACCCGCCGCTTGTGGCGATCGGCGGCCCGATGGGCGGCACTGTCCCGATCGGCGACCTCGACCATGGTGTTGATGAACGCGCAGCCGCGAAAGTCCTTGCGGGCGAATCGGTCCGCGAGGGCGTCGAAGACGGCGAGTGGGCGCGCGGCCGGATCGTCGGCAGTCCTCTCGACCGACTCCCGCAGCCAGTCCAGCCAGCGGCGGTCACGATCCTCCAGCACCGCGACGACCAGATCGTCCTTGCTCGCAAAATGGCGATAGAAGGAGGCGCGGCCCACGCCGGACTCCTGGAGCAACCGATCGATGCCGACGGCACGAATGCCTTCGGCATAGAACAGTTCTTCCGCCGTGGTGAGCAAGCGCTGCCTGGCCTGGGTTGCCATGGTGCCACCCTAGCAGAACGGAACCGATCAGTGCCGTCTACTTGACCAAAACGGAACTAGTCAGTACCGTCTCATTTCGGCACCGATCGGTACCGTTTGTCCGAGTTGGAGGCTTCGATGTCCCGCCTGCCCCTTGCATCCACCGACTCCACCGATGCCGAGCAGGCCGACCTGCTCGCCGAGGTACAGCGCCAGCTGGGCCGCGTCCCGAATCTCTACGCCGCCATGGCGAACAGCCCCGCCGCCCTGCGCGGATACCTCAACCTGCGCGACGCGCTGACCAGGGGAAAGCTTTCCGCCCGGGTTCGCGAGCAACTCGCGCTGCTGGTGGCCAGTGAAAACGGTTGCGACTACTGCACCGCAGCGCACACCATGCGCGCCGAGCGGATGGGCTTCACCGAGCAGGCGATCGCCGACACCCGCGCTGCGCGCGCCGAGGACCCGTACGCCGACGCGATCCTGCGCGTCGCTCGGGACATACTCCGGTCCCGCGGCCGGATCGACGATGCCGCGCTCGCCTCGGCCCGTTCCCGCGGCGTCAGCGATGCGGAACTGGGCGAGATCGTCGGCCACGTCGCACTGAACGTCTTGTCCAACTACTTCAACCACGTCGCCGAGCCGGAACTCGACTTCCCTCCCGCGACGCCGACGAAAGGTTCTGCGATGGAGGCTGAATGGCGGCCCGCGAGCGAAGTGACCCTGGTCGAGGGCTACTCACTGCTGGACCGGGAGGGGCTGACCACACGCACCGTCGATGACGTGCACATCGCGATCGAAGGCGGGTTCCTGCACGTCAAGGTCTCCGACGCCGCGGAAGTGCAGGTGGTCTCGGCGCCCGCCGTCGCACTGGTGACCTACCGCGCATCCTGACCGCCGACCAGCGAGCCCGGTCCGCAGCCCATCGCGGACCGGGCTTTCGTCTGCGCGGGCACTTGACATAGATATACCCTAGGGGGGTAGGGTAGATTTCGAAGCAAACGCCCACCACACGAGGAGAACGACCATGAGCACCAGCACCGTGACCGTCACCGGTATGACCTGCGGCGGTTGCGCCGCCTCGGTCCGCACCGAGATCGGGCGCATCTCCGGCGTCGATTCCGTCGCCGTCGACCTCGCCGACGGCCTGGTGACCGTCGAGAGCGCGACTCCGATCGATCGCGCCGAACTCACCGCGGCCGTGGCCCGCGCCGGCTACACGGTCACCGACTGACGGACGGAGCACTCCGATGAACGCATCCACCAAGTTCGGCGGTTTCGCCCTCGGCCTCGCCGCGGTCTTCGGCATCGCTCTCGCGGCCGGTTCGCTCATCGGGCCGGAACCCGCGGCCCATGACTCGGCCGCACACGCCGCCGACCAGGGCGAACCCAACTCATCACCCGGAGGAACGATGGCAACCGACCGCGGCTACACCCTGCGGCTGGACACCGTCCAGACCACCGCCGCGGCGAACGTACCGCTGCGCTTCACGATCCTCGACCGCGCCGGAAAACCCGTAACCCGGTATGTGCGCAGCCACGACAAGGATCTTCACTTGATCGTCGTGCGCCGCGATATGGCCGCCTTCCAGCATGTGCACCCGGTGCTCGACGGCAACGGAACGTGGAGCGTCCCGCTCGACCTCACTCGCGCCGGTGATTACCGGGTGTTCGCCGACTTCACCCCCGAGGGCGGCGACAACCTGACGCTGGGCGCGGACCTGCGGGTGGCGGGCGTCTACGACCCCCAGAAGCTGCCCGCGACGGCTTCCACCACCACCGTGGGCGACTACACCGTCACGCTGGAGGGCGCTGTGGTCCCGGGCCGGGCTTCGCAGGTGACGCTGTCGGTGAGCAGGGCGGGCAAACCGGTGACCGATTTGCAGCCCTACCTCGGCGCTTACGGCCACCTGGTAGCCCTGCGCGCCGCTGACCTGGGTTATCTGCACGTCCATCCGGAAGGCCACCCCGGCGACGGCGTGACCGCGCCCGGACCGGGAATCACCTTCTCGGTGACGGCGCCGAGCGCGGGCGACTACCGCTTGTTCCTCGACTTCCAGCACGAGGGCGTGGTCCGCACCGCCGAATTCACCCTGACCGTCGCGCCGGGCACCCCCGCCGTAGACGCCTCCACTCACAACGAACACACTGGTCAGCAGCAGGCGCCGGACGGCCACGCGCACTGACCGACGACCGTCCGCGCACAGAACGGAGCACCCACGATGACCACCGCGACACAACCGCCCCCCGCCGGGCAGGTCGAACTCGTGATCGGTGGAATGACCTGCGCGTCCTGCGCCGCCCGGATCGAGAAGAAGCTCAACAAGCTCGACGGCGTCACCGCGACGGTCAACTACGCGACCGAGAAGGCCCGGGTCGAGGTCAACGGCAGCGTCTCGCCCGACGAGCTGATCGCCACCGTCGAACAGGCCGGTTACACCGCTGCCCTGCCCGCCGAGCCGGAGCGCTCGGAGGAGGCCGAGACCGAGGACGATCCCGCCGCCGCCCTGCGCACCCGCCTGCTGGTGTCGCTGGTGCTGTCGGTGCCGGTGATCGCCATGGCGATGATCCCGGCGTTGCAGTTCACCAACTGGCAGTGGCTGTCGCTGACCTTGGCCGCCCCTGTGGTGGTGTGGGGCGCGCTGCCGTTCCACCGTGCGGCATGGACCAACCTGCGCCACGGCACCGCGACCATGGACACCCTGGTCTCGATGGGGACGCTCGCCGCACTGGGCTGGTCGCTGTACGCCCTGTTCTGGGGCACCGCAGGCACGCCGGGCATGACGCATCCGTTCGAGTTCACCATCTCGCGGATGGACGGCACCGGCAGCATCTATCTCGAGGCCGCGGCGGGCGTCACCACGTTCATCCTGGCCGGACGCTTCTTCGAGGCGCGCGCCAAGCGGCGGGCGGGCGCGGCGCTGCGGGCTCTGCTCGAGCTGGGCGCCAAAGAGGTGTCGGTGCTGCGCGACGGAACCGAGCAGCGTATTCCGGTGGAGCAGCTGACCGTCGGCGACCGGTTCGTGGTGCGTCCCGGTGAGAAGATCGCCACCGACGGCATCGTGACTGAAGGTTCCTCGGCCGTCGACGCCTCGATGCTCACCGGTGAGTCGGTGCCGGTGGAGGTCGGCCGAGACGACGTCGTGGTCGGCGCGACCGTCAACGTCGGCGGACGGATCGTGGTGCGTGCCACCAGGATCGGTTCGGACACCCAGCTGGCGCAGATGGCGAAACTGGTCGAGGACGCGCAGAGCGGCAAGGCGCAGGCCCAGCGGCTGGCCGACCGGATCTCCGGGATCTTCGTGCCGATCGTGATCGCGCTGTCGGTCGCGACGCTGGGCTTCTGGCTCGGCACCGGCGGATCGGTGGCCGCGGCCTTCACCGCGGCGGTCGCCGTGCTGATCATCGCCTGCCCGTGCGCGCTCGGGCTGGCCACGCCGACCGCGCTGATGGTCGGCACAGGTCGCGGCGCGCAGTTGGGCATCCTGATCAAGGGCCCCGAGGTGCTGGAATCGACCCGGCGGGTGGACACGATCGTGCTGGACAAGACCGGCACCGTCACCGCGGGCAAGATGGCGCTGCTCGATGTCGTCCCCGCCGAAGGCGAGCAGGTCCCCAGGATTCTGGAACTGGCCGGAGCGCTGGAGGATTCCTCGGAACACCCGATCGCCCAAGCCGTCGCCAAGGGTGCCCGCGAGCGGGTGGGCGAGCTGAAGCCGGTCGAGGATTTCGCCAACGTCGAGGGCCTTGGCGTGCAGGGCATGGTGGACGGCCACGCGGTGCTCGTCGGCCGCGCCCGGCTGCTCGCCGACTGGTCACAGCACCTCGACGACGATCTGACGCAGGCGATGCGCGCGGCAGAAGCCGAAGGCAAGACCGCCGTCGCGGTCGGCTGGGACGGCAAGGCGCGCGGTGTGCTCGTGGTGGCCGACGCGGTGAAACCGACCTCCGCCGAGGCGATTTCCCAGCTGCGCGCCCTCGGTCTCACCCCGATCATGCTGACCGGCGACAATCGGGCCGCCGCCGACGCGATCGCCGCGCAGGTCGGCATCGATGAGGTGATCGCGGAGGTGTTGCCGCAGGACAAGGTCGACACCGTCAAGCGGTTGCAAGCCGAGGGCAAAGTGGTGGCGATGGTGGGCGACGGCGTGAACGACGCCGCGGCACTGGCCCAGGCCGACTTGGGCCTGGCCATGGGCACCGGCACCGACGTGGCCATCGAGGCGGGCGATCTGACCTTGGTGCGCGGCGACCTGCGGGCGGCGGCGGACGCGATCCGGCTGTCGCGCCGCACCCTCGCGACCATCAAGGGCAATCTCTTCTGGGCCTTCGCCTACAACGTGGCCGCGATCCCGCTGGCCATGGCGGGCCTGCTGAATCCGATGCTCGCGGGCGCCGCGATGGCGTTCTCCTCGGTCTTCGTGGTCAGCAACAGCCTGCGGTTGCGCGGCTTCCGCTCCACCGCGAACTGACGAAAACACCGGACGGGACGGCACACGTAATGTCGTCCCGTCCGGGCATCCGCCAGGAGGTCTCCATGTCGGCAATCACCGAAGGCGCGGCGCAAGCCGCGCGGCATCCGGCGGCACGAGCGGCGGCCAGATGTCTCGCCGCGTGCCTGCTCGCGGCCGCTGCTCGAGTTCTACGCTCGAGCGCAGCGGATTCCGGCAAAGCATGCGCATAACGCCATGGGCGAGCGTACCCCTGGCACACCGAAATCCGAAATGAAAATCTCGCTCAGCCGCGAAGGGTGGTGACCGTGACCAGCGAAGGCTGGATGGGCGACCCGTACACCTCGATCGACACCCCGCCGGTCGGGGTTTCGCTGGCCCACCGGGCGTGCTCGGTGATCCCATCGCCGAGCAGAGCTTTCGCTCCGGGAGACCAAGCGACGGCCACCTGGCTCAGCGCCGGTCCGAGGTTCAGGTTCGCGATCGCCGCGGACTCACCGTTGTCGAAGTAGACCTCCGTGCCGCCGGGGAAGGGGTTCACCGCGACCGCGGACGCACTCGCGCCGCCGAACGCGGCGGCCGATCCGCCCGCTACGACCGCTACCAAGACCGTCATGACCCGTTGACGCATCCGAATTTCCTTTTCGTGTAAGCACACCGGCCGACCGGCCGGTCCTGTCACCCTTGCCGAGCAGGCACCGTTCGGCAATTCGATGTGGCGCTGATCACAGGTACCCTACGGCGTGCGCTCGCCGGCCACGAACTTACCGGCGTAATCGGTGGCCCATTCGGCAAAAGTTCGGGCACGCCCGAGAATTCGGGCCACATCGTCGGTGACGATCGCATTGTGCCCCGCGCGCACATATGCCTGCCCGGCCAGCGCACCGTCGGCGAATTCGACGGACATTCCGGACGCGAGCATATATGCCCTCGCTTCGGTTTCGGGAATATCGGTCACGTCGACGGGACGGCCGGTGGCAGTAGCCAGAATGGCCGCCAGGTCGTGCGTCGTCAGCAATTCCGGCCCGGTGAGGGTGTAGATCCGTCCGGCGTGATCGGCGGAGGTCAGCGCCTCGACCGCCACCCCGGCGACGTCGCGTGGATCGATGACGCCTTGCGCCGCGTCACCGGTCATGTTCGGCACCGGCTGCCCGGCACGGATCGCGGCGGCCCAGCTCAGGGTGTTGGAGGCAAACGAGCTGGGGCGCAGGATGGTCCAGTCGACGCCGCTCTCGCGCGCGGCCTGCTCACCCGGCAGATGCCAGGTTCCGACCCGGCCGAGGCCGGTATCGCCGGTGCCGATCGCGGAGAGTTTGACGATCCTGCCGACTCCCGCGTCCCGCGCTGTCGCGATCAGCGCACGGTCGGCCTCCACATACTCCGGACCCAGCACGCCGACGATGAACGCGGCCTCCGCACCGACCATCGCCTTCGCCATGGACGCGGGGTCGGTGTAGTCGCCGCGCACCACGTCGACGCCTGCGGGCACCTCGGCCCGGTCCGGGTCACGGGTGACAGCACGGATCGCGGTTCCGCGCGTGCTGAGCTGCCGGACGATTTCACTGCCGATGGTGCCGGTCGCACCGGTGATCACGATCATGGGAACCACCGTGCCGGGCATTCGCGCAGGTCTCTAGGAAATTCCGGCACACCTGCGGGAGGCGCGACTGCATACAGTGGATGCCGTGACCACCCTGCTGCGCCCGCCGGTCGTGACCGCCGACCTGGTCGAGACGTCCGAGCCGGCGCCGGAGTCGCTGCGCCCGTGGCTGGCCGAACTCGGCCGCATCCCGACCGTAGTCGACCTGTCCGAGCCGTTCGCGCACATTCCACAAGCAGCCACCACGATCGTGCTGCGGGCCGAGCACGGAGCCGCCGGTGACGACCGCGTCGCGCTCGTCGTCGGTCCGCAGACCAAGGCGAGCTACTCGCGCGCGAGCAAGCCCGCAGGCTGTGTCCGTCTGCGGCTGGCGCCGGGTGCGGTCCCCGCGCTGCTCGGCGTCTCGGCGGCCGACCTCACCGATCGCGTGCTTCGACTGGACGATTTACCCGGTCCGGTCGCACTACTGGCTTCCGAGCTGATCGAACTCGCGCACGACGAGGTCGTGCCTTATTTGGAGAACGAGCTGCCCCGCCGCATCCCCGACGACCCGGCCCAGCGCGCCCACCGCAGACTGCTCGCCACCGCCGTGGCTGCCATCGCCGCCGACCGTCCCCTCTCCGTTACCGCTTTGGCCGCGCACCTCGCGGTGAGCGAACGACAACTTCGCAACCTGTTCACCAGCGGAATCGGCATCTCCCCCAAACACTTCGCACGCATCGACCGCGTCCGCCGGGTCTTGTCCCGGGCCGAAGACACACCATTGGCCGACATCGCCACGGGCACCGGCTACTACGACCAGTCCCACATGACGGCCGATTTCCGCAGCCTGATGGGTGTCCCGCCCACATCCTTCCTCCGAGGTGAGGTGCCCGCCCCTTCCCCGTGCCGCGCGCTCACCCGTTTCCGCTGATCGGCGGTCCGAACGCCCGAAGCAGCAGCGTTCGTTCCCCTTCCACGAGGCCGACCGTGGGTTCAGGACAGGAGCGGCGCAGCGAGCGGCTGGTCCGGATACGCGGGCGCTGGTGATGATCCTTTTCGTCCACGGCTGGCAGGGGTCGGCGGCGGACTGGAATTACATGTGGAGCCGATTCCTGGACGCGGGATACTCCGCGGATAGCATGGCACGATTCAGCTACGACACCGCCCGGTCGAACAAAGACATCGCACTGGAGGTGCAGGCGCAGGTCGATGCGTTGCGCGCGAAAACCGGTGCCGCCAAGGTCGACATCATCAGCCACTCCATGGGCGGTCTCAACAGTCGCTGGTACCTGAAGAAGCTCGACGGCCTGAATTCCGTCGATGATTGGGTCTCCATCGCCGGCCCCAATCACGGCACCGATGTCGCCAACGGATGCTTCGACACCTCGTGCGCGGAGATGCGGCCCGGCTCGGCCTTCCTGGCCGAACTCAACAGCACCGACGAGACCCCCGGCCGGGTGAACTACGGCACCTGGTGGTCACCGTGCGACGAGATCATCAACCCCGATGACAGCACCATTCTCGGCGGTGCCGCCAACACCCAGACGCAGTGCCTCGGCCATGTCGCTCTACTGTCGTCATCGACGGTTTTCGAGAGCGTGCGCGACTTCGTGAAGTAGTCGGCTGAACTCCAGCCCGGCCCCGTCTCGCATCCGCGAGGCGGGGCTGAATTCACCGGCAGCACCTACACCGGACAGCATCCCGAGCCGACACCCGACTACCACAGCGACCTATTCGGACGCGGCTCTAGCACGAACGCCCGCAATACAGGCGTTCAGAAGGCAGACGGGGGAAACCCTCCGCACCGTCCGGCGGGTCTCACCGATCGCCTCGATCACCATGCGGCCAGGCATATCACCCTTGCCGAGCCAGCGTCCGGCAATTCGACACGAGGCCGATCACACATCGACGCATGCGGCCATTCGTGCCCGGAATGCGGGTGGTGCGAACGTTTCCGCATGGGCGCGGATGACGCGGGGATCGTAGTGGGCGTTGTCGAAGTCCGCCATCGCCGCGGCCAGGCGGGTGACGACGTCCGTATCGGGGCCCGGAGCGACGTGTTCGCCTGTCATGCCCGGTCGTACCGTGTCGAGTGCACCGCCGGCGCCGAGGGCGATCACCGGGGTACCGCAGGCCATGGCTTCGACCGGGACGATGCCGAAGTCTTCCACGCCGGGCATGAGCAAGGCTCGGCAGCGTTGGTACATCTCCAGCAGCGTGTCGGTAGAGGTGGCGCCCAGAAAAGTCGTCTCCGGTCCGGCGAGAGCTTCGAGCTGAGACCGGAAGCGTCCGTCGCCCAGCACGACCAGCCGTTCCCCGGCGAGTTGAGCGGCTCGAATGGCGAGATCGGCGCGCTTGTAAGGAACGAGGCGACCGGCGTAGAGAAAGAAGTCCTCCCGGGCACGTGCGGGATCGGGGGTGAAACGGTCGACATCGACGGGAGGATTGATCACGGTGGCGGTCAAGCCCCACCAGTCGCGGATCCGGTCGGCGACGGCGGTCGAGTTGGCAATCACCCGGGCCAGGCGCGGCGCGGCGCGCAGCTCGGCATGGCGGGCCAGTGCGCCCACGGCGCCGAGGGCGAACTGGCCGGCCCGTCCGCCGGCTTCGCGGATGCGGAACTCCCGGTCCCAGGCCCATCGGGCAGGGCTGTGCACATAGGCGATCACGGGTGCGTCGGTGGCCAGTGCGGCCTGGGTGGCGAATGAGTGGTGGCTGACGACCACGGCGTCATAGCCCCGCAACGGCATTCGTCGCAGGGACCGGGGGACGAGCGGCAGCAGAGGGGCGTGCCGGCCGCGGGTCAGCGCGTGGGCGCGGGAGAGCCAGGTGTCGTGGACGTGCTGGACGGGCGAGCGGATTCCGCTCGGCATGACGATCGGCGCGTAGATGTCCGCGCCGGGCCAGGTGCGGGCGAACTCCCCCACCACGGCTTCGGAGCCGCCGAATTCGGTGAACCGTTCGTGGACGATGGCGATGCGGGGTGCGGTCATCGAGATGTGCTCGCTTCGATCTGTCGAGGTGCGGCGGTGCGGCGAAGCGCGGGAGCGACCGCTCGTCCGCGCAACAGTCCGTCGACGGTGCCGCGTTCGAGGGCGGTCCGGTACACCTGGGCCGCGTCCACGCAAGCCGACAAGGTGACGGCGATCGCTTCGTGGTCGTGTGCCGCCGAGGTGACGAAGGATTGCCCGAGTACTCCGCGCTGAAGCAGTTCTTGCAGGAACAAGGTGCGGAATGCCTGGCAGGGTTTTCCGTCGGAATCGAGGGTTTCGAAGATCAGGCACGAGGAGCGACCGCGGACCCGGAGGTGATCGCCGATGCCGAGTTCGTCCGCCACTGCCGCGAACCCGGTCGCCAGCGCGGCGCCTGCCGCTTCCATGCGGGAGATCGGATCGCCGGCCCGGTAGGCCGCGGCCACCGCACGGAAGGCCGCGAGCCCGCTGGTTTCCGGGCCGTGCGTGGTGGACAGCAGGAATACGCGGTCGGCGCCGGTGCGCAGGCCGCCCCGCTCGAGGTATTCGCGTCGTCCGGCGAGCGCGGAGATGGGGAATCCGTTACCCATGGCCTTGCCCCAGCAAGACAGATCGGGAGTCACGCCGTAGACGGACTGAGCACCGCCGGTGGCCCAGCGGAACCCGGTGATCATCTCGTCGAATACCAGCAAGGTGCCGTGCCGATCGCACAGGGCGCGTACCGCTTGGAGGTAGCCGGACTCGGGTTCCGCCGTTGCGGTGGCCGCCTCCATGACGACCGCGGCCACGCTGTCGCCCGCCAGGACCGTGGCGAGAGCGTCGACGTCGTTGTAGGGGAACCGGACAATTTCGGCGCCGACATGCTCGGGGATGCCTGCCGACATCGGTGTCGTCGCGATGAACCAGTCGTCGACGGAGAAGAACGGCTGCTCGCAGACGGCGATCCGCTGGCGGCCGGACACGGCCCGGGCCAGCCGAACGGCGGCGGTGGTGGCATCGGAGCCGTTCTTGGCGAACTTGACCATGTCCGCACCGGGAACGAGGTCCAGGAAGTCCTCGGCCGCGAGGAGTTCCAGCTCGGTCGGCCTGCTGAAGTTCACCCCGTCGGCGATGGTGGTCGTCACGGCGTCGAGGACCGGTGCGTAGGCATGGCCGAGGGTGACCGAACGCAGGCCCATTCCGTATTCGACATACTGGTTGCCATCGGCATCCCACACTCTGCATCCGTTGCCGCGCACCAGTATCGGTGCCATCTGCTCGGGGTACTGGTCGGCTCCGCGGGCGTAGGTGTGAGCGCCGCCGGGCACCAGCTCGTGCAACCGACGCTGCAGCGCATTGCTGCGGGCGAACCCGTGGTGCGGTGGGACGTCGGGGTGCGGGTTCATCTGGTGCTCCGTATGCGGTGCGGGCGGGATACCGGCGGGAAGCCGGGATTGCACGGACGGGGATACGCTCCGGCGTCGAGCGGGTCGCGGAACCGACCGGAGGCGTTGTGCTCGTGCGTCGGGGCGCACCCGGTCGCCGAACTCACGGGCTCGGCCCTCCACGGGTCGGGCGTCATCCGGGGGCAGCCGTGCCGGCCGGATGACTGTACGCCCAGAGGTCGTGATCGCCACGGGGGCCGAAGACATCGAGGTACCCGCGCATCCGCCCCTCCTCGGCGAACCCGGCCGCGGCCGCCACGGCCGCCGCGGCCGGGTCGGATACCGGGATCGCGGTGGCGATGCGGAGGATTCCCAGCCGTTCGGTCGCATGGCGCACCAGCAGGCGGAGCACGTGTGCGCGGAGTTCCGGGCGGGCCGAGGCATCGGTCCAGACGCTGAGCCGGACGTTGCGATCGAACATGTCCAGCCCGTGCAGCCGGACTTCACCGACGAAGCGGCCGTCGTCGAGGATCGTCAGCGTCAGCCCTGGCCGGGAACGCAGGCCGATCCTGGCTTCGGCGAGTTCGGCCAGCCAGTGGCGCAGGGAATGCCGGCGCGGCCAGGCGGCGGGTGACATGTGCGGATCACGTGCCAGCGTCGCACGGTTGCGGATACGGGCCGCTCGGCGCTGCCGGAAGTCGGCGAAACGGCGTGATCGCACCAGCACCCGCCCGCGGTCATCGGAGTCGGTGAGTGCGATGGCGGCGCTGCCCCGCAGCCACCGGAACACCTGCCGCAATCGGGATAGCTGGTACCGCAGATACGCGGCTGCGATGCCCGTGCGGGGCGGCCCGTGCGGGGCGGCAGAGGCGGCGGGCAGTTGTGGCGTCATCGGGTGGAGGCGTTGCCGGGCCGGATCGACGGCGGTGAACCCGCGGTCGGGCCGATCGGCGCGGGTCACCGCCCACAGCTCGTGGTCGCGGCGTGCGCCACCGGCATCGAAATAGGCGCGCATCCGGGCTTCGTACCGCAGGCCCGCCGCGGCCGCGATCTTGGCCGCGGCGATGTTGCCGGGCGCGATCGGTGCGCTGATTCGCATGAGGCCGAGGCTGTCGAATCCGAAGACCGTCATCATGGTCAGCACGAGAGCGCCGATACCGCCGCCCGCGACGGCGGAGCCGATCCAGATGCCGAGCTCGGCGCTGCCTGCCGCCGCGTCGATCGAGGCCAGTTCGACCTGTCCGGCGAACCGACCGGCCACCTCGATGACCATGCTCATCCGCCGCCCGGCGCGTGCGTCGGCCCGGCTGTCGAGGCATTCCCGTACCCAGTGGCGGGCGGTATGGCGGGCGGGCCAGTCCTGTTCCGAGCTGACCCAGTAGGGCTCCATGATCGCGCGGTCACGGAGCCGGATCCGCCGCCACTCCGCGAAATCGTCGAAGCGCGGCGGCCGCAACCGCACCGCCGTCCCGAGGGGACCGGTGATGGCCTGGTGTGCTTCGGTGCGGCGGTGCCGTCGACGGATCATCCGCCGGGACGCTTCCTGCCGAGCGCTACCGTGCTCAGCTTGCCGTCGTCGGAGACGGTGAGCCGCCAGTATCCGCCGTCGGGCGCCTTGAGCACGGGACCGTTGTCGGCGTGTTCGCAGACCCAGGTTCCGTCGGCGGTTACCGCGGCGCGGATGGCGCCGTCGCCGCTCTGTGCCTGGAACACGTCCGCGCCGTGCGGCCCCGCTTGGGACACCACGGTGCCGGTGAAGCGCGGAGTGCGCATGCCCTTGCGCCCGATGACGTTCCAGCCGGTCGGAAACGTCTCGACGGGAATGTCGTCGGTGATCCCGGAGATCAATCCGACCGCGGTGCCTTCCGGACAGCCGACGGGATCCACGCGCACCGGGATGCCCGGCGGCCGCGACTCCGCGTCGAAGATCACGTTCGCCAGATACGGCTGTCGGCAGTAGTTCAGTTCGAGCCCGACCGAACGGGCCGCGACCTTCGCGTTGACCATGCCGAACTGCGCGGGTCCGCCGCGCCCGTTCTCGCCGACCGACAGGGCGACCTCGGCGCCTTCGAACCACACGTTGGTCAGCCACCAGTCGTTGGCAGCGCCGTCGACCCGCAGGTGGCGGTCGGTGGTGAGCGGATTCTGGTCGGAGACGAATTCGACGTTGGTGAGTGCCAGCCCGGCGTTGTGGTCGTTGCCGGTGCCGAGGACGCCGGTGTGATTGCTGGTGAACTTCGAGGACGTGACGTAGTTCTGGATACAGGATGTGGTCAGCCCGATCCCGAAGTTGTTGATATCGCAGTTGATGAAGGCGGTGCCGCCGGTGTTGTCGCGCAACACGACGCCGCGCTGGGTCAGGTACTGCGGATGGTTGTCGCTGAGGTGGTTGCCGCGCAGTACCACCGCGTCGAAGGAGCAGCGGAAGCATTCCGACAGCTCGACCGCGGTCGAGCCGGGACCTGTGGTGAAGATCCCCAGCCTGGCGAAACGGACCCGGCTGCGCTTGCGCAGCCGCACCAGAGTGCCGTTGCCCGCGTAGACGATCGTGGTGACGTCGGCGCCGTCGCCGAGAATCGTGGCATAGTCCGGCAGATCGGGCATCGACTCGACCCGGTAGTGCCCGGCGGGCAGGTAGAGCACCAGCGGCCCGTTCGGGTCCGCGGCCACGGCTGCGGCCAATGCCCTGGTGTCGTCGGCGATTCCGTCTCCGACAGCACCGAAATCCCGGACGTTGCGTGCTCCGGGCGCATCGGTGGTGGGCGACCGGAACTGCGGGTCGTCCGGCTCGGCCGTGCCGCAGGCGGCGGTGAGCGGAATCGCTGCCGCCGCACCCAGAGTCGCGGCGAGCAAGCGGCGCCGCCGGAGAATGTCGTCGCTCATACCCTCAACCATCCCACCAGTCGGTCTGCCGTCGATCCGGGCGTGTGATAGCCGACCACGCCGGTCGGCCCGGACGTGCCGAACGCGGTCAGGGCGGCACGCAACTGTGGTTCGGTGAGTCTGCCGAGATCGGCGACGCCGAGGACGGCATCGGATAAGGGCGCCACGGCGACCGCGTCGGCGGCGGAGCCGACCGGCGCGGTCTCGATGACCACGCGGTAGTAACGCTCGCGCAGATCGGCGATGAGATGAGCGAAGTGCTCCGAGGCGATCAGGTCGGAAGTGTCCGGCTCGATGTGCCCGATCGGCAACACCGCGACCCCCGTCCCGCCCCAGTCGTCGGTGATCGCCCGGTCCAGTGGTACGCCGCCGCGCAGCAGTATCGTCAGGCCCGGACCTGGCATGGCACCGGAGCTTCCGCCGCCGGTGGTGTCGGCGTCGACGAGAATCACCGGATGACCGGCATCGGCGAAGGCCAGCGCCAGGGTGTTCGCCACCTTTGATTGTGATCGGTCGGTGAGGCTGGTGCATTCGATGATGTGGGCGTCCCGCAGGTGATTGCGCAGTCGCCGGGCCGCCTCGGAGGTGGATTCTCCGTGGTCGAAGGCGGCGACGACCGGGACCGGCGCGACCTCGGCGAGGTTGCTACTGGTGCGAATACGCCGGTCGGTGCGTTCACGCAGAAATGCGGCTGCGAAGCCGAGCAGCAGTCCACCGAACAAACCCATGGCGACGAACCGGCTCGTGCCGGGGCCTGACGGAGCGGCCGGTAGCCGGGCACGGTCGACGACCGAGACGCGGGCGGCGGGAGCAGCGCCTGTTTCGATGGATTCGAGACTGTCGACCAGAGCACGGAACTGGGCGACCGTGGCGTCGGTGAGATCACGCGCCCGCTGCGCGGTGGGCGCGGAGACCGCGATCTCCAGGATCGTGCTGGCGGGCGGCGACGAGGCGGTGATCCGGCCGCGGAACTCGTCCGGCGATTCCGTCAGCCCTTGGTCGTGGACGACCCGCTCGGCGACCGCGGCGCTGGTGGCCAGTTCGAGATAGGACCGCACGCGCTGCTGGGCCGCCAGGCCGCCCTGGTAGGAGTCGTTGACCGAGGTACCGGTGGCCATCGAGACGTACAGGGTGCTGCTGGACACGTACGTCACCGCCCGCGATGAGGCGTTCCAGACGGCGGCCACCGTCACGGTCAGCGCGATCACGGCGATCAGCACCCACCGCCGCCGAACGATGTGCCAGATATCGATCAAACCCATGGACTGCGACCTCATGTCTTCGTAACTGCTGAAGCGTGCGCCGGTGCCGGGAGCGGCGTCGGGCGGCGGAATTCCGTGACGATCAAATGGACGAACCAGGCGAGCACGGCCGACTGCGCGAATTTGCCGAGATTCTCGAAGCTGCCGAGGACGCCGCGTTCGAACAGGGTGGAGGCGCCGGTGATCGCGAGCCCCAGCACCAGGACGGGGAAGTACCGCGAATACAGCGATCGCTCCCAGGCGAGCAGCAGAACGAAGGTGAACACGACGGCGACGACCACGCCCGCCTCGCCGCCGAGCAGATAACCTTCGTTGACGTTGCCCTCCGCCAAGGACACCGACACGGTGCTCATATCCACCGACGCGCCACGCACGTCGTTCGCCCAAGCCGTGCCGGATTGGAGCTTCTCGGCGCCGAGCACCTGCGCCGGGATCAGGCTGAGGCTCGCGTGGTGCAGTACTTCGCCGGGGGACAACCAGCCGCCCGGGCCGACGAAGTAGGCATCGGTGGCGGCTTCGAGCAGGTCGAAGCGCCGCAGGATACTCAGGAACGGCCGGACGTTCGCCGGGTAGCGGGAGTCGACGACGGTGGCGTCGAGGGCGGCCGTGCCGGAGTTCTTGAACGACTGCAGCCAGCCGAACCCGGCGACGCCGAACACGCCGATCAGCGCCACACCAACGGTGGTGCGCCGGTTCCAGCCGAGCATCGAAAACCGTACGGCCAGAGCGAGTGCGGCGGCGAGGATCGGTGTCTTGGACTGCACGGCCGACGACCAGTACAGTTCGCCCGCGAACAGCGCGCCGAGCGCCAGAGCAGTGGTCTGCGGCCGGGCCGGCCGGAGGAAAACGATCATCCCGAGCGCCGCGATCCCGGCGAACGTGGCGACAAAACTGAGCAGGGGGTTGCCGCTGCTGACCTCACCGGCGGTGCCCAGCGATCCGGTGGCCACCGAGGCCGCCCGGCCCAACAGCCCGAGCGCGTAGAGCACCAGCAGCGTCGGCATCATGTCGGGGTCCGCGACCGCGGCCGGGACGGGGCGAGGCGGGTGCCGACGCCGCCAGAGCGCGTAACCGATCACCAGCAGCGCGTAACACCACAAGCCGAACACGACGTGGTCGAGCACCAGACCGATTCCGCGGTCGTACCCCAGACCAGCCAGCCGGGGGTCGGAGATGTTGTCGCCGTAAGACGGGTCCGGCTGCACCGCGAGCAGCACCAGCGGCCGCGCCACGTAGGACAGCGACCAGAAAAGGGCCTGCGCGATGAAGAACACGCGGGCGATGCCGGGAACCCACAGTGCGGCCGCGGCGACCGTGATCAACGCGGCCGCGACGGCGGCTATATCGGTGTAGGCGTTCAGTTCGCGACCTCCGCGGCGAGGCCCACGATCTGCCGGGCGCGATCCACGTAGCGATGCCCCCCGGCGGTGATCCGCCGGTGCCCGGCCGCCGCGACCTCGGCCGCCTGCTCCGGATGGGCGGCAACCCAATCGAGAACCGAGACCAGCTCGTCGGTGCTGTCGAACAGGAAGCACTCGACGGTGTCGCGCAGCAGGTCGGCGTGTTCGCCGGTGCGTTCACCGACGAACAATCCACCGGCCGCGGGCACCTCGAAGGTGCGGCAGGTGTGGGTGTCGCGGTTGCCGGAGTTGAGCAGCACCAGATTGGCTGTCACCTCGGCGATCGCGGCCGAATACCCGGGGCCGTACACCGCGCCGCCGACGACGGCGCGGGTGGCGCGCAACTCCGGAACGCGGCGCCAGCCGGGGCCGCGGACCAGCAGGCCCGGTCCGTAGCGGCGTGCCAGGGACACCAGTTCGGCGCGGCGGTCGGGCCGGCACACTCCGATGAAACCGACCAGATAGTCACCGGCACCGCGGCGCGCCGCCGGATGATGCCACGCCGGGTCGTAAGCGCTGAGCACGAAACCGGCGGCCCGGGCACCACGCGCCCGCAACTCCGGCACGTTGTGCTGTTTGGTGGTGACGATCAGGTCCCAGCCGGGTTCCGCGGCCAGGTAGGCGTCGGTGAGGTTCTCGGGGTTGGACACGTCGTCCGGGCTGTAGTGCACATGCAGTGCGGCGGGCACGTCGAGCAGTCGCTGCTGGTCCAGATGGATCCCCTTGAACACGAACAGCATGTCGGGCCGGAACGCGGCAGCGTTGCGTTCGATCCGGGTGTGTAGTCGTTCGGTCGTGCGCCGCTCGCGCCGACCGGTCGCCTTCGCGTACACCCACGGTGGCGACAACCTGGCCGGGAGAGTCACCGGTGTGGAGTCGACCACGAGCACGTCGTGGCCGGCTTGCCGGAAGCCGTCGGCCAGCGAACGTGCGTTGCTACCGAGCCAGTCGTCGCCGACGAACAGAATTCTCATGGTCACGTTTCCTTCCGGGGCACGACAGGCAGCGGCACGGTGTCGGCTTCGGCGTGGTCGCGGCGGGCCAGGAACCGCATCCGCAGCAGATGCCAGGTGGCGACGGTGAGTTCGGCCAGCAGCAGGCCATAGACCAAGGTGTGCACCGAGCGGGTCCAGATGGTCAGCAGCAACGCGCCGATGGCGACGAGAGTCCCGAGCAGCGCGCCGAGCAGGACTCCGGTGGTGTCCTGGCGCACCGGCAAGATGGCCGTGGTGATGAACGAGGTGACCGTCGTGGCGGGCAGGATCATCGCCTCGATTCGCAACAGACCGGTGGACGCGGCGAATTCGGCGCCGAAGATCATCCGGATCAGCAGGGGTGCGGCCAGCCAGATGCCCGCCGAAGCGAGTGCGGCGACGGCGACGGTCACGGCCAGCGCCTGCGTGCTGTACCGCCAGAACCCGAGATGGTCCCCGCGTCGGGCCATACGTGGCAACAGTGCGAAGCCGATGGCGTCGAGCAGTGATTGGACCGCGCGCACCAGGCGGTCGCCGGCCGAGTACAAGCCCAGCGAGACAGCGTCGAGCACGGCCGAGTACAGCGTCGCCGCGCCTTGCCCGTAGCCGGTGACCAGCAGCCGGGAGACGAACACCGGCGCGCTGCGGCGCAACACGACGCCGTAATAGCGGGGACGGGCCGGTGACCCGTACCGGCGCCAGGCATCCCACCATGTCAGTGCCACCGTCGGCACCGAGGACAGCAATAGGCACAGCAAGGCGACGTGCGGGTTCGGCAGTTGCGGAAGCAGGCCGACCAGCAGCCCGAGATAGCACAGCCGCCCGATGCTCTGATACGCGGTGGAGGTGCCGAACCGCCCCTCACCGATCAACAGCCAGTCCTCCGACAGGGACCAGAAGCCACCGACGAACAGACCGAGCAGCACCATCTGCGCGGCTTCGGGCACGCGCACGGCAAAGGCTACGGCGAGCGCGACACCGAACAGCGCCGCCGTGGCGAGGCGGATGGCCAGATAGTCGCCACGCAGCTGGTTCATCTCCCGGAACCGAGTGTCCTTGCGCGCGTTGATCTCCGGCACGCGGGCGGACAGGAACTGCGTGACGCCCAGATCCACGACGAGCGAGCCGATGAAGTAGGCCGACATGCCGATGGCGAGCAGGCCGAGGCCGTGGGCGCCGAGTACCCGGGCGATCAGCGGCACGGTGACGACCGTGACGATGTACTGACCGTATCTGCCGAAACTCACCAGTGCGATATCGCCGAGTACCTCGAACCGGCTCGGCTTGCTGTGCGCGCCACCGCCTCCTGGGCCGCGCGCGCCGTCGGTGCGACGGTGCACCCCGCCGGGGCGCCGGGGGAGTTCGACCCGGGGGAAGACGTCGGTGGTCAGCGTGGCGAGGTAATCGGGTTCGGTCACGGCGGCGCCACCTCGTCGAGGAAGCGGGTGACCACGCGCGCCGTGGTGTCGATGTCGAAGTCGCGGGCGCGGTCGGCGCCTGCGGCGGCGATCCGGGCGCGGGCGGCCGGATCGCCGAGCAGTTCGGTGAGAGCCGCGGTGAGAGCGGCTTCGTCGCCGGCGGGCACCAGTCGGCCGGTACGCCCGTCGGCGATGATCTCGGCCGGGCCGCCGGGCGCCGTCGCGATCACCGCGCAGCCTGCGGCCATGCCTTCCACCACCACCTGCCCGAACGGCTCAGGCAGCACCGAGCAGTGCACGAGCACGTCGGCCTCGGCGAGATACCGGTCGGGGTCGTCGACGTGACCGGTGAACGTCACGGCCAGACCGAGTTCGTCAGCGAGTTGTTCCAGGTACCGCCGGAACGGTTGTTCATCGAAGAACGTCCCGCCGACGAGATACACCGCCGCGGGCCGGGTCGGCACCGCCGCCAGGGCACGCAAAAACACGTCCTGGCCTTTCCATGGGCTCAGCCGTCCCACGACGACCACGACCGCCTCGGCGGCCGCGCGAGTTCGGGGCGGCGGCGGTGTGGCGGGCAGGGCGACACCCGGGTAGGCGACGACCGCCGGGATGCGCACCGGCAGTGTGGCACGGGTGCCGTGACTGTTGGCGAGCAGTCCCCGGCAGAACAAAGCGGCCAGCAGCCGAATAGTGGTAGCAGGGAGCAGGCCGAAGTAGTCCCGGGACACTCGGTCGTGGACCTGCCAGACGAGCGGCACCCGGGCGCGGCGGGCCGCAACCGCTCCCAGCACCAGCGCCTTGGTGCTCTCGGCGACCAGCACCCGAGCGCCCAAGTCGCGGACCGTGGCCCCGACCGTCCAGCCCAGCCGCAGCAGCGCGAGAAACCCGGTGATCAGCCGCAGCGGGCCGGACCGGGTGGTCATCGCCCTGCTGTCGAACCGCCCTGTCACGACACGGGTGTCGATCCCCGCGTCGCGGGCACGTGCCATCACCGGGCCGTCCTCGGTGGACACCAGCGCCACTTCGGTGCCATGCGCGCGTAGCGTGCGCAGCAGCCGCAGGGTGGCCAATTCGGCTCCGGACGGCGCGGCGGTGTGGCCGAGGAAGACGGCGGGCCCAGTCATGCGAGTTCCCGATACAGTGCGGCGTGCCGCTGTGCGGCGGCATGCCAGCTGAAGGTCTCCGCGTGGGCGCGGCACTGCTCCGGCGTCGGCCGACGGCCGGAGATCGCCGCGCTGATCCGAGCCGCGAGCGAGGTGGGGTCGCCGGGCGGCACGATCAGCGACGGATCCAGGCCCCGCACGGCGTCGGGCAAACCGCCGCACCGAGTGACCACCGGCGCCCGGCCCGCGGCGAGCGACTCGAGGGCGATCAGGCCGAATCCCTCCAGGGCCACCGTCGGCACCACGGTCAGCGCGGCGGAGGTGTAGCGGGCGGCGAGTTCCTGGTCGGGAATCCGGCCGGTGAACTCGACGCTGCCGTCGAGCCCGCCCTCGATGGCTCCGCGCCGGAGGTCCGCCTCGGCGCTGCCGGTTCCGACGATGACCAGACGAGCCTCCGGATGCTCGGCGAGTACCCCGGGCCACGCGCGCAGCAACACATCGATCCCCATCCGGCGCTCCAGCCGCCGCACGCACAGAACGACCGGCGGGGCCGCGGGGACGGGGGCGGCTCGGAACCGGCTGAGATCGACTCCGGGCGCGATCACCTCGACGCGATCCGCCGCGATGCGGTAGTCGTCGCACAACACAGTGCGGAAGTGATCGGAAAGCACGACGAAACGATCCGCGCAAACGTAACGCAAACGTTCGATGAGGTATTTGGCGAAAGCTGCGGCGGGATGCTGTCCGTGCATTCGGCTCTCCGCCGCCCACGGACCGTGGAAATGCACGACCAGTGGTAGCCGTCGACCACGCCGGTCTCTGGCGGCCGGGCCGTAGAGGCAGAAGTGGCGATCCACGACGGTGCCGGGGTACAACGCGTCGCGAGCGCGGAACGCGGTGCGGGCGCGGTGCAGTGTCGACCCGCCGACCGGCCCCCAGGATCGGGTACCGGCCGCCGTCCGGTCGGGCGGGCCGAAGGCGGCGGCGGACAACGAAATCCCAGGAACGTCCAGCAATGCGCCGTGCAAGTCCGTGAAGTATCGGCCCAGGCCGCCGGGCGCGGCGCCGAACCACTCCGATCCGGTCATGTGCACCCGCACCGCGCCGGAAGCGCCGATCATGACCCGATCCCCTCATCCCGCATGCCGCACTTCGGAGCCGTCGGCCGAACTCGTTTACGGCCGGGAAGTATAGGACTGGCCACCGGTTCCGGCCTTCCCACACAGATGCGCGGTATCCGATTTCCGGCACCGGGCATTACGAGTCCGGATGCCGACCCCAAGCGAAATATGGCATAGTTTGGGCAATTACGAGGCAATGTCCGATTGCGGTTCTGACAAAAAGGCGGCTGGCGATGCGGAAACTGTCGGTGTGCGTGCCGGCCTACAACGCGGAACGAACGCTCGCCGCGACCCTGGATTCGGTATTGGCGCAAGACCTCGATTTCGAAGTCGTGATCCTCGACAACGCGAGCACCGACCGCACCGGCGACATCGCGCGGGCGCGCCACGATCCGCGGGTGCGTGTCCTGCGCAACGATCGCGTACTGCCGATCGGCGCGAATTGGGACCGGGTGATCCGGGAATCCACCGGGGACCTCGTGAAGGTGGTCTGTGCCGACGACCTCCTGCGTCCCGGCACCCTCGCCGCGCAGTCGGCGGTGTTCGACGACGACGCGATCGCGTTGTGCGCGGGCAGGTTCGACGTGATCGACGAGTCCGGCGAGCTCCTCGAGACCGGGCTGGGGCTGCCGCAACTGATCGGCATGCACGGCAGCCGCCGGCTGGCCCGGGTGATCGTGCGTCGCGGAGCGGCCGACTTCGGCCCCACCGCGGCCGCCATGTTCCGGCGTACCGACTACGACGCCGTCGGCGGACTGCGCGGCGACCTCGTATTCCCGATGGACGTGGACCTGTTCGCCCGCGTCGGCAGCCGCGGCGCTTTCCTCGGGCTCGACGACATCGTGGCCGCCTGGCGGAACTCCTCGTTCAACCTGTGCAGTCGCACATCGACCCGCAGCAAGCTCACCGAGCAGCTGCGATTCCATCATCGGCTGGGCGCCGATCACCCGGAGCTCGTCGGTCCGGCCGACGTGCTGGCCGGTGACCTGCGCCTGGTCCGGGCCTTGGGGACGCGGCTGCGGGTGCGCGCGCGGGCCGCGGTCGGCCGCTGAACAAGACCGCGGTTGCTGCTGTCCGGTAGTGGCCACCGCCGATCACACCGTCGAGGCCGGGCCGTCGACATCGCCGCTCGGCGACACCGGATCGGCGCGGCGGCGCCCACGCACCGATCCGATCGCCTCGATGACGGCGACGGGCACGAGACCGCCGGACCGGTCGGCCACGCCCGTCGGCACCATGACCGGTGCGACCGGGTCGGCCGGTGCATGCCGCTGGTGTCGGCGCATCCGAGGGGTGGTGTTCATCGGTACGGCTGTCCTCGCTCGGGAACTGCTGGCCGGGTGCGGCGCGGGAAATGTGGTCGTCGGGGCGGAGTCACACGGTCGGGGGTCGGTCATCCGCTTCCCCTTCTGGGTCCGCGCGGATCGTCCACGAACCAACGCCCGTCGAGTTCTGGAAGTCCGGTCGACACTTCATCCAGTAGGTCGGGCAGCGTCAACAGCACCCGGTCGGGTGCTGCCGCGATCAGGTCCCGCGGGCTGATGATCGGGATGTCGGTGCCGGGCATCCGGCGTCCCCGTTTGGCGGGTGCGGCGTCGGCGACTCCGGCGACAAGTCCCTGGTGCGCACCGGCCAGCGACAGCAGGGCAACCGCCCGGGACGCGGCGCCGTAGGCGTAGACGCGCTGTCCGGCCGCGGCCGCATCGATCAGCCAGTTCCGCAGCGCGCGCACATGGTCGTCCACGAACCGCTGGAGCCGATGCAGCGACTCCGGGGTGACGAGTTCGCGTTCGCGGGCCAGGATCTCGCGCACGGCGCGGTCCGGCTCGGTAGGGCCGCGCCGAGCTGCTACCAGCACCGTCCCGCCGTAGAGGTCGAACTCCCACGCGGTGGTCACGCCCATGCCAGCGGCGGTGAGCGCCAGGCTCAGCGCATGCAGGGAGTAGTACGCGAAATGCCCGTGCCGCAACGCGTTCCACTGCCGTTGTGCCACGATGGCGGCCAGCGAGTGGAACTGCAGCAGGAGCAGCCCGCCCGGCGCGGTGGCCGCGGCGCGTGCGGCGAACGCGGCCCGCTGGTCGGGTTCGTGCATGATGCCGAAACAGTCCACGACCAGGTCCGCCCGCGCCGCGTCGGCTTCGGTGCAGCCACGCTGGGCCAGCAACGGCAGCCAGGAACCACCGTGCGGACTGCCGAACTCGATGACCGTGCGGCCGCGCAGCAGGCCGGCCGCGTCGACCCGGGCAATCGCATCGGCTGCTTGATCGCGGAGGGCTCGCGGCTCCACGCCACGGGGTTCGGCGGCCACGGTGTCGTCTTCGGCGAGCTGCGCCAGCTCACATTGCGGGCACCGCACCATCCGCAGCGGGTGCGTGGTCTCCGCCGGTCTCACCGGTCGGCCCGCGGGCGGGAAATCATCGGCTGCGGGCACCGTCCCGAGATCGAGGACGGTGTGCAGAACGGCGCCGGAGCAGGCGCGGCAGCGGCCGGTCATGACACGATGTCGGTGTGCGTATCGAGCAGACCGACCTGGTCGGCGTGGTGGTGCTGGTGCCAGCGCCCGTCCGGGACGACCGGGGCCTGTTCACCCGGACCTTCGATGCCGCGGAATTCGACTCCCATCTGGGAATTCCAGGGTTCTCGGCCGGTTTCGTGCAGGACTCGCAGTCCCGGTCGCACCGCGGGGTGGTGCGCGGCATGCACGGCCGGTCCGGGCGCGGAGAGGCCAAACTGGTCCGCTGCGCACACGGCGCGGTGCATGACGTGCTGGTCGACATCCGGCCGTCGTCGCCGACGTTCGGCCGGACGCAGGCGTTCCGGCTCGACGACGAGGAGTTCCGGCATCTGTACGTGCCACCGGGCTTTCTGCACGGATTCCAAGCACTCACCGACACCGCCGATGTGTGCTACCGCATCGATCGGCCGCACGATCCTGCCGAGGATCTCGGCGTCGCCTTCGACGATCCGGACTTGGCGATCGCCTGGCCGCTGCCGGTGACGGCGGTGTCGGATCGCGACGCGAACGCCGGACGATGGAGCCATCTGCGGGCTACCCTTTCACCGGCGCGGTGACCGCACGCAGTCGCGGGTCCAGAGCGCCGGATGCTCGCAGCCGCTGCAGCCACGCGAGCCGGGTGAATCGCTGGGAGAACGCTTCTTCGGTGAGGCCACGCTCGGTGTACTCGCGGTAGAGTTCGGCGGCGCCGTCGGGCACCGACCACTGCGCCTCGAAACCGAGCACCGCGCGGGCGGCGGAGAAGTCGACCCGGTAGGAGCGGGGGTCGGCGCCGGTCTCCCCGGTGATCAGCAGTCGCGACCCCGGCACGGTGGCCACCACCGACTCGGCGATCTCGGCCACGGTGAGATTGTTTCGCTCCGTGCCGATGTTGAACGCCCGGCCTGCGACGGCGGACGCCGGTGCGGTGAGGCAGCGTTCGAAGGCCGCCGCGATGTCGCGGGCGTGGACCAGCGGCCGCCAGGGCGTGCCGTCGGAGAGCACCTTGACCGCACCGGTGAGGACGGCGTGTCCGACGAGGTTGTTGAGCACGATGTCAGAGCGCGGACGAGGGGAGAATCCGAACGCGGTGGCATTGCGCAGGAAGACGGGAACGAAGTCGTCGTCGGCCAGCGCCGCGACATCGTCTTCGACGCGCACCTTCGACTCGGCGTAGGGAGTGATCGGCCGCAGCGGCGCCGACTCGGTCACCAGTTCGTCTCCGGCGGCACCGTACACCGAGCAGGTGGAGGCGTACAGGAACCGGGACACACCGGCTTCTTTCGCGAGCCGAGCCAGACGCACCGAGGCGCGGTGGTTGATTTCGTGGGTGACCTCCGGCGCGAGCGCGCCCAGGGGATCATTGGACAGCGCGGCGAGATGGACGACCGCATCGATGCCGCGAAGGGCGTCGATCTGCACCGATCGCAGGTCGAGGCGCAGGCCCTCCGGATCGCCGGCGAACTCACCCAGCAGGCAGTCGGCGAACCAGCCCGTGTCGAGCCCGACGACCTCGTGCCCGGCGGCTTGCAGTATCGGGACCATGACGGTGCCCAGATATCCCTGATGCCCGGTGACCAGGACTCGCATCGTTGTCACTCCCTTTCCCATGAGATCACGGCCTTGTCCACCACGAACGCTTCGGCGTACTCGGTGCGGCACTGCACGCCGCGGATCCGCGCGGAGGCCAGGAACGCGGTTTCGTCGAACCAGTCGCGCCCGGTCTGCGATGGGTAATACCGATGCAGCAGTCGCGATTTCCGCTGGACCAGTTCCGCGTCGACCGGGTGGAATACGGTCGGCGCCGGTGTGTCGACCTCCGCCTTGAGGATCTCGTAGCCGAGGATCAAGTGGTCGCGGAACTCGGTCGGCACCAGCTTCGCGAGCGTGCGGTGATCCTGGTGCGCGTCGCCCGGTTGCGGGGCGAACACCAGGTCCGGTTCACCCGCACGGCGAAACTCCGCTACGGCCGTCTTGATCCGATCCCAGTGCGCCGGTGCGCGTCCGTCCGGGACGTCGAGCACCGTCAATTCGGGTGTCCGTCCCGAGCAGAAGGCGGTGAGCGCCGCCCGTTCTTCCCGCTCGCGCTCGGTGCCTGCGCCGGATAGGACCAGCGCGCGCACCCGCATACCCGGATGGGCGCTGGTCAGCGACAGCAGCGTGGCTCCCATGCCGATCGGGATGTCATCGCAATGCGCGCCGAGCAGGGCGATCTCGGCGGGCCGCGGGGAAAGCAGAGCGATCACTGCTCCCACACCATCCATGGTCGGTGTCCGCTGCGGTAGGCCGCATCGAGTTCGGCGCGCTCCTTGAAAGTGTCTGCCGGTTTCCAGAATCCGTCGTGGCGGTAGCCGAACAACCGGCCCTGGCCCGCGAGCGTCCCACAGGCGTCCTCCACCAGATCGCCACCTGGTGGCAGCAGGTCGAATATTTCCCGGCCGAGCACGAAGTAGCCGCCGTTCTCCCACAGGGGCATACGCGCCACGGGAACGATGTCCTTGACCTCGCCGGTGGCACTGAGGTCCACGCAGTGGAACGACGATTGGGGTGGAACCACCAGCAGAGATGCCGCGGCCCCCGAAGCGTGGAACTGGCTGATCACCTCGTCCAGGGGAGCGTCGGTGAGAACGTCTGCGTAGTTGGCCAGGAAGTACTGGTCGTCGCCGAGGTGCTCGCGCACCCGGCGCAATCGCTCTCCGATGGCCGACTCCACGCCGGTATCGACGAAAGTGATCGTCCAGTCGTCGATATCGCTGCCGAGCAATTCGACCCGGCCGTTGCGGATCACGAAGTCGTTGGACGCCGACTCACGGTAGCTGAGGAAGAAATTCTTGATGTGCTCGGCGCCGTATCCGAGGCACAGGATGAATTCGGTGTGACCGTAGTGCGCGTAGTACCGCATCACATGCCAGAGCAAGGGGCGTGGGCCGACGAGTTGCATCGGCTTGGGCACCATGTCATCGGTGCCGCCGCGCATGCGCATGCCGTAGCCACCGCAGAACAGGACGACTTTCATCCGCGCCGGTTTCCTTTCGACTCGACGGCCGGCACGGTCGGAGCCGGGGACGCCGGGTCGACGATGTGCAGCTCGGGCAAGGGATAAGCGAGCCGACCGCCCCACTCGGCGACATGCCGCAGTTGTGCGGTGATCTCGTGCTCGAGATTCCAGGGCAGCACAACGATCACGTCCGGACGATCGGCGTCGAGCCGGGACGGCGGGTGGATCGGGATTCGGGTTCCCGGCGTGAATCTGCCGTGTTTGTAAGGATTGCGGTCGACGGTGTACTCGAGTAGGTCGGGCCGGATACCGCAATAGTTGAGCAGTGTGTTGCCCTTGCCCGGCGCACCGTATCCGACGACGCGTTCGCCCCGGCGTCGGCAGTCGAGCAGGAACGCGAGCAGCTCATGCCGCACGGACTCGGCACGCCGCCGCAGCGATGTGTAGCCGTCCGCCGAGTGCAATCCCGCGGATCGCTCGAGGTCGAGCACTTCCCGCACCCGGTCGCTCACCGCCGCCACGGCGGCATCGGGGCGCACCCACAGCCGGATCGATCCGCCGTGCGTCGGCAGCTGCTCGACATCGACCACGGTCAATCCCGCGACAGCGAGCGCACGTTGCGCCGAAAGCACGGTGTAGTACTGGAAATGCTCGTGGTAGATGGTGTCGAACTGGCCGAGCCCGACCAAGTTCAGCGCATGGTGCACCTCGATGGTCAGCATGCCGTCGTCTGCCAGCAGGATGCGTAGCGCACGGGTGAATCCGCGCAGATCCGGAATATGGGCATAGACGTTGTTGGCGACCACAAGATCTGCGGGGCCGTGTTCGGCACGGATCCGGCGAGCCGAATCCTCGTCGAGGAAGGTGGTTTCGGTGGGTACGCCCGACTCGCGAGCCGCGGTCCCGACGTTGACCGAGGGCTCGATGCCCAGGCATCGGATGTCGCGGTCGACGACGTGACGGAGCAGGTAGCCGTCATTGCTGGCGACCTCCACCACGAAAGAGTCCCTGCCCAGTCCCAGCCGGGCGGCCGCGGTGTCGACGAACTCGCCCGCGTGGCGGACCCAGCTGTCGGAGTAGGAGGAGAAGTAGGCGTATTCGGTGAAGGTCTCCTCCGGTGTGATCAGCGCCGGAATCTGCAGCAGCAGGCAGTCGGCGCACACCCGCAGATGCAAGGGGTAGGTCGGCTCGGGCAGGTCGAGTTGGTCAGCGGTGAGGAACGATTCGCACGGCGGCGTCGCACCGAGATCCAGAATGCTGGACACTCTGCCGGAGTCACAGAGTCGACAGCGCACAGATCCGATCCTTTGCTCTAAACGTTCCGGCCCGTCGGAACGCCTGTCGCGGCGCGCGGAAGCATCAGCTGCCCGGCGTATCACGAAATGCGCTTGACGAGAACATCATTCGTCGTACGGGCCGGCACTGTTGCGACCGTCAGCGTACCGACGGCAATATCGGCCGGATTCCACATCAGCGTTACAAACTGTGATATAGAGCACATTCCATATTCACCTTCATGGTGTTATTCCAGATGCGTATCGAGATGGGTCGCCGGTTTGATCCGGAGCAGTTAACATCCCGATCACGCTACTTCGCGCATACCTTCCGACCGGCGAGAGATGTTGTGACACTTGCCGGTCAAGTGCCGATGAAGCGTTCGGTAGAGGCGGTCGGGACGCTGCCGGGAAAGACGATCTCCGGATCAGGTAGCAATTCCACCGTTGCCCCAGGAGGGGTGTTCGCTTGATGAAATCCAAGGCTGTCCCGAAATGGAATGGGACCGCCGAATCCCTACGATCCTTCGCGGCTCTGCCGGTTGACAATTCGAGCCGTAAGGCCTGGCGGTCGGAGTACGTACGTCGTCTCGCCATCACCGACTTCGCCGCCGTTTCCGTCGCTGTGGGGAGTGCGCAGCTGATCCGTTTCAACGGGGGCGGCGCTCCGCCGCTGGCCTGGGAGCAGCCCTACCGGGTCGGTTACACGGTGGTATCGGGCGTGCTCGCCATGGGCTGGTTCGCGATCCTCGGCAGCGCGGGTAGCCGTGCGCCGCAACTGGTCGGCAGCGGTGTCGAGGAATTCCGGCGGCTGATGTCGGCGACCATGCACCTGTTCGGCGTCCTGGCTCTCATGTCACTGGCACTCGAAATCGACTTCGCACGAGGTTATCTCGCGATCGCCTTTCCGGCCGGCCTCCTCGCGGTGGTCGGTGGACGACTGTGGTGGCGCCACCAGCTTGCCAGGGAACGCCGCCGGGGACGCCACCGTTCGGCCGTACTCGTGGTCGGCACTGCCGAAGCGGCCGCGGCGATGTCCGCGGCGTTGGCCGCAGACCCGGGCGCCGGTTACGACGTCGTGGGCGCCTGCGTGCCGGGTGGCCAACCGGGCGATGCGCCATTGGCCTTCGCCGGCGGTTCGGTCGCCGTAGTCGGTGACGACAGCGCTGTGCTGCGGGCGGTCCTGCACACCCACGCCGACACCGTCGCCATCGGTCCCTCCCGCCATCTCGGCCCGACCGAGCTCCGCAGGCTCGCTTGGGAACTGGACGCGCTGGGAGTCGAGTTCATGCTGGCGCCAGGGGCGATCGACATCGCCATATCCCGGCTCACCAATCGGCAGGTCGCGGGGATGCCGATGATGCACATCGCCGAACCGCAGTATGAGCGCGCTCGGTCGGTCAGCAAAACGGCTTTCGACATCGGCTTCGCCACAGTGTGCCTACTGGTGCTCGTGCCGGTGTTCCTGGCGATCGCGATCGCGGTGAAGACCACCAGCCGCGGCCCCGTCTTCTACCTGTCGGAACGCATCGGCCGATACGGCCTGCCCTTCCGCATGATCAAGTTTCGCAGTATGTACGACGATGCCGACCGGTATGCCGAAGCCTTGATCGCACAGCAGGGTGGAAATCCGGTCTTCTTCAAGATGAAGGTCGACCCCCGGGTCACGCCGGTCGGGCGGTTCCTGCGCAAGTACAGTCTCGACGAACTGCCGCAGTTCCTCAACGTGCTGCGTGGCGATATGAGCGTTGTCGGGCCTCGACCGCAGGTGCGGCGGGAAGTCGACACCTACGACCACATGATGGGCCGACGCCTGCTCGTGAAGCCGGGGCTGACCGGCTTGTGGCAGGTCAGCGGCAGGTCGGACCTTCCGCTCGAGGACGCGGTGCGACTCGATCTGTCCTACGTGGAGAACGTGTCCATGCGGATGGACCTGCGGCTGATCGCGCGCACGGTCGGTGTCGTGGCGCGAGGCGACGGAGCGTACTGATGACGCCGCGGGCGGTGGTTGTGAAGTCCCGACCATCGCCACAGCGAAGGACGAACTCAGCCCGCATCGGGAACGGATACCCCAGCCATTCGCGAGCCGAATGCCGACTGATCGCTCGATCGAGTAGGAACCGCACGGTGTCGGTGGCCGTATCAGACGAGTGCCAGCGTGGTGTCAGGCCGGACACCGAGAGTGGTTGCCATGACGAAAAACAGTCCGCGTCGATTCACCGCGCCTTCGCGCGCCGCCGCCTCTCCATCTCCTCGCGTTCCAGCACAGCCGCCTCCGCGAGGGTCGGGGCGGTCCCGCCGAGCCGGGCGGGGACCCAGCGGGCGCCTTCCACCATCGGATAGTCGCGTTGCGCGCGTTCCAGCAATTCGCTCATCCGACTGCGCAGGGTGGCGGTGAGTTTCTCGACCGGTTCGTCGGGTGGGATCGGCGCGCCGATACGGATGTCGACCGGGAAACGATGGCGGCCGAGCTGTTTCGGGATGTCCTTGGTCCAGATCCGGTGGGCGCCCCAGATAACCAAGGGCACGATCGGGACATCGGCTTCCAGAGCCATGCGCGCCGCGCCGGATTTGAATTCCTTCAGTTCGAAGCTTCGGCTGATCGTCGCCTCGGGGTAGACCACTACCAGTTCGCCGTCGCGCAGTGCGGTCACCGCGCGGGCGTACGACTGGGCGCCCGCCGTGCGATCGACGCCGATCGCCCTGCAGTGCTTCATGAGGAAGCCGACGATGCCGTGCTCGAGTTCGGCCTTCATCATGAACCGGACGTTGCGGCCGGACTTCCGCCCGACCAGCCCGACCTCCATGAAATCGAGGTAGGCGGTGTGGTTCACGGCCAGCACCGCGCCGCCGGAGCGCGGAATGTGCTCCTGCCCTTCGACATCGATGCGCAGACCCTGTGCGAAGAAGATGGCGCGGGCCATGCCGGTGAGGATGTCGTAAACCGGTTCCCGCGCCATCACAGCTCCCGTTACTGCCCCGCCGCGTCCTTGCGCGCGGCCTTTGCCTCGGCTTCGGCGGCATCCATCGCGTCCGCCTCTTCCAGGGTAGGAGCGCTGCCGCCCAGCCGTGCGGGAACCCAGTACGCGCCGGGCTCGTGCACGTAGTCCTTCTGCAGGTCCAGCAGCATGTCCTGCATGGTCGAGCGCAGCTCGGCGGTGAGTTCGGCGACGGGCTCGAACGGCTGGATGGGTTCACCGACGGCGATCGAGATGGGGGTGTTGGTGCGGCCGAGCCGCTTCGGGAAACCCTTCGTCCAGACCCGCTGCGCGCCCCAGATGACGATCGGGATGATCGGCACCTCCGCTTCGACGGCCATGCGCGCCGCGCCGGACTTGAATTCCTTGATCTCGAAACTGCGGCTGATCGTCGCCTCCGGGTACACGCCGACCAGCTCGCCCCGGCGCAGATATTCCACGGCGGCCTTGTAGGAGTCCGCGCCCGCCGAGCGGTCCACCGGGATGTGCTTGAGCGCGCGCATGATCGGGCCGGAGATCTTGTTGTCGAAGACCTCCTTCTTGGCCATGAACCGGATGTAGCGCTTCGGGGTGCGCACCGGCAGGCCCGCGTAGGTGAAGTCCATGTAGCCGGTGTGGTTCACCGCCAGCACGGCGCCACCGCGGGCGGGGATGTGTTCAGCGCCCTTGACGGTGAACTTCAGACCTTCGACGAAGAAGACGGTACGGGCCAGCCCGATGATCGTCCGGTAGACGGGTTCCACAAGTCCGCTAGCGTAGTCGCTGCTCGTCCCCACCGGCAGTGCGCGCCATCACGCGTCGCGCCGGAGTGAGGACGCACGAGCAGCCCCGACCACACGCCTGAGAGAAGAGGATCGCCGAAGTGGAACGCGCCCGATCGGCACCGCGCGAGGACGACCGCAGTGCAGCACGCGAGCGGAATCGGGCCCGGGGTGGGCGAGCGCCCCGCGCTGCGCTGGTCGGCGGCTCGGTCTTGATCGCAGCGATCGCGTTGTCCGGCTGCGACTCGGTCGTCGGGATTCCGGAGGAGAGCGCGCCGCAGGCGGCGGTGCGCACAACGCCATCGGCCGCCGTCCCGACCACGCCACCGCCCAGCACCTCCGCACTGCCTCCGGTTCCCGCCGACGCTCCGCCGGTCGGCGCGGTCGCCGGGCTGCCCGCCGCCGCGACCGCGATGCAGCGCTGGGCCGCCGACCTGCGCTCGCACACCATCGCCGAGATGCAGGACAAGTGCTGGACCATCGCGCCGAAGAACGTGGCCGACATGTACGCCGACCAGCAGGCCGTCCTCACCGCCTTGGCCCAGCCGGGCACGACGACCGAGGACGCCGTCGTCTGGAAGAGCCCGGCCACCACGGTCGCCGTGGCACGCGCCGAACTCGGGAGCGGCTACGCCTGCCCACGCGTCGCCACGGAGGGCGCGGAGATCGCCTACAACGACGCCGATGCCCGCCACACCGTGCGCCGCTACCTGTCCCGGTTCGTCGGCACACCGCTCGACCCCGCCGACAAGGAGGGCGACTACCCTCTGATCTGTAAGGCGTCCCCGGCGACCTGGGACCCCAAAGGCACCGGGCGTCCGAGCCCCGCGCCGCTGGCGAACAACCAGGGCGTGCTCACCGGGGCCACCGAGTTCGCCGACCAGCAGATCCGGTCGGAGCAGGTGAACACCGACTACATCGCGGTGCTCGTGCCGGTGACCAACTCCTCCGGTGTGACGCAGACCCGCACCTTCACCTTGCGCTCCGGACCGGACGGCTACTGCATCGGCGACATCTCGCCGTAACCACTACCCTGGTTGGCTGGTAAACAGCAGGAGGAGCAGCTAGTGCAGATCACCAGCGTCGGACACGCCGGATTCCACATCCGCACCGCGGCCGGGTCCATCCTTTGCGATCCCTGGGTGAACCCCGCGTACTTCGGTTCCTGGTTCCCGTTCCCCGACAACACCGGGCTGGACTGGGACGAGCTGGGCGCGTGCGACTTCCTGTACGTCTCACACCTGCACCGCGACCACTTCGACGCCCGGACGCTGACCGAGCACGTCAACAAGGACGCGACCGTCCTACTGCCGGACTATCCCGTGCCGGACCTGCGCCGCGAACTCGAACAACTGGGCTTCCACAAGTTCTTCGAGACCGAGGACTCGGTCAAGCACACGGTGACCGGTCCCGGCGGCGACCTGGAGATCATGATCATCGCGCTGCGCGCGCCCGCCGACGGCCCGATCGGCGACTCCGGGCTGGTCGTCTCCGACGGCGAGACCACCTGCTTCAACATGAACGACGCCCGGCCCGTCGACATGGACGTGCTGCACGACGCGTTCGGCCACATCGACATCCATCTGCTGCAGTACTCGGGCGCGATCTGGTACCCGATGGTCTACGACATCCCGGCCCGCACCAAGTCGAACTTCGGCAAACAGAAGCGTCAGCGCGGCATGGACCGCGCGCGCAGCTACATCGAGCAGGTCGGCGCGACCTGGGTGGTGCCGTCGGCGGGTCCGCCGGTGTTCCTCGACGACGAGCTGCGCTACCTCAACGACGACCGCGGTGACGAGGGCAACATCTTCCCCGATCAGAAGGTGTTCTTGGAGCAGATGGAGATCCACGGCAACGCCGGCGGCATCCTGATGATCCCCGGTTCGGTCGCCGACGTGCGCGGCGCCGAGCTGACGTTGACCCATCCCAGCGACCCAGCCGAGATCTACGAGCACAAGGCCGAGTACATCGAGCGGATGGCCCAGCGCTTGGCGCCGGTGCTGGAGGCCGAGAAGGCGACCTGGGAACGCGGCGACGGCTCCCTGCTGGAACCTCTGCGCAAGCTGTTCGAGCCGATCATGGCGCAGAGCGACGTGATCTGCGACGGCATCGGCTACCCGGTCGGCCTGGTGATCGGCGAGGAAACCATCGTGCTGGACTTCCCCAAGCGCGCGGTGCGCGAGCCGATCGAAGGCGAGGGCCGCTACCGCTACGGCTTCCGCATCGCGCCGGAACTGGTGCGCACGGTGCTGCGCGACCGCGAGCCCGACTGGGTGAACACCATCTTCCTGTCCACCCGCTTCCAGGCCTGGCGAATCGGCGGGTACAACGAGTTCCTCTACACGTTCTTCAAATGCCTCACCGACGAGCGGATCGCCTACGCCGACGGCTGGTTCGCCGAGGCGCACGACGATTCCGCCTCCACCGAGCTCAGCGGCTGGGAGGTGCAGCGCCGCTGCCCGCACCTGAAGGCTGACCTGTCGAAGTTCGGTGTGGTGGAAGGCAACACGCTCACCTGCAACCTGCACGGCTGGCAGTGGGACCTGGAGTCGGGACGGTGCAAGACGTCCAAGGGTCACGAACTGCGCTCGCGCAAGCTGGACTGACCCACTTCCGGCCGACGCGTCCACGTCGGCCGGAAGCAGTTGCCAGCTGATTGCTATCGGTCGGCAACCTCGCGGGTCAGCTTCGACGACCACGGGCACCAGAAGCAACCCGGCAGGAACGCGCCACAGGCCTCGTCCAGATGGTCGTTGACGTACATGATGCTGGCGTCGCAGACCTCGATCGCCATGGTGAAGAAGGTGATGGTGTCGGGGTCCAGATGGAAGTCCCAGCCCGGGTTGTAGGGCGCGGGCATCTTCCGGATCCGTCCCATGACGTGCACAGACATCTGCTCGTCACCCGACAGGATGCGGCGGGCCTCAGCGATCCGCTGTTCATTGGTCAGCTGGATGATGAACTCTTTGCCGGAGTAGTCGGTGAATGCGAAGAGCGCCATATCTTTCCCCTCTTGTCGATGGGTCCTGTGGTCGATGGATGGCGAATTCCGCACCGGTGCGACTCGATCCTATCGGTGCCCAAAGCTAATTTGCTGAGAATTTGCCAACTAGCGAATAACCGGCCTGGGGTCGGTCTCGGGAGCGAAAAAGAGGTACGTCCCGAAATCAACGCGCGGCCCCGGCCGGGACCCTGTCGCGCGCGGGTTCGCGCGGTGCTTTCCACACCGTGGTGATCAACTCGCGGATCGCGATGCCCCCTCTGGCCACCGGCGCGGCGACCCGCCCCTCGGGGTCGATCAGCACAGCGGACGGGGTACCGCGCACCCGGTAGCGCAAGGCGGCCTCGTTGCCCTGCTGCACGAGCGAGGGAATGTCACCCAGTCCGTGCTCGACACCCCAAGCGGCCTGCTCGGCGGCATCCCCGTTGCCGACCGCCACGATGGCCAGGGCGTCAGCCGCCCGAGCGCGCCAGCGGGGCAACTCGCGGGCCAGCGCCGCGCACAGCTCGCAGCCCGGGTGCACGAAGACCAGCAGGACCGACCTCGCCCCGTTCAGCAGATCCTCGAGCGTGGTCTTCGTTCCCTGGGTGCCGAACAGTTCGAACTCCGGCGCCACCGCGCCGACCGGCAAGCCCTCCGCACCCAGCGTGGACAGCGCCTGCTCGTCCACCCGGCGGCGCAGGACACGCACCTGGCCCGCCAACCACACCAGCACCGCCACCACCGCGGCGGCCACCGCGCAACCGATCGCGTTGTCGGCGCGCAGACCCATCGGCACGAGCGGATGTGTCAGCGCGCCGACACCCACCAGCACGGCGAGCACGGCGAAAAGACCATTGCGCACCAGAATCTTCGGCCCGATCGGCGCAGCGCTCGCAGCACCGAAGCAGGAACAGGACGGATGCTCGCCACGCCGCAGCAAGCGCACGATCACCGCCGTGAACACGGCGAGCAACAGCAGCGTCGCCAGCGCGGCCACGCCGCAAACCCACGGAAGCAGCACGCCTACCGCGATGGTCGCCTCGACGATCGACAGCACCCAGGCCACCGCGGGCACCCAGCGCAGCGGCACCCCGAAATCCCCCACCGCCTGCCGCGTCGCGCTCCGATCCGTCAGCTTGCCCCACGCCGACAACCCGAACACGACACACAGCCCGAGCCGCGAAACCCACACCCCGTATTCGATCAGCATGAGCGCACCATTCCACACTCATGCGCTTCGAGCATGAATGCGCGGCGAGTGTTCTCAGGACTGCGACCGAGCGGCGATGGCGACCGCGACCAGGGTCAGCGCGCAACCGGCGATCGCGGTGACGGACAGGCCGGCGCTGGTCGGGGTGAGCACATCGAGGATCACCGAGACCAGCAACTGCCCCGCCACGGAGGTGAGCCCGAGCAGAAGGACGCCGATCCAGCGAACGGTCAGCGCGGCGAGGGCGATGAAGGCGACACCGATGAAACCGCCGAGATACAGCCACGGCTCGGTGGGGAATTCGGCCGGTCCGCCGGAGGACGCGACGACCACGGCCTCGATGACGAGCAGCGCGGCCAGACCGGCGCAGAAATTCACCATGGCCGCCGAGAGCGACCCGCCGACGGCGCCCACATTGCCGTTCACCGCCTGCTGCCAGGCCAGTCCGATGCCCGCCAGCGCGGGTAGCACGATCAGCAGAGCGGTCGGCGTGCCGCGCAGCGCGTCGGGCACGGAGAGCCCGCCGCTGACGCGGGTGTGCCCGAATCCGGCGACGAGCACCGCGACCACGCCGAGCGCCGCCCCCACCAGACGCACCGTGGTGACCGGCGTGCGTCCGCTCGGACCGAGCCCGAGCCGGTCGACCACCAGACTGCTGAGCAGCTGGCCCGCGACGGCCGCCACGGTGAACGCGGTAACGCCGATCGCCGCGACGGTCAACCCCTGGCACGCGACGAAGAACGCGCCGCACAGACCGCCGAGCAACTGCCAAGGCCGCAGCACGCCCTCCGACAACGCCCGCCGCACCCGCCGCCCACCCTCCCTCAGCCGCCCGCTGACCGCGAACGCCACCGCCAGCACGACGAATCCCGCCCCGAAACTGATCACCGCCGCGGCGACCCCGTCCTCCAGCCGCGCCCCCAACGCCCCATTGATCCGCGCCTGCACCGCCACCCCCGCACCGATCCCGAACCCGAAAACCAGCCCCACCCTCGCCTCCGCACTCACCTTCCGCACGCTACCCAACCGCGAGTGGCGCATGGTCGCGGCGTTTCCCGAGAAGAGTTCTCGGTGGTGTGCCGCTCGTCAGTCGGCGCGAGGTGGGAGCCAGCGGGGAGCGAGGGTGGAGAGGGCGAGGATGGCGGCTCCGAGGAGGGCCAGGAGGGTGGCCATGGAGGACCAGAGGGTGATCACGGCGGCGAAGCCGAAGACCGCCAGGGCGATCACCTCGCCCAAGAGGCCGGAGACGGAGGTGACCGTCGCCCGGGCCGGGCCCTCGATGGCGTCTTGGAGGCGGGCGCCCGCGACGATGCCCGCGTTGTAGACGATGCCGTAGGAGACGCCGATCGACGCGAAACCGAGGCCCGTCAACAGGTAGATCGCGTCCGGACGACCGGTCGCGAGGCCCGCGATCAGCGCGCCGCCGAGGAAGAGCACGCCCGCGCCGCCCACCGCGATCGACATCGTGCGGCCCGACATTCCTTCGGTGCGCCCCGCCAGCACGGAACCGGTCAGCGAACCGAGCACGGTGAGACCGACCAGCAGCGGCACCACAGCGGTCGAGACGCCCGATTCCTCCGCCAGCAGGGCGAAATACTCGTCGAACGCCGTGATCCCGAACAGCATCGCTTCCAGCAGCACGCCATGGCGCACCACCCGGACGCGGACCGCCTCGCCCACACCGGCCTTCAGCATGGTGAGGTATCGCGCGAACGGGCGAGGCTGCGCCGCTTCGCGATTCCCGGTGAACGCCGCCTCGTCTGTCTCGTCCCGACCGCCGGACACCGAGACGGAACCACGTCCATCCGCGCCGGGCGCCCTACCGAGCCGGGCGGAGTCGCCCGCGAAGCCGGGGAGGGACGCGACGTTCCCGGCTGCCGGGTCCGGGGCCGGCACAGCGGTGCGCGCAGTGGATGCCGGCGCTTCCTCTTCCAGGTCGTCGATGTCCGCCGCGGACACCGCCTTCGGCGCGGTGGGCAGCGACAGCGCGATCAGCGTATGCACGGCCGCGGCGGCGACACTGGACCAGCCGACCAGGGCATAGCCGCCGTAGAGATACAAGGGTGTCGCGGCGACGATCGCGATGACGACGGCCGCTTCCCCGCCGGCGCGGGTGTAGCCGAGGACGCGCGGGTAAGCCGACGACTCGCCCCGGGCGGCCAGCTCGTCGTACAGCAGCGCCTCGAAGGTGCCGGAGGCCAGCGCCCCCGAGGTTCCCCACAGCACGAACCCGGCGGCGAAACCCGCGAAGGAGGGCGCCGCCGTCCACAGCGCGAAGCCTGCCGTCAGCAACGCACCGCTGAGCACGAGCAGTCCGCGCCGGGAGACCGTGTCGGCCCACGCACCGGAGGGCACCTCGAGTAGGAACGAAGTCGCCGACCAGATGGCGAACAGCAAGGAGATCTGCCCCGTGCTCATGCCGTGGTCGGCGAACAGCAGGGCGTACAGCGCGTACAGCGGAATCAGCTCACCGATGCTCTTGAAGAGCACCGCCCGAACCGTCAGCGAGCGCAGGCCGAAGGTATGTGCGCTACCCGCCCGCGGGGGGCGCAGCGATTCGGCGAATCAATAGGCGTAGACGAGCAATCGCATGTCGACCAGCATGCTCACCGTCGGCCCGTACGGTCAAGCGATTTACGGCAGCGGCACCCAGCCGTTGGCGGGCACCGAGTCCCCATCACCCAGTTCCCGGTCGGTGATGCCGGGGCCGATCCGGCCTTTGTTCTCGTTGAGGTCGCTGATCAGCTCCGATACCGGGTGCGAATCGCTGTAGTGATAACCCTGCGCGAGCGCGAAGCCCAGTTCGGTGAGTACGGCCGCTTGGTATTCGGTCTCCACGCCCTCGGCGATGACCTGCAGGTCCAGCGCATTGGACAGGGCGGCGATCACGCCGAGCAAAGGCGGCGCGGGCGAATCGGAGCGGATCGCGGCGACGAAGGACTGATCGACTTTGAGGATGTCGCTGGGCAGGGTGGCCAGCCTGCTGAGCGAGGAGTAGCCGGTGCCGAAGTCGTCGATGGCGATGCGCACGCCCCGGTCGCGCAGCAGGTGCAGGTTCTCGATCGCGGTCTGTGATTCGGCGGCCAGCTCGCTCTCGGTCACCTCGAGCACCAGCTGATCGGCGGGCCATCCGGTGGCGGCAAGGATGCCCGCCACCCGGTCGGCGTAACCGGTCTCGGCCAGCTCCAGTCCGCTGACGTTCACGTTCAGCGTCAGATCCAGCTGGGCGAAGGTTTCCTGCAATCGCGCGGCGTCCGCGCAGGCCCGGCGCAGCACCAGTTCGTCCAGGTCGGAGATGAGGTCGTACTCCTCGGCGACGCGGATCAGACCCTCGGTGGTGACGTCCGGCTGCGCGCTGGACGACCAGCGCAGCAGTGCCTCCACGCCGACCGCCTTGCCGCCGCCTTCGGTCAGGCTGACGATCGGCTGGTAGTGCACGTCGAGGGCGCCGCGGTCGATCGCCTCGCGCAGCTCCACCGCCAGCGGCAACTGCCGGGAGGACTCCAGCACCGTCCGGTTGCGCCCGGCCTGCTTGGCCCGGTACAGGCCGACATCGGCGCGGCTGACCAGCAGCGACCCGGATTCCCCCGGCTGCCAGGAGGTCACACCGGCCGAACAGCCGGTGGTCACCGCCGCGCGCAGCTGTTCGGTGAGCAGGATCGCGGCCTGCTCGGTGGTGTTCGGCAGCAGCAGGGCGAACGCGTCACCGCCGTAGCGCGCCAGGCGCTGGTCGGGGGCCAGCAGCTTCGACCAGGTGTCGGCCACCCGCTGCAGGACGGCGTCACCGGCGCGGTGGCCGAGATGGTCGTTGATCTTCTGGAAGCGGTCCAGGTCGACCAGCACCAGCGCGAGCCCGTGACCGGACCTGGTGGCCTGCTGGATCGCGGTGTTCAGCGCCCGGTCGAAGCCGCGCCGGTTGAGCAGTCCGGTGAGCACGTCGATGTCGGCCTCGGACGCCATCCTGGTCAGGATTCCGACCACGACGCCGACGCCGAAGGTCACACCGGCCGGGATCAGGCCCGACCACCACGGCAGCCCGGGACTCACCGGCCGCGCGGGCAGCACCCACAGGCACAGCGCCAACGCGAACGCGATGTGGGCGGCGGCCTGCGACCAGGCGAAGAACAAGGCGGCGTCGCAGGCGATGAATACGTAGAACGCGGCGAGGCTGATCGCGCCCACCGTGTTCGGGAAGGAGTGCACCGCGATCGTCACCAGCACCGTCGCGATCGCGACGTACACGTGGTGGATCGAATGCGGCAGCCGCGGCCCCCACGCGAGCAGCGTGAGACCGAGCACCAGCGCTACCGCTGCTGCCCCGCCGACCAGCGGCCGATTACCCTCCTCACCAGGGGCGATGGCGGTGATCAACAGACCGAGCACCCCGCCCATGACGTAGAACGCCCCGGTGGTCCGAGCCATGACCATAGCCGTCGCCAGCGCAGACGCGGCCCGCACCCGGGTTCGGGTATCGCCGCGAGACCCGATTCCTCGCACGACGAACAGCCTATCCACAAGGAATCCCGCCGGTTGCCACATCCCGGGAATCCGGCATGGCGAACCAGTAGCTATTCACCTGAACGTCATTCGCACGTCGTCAGTTCGCCGGTCGGAGCACGTCGGTCCCGACGAACGGGACCAGGGCGGACGGAACCCGGACCGACCCGTCGGCTTGCTGATGATTCTCCAGCAGGGCCACGATCCAGCGGGTGGTCGCGAGGGTGCCGTTCAAGGTGGCGGCGATCTGCGGCTTGCCGTTCTCGTCGCGATAACGCACCGACAGCCTGCGTGCCTGGTAGGTGGTGCAGTTGGAGGTCGAGGTGAGCTCGCGGTAGGTCTGCTGCGTCGGCACCCACGCCTCACAGTCGAACTTGCGCGCGGCTGAGCTGCCGAGATCGCCGGCCGCGACGTCGATCACCCGGTAGGGCACCTCGATCGCCGCGAGCATCTCCTGTTCCCAGGCGAGCAGGCGCTGGTGTTCGGCGTCGGCCTGATCGGGCGTGGTGAAAACGAACATCTCCACCTTGTCGAACTGGTGCACCCGGATGATGCCGCGGGTGTCCTTGCCGTAGCTGCCCGCCTCCCGGCGGAAACACGACGACCAGCCCGCATACCGCTTGGGCCCGCCGCTCAGATCGAGGATCTCGTCCGAGTGGTAGCCCGCCAGCGGCACCTCCGAGGTGCCCACCAGGTAGAGGTCGTCGTCGGCGAGGTGGTAGACCTCCGCCGAATGCTGTCCGAGGAACCCCGTGCCCGCCATGACCTCCGGGCGCACCAGCACCGGCGGGATCATCATGGTGAAGCCGTTGGCCACGGCCTGCTGCGCGGCCAGTTGCAGCAGCCCCAGCTGCAACAGCGCGCCGTAGCCGGTCAGGAAGTAGAACCGGGCGCCGGAGACCTTCGCGCCGCGCTCCATGTCGATCAGGCCGAGCGACTCGCCGAGTTCCAGGTGGTCCTTCGGCTCGAAGTCGAACTCGGGGGGCGTGCCGACGGTTTGCAGCACGACGTAATCGTCCTCGCCACCCGCGGGCGCGCCCTGCTGCACCACGTTGGAGATGGCGCGATGCGCGGCGTCCAGATCCGCGTCGGCGGCGTGCTGTGCGGCCTCGGCCTCCTTGACCTTGACCGACATCTCCGACGCCTGCGCCAGCAGCGCGGAACGCTCGTCCCTGCTCGCCTTGCCGATCAGCTTGCCCATCGCCTTGTGCTCGGCGCGCAGATTGTCCGCGGTGGCCACCGCGGCACGCCGCGCCGCGTCCGCCTCGAGCAGCGCGTCGACGAGAGCGGGGTCTTCGCCACGGGCGCGCTGCGAGGCGCGGACCGCATCGGGGTCGTCCCGCAGGAATCGGAGGTCGATCATGGGCCACCAGCCTAGTGGTCGCTGTGCCGGTCCTTCACGCCGATATCCCAGGATGCGGTACATCCGCGCGAGATCGCGGGCATAGTGGGCTTGTGGGCACTCCGTTCGACGAGACAGCCATCGACAACGCGCTGGCCGACCTCATCGCGGGCGAGAAGGCGTGGGCCGCGACCTCGCTGCGCCGCCGCCGCGAGCTGCTCGACGAGATCCACGCCCGGACCGCCCGCTTCGCGGAGGACTGGGTGCGGGCCGCGTGTGTGATCAAGGACCTCGCCCCGGATTCCCCGCTGGTCGGCGAAGAGTGGATGTCCGGCCCGCTCACCCTGCTGCAAGCCACGGCCGCGCTGTCGGCCACCCTCGCCGCGCTCGAGGCCGGGCGCACCCCGCTCACCGGCATCACGCTGCGGGAGGCGCCGGGCGGACGGGTCGCGGTGCCGGTATTCCCGCTCGGCGTCTACGACCGGCTGCTGCTCAACGGTTTTCACGGTGAGGTGTGGCTGCGGCCCGGCGTGGACGCGGGCGCCGCACGCAGGCGAGCCGGACTCGGCCAGCTGGATCCCACCGCGACCGGCGGGATCGGCGCCGTGCTCGGCGCGGGCAATATCACCTCGATCCCCCCGCTGGACGCGCTGTACGAGCTGTACGCGCACAACCGGGTGGTCGCCCTGAAGCTCAACCCGATCACCGACCCGCTGTTCACGGTGTTCGAGATGGTCTTCGAACCGCTGCTGGAACTCGGCGTGCTGCGGATTCTCACCGGCGGCGCGCCGCAGGGTGGCTATCTGGTCGGTCATCCCGATGTCGCGCACGTGCACATGACCGGCAGCGCGCAGACCCACGACGCCATCGTGTGGGGCCCCGGCGCGGAGGGCGCGGAGCGGAAGAAAGACAACCGGCCGCTGCTGGACAAGCCGATCACCAGCGAGCTGGGCGGCGTCTCGCCGACCATCGTGGTGCCCGGCGACTGGTCCGACGCCGATCTGCGCTACCAGGCCGAGCATGTGGCGACTCAGCGGCTGCACAACGGCGGCTACAACTGCGTGGCCGCGCAGGCGGTGGTGATCGGCGCGGAATGGGACCGCAAGGACCGGTTCCTCGCCGAGCTGCGCCTGGCCATGGAGCGGGCGCCACAGCGCACGGCGTACTACCCGGGCAGCGACGCGCGTGTCGCAGACGCGGTGGCCTCGTATCCGGAGGCCGAGCGTCTCGGCGGGCAACGGGTGCTGGTCGACGGATTGCCGCCCATCGGCACACCGCTGTTGCGCACGGAGTACTTCTCCCCCGTGCTCGGCGTGGTCGAGTTGCCCTACGCGGGCGGCGAGTTCCTGCAACGCGCGGTCGACTTCGCCAATGCCGAGCTGACCGGGACGCTCGGCGCGAACGTGATCGCTCATCCGACGACCATCCGCAGGCTCGGCGTCGCCTTCGACCGCGCGATCGAGCGGCTGCGCTACGGCGCGATCGCGGTGAACACCTGGACCGGGCTGGCCTTCCTCGCGCCGCGGGCCGCCTGGGGAGCCTTCCCTGGCCACACCCTCGACGACGTGCAGAGCGGGATCGGCGTGGTGCACAACGCGCTGCTGCTCGACGACGTGGAGCGCACCGTGGTACGCGGCCCGTTCCGGCCCGCGCCGCGCTCCTTGCTGGGCGGCGAACTCGCCCTCTCCCCGAAGCCGCCGTGGTTCGTCGACAACGCCACCGCCGCGACCACCGGGCGCAGGCTCACCGAGTTCTACGCCGACGCCAACCCCGCCCGGCTGCCCGGCGTCTTGCTGTCGGCTCTGCGCGGCTGACCGCCCGCGACTCGTGCCGCGCCGATCGGGGCAGGTCGTGGCACCGAGGCACGGACGCTGCCATGATGGACCGCGATGTCCTCCGAACCTGTGTCCCGGTCCCCGCAGGCGCCCAAGCGCGGCGCGTCGTCGCGTGCCGACTCGGTACGCCGCTCGATCGACTCGGCCAAGGCCGCTCTCGCCGACAGCGATCTGCGCGATGTGCAGCTGTCGGCGCCCACGTTGCGCTGGGGTCTGCTCGCGGTGGCCGTCGGCGCCGTGGTCGCGGCCCTGGTGACGCTGTCCATCACCGGCTTCGACAACGGGAAGAACCTGGAAGTGCACAATCCCGGCGCCCCGGCGCAGCCCGTGCTGGACAAGGAATTCGGCACCGCCGCCAAGGGCGACTGCCTGAGCTGGACCAAGCCCGACCGGTCCGACCTGGTCAAGGTGAACTGCTCGAGCAAGCACATGTTCGAGGTCGCGGCCGACATCGATATGAGCAGGTACCCGGGCAAGGAGTTCGGTCCCGGCTCGCGCTTCCCGGACTCGCTGCGGCTCACCGAGCTGAAGGAAGAGCACTGCGTGCCCTCGGTGCAGAAGTACATGTCGGGCCGCTTCGATCCGCGCGGCAAGTACATCGTCGGACTGATGTACCCGAGCCCGGATGGCTGGCAGCACGGTGACCGCACCCTGCGCTGCGGCCTGCAGGTCGCGGCCAGCGTCGGCACCCCGCCGTCGGTCGGCAGCGCCACCGAGCACGACCAGTCCAAGGTGTACGAGGCGGGCGTGTGCCTCGGCATCAACCAGAACCTGCCCACCGATCCGGTGGACTGCACGCAGCCGCACGCCGTCGAGATCGTCTCCACAGTCGATCTCGCCGGGCACTTCACCGGCGGTCCGCCCGCCAAAGAGGATCAGGACAAATTCGTCGAGGAGGAGTGCACCCGCACCTCGACCGACTACCTGGGCGGGCCGGACGTCATCCGCAACAAGACGCTCACGCTGTTCTTCGACTACATCGATGCCCGCAGCTGGATGGCGGGCAGCCGCAAACTGGACTGCATGATCGGCAAGGGCGCCGACCGGGAAGGTTTCGCGCCGATCACCGGCTCGGCCAGGGGTGACATCCTGATCAACGGCCAGGCTCCGGTGCCGCCGCCGAACACCGGGCGTTCCACGCCCGCACCGCTGCCCGGCGCCGCGCCGCTGCCGCCGCAGCCCCAGCCGAGGTAGCCCGGCGCCGATGCCTGTATCGATGTCCGACGACCGGTTCGAGGAATTGGTCGGGGACGCATTGGATCTCATCCCGCCCGAGCTGACCCGAGCGATCGACAATGTGGTCGTGCTGATCGAGCCGCGCAATCCGGAGGATGCGCATCTGCTCGGCCTGTACCACGGCATCGCGCTCACCGAACGCGACAGTCATTACGGCGGAGCGCTTCCCGATACCGTGACGATCTACCGCGAGGCCATTCTCGAACTCTGCGCCGACGAGACGGAAGTCGTGGAAGAGGTGGCGGTCACCGTGATCCACGAGATCGCACACTATTTCGGCATTGACGAAGACCGCCTGCATCAGCTGGGATGGGGATAGTCTGAACCGAGCTGTATTGCGCGCCCCGAGCGGTGGGTGTGTAATCGGCACGGAGATCGAAAAGTTGGGGATTCGATGGAACCGATCGCGTTGCTGTCGCGTCCTATCACTCGAAGGGGGAATTCTCGTGGTTCCGCCCCACAGCCACTAGAAGGAGTCGAGTCATGGTTGGACATGTACTGATCGCACCCGAAGCCATTCTCGCCGCCGCGGCCGAACTCGACCTCGTCGCCGAACGTCTGGCCGCCGCCGCGGCGATCACCGCGCCCGCGACGCACGTGCTGCCCTCCGGCGCCGAGGAGGTCTCCTTCCTCGGCGCGAGCCATTTCAACCAGGGGGCGATGTCGCACGACCGCGCGATCGCGCAGGCGATTCTGGAATGCCACCACGCCGCGGCCACGCTGCGCATGCAGCTGGCGCAGCACGTCGCGGGTGACGTGGTGCGCGCCGCGGGCATCAGCGCCATCCAGGTGTAGTTCCAGACCCATCAGCAACGCTTAAGCAGGGGAGAAGTCAAACATGGTTGCAGGAGTCACCGGGGTGATCTGGGCGGCGCGCCCGTCGGAGATCAATTCGGCCACCCTTCACGCGGGCGCGCACGCGATTCCGATCTCGGCCGCGGCCACCGCCTGGGGCGGCCTCACCGCCGCCTGGATCGACGCGACGACGACCGTCGCCAGGGTCATGGCCGAACTCGGCGTCGGGATGCAGGGCATCAACGGTATCGCCGCGCTGAGCAAGCTCACCGGTTTCCTCGGCTGGTCCGAGCAGCAGGGCGTGCAGGCGGCCGCGATGGGCGCGAAGGCCGCGGCGAACGCCACCGCCTACACCGTCGCCTCGCTGGCGATGCCCAGCCCGCCCGAGATCGCGGCCGTCAACGCCGCCTTGGCCGCGTCGGCGAACCCGCCCGGCGTACTGAGCGGCGCGTTCGAGGTCGCGGAAGTCGCCAGGAACGCCATGGACATTCGCGCGGCGTTGGTCATGGAGACCTACGAGGCCGCCACCAGCGCCATGGTCGCCACCCCTGCCGAGTTCCTGCTGCCGCCGCCGATCGCCAAGGGCGCCGGATCGGCCGGCCCCGAACAGGCCGCGGATACGACCACCGAGGTCCCGGCTGATCCGATCCAGGCGGCCGTGGCCGCCACGCAGGCGTTCTTGAGCAACCCCGGTGTGGCGAGCGCTGCCACCCAGGCCGCTCAGGCCGTCGGCTCGATCGCCACCACCGGTGTCTCCACTGTCGGAAATGTCGCGGGCAGCGCGATCGCGGCGGCGACCACCACCTCCGCGCCCACCTTCTCCGGCATGGCTCCGATGGCCATGGGAGCCGGTGCGGCAGCGACCGCCGCCGCCGCCGCGACTCGGGCGGTGTCGTTCTCCGGCCTCGGGTCGGCCGGTATCAGCAACGGATCGCTCAAGCTTCCGGAAGGCTGGGGCTCCAGCGGCACGATCGGTGGCTCCGCCCCGGTGCAGGAGACCGTGGCGGTCAAGCCCGTCGAGGCTGCCCCGGTCCGTCCGGCGAACAACGGCAACGGCAATCCGCTGCTCGGTAACCAGGCTCGCAGCGACGAGGAGGACGAGAGCGAGCACAACGGCCGGGATTACCTGCGGTCGACCGAGCACTTCAACGACGGCCGCTTCACCGCCGATGGAGTCATCGGCGGTGACTTCAGCGGGACGGTTAGGTGACCGTACTCGGTGCCGGCCGCGACCCGTCGACGCTCGAGGCGGTCGTCCTGTCGCTCGACGAGATGCAGTTTCTCGTGGAGAAACTGCAGATCGAAGTCCCCGTCGTCTTGAACGCTCGGGCACGTTACGACAACCTGACCGATCACAGAGCGGCAATGGACGCGGCTGCCGAGTCGCTCGTCCAGCGGGAACTCCTCATCGACGATGTGCTCCATCGCGACCTGGAGAATCGGCTGCGCGCGCTGAACCGGCCGCATTGGATCATCGCGCTGCGTTTGATCGTCGACGGTTGGGTGAGTCGCTTCTGTCTGGCGAAGGGCGCCGACCTCGCGGTCGTCGCCCTTCGGGGACAGGACTCCTATGTCATCGACGAGGCGGGAATCGACCTGCCCGGCACCATTCTCGCGGCACTCGGCTACGCCGAGCCGCTGGAGCTGTACGGCATGAACGCCCCCACCGAAGAGCTGGCCACGATCTTCGGCGACACGGGTGACGCCGCGGCCACCGCCCAGCGGCTGACGAAGGTGGGCAACCCTGCCCACGATGCGAAGACCTTGGCGGCGGCTTTGGTCGAAATCCACTCGTATGCCGAGATAGTCGGCGTCATCTACGGCGACGGCACCAGAGATATGGCCGACAACCACATCGCCGTCTTCAACACGCGCGCAGGGCGATTCATCGCGACCGCGAGCAAGTCCGACGACGGCGTGAAGTGGACGTCACTCAGCAGCGGAACCCCCGCGCGACTGCGCACGGCGGTGCAGGACCTGATCAACTCCCTGCCGGAACGCGAAGAGTTCCCGCGGCATCCGAAGCTGTCCTGAGCACGCCGAATATGCGTCGCTAGCCCATGGGATCGTCGGAGGTAGGCGCGACGTCGTAGCCGAACGGCGGCGTGAACCGGCCCCAGCGGATGCACTCCCACCCGCCATCCGGCATCGGCACCAACTCGATGGTCTCGGTGTTATCCAGGTGGTTGTTCGTCGTGAACGGCGGTCGAACATCCGCGAGCGTGCGGCCGACGAGCCGCATGGCCGCACCGTGGCTGACCACCATCACGTCGCCGTGCCCGTCGTCCTCCGGCGTCAGATACGTGCTCCGCAACTCCGCGATCACGGGCAGAAACCGATCCAGCACATCCTGGGCGGACTCGCCGCCGGGCACCCGCAACGTGAGATCGCCTTCGTGCCAGGCGCGGTAGATCTGCTGGAACGTCTGGTGCGCGTCCTCGCTGTGCCTGCCCTCCAGGTCCCCGGCCTGCACCTCGTGCAGTCCGTCCAGGACCATGGCGGCGACACCGGTCGCCGCCTCGATGTAGCTCGCCGTCTGGCGTGCCCGCAGCGCCGCCGAGGAGAACAGCACCTTCGGCGCGCGGAGCAGGCCCTCGCCGAACGTCTTCGCTTGTGCCGCACCGCGTTCGGTCAGCGGTAGTCCTGGAATCCTGGTATCCAGCAGCTTGGCGACGTTACCTTCGGTCTCCCCGTGCCGGACCAGAATCAACCTCCCGGTCATAGGTCCGCCTTCCCCTTTCTCAGCTGGATCAACCACTCCGACGCGGCTTCGTCGGACGGTGGCGGCGTGCCGGTCGCCGATGTCGCCGGCCAGGACCCGAGAAAGCGGATCCGCGCGGCGCGGTGCAGCGCCTTGAGCGCCTCGGCCACCGCCGTGTCGTCGATGTGCCCGACGCAGTCGAGATAAAACCGGTAGGTGCCCATGCCGGTTCGGGTGGGCCGCGACTCGATCCTGGTCAGATCGATACCGCGCGTGGCGAATTCGGCAAAGGCGCGCATCAGCGAGCCCGGTACGTTCGACAATTCGAGCACGATCGAGGTGCGGTCGGCGCCCGTGGCGGGCGGCGCGACCGTGGGCCGGGTGCACAGCACGAATCGCGTGATGGCCTGCTCGTGGTCGGCGACTCCGGATGCCAGCGCGATCAACCCCAGCCGCTCCCCCGCCAGGGCGGTCGACACGGCGGCATCGGCGTGGCCGGCCACCACGTCTTCGGCGGCCGCGGCATTCGACGCCGAGGTGTAGGGCTGCGCCTGCGGGAGATGCCGCGCCACCCACAGCCGCACCTGTGCCGCGGCCACGGGGTATGCGGCGAGGGTGCGCACGTCCGGAAGCGCCGTGCCCGGCTTGCCCAGGATCGTGAAACTCACCTCGAGTTCGGTCTCCGCGACGATCTGCAGACGCGGGCCGATTGCCAGCGAGTCGAGCGTCGCCGAGATCGACCCCTCGACGGAACTCTCGATCGGCACCACAGCGCCGTCCACGTCGCCGGAGCGGATCAAGTCGAGCGCGGCCCCTTGGCTGGGCGCGGCAATCCGCTCGACGGGTCCGTCGAAGGTTCCCGAGGATTCGAGTTGGGCGAGGGCCATCTCGGTGAAGGTTCCGGACGGCCCGAAGTACGCGATTCGCGGCACGGTTACGAGATTACTTGCGCGCTCGCCCGGCCCCCCACCAATCGCGGAAGGCCCGGCCACCGCGCGGCCGCTGTTCCACGGCAGCCCGAGCGCCGTTCAACCTTCGTTGAGCACCCGCAATGCGTCGTTCACCCGGTCACCGGCCGCGGTTTCGATGGCGAGCAGAACGGATCTGACCGCCTCGACGGCCGGTGGTTTCAGAGAAGTCAGGAAGGCGATATCGGGGTTGCGCAGTGCGGCGCCGATGTCTTCGCCGCACAGTGCGGCGGCCGTCGCGGCGACGATGGCCACCGCGCGCTCACCGGAGGCGGTACGCGCGACGAAACCGGTATCGGAGTGTGCCGCCTGCGCGAGGAAGTCGGCGATCCCGCTGTCCGGCGCGTCCAGTTCCACGATCGGCGCGGCGGGGCTTGCGCCGATGTTGCGGACCAACCCGTCGACCAGACTGCGCCGCGGCGGCGTCGACAACGTCACCAGCACCGGTTCTCCGGATTCCGTCCCTTCCGACACGCCCTCACCGTAACAACACTGTTCGATCCGAGGCCGGCTGCCCGCGGGACCGGTGCTTATGAGCTTCGCCGCGGTCGGCCGTATGCCACGGGTCGCTTCGATTCGGCTCGATCGGAACGCTTGCGGAACCCACACGCTGTCACTTAGCTTAGGGTAACCTAATCACCATTGCGCGCCGCCCGCTCCACGGAGGTTTGTATGCCGAGTCCGTCCTCGACCGTCGCACCGTCCACCGCCGAGCGGGTGCGCAGCGCGTGCGCCCACGCGGAGCAAGCGGTGCTGGCCATGCCGGGCATCGATCCCGCCCCCGCGTCGGTGCACCACGTTCGCCAGTGCGGCGACGCCGTGATCGCGGTGCCCACCGCCTCGGTCGCCGCGATCCTGGCGGGCAATTCCGGCGAGCAGGGCGCGCCCGCGGTGCTCGAGCTCACCGATCACGCCCCGCTGCCGCTGCGCGAGCCGGTGCGCGCACTGGTCTGGCTGCGCGGCTGGGTGCGTGCGGTGCCCACCCAGGCGCAGCGCGCGCTGGCCACCGAGGTGGCCAAGGACCACCCGCATCCCGGGCTGCTCGACATCGGCTTCGGCGCGACGCTGCTGCGGCTGGTGATCAACTCCGCGGTGGTGGCCGACTCGACCGGCGCGGAATCGGTGAGCAGCGACGAGTTGCGCTCGGCGCAGCCGGATCCGTTCTGCGCCATGGAATCCGCATGGCTGCAGCACATGCAGGCCGACCACGCCGATATCGTCGCCCAGTTGGCCAGGCACCTGCCGCCGCAGCTGCGGCGCGGCATCGTGCACCCGCTCGCCATCGACCGCTACGGGCTCACCCTGCGGGTGGAGGGACACGACGGCGACCACGACTTCCGCTTGCCGTTCAGCGCTCCGGCCGACGACATCGAAGGCCTCAGCCGGGCCGTACGCACGCTGGCAGGCTGCCCGTTCCTCAACGGCCTGCGCCGCATCTGACTCGGTGACCACCCCGCGCACCGCACAGCAGAACCAGGTGACCCGAGCACGGTGCGGCCCGACCCCGCGGGCCTGGCCGCTCGTTCACGAACCGGCTCGATCTTGTGACCCCGCCCGAGCACCACGCAGGCCGACCACAGCGGCGGCCGACGTGTAGCGACGACGACACGACGCGTGATGACGCACCGACGGGCGGGTTCCGGACCTTCGCGGAACTCGACGGTGACGCGCCGCGCGCCCGACCGGGCGAGCGCAATAGATTCGACCCATGCGTGCGGAGTCCGATGCCCAGTGGGACGAGGCCGAGCCGACCGATCGCGAGCGGCTGGCGCTCAAACTCGAGATCGCGGTGGTGCTGCTCGTCACCTTCGGGCTCAGCGGGCTCAGCGCCGCGCTTTCGCTGGTGGAGAGTGCGCTCGCGCCGGGCGGGATCGGTGGGCGGACGGTCGCGCTGAACCCGTCGCGGTCCACGCAATCCACTATCGACCTGCTGTTCCAGCTGCTCAGCGTGCTGCGGCTGCTCGGGTGGGCGGCTTTGGGCCTTTACCTGCTGTGGCGCGGCGGCATCGGGCCGCGAATGATCGGGCTGGCTAATCGACTCCGGTGGCGCGCGGACGTGCTACCCGGCTTGACGCTCGCCGCGGTCATCGGGATACCGGGGCTGGGACTGTATCTCCTTGCCCACGCGCTGGGCCTCAGCGTGACGATCGTGCCCGCCTCGCTCGGCGACTACTGGTGGCGGCTGCCCGCGCTCATCCTCTCGGCCTGCGCGAATGCCCTGGCCGAGGAGGTCATCGTGGTGGCTTTCCTGCTCACCCGGTTGCGCAGGCTCGGATGGTCGGCGAACTCGGCGCTGCTGGCCTCGGCGCTGCTGCGGGGCAGCTATCACCTGTATCAGGGACTGGGCGGAGGACTCGGAAATTTTGTGATGGGCGTCATATTCGGTCGCTATTGGCAGCGCACGAACCGGCTGTGGCCGCTGGTGCTCGCGCACGCGACCATCGATGCGGTCGCCTATCTCGGCTATACCGTTCTGCGTGGCCATGTTTCGTGGCTCCCGTGACGCAACCGTGCCCTGCGGAACGCTAACAACCCGGCGCCGCCCGCGAATTAGGAAGCAGCGCCGCTTCCGTGTGCGCCCGGTGTCCACATGCGACACCTCACAACCGCCCGATAAGTAGAGTTTCAGTGATGAACGGCGACGACCCCCAGCGCAACGCGCACACGCGCCGGATGCCGCCGCCCGGCAGGCCCGGTGAGCCTCCCATGCGGCGCCGCGTGCCACCGCCCGGTCCGGGCGCGCCGCCGCCGATCGAGCCCACCCAGGTGATGCGTCGCGATGGCGCGGTCGATCCGCACGGGCAGCCGCTGGCGTATTCGCAGGTCCCGCCGGAACAGGCACGACGCATGCCACCGCCTCCCCCGGCCCGCAGGCACGCCCCCACGCAGCGCCCGGTGCCCTATCACGAAGGTCCGCCGCCCACGCCGCCCCGGAAGCCACGGCCGTTCCGCGAGGGCCCGCCGCCCGTGCCGCCGCGTGGCGAACGCCCGCCGCGAGCGCCGCGACCGCGCCGCAAGCGACACCCGTTCCGCTGGTTCCTGGTGATCCTGCTGGTGCTGGTGATCGCGGCCGTCGGCGCCGTCATCCAACTGGACAACTCGCTCAACCGCATCCCCGCCCTGGCGAACTACGCCAAGCGGGTCGGGAACACCCCCGGCACGAACTGGCTGCTGGTCGGCTCCGACGGCCGCGGCGAGCTGACCCCCGAGCAGGAGCAGGAACTCGCCACCGGCGGCGAGGTGGGTCCCGAGCGCACCGACACGATCATGCTGGTGCACGTGCCGAAATCGGGCAAGACCACCCTGGTCAGCCTGCCGCGCGACTCGTACGTCGGCATCCCCGGCCAGGGCAAGGACAAGCTGAACGCCGCATTCGCCATCGGCGGCCCCGCGCTGCTGGTGCAGACCGTGGAGATCGCCACCGGCTTGCGCATCGACCACTACGCGCAGATCGGTTTCGGTGGCTTCGCCGGCGTGGTCGACACCCTCGGCGGCATCGACGTGTGCGTCCCCAAGGCGATCGACGACCCGCTCGCCGGCATCGACCTGCCCGCGGGCTGCCAGCGACTCAACGGACCGCAGGCGTTGGGCTTCGTCCGCAGCCGGGCGACCGCGCTCGCGGACATCGACCGGATGAACAATCAGCGCCTGTTCATGGCCGCCCTGCTGAAGAAGGCGACCAGCGGCGCCACCCTGGCCAACCCGTTCAAGCTCTGGCCGCTGGCCTCCGACACCGCCGAGTCGCTGAAGGTCGACAACGGTGACCACATCTGGGACCTCGGCGGGCTGGGCTGGGCGCTGCGCGGCGAAACCGTCGCCACGACGGTGCCGATCGGCGGATTCGACGACACCGACAGCGGCAACGTGCTGCTGTGGGACAAGGAGAAGGCCGGCCGCTTCTTCGACGCACTGGCCGCCGACCGTGCCGTTCCGGAGGATCTGCTGACGCGGTAGCGTCGATGCCATGCCGGACACCGACGAGGCCGACGAGTCCTTCCCCGACTTGCTGCGCACGCAGATCCGTCACGAATTCACCGCCGCCCAGCAGTATCTCGCCGCCGCCGTGTACTTCGACTCGCGCAGACTGCCGCAATTGGCCGGACACGCCTACGGCCGGTCACGCGAGCACCACGGCAATGCGCTGCGCGTGGTCCAGTACCTGCTGGACCGGGATCTCCCGGTGCAGATCGGGGGCTTGGAGGAGATCACATCGACCTTCGAAACCCCGCGCGGCGCAATCGCTCTGCTGCTGCAGATCGAACAGGACCGCAGCGCCCGGATCAGCGACCTCGCCCGCGCGGCCCGCGGCTCCGGTGACTATCTGGGCGAACGATTCGTCCGGTGGTTCTTGGAGGAACAGGTGAAGGGCGTCGCCCGGATGACCACGCTGCTGGCCGTACTCGACCGCGCCGACGGGCAGTTGTTCGACGTCGAGGAGTTCGTCGCCCGGGAGATGCGGGCGCGGCAGCGCACCGATATACCGGCGCCGAAAATGGCTGGAGCAGCGCGGAATTAATTAGGCAATACTAGCCTCAATAAGGCTGCACTTGGATGACACGCGATCTGACCAGCGCTAATGTCGATGCCATGTCAAGCCATCCGGACGCTCCCCGCAGCAAATTTCACAGCCTGTTGCACGATCAGATCCGGCACGAATTCAATGCCGAGCATCAGTACATCGCGATTGCGGTGTGGTTCGACAATGCCGACCTGCCGCAGCTGGCCAAGCGGTTCTACAAGCAGTCGGTCGAAGAACGCAATCACGCGATGATGATCGTGCGGTACTTCCTGGACCGGGATATCAGCATCGAGATTTCCGGCATCGACGCGGCGAAATCGCATTTCGAGAGCGCTCGGGAGCCGATCGCGCTCGCGCTCGCCCAGGAGAAGACGGTTACCGAGCAGATCATCCAGCTGGCCAGCACCGCCCGGGAAGAGGGCGACTACCTCGGCGAACAGTTCATGCAGTGGTTCCTGAAGGAACAGGTCGAGGAAGTCGCGAACATGACCACACTGCTCACCATCGCCGATCGCGCCGGGTCGAACCTGTTCGACCTGGAGGAATTCGTCGCCCGGGAAATGAGCGGCCCGAGCGACACCTCCGGTGCGCCTTCGGTGGCGGGCGGCTCCGTCTGACGGAGTTCGCGCCGAGAAGGCGAACAGGCCCGGTTTCTTATCAGGGACCGGGCCTGCCGCTGTTCGGGGTATTTTTCCCGCCGAATCCGCGCGAGACGGTTTCGGCGCTTTCGGCGAGAGTTCGGTGAGACTTCCCTATCTTCCAGCGTTATCGGCCGCAATCGAAAGGCGTCGCCGCGGATCGATAGGAATTTCGCATGAATCCCGTCGACCGGGAACTCAGCGCAGTGTGACCTGACGTGACCGCAGGCCGTCACGGGAGCGGCGCTCGTCGGCCGTCAGCGGGGCGTCGACGGCCAGCGCCTCGGACAGGCGCGCACCGAATTCGGTTGCGGGCTTCACCCATTCGTCAGGGTGCCGCTCCGGGTCCAGGTCGAACACCGGGACCAGCACGCCGTGCGTACGGAACGACCCGGCGAATCGGGAACCTTCGCCGAGGTGCAGGCCGCCGGAGGCATGCAGGCGAGCCAGCGCCAGCATCAGCGCGTCCTCGTCCTCCGGCCGCACCCAGCGGATATGCGCCTTCTCGCCCGCGTCCACCCACCAGGCCGCGCCGATCGCGTCCAGCCCGAGCCGCGCCGACGGCATGATCGCCTGTTTGGCCTGCTCGATGGTGGCGGCGACCTGCGCGTCGGGCTCGACTCCGGCGGGCACCCACCAGTCGAAGTCCTGGTGCACGGTCAGCTCCAGGTTCGCGGCGGGATCGATGACATCGGCCAGCCGCGGACCGCCCGCGACGCTCGCCACGGAGGACAGCGAATCACCGGGCTCGGCGGACTGGGTCCACAGGATCGCCGCGGCCAGATCGGCTGCCGGGTCGGCGCCCTGGAATTGCGTCTGCACGCCCACGTACCCGCTGGGCTCGTCGCCGGCGCGCACCAGCGCGGCCACCGCGCCGGGCAGCACCGTGGCGAGCACGACCGGCCGCTCGGCCGCGACCGACGCCACGGGCGTCAACCGCGCGGTGGCCGAGGGAACGAATTCACGGAGCGCGACCAGATCGCACTCCGCGGCCAAGCCCTCGAACGGACGCGTGACGGCCTGTGCCGCTTGCTCCTGCGCTGCCCGCCGCTCGGCGAGACGCTGGGCCCGGTTCCCGTCGGGCTTAGGACTGTTGCGCTTACTCTTACCCACGAGGGGTCAACCTACACAGTGTTGGACCGGCCGCGCCCGCGGCGCGGCGTGTTCGCGGTGTTGGTTTTCCAGCGCCTGCGGCGCTGGGTGTTCGCGGCCCCTTCATGGCTCGCGAACGGCGGATGCTCGGTCTCGCTTCGCTCGAAACCGGGAGTCGAGGTGAGCTGGGCAAGCTTGGCTTTCGAGTTCTGGGCATGGGGCGCGCGAGTCGTGGGGCGAACGGGCACTGCGTGGGTGCATCATGCGGTCACCGCGCGAACGGGGTTGCGCCGTCGTCAGGACGCGGCAGCGAACGCCGTCGCACCGTGGATCGCAGATGCGGCGGCTCTCGTACGCGCCCCGACTTCGCGGGCGGCTGTGTTGTGGACGCCGCGGCTACCCGGCGGCGGGTGGGTTGGGCTTTCGCCGTAGGCGGGAGAGCGGCTGGTGCGATCGTTATGGAGCCGATGGTCCGATCGGCATGCGCTCGTTCGCCCCGCGCGGCCGATTCAGGCGGCCGGAAGCAGCGACTTGGTGCGGCCGGGGTGGTTGGTGGCGATCCAGCTGACGCCGAGGTCCGCGCACAGTTGGACGTCGTCGGCGTCGTCGACGGTCCAGCAGTAGGTCGCGCGGCCTGCCGCGGCGGCCTTGTCGACCAGCTCGGGATGTTCGCGCAAGGTCTTCACCGAGGGGCCGACGGCCGTGGCTCCGACGGTTGTGGCCGCGGAGCCGCCCAGGTAGCGCGATGATTCGCCGAGCAGAACAGTGGGCAGCAGGGGCGCGGCGCGGCGGATGCGCCACACCGCGGTGGCCGCGAACGACATCACGACGGCCCGGGAATGGTCCGCGGAGGCCGGGGTGGCGATGCCGAAGCGCTGGAGCTCGGCGAGCAGCTTGTTCTCCACCAGCGCGCCGTAGCGGACCGGGTGCTTGGTTTCGATGAACAGCTTGGTCGGCCTGCTGCGCCAGTCCAGCACCAGGCTGATCAGCTCGCTGAGGGTCAGCACCGAGGCGGGCGAGCCGTCGGCGCCGAAATCGAGAGCCCGCAGTTCCTCCAGCGTCATCTCGCTGACCAGCCCGCTGCCCGAGGAGGTGCGGTCGACGGTGCGATCGTGCACGCACACCAGATGCCCGTCCCTGGTCAGCCGGACATCGCATTCGACGCCGTCGGCGCCCTCCTGCAGCGCCAGCTCGTATGCGGCGAGCGTGTGCTCGGGACGCGCCGCCGAGGCGCCTCGATGCGCGACGACGAATGGCGCGCGACTGCCCTGGCTCACTTGGCCATAACCTCCTCCTGCTCACGGTCCTGAGCACCGTTGTCCTCGGGTGCCTGCCCTGCGCCCACCGGTTCGGCCGCGTGTCCGCCTCCGCCGGGATGCACCGGCTCGATCACCGGCACGGCGGGGTCGACCGCGATCAGCCAGCGGCGCGTGGTCCGGTGGCGACCGAGCAGGTCACGCCCCTCGAGCGCGCGCAGTACCCACAGGGTCAGCAGCGCGACCGCCGCGGCGACCAGGTCGGTGAACGCGGTGAACAACACCCCGTCCGCCTCCACCTGCAACGAATCCGCGGTGCGCCACAGTAGCGCGGCCGCCGCGACGACCCCGCCGAACACCCACGCCGCCCACCAGATGCGGGCCGCCCGTACCGCCCGGGGATCACCTTTCAGCGCGGCCACTTCGATCAGGAAGATCCCGGGCCACAGCAAATTGACCACCGGGATCAGGCAGCCGGATATCAGCGCTCGCGGCGAACGCGGGTCGCTCCGGCCCACGGCGTCGTAGGCCGCCCGCCTGAGCTCGATCAGCCTTCCGACCGTGGACAAGGCCGCCAGCAGCGCGATCAGGATCGCGAGCACCCCCGCGCCGATCACGAACGCGTCGGAGACGAAGAGCACGGCGGGGTGGATCAGGCGCGTCCGGTTGTGCAGCAAGAGCGCATAGCGCGCCAGCTCGGCGACGGCCGCCAGCCCGAAAACGCCCGTGGCCGCGACGAGCAGTCGGGTCACCGAGTCGGTCAACTTGCCCAGCGGTCGGCGTACCGAGCCCGCGGCCTGCGGCGGCGCATCGATCAGACCCCAGCGCGGAATCCGCGTGTAGCGAGGTGTGCGGCTCTGCGTGGCGGGCCCTGGCGGCTGCCTGCGGACGCGATGATCCGGTTTACGGGCCACCCAGCGGTAGTTGCGGCGGTCGGCGGGCGCGTCGATCGGCGCGGGCGAGAGGAGCACGCCGCGGCACCGCGGGCACCAGTGCATCGGCGCCCGCTGCACGGCCCAGCGCGCACCGCAGCGCGCACAAGGTTGTACCACCGTACTCACCCGCGCACCTCGTTCTTTCGTCAGTAGATCTTCGCCTCGTGGTCGCCCTCCGCGACCAGCGGGCGGCCGGCCTGCTGCCACGCCACCATGCCCCCATGGACCTGAACGGCCTCATAGCCGATGTGCGCGAGATATTCGACCACCTGCAAGGACCGGCCGCCCTGCCTGCAGATGACATAGAGTTCCGCGTCGTAGTCCAGCTCGTCGATCCGGGCGGGGACGTCGACCATCGGGATGTGGGTGGCACCCGGGGCGTGTCCGAGCCGCCACTCGTCGTCCTCGCGGACGTCGAGCAGGATCGGTCGCGGCGTGTCGGCCGACGCGGGCGCGCTGTCGAATTCGGCAGGCACGTCCTCCACCGTGACCGACGGAACGTGGGGGCTCGTCACAGATTCGATCCTGCCATGGGCGGCGGGCCGCCGTGCAGTTCCATGCCTGGGGAGCGGCCTCGACAGCGCGCGACGACTTCGGGTATGTTCTCCCTTCCGGAACCGACCACGCCCCCGCTCGATGCGGGTTGTGCATAACTCGGGCGAAGTTATCCACATAATCCACAGGTTGATCCACAAGGCGCAGCTGTCGAGGGCATTTTGCCGCGTTGGCGGAGCGTTTGCGCAACTTATCAGCTACCGCTTCGGGGCGTTTCCGTACTCCTGGTCCGAATCAGGGCGCTGATGCCTGATACGTGACAGGATTCACCCCCTAACGGTCGTGCGGTGCGAATGGCCGATCCGGGACTCCCCTCCTAGTGATCCCGGAGCGGCCATTCGTCGCCGACATCGGAACCTGCGGCCGAAGGGGTTCCGACATCTACTTGGACGGGGCCGGGGCGCGTTCGGTTCCATGAAATTCAGAACGCCGCCGAAATGCCGCGATCCGGCGTCGACGATCGGTAGCCTGAGCGCATGAACGTGAGCAGGGGGCTACGCCACGGAATGGACACCGAAGGACTCAACGTCGCGTTGTCCGAGGCCACGTGCCTCGGACTCGCGGTCGACGAGACCGCGGGCGAGTTACGACTCGACCTCGAAGTGCTGACTCTCCCCGAACACGGGACGGCCGCCGAGGACAGCCGGGTGCAGGTGCGGTTCACCCGCGTGAGCCGGGTCGCCGCGTCACTGCGCACGCAGCACTGGGACGACCTGGAACCCCGGGTGCTCCCGCTGCAACTGGACGGCCTGGACGAGGCGATCCGCAGCTTCGGGGGCGGGCGGCTGCACGGCTGGGAGTTCATCGATCTCGACGACAGCAGCTGGACACTGTGGAGTGAACTGCTCAGCTTCGATACCCGGATCGACGATCACGAGTCCGTGCACGTTCTGGAGTTCTCCCAGGAGGAGGGCATCGATCCGCGCGAGCTGGACGTCCGGGTGTGGTTCGACGACATCGTCGTATACGACACGCGGGGCAAGCAGATTCCCCTGGCGGACTTCATCGAGGGTGGCGCGCGGTGGTGGCGGGCGCACGATGCGGGTGATCCACGGGCGATGCGTCCCGGTATCGCTCCGCCCCTGTGAGCGCCGCACCCGGGATCTTCGCGAACCGACCGCACATCCGCCCGACCGGATGTGCGGTTTTTCGTGTCGGGGCGCTCAGGCGCCCGTACCCACCGGGCAGCTCACTCCGGTGGCGTGCACGGGGCAATATCCGCCGGGGTTCTTCGCCAGGTACTGCTGGTGATAGCCCTCGGCGTAGTAGAAGGCCGCCGAGCCGGGCAGCGGCGCGATGTCCGTGGTGATCCGCCCGTACCCCGCCGCGGCCAGGCGCTTGCCGTACGCCTCGGCCGTCGAGTGCGCGAGATCGGCCTGCTCCGGGCCGAAGGTGAAAACGGCCGAACGGTATTGGGTGCCGCGGTCGTTGCCCTGACGCATGCCCTGGGTGGGATCGTGGTTCTCCCAGAAGTGCCTGAGAATGCCCGCGTAGTCGATCACCGCGGGATCGAACACGACGAGCACGGCTTCGGTATGTCCCGTCCGTCCGCTGCACACCTCTTCGTAGGTGGGGTTGGGCGTGTATCCGCCGACGTAGCCGGCCGCCGTGGTGTAGACGCCGTCGAGTTCCCAGAAGCCCTTTTCCGCGCCCCAGAAACAGCCCATCGCGACGACCGCGAGCTGAAGCCCTTCGGGAAAAGGCGGGTGGATCGGGTGACCGTTGACGTAGTGGGTATCCGGCACGTCGAGCGGCTCCGCCCGCCCGGGCAGGGCTCGCTCGGGTGCGATCATGACGGGTTCGGGGAGGCTCAGACGCCCCACTAGTTCGTCGTACCACGACATGGTTCGATGCTACGCGTGCGTTTCCAGTGGGGCCGATGTGCGTGATGTGACGGTGCGCGACCCGCGGGCTGTGAGCGGCGTCACCGGAATGTGCGGGCGTGGGCCCGAGTTGGAATCGACCGGGTGTACGAATGATGGTTGGCTGTGCTCGGAACAACGGGCACAACCGGCCCGACATAGGAAGGGACATCGTGGCTGAGTACACGCTGCCAGATCTGGATTACGACTACAGCGCCCTGGAGCCCCACATCTCCGGGCAGATCAACGAGCTTCATCATTCCAAGCACCACGCCGCGTACGTCGCCGGTGCGAACACCGCGTTGGAGAAGTTGGAAGCCGCTCGCGAGTCGGGCGATCACAGCGCCATCTTCCTGCACGAGAAGAACCTCGCGTTCCACCTGGGCGGGCACGTCAACCACTCCATCTGGTGGAAGAACCTCTCCCCCAACGGCGGCGACAAGCCGGTCGGCGAACTCGCCGCGGCGATCGACGACCAGTTCGGTTCGTTCGACAAGTTCCGCGCGCAGTTCACCGCGGCGGCCAACGGTCTGCAGGGCTCGGGCTGGGCGGTGCTCGGCTTCGACACCCTCGGCCAGAAGCTGCTGACCTTCCAGCTCTACGACCAGCAGGCCAACGTCCCGCTGGGCATCATCCCGCTGCTGCAGGTCGACATGTGGGAGCACGCCTTCTACCTGCAGTACAAGAACGTCAAGGCCGACTACGTCACCGCCTTCTGGAACGTCGTCAACTGGGCCGACGTGCAGGAGCGCTTCGCCAAGGCCACTTCGCAGGCCAAGGGCCTCATCTTCGGCTGAGCCCGAGCACCGGAACCGGGTCCGCGAATCCGTCCGCCACGCGCGGCCGGGTTCGCGGGCCCGTTCTGTTTTCCGGCGACGCGGGCACTTTGCCGAGAACCCCGTCCGGTCACCCCGAACTCGGGCCCGGCGAGGTGGGGCCGGATCCGCCACATGCGCAGCCCGATTGCCCGCCGATCTCCGTCCGACTGTCCGATTGGCACTCTTTGGTACTTGTGTGCCAGGTGACTCGTGGTTCATATTCGGAATCCACACCAAAAAGGGACGGGCAGGGTCGCCCCCGGGTTCGACAACGGGAGGCAGAAATGCGCACGAACGAACCGATCGGCATCACGCCGTTCCATTCGCGCGGGTCGCTGCGTGGCTTCTTGATCTCCGGCCGCTGGCCGGACACCACCAAGGAGTGGGCTCAGGTGCTGGTCCTGGCCGTGCGCGTGGCCACGCTACCCGGATTGCTGACGACCTCGACGGTGTTCGGGGTCCGTGAGGACCTGCCCGACGATCCCGCGCCCGGCACTGTCGGCCTGGTGCTGGCCGAAGGTCCGGTATTGGGCGAGGAAGCCGTCGAGCCGGGCCACTTCGCCGAGCATGTGCCCCCGGCGCTGCTGATGTTGCATCCTCCCTCCGAAACCCGCCCCTCGCTGCCGGAATGCGCCGGCGCGGCGTCCGGCTGCGTGCTGCTGCCCGGCGTGCCCCATCTGGGGCTGGAGCACCGGGCCGCGTGGGTGGAAGCGGAGTCGGACGGAACGATCACTTCGCTGGTCAGCCGGGTCGGACTGGACCCGATCAGCCATCCCGACACCGCGGTTCTGGCTATGCTGCTGGCCGCGTGAGGGTAACCGAAATTCGCCGGTTGGATCGCCAAACTTATTGTGCGCATAGCGATTTCGACGACAGCGGGTTGGCAGGGGCCGGTTCCGCCGGGTAGAGTCGGCTACAGCGAAGGGGAGTAGCCCCCAATCGCACAGTCGACATACTGACCCTCCGGCCCACCGGCGGGTCCGGCTGTGTGAACCGGCATCCGTCCGGTGGGCGAGACCTTCGGCCTGGACAACCATTTCGTTGTCGGCCGGAGCCCCGCATCTCCGACCGGCAGGCCGGAGACCTGGGAGAACCGCCACACATGATCGCCACCGTCTTGCTGAGCATCGGCATCGTCTTTCTCGCCGAACTGGGTGACAAGTCCCAGCTGATGGCGCTGACGTTCGCGCTGCGCTATCGCTGGTGGGTGGTCCTGGGCGGTATCGCGACGGCCTCCGCCGCGGTCCACCTGATCTCGGTCGGCGTCGGTCACTTCCTCGGCGCGGCCCTGCCCACCAGGGCTATCGCGCTGGTCGCCGCCGTCACCTTCCTGGCCGTAGGCCTGTGGACCCTGCGCGAACACTTCGGCACCGGCGACGGCGATCCCGAACCGAAGACGCCGAAGGCCGCCGGGGCGCCGTTCTTCGTGGTGCTGTCCGCGTTCCTGCTCGCCGAACTGGGCGATCGCACCATGTTCACGACCGCCGCGCTGGCCACCGACTACGACTGGGTGGGCGTCTGGCTCGGCTCGACCATCGGCATGGTCGCCGCCGACGCGCTCGCCATCGCGGTGGGCATCCTGGTCGGCAAGCATCTGCCGGAACACGCCATCGGCATCGGCTCGGGTCTGCTTTTCCTCTACTTCGGCTCGGCTACCCTGCTCGGCGCGGCGGCACCGGCCCTCGGCGGCGCCGCCGTCGCCGGCCTCGCGGCGCTGGCTCCCGCGCTGGCCGGTGCGGCGCTGCTGCTCACTCGGATGGCTCGCCGCACGAGTCCAGCGCGGCTCCATACAGTCCGCACCCCGGCGCAGCAGATCCAGCAGCGGTTCCCTCAGCGCGGGCAGACCGCCCACGTCCCCTGCCGCGATCCGAGCGGTGACCATCGAACCGATGGCCGCGGCCACGGCTTGGCAGGCGAAGCGCTGCGGCTCGGTCCGGGCGTCGAGCACGTCGGCGATCAACTCGACGAACCGCTCCAGCAGCCGGGCCCGGCGCGCGATCGCCGCCGACCCCACCGCGAAGACCTCGACCAGGAACAGCCGCGCGCTGGCCGGGTCGTCCACCAGATACTGGAGATAGGCGCGAAGGATCCGGTCCATGCGAGTGATGGCGTCCGCCTCGTCTTCCGTCCCGGTGGCCTCGGCGATCCGGTCGAGCAACAGTTGCACCGCGCGCTCGTAGGCCGCCTCGAAGCAGTCCGCTTTGGACCTGAACTGCTCGTAGAAGGTCTCCCGCGACACGCCCGCCCGTTTCAGGATCGCCGCGACGGAGGTTCCGATATACCCGTTCTCGGCCATGGCCTCCGCCGTCGCGACGAGGATCCGCTCGCGCTGCGAGGCGATCACCTGCTCCCGCGGCAGGCCGTGCCTGCCTCGGGGCAGACGTGCGCTGAGGGCCGATTCGGTCATGCGGTGACTCCGGTGTTCGGTCGAGCTGAACTGGGCTGCTTCATTCTGCGCGGTCGGGTCCGCAGGCCGATCGAAGAGGGTGCGCGCCGGGAACGAGTCGCGGGAGCCGTGCAGGGCCGCGCGCCGCGCACCGGTTAGGGTGCCATTGACGAAAGGCCAACTGGCTGTCACGAACGAGAGGACCATCGTGGAGATTTCGGGTTCCGCCGCCATTGTCACCGGAGGCGCATCGGGCCTCGGCGCCGCCACCGCCAAGCGCTTCGCCGAACTGGGCGCGACCGTCTTCGGGCTCGATGTACCGCAGTCGATCGAGCGCGCGGGCGACAACGTGCCCGCCGGGGTCACCCTCATCCCCGCCGATGTCACCAGCAACGACGAGGTCGCCGCGGCCGTCGCGCAGGTCGTCGAGTCCGGCGCGCCGCTGCGCATCGTGGTCAACTGCGCCGGCGTCGGCTGGGCGGGCCGCATCCTGTCCAAGAACGGCCCGCACGACCTGGAGCTTTTCCGCACGGTCATCACGGTAAACCTGCTCGGCACCTTCAACGTCATGCGACTGGCCGCAGACGCGATCGCCAAGACCGACGCCGTGGACGAGTACGGCCAGCGCGGCGTGGTCATCAACACCGCCTCCGTCGCGGCGTTCGAGGGCCAGATCGGTCAGATCGCCTACTCGGCCTCCAAGGGCGGCGTGCACGGCATGACCGTTCCGGCCGCGCGTGACCTGGCCCAGTTCGGCATCCGGGTGAACACCATCGCCCCCGGCATCATCGACACCCCGATGCTGGCCGGCGTCACCGAGGAATACCGCAAGGGACTCGAGGCGGGGGTGCCCTTCCCGTCCCGCCTGGGCCGTCCGGACGAGTACGCGCAGCTGTCGCAGTACATCGTCGAGCACGACTACCTGAACGGCGAGACCATCCGCATGGACGGCGCGCTGCGCATGGCGCCGCGGTAATCCCGCTGCGCTACTCCGGCAGCGCGCGGCCCCTCCCTGGAAGGGCCGCGCGCTGCCGTCTTTCACGCCTGCGGCTTGTGCCCGATGCCGAGGTAGGCCGTGGTGGACAACGGATAGTTCGGCCGGTACTTCTCGGCGAGAAACGCTTTCATGACGGCGGCGCGCCGACCCCAGACCTCCGCGCTCACACTGTGGCGCATGAGCTCCAACGGGGCGCTGCTGCGCACCATGGCCTCCCACATCTCCTCGGGGCTGCCGAAGGTGAGCGCGATCGAATGCCGCTGGATGGACACCGCCTCGAAACCCGCGCCGCGCATCTCGGATTCGAAGACCTCGGGATTCTCCAGGCTCAAGAAGTTCGGTTGCGGCTCCTGGATGTTCGGGTCGGCCGCGGTCAGGGCGCCGAACATCATCCGCATCAGCGGTGAGTCCGCGATCGGCGCCCAGCTCGACACCACCGCGGTGCCGCCCGGCCGCAGCACCCGGAACAGTTCGGCGAAGCCACGAGCGCGGTCCGGGAAGAACATCAGGCCGAACATGGAGAACCCAGCGTCGAACCGGTCGGACTCGTACGGCAGATTCTGTCCGTCGCCCACCCGCGCACGGATGTTCGCAAGCCCGGCGGCAGCGGCGTCCTTCGCCAAGCGGGCGATCATCGACTCCGCGAAATCGATCGCCTCGACCTGCGCGACCTGGCCCGCGGCCAGCAGACTGAGCGTGCCAGGCCCGGCAGCGACATCCACGATCCGCGACGCCGGGGACAACGAGGCGAACTCGAGCGCCCGCGCCGAGAACGGTCGCATGATGGTTGGCGCGAACTCGGCGTACCCGTCGGCGACGAGATCCCATGGCTCGGCGACGGCAAGCGGGTTTGCGGACATGTTGTGACGATCCTTTCAGGCATCCACATCTAACCGCGCCACCCGGGGGCATACTCCCCAGTCCTGCGAATATGCCACCTCGACGGTCACCGTAACCGAGAAATGGCCGAAACGTCGCCGACCGCACCGGCCGCGACCGGAGAACCCCGATGTGGCCCTCCGGTCGCGGGCGGGTTCACAGCGTGCGGGTCAGCCGATCGGTGAGGATGTGGGCGAAGTGCGCCGGATCCTTCAACTCACCGCCCTCGGCGAGCACCGCCGTACCGAACAGCAATTCGGCGGTTTCCGACAGCTCGGTCGCCGTACCTGCGTCGGCCTCCTCCTTTTTGGCGGCGTACGCGTCGCGCAGACCGGTGACCAGCGGGTGGGCCGGGTTGAGCTCCAGAATCCGCTTGCTCTCCGGCAGTGCCTGACCCGAGGCGCGGTACATCCGCTCCAGCATCGGCGTGAAGTCGAACACGTCGCCGACCAGGCAGGCCGGGGAGGTGGTGAGCCGGTTGGTCAGGCGCACCTCCTTGACGTTCTGCTCGAGCGTCTTGCCAAGCCACGCCAGCACCTCGGCGAAGTCCTTGTCCTGCTGCTCACGCAGCGCCTCGGAGGCCTTCTTCTCCTCCTCGGTCTCCAGGTCGACCTCGCCCTTGGCGATGGACTGGAACGCCTTGCCGTCGAACTCCGGCACCGAGCCGACCCACATCTCGTCGACCGGGTCGGTCAGGATCAGCACCTCGCGGCCCTTGGCCTTGAACGCCTCCAGATGCGGGGAGCTCTCGACCTGGTGGCGGGTCTCGCCGGTCATGTAGTAGATCGTGTCCTGCCCCTCTGGCATCCGCTCCACGTACTGGGCCAGCGTGGTCAGCTCGGTCTCGGAGTTCGTCGAGGCGAACGAGGAGACCTGCAGGATGGTCTCGCGGTTGTCGAAGTCCGAGAGCAGGCCCTCCTTCAGGACGCGGCCGAATTCCTTCCAGAACGTCTGGTAGCTGGTCTGGTCCTCGGCGCCCTGCAAATCCTTGACCGTGGACAGCACCTTCCGCACCAGGCGCTTGCGGATCGTCTGGATCTGCCGGTCCTGCTGCAGGATCTCGCGGGAGACGTTGAGCGACAGGTCCTGCGCGTCCACCACACCCTTGACGAAGCGCAGGTACTCCGGCATCAGCTCTTCGCAGTTGTCCATGATGAACACCCGCTTGACGTAGAGCTGCACACCGCGCTTGTGCTCGCGGGTGAACAGGTCGAACGGCGCGTGCGAGGGGATGAACAGCAGCGCCTGGTACTCGAAGGCGCCCTCGGCCTTCATCGGGATGATCTCCAGCGGATCGTCCCAGCCGTGGCTGACGTGCTTGTAGAACTCCTTGTACTCCTCGTCGGAGACCTCGCTCTTGGGACGCGTCCACAGCGCCTTCATCGAGTTGAGCGTCTGGTCCTCGACGATGGTCGTCTCCTTGGCGTCCTCACCCTCGCCCTCGGTGACGGTCCGCTCCACCTGCATGCGGATCGGCCACGCGATGAAGTCGGAGTACTTCTTGACGATCTCGCGCAGCTTCCACTCGAGGGTGTAGTCGAAGAGGTGATCCTCCTCGTCCGCCGGCTTGAGATGAAGCGCGACCGACGTGCCCTGCGGGGCCTCGTCCAGCTCCTCGATCGTGTAGGTGGAGCTGCCCGCACTCGACTCCCACCGGGTGCCGGTGGTCTCCCCCGCGCGGCGGGTGGTCAGCGTGACCTTGTCGGCCACCATGAACGTCGAGTAGAAACCGATGCCGAACTGGCCGATCAATTCCTCGGCCGCGGCCTCGGACTTCGCCTCGTTCAGCTTCTTGCGCAGCTCGGCGGTACCGGACTTGGCGAGGGTGCCGATCAGGTCGACGACCTCGGCGCGCGACATGCCGATGCCGTTGTCCCGTACGGTCAGGATCCGGTTGTCCTTGTCGATCCCCAGCTCGATGTGCAGGTCCGAGGTGTCGACGTGCAGATCCTTGTCCCGGAAGGACTCCAGGCGCAGCTTGTCCAGCGCGTCGGAGGAATTCGAGATCAGCTCCCGCAGGAAGGTGTCCTTGTTGGAGTAGACGGAATGGATCATCAGCTCGAGCAGCTGATGTGTCTCTGCCTGGAACTCGAGTTGTTCGACGTGCTCTGTCACGTCGGCGATGGTACCGCCGCGCTCGGACTACGTGGCCGAAGGTGGCACCGAGACGTAATCCGGGACGACACCGTGCGATCGCGGATCGGTAACCGGCCCGAAGTCGGCGAGACCGGGAACCTCTTCGTCGGCACGGGTGGTCATCCATTCGCGCAGCACCTGGGTGGCGCGCACGTCGTCCTCGTTGTACTCCAGCAAACGGGTGCGCTGGGTCTGGTCCGGCGCGGCGCCGTCGTAACCGACCGCGAGCCGATACCAGCTCATCGACGCCTCACCGCTCGCTTCCGGATCGCGCCACGAGAACCCGGCGACCGGCGCGATCTTCTTCAGTCCCTTGCCGTTCGGGCAGATGAACTGGTCCGACACCGCTTGGAACATGTCCACCCATTGCGGCCCGTCCACGAACGCGCGCACCTGCTCCACCGTCGGCACGCCAGGGCGGCCCGCGAACCGGCGCGCCGATTCGTACAGCCACTTGTCCTCCGCCGTACGCGAATAGCAATACGCGGCAAACGTTCTGCCCGTCGCGGCCGCCTCCGCGCGCACCGTCATCAGCCAGGTCCAGAACTCGCCGAAGGAGCGGCCCTCGTCCTCGGTGGGCAACGGATCCCAGGTGACGAACGGGCGGTACACGCCGTCGAGCAGCGTTCCCCACAGGTACGCGCCGTATTCCTGGAAACTCTCCAGGTCGACGTCGACCTCCACGTCCGCCCGTCGCACCCGCACCTGCTCGACCCGCCGCACCAGCGGCGCGCCCGCGATCCACGCCCGCGCCGTCACCACGGCCTCGTCGAACGGGCCGTGCTGCCAGTCCTCGGGTTCCTCGCCCACCCAGGCGGCGAGTTCGTCGATGGTCTCGATGTCGTGCCTGCGCAGTACCTCGGCGCGGGAGCCGGGCGCCACCAGGCTGACGTCGCGATGCTCGATCAGCCAGCCCTCGCAGCTCGGCCCATCGACCCCGCGCGTCCACCACGGGCACTGCCTGCACTCGGGCACTTTGGAGGGGATGGTGGGCAGCTCGCCGCGCACCACCGCGATCCGGTCGGCGTAGCGGCGGTCGTAGTCGGCCAGCAGCGGAGCCAGATCGTGCACCAGGATGCGATCGAAGTCGAAGCCGATCACGCCGCCGACCAGCGCGGGGCTGGCCAGACCGTGCCGTTGCAGCATCCGGTGCAGATGAGCGAGCCGCTGCTGGTCGCGCGGCTGCTGACGGAGTTTGCGGTGCGGATCCGGTTGCGGATTCCAGCGGTAGGGGTCCGAGGTGATGGGGTGGAAGTCGGCCCGCTCGGGTTGACGCGGATCGGTCACCTTGTGGTTCACCACGATGATCGGGATGTACCCCCCGCGATCGGCGTCGCGCAGCAGGATCTCCGAACCTCCGCGCCTGCCGGTGTCCGGCTCCTGCGGCAGCAGGCCGCCCCAGATGTGCTGTGCGCCGATCTCGCACGCGCGCATCGTCGCTTCGGCGCGCTCGGCGGCGCGCAGGCCGGGATCGATCACCACCCAGGCGTCCGGGTCGGCGCCGACCAGCGCGTCGCGCACCCGGGCGCGGTGCGCGACGGCGGCATCCCGGCGCTGGCGTACACCCGCGTCCTCGGAGATGCCCACCAGGGCGTCGGGGTGCGTAGCGTCCAGACGCAGGCGATGGCGGCAGCCGATCAGCGCCCTGGCATCGATGAAGGCGGTCGGCGCGCCGGTGGCCCGATCCACGGCCGTTCCGTCGCGCTCGAGGCCGTCTTGGTCACCGATGTCCGAATCCACGCTAAGCAGTATGGTCCCTACCCCCGACAGTGTTGAATTCCAGCGCCTGGGCCGCACTACCCTCGCAGCGGACGCTGCGGACCCGATAGGGTGGCGGCAAAGCGTGTGACATGGGCGGACGGGCTTCCCCGGCGTCGTACTGCCATGGCGAACCAGCATGACGGAGGGCCTTCGATGGGGTTGTTCACGAAGCGCAAGCGGCGGCCGAGCCGCAGGGCCGAGGCGAAAGCCCTCAAGCACAAGGCCGCGATCGAGGCCAGGCTCGCCGCGAAGAACGACCGCAAAGCGCGCCGCGCCGAGGCCCGCACCCAGCGCAAGGTCGCCAAGGCGCAGATCGCGGCGTTCCAGGCGGAGGAGAAAGCCGCGCTGAAGGCGGCCGCCAAGGCCGAGCGCGATCCGTTCAGCGCCGGCCAGGTGAAGAAGTACCTCGGCGTGGCGCGTGTGCTCATCCCGGTGCTCGCTCCGCTCGCCTACCGTGGCGCGACCTTCCTGCGCGGGCAGCTCGACACCCGCCGCGCCCAGCAACTCGGCGTCGGGGTCGACCAGCTCGGCGACTTCACCGGACACGGCGCCAAGCTGCAGGCGCGCATCACGAATGCCGAAGCGGCGCTGCTGAAGATCGGCGCGCAGAACGGCAAGGACAAAGGCGAGACGCAGAAGTTCGTCGCCGCCACCAAGGATCGCCTCGGCAGCCTGACGGCCGCCGTGCACACCGCCGACCAGATGCCCGCCAACCGCCGCCGTTCGGTGCACACGTCGATCTCGCACGAGCTGTCCGGGATCGAGTCCGACATCCTGGCCCGGCTCGGCGTGCGCTGACCCTCCCTCTCTCGATGCCCCCGCACCCGATCACCGGCCACCTGCGTGGTGGCCTGGTCGGCGTGCTGGTGGGCGTGCTCGCCGTGGCGGCGCACGGGGCGGCGGGTGGCGGTGCGCCGGGCTCTACCGAGCTGACGTTGCTGTTGCTGATCGCAGCCGTGGCCGGCTCGGCCGCGGGAGCCGTGCGGGCGTGCACGCGCCCCTCCGTCCTGGCCGCGTTGCTGGGCGCCGGCCAGCTGCTGAGCCACGCCGCGCTGTCGGTTCTGCTCGGTCACGACCACCCCGGGACCGGCTCGGCCACAACGGCTTCCCCGCTTCCAACCGGATGGATGCTGCTCGCGCACACCGCCGCGACGGTCGGCTGCGCGGCATTGATCATGCTCACCGAGCGGCTCTACGCCGCGGCCTCCGCCGCCCTGCGCGCGATATTCGCTCGGCTGCGCCCCGCACGGATCGCCGGTGCACCGACCTGGTCGGATCCCGGTCTCCTGCCCCATCGCTGTGCTGCGCTCGGTGCGCTCGGTCCGCGCGCGCCGCCGGTGTCGGTCTGATCCCCGACACCTTTCCCCTTCACACAAGAGGCTTCAGCATGCACAGCTCGATCTCGCGCGCCGTCGCGACGACGGTCACCACAACGGCACTCGCCCTGTGCGCAGGAGGCACCGCCGCGGCGCACGTCACGGTGGACGCTCCCGGCGCTACACAAGGCGGATACACCGTCGCCACCTTCCGGGTGCCCACCGAATCGGACACCGCGAGCACCACGGCGCTCACCGTCACCCTGCCCAACCTGAAATCGGCTCGGACCGAATCGATTCCCGGATGGTCGGCCAAGGTCGAACGCAACGACAAGAAGGAGGTCACCGCGATCACCTGGACCGCCGACCCTGGCGCGCCGGGCATTCCGCCCGGTCAGTTCCAGCGTTTCGCGGTCTCCGTCGGCCCGCTGCCCGCGCTGGATTCGGTCAGCTTCCCCGCCGAGCAGACATATTCCGACGGCAAGGTGGTCAGCTGGGATCAGCCGGTCGGCAAGGACGGCGACGAACCCGAACATCCGGCTCCCTCGGTAACCCTGACCGCGGGCAGATCCCACGCGCCGGACGGGCACAAGGTGAGCAGCGAAGCCGAAGCGGACGACGACGACCACGACGACGAGACGGCCCGCTGGCTCGGCGGGATCGGTCTCGCGCTCGGTCTACTCGGTGTCGCGCTCGGCCTCGGCAACGTGATCCGCGGGCGGCGCGCATGACCCGCCGTCTCCTCGCCGCCATGGTGGCGGGACTCTTCCTGCTCGGATTCGGTATCGCCGCAACGGGAGTCGCCGCCGCGCACTCCGCGGCGACGGGAAGCGTCCCGGAGGACAACGCGACCGTCGACGCGGGCCCGGAGCGCGCGAGCGTCACGTTCAACGAGGAACTGCAGCCCAGCTTCCCGTCGCTCACCGTCGTCGGGCCGGACGGCAATTTGTGGTCGAAGGGTGATCCGGTTGTCGACGGCAAGACGGTCAGCGTGGCCGTGGGCGAGCTGGGACCGGTCGGCGAGTACACCATCGCCTACCGGGTGACCTCGGCCGACGGACACCCGGTCAGCGGCAAGCGGCACTTCACGCTCGGCAAGCCCGGCAACGGCACGCCGGGACCGAAACCCCATGCGAAAGCCAAGGACGGCTCGGACGGTATCCCGCTGTGGGTGTTCATCGTCGGCGCGGTCGTCTTGTTCGGCGGCGGGCTCGCGTTCGCGTTGTTCGGCGGCAGGAACCGCGACTCCAAGCGGTGAACGACGTGAGGATCGGCGGCCGGGGTGGCGCTCGGCGCGCTCCCGGCCGAATGCCCTGGCCCGTACTGCTGCTGACCATCCCGGCCGGGCTCCTGGGCGTCGCGCTCGCCTGGGTTCTGATCCGGCCGGTCCCGTTGCCAGGGGAGGCCGTCGTTCGAGTGGTGGCCGATGGCGTCGGGGCGACCGCGCTCGGCTTGGCCGCGCTGCCCAGGGTCGCGCCGCGCTTGGTCACACCCTGGCGGCTACTGGCGGTGCTCGCCGGGATCTGGGCGGCAGCCGAGTTCGCCGTGCTGGTCTTCGAGGCCGCCGACGTGGTCGGCGTTCCGGTGCGCGAACTCGGCGCCGGGGAGTTCGGCACCTATCTGGTCGACGTCAGCGGTGGGCAGATCGGGATCGCGATCCTGATCGGCGTCGCGACGGTGGCCGGTGGCTCGGCGCTGGCCTTCCGGCGGCCCGGGTCCGCCTCCGCCGACCTCGTCCTGGTGTTCGCGGCGGTCGCGCTGGCATTGCGGCCGATCACCGGGCACATGTCGCAGCAGGCGTTCGGCTCCGTGCTCGCGGCGGTGCACGCCCTGGCGGCGGGCGCCTGGTTCGGGTTGCTGATCGCGCTGGCGCTGGTCGTGCGCACCCGCGGTGAGTGGGCGGTCGTGCTGCCGAAGTACTCGGCGGTGGCGCTGCCCCTGGTGGCGGTCGTGGCGGTGACGGGACTACTCAACGGACTGATCCGGGTCGGAGGGGTAACCCCGTTCGTCAGTACCGGTTACGGCCGGATCCTGCTCGCCAAGACCGTGGTGCTGCTCGTTTTGCTCGCCCTCGGCTGGTGGTGGCGGCGCAGTTGGGTGCCGAAGGCTGCGGATCACCGGATGGACGCGAAGGACTCGCTGCGCCGCGCGGTAGCCGAAGTGGTCGTGATGGCGCTGGCCTTCGGGCTCGCCGCGACCCTGGCGGTGACAGCCTGAGCCGTATCGCGGGGGCGCGGTTGTGCGCACCTCCGCCTTCGCTCCGGCCATGCGCGGGCTGAGGACGGACTACGTCCGACCGCACCCGTTATGGTCTGCGCATGACCGAAGTGAAGATCGTCGAGGATTGCTCGGCCTCGGCGGAGTCCGCGTTCGCCTATGTGAACGACTATCGGAACCTGTCGCGATTCCTGTACGGCATCCAGTCCTTCACCCCGGTCGGGGAGCAGACCGAAGGTGTCGGCGCCACGTTCGACGGGCACATGAAGCTGGGGCCCGCCTCGCTGAAGTCGCGGATCCGAGTGGTCCGCTGGGAGAAGGGCTTCGCGATCGGCGTCAAGTCGATCAAGGGTTTCGACGTCGAGTCCACGTTCCTGTTCCACGACAAGGGCGATGGCTTGTGCACCGTCGACGCGATCGTGGACTACCGGGTGCCCGGCGGCCTGGCGGGGCGAGCCCTCGGCAAGACCATCGAGCCGTTCGTCAAGATCGCCGTGCAGCACACGACCCACAACTTGGTCACCCAGATCGCCGCGTTCCACGCGGACTCGGTCTGATCTGATCTGTTGTTCGATTCGCCGCGCTTGCGGCGCATCACCGTGTTTGTCCGGAGGGCGGCCTCCAGACCGGATGGTCGCGGTCGATCGAGACCCATGGCCCTCGCCGAGCGCCTCGGGATGCCATGTCGCTCACGGCTCGGTTGCGCCGGTGGTGGCGGGGTGGGGATGCTGTAGGTGTGAGCGCTACACCCTCGTTCGGACAGCGGATCGGCTATGTCTTCGGCCGCACGCTGCCGGAATCGATGTCCGAATGGGTGCGGGAGGATCTGGTCGGGCCCGGCGCTACGCGGCGTTATCTGCTGCGGTTCCTGGTGCCCGTGCTTCCGGTGCTCATGCTTTTCCTGTTGCTGCCCGGCCCGCTGTGGATGGGTCTGGCGATGATGGCACTGCTGTACATCCCGCTGATCTACTTCACGGTGGCGCTGCTGTACGTCTACCGGCGCCACCGGTTGATCAAGCACGGTCTCGATCCCGCGCTCGCCGATGCCGACGCCCGCCGCCGCGATGAGCGCGACCGCCTCGACTACGAGCGCAGGCACGGGCGCGCCTGAGGTCCACCGACATCTAGCGGTGACTTATACCACAGGCATAGCCTAGAAGCATGAAGACCCCCACATTTGGGCAGCGAATCTCCTACGACCTGGGCCGAGAGCTCCCCGAGGAGCTGCACGAGTGGGTCATCCACGACCTCGTCGGCCACGGGGCCATGGAGCGCTACCTCGTCCGTTTCATCGGGCCGATCATCCCGTTCTTCGCGTTGGTGCTGCTGTTCCCCGGACCGCTGCCCCTGAAGATCGGCTTGATTGTGATGATGATCGTCCCGCTGATCGTCTTCACGGTCGCGCTCAGCTACGTCTGGCGCCGCTTCCGCTTGATCCAGCACGGCCTGAGCCCCGACCTGGTCGACCACGGCAAGTGCACCGACCACGACCGCGAACTGTACGAACTGCGCTACCGCCACCGATAGCTCCGCCCCCCTCCCTTCGCGCGCCCAGAAACCACGCGCGAGAGCGAAGCACGCCCACCCGCGTCCCTGACCACTTGATCATCGACAGTCACCCCCGCCGCCCCCGGGCCAGTCACCACGACTTATGCACCCGTCTGTGACGGCAACCCCGCAAGCCCCAGAACCTGAACCCCGACTTCGAGCGCTCACCGAATCCCGCCGCGACCACGGCGCTCATGCTGAAGAAGCAAGCGCCCGAGACAGCCGAGCCCCAGCTGGTGCGATTTCCGCCCCACGCCACCCAAGCAGCTCAACTCCCGGTCTCGAGCGAAGCGAAACCGGGCGTGCGCCATTCGCGGCCCGGCGCGGTTCGCACGGCCGCCGCGTTCGCGACTGATAACCGGTCATCAGGACGACCCCCGACCACAACGAACCGCGTGCACGACGTCCGAAGCCCGCGCCCCTACGCGCCCAGCGCACCCCAACCCCGGTTCCGAGCGAAGCGAAACCGAGCATGCTCCGTTCGCGGCCCGGCTCGCGTTTGCGCGGCCGCCGCGTAGGCGACGAAGGAGCAAGCGGCGGTCGCGCAAACGCGAGCCAAGAAGGGGCCGCGAACACGCCGCGACGAAGTCGCGGCAAAATAACCCAGTGACCGAATCGCAGAATGTAATCGCCACCGCCGACCTGGCCGACGAGATCGGCCCGGAGATCCGCAGCTGCGATACGCAGTTCATCCAGTTCGGCGGGCGTGCGGCGTTCTCCGGACGCATCACCACCATCCGCTGCTTCCAGGACAATCTGCTGGTGAAGCAGACGCTCGGCGAGCCGGGCGAGGGCAAGGTGCTGGTGGTCGACGGCGGCGCGAGCGTGCATACGGCGCTGGTCGGCGACATCATCGCCGGGCGCGGCGTCGAGAACGGCTGGGCAGGCGTCGTCGTCAACGGCGCGGTCCGCGACTCCGCCATCCTGCGCACCCTGGACATCGGCATCAAGGCGCTGGGCACCAACCCGCGTAAGAGCACGCAGACCGGTAGCGGCGAGCGCGACGTGCCGGTCGAGTTCGGTGGGGTCACCTTCGTGCCCGGTGAGGTGCTCTACAGCGACCACGACGGCATCGTCGTGCGCGCCGAGGACTGAGCGGCTCGGCGGCGCGCACGGATCGCTCCGGCCGCCGCCCGAACCCGCGATCAGGCCGACACGATCGCCTTGTGACCGGCGATCGCGACCACATCGCCGATGTGCAGTTGCCGCCCGCGCCGCAGTTCCACCTCGTCGTTCACCCGCACCAATCCGGCGGCGATCACCGTCTTCGCCTCCGAACCGGATTCGATCAGGTTGGCCAGCTTCAGAAACTGGCCGAGCCGAATAACGTCGTCATCGATCGGCACTTCGACTGGTTCCGACATGAAGTAAATACTTACTCCCCCATCCGAACTCGCCGGACACCGCCCCATCCCCTCCGCGATCTCCGGGCAACTCGAGCCGGACCTTCCGCACCGCGCGGAAATCCCGCCGTCGAACCGTATGCATCGAATTCCCGCCGATTTGATCGGCTACTCCGCCCAGGTCAGCGCGGAATCGGGAAAGTCGGCGTTCGGCTCAGCCCGGCGAGGAACACGCCACGAAGAAGTCCACCCACGCAAACACCGCACAAACACGCGCGCCGCAGGCTTGGCAAATCCGACACACTCACGTACACACTGGTTCCGTGACCTCCACGCAAGCCCAGCAACACCTCGACACCGCACCACGCGCGGATAAACCGACTCCGCCGGTTCCCCACCGGGGTCACGGACGACTTTCGGAAGTGCCGCATATCGCGGGGTTGACGCTCGGTGTATTCGCGGCGCTGTGCTTCCTTTGGAGCCTCTCGCCGGGACTGCGTTTCCTGACCCAGGTGCCGCGCCGCTATATCGATACCTATTACTTCGACGCGCCGGACACGAACCTCATGTGGGCGCTGGTGGTCGGTCTGACGGCGGGCGCGATATCCAGCCGCAAACGGATCGCCTGGTGGTTGCTGACCGGCTACCTCGCGATCTACACGATCGTCAACGGCGTCACCTTCGCCGACCGGGGCAGTATCCACGCGCTGGTGGCGATGGTCCTGCATCTGGCCGTGATCGGTGTGCTCATCGCGGCATGGCCGGAGTTCTACACCAAGGTGCGTCGCGGCGCAGGGTGGAAGGCGCTCGGTGTGCTGGCGGGTGGCCTCGCGATCGGCGCTCTGCTCGGCTGGGGCCTGGTGGAATTGTTCCCGGGCAGTCTCCCCCAGGGCGTGCAGCGCCCGGGCTGGGCGATCTACCGCGTGACCGCGGCGGTGCTGGCGGACAACGAGCACTTCGACGGGCATCCGCCGCCGTTCGTGAATTTCCTGCTGGGCCTGTTCGGCGCCGTCGCGCTGCTGGCCGCGGTGGTGATCCTGCTGCGCTCGCAGCGGGCGGCGAACGCGATGACCGGCACCGACGAGTCGGCCATCCGCGGGTTGCTGGAGCGTTCGGACGTGGAGGATTCCCTCGGCTACTTCGCCACCCGCCGGGACAAGGCGGTGGTGTTCGCGCCGAGCGGCAAGGCGGCGGTGACCTACCGGGTGGAACTGGGCGTCTGCCTGGCCAGTGGGGATCCGATCGGCATCCGCGAGGCGTGGCCGCAGGCGATCGATGCCTGGCTGCGCCAGGCCGATCAATTCGGGTGGGCTCCGGCGGTGATGGGTGCGAGCGAACTCGGTGCGACGGCGTACCGCCGGGCGGGTCTTTCCGCGTTGCGCCTCGGCGACGAAGCCATCCTGGACACCAGGAACTTCTCACTGGCCGGGCCCGAGATGAAGCCGGTGCGGCAGGCCGCGAACCGCCTGCGCAAACACGGCGTGGTGGTCCGTATCCGCAGGCACCGCGATATTCCCGCGGAGGAATTCGCCCGGATCATCGCCCGCGCCGACGCCTGGCGCGACACCGAGACCGAGCGTGGGTTCTCCATGGCGCTCGGTCGGCTGGGCGATTCGCTGGACGGCGACTGCTTGCTGGTGGAGGCGGTCAATCCGCAGGAGCGGGTGCTCGGCATGCTGTCGCTGGTTCCGTGGGGCCGCACCGGTGTCTCGCTGGAGCTGATGCGCCGCGACCCTGGTGGCCCCAACGGTGTGATGGAGCTGATGATCTCGCAGCTCGCGCTGAATTCCGAGCTGTACGGCATCACCAAGGTGTCGCTGAACTTCGCGGTCTTCCGCTCGGTGTTCGAGGAGGGCGGCCGGATCGGGGCCGGTCCCGTGCTGCGCTTGTGGCGCGGCGTGCTGCTGTTCTTCTCCCGCTGGTGGCAGCTCGAGGCGCTGTATCGCTCGAATGTGAAGTACCAGCCGTACTGGGTGCCCCGGTTCTTCCTGTTCGAGGAGCGCAGGCAGCTTCCACGCGTCGCGATGGCCAGCGCGCTGGCGGAGGGCTTCCTGCCGCGGTTCGGCAAGGAGCCCGACACCGCGACGCACACCGGCGAGCACACGGCGGTGCCCGCCACGGTGACGGGCCTGCACGCGGACGGCAGCCCGCCGGACATCGCCGAGGTCGACGGTGTGGAGCAGCTTCCGCGCAGGCCCGAACAGGTCCGCGTGCGCATGGACAAGCTGGCGCGCCTGACCGAATCCGGCATCGATCCCTACCCGGTGGCCTACCCGCCGACGCATACCGTCGCCGATGCGCGCCGCTCCCCGCGCGGCACCACGGTCCGGGTGTGCGGCAGGTTGCTGCGCATCCGCGACTACGGTGGCGTGATCTTCGCGGTGGTCCGGGATTGGACCGACGACATCCAGCTGGTCATCGATCGCGACCGGGTCGGCGCCGCACGCAGCGCCGAGTTCGGCGAGTTCTTCGATCTCGGCGATCTGATCGAGGTGAGCGGACAGATCGGGGCGAGCAGGCGCGGTGAACTCTCGCTGCTCGCGGCGGACTGGCACATGCTCGGCAAATGCCTGCACCCGCTGCCGGACAAGTGGAAAGGGCTGGCCGATCCCGAGGCCAGGGTTCGGCAGCGCTATGTGGACATGGCGATCAACACCGAGATCCGCGAGGTGCTGGCCAAGCGGAGCGCGGTGGTGCGCTCGCTGCGGGACTCCTTGAATTCCCTGGGTTACCTGGAAGTGGAGACGCCGATCCTGCAACAGGTGCACGGCGGCGCCAACGCCACGCCGTTCCTCACGCACATCAATGCCTACGACCTCGACCTGTACCTGCGGATCGCACCCGAGCTGTATCTGAAGCGGCTGTGCGTCGGCGGTATGGAGAAGGTGTTCGAGATCGGGCGGACCTTCCGCAACGAGGGCGTCGATTTCAGCCACAACCCCGAGTTCACCATCCTCGAGGCCTACGAGGCGCACAGCGACTACGAACGCATGATGCACACCTGCCGACGGCTGATCCAGAACGCCGCGATCGCGGCCAACGGCGCCATGGTGGCGTTGCGGCCCGACGGGAACGGGACCTTCGAGGAGGTGGACATCTCCGGCGAGTGGCGGGTGCGGACGGTGCACGGCGCGGTGTCGGAGGCGATCGAAGCCGAGATCACCCCCGAGACCGGGGTCGAGGAGTTGCGCGAACTGTGTGAGAAGGCGGGGGTGCCCTGTCAGCACGGCTGGGACGCGGGCCAGGTGGTGCTGGAGATGTACGAGCACCTGGTCGAATCCCGTACCGAGGAGCCGACGTTCTACATCAACTTCCCGACTTCGGTGTCCCCGTTGACCAGGCAGCACCGCAGTATCGCCGGCGTCACCGAACGCTGGGACCTCGTCGCCTGGGGTGTCGAACTCGGCACCGCCTACAGCGAACTCACCGACCCGGTGGAGCAGCGCCGCAGGCTCACCGAGCAGTCGCTGCTCGCGGCCAACGGCGATCCCGAGGCGATGGAGCTGGATGAGGACTTCTTGCAGGCGCTCGAGCACGCCATGCCGCCGACCGGCGGGCTCGGCATGGGCGTGGACCGGATCGTCATGCTGATCACCGGACGCAGCATTCGCGAGACACTGCCGTTCCCCTTGGTGAAACCACGCTGACCGGGGCTTCGTCTCGGAAGGGTCTCATCGAACGAATCGGGCCGCTACCCTTGGAGATTCGGCCCCGGGAGGAGGCCGCTACACCGTAAGGGGTTCGGATATGTACCTTGACCTGCTGACGAACGCGAGTTTGCTGGACCACACCGTGTGGGCCAACCCCGACACGTGGAACTCCGCGCTCGAGTTGGCCGCCAAGAGAAAGAAGAGCAGGGGCGGGGGCGGCCTGATCATCGGCGCAATCTGCTGCCTGCTGGTGGTCGCGCTGATCATCGGCGGCGTCTACCTGCTGACCAAGCGCAAGAAGAACACCTAGCGGCAGACATCGACGGCCCGGCTCGCGCGAAGCGAACCGGGCCGTCGTTTCCCGTTGACTACCGACCGGCTCAGAGTCGATCGATCTCGGTCAGATCGATGTCCATATCGAACGGCACGGTCAGCTTCAGGCGATCGTGGTGGATCCCGGTGAGCGCATAGGTCTTCGTGGCCGGATCCAGTTCGTAGACGTAGACGACCGGGCGGCCGTCTGCGTTCTCGACTCGCCAGAAGTGATCGATTCCGGCACGGGCATACAGCTGCGGTTTGCGCTCCCGATCACGCGTACGCGATTCGGCGGAGACGACCTCCGCTGCCAACACGACGTCATCGGCACGGTAAGTAGTCAGTTCGGGGCCACCGACGCTTTCGGCGTGGATCACGATGATGTCCGGTTCTGGGCGCTGGTCGCGTCCGAGAGTCACGGTCATTTCCCGTCGTACCCGGAATTGAGACGGCGCCAGGCGGCGAAGTGCGGAGTCGAGCACTACGGGCCGAATGAAGTGAGTCGTGGGCATGCGGCAGAGTGGGGCGGGTGCAGTTGATTCTCGTTCGCCATGCTCAGCCGGTCCGGATGTCGAGTTCGAGCGGGCCCGCCGATCCGGAGTTGGCTCCGGTGGGGCTGGAGCAAGCCGAGCGGGTGCCCGCGGCGCTCGGTCATCACCGGGTCTCCCGTGTGGTGAGCAGCCCGCAGCGCCGGGCCAGGGAAACGGCGGCACCGACCGCCGCGAAGCTGGGTCTCGGCGTCGACGTCATCGACGGGCTCGCCGAATACGATCGCGATCTGCCTGCCTACATACCCATCGAGGATGCCAAGGTCGAATTCCGCGACGCCTATGACCGGATCAAGGCCGGGCATCTTCCGGTGCAGGTCGACGGTGCGGCATTCAAGGCCAGGGTGCGCGCCGCCGTCTCCGATGTCGTCGCGGCCACCGATCCGGCGGACACCGTGGTCGTGTTCGCGCACGGCGGTGTGATCAACGTGCTGCTGCAAGAGGTCCTCGGGCTGGAAAGGCCGCTGACCTTCCCCATCGATTACTGCTCGATCACCAGGATCCTGTTCTCCCGGACGGGACGCCGCACGGCCGCGACCGTCAACGAGAACGGGCACGTCTGGGATCTGTTGCCGCGCAATATCGGCTCGCGCTGAGCATTCACAGCCCAGTGCCAGGCCGGTCGCATCGATTTGCCAGTGACACGATCTGAAATAGGACACGTGAGCCGCTCCGAACAACGGCCCACGATCCGAAAGGAAGGAACTTCGTGTCGCTCTCCAAAACCGCTATGCCGCTGCGGCGTCTGGCCCGGGTCGCCGTGGCCGGCGCGCTGATCGCCGTCCCCCTGGCGGCCCTCGCGTCGACCGCATCCGCCGAAACGCCGACAGCCCCGGGCGTGGTACAGGTGGTGGACGCACCGCAGCAGGTGGCCGACCACGACGACTGGTCGCGCCACGACGAACGGCGTGACGATCCGGGCCGTGGGCAGAACGACGGTCCGGGGCGCGGACCGGACAACGGGCCCGGCCATGGGCCGGACAACGGACCGGGCCGCGGCCCGAGCGACGGCCCACGGCAGGACGGCCCGCAGCAGCAGTTCATGCCGCCGACCGGGTCGAGCTAGCCCGACCGCCACATCGAGAAGGGCCCATCTCCGGGTTCGGAGGTGGGCCCTGTTGTGCGAGTGGACGGTGCCGCACACGGCCCTCACCAGCGCGGCCGACTCTGGGATCTATTGCCCCGCAATATCACCCCGGCACATTCACAGCCGATTGCCAGGCCTGTCGCACCGGTGTCCCAGTGACGGAATCTTCGATAGGACCGGTGAGCCGCTCCCGAGGGTGGTTCACGGTTCGAGAGAAAGGAATTTCGTGTCGCTCTCCAAAACCGCTACGCCGCCGCGGCGTCTGGCCCGTGTCGCCGTGGCCGGTGCGCTGATCGCCGTCCCGCTCGCGGCCCTCGCGTCGACCGCATCCGCCGAAACCCCCGCCGACCAGGGTCGGGTACAGCTGGTGGACGCGCCGCAGCAGGGCGCAGACATCGATGGCGGGCCCCGTCGTTTCGAACGTCACGAACGGCATGACGGGCCGGGTCGTGGGCCGGACGACCGCCCCGGCTGTGGGCCGGACGGCGGCCCAGGGCCGGATGGCCCACGGCACTTCTACAAGTTCGAGCATGTCCTGCCGCCGACCGGCTCGAGCTAGACGTTCCGCCCCGACGAAAAGGCCCACCTCCGAGTTCGGAGGTGGGCCTTGTGTTTCAGCGGGGGCTAGGCCATGCCCGCGATCCAGTTGTGCATCCAGGAGATGGCTGTCTGACCGCCGCCCACGGGGTAGCTGCCGTACAGGGTGTGGGACTGCGACTTGTAGAAGCGCTCCAGGTCCTTGGCCCTCTGCTGGTTGGCCGAGTCGGTCAGCTGCGCTTGCAGGACCGGGACACCGCCCGAGGACATCAGGTCGCCGAGGATGTTGCCCGCCTCGATCTGGTAGCGCCACATGTTGGCGGGGTTGGCGTCCGACGCCTGGGCGAGGAAACCGGCGAACCGCGTGACGAAGTCTTCGGTCGCGGTCGCGCAGTAGAGGTCGTCCAGCGCGCAGATGGTGCGGGTGCGATCGCTGACCCAGCCGAAACCGCCGACCCGGGGGCCGCCCGCGCCCGCGCCAGGAGCGACGGGGCCGACCTGGACGTCGGTGGGCGACCGGCGCGGATCGGAGATCAGGCCGACACCGGCGATGCGATCGGCGGGCACGACGCTGAGGCCGGTGCCGATCTCGGCGGCCAGATCACCCGCGGCGTCCGCACCCTGGCTGTAGCCGACCAGCGCGATCTTGGTCGCGCCGCACTGTTGCGCCATGTTCGCGATCAGACCGCGCGCGTTGTCGACCGCCTCCTTCTTGGAGTTGCCGTAGATCTCACCTTCCCAAGGGAAGGCGGTCGCGGCGTAGGTCACGTAGTCGACTTCCGCGGAACCGGGCAGCCCCCGAGTGACGCCGGCGAGCATGCCGGGCTGCGGGGTCTTGTCCCGCCCGGTCTCCCAGGTACCCGGGATCGCCACCACGTACAGGCTCGGGCAACCGGGAGCGGCGCTCGCCGGCCCACTGCCGAAAACCAAGCCGGACATCACGGTCGCGGACGCGCCCAGAGCCGCGACGACCTTCTTCCACTGCATACCGCTCCAAACCTCGCCCTCGTCGAACTTCCCGCCGAGTTGCCGCGTCAATGCTGAACTCACCGGATGTCGTTTCAGTGCACGCCGGGTGAACAACGATCACCCGACCGGTATGACGTGCACCCATTACCGCATCCCAAGATCAGCAGCACGCCGCAGATCACAATAAAGCCACGAACGCCGCAATGCCATTCGAACCTCGTAGTGTGTCGGATTTCCGATGCCTGCTCGGGCAGGAGCACAGGTGAGGCGTGGGCCGGAAGCCATCGATCGCGAAAAGGCGCCTGCGGACGAGTTGTCCACAGGCGCCTTTGTTTCCGCTCCGGTAAGAGAGGGGTTCTAGCGCTGCGCCACCATGGTGGGGGTGATCGGCGCCGGGAGGGCGGTCTCGCCTTCCAGGTACCGGTCCACACCCGCGGCCGCGGCGCGGCCTTCGGCGATGGCCCAGACGATCAGCGACTGACCGCGGCCCATGTCACCGGCGACGAAGATGCCGGGAACATTGGTGGCCCAGTTCTTGTCGCGTTGCACGTTGCCGCGCTGGTCGTAGCCCACGCCGAGATCGGTGAGCAGGCCCGGCTTCTCGGGACCGACGAAGCCCATGGCCAGCAGCACCAGATCGGCCTCGAGGGTGAAGTCGGTGCCCTCCACCTTCTCGAAGCGACCGTTGACCATCTTGACCTCGTGGGCGTCCAAGCCGGTCACCTTGCCGTCCGCGCCGACGAAGCGCTCGGTGTTCACCGAGAACACCCGCTCGCCGCCCTCCTCGTGCGCCGAGGAAACCCGGTAAATCAGCGGGTAGGTCGGCCACGGGGTCGACGCGGCCCGCTCCTCCGGCGGGCGCGGCATGATCTCGAACTGGTGCACGCTGGCCGCGCCCTGCCGGTGCGAGGTGCCGAGGCAGTCGGCGCCGGTGTCGCCACCGCCGATGATGACGACCTTCTTGTCCTTCGCGTGGATGGGCGGCAGGCCCTCGTCGTCGGTGACGTCGTCGCCGTGCTGCACCCGGTTGGCCCACGGCAGGAACTCCATGGCCTGGTGGATGCCGTCCAGGTCGCGGCCCGGGATCGGCAGGTCGCGGGCCAGGGTGGCGCCACCGGCCAGCACGATCGCGTCGAACTTCTCACGCAGCTGCTCGGCCGTGATGTCGACGCCCACGTTCACGCCGGTCTTGAAGATGGTGCCCTCGGCCTCCATCTGCGCCATGCGGCGGTCGATGAAGCGCTTCTCCATCTTGAATTCCGGGATGCCGTAGCGCAGCAGGCCACCGATGCGGTCGGCCCGCTCGAACACGGTGACGGTGTGCCCGGCGCGCGTCAGCTGCTGCGCGGCGGCCAGACCGGCCGGACCGGACCCGACGACGGCGACCTTCTTGCCGGTGAGGCGGGTCGGGTAGACCGGGGTCACCCAGCCCTCGTCGAAGGCGTTCTCGATGATCTCGACCTCGACCTGCTTGATCGTGACCGGATCCTGGTTGATGCCGAGCACGCAGGACGCCTCGCACGGCGCGGGGCACAACCGCCCGGTGAACTCCGGGAAGTTGTTGGTCGCGTGCAGCCGGTCGATGCCTTCCCGCCAGCGGTCCTTGTAGACCAGGTCGTTCCACTCGGGGATCAGGTTCCCCAGCGGGCAACCGTTGTGGCAGAACGGGATACCGCAGTCCATGCACCGGCTGGCCTGGGTGCGCAGGGTCTCGTGGGAGAACTTCTCCTCGTAGACCTCTTTCCAGTCCATCAGGCGCAGCGGGACCGGCCGCCGCTTGGGCAGTTCGCGTGCGGTGTGCTTCAGAAAACCCTGGGGGTCAGCCACGTGCGGCCCCCGAATGGTCACAGCGCTTCGTCCACGTCATCTCTAGAACTTCCTTAGCCACGAGCGGCCTCCATAATCGCTTCGTCCACGTCCTTGCCGCTCTTCTCAGCTTCGGAGATGGCGAGCAAAACCTTCTTGTATTCGCGCGGCATGACCTTCACGAAGTGGTTCACCTGCTGCGACCAGTCGCTCAGAATGCGCTCGGCCACCGCGGAACCGGTCTGGTCACGGTGCTGGGTGATGATGTCGTGCAGCCAGGTGAAATCGTCACCGGACAACTGCTCGACGGCGTCGGCCTGCTCGGGGTTGAGCTTGGACGCGAAGGTGCCGTTCGGGTCGAACACGAACGCCACGCCGCCGGACATACCGGCGCCGAAGTTGCGTCCGGTCTCGCCGAGGATGACCACCCGGCCACCGGTCATGTACTCGCAGCCGTGGTCGCCCACGCCCTCGACCACCGCGGTGGCGCCGGAGTTGCGCACGGCGAACCGTTCGCCGACCACGCCGCGGAGGAACACCTGACCGCTGGTGGCGCCGAACAGGATCACGTTGCCCGCGATGATGTTCTGCTCCGAGACGAACTCGCCGGGCGCGTTCAGCGACGGGCGCACCACCAGGCGACCGCCGGAAAGACCCTTGCCGACATAGTCGTTCGCGTCACCCTGCACGCGCAGCGTGATGCCCGCGGGCACGAAGGCGCCGAAGCTGTTGCCCGCCGACCCGGTGAACGTGATGTCGATGGTGTCGTCGGGCAGGCCCGCGCCGCCGTAGAGCTTGGTCACCTCGTGACCGAGCATGGTGCCGACGGTGCGGTTGACGTTCGTGATCTTGGTCTCGAACTTCACCGCCTGACCCCGCTCCAGCGCGTCGCGGCTCTGCACGATCAGCTGCTGGTCCAGCGCCTTGTCCAGGCCGTGGTCCTGGGACTTGGTGCAGCGGCGGTCCTGGTACATGAACGCCGTCTCGACGTCGTCGAGGATCGGCGACAGGTCCAGCTTGCTGGCCTTCCAGTGCTGCTTGGCCCGCGAGGTGTCGAGCAGGTCGACCCGGCCGATGGCCTCGTCCAGCGTGCGGAAGCCCAGCTGCGCCAGCAGCTCCCTGACCTCTTCGGCGATGAACAGGAAGAAGTTCTCGACGAACTCCGGCTTGCCGGTGAACCGCTCGCGCAGCACCGGGTTTTGCGTCGCGACGCCGACCGGGCAGGTGTCCAGGTGGCAGACGCGCATCATGATGCAGCCCGAGACCACCAGCGGCGCGGTGGCGAAGCCGTACTCCTCGGCGCCGAGCAGCGCGGCGATCATCACGTCGCGGCCGGTCTTCATCTGGCCGTCGACCTGCACGACGATGCGGTCGCGCAACCCGTTGAGCAGCAGCGTCTGCTGGGTCTCCGCGAGGCCGAGCTCCCAGGGACCGCCGGCGTGCTTGAGCGAGGTCAGCGGGGACGCGCCGGTGCCGCCGTCGTGGCCGGAGATCAGCACGACGTCGGCGTGCGCCTTGGAGACGCCCGCCGCGACGGTGCCGACGCCCGGTTCGGCGACCAGCTTCACGTGGATGCGCGCCTGCGGGTTGGCGTTCTTCAGGTCGTGGATCAGCTGCGCCAGATCCTCGATCGAGTAGATGTCGTGGTGCGGCGGCGGCGAGATCAGGCCGACGCCCGGCGTCGAGTGCCGCACCTCGGCGACCCACGGGTACACCTTGTGCGCCGGGAGCTGACCGCCCTCGCCCGGCTTCGCGCCCTGCGCCATCTTGATCTGGATGTCGGTGCAGTTGGTCAGGTAGTGCGCGGTCACGCCGAAGCGGCCGGAGGCCACCTGCTTGATCGCGCTGCGCCGCCAGTCGCCGTTCTCCTCCGGCTCGAAGCGCGACGGCGACTCGCCGCCCTCACCCGAGTTCGACCGGCCGCCGAGGCGGTTCATCGCGATCGCCAGGGTCTCGTGCGCCTCGGCCGAGATGGAGCCGTAGCTCATCGCGCCGGTGGAGAACCGCTTCACGATCTCCGAGGCGGGCTCGACCTCGTCGATCGAGATCGGGCTGCGCGCCTTGTGCTTGAACTTGAACAGACCGCGCAGCGACGCCAGCCGCTCGGACTGGTCGTCGACCAGCTTGGTGTACTCCTTGAAGATCGGGTACTGGCCGGACCGGGTGGCGTGCTGCAGTTTGAACACCGTGTCCGGGTTGAACAGGTGGTATTCGCCCTCACGCCGCCACTGGTACTCACCGCCGACCTCGAGCTCGCGGTGGGCGCGCTCGTTGCGGTTCTCCAGGAACGCGATCCGGTGCCGCTGCGCGACGTCCTCGGCGATCTCGTCGAGGCCGATGCCGTCCAGGTGCGAGCGCAGGCCGGTGAAGTACTCGTCCACCAGGTCCTGCGACAGGCCGATCACCTGGAAGAGCTGGGCGCCGTTGTAGGAGGCCAGCGTGGAGATGCCCATCTTGGACATCACCTTCAGCACGCCCTTGCCCGCGGCCTTGTTGTAGTTCGCGACCGCCTTGCGGTAGTCGGCGGCCAGGTCGCCGGTGCTGCCCGGCAGTTCGAGGGCGCCGCGCTCGAGCATGTCCTCGATGGTCTCGAAGGCCATGTAGGGGTTGATCGCGGCGGCGCCGAAGCCGACCAGGGTGGCCATGTGGTGCACCTCGCGGGCGTCACCGGCCTCCACGACGAGGCCGACCATGGTGCGGGTGCGCTCGCGCACCAGGTGGTGGTGCACCGAGGAGGTCAGCAGCAGCGACGGAATCGGCGCCAGCTTCTCGTTGGACTCGCGGTCGGACAGGACGATGATCCGCGCTCCGCCGTCGATGGCGGCCGACACCTGGGTGTTGATCGCCTCCAGCGCCTTGCGCAGGCCCTTGCCGCCCTTCTTGACGGGGTACAGGCCGCGCACGACCACCGAGCGCAGCTCGGGGTGCGATCCGTCGTCGTTGATGTGCACGAGCTTGGCCAGCTCGTCGTTGTCCAGGATCGGCTGCTCGAGCGCGATCATGTTGCACGACTCCGGCCCCGGGTGCAGCAGGTCGGCCTCCGGGCCGATGTTGCGCTTGAGGCTGGTGACCACCTCTTCCCGGATCGCGTCCAGCGGCGGGTTGGTGACCTGCGCGAACAGCTGGGAGAAGTAGTCGAACAGCAGACGCGGACGGGCCGACAGCACCGCGATCGGGGTGTCGGTGCCCATCGAGCCGAGCGCTTCGCCGCCGGTCTTGGCCATCGGCGAGATCAGCAGGTTGAGCTCCTCGGTGGTGTATCCGAAGATCTGCTGGCGGATCAGCACGCGGTCGTGCGACATGTGCACGTGCGGGCGGTCGGGCAGGTCGGCGAGGCGGGACACGCCCGCGTCCAGCCACTCCTGGTACGGGTGCTCGGCGGCGAGCTGGGACTTGACCTCTTCGTCGCCGACGATGCGGCCCTGGGCGGTGTCGACCAGGAACATGCGGCCCGGCTGCAGGCGCGCCTTCCTGACCACCTTGGACGGGTCGATGTCCAGCACGCCGACCTCGGAGGCCATCACGACCAAGCCGTCGTCGGTCACCCAGATTCGGCTCGGCCGCAGGCCGTTGCGGTCGAGCACGGCGCCGACGACGGTGCCGTCGGTGAAGCACACCGACGCGGGGCCGTCCCACGGCTCCATCAGCATCGAGTGGTACTCGTAGAAGGCCCGCTGGCGCGGGTCCATGGTGTCGTTGCGTTCCCATGCCTCGGGAATCATCATCAGCACGGCGTGGGGCAAGCTGCGGCCGCCGAGATGCAGCAGTTCCAGCACCTCGTCGAACCGGGCGGTGTCGCTCGCCCCCGGGGTACAGATGGGGAAGATCTTCTCCAGCCGGTTCTTGCCCGCGGAGTCGACGCCGAAGACGTCGCTGCGCAGCAGCGCCTCACGGGCGCGCATCCAGTTCTCGTTGCCGGTGACGGTGTTGATCTCACCGTTGTGCGCCACCCGGCGGAACGGGTGCGCCAGCGGCCAGGAGGGGAAGGTGTTGGTGGAGAACCGGGAGTGCACGATGCCCAGGGCGCTCTCCACCCGGGAGTCCTGCAGGTCCAGGTAGAACGCGCGCAGCTGCGGCGTGGTGAACATGCCCTTGTAGACGAAGGTCTGCCCGGACAGGCTCGGGAAGTAGACCGACTCCCTGCCGACCGCGCCCTCACCCGCACCGGCCGACCCCAGCTCTCGCTCGACCCGCTTGCGCACCACGTAGGCGCGACGCTCCAGATCCATCTCCGACAGCGGATCGGAAGCGTTCTTCGGGGAGGCGATGAAGATCTGCCGGAAGCTCGGCATGGCGTCGCGGGCCAGCGCGCCGAGCGACGACTCGTCGATCGGCACCTCGCGCCAGCCGAGGACCTCGAGGCCCTCTTCCTTGACGATCTTCTCCACGCCGTAGGCGGCGCGCGCGGCTTCGCGGCGGGCCTGCGGCAGGAAGGCGATACCGGTGGCGTAGGAGCCCTCCGGCGGCAACTCGAAGTCCACGATGGCGCGGAAGAAGCGGTCCGGGACCTGGATCAGGATGCCCGCGCCGTCACCGCTGTTGGGCTCGGCGCCGGCGGCGCCACGGTGCTCCAGGTTCAACAGAGCCGTAATAGCCTTGTCGACGATGTCGCGGCTGCGGCGGCCGTGCATGTCGACGACGAATGCGACGCCGCAGGCGTCGTGCTCGTTCGCCGGGTCGTAGAGCCCGATGGGTCCAGGTGACCTGTGGCCAGGAAGTTGCGTCATGCCTCTGCCTTCAAGAAAGTCGGCCTTCGAAGAAAACGGCCTTTCGCCGAACGCCTCCGTACAAGACTGCGCCCGTACGTTCCGAAGCCAGCCGCGCTGATGGTCTTCGGCGTGCAGTCAGGTCTGCAGTTGTCTCTCCACCCGCTTCTGTGACGTAGTGGGTGCCCTTCGGTAACGGATCCCTAACAAGATCCTTACCTCCGAGCGGGTGCTCGCCCGCTACGCTGAGCACCTGGCTAGGGCTGCCCGAGCGGGCGAGGTAGCCGAACGTTCTGTGTTCGGCGTAAGAGCAAACGATAAGTCAGGTCCAGGGCCCAACCAACTTAGGTTGTGCTAATAACCATGTTTAGCTGGGCTTCTGCATTTGGTCCTCCACGTGTGCGCGTCGTCCAGTGTAAAGCAGCGAGTGCCGTGCGATCGATCCCCATGGCACCCGGTGCCAGCTGGGGAAACCGGCGCGCGACACCGACCCGAGACCTTCCTCACAAAGCCCGGAAACCGCCCTCACCTGCGTCGAAGTGGATTTCCCCGCGGGACGGCGCGGCAAACCAAGCGGCAGCGGCTAACTCGGCGATCGGCCCGCTGAGATATTTCCGACACCGGCGTGACAAGCCATGAATGTGATCCGACCGTCCGGCCTCTTTTGCCTGCTGTGTCATTCAGCACATAACCAGCAAATCTCGGGAAGTGGTGTTGGACACATCTTTCCGCTGACGCGCCCAGAACCCGTGGGACCCGGCCTACGACCGGCAGAGCGAGACGGCGGCCCGCACCAGCGCCGCGCGGTGCAGGGCGTCCCCGTTGCCCGTGGTGAACACCCCGAAGACGCTGCGCGCCAACCGTTCCGCGCAGTCCGGCGCGCTCAGCTCGGCGCGGTGCATGGCGAGCTGGTCGAGGATCTCGACATTCACGCGGTCGATGACCGGGCGCACCGAGGCGAGCCCCGCGGGCGCGATGGGCGCGGCGGCCGGGTCGAAGCGCCACCGCAGCATCAGCCCGCGCTGCACCGTCTTGTTGGCCTCGATCTGCCCGAGGAAAACCTGCCGCACCCAGTCCTCCGGCAGGTCACGACCATCGCCCGACCGGGCCATCGCGTCGTAGACCTCCGCCTCCCTGGCCGGATCGTCGATCGTGGGCTCGATGTCGAGTTCGCCCGCGGCCACCCACTTCGCCGCGGCCACCGCGTCGGCGGTGTTCAAGCGCTCGACCACCAGGGCGACCAGCCGGTCCAAGGACCCGTCGGCCGGAGCGGCGCCCGCGCCGACCGGCCACATCAGCAGTACCGCCACCAGCAGCGTCCAACCGACTCGCGCACGTCGTGACCTCCCGGGATCGCCCGCATGGAAACGAATCACCGCGTCAGCGTAGGCGAGGGGACCCGCCCCGACCGGCGTGCCGCGGACCCCGCTGTGAGCCTGGCCACATCCGGCCTCCCCTGCTCGCTGGGTACCCGCGGGGCCTGTCACGCTGTCACAACGAATCCGTGACAGTTTCGTCGCGCCCGCGAAAGCGCCTGGGACGTAGAGGATGTGCCTTCCGATGACCGTCACCGGCTTGTTCACCTGGCTCGGCGGGGGCCGGACCAGCGCGATCACCGATCGTCACGAGCGTGCCGGGTACGCCGTCACCGGTGCCGTCGTGTTGTTGTTCGCCGGTATCTCCGGTGTGGTCGCCGCCCTGGCCGCGGCGTCCGCCTGGCCCTGGTGGGCAGCGACGGCGGTGGGAATCGTGGTCGGCGCGCTGACCGGCGCTTCGGCGCGTGCTCTGGCCACGGCGCGGCCGAGCGGAGGACCGGATCGGCTCGGGCTGCTCGCGCGCTTCGCGGTCGCCGTACTGGCCGGTGGATTGCTCGCCGAACTGGCCGCGATCGTGCTGTTCAGCGGATCCGTCGACCGGGTGCTGGATGAGCAGGCGCAGCGCTCGCTCGATTCGGCGCCTCGGGTCGTCGCGGCGCAGGCGGAACTGGACCGGGCCAAGGCCGACCGGGCCGCGCTCGAACAGGCGATCGGCATGGCCCAGAACGATATCGATCACGCCCTGGTGATCGCCCGCTGCGAATTCAACCCGGCCCCCGAGTGCCCGCGCACCAGGATCACCGGCGTGCCCGGTCGCGGGCCGGAGGCGCGGACGGCAGACGCCATGCTCGACGACGCCCGCAAGCAACTCGCCACCGCCCAGGCCCGGGTGGATGCCGCGGACCGCCGGATCGACGCCGACCGGGACGCCTTGTCGGCCGCGCGGACCGCCGCCTTCGACGACACCGATCGCGGACTCGGCGCGCGCTGGCAGGCGATGAACGACTACACCGTGCACCACGCGCTGCCGCTGCGCATCCTCACCATCGTGGCGTTCGTCGCACTCGCCCTGCTGCCCCTTGTGCTGCGGTGGTGGCGTGGCGAGACTTCGTTCGACCGGCACAACGCCGCCCGCACGGTGCACGATCGCGCCGAGCGCGACGCCGACGCGGCGATCGCGGTCAAGCAGGCCGAAGTGCGCACCGAGGCGGAGATCCTGCGTGCCGAGCAGCAGCTCACCGCCGCCCGTCTCGCCGTCGAGGCGGACACGGCCATCGACCGGGAGCGGCAGCGCACCCGCATCATCGCGGCCATCGGCGGCATCGAGATCGGCATCACGGAGCCGCCGCGCCGCCCCGAACTTCCCGCCGCGGCGGAAGACCGAAAGGACAGCGCCATGCCCGACGAGGTGACGCCGAACCTACCGGCGCCAGTGACCGCGCAGTCGCCCGCCGTCGCTGCCCCGCAGGCGGCGCCGCAGAGCGGCGGACTCGAACTGCCCCTGATCGGCACGGTGCCGTTCACCGACACCGCGGCGCGTCTCATCCGTCCGCTGGTCCCGTCGTTCGTCGCCAACGCGATCGACACGGCGACGCATCCGCTGCGCACCGCTCGGCAGGCGTTCGAGGAGGTCGAGGAGATCACGTTCACGCTGCGGCGCACCCGCAAGGTGACCATCGACGGCCAAGCCACGCATCCGCAGGCCGTCGGCTACCAGCCGCAGCCCGGCTCCCCCGAGATCGCGCACGCCCAGCACGTCGCCTCCACCGTCGTCGACGCGGTGCCCCGCTACTCCTCGCTTCCGCCGACCGGCGCCGCGGGCTACGGCCTGCCCACCGGCGCCCGGCGAGACGAACTGCCCGGTCGCCGATACCCCGAACTGCCTGAACCCGACCGGCGCGAACTGCCGCCCGGGCGCTGACCGGTCCCGCTACGCGGCGCCACGTCCTCGCCGCAGACAGCGGCGGGGTGGCGCGCGCCGCCACCGACACCTCGGACTACGGGTACCTCGGTGGTCGTCGTCGCCGTCTCGGCCCGGAGCTGTGCGGGTACGAGTTCGGTTGGACTGCCTGAGCCCGGATGCCGAAACGGCCCTGCGGCACGGCGCGACGCCTCGGCCTACGCTGCACCCATGCAACACAGGGAGGTGACGCTCGCCGCGGCGCCGTGGGGCTCGCCATTGCTCGGGTCCGCCGAGGAGTCGTCGGGGCTGCGGCGCCTTCGCATTCAGTTGTTGCTCACCGTGCCCACCCTGTTGGGGAACCTGACGGGCATGGTGGTGTCGATCGTGCTGGTGGGCTTCGTCCTGCCGGGGCCGTCGGTGTTCACCCGGGATCTCCTGCTGCTCGACGTGCTCGCCGCACCGCTGTACGCGAGCTGCGCGCTGCTGCTCGGGCTGTGGTGGGGCACGACCCGCGGGCTGCGCGCGCTGCGGTGGGCCACCGACCCGCTGCACGTGCCCACCGAGGAAGAACAGGCCGCGGCCACGGTGGTACCGCGCAGGCTGGTGCGTAACCAAGCGCTGCTGTGGTTCGGCGGCCTCGTCCTGCTGACCACCCTGTACGGCCTGGCCGAACCGCGGCTGATTCCAAAGGTGGCCTTCGGCATCGCGCTCAGCGCCATCGTGGTGTGCGCGAACAGCTACCTGATCATCGAGTTCGCGCTGCGACCCGTCACCGCGCGGGTGCTGGAAGCCGCGCCTTCCGGTCGACGCCGCGGCATCGGCGTCTTCGGACGCTCACTGGTGGTGTGGGTGGTCGGATCGGGTGTTCCGGTGGCCGGGATGATGGTGCTCGCGGTGTCGGCGCTCGTGATGGACGACGTGACCAAGGCTCGGCTGGCGGTCTGCGTGCTGTCCCTCGGCGGAGCGACCTTGATCTTCGGCCTGCTGCTGATGACACAAACACTGGCCGCGACTGTCGCCCCGATCCTCGGTGTGCGCCGCGCGATGCGCCAGGTGGAGGACGGCGATCTCGCTGTCGCGCTGGCGGTCTACGACGGCACCGAGCTCGGCGAGCTACAGAGCGGTTTCAACCACATGGTGGAGGGGCTGCGGGAACGCGAGCAGATCAGGGACCTGTTCGGCAGGCATGTCGGGCGTGAGGTCGCCGCGGCCGCGCTGGCGGGCGATCCGACGCTCGGTGGCGTGGAGACCGACGCCGCGGCCCTGTTCATCGATATCGTCGGCTCCACGACGATGGCCGCGACCATCCCGGCGCCGGAGATGGTCGCCCTGCTCAACCGGTTCTTCGCCATCGTGGTGGACGAGGTGGAGCGCCACGGCGGGCTGGTCAACAAGTTCGAGGGAGACGCCGCGCTCGCCGTCTTCGGCACGCCCGCGCCGCTGTCCGATGCCGCGGGCGCGGCGCTGGCCACCGCCCGCGCGATCCGGGCCCGGCTCGATGCCGACGCGACCGATTTCGTCGCGGCCATCGGCGTGGCCGCGGGCCGGGTGGTGGCGGGCAATGTCGGCGCTCATCAGCGCTACGAGTTCACCGTCATCGGCGACGCGGTCAACGAGGCCGCGCGCCTGTGCGAGCTGGCCAAGCAGCGGGGTCTGCTGCTCGCCTCCGGTGCCACCGTCGCGGCGGCGGCCGAGGCGGAGACCGGGCAGTGGCAGCTCGGCGAATCCGTCACCCTCCGCGGCCGCCTCACACCGACCCGGCTCGCACGTCCCGCCTGAGGCCTTCGGCGGGACGCTCCCGCTCGGAAGCGCCCCGACCAGCGATCACATCCGCGCACCGCGCAACCGGAACGCCACCAGCGCGGCTGCCAGCAGGATCGAGGTGGTGCCGATCGCCGCGAAGTGGATGCCGGAGACGAACGAATCGTGCACCGAGGCGAGGAACGCGTTTCCGGCGGCCTCCGGCAGCTCACGGGCGAAAGCCGTGGCCGCGCCGAGGGATTCCGAGGCGGCGTCCGCCTGATCATCCGGCACGTGGCTCAGGTCGAGGCCGTTGCGGAAGATCGCCATGACCACGCTGCCGAGTATCGCGACGCCCAGCGCGATACCGGTCTCGTAGGCGGTCTCCGACACCGCGGCGGCCGCACCCGCGCGCTCCGCGGGCGCCGCGCCGACCACCAGGTCCGACGACACGGTCAGCGCGACGCCGACACCTGCCCCCACGAACAGGAAGCCGAGCACGAACGGCGTCGTGCTGGTGGCCGCCTCCGGACCCAGCCATCCGAACAGCGCCGCGCCCACCGCCGCGGTGATCAGCGCGCCGCCCAGCACGGTGCCCGGCCGCAGCCGCCGCACCAACCAGGCCGCGGCGAGCGAGGCGATCATCCCGGCCAGCAGGCCCGGCAGCAGCAGCAAGCCCGCCTGCATCGGCGAGCGTCCGAGCACCAACTGGAGGTACTGCGAGCCGAAGAACAGCACACCGGCCAGCGCGAACACCGCGAGCAGGCTGGTCACCACCGCCGTACGGAAGGTCGGCAGCGCGAACAGCGCCAGGTCGAGCATCGGCCGCGCGAGCCGTCGCTGCCTGCGCACGAACACCGCACCCGCCAGCACACCCAGCGCGCCGACCAGGACCGGTCGGATACCCGGACCGTGCGCCGCGACCTCCTTCACCGCGTACACCACGGGCACCAGGGTGAGCATCGACAGCACGGCGCTGGGCAGGTCGAAGCGGCCGGGCTGCGGATCGCGCGACTCCGGGATCAGCACCGGCCCCAGCCCGATCAGCACCAGCATGACCGGCAGGTTCACCAGGAACACCGACCCCCACCAGTAGTGCTCGAGCAGCCAGCCGCCCAGCAGCGGTCCCGCCGCGGCGCCACCGCCCGCCATCGCGCTCCACACCGCGATCGCGACCGTGCGCTGCCGCGGATCGAGGAACATCGACCTGATCAGCGCCAGCGTCGCGGGCATCAGCGTCGCACCGGCGATGCCTTGCAGCACCCGCGCCGCGATGAGCATCTCCGGCGTCGGGGCCCACGCCGCGAGCACGGAGGCGATACCGAATCCGGCCGCGCCGAGCAGCAGCAGCTTGCGCCGCCCGATCCGGTCCCCCAGGTTCCCCATGACGACGAGCAACCCGGCCAGCACGAACGAGTACACGTCGATGATCCACAGCAGCTGCGGCGTGGTCGGGGCGAGATCGGCGCTGATCGCGGGTACGGCCAGGTCCAGCACGGTCGCGTCGACGGCGAGCAGGAGCAGGGCGAGCGCGAGCACGGACAATCCGGCCCACTCGCGCGTTCCGGCGCGGGGCGGCGTGGTGGCCGATCGTCCGGTGGGCCGCGCGGTCTGGGTGTTCATGACTTTCTCGACTTCCGTCGTCCATTTTCTTACCGTCCAGACGGTATAGTAACTGACCAACCGTCCGGACGGTATAGTCGAGCCGTGACCGCTGACACCCGCGACCGCATCCTGGACGCGCTCGAGACCTTGCTGCTGGAAAAAGGCATGTCGCAAGTGACATTGGAGAACGTGGCGGCCACCGCGGGCGTCTCCAAAGGCGGCTTGCTCTATCACTTCAAGAGCAAGGACGCGCTGCTCGCGGGCCTGGTCCGCAGGCTGGCCGACCGTGCGGGCAAGCAGCTGGACGGCGCGGTCGCCAGAGGCGGCTCGGTAGCCGAGTGGTACCTACAGACGCCGAACCCGGACGACGCGGCGGAAGCGGTGGAACTGGAGCTCTATCGGTCCATGCTCGCGACCATGCGCACGATCGACGCCACACCGGAGCCCGACGAGGTACAGCAGGCGCTGGTCGAGATGATGAACGCCTGGTCGGACGGTCTGGACGCGGAGGTCGCCGACCCGGTCCAGGCCGACCTCATCCGGCTCGTGGGCGACGGCGTGTACCTGCGCGCGCTGCTGGGGCTCCCGCCCATCGATCCGGTTCGCTACCGGCAGGTGGTGGACCGCTTACTGCGCCGCTGACGGCTAGACTCGGCCCGTGCTGCCAGCCGCCGAACCGGCCGGCGCCGTCGGGGCGGGAACAGATCCGGTACCAGGGTCTCCTGGAACGACGGTGCCGATCCGACCGCTGAGTTTCCGTGAACTGCTCGATGCGCCGTTCGCGCTGATCCAGGCGAACATCCGCGCCATCGCCGGTTCGATCGTGCCGGGCTTGCTGCTGGCCGAGACCGTGGTCGTCGCGGTGACCGCGGGCGTCTCCGAGCTGACCGGCGGTTCCGACGCGGGCACCGCCTGGGCGGCGATCGGGTCCACCGCGGCCTGTGCCTGGTTGCTGCGGTTCGCGTTACGCGGCACGACCGTGGCCCTTGGGCTCGCGACCGTCGGTGGCGCGCCGATCGGCCGCAGGACCGCGTTGCGCCGGTTCGGTGCGACGCTCGGCCCGCTGCTGGTGTTCCAGCTGTTGTTCACGCTGGTGGGCGTCGGCGTGCTCGCGGTGAGCGGCTTGCCCATCGTGACGCTGCCGCTCGCGGTGCTCTGGCTGGGCTGGCTGCGCGCCCGCCGCTGGGTAGCGGTGCCGGTGCTGTTCGTGGAGCGCACCTCGCACCGCGATGGAATCGCCCGCGCCAAGCTGCTCGCCGAAGGCGCGGAGTGGCCGACCGTCGGGCTCTGGATCGCGCAACGCGTCCTGTTCGGGCTGCTGGCCATCCCGCTGCTGGCCATCCCGCTGTACGTCTCGGACTTCTCCGGCACGCACCGGTGGCCGGTGATCGTGCTGACCACGTCGGCGGTGCTGCTGCTGACGGCCTTCGGCGAGGTGGTCGAGGCGTCGTCGCGCGTGGTGTGCTACCTCGATCGCCGTTGCCGCAGGGAGGGATTGGACATTCGCATTCCCCGGCAGGAGACGCGATGAGCGATCCGACACCGCCGGAGATCCCGTCGGCTCGGCATCCTGGTGAGATCCGGCTGACCAAGGGTCCCCACGCGACCGACGACCCGGCGCCCGGCGCGCCGCGGCTCGGCGCCGCCGCCGATCATCGGGCCGCCGCCGAATCCGCCGCGCGGCACCGCGATTTCGACCGTGCATTGCGGGAACGTTTCCGTGCCGTGCTGCGCGGCCTGGAACAGGGTGGCGTGCTGGAGGTCCGGCGCTCGCGCACCGCGCGGGAAACCGCCGACGACGTGACGACAGCGTTGCCGCTCGAGGTCGCCACCGAGATCCAACCCGCCGCACACAGTTTCGACGAGGTGGTCTACGGCGGACGCCGCGCCACCGAAGACGAATACCGCAGGCTGGAATACGCCGACCGGTTCTCCGCCTCCGCGCCGCCACCCGCGCCGGAACCGGTCGAGATCGAGGCGGTCGAGAAGGCGCCGCGCACCAGGCGCAGGCTTCCCCCGCTGCCCGATCTGCTGCGCGACCCCCGGTTCTGGGCGGCGCTCGCCGCGACGGCCGCGTTGCTGCTGCTGGTCTACGGCGCCCTGCAATCCTGCGGTGCGCCCACCGCGCCCACCCCGCCGCCGCCACAGCCGCCACCGGATCTGCCCGATGTCCCGCCGCCAAGCCGCCCCGGCTTCGGGGCGGGCGACGACCCGATCTGGGACCGGCTGCCCGCGCCGGTCTTCTACGGCGGCGTGCAATTCCTGATCGCCGCCGCATTGGTGGTGTGGTGGCGGGCCCGCAGGCGGGGCGCACTGGTGCGTGAGCCCCGCCCGGTCGAGGTGGCGGCGAACGAACTGCTCGCAGGCCACGCCGCCCTGTACCGCCGCTCGAAAGACCACGACCACGTCGCCGGGAAGCTGCGGGCGGCCACGCTGCGCCGCATCCGCGCCCCGCTCGGCATCACGGCCGACACCCCGCCGGACCGCATCGTCGCCGCGGTCGCCGCGCGCGTCGGAGCCCACCCCGCCCAGATCGGGGCCGCCTTGTTCGGCCCGGTGCCCGATCCGGGGACCCTGCGGGTGGTCGCCGCTCAGCTCGAATGGATCGAATCGGAGGTCGGATGAGACGCCTTCGCCCAATCCTCGCCCGGCCCACGGCATCCGGGAACGCCCGCGAACCACAGGAGATCGAATGACCAGCACCGAGACCACGCCCACGGCCGAGCAAGCGGGCGCCGCGTTCCACGCCCTGCGCGCCGAGATCGGCAAAGCGGTGGTCGGCAACGACAGCGCGGTCATGTACCTGGTGCTCGCGCTGCTGTGCCGCGGCCACGTGCTGCTCGAAGGTGTGCCGGGGGTGGCCAAGACGCTGCTGGTGCGGGCGCTGGCCACGGCGCTGGACCTGGACCACGCGCGGGTGCAGTTCACCCCCGACCTGATGCCCGGCGACGTCACCGGCTCGCAGATCTACGATCCGCACTCCGCGGAGTTCACCTTCCGGCACGGTCCGGTGTTCACCAACCTGCTGCTCGCCGACGAGATCAACCGCACGCCGCCGAAAACCCAGTCGTCGCTGCTGGAATCGATGGAGGAACGGCAGGTCTCGGTGGACGGGAAGCCGCAGCCGCTGCCCGATCCGTTCGTCGTCGTCGCCACCCAGAACCCGATCGAGCAGGAGGGCACCTACCCGCTGCCGGAGGCGCAGCTGGACCGGTTCCTGTTCAAGGTGGACATCCACCTGCCCGGCCGCGATGACGAGTTCCGCATCCTGCAACGCCACGCCGCCGGCTTCGATCCGCGCGACCTGACCGCCGCGGGCTTGCGTCCCGTCGCCGGCGCCGAACACATCACCGCCGCCCGCGCCGCGATCGCGCAGACGACGATCAGCCCCGAGGTGCTCGCCTACACCGTCGACGTGTGCCGGGCCACCCGCACTTCGCCCGCCGTGCAGCACGGGGCCTCGACCCGCGGCGCGACCGCGCTGATGGCGGCCTCGCGCGCGTTCGCCTGGCTCACCGGTCGCGGGTTCGTCACACCCGACGACGTGAAAGCCGTCGCCGTCGCCGTGTTGCGCCACCGCCTGCAATTGCGTCCGGAGGCGGAGTTGGACGGCGTGACCACCGAGGGTGTGCTGTCGTCGCTGCTGCTGTCGGTTCCGGTTCCGGTGTAGCGCATGGTCGTCACCGGTCGGCTGGCCGCCGCGGCAGGCGTGGCGGCCCTGTTCGTCACCCTGGTCCTGCCGTCCGTGCTCGGCGTGGTCGTGGTGACCTGTGCCCTGGCGGCCGGGCTGCTCATCGATCTCGGCGCGGTGGGACGGTCGCGCGACCTGGCGCTGTCTCGCGAGGCACTCACCACGGTGCGGCTCGGGCGCTCCGTCGAGGTGGAGCTCGTCGCGGTCAACACCGGGGCACGCACGCTGCACGGCACCGTGTGGGACGACTGGCCAGGCAGCGCACGCGCCGGAAACCGCACGCACGAACTGGATCTCGCGCCGGGCACCAAGGTCCGCTTCCGCACCGCGCTCACGCCCACCTATCGCGGCGATCGGGTCGCCGGCCAGGTCACCGTGCGCCTGCTCGGCCCGCTCGGGCTGGCGGGCAAGCAGACCAGGCACGACGTGCCCGCCCGGGTACGCGCGCTGCCCGCGTTCCGCGCCGAACGGCTGTTGCGCTCGAAGGTCAAGCGGTTGCAACACCTGGAAGGCCGCAATGTGGCCAACCTGCGCGGGCAGGGCACCGAATTCGACTCCTTCCGCGAGTACGTCGCCGGGGACGATGTCCGCGCCATCGACTGGCGCGCCACCGCCCGCGCCACCGACGTCCTGGTCCGCACCTGGCGCCCGGAGCGCAACCGGCACATGCTGATGCTGCTGGACACCGGCCGGGTCAGCGCGGGCCGGGTGGGCGACGGCACCCGCTTGGACGCGAGCATCGAGGCGGCCCTGCTGCTCGGTGGCCTGGCCGCGGCCGCGGGAGACTCGGTCGACCTGCTCGCCTTCGACCGGCGAGCCCGCGCCGAAGTCCGGGGTATCGGCGGGAAAGGTTTGCAGCTGAAGCTGATGCACGCGATGGCGGGCATCACCCCCGCGCTCGTCGATACCGACAGCGCCGGGCTGGTGCGGGCGGCCATCCAGCGCACCCGCCGCCGCAGCCTGGTCGTCTGGTTCACCAGCCTGGACGGCGCCGCGGTCGAGGAGAACCTGTTGCCCGTGCTGCCGGTGCTGGCGCAGCGGCACCGAGTGCTCATCGTCTCGGTGACCGACCCCGATGTCGCCGCGGCCGCCACCCGCCGCGACAGCCTCGCCGACCTCTACGCCGCGGCCGCGGCCGAATCCGTCCTCGCCGAACGCGCGCTGGTCCAGGAATCGCTGCGCCGCACCGGTATCGCGGTCGTCGCCGCGTCACCGGAACGACTGCCGGAGGCCTTGGCGGACGAATACCTGGAACTGAAGCAATCCGGCGCACTCTGAGGAGGATCATGGCCCCATGGCCTCAGATCTCGCCGCCTTCGTCCGTGGACTGCCGAAAGCGGAGCTGCACCTGCATCTGGAAGGCACGCTGGAGCCGGAGCTGAAGTTCCTCCTCGCCCGGCGAAACGGCATCGAGCTGCCGGAGAAGACCGTGGACGAGGTGAAGCAGACCTATCGCTTCCACGACCTGACGTCGTTCCTCCGGGTCTACTACCCCGCGATGCGCGTTCTCCAGCGCCCGGAGGACTTCCACGACCTCGCATTCGACTATCTGCGCCGGGCGCACGGCCAAGGCGTGCGCCATGCCGAGTTGTTCTTCGATCCGCAGGCGCACACCGGGCGCGGGATCCCGTTTCCCACGGTGATCAGCGGCTACCGGTCGGCGATCGCGCGAGCGCGGCGGGAGTTGGGGATATCCGCCGAGCTGATCCTGTGCTTCCTGCGCGATCACTCCGCGGAGTACGCCATGGCGACGCTGCTGGAGGCGTTGCCGTACAAGAGCTGGATCCTCGGAGTCGGGCTGGATTCCGACGAGCGCGGCAACCCGCCGAGCAAGTTCGCCGCCGTCTTCGAGCGCGCCCGTGCCGAAGGCTTCCTGCTGACCATGCACTGCGACATCGACCAGCCGGATTCGGTCGAGCACATCCGCCAGGCGCTGGAGGACATCGCCGTCGACCGCCTCGACCACGGCACGAACATCGTCGAGGACGATCGTCTGGTCGAACTGGCCGCGGCCAAGGGAATCGCGCTCACCTGCTGTCCGGTGTCGAACTCCTTCGTCACCGCCGAGATGAAGTCCGCGCAGATCGTCGGCCTGCTCGATCGCGGGCTGACGGTGACGGTCAACAGCGACGACCCCGCCTACTTCGGGGCGTACGTGGCCGACAACTACCTCGCACTCGCCGAGCACGCCGGCCTCGGCATCGATCGGCTGGCCGAGCTGGCCAGGAATTCGTTCCGCGCTTCCTGGCTGACGCCGGCCCGGCAGGACGCGTTCCTTCGCGAGGTGGACGACTACGTCGCGGCGAACGGCTGACCCACGCGCGGCGGGAACACCGGGTACATCGGCGCGGGCAGCACCCGGCGCTGTCGTTCGGCGATGACCGCGCCGAGGATCTGCGCCGGCGGGTAACCGGCAGGCGGCGCGACGCGCAGCCGCCCGCACACCTCGCCCACGAGCGCCGTGCCCAGCTGGTGCCGCGCCGCGGGCGTCAGGGTGCGCAACCGCGTCAGGTACTGCCGCACCGCCAAGGCGAGCTCCTCCGGCAGTCCGGACAGATCGAGCTGCGCGCTCCATCCGGTCAGCCACGGCGGCGCGATCGCGAGCGCGGGCGGTGGCAGCGGGCGCTGCGCGTGCACGACCACGGTGCCCGCGAGCACGTCACCGATCCGCCGCGCGTGCGGCGAGCACATCGAGGTGAGTACCGCGATGGCGCCGAACCCGCCGAGCATCCAGAAATCGACGATCGCGCCCGCCAAGCCGCGGGTGAGCGCGTGCCGGAAGTCGATCGGCCCCCCGTCGGCGCGCACCACGCGCAGCCCGAGCATCAGCTTGCCCAGTGTCCGCCCCCGCCAAGCGGTCTCGCAGGCCACCGGATACCCGACCAGCACGGTCACGATGGTGACCAGCATCACCACGTCCAGCCAGGCCGAGTCGACGCCGGCGGGCAGCAGCAGCGTGACGATCGCGAACAGCAGCGCGAAAGCCAGCGTGCACTGGGCCAGCACGTCGATCAGGAACGCGCTCGCCCTGGTGGGGATCCGGGCGATCGGCAGCTCCAGGGCCACTGCTTCGCCGGTGGTGAATTCAGCCATGTCGATAGCATTCTTGCGACCGGCGGGAGTGGGAGGCAACCGAATGGACGTTGACGCATACAGCCTGGCGCACCGCAGGGCGTGGGACCGGCTCGACTACTTGTCCAAACGGAGCAGGCTGACCGGCGCGGAGGCGGACGAACTCGTCACGCTCTACCGCCGCACCTCCCAGCAGCTGGCACGGTTGCAGTCGCACAGCCCCGACCCGGAGCTGATCGCCGGGCTGAGCGCACTGCTGGCGCGTGCGCGCGGCCGGGTACTCGGGACCCGAGCCGACACCTGGCAGGAGATCGGCCGGTTCTTCGGCTACCGCTTCCCCGCGGCGCTCTACCGGTCCTGGCCGTGGTGGGTCGGGGTGGCCGCGGTGTTCTTGTGCGTATCGGCCGGCTTGGCCGTCTGGGTGGACCGATTCGAGTCGGCGCGCGAAGTACTCGGAATCCCGGCGGACACCGGAAGTCTCACCGCACCGGGCGGCGCGTTCGAGACGTACTACTCGGAGCATCCGCAGGGCGCCTTCGCCGCACAGGTGTGGACCAACAACGCGTGGGTGACCGCCATCGCCTTGTTCACCGGCGTACTGATCCTGCCCGCGGTCTATCTGTTGTTCATGAACGCGCTCAATCTGGGCGTCAGCGCCGGGCTGATGGCCGACGCGGGGCGGCTGGACTCGTTCTTCGGGTTCATCCTTCCGCACGGCACGCTGGAGCTCACCGCGGTGTTCGTCGCGGGCGGCGTGGGCCTGAAACTCGGTTGGACGCTGATCGATCCGGGACGGCTCAGCCGCGTGGAGGCGGTGGCGAGGCAGGGACGGGCGACCGCAACCGTCGCGCTCGGCCTGGTCGGAGTGCTGCTGGTGTGCGGCTTCATCGAGGGATTCGTGACACCGAGCCCGCTGCCGACGCCGATTCGCCTCGCGATCGGCTTCACCGCCGAGGCGTTGTTCCTGGTGTACGTGTTCGGGGTGGGTCGCCGCGCGGTCACGGAGCAGGCGAGCACGGATTCCGCGACATCCGGCGATCAGCCGTCCGCTGTGACGCAGCCAACATTCAGCACACCCTGAGCGACGCAGCTGGGATAATCGGCAGCTACGCGGTGTGAGTTCGGTTCGGAAGTCCCCCATTTGAGTTCCGCTGGCCGCAGCGAGTCCGGCTCGAGCTGCGGCCAGCGTTACCGTCAACTCTACACAATCGTTATCCCTACGCAACCCTCCCCGTCGAGGTCAAGCGTATAAAGCAGCGCCCCAGCAAACCCTGGTGGCCGCGCCCTTTCACCCCCCGCCAGCTAACCGCATGCGACACGCGCGATCACTGTTTCGACGGCCGGGCACCGCCTCGGTGACACTCCCGAAACACTCGATGGGAATCGCCTCCGCAATAGCTCGGGAACCTCTCCGAGGCGTTAGCCAGGACGGAAGATAGACCTCTCCATGGTTGCTGACATGGGCTCCCACCTGCACGTTCATTTGCAAGAATTGACGGTTGCTGATCAGCACACGAAAGAAAGCGACCACAGGTTTGTTTACGCGGTAATAAACCGGGTAAGGACATAGTGGCGCGCAGGGAAGACCGGCCAGTTCCCCGACAGGCTCCGGATTAACCGGCTGGGGAAAGAGCGGTCGCCCACCCCGCCCCGTAGCCCGATTCAGCACCTCGGCCGCAACCGTAACGGGTTATGTGATCTTCGCCTCACCTGCCGCAACGAGGGCTGGAACCGCGCGAAATCGACCCCACCACAGCCGAGTTCGAGAGACGCACGTCACAGTCCAGTGCTCGGCCGGTTCCCGTTCCCTCGCCGAGGCGATCGTCTGTGCACGGCTGGACGCACCACCGAGTTCGTCGACGCGCGGACGGAACGGTGCGTCCCGGTCAGAGGCGGAAATGGATCGGGTGGGCTCAGCCGACGCGCAGGATCCCGGTGACCGTTCCTTGGAGCAGGTGGCCGTCCTGCGTGATCAGCGGCGCGGTTTGGAGCGGATCGTCGACGACGGTGCCGGGAAGGTGCTGTGCGGCGGTGACCGCACCGGTTTCCGGGTCGAGCACGGTGAACGCGTACCCGTCGAGGGGCGTGGTGTGGTCCGCGCCGAGGCGGGCGACCGTGTACAGCAGGCCGTCGGCCGTGGACAGGCGCGGTACGGCCGCGCTGCGCACCGTGTTCTCCCACACCACGCGGCATCCGTCGCCGTCCACATCGACGCGCGTCATGCCACCGGTGAACGGCGCGCTCGGGGGCACCGCCGGTCCGGCACCCTCCGGCAGCGCCGGGTAGGGGTATCCGTATGTGCTCGCCACGAAGACGGAGCGGCCGACCCCGACCGGCGAATTCTCGCTGCCCGGGGCGCCTTCACCGAGCACCGGTGCCGTGCATACCAGGTCGCCGGTCCCCGAACGGAATACCAGGACGTGCACCTGCTCGTCGGCGTTGTCGACGATGGTCAGGTAGTCCGCACCGGTGCGCGGCCCGAAATAGGTCGGGGTAGAGCCGGTGCCCCAACTGAGCTGTCCCGGCTTGCGCGCCGATCCCCGGTCGTACGGCGCGCGCCACACGATCTCGGGAACGCCGGACGCGGTGGCGCGCAGTTCGTACAGCGCGTGCGTCGTGGCCACCGCCACCTGCCCGCCCGGTGCCGACGAGATGCTGTTGGCCACGCGCTCTCCCGCGGGCAACGCGAGCGCCGCGACCTCCCCGGTAGCCGTGACGAACCCGGCCACGTCCTGACCGGACGCGAACCACACATTGCCCGACCAGTCCGGCACGAGTCCGGTCACCGCGTCTCCGGCCGGGAGCACCGGACCGAGATCGGCGAAGTCTTCGCTGATCAGCCGCCACGCCCCCGTCGCGTCGCGCTCGTGCCGGATGCGCAGCAGCCGGTCGGTGCCGTCCACGACCACCAAGCGGTCGACCTGGTCGAGGTAGGCGTACACGCCGCCGAGCAGGCTTCCCCTGGTCAACGGCAGTGCGGCGAGCGAACCCACCAGCGGGCCCGGCGCCGCGGGATCGAGCAGGTGCACCGTCGGGGTCTGTCCCGCGATCGCGGTGCACAGGGCGACCACGAGGCGGTCCGATCCTTCCAGCAGCGTGGGGCACGCGGAGGCCAGCGGATAGGCCGCGACCGCGCCCGCGGCGGCGGGCCCGGCGAGCGCCGTCACGTCCGAGGATCCCGCGTCGCCGTGCATGGTCGCGGCGCCGGGCGGCCCGAGGAACGGGTTCGGCGGCGCGAGCGGCCCCCATGGCGCGGCGGCCGAGGCGGGCTGACCGGGCAGCAGAGCCAGCGCGCAGGCGGCGAGAACGATCATCGGTCGGCGCATCGAGGTCGTCCTTCACAAGGCGGTAGTCGAACGGATACCAACGGAACAGTATTCGGACATTCGCCGCACCCGTCCGGTACGGGCGGGCCGATACGATGGCGCCCATGAACTCCGTTCGGGCCCGCTTGTTGTCCGGCCTCGCCGGTCAGCTCGGAAATCCCCACGGGGTGCTCGGCAAAGGGATCGCCTTCGTGCTCGATCGCGGCAACAAGGCCGCCATCGCCGGTGCGGTTGAGGCGGCCTCCGTCGCGCCCGGCGGCACGGCGGCCGACGTCGGATTCGGCGGCGGCGCAGGGCTTTCGCTGCTGCTCGATCGAGTCGGCGCGGACGGTGTGGTGCACGGCGTCGAGATCTCCGCGGACATGCTGGCACGCGCCCGCTCCGGTCACGGAAGCGACATCGAGTCCGGTCGCCTGCGGCTGCGCGAGGGTTCGCTCACCGCGCTGCCCTTGCCTGACGACAGTCTCGACGCCGCGATCACCGTCAACACCGTCTACTTCGTGCCGGACCTGCGAGCGGCCTGCGCCGAACTCGCGCGCGTGGTCCGGCCGGGTGGCCGTCTGGTGGTCGGCATCGGCGATCCGGACGCGATGGCGAAGCTGCCGTTCACCCCGTACGGCTTCACCCTGCGTCCGGTGCCGGAGGTGATCGCGGTACTGGAACAGGCGGGCTGCCAGGTCGAGCATCGTCGGCTCGCGAATACGCCGATTCCGCACCACCTTCTGGTGGCGACGCCCCGCTGACTCACATCAGCGCGCCGCCGTCGACCCGGATCTCGGTGCCGGTCATGTACCGCCCGTCATCGGAGGCGACCATGGCGACCACCCCGGCGATGTCCTCCGGAGAGCCGAGCGCGCCGCCATTGAGCCACCCGGTCATCCGGGAGAACAACTGCGGGTCGAAACCCTCGGGCTGGGCCAGGATGGACTTCGTCGTGATCCCGCTGGTGATGCCGGCCGGGACGATGTTCACCGCGCGCAAGCCCTGTTTGGCGTACTCCAAGGCGATGGCGTGCGTGAAAGCGTTCACGCCGCCCTTGGACGCCGCGTAGGAGGCCAGGTATGGCGCCGCGCTGAACGCCGCGGTGGAGGAGATGTTGACCACCACGCCGCGTCCGGTGTCCAGCAGAGCGGGCAGCGCGGCCTGGGTCATCAGGAAGGTGCCGGTGAGATTCACCCCGATCACCTGGTTCCACACCTCGAGCGGCATCTCGTGGGTGCGCGCGGGACGAAGGATGCCCGCCGCGTTGACCAGCACGTCGAGTCCGCCGAGGAACTCGAGCGCCGTGTCGATGGCGGTGCGCACCGACGCCGGATCGGCGGTGTCGACCTCGACCGTTCGCAGTCGCTCGGCGCCGTCGCCCACCTTGTCCGCGGTGGTGGCCAAGCCCGCCGCATCGATGTCGGCGGCGACCAGCTGCGCCCCTTCGTCCAGCAGTCGCAGGGCGATGCCCTGACCGATGCCGGATCCCGCTCCCGTCACCACCACGCGGCGGCCGTCAAATCTGCGCATGCCAAAAATTAGAACACGTTCTCATCGACCGTCAAGGTACTTCCGCGCTCTCCGGCGATCCGCAGCACCATGGCGGCCGTCGCCGCGGCGTACGCACGACTGGCCGCGGCCGGACGGCTCGCCGGGTAATTGGAGCGATGGGTGACAACGACGCCGTTGGGCAGGATGACCGTCCGGTCCGCAACGGTCGCGACGCAATTGCCGCCCGCCTTGGCCACGAGATCCACGATCACGGTCCCCGGGCCGAGCAGGTCCAACTCCGCCTGCCCGAGCAGGCGGGGCGCCGGGGATCCGCGGTGCACGGCGGTGCAGACGACGAGGTCGGGCGGCGCCGCGGCGAGCGATTCCAGCAGCGCCGCGTTGTCGTCCCGGATCGGCACGAACTGCCCGGCGCCCGCCGCCGACGCGGCCGACCGTTGTGCGAGGCGGTTACCGACCGCTGTCGGCTTCTCGTCGCCGAACGTGCGCGCGGCCGCGATCGCGGCCAGCCCGGCCGCCCCGCACCCCAGCACCAGGCCACGGACCGGACGGGTGAGCCGCGCCGGGGCGAGCAGCCGCCTGCCTTCGGCGTAACCCTCCGCGCCCGCGATCCGGCTCATCCCGGACAGCGCATCGATCTCGGCGGTCGAGTCGTCGCGCGGCACCTCGTCGAAGGCGACCGATTCGATGCCGAGGCCACGCAACCGATCGATCTCGCCGCGACGGTAGTGCGGATCCTGGAAGCCGACCAGCGTGGTTCCCGCACGCAACGGCATCGAATCCAGGTCGAACGCGGGCGGTTTCACCCAGACGACGATGCCCGCGCGCTCGAACACCTCCGCGCGATCCCCGACGACGTCCGCCCCGGCCGCCCGATAGGCCGCGTCGGTGAAACCCGCACCTCGCCCCGCGCCTTCCTCCACGAGCACTCGAAGTCCCGTCGTCGAAAGCGTGCGGACCGCGTCGGGTGTGAGCGCCACACGAGTCTCCCGCCGTGCGGTCTCGCGAAGCACCCCGACGATCACCGCGCGGCTCCGGGCTCCGCTACCAAGGCGGTCAGGCCGCGATCGGCGAGCGCGGCGCGATAGGTGAGCCCGCCGGCGATATCGCGGATCAATTGCTCCAGCCGGTCGAAGAGCTCATCGAGCAAAGCGGGCGATTCGTGTCGCGGCGCTTTGCGGGGAGCGAGAACGTTCAACCGGACGCCGGGTCGCAGCGAGCCGGTGCGGTCGAGTGCGACGCTGTCGACGCCGGCCACGGCGAGCAACAGGTCTTCCACCTGCGCACTCGTGTGTACACCCGCCGCGTCGAGGAGCGCGCGATCGAACACCACCGAGACGAACATTCCTTCCGGATTGCCCAGCGGTCGCAGGACCTCCGCTCCGAGCCGCGTGTTGATCGCGGCGATGTGGCCGCACGCCCGCTCGATCTGCGCGCGCATCAGCGCGTGGTTGCGGGCGAAGTAGTCCTCGGAGGTGTGCTCGAGGATCGCGCGAGCCAGGTGGGTGGTCTCGCGCTGGAACGAGATGGTGAGCCGTTCCCGGATCCGCTCCAGCCACGCGCTGTCGCCGGTGCATGCCGCACCCATCTTGCAGGGGCCGAAGGCGTTGTAGCCCTTGGAGTTGCCCGTGATGGTCAGCACCACGTCGTAGAGCCGCCGAATGCCCTGCTCGGTCGGCACGTGCAGCGCGGCGACCGGGATGTGCGAGGCCACCAGCAGGTCGAAGGCCATGTCGCAGATCACGGGGACGCCGCAGTCGAGCAGCACCCGCCCGATCTCCGCCAGCTCGGCGGCCGTGTAGTCGGCGACGACCGGGTTGCCCGGCAGCGTGAGCAGCACACCGCACAGCTCGCCCGTCGCCCGCAGCCCGGCGAGGCAGCGGGCCAGCCGGGCGGGGTCGATCTTGAACCCGTCGTCCGGGGCCACCGGGCACGACACGATCCGCAAGCCGAATTTCTCCACGTGGATGCTGGAGCTCTTGTAGAAGCCCTCCGGGCACACGATCACCCCGCCCGGCCTGGCCAGGCTCGCGACAGCCTCCTCGAGCAGCATCGTGCTCGAGTACGGGCAGACGATCACCTCCTCCGCGCGCACCCGGACGCCGGGGACCCCTTCCACCGGATGTGACAGGCGCCCGAACAGCCTGCGGGCCGCCAGCTCCCGCAGGATCAACGGCTGCCGCTTGTCGTAGAGCCTGCCGTCGAGATACTCCGCGGCGGGCGCGATGTGCAGGCTCTCTCGCCACGCCCGGTCCAGCGCCGCGACGGCGTGCGCGTCGGGGGCACGGCCGGTCTCGCCGTGGTAGGCGTCGATGACGCCCGAGTGGCGCAGGCCGCCGGTCCCCGCGAACCAGGCGTCCCGCGAAACGTGCCCGCGCACTTGCCGTTTCCTGGCCTCGGAGCGATTGGTCAGCATCGCCAGGTCGGCGAGCGGATCGGTGAGCACGTGGCTCTGAGTCACGGAACCTCGCCTTCTGAAGAGTCTCCCGGTGCGGGCATGGTGTTCCATTTCTCCTGGAGCGCGGCGCGGAACAGGCGGCGGCAGTCGCCCTCGGCGAGTCGTTCGAATTCCGCCAGTGGCGGTTGCGCGACGATCTGGTCGACCACGATGGCCGAACCGGCGCGCCGGAGGTCGTAGAGTTTCTCGAACCGCCGGACCGCGAACGCGACGTCGTGCTTCAGCGCGGAGAAGCGCGTCGCCACCCGGGCCTGGCGCGAGTAGTCGTACTCGCCCACCGCGACGTAGCGGTCGTCGACCACGAGCATGCTCTGCGCGTTGCGGGCGTACTCGCGCTTGACCAGCACGCTCTCCACGCCCGAGCGCGCCTGCTTCCACAGTTTGTCGTCATAGGGCCAGACGTCCGAGATGTCGTCGAGCACATACATCCGCCGCACATCGATCTTCGGCGGATGGGTCTTGTCGGCCAGGCGCAGGATCGCCGCGTGATAGTCGTCGCCGACGTCGCCGCCGATCGTGCCCAGGTCTGCGGTGTGGATCGCGCGCACCGACGTGGTGGCCTGTTCCAGGATCGTCAGCCAGTCGGTGACGGTGTTCCATTCCCATACCGTGGCGCTGCGCGAGGGAATCTGCGCGAGGATCTCCTCGGCGCGTTCCAACTGCCGGTCGGCGACCAGGCGCAGCGGTTCGATTTCCGCTCGCGCACCGGACGCGTCGATCAGGCTCTGCGCGATACCCAGTGCGCGCGAGACCAATTCGGGGTCCTTGCCGAGCAGGACGTTGAATCGCATCCGCAGGTCGTAGTAGTTGCTGCTGGTCGGATCGGTCGCGGGATCGGCGCTGCCGTCGGTCGGCAGTTCCGCGCCGAGAGCGAGGCTCAAGCGTTCCCGCAGCGCGAGCGGCGGAATCCGGCTGCCGTTCTCGATCTGCTGAATCAGACTGCGGGAACAGCCCGCTCGGGTGGCGAGCGCCGCCTGCGTGTAGCCGCGTTCCAGTCGTAGCCTGCGGACCAGATCGCCGACCTGCTCATCCGAGCCGGAGCCAGCCATCCCGTGCCTCCCATCCTGCACCTTGCCTACGCATGCTCACGGCATGTCACGATGCATCATTCTAATCATCGAGTGGCAAAAGGCATCCGACGAATCGCGTTCGCCGAATTTCGTTGTCGAGCAGAGATCCAGCCACATCCGACACCCCCTGCGAAAAGGGCTGCCACATGAGCTCAGAAACGTACCGCACCGGCTTGACCCCGCAGCGATAACCAATTTTTGCCCGAATTCCTGATGAGTATTGAGCCGCATGACTATATGAAGTCATTGAAGCTTATCTACTATCATCACAAAGCGCTAAAGCTTCGTTGACAGCAAGATGTGGCCGCACCTAGCCTTGATCTCGACGTCACCGCAATTCGGTTCGGCACAACGGTTTCCGGCCTGCCGATCTCGGTGGCCCGATAACTCTAGGAGGTGCCGGATGCGGATACCTCGTCATGGCGCGGCCCGGCATCATCCGCGGCCAGGTGTGACCACCCGCCTTCTCGCTCGCGCCGATCTCCCGGCGCATTCGGACACCGATACGACCGAAGCGCGGACGAATCCATCGCGTTCGGGCACGGTAACCGTCGAGCGGCGGGTCCACGTCATCCCGAAACAGCGTGAATGAGAGCGGATCATGGCACTCGACATCACCGATTCGATCATCACCAGCGACATCAGCCCGGAAATCGCCCGGCTGCTCTCCTCGTCCTCCGGCGCAGCGTGGGAACTCAGCTGGCTGCCCTCCGTCGTCCTGACCCGCGATCAGGCGGTGACCGGGATGGTGCTGGACGAAATGCTCAGCGATCCCGGCACGCTCACCAGCGACCTCGCGCTGGAACTGGCCGCCCTGCACGCCGCCGAGCTCGGCGTCACCCTGCGCGAGGTGCTGATCCGGCTGTACGTCCGCATCACCGAACGCGACAACGAAGCATCCCGCCGCACCCACACGCCGATCTCCGCCGCCTGACCGCGACAGGGCCCGGCGTCCGGCACTTGCGCGCGGCATCCGAGCGGCGAACGATCCGAGGAGGCCGCCCGCCGCAACAGCGAGCGCCCGGAGCAGGGCGCTTGGTGGCGGGAGACCGAGCAGTGCTTCGACGGGCCGGTCACGTTCATGGACTGCGCCGAAGTCACGCAGTGGATGGGTGGCGGCTCCGACCGCGCCGGATTCGTGCAGGTAATGGAAGGTCACACCCGGGACGCCGGACGGATGCGCGAGATACTGGCCCGGTCGGGTGATCGGTTGCACGAGGTACGCCCGGAGATTCTCGGCGGCACGCTGGCGACCTACGGCGACGACGGATTCGTCGAGACGGTGTACTTCACCTCCGAAGCCGAAGCCCGCGAACACGAGAAGGTCGAGATACCGGACGATCTGCGGTCGCTGTTCGAAGAGGAGAACGCCCTCATGGGAGCTGATCCCACCCTTGGGCCCCTCCCAGCTTCGGGAAGAGACGCCACGGGTGCCGGAGCTGCTCCGGGAGGACAATGTCTTCTCTCGGTGTCGTTGACGCAGGTGAAGGGTTTGCCGGGATATGGGTCGGTCGTTGCGGGTGGATACCGACCTGCTGCGAGCGCTGACCCCGGAACTCGCCGCGATCGCCGACGTGGCGCAAGAGGAACTCGCGCGCCTGAAGCAGAGGCTCGCCGCCGAGGGAAGGTGCTGGGGCGACGACGAGCCGGGCCGGATCTTCGGCGACAGCTACGAGCCCGCGGCCGACAAGGGAATCACCGGGTTCGAGAACCTCGTCCACAATCTGCGCGGAATGAGCGGCAGCGTCGCGGATGCAGGCAATGTGCTGGAGGACCAGGACCAGAACATCGGCTCCCGACTCCGCGATCAGGATCCGTTCGCCTCGCGGCCGGTCGGCAGCGCTCCGTTCGACCAGCCGCAGTGGCGGAGCCCAGCTCCCTATCAACCCGTCTCCACACCGAATGCCGCCGAGCCGAATTCCGCTCGCGACTCCACCGCGCCCACCCCGGCCTACGACTCCACCGCTCCGGCGTACGACCCCACCGCCGCGGCCAACGACCCCACCGCCGCGCAGGGAACCGAGCAGCCCGGCTACCAACCGACCGCGGATCCGACCGTGCCCGGCGCGAGCCCCGGCGAATACGGCCCGATCGACGGACCCAACTCATCCGAGCGGGAGCCGTTACCCAACTCCGCGCCAACGCCTTCGGTTCCGGACCGAGCGACGCCGATCGCGCGAGGCGCCGCGCCGGCCGCGCGAACCCCGGCGTCCCCCGCCACTGCCACGCCGCCCGCCACCGGCTCACCCCCTGCGGCGGCGACACCCAAACCCGGCGCACCGCGACCGGGGGCCGTCCAGCGAACACCAGAAGGCCGATGGACGAGGCCGCCCACCGATTCGCCGTGGATGCGAAACACACCCGGCACGCCGTGGTCGCGAAACGCCGGTGGTCCGTCACCGGGCCAGGCCTACCCGCCGCGCCGCAAAGGACCCGGGCCCGACGCGGTCCAACCCGGGAAAACCGGCAAGGACGCGAGGCGGCGCAAGCCGAAGCCGGCCCCGGCGGAAGCGAAGCGCTCCCGGATACGGACGGACCCGGATGCGGTGGCCGCCGCGCAGGCGCTCGCCGCTCGCCATGGCCTCCGGATAGCCGGATTCGACACCTCCGGTGTGTCCAGACGTACCGTCGACGAAATCGCGGCGGCCGTCGACGACATCCTCGGCAAACATCCCTACATCGAGCTGGCCGGGATAGAGATCACCGACCTACCGGACGGTGCGGTGTCGCGCGTGACGTCGGCTCGCGCGACGCAAGAGGCGGAGGGTCCGGTCACCGGTGAGCGGATCCTGCTCGACCGTGTCACGGCGGCCGGCCCGGCGCTGCTCGAAGAAAAAGTCGAGACCGCGATTCGATCGGGCGAGCGGGTAGCCGGATCCGGTGAGCGGCCGATGTATTCGACCATCGTGCACGACCTCGGCCGGATTCTCGAAGCGGGGGCGGGGCCCCGGGTCCGGCACTCGGCGCATCGGTCGTTGCTGATGGAGTACCAGCGCATCAGCGGACCGTGGGACCGCGGTGACACACTGGCCGCGATCGTCCGCGGCTACCGGCAATGGCGTGCCCAACTGATCCGAGGCTGCTTCTCCGGTGACCGCTTCGACCCCCGAGCGGCGGTAATCGAAGGGTTCACCGAAGTCGAATTGCGCGGCGAGGGCGCCTGCGGACCGGCGAAAGTACTGCACAGACTGGTCGTCGAGCACGCACGCGGACGTTCGAGCGCCTGATGGTGCAGATTCCCGACTATTTCCCCGACTGGCTGACCGCGATGGTGCTGGGACACTTTCCGGAGGGGGATCCCGAGGCGATGCGGCGCAGCGCCGACACCTGGTCGGACGCGGCGAACGGGCTCGTCCTGGTGCTGCATCGGCTCCAGCCGATGGTGGAGCAGCTGGAGAAGGCGGTCGAGGGCGAGACCGGTACGGAGGTACAGAAGCAATACCGCAAGATCATCGGCCAGATCCATGCGCAGATCGAGTTCAACAACGCCATGGCGCGGCAGTTGTACGACAACGCCACAGCCATCGAATACCAGCAGTACGTCCTCATCGGGATCGCGGGAGCGCTGCTGGCACAGGTGATCATCGATATGGCGATGCCGCCGCCCGGCAGCATCGTGAAGGCGATCACCGATCGCGCCGAGGCTCGGGTGGGGATGGAACTCGCCGAGCGCGACTTGGTGCTGACCATGCTGACACGCGCCGCGCGGTTCGTCGCCGAACACCCGCGACTCGTGCTGGCCTCGAAAGGCGTGTTCTTCGGGACGGCGATCGGTGGTGGGGTTCCCTATGTCGCCCAGCGTGTGCAGATCGCCCAAGGCCACCGGAAGGCGGTGGATTGGCAGCAGGTCAGGATCGGAGCGGCGGCAGGCGCCGTCGGTGGATTGGTCGGTGTGGAGGTCGGTCGTCGTGTCGCACCCGCGGCGATGCGAGCGGGCGGCCGGGTGCTCGGCACCGTGGCCGCGGGCGGCGTGGGCGGTATGGCCGGTGGTCTCGCGGGCGGCCTGACCGCATTCGCTCTGACGAAGGGCGAACTGCGCGGCAAGGATCTGGCCACCATGGTGTGGACCGGGTTCGGCTCGGGACTGGTCGGGTCACTCGGCGCATCGGTGCGGGCCGCACGGGCCGGGGCATATGCCGGTGTACCCGAACCGGTGGCGTCCGCGGATTCGGGTCCACCCTCCGACGCCGCGCCATCGGCGAGGATTTCCGCGCCTGGGGACGGTCAGCCGCCCCAGACGCAAACGGCGACTCCTGAACCTGTTTCCACCACCAGTGAGGTGGACGCGCCGCAAGCGAGGCGCCCCGGGCCCGAGTTCGGTGATGGCTCCATGGACCGGCCGGACGACCTGACCCCGGAGATGATGGCGGAGGGCGATCAGATCCTCCGCGATATGGTCGACGACGCCCTCGCCCGAATAATGGGAGGCGACGGCCCTGGACAGCTGCCGGACGGCAGCGGCGGAACGACACCCGGCGTCGCGCCCGACTACCCGTCGGGAGGGTCGTCGCACCCCTCATCCCGTGGCGGCGGCACCGGTTGGCCCGCGTGGGACACCGCCCAGCCGGCCCGGGGCGGCGTCGCGGTGGCCGCACATCCCGAAGGCGGTCCGGTCACACCACTGCCTGCCCGCCAGTTTCAGATCAGCGATCCTCAGGTGCGTCCGGACCAGCAGGGGATCAATGTGATCACCGAAGGCGCGGTCACCCAACCGGACATCGCGCCGGGCACCGAAGTCCTGTTCGACGACGGCAGCAGTGCTTACGCGCCCATCGCGATCGAACACGGACCCGCCGGGGAAATGTACTTGCTCGCGCCGGAACAGACCGCGGGCCATGCATCCCAGGACATGACGGGACCGCGACCTTCCGGTGAATCGCTGGGCGAGGGGGCTGCCACCCACGAAGCACCCCCCGTTCACCAAGTCGATTTCGACGCGGAGATCGCCGCGCTGGAAGCGGAACTGGCGCAGACTTCCCCACCGGCGAGTGCCACCGCGCCGTCGATGCAAGCGGTGGACGCCCCACCGGCCCCTGCGGCTCGTACCGGAACGGACGACCTCATCGCGGGCCACGCGCAATCGATTCCCGATGCCCCACCCGCAGTGTCCGCCGGGACCGATACGCCGATTCCCGGCGCACAAGCCAGTGCGGCGATACCGAAGGCCGACCCCGCGCCGGCGGGCTATGCCTCCGCCACGGCCGAGCCGCGAAACCCCGTCGTCCCTTCGAACGCCACGAACTCGGCCACCCCGTCAGCGGCCGCCCCGGCGGCGGCAGGCGGCACCTCGCACACTGGCGGACCGAAGCCACCCCTGGGCCCCACACCGCCCAGCGGCTCCCAGAGCACCGGACCGCTGGCGGGCCCCACACCGGGTGCCCACGGCCCGGCCGCCCACACGAACGCGCCGACAACATCGGCTTCGACCACGCCCCAGACTTCTTCGACACCACCGCCCCCCATCGCCGCAGCCGTCCGGCCGGGCACCGACGACGAACCCGACGCAGACCCAGAAGAGTTCCCCACCCCGCCGGGAACCGTCGTGGACGACCCCCGAGAGCACAACGTCCAGAAAGACCCGCGGGAGCACAGCGTCCAACAAGACCCCCGGGACCACAACGTCCAGAAGAAGCCCGCCGGGGATTACGTAACCATCCCCGGCGTCTCCTACCCGTTGGAGGACGAACCACCCGAAAACGCCATTCCGGTCATCCCGCGCACACCCGCTCTGACGCCCCTACCTGCCGATTCCGTCGGTTTGGGCCGCGCCTTCCAGAATCCTGACGACTCGGGAAACACCCCCGACCCCACGTCACCACGGCCACCCGACATCACCAATCCCCTATCGGACCGCCATTCGGCCGCACCGGAAACCAATTTGGACGCCGGGCTCGGCAAAACGCCCGACGCACTGGCGATGCCGTCCCGGTATGCGACCGAACCGAACTCCGAAACCCCAGGCGCTCCGCAAAAACCTGCGGCCCCCCACCTGAACCCGCATTCCCTCGAATACAGCGAGGACCCCAGCCGCCTTCCCGCCATAGGCGGAGTCCCACACCTCTCACCCGCGCCGCCACCGAAGAAGAGGGAAGGTAAGCGCCTGGTCACCCGGATGGGTGCCGAGCCGGAGGACAAACCCAAACGCCGCAAAAAACAACCGCCGCCCCCACCTCCGCCACCGCCGGTAGACGCGACCAGGACGCCTATCTCGGTGCCGACGCCGGGCGTGCGGTCCGATGCGAAGAATTCCGACAACCGTTCCACTCCGCTACGCGACCCGAACCAGCAGGGGCAGGCCAAGACCCACGCACCCGCCGCCCCTCCTCGCGACTTCACTCACATAAGGGATGGGATCACCGCGGCCTATCGGCAAACCGAGGGTGCGGGGGAGCTTCACCCGGTGAGCCAGGCGCTGGCCCGGATGGAGTTACTTGATCTGGTCATTCTCAGCAAGTTGAGTCCGCTGGTGCGCAGGCGCGTCATCGATGTCGTATCCGCGGTCGAGAAGGGCCAAGAGCTCTCACCCTTGCAGGGCGACGCCATCAAGGCATTCGTTCGTTTGCTGCCGATGGAGCCGCTCGACAGCACCGGCACGCTGACCGACCTCGAGCTGACCGAACTGCGGCTGGTCGCGGAGGACAAATCGCTCCGGGAAATCGGCGTGTTGATCGGGTTGAAGGAAACCACGGTCCGTGCCCACCTCGTCCGCATCGAACGCAAACTCGGCGCAGAGGACCGGGTAACGGCGGTAGTGGCGGCGATCCGCAAAAACATTCTGCCGCAAACGCTCGACGACCCCGCGGATCGAGCCCGCTCACCCTTGCCCGACCTGACCCCGCGCGAGACCGAGGTCCTCGCTCTGGTCGCGGAGGGCAAATCGAGCCCCCAGATCGCCACGCAGTTGGACATTTCCGTGGCGGCGGTGGATTCTCTCGTGGAGCGCGCCGGTGAGAAGCTCGGCTCACCCACCCGGGCGGGGATGGTTGCCGTGGCCGTCAGCACGGACGTCCTTCCTCGCACCACACGGGAAGGCGAACCCGGCCAGGCTCTTCCTGAGTTCACCCAACGCGAGATCGAGGTGCTGACCCTCATCGCGAAAGGCAAGACCAGCGCCGAGATAGCCGACGATCTCGCACTGACCCCGCAGACTGTGGAGTCCTATGCGTCGCGGATCAATCGAAAACTCGGCGTAGGCACCCGAGCCGGGTCGGTGGCGATCGTCATCCGCACCGGCATCATTCCCCCGATCGATGCGACCGCGTCGGATGGCGCCGCCCGGCCGGAGCTGACGCCTCGTGAACGAGAAGTGCTCGGTTTGGTCGCGCAAGGCGAGAACGACAACGAGATAGCCGCTGCGCTGGGCCTGACCCGGCAGAGCGTGAAAACGTACGTCTTCAATATCAACCAGAAGTTCGGTACCCATCATCGCGCGGGGATGGCGGCTTTCGCACTACGCACAGGCAACCTTCCGCTGATGGATGCTGCCCCGGTCGCCGGCGCGGAGAAGACAGGAAGCGGCGGCGGTTCCCCGAGTGGCCGGCAGCCGACTCGACCGGATGGCGCAGCCGACAAGTTCGTACCGACGGACGTCGCCCCGCCGAGTCGTCCCGAGCAGCCGGGCGGCGGCGGGCAGTCTCCGGGCCCAGTGGTGGCCTTCCAGGACATCGATCCGTTCGCATCCGATCGTCCCGCCCGCAGGCGTCACCGGACATTGACAGGCATCCTCGGACCTGACGGACTCGATTGGGGCGTACTCAACTACAAAAACCCCGTCACCGGCCAGCTCTCGGGTATGGACGAACCCGAGGAGCCCACCAACCATCCACATCCGGAGCGCGACAAGACCACACCACCGACCGCTACCAACGGCGACCCGGTCCAGCCGGCTGAATCCCCACTCGGCTCGGGGGATCAACCGCCGGCGGGCAGCCGAGTACCGGCGGAACCGCTCATCTCCGACGACGAAGAGCGTGCTCACGTCGGCGATCAACGCCTGGCCACGGCCGACTACGAGGACCAGGAACAACCGAACCCAGGCGGCGGCACTCCGTCGGCCAGACCGAGCAGACCCGGTCCCACGCCCTGGCAGCAGTCCACGGCACCCGATCCCGGCATCACCCCGCCACCGCCAGGGGCTGCCCGGAACAATGCGCCGACTTCACCGCCGAAGGTCGCCACGCCGCGAACAGGCGCGCAGAGCGCCCCTGTCCAGGAAGCGCCCGACACACCGGCGCTGGTACGTGCGGCTCGAAATGGCGACAGCGTGGCGTTCGACCTGCTGCGTGCGGATTTGGCGGATCCGATCGTCCAGTGGATGTCGGCCAGGATGGCCGGCGACCGAGCCGCGGCCGAGGGACTGACCGAGGAGGTGTTCACCCGTGCTGCCGCGGGAATCGGGCGGTTGCGTGCAGAACAGAACATCAAGCAGTGGCTGGGTGTCATCGCTCGCAATGTCCTCGTCGAACACCGGAGATATGAGCGGCTGCGCGACGGGATATGGGCCTCCTACACCGGGCCGCGAAACACCGAATCGGGCCCGCAGGGTGGGCTGCTGGCGAGAGCCGATCGCGCGACCGTGCTACGTGCTGTGCACCAATTGCCGTCCGACCACCGGAAGGTTCTCGTCTGGCGGTTCGAACAGGACAAGACGGCGACGCAGATCGCCGAATCGATGCCGTCCGCGTGGGAATCGCGGACGGTTCGGAGGGTAGAGCGCAGGGCCGCGCAGCGCGTGGTCGAGCTGGTCGCCGCCGAACTCGGTGTGGTCGTGGGCGGACAGAGCGCCCAGCGCCGGCAGCAATGGCGATTGATCCAGGACGCGGATCCTGGCGAACTCGAGCGGCATATCCACATGCTTCCCGAGCGACAGCGCGAGGTCGCCGGACTCCTGCTGCCCGGTAAGGCGAAGGCGCTGGGCACTTCACCCCGAAGACTCAGGGAAACCTTGTACCAGCAAGTCGTCCCCGCCCTGGCAACGTTGCTGGCCGGTGGTGTGGTGCTCACCGACCATGAGGCGGTGATGCTCACGCGGGCAGCGCAGCGGCACGATCCAGCTGTTCTGGCGCCTTACGTGCCGGGACTCGACCCGCTCCACCAGAAGACGTTCGAGCAGTTCTTCATGCAGCGACGCACCGTCAACGAGATGGCTGCCGCCGAACGCAGCAAGCCGAAGACGATCTACATGCGCGTGTACCGGGTGGCCCAGTTCATGGCGCAGAAGGTCCCCAGGGAGCTGCGCGAGAGTTACACGAATCGAGGCCTGCTCCAGTCGGCCACGACGCCCGATGTCGCTCGCGAGGCAGGGGTCAGTCAGAGTACTGCCGAAAAGGTGCTCAGAGGCCAAGGAGAATTCGCGCCGGAAACCAGGCGTCGCGTGCTCGAAGCCGCGGATCGACTGGGGCACACGTTCGTGCAGCGCGAGGGGGTCGCGCCGCCGCTGCGCGTCGTCGGGCCTGCGGAACAGTACCGGTATCTGGGTGGCGACGCCGGGTACCGAATGACTCGATACGAGGCCCACGTACTTTTCGAATCGGCGGTTCGCAGCGGGACTTCGACGGTCGGCGATTTCTCGGTGCGGATCCCGGATGCGTCCACAGCCGATGGCAGACCGCTTTTTCCGGAGCACGAGCTGTGGCAGATGATGCCGCCGCACGTCCAGCGGTTCCGCAAGGTTCTGCACCTGCTCTCGGATGTGCGGCTGCCGGATGGCCGGATTCTGGATTCTTCGACGCCGGTGCTCATCGAGCAGCGGCCGCCCGGTGCCGTTCCGACCGATTTCCAGTTCGATCGACTGCGGGCCATGGTGCTGCGCAGTATGGAAGGGCTGCGGCGGGCGCTGGGCGAGGTACCGGTAGAACCGCTGCGACAGTGGCTTCCCGGATTCCCGGAGGATCGAGACACCGAGGGATTCCTGCGGTTTCTCACCGGGGAGTGGACGGGTCAGGTCTCGCGATATCGGCAAGCAGGTTGGGCCGAAATGTTCACCGACCTGGAAATTCCTGGCCGAGACCCGTTCGCCGCGATACTCGAGCAAGCGATCTTCATGATTCCGGCCCGGTTCGAGGTGCTCCACGGGCGACTCGGCAGAGAGAACATCCGGATCGACCGAGGCCGAATCACGGCGATAACGGGCTGGGCTGGAGCCTTGATCGGAGATCCGGCATTCGATTGGGCGTGGCTGAACCACCGGGGGGCCGGTGATTATGTGCCATCGCGCCTCAGACCACCCAATACGCCCATCTATGAGAGCTTGCTGCATGTCCGGCGAGTCGTCCACGGCGCAGTGGAACTCGTCGCACAGGGTGAGCCGGACCCCAACCGCATCGCGGAATACGCGGCGAGCTACGCCATGGTCCGCCGATTCTGGGGATTGCCGGCTCGCAACCCCGGGCTGTTGCGGGACATTTTCGAAGCTCAACGCCGCAGACTTGCGGTCGATTCTGCCGCGCGGACCGAACCTCGCACGGGTCAGCCCGAGAACCCGGAGGGTGCAGGCCGACAGACACCGTGGAGCGGCGGTGCTCCGTCAGCTCAGCCGGAGGCCGAGCCGCTCGTCCGGGGTAAGTCAGGTAGGCCGACACCCTGGCAACGAGCTGCCCCGTCTCCGCGGGCACCGGAGCGGCAAAGCGGCCCGACCGCCGGCACTGCGTCACCAGACTCGCCGCCCGTACCTGTCCGACGACCGGCCCAGCCCACGGCACCGATCGGCACCGTGAGCCCGCGCGATTCCGCCGGACCCGTCGACCGCACCAACAGCGACATCGAAGCTACCAACGCAGTGGATTTGCCGTGTGCGGTAGGAGCGTTCGCCGATGCCTGGGATCTCGGATTCGACGTGCGGCAACCGGTGGACGTGGACGGGCCGGTTCCGGCAGCGGCGGTGTCCTGGCTGGCTGGAGCGCACCACAGGCGTTTCGATGACGGTCTCGGTGAAGTGGCGCAGCTCATAACCGATCTGGGCCCCGGCGCGGGAATGCTGGTGAATGTCCGTCCGGTCGGCGCGGCGATCGGCCACCTGTTCTTGCTGCACAACGATGGAAAGCACCTCTGGATCCACGACCGGCAGGCAGCGGAGCCGAAGGCGGTGTTCGACCCCCGAAACTTCCCGTTCGCGGTGCAGACGACACATGCTCTGTTACTGACCCGGCAGGGCAGCGGCAACACGCTGGAATCGCGACAGCAGCAACTCGGCGAGGAAATCGCTCCCGCCGATCCGGATATGGCCCGCGGGCGTGCCCTACGACCGGTCGATGCCGGCGCCCTCCCTCCCGAGGACCACATCGACGAACCGTCCGCCGCGACGCCGATCTCGCGCGGCAGGCCGAGCGACACGACCTTGGAGTTGATGCACCGCTATCTCGATGCGGTGGCGGCCGCCGATGGACAGGCGCAAGAACTGCTCGTGGAGGTCGAACAGCACATCCCGGATACCGGAGAAAGGGCCTACGTCCAGCGTTTCGCCGAAAATGAGCGACATGCGGCCGCGCTGGCGGAGGAGTTGGGAATACCGCTCGAACGGCTCCGCACCTTGATGGCCGAAGAACTGCGGAAGCTGTTCGACGGCGAGATCGTGACCCGAGCCACCTCGGGATCACTGCGAGGCATCCTCGGAAGCGGAAGATTCAAGACCGAGTTCGACTTCGCCGGGCAGAGTCGGATGGGACGCAGCCTATTGGCAGGCCGGGTGGCACTCGAGCAGGCCCTGTTCGGTTACCCGCCCGACCTTCCGACGCAATCACGGCCCATCTACGGATTCATCCGCACGGCACCGTCCTATCGGGTGACCGAGGGCGATGCGCTCGCTCAGTACGGCGACATCGACATCGTCTTCAAATCAGCTGTGGAAGAACGGACAACAGCCAACGTCGGCGATACGAAATCGGTCGTGGCGATCCCGAGCAGAGTCACCGATCCGCAACCGGAATCGTTCGCCGCCACCCCACATGGACACAAGACGCTCGGCTATATCGGACTCGAAGGCATCGACCGCGACTACACCGGCAAACGGTTCACCGGTAGCACCTACATCGAGGCACAGGTGCACGGCGCCACAGTCGCCGACATCGACTACGTCGTATTCCATACGTCTCCTCCGGACCAGCACCTGCGAGAACTGCTGGACGCGGCGGGCATCCCTTGGTCACATTTCTTCCGCAACCCGAGCAATCCATCGCGGACGGTACAGGCAGCCGGGAGGCCTCGAACGGCGGCGCCGGAGGCGAAAGCGCCCGAACCCGAGACACCGGACCAGCCCCCGCGGGCCGCGACGCCGGCCAGCGGGGCGGAGAAAGCCGCCGCGTTGAACATCGACGAGCCGCCTGCCCCTGGCGAAGCCGTCTCCGCCCGGCCTGCGGCCCTGCCAGGGACGACGACACGTCCCGCGCCACCGAGTTTCGCCGAATTCCGTACCGCACTCTGCACTGCGCTGGCCGCGGCGACCGAGCAGCCCGCCCCGGAGCAGGTGCTGGCCGACGCCACCGCTCAGCAAATGCGGAATGCGCTCCGCAGATTGACTCGAGACCAGTTGACCGTCATCGAAGGACTGAAAGCCGGGGCAACGATCGTCGAGATAGCCCATGAGCGCAACAGCGGCTGGGAGTCGGTCGTCGTCAACGCGAACCAGGCCGTCAAACGCGTCGTCCGATCGATCACCAAAGCTCGGACACAGTCGGACCGACTTTTCCGAGCGCTGGCCGAGGCGACCCCGCAGCAAATACAGGAAGCACTCCGCACACTCGGGCCCGCCCGGCGAGTCGTGATGGGCTTGTTCCGGGACCGGCAAAATGTCGCCGACATAGCGGTGACGCTAGGCCTCGACGAAGCCACCATCAGGCTGATGGCAGCGGGCGCTGTGAAGAGGATGGCCAGGGAAATCGCCAAGAACCGGGGCGAGGACATCGGGCCTGATGCGCAGGGCACGGCACGCTCCGGTATCTCGACACGGGTGAACAGCGAGCCGATCTCCGGTTCCGAAGCGGAACTGCTGGTCGAGGCGGCTCATCGTGATGATCCCGTGGTATTGCAATGGGCGGTCGAACACTTCCTGAAGGGGAGGCAGAGACAGGTCGGCAAACTGTTGTTCGTCGACGGTGCCAGCGTGAAGGATGCCGCAAAAGCAACGAACCTCTCCGAGAGCCAAATCGCGCATTTCGCAGGTAAGGCTCGGGTGAACCTGGCGAAGCATCTTTCCGAACGGCTCGATCCACCGCAGCCTCTCATCCCCGGAGAGGATGGTTCTCGCGGGCGCCCGCGTATGCCCGCGACATCACATGAGTCGGGCACAAGCGGTCCTTCGCTCGACGCGATCCCTCTCCTACGCAACGTGCTGCACCGGTGGGAAGAGCTGATCCCTACCCGGTCCGCCGAGATCACGCATAGCCAGGTTGTCCAGCGAGGACAATCGCCGACTTCGAAATCCGCCACCAAGCGATCTCGCACGCGCCCGATGCCGTCCGGCCATGCCGGTACCGGTTTGACCGGGCGAGAGGTCGAAGTGATCGGCTTGGCGGCGCAAGGGCTGTCGGTCCGGGACATAGCCCTGACACTGGGAATCGCGCCACACAGCGCGGAAAGTCATTTGGGTCGAGCGCGCCGCAAACTCGTCGGCACCGGCACCCGAGCAGAGGCTATAGCCGAGGCCGAGCGCTCAGGGATATTCGGCGAAAACCACGAGCAACGGACTCCTGCACCGTCACGAGAAGGCGCGGCGGAAACCGCCATGCAGCATGAGCAGGAACGTCGAGATGGGATCCCGACGCCGCGGCCGGACGCCGCATCCGAGCCGGGGTTGGTCGTGCAGGCGATTCCTCACGCCGAACTAACGGCAGCACTCGCATCGTATGGCGACACCGGCGACGGATGGACAGGTGCGGACAGCACGTACTCACGGCGCTTGCCGGACGGCCGGCATCTGTGGATGTTCTCCGACACGTTCCTCGGCACCGTGCATCCCGACGGGTCGAGGCCCGCGACGAGCCCGATGGTGAAGAACACGTTCGTCGTGGACGACCAAGGCCGGATGTCGACCGTTCACGGTGGGACGGCCGACGCCCCGACAGCTGTGGTGCCCTCCCCCAAGGGACAAATGCTCTGGGTGGGAGGCGGATACGTCACGGGAGACGTCCTCAACATCATGCTGGTTCGGTTCGTCAACAACGACCCGGACGACCTGATGTGGGGTCTCACGTGGGACGAGAACGTACTCGCCAGATTTGACGCCGACGACCTCAGCCTGATCGATCTCACCCCGATGCCCTCGCAGGCAGGAGTCATGTGGTCGGCCTGGCTGGACTACGACGGCACCCACACATACGTCTACGGCACCGAGGAATCGGGCAGCGACAAATTCATGCACGTGGCCCGGGTCTCCGGTGACGACCTTCGTGCGCAATGGGAATTCTTCGACGGCGAACGTTGGACTCCGAACGAAAACGACTCCGCCCGCATCATGCCCGGTGTAGCCAACGAATACAGCGTGACTCGGTGGCGCGACCGTTATCTGCTCATCACACAGGACACCAGCGCCCCTTTCAGCGCCGAGATCTGGGCCTACCTGTCGGATTCCCCCACCGGCCCGTTCACCTTGCCGACCTTGGTCTACCGCGCCCCCGAAGCCGGTGCCGACGGATCTTTCGAGGACCCGAACGTTTACGCCTACAACGCGCACGAACATCCCGACTTGCGGTCCGGAGACACGCTGATCGTCAGCTACAACGTGAACAGCCTGGACTTCGAGGGCGTCGTCGGCGACGTGTCGAAGTACCGACCACGGTTCGTCACCGTGCGATTGAACCCAGGATTCGGGTCTTCGAGCACAGACGCGACCGAGCACACGCCCGGGCCGGAGCACGGGACGACACCGAATGGCATCCCGAACCAGGCCGGACCGATCACCCCATCGCAGTCTCCGTCACGGAACGAAGATCCGGAAGACGTGGATGTCCAGCCCTCCGAACCACGGACCGAGACTTCGGCCGATCCACGCCGAGAAGCCGACCGATCCGAGCCGGATGCGTCCGATGGCCTCGACCCCGCAACGAATCCCGTGCTCGCGGCGGTGCTGAACCCAGCCGGGGATCCTGCCTTCGACCGCATGAAAGCGGAGCATTTTCCGCCCGTGTTCGAATACGCGATGCGGATGCAGCTTGCCGCCATCGATGACATCGTCGGTGCTCCCGGGCCATGGACCGCGGACAACGCGCTGCGCCCGTTCGTCCGGTCGGGTCTGCTACTCGGCGCGGTGAAACAACTCTTCGCCCAGAAAGCCGCAGTCGATCGGGATGCTGCAACCGCGGAAGCGGAGCCGGTGGTCGCGGAGTTGCAGGATGCGCACGCAAACCGAATTCTCACCGACCCGGCATCGGCCGAGATTTTCCGGTACCTGCACGAACATCGCAGCGATCTGGAGCTGAGCGACACAGAGATCGGATACCTGGAACGAAAGTACCAGGATTTCGAGAACGCCGGAGCATACCTCTCCACCGATCAGGAAAAGCATCGGCTCTCCGAACTGAATTCCGAGGTAGCGGTATTACAAACCGCGTACAAGGACAATCAGGAGCGCGCGCTCGAAGATATCGAGATCCGGGTGGACGACGCCGGCGAACTTCGCGGCCTGACCGGGGACCAGATAGAAAGCGCTCGGTCGCGCGCCGGGGAAGACGGCGGATACCTACTACCCAAGCCTCCCTCGATCAGCGGGATCTGGTACCCCTACCTGACCTATCTGAGCGACCCCGCGCTGCGTCAGCGGATCTACGAGAAAGTCGCGGCGCTGGCTATCGTCGACCACGACAACTCGCAGAATGTGCTGGATCAAGTCAGGAAGCTGGCCGAACGTGCCGAAATCACCGGGAAGAACAACCACGCTGAATATGTGATGTCCTCCGGCATCTTCGATTCGGTTGCGACTGTGCGGAACATTTTGGACCGGATCGCGCGCGCGGCGGCCACGGCGGCGCGCATCGAGATCCCGCTTCTCGCCGAAGCCATCAGCACCGAGCAGATCCGGCCCTGGGACCGATATCGGGCGCTCGATGTGCTGATCGGCAGACGGGTCGGAATCGACGAACAGATGATACGGGAGTTCTTCGAGCTGGATCGGGTGCTCGAAAAAGGCGTGTTCCGTGTCGCCGAGGATTTGTTCGAACTCACCATCACCGAACTCGTCGAGCAAGGCAAACCGCCGGTCTGGCACGAAGATGTCCGCGTGTTCGCAGTGCTCGACAAGGAAGGGCAGCACCTCACAAATTTCTACTTCGATCCCTACGCGCGCAAGGGTAAGAATGGCGGAGAATGGACGGACCCGATTCGCCTCAAGTTCACGCCGACCGGTCAACGTCCACTGATCAGCGTCCACCTGAACTTGGAGAAACCGCCTACCGGAAAACCTACCCTGCTGGCCCCGAACCAGCTTGACACGCTGTTCCACGAGTTCGGTCACGCACTGCACTTCCTACTCGGCGCCGGTACCCACGAACCGGCCAAGCGACACCTGGTATTCGCGTGGATAGAGTTCGTCGCCAAGGTTTTCCAGCAGTTCTGGAAACATCCTGATGTGGTCGAGAACTACGCAGTGCACCACCGTACCGGTGAACCGATGCCTCCGGAAATGCTCGAAAAGCTGGACGAGTGGCGGACGGCGTACCGGGGCACCGCAACCGTCTTTCGGCTCGCGGGCGCATACGTCGACCTCGGGTGGAATTCGTTGTCCTCCGCACAGGTCCCCTCCGGCAGGGATCCCCGGGCGATGGTACAAGAATTCGAGGAGGCAGTTCTGAGACAGGCAGGAATCTATTTCTCCGAGATAGGTAATCCCTATCCGTCCCAATGGTTCCGCCATCTCTTCGCGCAGATGGGAGCTTTCGGGACATACTCCGGTCAGTATTGGTCATATCTGCTGAGCGACGTCCTCGCGCTGACCGTTTTCGGACTACGGATCGACCCGAGCATCGAACAACACAGTGGACTCACACCGGAGACCGGGAAAATAATTCTAGATGAAATCCTACGGTACGAAGAGAACGATCTCGCCCAAGCGACCCGTCGGCTGATCGGACCACAACCCGCGCTCGAGCATTTCCTCTCGGACCAGCGTCTCCTGTGGCCGGAGGCGCTGCTCGAACTCGGAGTGAACGCGACGCCCCAATGGCTTTCCACGCCCGCCGAACGCCCGCCGGGCACCGACCTCGAGTCGTGGTGGAACGAGCGGCTGACCCCGGCATTGCGCGCGGCGATGATTCAGGCGTTTCCGACCGAGGTCCTGGCGATGGACATCGCACTCTCACCGGAGACCGTGGCCGCCGCCGAGCAGCGGCGCAGGACGCTGCTCGAGTACTCCCGAGATGCCCGGACCGCCACGACACCATCCGCAGCTCAGACCACCGCGCGCAATCCCCATACGACCCGCGGCCCCCACGAGGCACGAGACCAGCTCGATGACGGTTCGCATCGAGTATCGGGAACAGGTCCCGCCGGAATGGCCTTGGACCTCCCCGAACGAAAAGCCTGGGATATAGGGACAGTGCCGCCCCCACGCCGGCGCTTCGACCCCGGCATGGTCCATGCCGTCGACCCTCGTCTCGAACCGGACGCCTGGGCGGTCGGTCGGCGCGGTCGCCGGCCCCAGCGACCACCCGATGCCCACGAACCGGCGGGAGACGCCTCGGTCAGTCGACCCGCCGCGCAACCGATGCCGCGCGGCGACGAGATCGAAACGACCGACCACCATGAGAACGGATCTCGCTCCGCCGGACAGCCAGGTGCTCGCGAGAACACCGGCGGCGGTATTCGCATAACTCCCGCCGGCCTGATCGTGCCCGCCGACCCGACCAACAGCTTGATCGTGCCCGCCGCGCATGTGATGCCCGCCGATCCCTCTCTGGAAGAGCTCATGGAGCGGCTGAGTCCGTGGAAGGAGATCTTCTCCTACTTCTGGGAGTTCCCGCTGCCTCGGGAAGGTGAGCCATCCGGCCGGGAATGGATCGAAAGCAGCGAGCGAAAAGCTTGGATGAGGCGGCGAGCGATTCGACGGGCACCGCTCTATGCGGGCGTCGACGCGGCCGTACGGTTGACGCTCGGAGCCGAGCGATTGCTGAAGGCTCCCAATGCGACTCATGGACCCGCGACGCTCCGGCAACGACGGGTCATTCCGGGCCGTGGCGAGATCGATGCCGAGAAGAAGCGGACCATGGACGCCGATGCGGAGGTACGCGAGGCCAATCGCGCCGACGTAGAGGAGATGACGGCCTTCGAGAAGTTCTGGAGGAGAGTGTCCGGGGACGAGTTGCCCCAGACCAAGCAGATCCGCCAGGGCGAATTGGCCTACGTGGGGGGCCGCCTGCTACGTGCCGAGGGGCACAACCTGATGGTGGCGGGCCGTTATGCCGCAGGCTACAACCTCATGGTGGCGGGACGTGATCCTGTCCTCACTCCGGAGGAGTACGCATTGTGGCTGATGTTCAGCCACGACGCGCTGTGGACCGTCCACTATCCCGGCTGCCGAGAGCTGGAACCGCAATCCCCCGACTTCCTGCTCACGCGCTATCTGACGGTGGCCATCTTCGACAAGATCGCCTCCAAGCCGCTCGAGGTGCAGTACTTGGATCATGTCGTCCGTCCGTACCTGCGCCGTCAGGGTGTAGCGGCCGGCCGGGTATTGCTCCACGAACTATCCCATCACCTGCCGAATTCATGCCGCTCCACAATGGAGCAACTCGGCGTGTGGGCACTCAGAGGCCTGGGCCGAAAGGTAGGGGCCGAGGTCGAGGAGCACTTGGACAACTGTGCGGCCTGCCGGAACTCCGCTTCGACTCTCCCCGCGGCGGACAGCAGCCTGGGCGGCCGCAAGCTGCTCGTTCCACCCGGCCCCGTCGGAGACGGCTCCACCGAGCACCACCCTGCTTCCAGGCCGCCTGCCGCGCTCGAAGCGCAGCACGGAGACCGCGATGCCAACCCGGAAACATCGGCTGCGGAACGAGGTGAAGCGGCCGAACCCGCTCCGGAGACGACCCAGCGAATCAGCAGCCTACAGACGCGAATGGCCGAGATGAACGGGATGACCGTGCAACGCCATCGGGAGGGGGAGGTGGTCAGCGCGGATAGGTTGAACCGAGCCTACGGCCAGATCGAGGCCGAACTTGTCCGTCTGCGAAGTACCGGAACGGTGAACGATGACGTTCCGGTGGCGGCCGGCCCGGACCACCAGCTGGCCATGGACTCGATTTTCCATCCCGAACGCGCCTATCAGCAGGCCTACCGTGACGCCATGAGCAGGCTGCTCGGCTACCAATTCGCCCGCGCGAATTCGGCGCCGGCCGAGGCACAGAAACTGCTGGCCGAGATACGGCAGTCGATCGACCGCCTCGCCGAACTCGCGGCCGATCCGGGACGCACAGAAATAGACGACATCGAGCTCCTGGTAACAATTTTCGAGTGGACCGAGCAAGCCGACGCAGGCGGTCGGCCGATTCCGCTCGAGGACGATCAGGCAGATCGCCGCGCCGACGAGGTTTCCGAGGCGGCGCCGATTCGACTGCTCGACTCCGCCGAAGGCGGCGCAGGCGCGGCCACGGAGACGGCATCGGCGATCTCGATGCGACCGGATCCCGTTCAGGGCGAGCACGATTCCGCCGAAACGCGCCGCCAAGAGGCCCGTCACCGTGGCCACCGAGCCGCACTGCCGAACGACACCGTGCGCGCGGTCCCAGAACCCGACGAAACCGCCGACCTGGGAATTGTTTCGCAACTCTATGCCGCGCGAATGCCGGACGGCAGAACCGTACATTTCCGCCTACTGGGCAACCCTTTCGGCTATCCGATCCTGTTCTCCCCTGGCACGCCCGTCGGAGTCGACGGCCCGCTGCCCGATCCTCGGCAGCTGTCCGACCGCGGATTCACGCTCATCGTCGTGGAGAGACCCGGTTACGGCGACTCGGATCCGCTGCCCGGGCGCACCGTGGCCGATTGCGCCCGCGACATCATCCACATCGCGACCGAACTATTCGCGTTCGACCGCTATTCCGTGCTCGGACGATCCGGCGGCGGATCGGTGGCCATCGCGGTCGGCGCGCTCGACCCAGACCATGTCGACCGGGTCGTCTCCCTCGTGGGTACCGCTCCGCGGCTCGACGACATGGGTAAGTGGATGGCAGGCATGGCCGATGCGAACCAACAGATCTATGCCAGGGCCGACATCGAAGCCATGGCCGCGATGCTCACCGAGATGGCCGAGAACATCGCGCGGGACGGGGAGTGGTTGCTCCGCTACAACCAGGACGCATTCACCAGGGTGGACCACATGTGGGTGGGCACACACCGCAAAGAGCTCGCACGGGGTTATCAACGCGCGCTGCGGAACTATCCGCAAGCATGGGCGGATGACGCCATTCAGCTGACCGGGAACTGGGGCATCCGGTTCGACCAGTACCGCGTCCCGGTCGACATCGTGCACGGCGCCGCCGACCAATTCTCACCTGTCGACCACAGCCGCGATAACGCCAGGCTCATCCCGACATCGAAGCTGTATCTCTTCCGCGGCGTCTCTCACATGATGGGCATGGACGCGCTACCCGTCATCGCGAGCCACTTCCGTGCCGAACGGGACGCGTTCTATCGCGCCCGCGGCGACGACCACCGCATGCAGGCGATCCGGCGCGCCGAATCCGATCCGCTGCCGTTGCCGAAGTGGATGCACTGGTCGCGAGGACGATGGGACTTGAAACCAGACTATGAGGACGACATTCCGCTGCTGGATCTTCCGCCACACCGAGCCCGCGGTCTGGATGGGCTGAGCTTCGATCCGCCGGCCGCGGTCGCGGATCCATTCCGCGGAGTGCCGCACGGAGTGCCGCACGGAGTGGTGGCGCATGCCGCCGACCGGAACCGCCGAGATGACAAGGCCGTCGGGGAGACCGCGCACACCCCGGCGCCGGCGGGCACACGCGGTAACGAGGCGACGACACCCGATGTCGGCGCGATCCGCGATGCGTCTGACGGCGACGTCGATCTCGACGCACCGCTGTATGTGGCGCACGCCCCGGAAGACCTCGATGAACCGCTCTATGTGGTGACATCCGAAGAGGAAATGGCGGTCGACGGCTCGAACGAGCCGATCTACTTCGTGTCGCCACACGCACTCCCATCCGTGTATCCGGCGCTGCGCGACCTGCTGCCGGTCGAGGAATACCGGCATCTCGGTGGCGATCAGGGTGTGGTGCTGCCACGAACGATGGCGGTGGCGCTCCGTGACGCCGCGGTCGAGCACGGTCAGCCGATGTCGGGTTCCTACAACAACGTCTACCTGCTCGGAGATTTCGCCATCCGTATCCCGAAGGAAGGCCCGGATCGGCTGGACTTCGTGCTCTGGCCGAAGGAGTACCAGACGTTGCACGCGTTGGCGCAGGCCGGTGTACAAGGGGTGCCACGGGTGCTGCACGTAGAACTGGACGACCAGGGCGATGTGCTGTTCGAGATTCAGCGGCGGATCTACGGCGAACCTGTGACGAACCTCCACGACCTACAAATGCTCGAGGCTGTCGTGGCAGCAAATCATCAGCTGAACGAGGTTCCCGTCCCGCAGACACTACTGCCGCTACCGGCCGGATATCCGGAATCGGGCGATTCGGTGGGCTTCTTCCGAATGCTCATGGAATTCATCGAGCAGAATTATCAGCGCTATCGCTCGGTGGAGCCGTACCGAACCATGCTCGGTCGCGTCGGACTGGGTGAATCGCTGAGACCCATACTCGAGCCGGAACTACCGTACGTCCGCTCCCAGCCCTTTATCGTCATACACGGCGATCTGACAAACGCCAATATCCTAGCGACCCCACGAGGTTACGAAATCGTGGACTTCGGGCTGGCTCTCTACGGTCCCAAGGACTATGAAGCGGCGGTTTTCTCACACCGGAGCCCGAGCGCCCCGTTCATACTCGACCGGCTCCATGGTCGCCTGGGGCCTTGGCTTCATCTGCTCGACCTGAACCGAGTCTTCGTCGACACCGTCCGCTTGGTGGACGCGGCGAAGTCGCCGGATTCCGACGACAAACAGCTGCTCGGGTTGGCTTGGAATGTGGCCCAGTCGCTTGCTCGGGCGCGGCAGGGGTCTGATCAGCAGATTTTGTCGTTCACCGAGATACTCCAGCTGGCTCACACGCAGCAGTCGGAGGCGCGATCGAGCAGTGCCACCACCCCCACCGCTGCGGCGCCCGGCAGCGGTCTCGCGCGACAGGTCGACCCGCGAGATGTGGCGCGTGACCCGACGACCGCTGTTCGGACGCCGGCGTTCGGCCCGGGCGCCGATGCGCCGTTCGATCCGGCTGTGGTGCTGGATCTTCCGCCACAACGTGCCCGTGGTCTCGATGGAGTCGGTTTCGATCCGCCGTCGGTAGTGGCGAATCACCTCGGCGGCGTCCCACGGGGTTTACCCGAGGGCGTGGTGGCTCATGCCGCGAACGCGGATGACCCGCATGGCGGCGCGTTCGGCGGTGCACGGAGCGAAGCCGAGCGAATCGCCAACGCTGCCCTGTCGACCTTCCGCGTCGAGGCCACATTCGACCACCACCGGAATTGGGCCGCACGCCTCTCCGATGACGTTCTGCAGCACCTGTTGACCGGCTTCACCCACCGGGTCGCCGCACAGCTAGCTGCCATTCATCGCGGCAAACCGCCATCGGCGACCGACCATGTGATCGATCCGGCACGCCTGCTGGGCGCGATCGTGACGGAAGCGGCCGGCCGCTTCGGCGACAGCGTTCCTACCGACACGCCGAGCACCTACCGGGAATTGTTCGCTCTCGGGTCCTGGCTGCGGGCGAGCCGGAGCACCGTCGCCGACCTGCACGCCGGCATGACCGCAGTGCTCGACGCCGCGTTCGCTGTGTCCCGTACGGTCGTCGAGCACCGCTGGTCGGTGGGCGCCATGCACCACACGGTCCCGGCGCATCTCCAGGAGATAGCACGCCATGTCGAAGAAGCCGCGCAGCACCGCATCTGGCTCGAGGAGGATGCGTTCCCGCCGGATGGCGCCCTCGATGCGGAACATGTGCGGCTGGCGCAGTCCGTTGTGCTGGACGACATGCGCAGCCCGACAATGTCTCGAATGGTCACGGAGTGGGCCGATGTCATGAACACGCTGCTACGGCAGCGATCCGGGGAGGACTTCTCACCCAGGTACGCCACGATCTTCGAGTCGCTGCCCGTCCACGCCCTTGCGCTCGATCGGGCGCGAACCGGCTCCGACCGGCTGTTCGCCGCGACGGCCGCGACCGCCCTGCCGCATCTGCTCGATGCGGCGTTCTACTTGCTCCCCACGAGCAACTTCGCCTTGGGACTGGACTACCTGCGTCAGGCCGACGACCTGCTGACCGAGGCCACCACGCGCTTCGCGAACCACATCGTCGTCTATTCGCTACAGGACGCCGCCGACAACGTACACAAACTCCACGAAGACATCCTCGCCGCGGACTCGCGCCGAGCGCCCGAAGTCCGGGCGCGGCGCATTCATGAAACCTTGTCGGATTTCTTCGGCGTCGGATCGGAGTCTCCCTTACACCGATCATTCCTCTGGGGAGTACGGGCGCTGTGGGGACTGGGTAGCCAGAGTCCGGGGATCGAGTACGCGACTCGCGAGCATCGGCTGGACCCCGTCTTGCCGTGGGACTGGGAAATCACCGATGACGAGCGTGCCCTCGCCGCAACCGCAGCGGACTTGCTGCACAACGTCCGAGGACCGGACGCCGGCATCTCCTCATTGCTCCTCCACAGCGATTCCCCGGATCTGTTCGAGGACACCTTCGACAACGTCTCGAAAAACATGCGATGGTGGAACAAGCTCGGGAGATGGACCGGCGGGAACACACCGATCGGTTCCCTGCTGGCGGGAGCCACGGACTTCTCGGTGTCGCAGATGCAGTTGGCGGTGCTGAGACAGTATCCGCACATCATCGGAGCAGCCCCTGGCATCGAATACCGGGCGCGGGATCTGGCGAATCGGCTATCGCTCGCCCGCGACCTCGAATCCCCCGGAATCGCGCCCGAACGCCGGCAGGAGCTGGCCACGCTGCGCGACCAGCTGGCAGAGGTCAGACACCGTGCCTTCGGGCTCGCCTCCCCCGGCTCGGCTCCGCCACCGGTGCTGCTGATCTCTTACGATCCCATCGCCGAAGGAGGCACGGGCCGATCTGTCGTCTCGATCGGCGAAGCCGACAGCGCATCTTTCATAGCGTTCAACGTCACCGGAGCCGACACGCCTGTAACCGATCTGTCGCACTGGTCGGGTCACGCCTGCCGGCAGTTCGAGAAAGCGCAGCAACACGCGCCCCGCGACACCCGTGTAGCGATCATGTTCACGGTCGGCTCACCGCGTGAAATCGATGCGCCGGCACCTTCGTCTCGAAGCTCGCGCGCAGCCGCCGCGGATCGACGTCGACGATGGACGGGATGGCGAAGACATCCTTCGCACACAGCTGAGCCGGCCACCATGGCAATAGACAACGCCGCGGCTCGCGACGTAGCCGGGGACAACGTGATGCGGGAACTCATCACCTATGACGCAACCCGCGAATTGGCCCTCGACAGCAGAGACCAGAGTTGGTCACGCAGGTCACAGTTGTTCACTGTGATCGGACACGGCGACGGTATCGGTGTGCTGCGCGCGGCCGCCGACACTTTGTGGATGGATCGAGCTGTGGACCAGATCGTTCTCGTTCCCGACTCGGCCGACGACCGGCTCCTCACCGCCGATCAGCTCCATGTCGGCACTGAAGATGTGTATACGCTGAACCCCCACCGCGACCGGAACGGCGATCCGAACACCATCGGACTGATCATGGTCGGACAAGGCGCCGATATCGAAACCGCGCCGGACGCCTCCGGCCGATCAGCCGCTCCGCTGATCGAGACCCCCACCACCGTCCGCGACGTGTCTCAGCTGCTCACCGCGAACGAGTACCGACCGCTCGGGGGCCGCCGGGGGTTCGCCATGACGCACGACGAGGGCCTGACGGTGTACCGAGCGGCTCAACCACTACTTCATGATGCGCTGTCGGGGACCTACAACACGACGGTCATCCTCGAAACCCTCGGCTTGGTTCTGCGCATCGGCCGGCCCGATACCGACAGCTACGATCCACGTTTCGGACCCGAGCACAGCACCCTCCCCGACATCTCTCGATACGTCCGGAACGCGCCTCAACTGCTGAAAGTCATCACCGGCCGCATGCCGGACGGGCGCGTCGTCGACGAATCGACGCCGATTCTCATCGAAAGACTCGCGCGGGGAGACAATCTCGCCGAGACGTTCCGGCGGGCCGACCGGAGAACGATCCGATCCCATCAGGGCCTGATACTGCGGGCTTTCGCGAACATCCACGAGCAGCTGCGCGCGATGCCGGAGGACCATCCGCTGCTGGCGCGACTGACGCCGCCAGGCGTCGAAAGGGGCGACACCGGCGGCTGGTACCTGAGTCATATCGCTTGGTACACAGAGAATTTCTATCGTCGGCACTATGACCGCTTCGGACAGCTGTTCGACGAGTTCGGCCTGCTGCGCGGAAATCCTTTCGAGCCACTCATCGATGAGGCCGGATCGATGCGGGAGTCCCGCCACCACATCCTGCATGCCGACCCGAATGAGGGAAACTTCCTCATCAGCAACGAACTACACGTGACATTGCTCGACTGGGAGCTCGCCGTCACCGGCCCGAGCGCCTACGACTGGGCCCGGTTGGGCCATCTCATTCCCGGCATCGAGGTGCCTCGCGAACTCGGTGGCCCCGATATGGTCGAATTCGCCCGGCTCGAGAAGTTCAAACGGGTCATGAACGACACCGTCAAACTGGCGCCGCTGGCCGCCGCCGGACAACTCACCCCCCAACTGATCGAATTCGTCAACACCGAATTCAGTGAGGCTGTGATCCAGGTGCGTGAGCTGTCCGGTCACACCGAGCTACTGCCGCCACGCGCGGAACTCGAGATTCTCCGCTCATGGCAACCGTGAGAGCATGCCGCACCCCGGGCTATCTTCGACGTCCGCTGCCACCGCCGACGCGCATTGCTCACTCGGCGATGGGCGGCGAGACCAATGGCTCGACATCGATACGGAGGACGGCGTGGCAGACGAACCCGGTGGGCTGACCGTCGAACACCCGCTCGCTCGTGCGCTGGCGGCACACGCGCCGACGGGGTGGCAGCGGGTGGACGCGGCGTTCGCTGTCACGGTGGTGGGTGAGATCGCCCACCTCGTGTATGCCGTTGGCGAACAGGCGATACGGGTAGACCCGCCGGAGCCGGTGCTTGCCATCGTCCGGGAGCACCGTGCGATCTCGGCCGGCTCCGGCGCGGAACCCTGGTGGCGTCTGCTGCTGGCAATGACGAGTTCCGGCCGGATCGAAGTCGCGTACGACTACGGCGACGAGCCCTTCCCGGACGGTCAACTGTTCGTGCCGGAGGCGTACCGCGCCGACCTCGCGGCGTATCCGCGCGCGAAGGTGCCCGTGTGGTTGGCCGCGTACATCGGCCATGGCGACCGGCAGCGGCGCACCCCGCAGCAGGCCGCCGCCCAGGCGCGCGCCGACCGGGCCGAACAGGTGTGGGCGGTACTCGCGGAGAACGAGTTCCCGCCGTTCCCGCAGATGTGGTCGCGTTGGACGACGATCGCCGCGGCCTTCGTGGCGGCGCGGTCGGAATGGGGCCCGCGGATGCTGCCCTGGGTAGGCGTATTCGAAGGCACCGCGCGCGGGGGATCGACATTGCATGCGCTCCCGGCCGGGCGGGCCGTGTTGTCCGGCGGTGTGTGGAACGCGCCGACCTTGGCCGCGGTGTACAACGCGGGCGCACCGATGCCGCAGTTGTACAGCGGCGCGCCGGACTGGGTGGCCGACCCGGTCTTGAACCCGCGGGCGGCATCCGGCCTGCTGTCGTTCTGCTACTGGTGGGAAGCGGGGCGCTGGTACCGGGGGCAGTCACCGCCCGCACAGGAGTGCGCGCCCGCCGTGCCGGGCATGTGGACCCGGGAGACGGCGATCAAGATCGTGGCGGGTCTGCTCGCGAACAGCGCGGGAAGGGACGCGCCGGAGGCTATAGACGCGTTGTTGTCCGCGGCCGAGACAGGAAGGGTGACGCGATCGGCGCTGGTCGCCGTATTCGCCGATGACGGCCGCTATGACATCGACGGCGCGCTCTATCAGTTCTCGGCGGCCGGGCTGCTGTCCACCGTGCCCGAGCCGATGCCCGCCGCACAGGCGATCGGCCGGGTACGGGACTACATCACCGGACGGCAGCTGGACACCACCGGGTATCCGCTGTCGCAGCTGAGCGCCGAGCGCTTCCGCTTCGGCTGGATGGTGCACGTGCCCGCGAACGCTCAGGCCCGCCGGGCGGTCTTCTACGTCGCCGACGACGGCGAGTTCGCGCACTCGTCTTCGGCAGTCGATCAGGCGCAGTTCATCGCCGGGTTCGAGCAGCGCTTCCTCGATCGCCACGCCCCGGTGGCCTGACAGCCGAGCAGGAATCTTTGCCAACAGTTCGCCGACATGCTTTTTCGATATTGTGAGCTCTGTTGGTAGAAGTTGCTGTCCGCGCGGCGCGACACTCGGGTACACAACGGCCGTTCGCCGCCCGGCACCCGAGCAGGAAGGTCGATCATGTCGCTGGAAGCCAACAAGGCGCTGGTCCGCCGGTTCTATCAGGAGATCGACGCGGGGAACGTCGACGCGATGGACGACCTCGTCGCGGAGGATTACCTCGACCACTCGCCGCCGCCGTTTCCCGGCCTCGCCACCGGCCGCGAGGGCCTCAAACAGGCCTTTCGCATGTTCTGGGACGCCACTCCCGGGAGGCACGTGATCGAGGATCAGCTCGCGGAGGGCGACCGGGTCGTGACACGACTCACCGCGTACGGCCGCCATACCGGGGACCTACCGGGGATACCGGCGACCGGAAACGAATTGACGATGACCGGCACCGCGATCCACCGGATCGCGGACGGCAAGATCGCCGAGAAGTGGTCCGACAAGGACGTGCTGGGGTTCCTTCAGCAGCTCGGAGTATTACCCGCTGTGGGAGGGCACTGACCGACGCGGGCCGAGCGCAGCGTTTCGTAACACGAAAATAGGGAAAGCCGCGTATCAGTACCAATCCGATACGCGGCTTTCCCGTCTGTGGGCGAAGGGGGACTTGAACCCCCACGTCCCGAAGGACACTGGCACCTGAAGCCAGCGCGTCTGCCATTCCGCCACTCGCCCGAGCGACTGGGAGACAGTATCACGGCCTCGCGCCGGATACGAAATCGCCATTTCAGAGGCCTGACCGGGGGGCTGGACAGCCCCGGGAACCCGAGGCCGTCGCCAAGAGTTACAGGTGTGGACGATCGTGGATATCATGCAATGAACGTGGTCGATTAACGACACGCCATACACGCGTGTCGTTGTTACGAATCAGGAAGAGACGCGCACCGAAGGGAGGCCTTGATGGGCATCGTTTCGCGATTCGAGCGTCGCCTGCAAGGCGCCGTCGGTGACGTGTTCGCCCGAGTGTTCGGCGGCAGTGTCGTGCCCCAGGAGGTGGAGGCGGCGCTGCAACGCGAGGCCGCCGATCATGTCCAAGACGTGGGCGGAGGGCATCTGCTGGCACCCAACAGCTATGTGATCACGATCAACTCCTCCGATCACCAGCAGTTGGACGCCGACCACGACCTCACCACCCGCGCGTTCGCCAAACACCTGCAGGACTACATCCGCGAACAAGGCTGGCAGACCTACGGCGAAGTACACGTGGCGTTCGAGGCATCACCTACGCTGCACACCGGACAGTTCAGGGCGAGTGGCCGCGTCGATCCCGACGCCGGCCACAGAGCCGGCGCGGCTCGCGGCCCCGAATCACCGCCACAACGACCTGCAAACCCGCAACCAGGAGCTGGCCCCATGACGCAGAACTCAGGCTACGACCCGAGCCGTGAGCCCGCGGAGTCCGATCCACGCAACCGCGGGTACGCTCCACCGCCTGCCGGTCGCGGCGGTGCGCAGAACGGCGCGTACCGCGACGACTACGGCCGCGGTGGCGCGTACGGGGCGGATTACCAGGCTCCGGACGCACAGCAGGGTTACGGCGATTACCAGAACGGCTACGACTACCCCCAGGGTGGCCAGGGCGGTCAGGGCTACGGGCAGCAGGGTTACGGCGAATCCGGCTACGGCCAGCAAGCCGGTTACGGCGAGCCGGGCTACGGCCAGCAGGGCGGCTACGCCGAACGCGGTTACGGCCAGCAAGGCTACGGCGACCAGGGCTACGGCCAGCAGGGCTACGCCGACCAAGCCTATGGCCAGCAGGGCTACAGCGATGCCGGTTACGGCCAGCAGGGCTACGCCGAGCCGGGCTACGGCCAGCCAGGCTATGGTCAGCCCGGATACGGGCAGTCGGGATACACCGATCCGAGCTACGGCGATCAGAGCTACGCCGATCAAGGTGGCTACGGTCAGGACGACCAGGGCGGCTACGGTCAGGCGTATTCGCAGCAACCCGGATACGGCGCGCCGCAGGCTTACGCGGGCGGCCAGGGCTACGGCGCCGCGCCGCAGGCCGGTTCGGGCTACTCGGCGACCCTCCAGCTGGACGACGGCAGCGGCCGGACTTACCAGCTGCGGGAAGGCAGCAACATCATCGGCCGCGGCCAGGACGCGCACTTCCGCCTGCCCGACACGGGCGTGTCGCGCAGGCACATCGAGGTGCGCTGGGACGGGCAGACCGCGATGTTGTCCGACCTCGGCTCCACCAACGGCACCCTGGTGAACGGCTCCCCCGTGCAGGACTGGCAGCTCGCCGACGGCGACGTCATCCGTGCCGGGCACTCCGAGATCCTGATCCGTATCGTCTGATCCCGTAAGCTCGCGGTGCAGGTCACGACATGGCTCTCGAGGGATTCGTCGGCCGTATCGTGATCGAACTCGACCGACGGCCCTATGATGCTGCCTACACACGCGCGGCGCCGATACCGGGGCCGGCAAGACCAGCAGGCTGGTGGGGGTGGTCGAACCGCACCTACGGCACCGACGTACACGGTCGAACAGGAGGTGGAGCGCCGTGCAGGGACTGATCCTGCAACTGACCCGTGCGGGGTTCCTTCTGCTGTTGTGGTTGTTCGTGTGGGCTGTGCTGCGCACGTTGCGCAGCGACATCTACGCGGCATCCGGCATTCGGATTCAGCCCAGGGCCGCACGCGGTTCCGCGGTGCTGCCTTCCTTCAGCCGGGGCCAGAAGGGCGCCAAATTTCTTGTGGTGACTCAGGGTTCACTCGCCGGCACCCGCATCTCGCTCGGCACCCAACCGGTGCTGATCGGGCGTGCGGACGACTCCACGCTGGTACTCACCGATGATTACGCCTCGACCAGGCATGCGCGACTGTCTCCGCGTGGTGACGACTGGTACGTGGAAGACCTCGGCTCGACGAACGGCACTTACCTCGATCGCGCGAAAGTCACCACCGCCGTCCGTGTTCCACTCGGCACGCCTGTTCGTGTCGGCAAAACAGTGATCGAGCTGCGATCGTGACACTTGTTCTCCGCTACGCAGCGCGCAGCGACCGTGGTCTCGTCCGAGGCAACAACGAAGACTCCGTGTACGCGGGCGCCCGGCTGCTCGCACTCGCCGACGGCATGGGTGGCCATGCCGCGGGAGAAGTCGCGTCCCAGTTGATGATCGCCGCGCTCGCCCACCTCGACGACGACGAACCCGGCGACGATCTGCTCGGCAAGCTCGACGCGGCGACCCGAGAAGGCAACGCCGCCATCGCCGATCAGGTCGAGGAGGAGCCCGAGCTCGACGGCATGGGCACCACGCTCACGGCAATCCTGTTCGCGGGCAAGAAACTCGGCCTCGTGCACATCGGCGACTCTCGCGCCTATCTGTTGCGCGGCGGCGAGCTGGCCCAGATCACCCGGGACGACACATTCGTCCAGTCGCTGGTCGATGAGGGCAGGATCACACCGGAGCAGGCGCACACGCACCCGCAGCGTTCGCTGATCATGCGCGCGCTCACCGGCAACGAGATCGAGCCGACGCTGATCATGCGCGAATCGCGCGCAGGCGACCGCTACCTGCTGTGCTCCGACGGTCTCTCGGACGTGGTCAGCGACGAGACCATCGCGAACACGATGCGCGAGGGCACCACCGACGAGTGCGCCGACCGGCTCATCGAGCTGGCGTTGCGCAGCGGCGGTCCGGACAACGTGACCGTCGTCGTGGCCGACGTCATCGATCTGGACTACGGCCAGAGCCACCCGATCGTGGCGGGCGCCGCGTCCGGCGTCGACGAGGACACTCCTCCGCCCAACACCGCCGCGGGCCGGGCCTCCGCCCTGCGTCCGCCGCGCTCGGCGCCGCGCCGGGCCGCCGCCGCGCCCGAGCCGCCCGCGAAGAAGTCGCACCGGCTGCGCTGGATCGTGCTCGCGCTGGCGCTCGTCGCCGCCGTCTGTGTGGGGCTCGTGGTCGGCTACAAGATGATCCGCAGCAATTACTACGTCGGCGCCGACGACGGTTCGGTGGTGATCCTGCGCGGGTTGCCCGGGTCGATCCTCGGCTATTCGATCCATGACGTGAACCTGGTCGGGTGCGTGACCCGCAACGGTGAACTCACCCTGTCCGAGCCCGGCGCGGATTCGCCCTCCTCGTGCAAGCCGCTGAAGGTCAGTGATCTGAAGCAGACCGGCCGTGACCAGGTGGACAAGGGATTGCCGCCCGGTTCGCTGGACAAGGCCAGGGACTCGATGACCTATCTCGCTCAGCGAGAACTGCTGCCGCCGTGCCCGGTCAAGGAATCGGCGCCGCAGCCGGGAGTCGTCCCGTCCGCCGAGCCCACACCGCCCGCGCCCAACGGCGCTCCGCCCGCACCGGTCACCACCACACCCGCGCCTGCACCGGCACCGGTGCCTGCACCGGAACAGGGTGACGCCAGGGGCACCGAGATCAAGACGCCGACCAAGTCGGAGGCTCCTGCCACGCCGTCGAGCACCTCGCCCAATCCCCAGACCACGGGGGAGAACTGCCGGGTGACGGACTGATGTCCGCGCCGGCACCGCCGTCGGCTGGGGCTTTTCCCAGTCCCCCGGGCGGCTTCGCTCCCGCGCCACCGCCGAGCACCAGACGAAACGCGGAACTGCTGCTGCTCGGGGCGGCAGCAGTCATCACCACCGTGTCCCTCTTCCTGGTCGAGGCCAGTCAAGAACAGTCGATCACCTGGGATATCGCCAAGTACGGTCTGGCCTACCTGGCGCTGTTCGCGGTGGCGCACCTGGCCGTGCGTCGGTTCGCCCCGTTCGCCGACCCGCTGCTGCTGCCGATCGTCGCGTTGCTCAACGGACTCGGTCTCGTGCTGATCCATCGGCTCGACCTGGCCGACCAGCAGACCGCCGCCTACAACTCGTGGGCGACCCCCTCCCCCGACGCCAATCAGCAGATCCTGTGGACCGCGCTGGGCACACTGGTGTTCATCACCCTGCTGATCGCCCTGCGCGACTACCGCACGCTCGCCCGCTACAGCTACACCCTCGGCCTCATCGGCCTCGTCGCGCTGGCCATCCCGGCGCTGCTGCCCAGCGCGTTCTCCGAGACCAACGGCGCGAAGATCTGGATCCGGCTGCCCGGGTTCAGCGTCCAGCCGGGTGAGTTCGCGAAGATCCTGCTGATCATCTTCTTCGCCTCGGTGCTGGTGGCCAAGCGCGAGATCTTCACCGCCGCCGGGCGTCACGTCCTGGGCATGGAGTTCCCGCGCGGCCGCGACCTCGGCCCGATCCTGGCCGTCTGGATCGTCTGCATCGGCGTGCTGGTGTTCGAGAAGGATCTCGGTACCTCGCTGCTGATCTTCAGCACGGTGCTCGTGATGCTCTACATCGCCACCGAACGGGTCGGCTGGCTGGTCATCGGCGGCGGGCTGCTCGCACTCGGATTCATCTTCGCCTACCAGTTGTTCGGTCACGTGCGGGTCCGGGTGGAGACCTGGCTGCACCCGTTCGACGACTACAACAACACCGGCTATCAGATCTCGCAGTCACTGTTCGGCCTGGCCACCGGCGGTCTCGCCGGAACCGGCCTCGGGAGCGGCAGGCCCAGCCAGGTGCCCTTCGCCAAGACCGACTTCATCGTCACCACGATCGGCGAGGAGCTCGGCCTGATCGGGCTCGCCGCAGTGCTGATGCTGTTCCTGGTGTTCGTGGTGCGCGGGCTGCGCACCGCCCTCGCGGTGCGCGACAGCTTCGGCAAGCTGCTCGCGGCCGGTCTGTCGTTCACCATCGCGATCCAGCTGTTCGTCGTGGTCGGGGGTGTGACCAAGCTGATTCCGCTGACCGGTCTCACCACTCCGTTCATGTCCTACGGTGGCTCCTCGCTGTTGGCCAACTACGCATTGCTGGCGTTGCTGATCAAGGTCTCCGACGCCGCCCGCGCACCCGCCCCGGTGCGTAAGAAGGAACCGGCGCCGATCGCCGACGCGCAGACCGAACTGCTGCGCCGCGACGGGGGACGACCGGATGCGGGGCCGCTGACATGAACACTCCACTACGCCGAGTCGCGGTCGCGGTGATGGTGATGGTCGTCGCACTGCTGGCGAACGCCACCTACGTGCAGGTGATCAAGGCCGACGACCTGCGCTCGGATCCACGCAACTCCCGGGTGCTGCTGGACGAATACGCCCGCCAGCGCGGGCAGATCTCGGCGGGCGGCACCGTGCTGGCCAGCTCGATCGCGACCGACGATCGCTACAAGTACCTGCGCGCCTACCCGAGCGAGCCGGAGGCGTACGCGCCTGCCACCGGCTTCTACTCGATGCAGTACGGCAGCACCGGATTGGAGCGCGCCGAGGATTCGGTGCTCAACGGCTCCGACAGTCAGCTGTTCGGCAGCCGTCTCGTCGACCTGATCTCCGGCCGGGACCCGCGCGGCGGCAACGTGCTCACCACGCTCAACCCGCTGATGCAGAAGGTCGCCTACGACCAGATGACCAGCAAGGGCTACACCGGCTCGGTGGTGGCCATCGAGCCGAGCACCGGCAAGATCCTCACCATGGTGTCCACGCCGAGCTACGACCCGAACCTGCTGTCCGGGCACGACGGCGCGCGTGGCACCCAGGCGTGGGAAACGCTGAGCGCGGATCCGAACCACCCCATGTTGAATCGCGCTATCTCACAGACCTACCCGCCCGGGTCCACATTCAAGGTCGTGGTCACCGCGGCCGCGCTGGCCAACGGCGTCGCGACCCCCGACGACCAGTTCACCGCCGCCCCGACCTTCACACCGCCCGGCACCAGCACTCCGATGGAGAACTACAACGGCACCACCTGCGGTCCGAATCCGACCGCTTCGTTGTTCGAGGCGTTCCGGCGCTCGTGCAACACCGCGTTCGCCGAACTCGGCATCAAGGTGGGCGCCGCGGACCTCAAGGACGAGGCGGCCGCGTTCGGTGTGGGCCCGCACCGGGGGATCCCGATGCCGGTGGCGGAGAGCACCGTCGGCACGATCTCCGACGACGCCGCTCTGGCGCAGAGCAGCATCGGGCAGCGCGACGTGGCGCTGACCCCCTTGCAGAACGCGGTCGTCGCGGCGACCATCGCCAACGGCGGCGTCCGGATGGAGCCGTACCTGGTCGATCAGTTGCAGCGCCCGGATCTGAGCGAGCTGACCAAGACCAAGCCGGTCTCGGTCGGCCAAGCCGTCAGCGCCGATGTAGCGTCGACCCTAACCAACTTGATGATCGCGTCGGAGAGCAACACCTCCGGAGGTGGCCAGACCCCCTATCAAATCGCGTCCAAGACCGGCACCGCGGAACACGGGACCAACCCGCGTAACACGCCGCCGCACGCTTGGTATATCGCGTTCGCCCCCGCCCAGAACCCGAAGATCGCCATCGCGGTGATCGTGGAGAACGGTGGGGACCGGGCGCTTGCCGCGACCGGTGGCTCGGTCGCCGCGCCGGTGGCTCGCGCGGTTCTGGACGCCGGTCTTCGAGGGGGCTGAACGATATGGATGTGCGAGTGAAGGTACGGGGACCTCGATGCTGAACAACGGTGCGATGATCGCCGACCGATACCGGCTGCAGCGACTGATCGCGACCGGCGGCATGGGCCAGGTCTGGGAAGCGCTGGACACCAGGCTCGACCGCAGGGTCGCGGTCAAGGTGCTGAAATCGGAGTTCTCGGCCGACCCGACGTTCCGGCATCGATTCCGCACCGAGGCGAAGACCACCGCCCAGCTGAATCACTCCGGCATCGCGGGCATCTACGACTACGGCGAGACCATCGACCCGCAGGGCAGCGAGATCGCCTACCTCGTCATGGAGTTCGTCCAGGGCGAGCCGCTGAACACCGTGCTCAACCGGCTCGGCAGGCTGTCGGTGGCCCAAGGACTCGATCTGCTCGAGCAAACCGGGCGCGCGCTGGACGTGGCGCACCGCGCGGGCGTGGTGCACCGTGACGTGAAGCCGGGCAACATCCTGGTCACGCCGACCGGCCAGGTGAAGATCACCGACTTCGGTATCGCCAAAGCGGTGGACGCCTCCCCGGTGACCAAGACCGGCATGGTGATGGGCACCGCCCAGTACATCGCACCGGAACAGGCGGTCGGCGAGGACGCCACCGCGGCCAGCGACGTGTACTCACTCGCCGTGGTCGGTTACGAAGTGCTGGCCGGGCAGCGGCCGTTCACCGGCGACGGCGCGATCACCGTCGCGATGAAGCACGTGCGCGAGACACCGCCTCCGATGCCCGCCGATCTGCCCGGCAACGTGCGCGAAC
>NZ_BAFZ01000003.1 GCF_000308575.1 Nocardia exalbida NBRC 100660 | reverse complement strand
TGCCGGTGCCGCACGGGGCCGGGAGGTTGGTTCGTGGTGACGGTCAGCGGTTGCGGTAGGCGGCCAGGCCACCGAGTTCCTCGTTGGCGATGAACACCGAACGGACGTTGATGATGGCCTCTTCGACGTGGGTGGTGCAGCCCCAGGCCGAGTCGCCCCACGAATCGGCGATCTTCAGCTCGGCCGACGCGGTGCAGCCGGCGGTGCCGCCGAGCTGGCAGTGCTCAGGGTGCGGCGTGGTGGCCTGTACGGCAGCCGCGGCTCGTATCCGGTCGGCGAGCTCGGCGGCGGCAGCGGCGCGTTGCTCGGCATCGTCGCGCAACTGGCGTTCGGCGCGTACCGCCTTGATGGTGGCCAGGCGCAGCTCCAGGTGCTGCGCGACCTGGTCGGCGAGATAGCCGAGCACGGTCCTCTGCACCTCGCTCAACTCCCGAGGCATGGCGTCGATTGCGGTAACGGTGCCGAGGTGGTGCCCGTCGGAGGTGACGATCGGGGCGGCGGCGTAGAACCGCAGCCCCAACTCACCACGTACCAACGGATGATCGAGGGTGCGCGGATCCGTGGCCGCGTCGTTGACCACGTACGGGCCCTCGGCGCAGAACGCCGACGCGCACAGTCCCGGTTCCGTGCCGACCTGCGCGACACCATCCAGTCCCTTGGCCGCGGCGAACCAGACCCGGTCGGCGTCGACGATGCTGACCGTGGCGATCGGGGTGCCGCACACCGCTGCGGCGGTCGCCGCGATGGTGTCGAACTGGCCGTCGGTTGGAGCGTCGAGGATCTCGTAACGGCGTACCGCAGCTAGCCGGGCGGGGTCGGTGAGGGCGGTTCTGTCGGCGGTGATCGACACGGTGTGGTGCTCGCTTTCCATGGGGGTGTTCAGGCCGGGTTAGAGTACGTGGTTGCGGCGGTCATGCCGCATCCGCTGTGGCTGTGGAGTGCGGCTTTCGGTTCGCCTGCGGCAGCACGGGCGCGCAGTTGCACAACCTGCTCAGCGGTGAGGGCGGGCTTGCGGCCCTTGTAGGCACCACGGGCTTTGGCCGCGGCGATCCCTTCCCGCTGCCGTTCCAGGATCAGGGCGCGTTCGAATTCGGCGAAGGCACCCATCACCGACAGCAGCAGATCGGCCATGGGAGAGTCCTCCCCGGTGAAGGTCAGGTTCTCCTTCATGAATTCGACCCGTGCACCCTTGTCGGTCAGGACGCGGACCAGGCGGCGGAGGTCATCGAGATTGCGGGCGAGGCGATCCATGGAGTGCACGATCACGGTGTCGCCGTCGCGGACGAAGCCGAGCATTTCCTCGAGGGCGGGACGCGCGGAGTTCTTGCCGGATGCCTTATCGGTGAAGACCCGCTCGACTTCGACCTCCAACGCGTGAGCTAGCACGGGTTGCAGCCCCGCAGCGAACTTCGCCACCCCTGCTGTACACCGGTGGAGGCATCGGCGGTGATCCACACGATCGGGCGATGCCCGTGGGGGCGGGTCGCGGCCCAGTGCGCGACCAGGGTGCTCTTGCCGATCCCACCCAGGCCGTGCACCGCCTGCACCACTACCCGGCCAGTGCAGCCAGCACGGGGTCGAGTGCTCATCACACCAGCGACTCCCGCCACGCCGCGTGCAGGCCCGCGAACCGACCGCTGCCCGCGATCAGGGCGTCCGGCGCGCCGTCCTCGACGATCCGGCCGGATTCCAGCACCAGCACCCGGTCCGCGATCGCCACCGTGGACAGCCGGTGGGCGATGATCACCGCCGTGCGCCCGCGCAGCACGGTCTCCAGCGCCCGCTGCACCAGCCGTTCGCTGGGGATGTCCAGGCTCGAGGTGGCCTCGTCCAGCACGATCACAGCCGGGTCGGCGAGGAACACCCGCGCGAACGCCACCAGCTGCCGCTGCCCCGCCGAGAGCCTGCCGCCGCGCTTGCGCACGTCGGTGCCGAAGCCTTCGGGCAGCGCCTGCACGAAGTCGTACAGGCCGACGGCGCGCGCCGCCGCGAACACCTCCGCGTCGGTGGCCTCGGGCCTGCCCAACCGGATGTTGTCGGCCACCGAACCGGAGAACAGGTAGGACTCCTGGGTGACCATCACCACGTTGCGGCGCAGGTCGGCGTCGGACACCTCGCGCAGGTCGACGCCGTCCAGGGTGACCGTGCCGCCGGACGGGTCGTAGAACCGCGTCAATAGCTTCGCCAGCGTCGACTTGCCCGCACCGGTCGCACCCACCAGCGCGATGACCTGCCCGGCCGGGATGTCCAGGGTGAACTCCGGCAGCACCGGTCGCGCCCGCCGATCGGGCTCACCCGGTTCGGTGGACGGCGCCGTGTGGGCATCCGTCCGCGCGGACGAGTAACCGAACCACACCTTCTCCATGCGCACCGCGCCCGACGCCTTCTCCAATGCCACCGGCCGCGCGGGCTCGGGAACCGACGGCTCCTCCTCGAGCACGCCCGAGATCTTCTCCAGCGCGGCCGCCGCGGACTGGTAGGCGTTGAACACCTGCGCCAGTTCGTCCAGCGGCCCGTAGAACTCGTTGAGGTACAGCAGGTAGGCCGCGAGCACGCCGACCGCGAGGTCACCCTCGATCACCCGCCAAGCGCCGACCACGATGACGGTGACCGTGGTCAGGTTGCCGAGCAGCTTGGTCAGCCCGGCGTAGTCGCCCATGCCGCGCATCGCCGCGGTGGTCGCCTGGCGGTATTCGGAGTCCTCGATCGCGAGCACCGACTCGTTGCGCTGTTCCCGGCGGAACGCCTGCACCGCCCGCATGCCGCCCATCGACTCGACGAACTGCACGACCACCTTGGCAATCGCGGCGCGCGTGCGCCGGTAGCCCGCTCGCTGCCTGCGCTGCGCCCACCGGGTGACCATCACCAGCGGGACGAATCCGACCAGCACGATCGCCGCGAGAGCCTGATCCAGGTAGATCAGCAGCGCCGCGATGGTGAGCACCGACAGGATCGCGCTCAGCGCCTGGTTGAGGGCGCTTTCCAGCAGATCCTGGAGCGTCTCGATGTCGCCGGTGAGCCGCGCCACCACCTTGCCGGAGGTGTATTTCTCGTGGAAGGCGACGCTGAGCCGCTGCACGTGCGTGAACGCGCGGACCCGCAGGTCGAACAGCACGCTCTGGCTGAGCCTGCCGGACACCCGCAGGAAGGAGTACGTGCAGACCACGCCGAGCAGGACCGAGCCGAGGTAACCGGCCACGCTCCCGGCCAGCGGCCCCCAGTTCCCCTCGACACCGCGCGCGATGCCGGTGTCCAGCGCGTGCGCGACGAACAGCGGCGCGGACACCTTCGCGACGTTGTCCAGCACGATGAGCACCAGCGCGAGCGCGGTGAGCTTGCGGTAGGGCTTGACCAGGTCGAGCAGCAGCCGCCGGGAGCGGCCGGCCAGCACCAGATTTCCGGTCTCGGTGACCGCTTTGTCCTCGCCCGCGATGCCACGCCAGTCGGCCGCGGCTTCCTCGCGTGCCGGAACGGGCTCCGGTGCTTCGTCTTTCGAGTCACTGATCGTCGTGGTCATCGCTACTCACCTCCCATCAGTTCGCGGTAGCTCCTGCTGGTACGAAGCAGTTGATCGTGGGTGCCCTCCGCGACGATCCGTCCGTCGGCGAGCACCGCCACCCGGTCGGCCAGCGCCGCCGTGGACGGGCGATGCGCGACCAGCAGCGTCGTCGCGTCGGCCAGCACGGTGCGTAGGCGTGCCTGCACCCGCTCCTCGGTCTCCACGTCGAGCGCGGACAGCGGGTCGTCGAGCACCATGATCCGGCTGCGCTCGCCCCCGCCCGCACCGGTGAGCACCGCGCGGGCCAGTGCGAGCCGCTGCCGCTGGCCACCGGACAAGCTCAGGCCCTGTTCGCCGATCCTGGTGTCCAAGCCCCAAGGCAGGTCGTCCACGAACTCGGTGGCCTGCGCGACCTCCAGGGCGCGGCGCACCTCGGCGTCGGTGGCGGTCGGGTCGCCGAGCGCGACGTTCTCGCGCACGCTCGCGGAGAACAGCACCGGATCCTCGAAGGCGACCGACACCAGCGACCGCAGATCGGCGACTCGCATCGTCGCGATGTCGATGCCGTCGATGGTGATCGCACCGTCCGTCACGTCGTACAGGCGCGGGATCAAGTTGAGCAGCGCCGTCTTTCCGCTTCCCGTCGCGCCGACCAGCGCCACGGTCTCGCCGGGACGCACCCGTAACGACACCTCTCGCAGCACATCGTCTTCGGCCTCGGGGAAGGCGAATCGCACGGCGTTCAAACGCAATTCGCCGCGGATGCGCTCGGGCAGGTCCACCGGGTCGGCCGGGTCGGTGATGTCGGCGGGGGTGTCGATGATCTCCCAGTACCGGTCGGCCGCGGTGCGCGCGTCGTTCAGCTCGGCGAGCAGGAAGCCGGTCCAGATGATCGGCCACTGCAAGAAGGTCGCCAGCGTGATGCCCGCGATCAAGGTGCCGAGCGTCATCGTGCCGTGCGCCACCGCGTACCCGCCGTACCCCAGCGCGAACGCGATGGCCAGCTGCGGCAGGCTCACCATGAGCGACCACAACGTCGCGTCCAGGCGCGCTTTCAGCAGCTCGGTACGCCGTAGCTCCTGCGCCTGCGCGGTGAAGCGGTGGCCGAAGAACACGCCGCGCCCGAACGCCTTGAGCACCCGGATGCCCTGCGCGGATTCCTCTGCCGTCGTGGCCAAATCGCCGGACTGGTCCTGAGACCGCCTGGAGGCCACCGCGTATCGGCGCTCGAAACGAATGCAGCCGATCACCAGCGGGATCGAGATCACCGCGAAGATCAAGCCGATCTGCGGGCTCAGCCCGATCAGCACGAGCAGGCCGACCGGGATGATCACGCAGTGGACCAGCAGGAACGGCGCCGCGAAGGACACGAACCGGCGCATGGTGGCCAGATCATCGATCGCTCGCGAGAGCAGCTGACCCGACTCCCACGCGTCGTGCCTGCCGATCGACAGCGCTTGCAGCTTGCGGAAGATCTCGGCGCGCACCGTGATCTCGAACCGCGTCGCCGGCGCGGCGATCAGCCAGCGGCGCCCCCACACGCCTGCGGCCTCCACCAGGCCGAGCGCCGCGACCGCGGCCACCGGCCCGAGCGCGCCCGCGAGATCGCGGTGGGCGACCGGGCCGTCGATGATCCGGGCGATCATCAGCGGGATGACGACGGCCGTCAGGCCGGACAGCACCGCGAGGCCGCTGGCGACGAGCAGGACGCCGGCATGCGGACGCAGGTACGGCCCGAATCGGCGCAGGGAATGCAGGCGGCCCGTGGCGGCGGGCCGCCCCGTTCTGTCGGCCTCCGGTTCGGCCGACGAAACGTCCAGTGCGACAGACAAGACTCCCCCTCGAGGTATGTGACTGGCGGCGGAGAACGGGACCCACGGTGATGTTCGCAACGGGGTCCGACATTCCAGGGTCGCACCGGAACATGTATCGACCAACCGATTTTCCGGCTGCCGCCGGAGATCCGCGGCGACGGGTGCGACGCTCATTCGCCAAGCCAACAACCTCGAGTGAACTCGAGGTCAAACCGCAAAGATCTAGACTTCCTCCCATGCTGATCGTCGCCGAGTATCTGCGGGTCACCGATCGCGACCGCTACCTCGACAGCTGCCGGGAGGTGGTGGCGCTCGCCCGCGCCTGCGATGGCTGCCTGGACTTCAGCCTCGGCGCGGACCTACTCGAACCCGATCGGGTGAACGTCTACGAGCGCTGGACCACCCGTGCCGCGGTGGAACGCTTCCGCGGCACGGGTACCTCTGGCGACCTCGACGACCGAATAGTGGGCGCCGACGTCCGGGAATTCGAGTACGAGGCCGAGACCCGCCTCTAGCCGACGACCGCCGTCTCCGACTCCCACTCCTGCGGCGCGTCCGGGAACGCCTGCTGCTGGTGGCCGCCGCGCAGCGTGCCCTCCAGGTAGGCCGCCCGGCAGGCGCGGCGGGCGATCTTCCCGCTGGACGTGCGCGGAATCGAACCGGCGGGCACCAGCAGCACGTCCCGGACCATGACGCCGTGGCGATGCGCGATCGCGGCGCGCACGGTGTCGGCAACCGACTCCGACTCGAGCTTGCCCGCCCCGGTATTGCGCTCGGCGACGATCACCAACTGCTCGGAGGTGTCCTCGGCGTCGAACGCCAGACCGGAGCGGCTGCCCTGCTCGAAGACCAGTGCGGGCAGTTCGTTGGCAGGCACCGAGAACGCCGCGACGAAGCCGGGGCGCAGTGCGTTGCTGGATTCCTGGGCCGAGAACTCCAGGTCCTGCGGATAGTGGTTGCGCCCGTCGACGATGACCAAGTCCTTGACCCGGCCGGTGATGTACAGCTCGCCGTCGAGGTAGGCGCCGAAATCGCCGGTGCGCATCCAGTTGGCGTCGGGCGGCGTGCCCTCCGCGTGGCTGCCCTCGGGCAATCGGGCGGCCAGTTTCGCGCGGAAGGTGGCCTCGGTCTCCTCGGGGCGCCCCCAGTACCCGATGCCCATGTTCTCGCCGTGCAGCCAGATCTCACCGACCTCGCCGTCCCGTCGCTCGGTGCCGTGTTCGGGGTCGACGATCACCGCCCACTGCGACAGCGCGACGTACCCGCAGGACACCTGCGCGATGGCGTTGTCGGCGTCCGCGGCGACCTCGACCATCCGCCCGGCGTTCAACTCGGTCCGGTCGACATGGACGACCTTCGCCTTGTCCTGGGCCCGGGTGGCGGAGACGAACACCGTCGCCTCGGCCATGCCGTAGGAGGGCTTGATCGCCGTCTCCGGCAACCCGTACGGCGCGAACGCCTCATTGAACTTCTTCATCGACGACACCGACACCGGTTCGCTGCCGTTGATCAGCCCGATCACATTGGACAGATCCAATTTCTCGCCCGGCTTCGGCTTGCCGCGAGCCGCGGCGTGTTCGAACGCGAAATTGGGTGCGGCGGCGAATGTCCCGGCGCCGTCGGAGGCCGCGGCCAGTTCCTTGATCCAGCGATAAGGGCGCCGCACGAACGCGCTCGGCGACATGATCGTGATGAATCCGCCGCCGACCGTCGGCAGGATCACGCAGAGCAGGCCCATATCGTGGAACAGCGGCAACCAGGTGACCCCGCGCGAATGCTCGGTGACGCCGATGGCATCGATCATCTGCAACAGATTCGTGCCCACCGCTCGATGGGTGATCGCTACGCCCGCAGGCGTCCGGGTCGACCCCGAGGTGTATTGCAGATAGGCGACGCTGTCGATGTTGATGTCCGGGCGCACCCACGAGGCGCCGACGCTATCGGGGATCGCCTCCACCGCGATGATGCGCGGACGCTGCTGCGGCGGCAGATGCCGGAAGAATTTCCGCACACCACCGGCCGCGGAGCCCGAGGTGAGGATCGCCGCCGGAGTGCAGTCGCCCAGCACCGCGTGCAAGCGGTCGGTGTGGCCCTGTTCCTCCGGATCGAACAGCGGGACCGCGATAGTGCCCGCGTACACCGCGGCGAACAGCGAGACGACGTAGTCGAGTCCTTGCGGAGCGAGAATCGCCACTCGGTCGCCCGGCTGGGTGACCTGTTGCAGCCGTGCCGCCACCGCGTGCAAGCGCACACCGAACTGCCGCCAGGTGAGTTCGTGGTACTCGCCGTCCCTTTCCCGGGAGTAGTCGATGAAGCGGTAGGCGAGTTCGTCGCCGTTCTCCGCGCTGTGCTTGTCGACGAAGTCGATCAGGGTCCTGTCGCCGCGGATTCTGATATTGCCCTGATCGTCCAGATAGTCGTCGAAGGTTTCGTCGATCATCGCCTTATCCTTTTCCAGCGCACAGCCACTCAGGGCGTGCAATGACACCGAACACAGGTCGATAACGAAGCGCCGGGAAGGCTAGCAGGTGTCCCGGCCACCTGGCGGTCAGTACCGTCCGAAGGCGAGCGCGACATTGTGCCCGCCGAATCCGAACGAGTTGTTCAGGGCGTAATCGATGCGGCCGGGCCTGGCTTGGCCGTGCACCACGTCCAGATCGATCTCCGGATCCTGATTGTCCAGATTCAGCGTGGGCGGAACGATTTCGTCGCGCACGCTCAGCACCGTGAGCACCGATTCGAGCGCCCCCACCGCGCCGATGGAATGACCGAGGGCCGACTTGGGCGCGTAGACCGACGCGTGGTTGCCCACTGCCTGGCTGATCGCGCGCGCCTCCGCCGTGTCACCGATCGGAGTGGCGGTCGCGTGCGCGTTGACGTGCGTGACATCGGTCTTGGCCAGACCCGCCGTGCGCATCGCCCGGGTCATCGCACGCGCGGCCCCGGTGCCCTCCGGGTCGGGCGCCACCAGGTGGAAGCCGTCGGAGGTGATGCCCGCGCCCATCAGCCGGGCGTGGATGGTCGCGCCGCGCGCTCTGGCGTGCTCCTCGGTCTCCAGCACCATCAGCGCGCCCGCCTCACCGAAGACGAAGCCGTCCCGCTCGGCGTCGAACGGACGTGAGGCGCTCTTCGGCGCGTCGTTGCGGGTGCTCATCGCGCGCATCATGCTGAACGCCGCGATCGCGAGGGCCTGGATGGAACCCTCCACACCGCCGGTGACCACCATGTCGGCGTCACCCATGACGATCGCCCGCCACGCGCCGGCGATCGCCTCCGCACCGGAGGAACAGGCCGACACCGGCGTCGTCACCCCGGCACGCGCCCCGAGTTCCAGCGCGACGCAGGCGGCGGCGCCGTTCGGCATCACGGCCTGCACGGTGTACGGCGACACCTTGCGGTAACCCCCGTTCCGCAGCTTGTCCCGAGCGTGGATCATCGCCTCCGCGCCGCCGAGCCCCGTGCCGATCGACACCGCCAGACGGTGCTTGTCCACCTCGGGACTGCCCGCGTTGCGCCAGACCTCACGCCCGAGCACGACGGCCAACTGTTCCACGTAGGCGAGCCTGCGGGCCTCCGCCACGTCCAGATACGTCGCGGGTGGGACCTCGAGATGGCCGCCGATGCGCACCGGCAGTTCGAATTCGTCGATGAAATCGTCTTCCAGGACGTCGATACCGCTGTCGCCGTTGAGCAAGCCCTTCCACGTGGAATCCACGTCACCCGCGAGGGAGGTGGTCGCCGCGAGGCTGGTGACCACAACGGGGGGAAACTGTCCGTTTCTGGTGGAAGGCATCTGCATGTTTCGCTCACTTTCCCTAGCGTCGCTCTGGAACGTCGTCGAGCAGAAGCAATGCGAGCGCGCCACCAGGATCGTGGGCGGCCCGCACGGATAGCACTGGAGCGCAGGCGGAACGGCCGGTCATCACGTCCCTGTGCGACCACCCTTGTGCATTATTGGAAATGCGCACGGATCGCACTGCGTGACACGCGGACCGTACCAGGTGCCGAGACCGATGGTCGCGTGTTCGGGTATCGCCTCGGACGACTCGAGTAACCTGCTCCCGGGCACTGGACGCGCGGGCGGCGTCCGGTGTGGACGCGAGAAAGGGAAGGTCGTTGACGGGCGCGCGGATGGTCGGGCTGTTCGCCGGGATCGGCGGACTCGAGCTCGGCCTCGGCAGGCACGGCTGGCACACCGAGCTGCTGTGCGAAATCGAGCCCGGGGCCCAAGGGGTGCTCGCCGCCCGTTTCCCGGACGTGCCCCTGCATTCCGACATCACCCGGCTGCGGGCGATCCCGGCGGGGACGGAACTGGTCGCGGCGGGATTCCCGTGCCAGGACCTGTCCCAGGCGGGGCGCACCGCGGGCATCACCGGCACGCGCTCGGGTCTGGTCGACGAAGTGTTCCGGCTGGTGCGCCGCAAGCGCGGCCCACGCTGGCTCCTGATCGAGAACGTGCCTTTCATGCTCCAGTTGGGGCGCGGCGCGGCGATGCGGCACATCACCGGCGCGCTCGACGAACTCGGCTACACCTGGGCCTACCGCGTCGTGGACGCCCGCGCCTTCGGCCTGCCCCAGCGCCGCCAGCGGGTGCTGATGCTGGCTTCCCGCACCGAGGACCCGCGCGGGGTGCTGTTCGGCGAGGACGCCGGTCCCCGCGTGATCGGCGATCCCGAGGTCGATCCGTGCGGCTTCTACTGGACCGAAGGGGTCCGCGGACTGGGCTGGGCGGTGAACGCGGTTCCGACGCTGAAGGGCGGCTCCGCGCTCGGCATCGCCAGCCCGCCCGCGGTACGGCTGCCCTCCGGGGAGATCGTCACGCCGGGGATCTCGGACGCCGAACGACTCCAGGGCTTCGACCCTGGCTGGACGGCACCCGCCACCGAGATGCCAGGCATCCGGAAGGGCCACCGCTGGAAGCTGGTCGGCAACGCGGTGAGCGTGCGGATGGCGGCCTGGGTGGGATCGCGGCTGGCCGCTCCGCTCGACCCGATCTCCGGGGATCAGCCGCTGGCGCCGGGCACGCCGTGGCCGGTCGCGGCGTGGGGGCGCGCCGGTACGGCCTACCGGGTGCCGGTCTCGACCTGGCCGGTGCACGAGCCGTACGAGGACCTGGCCCACTTCCTCACCGACGCGCGGTTGCTGTCCGCACGCGCGACGGCCGGATTCCTGCGCCGCACCACCATGGGCAGTCTGCGTTTCCCGCCCGGCTTCCTCGCCGATGTGGAATGCCATTTGGATCGGATGGGCGGCTGGGCGGCATGAACCGGCCCCCTACCGACGCGGCCACCAGCGCGCGGATGGCCCGCCAGCGGCGCACCGGCACCGATCCCGAACTCGCGCTGCGCCGGGAACTGCATCGCCGCGGGCTGCGCTACTTCGTCGACCGCGCGCCGATCCGGGGTCAGCGCAGGCGCGCCGATCTGGTCTTCCCACGCCGACGAGTCGCGGTCTACGTGGACGGCTGTTTCTGGCATCGCTGCCCGCAGCACGCCACCGATCCGAAGAACAACGCCGAATGGTGGGCGGTCAAACTGGCGGGCAACGTGGCCAGGGACCGGGCCACCGACGCGGCACTCGTCGCGGCGGGATGGCGCGTGGTCCGCGTCTGGGAGCACGAGGATCCCGTCAGCGCGGCCGATCGCGTCCAGGCCGAGTTGTCAGCGGTGGTGGCGCACCCGCACGAGTGAACGCGGAGCGTGTGCGGCCAGGTAGCCGGACATCACCATCACCGTGATGACCGCGATTCCGGCGGCGGCAGTCGCGAAACCGAGCATGGGGACCTCCTCGAGTTGCAGCTGTCGACCAGCGTGCCGGGCGAAGCTGACAAGACCCTGTGTCCCGGATGGTAGTGACGTGTGCGGCCCGCCGCTGTCCGGCGCGCTCTAGAAACCAGCACAATGGGGACGTGACGGATGGCTCGGACATCGCCGTTCGGCGGGCGCGACCGGCAACTGTGCTGGTCGCCGCGGCGATCGCGATCGCGGGGCTCTGCTATTCGTCCTGGGTGCTCCAGTTCGCGCTGAAGATCGACCTCGACCCGGTCGACACGTTCCTCAGCGAACTGGACGCGGAGGGCAAGCCGTACCGGGAGGTGTTCGCGACCGCGGACCTGATCGTCGGGGTGTCGCTCATGCCCGCCGCCGTCGCGGGACTGCTGTTGTTCCCCCGCCGGAGGATGACGACGGTCGGCTGGATCGCGCTGTTCTGCTTCGGCGCGGCGACCATCGCCGACGTCCTGCTGCCGCTGCGCGACTGCACGCCCGGCGAGAGCGGGTGCGGCGGCCCGAGCGAACTGTTTCCGCAACTGCATCAGCCGCACGCACTGACGAGCACGCTGGCGGTCACCTCCATCGCGGTCGCCGCGTGCGCCTTCAGCCTCGCCGCGTTCCGCTACCGGCGCTGGCGGGTGCTGCGCGAATTCGGCTTCGTCGTGTTGGTGATCGGCGCGCTGGCGACGACCTGGATGCTGGTGGCCGACAATCTGCCGGGCAACTACGCCCTCGGGATAGCGCAGCGGATTCAGGTGGGTGCGATGTCGCTGTGGTTGATCACCTTGGCCGTGGCGGTGGTCTTGGAAGGTCGGGAGCGTGCCGAGCCGAACTCCGCTGACCACCATGCGATGCTTTCGCCCATGAGTGATCGCGTGAACATCTCCTCGGGCTCGGAGTTCGAAGACCTCGTCGGCTACTCGCGGGCGGTCCGGCTCGGCAATGTCGTCGCGGTCAGCGGAACCACCGCTTCGGCCCCCGGCGGCACGGCCGTCGGCGGCGACGACATCGGCGAGCAGACGAGGGAAACCCTGCGGCGCATCGGCTCCGCGCTGGAGGAGGCGGGCGCGAGCCTGGCCGACGTGGTGCGCACCCGCATCTTCGTCACCGACATCACCCGCTGGCCCGAGGTCGCCAAGGCGCACGCGGAGGTGTTCCGCGAGATCCGTCCGGCGACCGCCATGTACGAGATCAAGGGCTTGATCACCCCAGCCCTGCTGGTCGAGATCGAAGCCGACGCGATCGTCGCCGGGTAGGGCGCCGACCGCACACCCTCCACGTGCCCGCGAACACGCTGGTCGACGAGCTGATCGTGCTCGACCGCGGTACGCCGACCGGACACGCGATCGCCGGTGGCCGATGCAAGGGCGCGCCCATCACGCCACGCGGGCCCTCGGATTCCGCGTGGCCCCGGATAAGCCGTTCCCAGAACGAACCCGGCCCGTCGTTCGCGACGAGCCGGGCTCTCTCTCGCTAGGGTCGAAACCGTGACCACCGCCTCGCAGACCCCCGTGCAACTCGATACCGTCGCCGAGGCGACCACCCGCCTGCTCGACACCATCCGCGGCCTCGACGAGCACGCCGTCGCCGAACCCTCCTCGCTGCCCGGCTGGACCCGCGGCCACGTCATGGCCCACCTCGCCCGCAACGCGGACAGCCTGGTGAACCTGCTGCTCTGGGCCCACACCGGCGTCGAAATCCCGCAGTACGCCAGCGCTTTCCTGCGCGACAGCGACATCGAAGCGGGCGCGCCCCGCCCGCTCTCCGAACAACTCGCCGACAACGAGGCCGCCGCCACCCGCTTCCTCGGCCTCGCCCGCTCACTCACCGACGACGCTTGGCAAGCCCAGGTCCGCACCCGCCAGGGCCGCCCCATACCCGCGACCGAAGTCCTCTGGATGCGCCTGCAAGAGGTCGAAATCCACCACGTCGATCTGAACGCGGGCTACACCCCCGCCCACTGGCCCGCGCCCTTCGTCACCCGAATCCTCCCCCAGGCCACCGCCGACCTCACCCGCCTCACCACCGACACCCCCCTCGCCCCCTTCACCCTCCACGCCACAGACTCCGACTTCACCGCCACCATCGGCCCCACCCCCGCCACCCACACCATCTCCGGCCCCGCCTCCTCCCTCGCCGCCTGGCTACTCGGCCGCAGCCCCGGCCCCGACCTCACCGGCGAGCTGCCGGACCTCCCCGCCTGGAAATAGCGGAACAGTTCGATCACCGTGACGACGCGCACCTACATGGACGCCATCGACGCCGTTGCAGGGCGGTGCGGTGACGGGCATGGACGCACTGTCGAGTGACATTGTCGTCAAATAGTGTCCTCAGAGATGCGAGAAGCCCCCCTTTGTGTATCCGAGGGGCCTTGTACCTGCGTGCGCCCGAAGGGATTCGAACCCCTGACCTTCTGTTACCGATCAGGCGCAGCAGACGGGTAGCAACAATTCTTAATAGTTCTCGCTACCAGCGGAACTCAACGGAATGCTGTACAGGCCGCTTCCCATCGAATCCGGTTCGCATTCACTGAAAACGTGTCGTTAGTGTGTCGCAGATCGAATGATCCGATCCCACTATCCACCTGGGTGTCTCCCTTACGCCACGACTCGACTTCAACGACCAGCCCCAGGGACCCCTCTCCCACACGACTACACAGCACCGCACCACTCGGTTGTTCTCCCCGTATACGCATTCCAAGGCCCCCTCTCCCTGCCTGCATGAATATTGGCCCGTATGCCTCGGAGTGGGTCACCATTGCCAGGGGAGGTCTTTAGCCCACACAGGAACGTGCCGCCAGATTGGCTTCTGAGCGATGAAATCGGTTGGACCCACCTCCTGAGGCAAGGGCGGCGCTGTGAGCAGCGGCGGAAGTCGGTTATCGGTCGCGAGATATTTCACGTGAGCGTTCCTGCCCTTGCCCAGTGCCGCCACGCACAACGCCTGGCGCATGACCAGGTGGCTCCCGCACCGCCGCTGATGGTGGTTGCGCTTGGCCGAGTTCGAGAAGCTTCACCACTTCCGGCGGCACTCCCCGGGCTTGGAGGCGTGCCAGTTCTCCCGCGCGTCCTTTGTTGTCGGCTGCCTCGCGGGCAGTGCGAGCTTCTTCGCGCGCTTTCTCCTCCGCTCTGCGGGCGTCGGCTGCTGCACGCTCCAAGCTGGCGGCGTCGGCTGCCTCTCGGGCCGCCTGTTCCCCAGTATCGGCGGCTTCCCGTAGCTGAGACTGTTCGGGCACTGGGAATTCCAGCGCCACCCGTTCGGCAGCCTCACGTTCGATCCGTGCACCGGGTGTTTCGCGCGCCTGTCTGGCCAGCTTGGCTTGTTCGTGCGCTTGCCGCTCGCGCTCGACTCGCGCGGAGGCTGCCGAACGGCCACGCGTAGCACCGTCGCGGAATCTCAGCAGACTCCGGAACTTCTCGGCTCGCTCGCGCGCCTTCTTCGCCAGCTCCGCCAATTTCCCCCGCTGCTCGCGCTGGTGCGCCTTTTGCTGCCGCGCCTTCTCGCCGACACCGGGCAATTCGAGCTGCTGACCCCGCTCCAATTGCAGCCCTCGTGCCCAGATTTCGCGGGCATCGGCTCGGGAAATTATCTGATGCGTGAACCGGTCCCCGAAATCCTGAATTAGTCCCCTGATCAGTTCTTGAGCATTTTTCGAGATGAACTCGCCTTCGACCGAACGCAGCGTGTGATGATTGATCTCTCTGTTCTCGAGAAGTTCCCTGATTCCCGTGAGCTGCTTTTCGTCCTTCCGTCCTTCGATGCGGCCTGACTTTTCTTCGATAGAATCGGCACGACTCCGGTCACGCTCGTTTTTGATCTTGTCGAACTGGATTCGTTCTATGCGGCCGTTCTGGTCTCGGAACTCATATTTACGCGATCCCCGGGTGTATCCGTTTTCACGATCACGAAAGAATTTGTTGGTGCCGTTCTCGAAGATCCTGCCGCGCTCGTTCGGTTCGAAATCGTCGCGATCCCTGGTGTAGCCGTCATCCATTGAGGGCCTACATCAGATTGTAGTACTTCCTTCGCAGGTCGGCAGTAATGTGAATGAAGCCGTCACCATATTCCATATTGTGGTAGATCATGGAGTCGATGTAGTCGAATACCGTGCATTCGTCTTCGTCACCGTCGTAATCTACCCATCGCAATGCCGGATTCACGCCGCCGCCATAGAACGATTTATCGTGACCATATTTAGTGTGGTCGACCCATTCGCCATACACGTATTTCTCGAAACATGCGCCGAGGAAGCAAATGAATGCATCGGTCATATCCTGGTTTTCGGGAAGGTACGGCGTGTCCGGATCCGGGAACAGTTCTCTGCATACATCGTTCAGCCGGTCCAGGTCCGGAGAGTCTTCGGGCCACAGCTTCGAAGGAAGGCGTTGCAACCCCGCATGGTTCAAGAACTTCCGCACCTGCGCCGCACGCCGGTCGGGATCGACCCATTTCCCCCATTCGGTCTGCTCGACGGGTACGCCGAGGTCCATGGTCAACTGCTCGTCAGTCCCCATGCCTAGCTCCTTCTCGTCATGGTCCGAACAGGTCAGTGTCGCGCGTGCACGGTCACCGGGCAAGGAGCATCATCGCTCGATATACAGCCGTTCACACGGCAACCTGAGCCAGCCCTCAGCACTATCAGGGAGCACGTTCACGGCGTCGACGTAGTGCCGTTCCCGATGCTCTTGAACGAACAGTAGGGCGGCAGTGAGGCAGGCCGCGAAGTCGAACCGTGCGCCGTGCAGGAAAACCGACAGATGCACATCCGGTTCGTTCGGCAGCGGAGAAGTCATCACATGCCCCGTTCCCGGAACCACCGGTAGTCATCGCGAATCACGATCTCCGCCGCCACCCGAGTCGAACACTGCAACGGGTCGCAACCCTCTCGCATGTCCGGTGCCTTATCCGCAGCGTCACGGTTCATCAGCGGCAGTGCCGGGTTGCTGTGCGAAGTCAGCCGGTCATGCAGCCGCGCTGACGCCGCCTCAACGTCGAATTCGCGCGACTTGCCGCCCTGGAGTAGTTGCAGGTCAGGCCGTTCGGGCTCATCACTGTCCGGCATAAGCCAGTACCCGACGACGTTGCGCCCGCTTCGCTGCCGCGATGTCCCGTATTGCCCGCACTATCAGCCAGCCGGAAGGGCGAACGTGGCTGTCGGGGCGCACGATCCACGCACGGAACGCGGTCCCGCGATCAGCGGGGCTCGGCAATCCGATCGTTCCGCCGTCGCACACGATGGACACGTTGAACCGGAACATCTCGGCGAACAACGGCACGTCGTCGGGCACGTCCGGGCGGATGATGAACGTCCAGCGTTGCGACCGTGGATGCGACAGAATCGGACCCAGCTTGTAACCCTGGTTCTGCATCCGGACTTTCACGTCGTGCCCCAATACGGCGGGCATGGTGATCGCCCACACAGAGCCGCAGCGTGCGACGATCCGCCCCACGTGGGGAGGGTCAACTCTCGCGGGTATATCGCACACGTTCCGGTAGTAGTGGCATCGAGACATCGGTGTGTCCCCGAACGCTTCTCGGCGCATCGCGCTCCCCTGCTCGCACTCGTCGGAATAGGCGCGCCCGGCCCCGGCAACCCCTTGCTCGGTACCCGGGAAGGAGCGGACTGCGGTAAGGGGCTCGCGGTTCCGTACTCCCTGCCGGACGCGTATTCAGATGACCACGGAACATGCACAGAGGAAAATGGATCGGCGTCCACAGCGCATCCACAACTAGCTGTGTGCGCGCCCGTGAACGGCTAGATTCGGCGGTATGGACGGTCACGCCGCTATCGTCGGTGCGCAGCTCCGAGCGGCCCGTGAAGCCGCTGGAATGTCCCTGGCCGCACTGTCTGCTCAGATCCACTACAGCAAGTCGGTGCTTGCCTACTACGAGACCGGAGAACGCACACCGACGCCCGATGTCATAGCGTGTTACGAGAAGCATTTCGGTCGCATCCAAGACCCGGTAGCGGGTTTGCTCAACCTCGGAAAGGCTGATGTGGAACGGCGCTCTTTCCTACGTGTCGGATACTCCACAGCACTCAGCGCATCCGTCCTGCTGCCAGGCGGACTCGACCACCCGGCTGCCCTTCCGCGCAAGGAATCCCGAGTGCGCTACGTGGGGGAAGCCGATGTAGCCGCTGTACGAGACGTGATGCTCGTGTTCTCGCAGATAGATCAACGACTCGGCGGCGGACACGGGCGCACAGCCGTCGTCCAATATCTGACCAACGAGGTAACCGGCTATCTGCGGGGGTCCTTCGCCAGCGAGACCGTGCGCCGCCAGATGTTCTCCGCAGCGGCGGAAATGGCTTACCTCGTCGGGTGGATGGCGTTCGACAACGACGAACACGCGGCCGCACAACGCTACTTCGCCACATCGACGCAGCTCGCCGCCGAGGCGGAAGACGCGCCGCTGGCCGGTCACGTGATGCGCGCAATGGCGCACCAGGCCGTCGACCTAGGACACCCCGAGCAGGGCCTACAGCTGGCCGAAGCATCCGTCAACGGCGCTCGCTATCGGTTGGCCTGCCCCCGCGAGCGCGCACTGCTGAAGGTCGTACACGCGAAAGCATTGAGCGCGGCCGGTCGGCCCGCCGAGTCAGCGAAAGCTCTTCTCCAAGCTGAGCAGGATCTCGCGGCAGCCTCCGACTCCGATCCCGAACCCACTCGGGTGTTCTTCTTCTCCGAGGCGAGCCTCGCCCACGAAACCGCGTGCGCACTGCGGGACGCGGGCAACCTCGCCGGGGCCGCTGACCAATTCCAGCTCAGCGTCCGCAAGCGCAAGGCCACCGCGTTCATACGAACCCATGCGGTGACTCTTGGCTACCTCGGCACGGTGCAGGCCCGCAGCGGCGAAATCGAGCAGGCTTGCACCACCTGGCGTTTCGCACTCGACGCGATGGGCAGGGTGCAGTCCGGGCGCACCCGGAACGCAGCCCGCGACATACGCTCAACGCTGGCACCGTATCGCGACCAGTCCATTCCCGGTGTCCGCGAGACTGACGAGCAAGCAGCCGAGTATCTAGCCGCAAACAAGAAGTGAGACAGGGGTTCGTATGGCTGACGAAGTGTTCGAGGTAGCGCCGGTCGCGCACGTCGTAGGTGGCCGACGCGAACCAACCGATGATCACTGGGGCGGCACCGAGACAATCATTCGCGTCGACGACCCCCGGTTCACCGAAGAGTCGGTACAGGGGTTGGAGGAGTTCAGCCACCTGGAGATCGTGTTCCGGTTCCATCTCATCGACCCAACGGACTTGCACTTCGGTGCACGCAGCGCACGCGACAATCCCGAATGGCCGAAGGTCGGTATCTTCGGGCACAGGAACATGCGGCGCATCAACTGGCTCGGCGTCTCGCGCTGTCGCCTGCTCCGAGTGGACGGCCTGGACCTGCATGTCGCCGAACTGGACGCCGTCGACGGCACGCCCGTGCTGGATATCAAACCCTGGTTCGCGGAGTTCGGCCCTCGCGGAGACGTCGGGCAAGCTGCATGGTCCACGGAAATGCTCAAAGACTACTTCTAGGTGACGACGGGCACCTACATGGACGTGATCGACGCCGTCCAGCGCGACGCGGTGACCGGGATGGACGCGCTGTTCGAGTGACATTGTCGTCAAATGGTGTCGTCAGAGATGCGAGAAGGCCCCTCCCTTGGTACCGGAGGGGCCTTCTACCTGGGTGCGCCCGAAGGGATTCGAACCCCTAACCTTCTGATCCGTAGTCAGATGCTCTATCCGTTGAGCTACGGGCGCAGGTGTTATTCAGTTGTACCCGGTTTCCCGGGCTTGGCGGAGGCGAGAGGATTTGAACCTCCGGTCCCCGTGAAGGGACAACTCATTAGCAGTGAGTCCCATTCGGCCGCTCTGGCACGCCTCCTGGAGCCTTCTCTTCGAGGGCACCGGTCCTTTCGAACCGCCGAGCCAAAAGGTTACAGGAGCTACCGTCCAGATCACAAAACGGCTGGTCAGCGTAGGTTACTGTCGAACCAATCGAAGATTCTGGTCTGGGAATCGACCGCATCATCCCCGTCGTCCGCCTCGGAGGTGTCGGCGCGGTGGTGCGAGCCGGGGTAGGTGACGACCAGGCTGGCGACCGCGGCGCGAGCGGTGGCGTCCCGCAGCTGGTCGACCTGGGCGGGCGGGGTGGCCGGGTCGTCCACGCCGAACAGGCCGAGCCACGGCGCCTGGAGGTTGGGAGCGGCGCGCACCAAGGCATCGGCTTGGTCGGTGAGCGGCTCGATGATGCCGGGTGACGCGACGCTCACCGCGGCGCCGATCGGACGATTGGTCGCGACCAGGAACGCCGCGGTGCCCGCGGAATCGAAGCCGAGCACGCCGATGGTGTCGGTGAACACTCCACGCCGGGTGAGCCAGTCGAAGCAGGCGTCGAAGTCGTCGAACAGCTCGTCACCGAAGACTCCGCCGCCGGGTTGGCCGCCGCCCCGATGGAAGAGTTTGGGTGCGACAACCGTCCAGCCCTCGCCGGCCAGCGCGTCCATCAGGTCGCGTAATGGGCCGGTGAACTCGCTGGACTCGTGCAGCAGCACGATCCCGCCGCGTGCGTTTCCTTCCGGCTCCACCACCGTGATGGGCACCTGCCCACCGCTGGCCGGCCGCTCGTCTTCCTGGTCGCTCGCCCGCAGCGGGGCCGAATCGTCGTAGGTGCCCGACATGAAACCAGCGTAGGGCGCGTTGCCGATCTTCGGTAGAAATTGCACGTGAGGGCGTATAGACCAGAGATTTTCCGGTACGCCGATCGGGCTTTCCACGGTGCCGATTAGGGTTGGAGTGTGACAGCGCAGATCCGGCCGGACCTCGAATCGATCCCGGCGTACACCCCCGGCCGCAGCAATCCCGGCGCGGTCAAGCTGGCCAGCAACGAGACGACCGTCGGTCCGCTGCCCGCCGCCGCCAAAGCCATCGCCGAGGCGGCCGAGCTGGCCAACCGGTATCCGGACAATCAGGTCACCGAGCTGCGCACGGCGCTGGCCGAGTTCCTCGGCGTCGGTTTCGAGAACGTCGCGGTCGGCTGCGGCAGTGTGGCGCTCTGCCAGGAGCTGGTGCAGATCACCTGTTCGTCCGCGTCCGACGAGGTGCTGTTCGCATGGCGCTCCTTCGAGGCGTATCCGATCGTGACCAAGGTGGGCAACGCCACCGCCGTGCAGGTGCCGCTCACGCCCGGGCAGGTGCACGATCTGGACGCGCTGGCCGCGGCGATCACCGAGCGGACCAAGCTGGTCTTCGTCTGCAACCCGAACAACCCGACCGGCACCGCCGTCGGCAAGGCCGAGCTGGTCCGGTTCCTGGACGCGGTGCCGTCGCACGTGCTGGTGGTGCTGGACGAGGCGTACTACGAGTACGTCCGGCTGGCCGACCACCCCGACGGCGTCGAGATCGGCCGGAGCAGGCCCAATGTGGTTGTGCTGCGGACCTTCTCCAAGGCGTACGGCCTGGCCGGGCTCCGGGTGGGTTACGCGGTGGGCGACCCCGCCGTGATCACCGCCCTGCTGAAGGTGCACATCCCGTTCAGCGTGAACCGCCTCGCGCAGGCGGCGGCGATCGCGTCGCTGGAGGCGCGCCACGAATTGCTGGATCGCACCGACCTCCTGGTCACCGAACGCGCACGGGTGCGCGACGCCTTGGTGGCGGCGGGCTACCCGGTGCCACCCAGCGAGGCCAACTTCGTCTGGCTGCCGCTGGGCGCGGGCAGCGCCGAGTTCGGCGAGGCGAGCGCGGCGGCGGGGGTGCTGGTGCGGCCGTACGGGACGGACGGAGTGCGCGTCACGATCGGCGACCCGCACGAGAACGATCTGTTCCTGAGCTTCGCCCGTGAGCCGGAGGTGCTCGCGCGGTTCCTGGGTTAGCGCACGCCGATCGC
>NZ_BAFZ01000004.1 GCF_000308575.1 Nocardia exalbida NBRC 100660 | reverse complement strand
ACCACATCAGCCCCATCGCCAAACCCCGCGAAATCCACATCGTCCCCGAACTCCCCAAAACCCGCAGCGGCAAAATCATGCGCCGCCTCCTCCGCGACATCGCCGAAGGACGCGAACTCGGCGACACCTCCACCCTCGTCGACCCGAGCGTCTTCGAGGCGATCCGGGCGGGCAAGGACTGACCGAGCAGCGCTGAGACGGCCGGTGACGGACCTGTCACCGGCCGCACCCGTTAAGATCGCGTGAGGTGTGCCGGGAAGTCTGGTCGGCGAGCGGTCACGCACCCGTTGAGCCGGTTCCGGTGGGTGCCGCCGCAGTGCTACCCGATCGCCGCCCGAAAGGTTTCCCGTGATCACGCGAGTGCACTCGGAATTGTCCCGCTACCTCCGCACGGAAACCTTCGGCGGTGCACTGCTTCTGATCGCGGCCGCGATCGCGTTGCTGTGGGTGAACTCGCCCTGGGCAGCGAGTTATGTGTCGATGACCGAGACGGTCGTCGCGATCCCGCCGCTGCACCTGGACCTGACCTTGGCCGACTGGGCCGAGGACGGCCTGCTGGCGGTGTTCTTCTTCGTCGCCGGACTGGAACTCAAACGCGAACTGGTCGTCGGCGAACTCGCCGACCGCAGACGCGCCACCCTGCCGGTCATCGCGGCGATCGGCGGCGTGGTCACCCCCGCGCTGATCGCGGCGGTGGTCGGGTTCGGCATCCCCGGCATGGAGCGCGGCTGGGCCATCCCGGTCGCCACCGACATCGCGTTCGCGCTCGCCGTGCTGGCGCTGACCGGTTCGCGCATCCCGGCGGGCGCGCGGGTGTTCCTGCTCAGCCTCGCGGTGGTCGACGACCTGATGGCGATCGTCGTGATCGCGGTGCTGTTCACCACGGCGGTGTCGCTGCTGTGGTTGCTCGTCGCGGCCGGATGCTTCGCCGCGTGGTCGATGGGGCAGCGCGCTCGGATCGGCACGCCCTTGCTCTATGTCCCGCTGGCGTTGGTGTCCTGGTACGCGCTGCACGAGGCGGGCATCCATCCCACGTTGGCGGGCGTCGCGCTCGGCCTGCTCACCCGGGTGCGCCCGGATCCCGGGGAACGCCGAGCGCCCGCCACCCGGCTCGAGCACCTCTTCCAGCCGGTCTCCGCCGGGTTCTGCGTTCCGCTGTTCGCCCTGTTCGCCGCCGGTGTTCCATTGAATCCCACGGTGTTCGGCGAGTTGTACACCAACCGGCTCGCGCTCGCCGTGATTCTCGGGCTCCTCGTGGGCAAGCCCCTCGGGATCTTCGGGATGAGCTGGGTGGCAATCCGGTTGGGCGTCGCGAAGCGCCCCAGCGGGCTCGGCTGGCGGGACATGTTCGCCCTGTCGGTGCTCGGCGCGATCGGCTTCACGGTTAGCCTTCTCGTGGCGGAACTCGCGCTCGCCGATGTCGCGGACGTCGAGTTGGCGAAAGCCGCTGTGTTGGTCACATCAATGGCGGCGTCGCTCGCCGGTTCGGCGCTACTGTTGCGGCGTGGGCGTGTCCACCAGGCTCGGCGGGACGCCCGTGCGCTAGAACGTGAACAGTACGGCGGCACGAGCGATCCGCCCGGAGGCGGTAGCCTGCGTGACCACGGAGGGCACCGGGAGCGCCGCCGATCGAACGGGAGTTGAAGCAGTGCCGGGACAGGGAGAAGGGTCGACCAAGTGAGTTTCAACCACGGCGGTAACGGGAGCGGCGCGGAGCGCGGTCGTACGGTCACCTCCATTCCCCTCTCGGACGCCGATCCGCTCGGCTCCGCGAGCTTCGGGAGCCTGGTCCGCGACGCCGCCGAGCAGATGTCGACCCTGGTCCGCGCCGAGGTCGAACTGGCCAAGGCCGAGGTCACCGGTGAGATCAAGAAGGGCCTGCAGGGCAGCGTCTACTTCATCCTCGCGCTCACCGTGCTGCTGTTCAGCACCTTCTTCTTTTTCTTCTTCCTCGGCGAACTGCTCGACGTGTGGCTGGCGCGCTGGGCCGCCTTCCTGATCGTCTTCCTGCTGATGATCGTGGCCACCGCGGCCCTGGCATTCCTCGGATACCGGCGGGTGAAGAAACTGCGGGCGCCGGAGAAGACGATCGATTCGCTCAAGCAGGCGCGCACGGTGCTGCCGCACAGCTTGGGCGCGTCCGCGCACGACGACCGTCTCGCTCTGGAGAAGCCCGCTTCCTAGGCGCGCGTGCGCGGGCCGGTACGACGGCTACTAGGCTCGGTCGCCGTGTCGGCGAACTTGCTTCCGGATCCGTCCAGCGTCCGTTACGACGGACCGTGGACGCATCGGGACGTGCACGCCAACGGCATTCGATTCCACGTCGTGGACGCGGCGCCCGAGCGGGCCGACGCTCCGCTGGTCGTGCTGCTGCACGGCTTCGCGGACTTCTGGTGGTCCTGGCGTCACCAATTGACCGGCCTGGCCGAGCTGGGTTACCGCGTTGTCGCCGTCGACTTGCGCGGCTACGGCGACAGCGACAAGCCGCCGCGCGGCTACGACGGCTGGACGCTCGCCGGTGACGTCGCCGGCCTCATCCGGGCGCTCGGCTACACCGAGGCGACACTGGTCGGGCACGCCGACGGTGGACTGGTCTGCTGGACCACCGCGGTGCTGCATCCGCGACTGGTTCGCTCGATCGCGCTGGTCGGCTCGCCGCATCCGTCGGCGCTGAAGAGTTCCGTGCTGCGCAACCGCCGCCAGCGCGCGGCTTGGCTGCCCAACTTCCTTCGCTACCAGCTGCCCCGGTACGGCGAGCACTTGCTGACCACCGCCGACGGCTTCGAGGTGGAGCGGCTGCTGCGTCAGCGGGTGAGCGTGGGATGGACCGGCACCACCGAATTCGTCGACACCGCCCAGCGGATGCGTTCGGCGATCCGGATTCCCGGCGCCGCGCATTGTGCGCTGGAGTACCAGCGCTGGGCCTTCCGCAGCCAGTGGCGTCCGGACGGCCGCCGGTTCATGGCGACCATGCGCGAACCCATCCACATCCCGGTCCTGGCCATGCGCGGCGATCTGGACCCGTACGTGCTGGCGGGAACCTTCCGCCGCGATCCTCATCTCGCACCGGAGCGGCGACTGGTCACCATCCCGGCGGCGGGGCACTTCGCCCACCAGGAGAACCCGGACGCCGTGACGAAGGAACTGGCCAAACTTCTGGCCTGAGCCACGGGGAATATCTCCCCGGCCACGGATGCCCGTGGCCGGGGACGGCGATTCAGCTGAGCACGCAGGCGCCGGTGTCCACCGCGGTGCTGACCCGTTCGGCCGCGTCGAGCTGCGCGCGGACCTCCCCTAGCGTGAGCACGTAACCGGTGTCGTCGTCTGTGACGGCGGCGCCGAAGACCACGCCGAGCACCTGCCCGTCGGTATCCACCAGCGGCCCACCGGAATTGCCCGCCCTGACCTGGCCGCGGACGGTGTAGACCTCGCGTTCGACGGTGCCGTTGCGGTAGATGGTCGGACCGGTCAGATCCAGCGTCTCGCGCACCCGGGCGGCGCTCGCGGTGTACGGACCGCCGCCGGGGTAGCCGAGCACGATCGCGCTGTCGCCCGACCGGGCGGGCGCCGGCGCGCGCGGGACCACCGGGGCGGTGAGACCGGGCACGGCGAGCACCGCGACGTCCTTGGACGGGTCGAACAGGACCACGTTCGCGTCCAGCGGGCCGCGCGGGGTGTCCACCGCGACGCTCGTGGTGCCCGCGACGACGTGGGCGTTGGTCATCACGCGCTCGGGCGCGATGACGAAGCCCGAGCCCTCCAGCGCCCGCTGGCAACTCGGCGCGACCCCGCGGATGCGCAGCACGCTCTGCTGGAGCGAGGCGGCGACCGGGCTGGCCAGCACGCTCGGATCGGGGGGTTCCACGGCCGCGATCGGCGCCCGTCCGAACGGCCCGATCACGTCCGGCAGGCCGGAGGTGTTGAGCAGCTTGGAGAACTCGTTGGGCAGCCTGCGCAGCCAGTTCGGCGCGACGTCGTTGACATCGGCGAGCACCCGAGAGCCGTTGATCGCCGTGGCGATGGCCGGCTGCGACGACGTGGCCAGCGGCAGCGCCAGCAGCCACGCGGTGACCAGCACGGCGACCGCCTGCAACACCGCGCCGACCGCGCTGTCCACGCTGCGCGTGAACGGATGACGCATGCCGCTGCGCGCGGCGCGCCCCAGCACCATGCCCGCGACCTCACCGACGATCACCAGCACCACGATCAGCAGCACACCGGTGAGCACTCTGGTGCGGCCCTCGTCGACGTGCACCAGGATGTGCGGCGCGATCAGGATGCCCGCGACCGCGCCGAGCACCACACCGAGGAAGGCCAGCGCGGAGGCCACCGCGCCCTGGCGCCATCCCGAGGAGGCGGCCAGCAGCGCCAGCAGCACGACGGCGATGTCGAGCCAGGCCGACGAACTCATAACGTCATCCCCACGGCGGCGAGTGCGGTCTCCAGATCACGAACGTCCCCGTGGTCCCACGCTCGGTCCCAGCCGCAGGCCTTGCTGATCCCGGCGAGGATGCCGCCGGTCAGCCCCCAGACCAGCATCCCGTCGACCTGGAACGCCGGGCTCTGATAGCCCATGGGGCTGCGGACCAGGAAGCGGTTGGCCGGATCCAGCAGCTGCGCGAGCGGGACGCGCACGACCCGCTCGGTCTCGCTCTGGTCGACGACCCCCACCGCCCCCGGCGTCCGCCAGTACGCGACCACCGGCGTCACGTCGAAGCGCGACGGCGGCACGAACAGTTTCGGCAGCACCGCGAACGGCTCGACACCGGAACGGTCGAGACCGGTCTCCTCGCACGCTTCGCGCAGCGCGGTATCGATCGGCCCGGCGTCGCCCGGGTCGACCGCACCGCCGGGGAAGGCCACTTGGCCCCGGTGCTGGCGCATGGTGGAGGCGCGCTGGGTGAGCAGCACCTCCGCGTCGGCGGGCAGCCCGCCCGGCTCGGCCGGGTCCGGCTCGGGCGAGCCGCCGAACAGCACGAGCACCGCCGCTTGCCGCGGCTTCGAAGTCAGGGTCAGGGCGCGGCGCAGCACACGCTCCCTGGTCAGGGTGTCGGCGTCCTCCGTAGCCGGTTCGGCCGAGCGGGTCAGCCATTCCGGGATGCCGGGCGGCATTTCGATGCTCAACACACACCTCCCCCGCGCATACGCTCACCGGCCCGCGTGCACGCCCGCACCGTCACCTCCACCATTGATTCGTCCACCCGCATCGTCACGCGGCCACTCCGAGCTTGCCCGCGACCGTATTCGCGATGTCATCCACCCCGCCGAAAGCCCGCACCACGACGTCGGCGACCGAGCCGTCGGCACGCACCAGCACCGAGATCGGCAACACCGCGGGCGCCCCGACGGACGTACGCACTCGCGCGTCGGCGTCCGAAACGCCGGGCAACCGCACCTCCAGCCCACGCAGCCGGGACAGTGCCTTGGCCTCATCAGGGTCGCTGTGCACGGTCAGCACGGTAATCGCGTTCCCGGCGCGCTGGGCGTATTGCTGCAAATACGGCAACTCCTGGGCGCACGGTGCGCACCAGTAGGCCCACAGGTTCAGCAGAGCGGGCTTGCCCGCCAGCGCGGCGGCCAGGTCCACCGGCCTGCCGTTCGCCAGGCAATCCAGCGTTATCCCGGCCAGCGGCCCGCTGCCGGTGGCGGTGGCGGCACCGGTGGGGCAGTCGGGCAGATGGGCGGCAGCGCGCAGGTCATCGGAGACGCCGGAGGCGGCGGGGGGCGACTTCGGCTCCTCCGTCGCGTCGTCGCCGCGCGGCCACACCGCGACCGCCAGCGCCACCACCACGATCAGACCTGCCAGTGCCCAGCGCCACGCATGCCCCCTCCTCCTTCGGCCCGAGGGCTCCGAGCTCACCGGCTCACCAGCTCCAGCAGATGCTCGCGCTCCGGCCCTTTCACCAGCTTGGCCGCGGCCTCCGGATCGGTCGGCCCGATACCGAACGACGGGCAGTCCTTGACCAGGACGCAAGCGCCGCACGCCGGCTTGCGGGAATGGCAGACCCGCCGTCCGTGGAAGATCACCCGGTGCGAGAGCATCGTCCATTCCTTGCGCTCGATCAGCGCGCCGACGATGTGCTCGACCTTGACCGGGTCTTCCTCGTCGGTCCATCCCCAGCGGCGCACCAGACGGCCGAAATGGGTGTCGACCGTGATTCCCGGCACCCCGAACGCGTTGCCGAGGATGACGTTGGCGGTCTTGCGCCCGATGCCGGGCAGCTGGACGAGTTCGGTCAGGGTGTGAGGCAATTCACCGTCGTATCGTTCCAGCAGCGCCTGGCCGAGTCCGATCAGCGAGGCGGCCTTGTTCCGGAAGAAGCCGGTCGGCCGGATGTATTCCTCCAGCTCCGCGCGGTTTGCCTCGGCGTAGGCGCGGGCGTCGGGGTACCGGGCGAACAGCGCGGGCGTGGTGAGATTCACCCGCTCGTCGGTGCACTGTGCCGAAAGTATTGTCGCGACCGCCAATTCGAGCGGTGTGGTGAAATCCAGCTCACAATGCGCGTCGGGGAAAGCGGTCGCCAGTTCGCGGTTCATCCGGCGCGCGCGGCGGACCAGCCCGAGCCGGGTTTCCGCCTGTCGCGCCCTGGTTTTCCGTTGTGGAGCCGCGGCGGCGACCGGCGGCGTTCCGTTGGGATCGGAGCCGGGGGCAAGCCCGTTCCCGGCGGCGGTGGAGGGGGAGACGCGCACCCGTCCACCATACGGAATCGGCAGACAACGTTGCCCTTCCAGTTCAGTTGCCGTGTTCCATCTGAGACCTCGACGGTGTTTACTGCTCGTCATGCAAGGACTCGCTGTGGTGCTCTTCCCAGTGGTGCTGATGCTGTTCGCACTGGGTATGGAGCGGGTCGAGAACCGGCTCCGCAAGCTTCTCGAACCCGACGAAGAGGTTCAGCAGTACCTGGACAAGGCCAGTAACGCCGAGGTGAAAGAGCTGACGAAGCTCGGTCTGCCCGCCGCCGTGGCCCGGATGCGCAGGCGTCGCTCCCGCGGTGACGAGATGGACGTGGCCCGCGCGAGCTGACCCGGCGTGCGCGCCGCGCAATCCACTCGTTACGTGGTGTCCGTCACTACGCTGTAGTGACGCCGCGTAGACTGCGCTGTTGGCCGAGTCGCTTCGGTCCAGTACAGAGCCATTTCCCTAAGGAGCACATTCGTGGACGAGGCCCTCGCCAGAGCAGGCATCTTCCAGGGCGTCGAGCCCACTGCGGTGGCCGCCCTCGCCAAGCAACTTCAGCCGGTGGATTTCCCGCGCGGTCATGTCATCTTCAACGAGGGTGAGCCGGGCGACCGGCTGTACATCATCACGTCCGGCAAGGTGAAGATCGGACGCCGCTCGCCCGACGGCCGCGAGAACCTGTTGACCATCATGGGTCCGTCCGACATGTTCGGCGAGCTGTCGATCTTCGACCCGGGCCCGCGCACCTCCACCGCCACCACGGTGACCGAGGTGCGTGCGGTGACGATGGACCGCGACGCCCTCAAAACCTGGATCGACCAGCGGCCCGAGATCGCCGAGCAGTTGCTGCGCGTTCTCGCCCGCCGCCTGCGCCGGACCAACAACAACCTGGCCGACCTGATCTTCACCGACGTCCCCGGCCGGGTCGCCAAGGCGCTGCTGCAACTCGCACAGCGCTTCGGCACTCAGGAGGCGGGCGCGCTGCGGGTCACCCACGACCTGACCCAGGAGGAGATCGCCCAGCTGGTCGGCGCCTCCCGCGAGACCGTGAACAAGGCGCTCGCCGACTTCGCGCATCGCGGCTGGCTGCGGCTGGAGGGCAAGAGCGTGCTCATCTCCGATTCCGAGCGCCTGGCCCGTCGCGCCCGGTAACGCAAGACTCCACGCCGAACGCCGGGTTCAGCGCTCCACTGAACCCGGCGTTCTGTCGTTCGGCTAGCCGTGCACGCGCAGGTATTCCAGCTGCGCCTGCACCGAACTGCGCGCCGCGGGCCACAGGCGCTTGTCCACGTCGGCGTACACGCGCCGCACGATCGCCATCGCGCCCGCGTCCGCGCCGAGAACCCGCAGTGCCTCACGCACCTGACCGAGGCGCTCGTGCCGATGCGCGATGTAATACCGGGCGACCGGCTCCAGATCCGGGTGGTCCGAGCCGTGCGCAGGCAGCAACGCCTTGCCCCGGCCCGCCTCGACCAACCGGTCCAGCGAGGACAGATAGTCGGCCAGCGTGCCGTCGCTGGAGTCCAGCACGGTGGTGCCCGCGCCGAGGATGGTGTCGCCGGTCAGCACCGCGTCGTCGAGGACGAAACTCACCGAGTCACCGGTGTGACCCGGCGTGGCCAGCACGGTGATGCGCAGGCCCGCCGCCTCGATCACCTCGCCGTCGACGAGGGGAGCGGACGAGCCGCGCAGGAAGCCGGAGTCCTTGGCGCGCACCGGCGTCCCGGTCAGCTCGACCAGCCGGTCGATACCGCCGGTGTGGTCGTGATGGCGGTGGGTGATCAGCGTCAGCGCGATCCGGCCACCGGTCGCCTCGGCGATCGCGGCCGTGTGCGACTTGTCCTTCGGCCCCGGGTCCACCACCACACAGTCCGACCGTCCCGGCGCGCGCAGGATCCAGGTATTGGTTCCGTCCAAGGTCATCTGCCCCGGATTGTCGGCGAGCAGCACCGCCGCCGTCTCGGTGACCTGCCGGAGCTGCCCGTAGGCGGGGTGAGTCAACGTCATCGCAAAACCTCGGATAGAAACGGAGCCGACAGTTCCGGTCTAGCGCACCTCGGCGATCAGTTCGACTTCGACCGGAGTGTTGCGGGGAAGTTCGGAGACGCCCACGGCCGAGCGGGCGTGCTTGCCCGCGTCACCGAAGACCTGGCCGAGGAACTCCGACGCGCCGTTGATCACAACCGGCTGATCGCCGAATCCAGGTGCCGAGGCGACGAATCCGACCACCTTCACGATCCGCACCACCGCGTCCAGGCCCACCAGGTCGTGCACCGCCGCCAGCGCGTTCAGCGCGCACAGCCGGGCAGCCTCCTTGGCCTCCTCGATCGAGACCTCGGCGCCGACCTTGCCGACCGCGGACAACTGGCCGTTCACGAACGGCAACTGACCGGAGGTGTAGACCAGCGACCCGGTACGGATCGCGGGAATGTAGGCCGCGACCGGGGCCACGACCGGAGGAAGGGTGATTCCGAGCTCGGCGAGGTTCTTCTCCCACTGGGTCATCGCGTCACCCTCCTTCGCTACTTGGGCCGCTTGAGGTAGGCGACGTGCTGCTCACCGGTCGGACCGGGCAGCACGGTGACCAGCTCCCAGCCGTCGGCTCCCCACTGATCGAGAATCTGCTTGGTCGCATGCGTCAGCAGCGGCACGGTCGCGTACTCCCACAGGGTCGTATCACTCATGAGCGAGAAGCGTAGCTGTGTTGGATTTGCAGCGCCTTCGGCGCTGCGTGTTCGCGGCCCCTTCTTGGCTCGCGTTTGCGCGACCGCCGCTTGCTCCTTCGTCGCCTACGCGGCGGCCGCGCAAACGCGAGCCGGGCCGCGAACGGAACATGCTCGGTCTCGCTTCGCTCGAAACCGGGAGTTGAGGTGTGCTGGGCGCGCCGGCATTCGGGCGCCGGACACCGGGGCGTGCGGCTCGAGTGAGTGGATCATCACACCGGCCGGGATGGGATGGGTGTTCTGGAAGTGGGGCCGCTCGCATGCGAGGGCTGTGTTGATTTGCCGACGTCAGCGGGGGATGCACGGTCTCGCTTCGCTCGAGATCGGGAGTTGCGGTGCGCCGGGGCGTCGGTATTCGCGCTCGGACACCGGGGCATCGGAGCGCGCCACCCCGTGCATGAGGTGGTGGCTTCGCCGCACTCCGGTACAGCCGCCGAGGTCGCCGCAGACGACCCGGGACCGCTAACGGCGAGTAGGCGTTGTCATACGCGTCACTCGAGACCGGTGGGCGAGCCGCGTTGGGGCGTGCGGCGGTAGGCCGGGCCGTTCGTGATTCGCCGCCGGCATGGCAGCTCGGCACCCGGCCCGCGAACGAACGGTGCTCGGTGTGGCCTAGCTGGGAAGACTGGGACGGTGGAGTGGGAAACGGGTCCGGATCATCCCCCGTGACTTCGCATGGCGCGACGGCGATTCATCAGGGAAACCCGGGTGTGCCGGGACTCGAGCGGCGGCGGGGGTAAGCGCTGAGACCGGCCCGCGCGACCCACCCGTCTGGTACGGCCGGTGCCCCGCTGTGGCGGACCAGTTATAGGCTCGCGATCGTGGGAGTACCAACTGCAGGGCCGCTTTCGGCGGAGCCGGGACTGGACACAAGGTGGCCGAAGCGCGCGGAGCAGGCCCGCTTGCACTACGTCTCCGGCAAGGGAGGCACGGGCAAGTCGACGGTTGCCGCAGCGCTGGCCCTGGCGCTCGCCGCGGGCGGGCGCCGGGTGCTGTTGGTCGAGGTGGAGAGCAGACAATCGATCGCGCAGCTGTTCGACCTGCCGCCGCTGCCGCCGACCGAGACACGGATCGCCACCGCCGACGGCGGCGGCGAAGTGGTCGCGCTGGCGCTGGACATCGAGCACGCCTTCCTCGAATACCTCGACATGTTCTACAACCTCGGCTTCGCGGGCCGCGCGATGCGCCGGATGGGGGCCATCGAGTTCGTCACCACGATCGCGCCCGGTCTGCGCGACGTCATCCTGACCGGCAAGATCAAGGAATGCGCGGTTCGCGTGGACAAGTCCGGTAAGCGGGTCTACGACGAAATCGTGGTCGACGCACCGCCCACCGGCCGGATCGCAGGCTTCCTCGACGTCACCAAGGCGATGGCCGAGGTGGCCAAGGGCGGGCCGATCGCTTCGCAGGCCGAGGGCGTGTCGCAGCTGCTGCACTCCGATCAGACCATGATTCACCTGGTCACGCTGCTGGAGGCGCTGCCGGTGCAGGAGACCGCCGACGCGATCGCCGAACTCACCGCCGCCGACCTGCGCATCGGCACCGTCATCGTGAACCGCGCGACCGAAGGCCAGCTCCCGCCCGAACTGGGCGCCCAGGCCGCTCGCGGCGAACTGGACGCCGACGCCATCCGCGCGGGCCTCACCTCCGCGGGCATCACCCTCACCGACGGCGACTTCGACGGGCTGCTCACCGAAACGATCGAGCACGCCGCCACGCTGCAAGCACAGGACGACAGCGCCGAGGAACTGGCCAAGGTCGACATCTCCCGGCTCTACCTGCCCGCCCTCCCGGACGGGATGGACCTGGGCGGACTGTACGAACTAGCCGAACACCTCACCGCACAGGGAGTCCGATGAGCACGCCGACCCATCCCACGGCTGCCCCGCTGGATATTTCGCGGATCATCGCCGACCCGTCCGCCCGGGTTGTGGTCTGCTGCGGCTCCGGTGGTGTCGGCAAGACCACCACCGCCGCCGCCCTCGCGCTGCGCGCCGCCGAGGAAGGCCGCAAGGTCGTGGTGCTCACCATCGACCCCGCGCGCAGGCTGGCCCAGTCACTAGGCGTCGCCGACCTCGGCAACAACCCGCAGCGGGTGGCGCTGGGCCCCGAGGCCAAGGGCGAACTGCACGCGATGATGCTCAACATGCGCCGCACCTTCGACGACATGGTGCTCGAGCACACCAGCGGGGAGAAAGCGGAGCAGATCTTCGCCAACCCCTTCTATCAGACGGTCGCCTCCTCCTTCGGCGGCACACAGGAATATATGGCGATGGAGAAGCTGGGGCAGCTGGCCCACCGGGGCGAGTGGGACCTGATCGTGGTCGACACCCCGCCTTCGCGCAACGCCCTCGACTTCCTGGATGCTCCCAAGCGGCTGGGCAACTTCCTCAACGGCCGCATGATCCGGGTGATCATGGCGCCCGGCCGGGGCGTGACCCGTCTCGTGACCGGCGCGATGAGCCTGGCGGTGCGGGGTGTGTCCACCGTCGTCGGTGGGCAGATGCTCAAGGACGCGTCGAACTTCCTGCAATCCCTGGAGTCGCTGTTCGGCGGCTTCCAGGAGCGGGCCGAGCGGACCTTCGCCATGCTGTCGAAGCCGGGTACGCACTTCCTCGTGGTGGCGGCGCCGGAACCGGACGCGCTGCGGGAGGCCTCGTTCTTCGTCGACCGCCTCTCCACCGAGCGGATGCCGCTGGCGGGGCTGGTGCTCAACCGCACCCATCCGGTGCTGAGTTCGCTGCCCGGCGATCACGCGCTCACCGCCGCCGACCAGGTGGCGGATTCCGATCCGCTCACCGCGGCGGTGTTGCGGGTGCACGCCCGCCGGGTCGTCACCGATAAACGCGAGCAGCATCTGCTGCACCGCTTCACCGGCGCGCATCCGCGGGTGCCGATCGTGTCGGTCACCGCGCTCCCGTTCGAGGTGTCCGATCTCGACGCGCTGCGCGTCGTGGGCGATCAGCTCACCGGCACGGCGCGCGCGACCGCTTGATACTTAGGCGTATCCGCTATTGCTCCGAACGGAAATATTGCTCCTGAAACGAAACTGAGCCCGCTCGCGCGGGCTCCGTTTCGATGTGGCCGGATTACATCGCCACTTGATGCTGGCGCTGGGCCTGGAAGAAATCGGCCCACGAGGTCACTTCCGGATGCTGCTTCAACAGGGCGCGACGCTGCCGTTCCGTCATGCCGCCCCACACACCGAACTCGACGCGGTTGTCCAGCGCGTCGGCACCACACTGCATGAGCACGGGACAGTGCCTGCAGATCGTCGCCGCTTTGCGCTGCGCCGCGCCGCGGACGAACAACTGATCGGGATCCACTTCCTTGCATCGGGCCTGGGCTACCCAGGCGATCCTTGCTTCGGCCTGCTCCACGTCCAATCGAGCGATGGGGGTTGTCATGTGCATTTGGTGTGCCCCTTTGCAGTCCGAACACCGGGTCAACGGCGCTCCAGAATCGCGTTGTCACCGCGCAGCACCCAAACCCCGCTGCGAAGTGCACCACATTCCACTTTGAGTGTTAGCTCTATCACACTGGGTTCTCAATCTAGGTAAAGGTATGGCGCTTGCGCAAGACCACCTCGAGATTTTTTGGTACGTCCGTCCCTGCAAAGCGGGGCGCGCACTGGACGGGCAGGCAGATTGCGTACGCGCCCTCATGCGACACGCCGCCCCCGATCGCGCGACACGCCCATTCCGGTTCGCGAACAACCAGTTACGGCCTCCGGACAAATGCCGCCAAGAAGGCTCGGATGGCAACCCGTAGTCTTGTTTCGTGCCGATCACACATACGCTCGCGCGGCTGGCCGGCAGTTGCGTGCTGGCCTCCGTGCTCGTCGCCGGGTTGTTGTTCCCGCTCGCCGGCGGCTTCGGGTTCGTCTCCAACCGTGCCGCCGACGCCGTCGACAACGTCTCCTCGGAGCTGGTCGAGGGCACGGCGCCCGCGGTCTCGACCATGGTCGACGCGGCGGGCAATCCGATCGCCTGGCTGTACGAGCAGCGCAGATTCGAGGTCCCCAGCGACCGGATCTCCAACGACATGAAACTCGCGATCGTGTCCATCGAGGACCGTCGCTTCGCCGACCACGAGGGCGTCGACTGGCAGGGCACGCTGCGCGCGTTCCTCACCAACAGCGCCAGCGGCGAGGTCCAGCAGGGCGCCTCGACGCTGGATCAGCAGTACGTGAAGAACTTCCAGCTACTGGTGGTGGCCAAGACGGACGCCGAGCGCCGCGCCGCCATCGAGACCACTCCGGCCCGCAAGATCCGGGAGATCCGGATGGCGCTCACGCTGGACCGGGAGCTGACCAAGGACGAGATCCTCACCAGGTACCTCAACCTGGTCCCGTTCGGTAACTCGTCCTACGGCATCCAGGACGCCGCGAAGACCTACTTCGGCGTCGACGCGGCCGATCTGAACGTCTCACAGGCCGCGATGCTGGCCGGCATGGTGCAGAGCTCGTCCAAGCTGAACCCCTACACCAACCCGGACGGCGTGCTGGCCAGGCGCAACACGGTGCTGGACACGATGATCCAGAACATTCCCAGCCGCGCCGAGGAGTTCCGCGAGGCGAAGACCAAGCCGCTGGGCGTGCTGCCGGAGCCCAAGGGCCTGCCGCGCGGCTGCATCGCGGCCAACGACCGCGGCTTCTTCTGCGACTACGCGCTGCAGTACCTGGCCAACGCCGGCATCAGCCGCGAACAGATCGAGAAGGGTGGCTACCTGATCAGGACCACGCTCGATCCCGCCGTGCAGGACTCGGTGAAACGAGCGGTGACCGACGCGGCGAACCCGAACCTGGACAACATCGCGGAGGTCATGTCCGTGGTCGCGCCGGGGCAGGACACGCATCCGGTGCTCGCGATGGCCAGCAGCCGCACCTACGGCCTGAACCGGGACGCCAGCGAGACCGTGCAGCCGCAGCCGTACTCCATGGTCGGCGACGGCGCGGGCTCCATCTTCAAGATCTTCACCACCGCCGCGGCCATGGAGAAGGGCCTCGGCATTGATGCCCAGCTCGAGGTGCCGGGGCGGTTCGAGGCCAAGGGCATGGGTAACGGTGGCGCCCGCGGGTGCCCGGCCGCCACCTACTGCGTGGAGAACGCGGGCCGGTACAAGTCGCCCATGTCGGTGACCGAGGCGCTGGCCACCTCGCCGAACACCGCGTTCGTGAAGTTGATCCAGGCCGTCGGGGTCACCCCCACCGTCGACATGGCGGTCCGGCTCGGCATGCGCTCGTTCACCGAAGCGGGCACCTCGGGCCACGGCAACCAGAGCCTGGCGGACATGATCAAGGACCAGAACCTCGGCTCGTTCACCCTCGGCCCGGTCGCGATCAACCCGCTGGAGCTGTCCAACGTGGCCGCGACGCTGGGTTCCGGCGGCCGGTGGTGCCCGCCGAACCCGATCAAGGAGGTCATCGACCGCGAGGGCAAGCAGGTGCCGCTGACCCAGCAGGCCTGCGAGCAGGTGGTCGAGCCCGGCCTGGCCAATACGCTGGCCAACGCGATGAGCAAAGACGACACTTCGGGCACGGCGGCGGCCGCAGCCCAGTCGGTGGGCTGGAATTTCCCGATGTCGGGCAAGACCGGTACGACCGAGAGTCACCGCTCCTCGGCCTTCCTCGGCTTCACGAACGCGCTGGCCGCCGCGGTCTACGCGTACGGCGACAGCCCCACCCCCGGCGAGATCTGCTCGTTCCCGCTGCGCAACTGCGGTGACGGCAACCTGTTCGGCGGTAACGAGCCCGCTCGCACCTGGTTCAACGCGATCAAACCGGTGATACCGCTGTTCCCGCCGCCCGCCCTGCCCCCGCTGGACGACAAGTACGTGCGCGGCGCGAACAACGCGCAGGTGCCCGATGTCGTCGGCAAGACCCAGGGCGAGGCCACCGCGGCGCTGGTGGCCGCGGGCTTCCAGGTGTCGCCGGTGACCGGGGCGGGCGATCGCCCCAAGGGCACCGTGATGGGCACCGCGCCGAACGGATCGGCGATCCCCGGCTCGGTGATCACGCTGTACATCAGCGACGGCACCGTCCGGGCCGCGCCGCCGCCCGGGCCGCCCGCCCCGCCGCCGGGCATCCCGGGACTGCCGCTACCGCCGCAGCTGCCACCGATCCCGATTCCGATCCCGATCCCGCGCTGACAGAAAAGGGGCCGCGAACCACACGGTTCGCGGCCCCTTTTCTCGTCGCGGTCCTACAGCCGCGCCTTCACTGCGGCCGAAATGCGCGAGCCGTCGGCCTTGCCCGCGGCGAGCCCGGTGGCGATCTTCATGACCTGCCCCATCTGGCGCATGCCGGGACGCTCGCCGATCTCCTCGGCGACTTGTGCGATGGCGGTGTCGGCGAGGTCGGCGACTTCGGCGTCGGTCAACTGGGTCGGCAGATACTCGTCGATGATGCGCGCCTCGGCGTGCTCGTTCGCCGCCAACTCGCCGCGCCCGGCCTGCGTGTATACCTCGGCGGATTCGCTGCGCTTCTTCGACTCCTTCTGCAGCACGGAGACGACCTCGGCGTCGGTGAGCTCACGCGCCTGGGTGCCGGCGACCTCGGCGGTCTGGATCGCCGACAGCAACATCCGCAACGTGGAAAGGCGCAGCGTGTCCTTGGCTTTCATCGCGGCGGTGAGATCCGCTCGCAGCTGCGATTTGAGTTCCGACATGCCGCTCACGGTAGCGGCTCCGGGGCGGTGGTCCCACTACATTTGCCGCGCGGCCCGATTTCCCGCCGAGAAAAGGGGCGCTTGTGCGGAAACACACTCGGCGCTCCTGAGCGAGGTCACCTATGCTGGGCAAATGCCCGTGATCTCGACCTCTGCTGTACGTACGACCGCGCTGGGAGCCGCCGGGGCCGCGGTGGCCGGAATCGGCTACGCCTCGCTGGTCGAACGCAACGCCTTCGTCCTACGGGAGGCGACCATGCCTGTGCTGGCGCCGGGGTCGTCGTCGCTGCGGGTGCTCCACCTCAGTGACCTGCACATGACGCCCGGGCAGAAGCTCAAGCAGCAGTGGCTGCGGGAACTGGACCGGCTGGAGCCGGACCTGGTGATCAACACCGGCGACAACCTCTCGCACCAGAAGTCGGTGCCCGCGGTGGTCCAGGCCCTCGGCGGATTGCTCTCCCGCCCGGGGCTTTTCGTTTTCGGCAGCAACGACTATTTCGCGCCGGTGGCGAAGAACCCGCTGAAGTACTTCAAGAAGGACCACCGCCGCACCTACGGCGCTCCGCTGCCGTGGAAAGACCTGCGCGCGGCCTTCACCGAGCGCGGCTGGCTCGACCTGACGCACGTGCGCCGCGACCTCGAGGTGGCCGGTATCCGCATCGCCACCGCCGGCGTCGACGATCCGCACCTGCAGCGCGACCGGTACGACACCGTCGCAGGCGCCCCGAACCCGCTGGCCGATCTGCGGCTCGGCCTCACCCACTCCCCCGAGCCCCGCGTGCTGGACCGCTTCGCCGAGGACGGGTACGACCTGGTGCTGGCGGGGCACACCCATGGCGGCCAGTTGTGCCTGCCCGGCTACGGCGCGCTGGTCACCAACTGCGGAATCGACCGGTCCCGGGTGAAGGGTTCCTCGAAGTGGGGCGAGCACACCCGGTTGCACGTCTCCGCGGGTGTCGGCACCTCCCCGTGGGCGCCGTACCGTTTCTGCTGCCGTCCGGAGGCGACCATGTTGACGCTGGTCGCCGCGCCGCCGAAGCGACCGGGAGCCGACACGGGCCACGGAGTGTCGGCATCGGAGGCCGTCGCCCGCTAAGGTCCCCTGCCGAGACGTGTGGCAGGTAGGGGACAACTGTGAGTGGATTCGACGATCGGCGCGACGACCCGACGATCATGGGACGGCCCGCCGGGCCGCCGGATCCTCGGCAACAGTCCTTCCCCGCACCGCATTCCGCGTTTCCTCCGGCGGGAGACGCCGGCGCCCGGCCACCGGACGCAGGAGCCGGTGGCCCCCAAGAGTGGTCCCCCTGGCAGCCGGGCGGGTACGACGAACCGGCACGCCCCCCTGTCACGCCTTGGCAGCGCGGCGCACCGGGGCAGCCGACCTCGAACGGGCCTGCCCCGATGTCTCCGTGGCAACCGGGAGCCGCGACAGGTGACGGCGGCGAGCCGGTATATCCGGGGCAGGCCGACCCAGCCACGCAGTGGCAGCCGAACCCAGAGCCCGCCCCGACACTCCAGTGGCAACCCGGCGGGCAGAGCGACCCACCGACATCTCGGCTGTCGGACAGCGACTCGGGCTCGCAGCCGCCCACACCGGCCGAGCCGACCGTGCTCGCCGAGTGGGTCAGCCGACGGCCAGGAACCCCGGGACGCGACGATCCCACCAGGTCGGCCCCATCCCCGGGGCAGACACCCTCCGACCAGTGGCCCCCGCAGGATCTCGTCCACGGGCGCAACGATCCGACGATGCTCGGACAGCCGCTCGGCGCACTCGACCAGCCCGCCCCCTTCGGCAACTGGACGCCGGGCCCCGGTGGCCAGGCGCCGCCCCAGCTCGGCTATCCGGGCGCCGATCGGTTCGGTCGGCCGGTCCAGGCTTCGCAGTGGCAACCCGCAGGTGGCCCGGTGCAGTACGGCACCCCGCCGGATGGCCGGTATCAGCCCGGCTACGGCCCGCAAGGCGGATTCGGAGGACCACCACCGAACCCTCCGAACGGGAGCGGCCGAGGAAAGCTCGTGCTGTCCGCTGGCCTGGCGGTGCTGCTGGTGGCCGGTCTCGTGGCCGGGGTGGTAGCCCTGAGCACGATGAAGACGGACGATGATTCCGCTCGGGACACCGCTCCATCGATGGTGAACGCCCTCACCACCACGACGGTGGACGCCCCCACTCGGACCACGACCAAAGCGGCACCCACGACGACCGCGCGGGGCTCCGGTGACAAAACACCGGTGATCCCCGGATATCAGGTCGTCAGAGCGCCCGACAGCGGCGCAGCCTACGACGTGCCCGGCGACTGGACGATCGCGCCGCAAGGCACCATCGGCGGCTTCGGCGAGCCCCCGAACGCCGTCGCGGGTAAAGGCCTGGCCAGCGAGGGCAAGGGCTACTGCCCCGGATCGACCCGGACCGTCGCTTTCCTCACCGGCTCGGGGACCTCCGACCCGGGAAAGGCGGCCACCGAACTCGGCGTCAAGACCGCCACACTCGCCTATAAGGCGACGCCCGGCGGCACACCCGCTCTGCCCATGCCGCTGGCTTCGCTGGACGGCTCCCAGCACGGCATGTTCGTGGAGACCAAGGGCACCGTCACCGACGCCAAGCCCGGCTGCGCGAAGGCGTACTCCGTGTACACCGCGGCGTTCCCCAACGACAACGGGAACTTCGTCATGGTGATCGCCGCCGACACCGGCGTACCGCACGCCCTCGACGCCGATACCGCCAAGCGCATCTTCGCCAGCATCCGCCCCCTCGCAGGCTGACTGACCTGCCGGTTTAACGTCTCGGGCCGCCCTGTTGTAAGCTACTCCAGGTCCACTTCACGGGGTGTGGCGCAGCTTGGTAGCGCGCTTCGTTCGGGACGAAGAGGTCGCAGGTTCAAATCCTGTCACCCCGACTCGTGGTTGAGACGACAGGAAGGCCCCTGACCGGTTCACGGTCGGGGGCCTTCCTCGTTATCGAGGACAGTGGCGGCGCCGATACCCGAGGGCAGCGAAAAGCAGGGTCGACCGCCACCCGCGACCGAATGGGGTTCGCTGTGACGGCCCTCCTACCTGCGCCGACGCCGCGTCGATCCGACGTCCGCAATGGCCGACGACCCGTTCACCGCCGCATAGCTACCCGCGCTGGCCCGAATTCGTCTGTGCACCAGCAGCTTTCGTGAGGTTGGCCGATCCGGATGCGTAGGCTCGGCACCATGCATGCCTGCGCGCGAGGGGACTTGGGCATCGGTTTCGCCCTGCCCGTCCCACGGGCATTGCGGCCGCTCGCCATTGCCGACGAACCCGACACGATGACGGTCGGCGGTCCGTCGTAGGTTGGACCGCTGGTATGCGGGAATATCATCGCTGAAGCCTTATTTCCGCAATCGACGAAAGGTCGGCAGATGAGCAAGCCCGTCGATAGCGTGCCCGCGGACAAACCGCTGTCCGGGAAGACCGCCCTGGTTACGGCGGCCTACACCGGAATCGGCCGGTCGATCGCGAAAACGCTTGCCGCGCAGGGTGCACAGGTCGTGGTGCACCATCCGCACTTTCCGGAGCCCGCCGCGGACGTGGTGAAGGAGATCACCGAGGCAGGCGGCTCGGCGCTGGCACTGGCGGCGGACATCGCCGATCGCGGTGAGTACGAGGAGCTGGTGCAGGCGCTGCTCGACGAATGCGGCGGCTGGCACCTGCTGGTCAACACCGCGGCGGTACCGGAGTCCGAGCCGTTCCCGAAGCTCAGCTCGGAGGCGTTCGACAGCGCTTTCGCGGCGACGGTGAAGGGCGTATTCCACGGCCTGCAGCTGGCCTTGCAGCATTTGGCCGACGAGGGCCGGATCATCACCGTCTGCGATCCCGCCGACCCGGGCAGCGCGGTGCACGACGCGACGCGCGGCGCGGTCGAGCAACTCGGCCAGGCCGTGGCCCCGGACTTCGTGCCGCGGCGGATCACCGTCAACACGGTCAGCTACGGCGTCGGCACGACCGACAACGCGGAACTCGAGACCACCCTCGCCGCGCTCGAGCCGGCCGAGCCGGGCGCGGTGGTCGCCTATCTGGCCGGTGACGCGGCGAGCACGGTGAACGCGCAGGTGATCCGGCTCAACGGCACCGGCGGCCGGTAGCCCGGCGGCGCGCCCGCCGACCGTGGGCGCGCCGCCGCACGATCACGCGACGACCGTACCGCCATAGGACGTGAAGCCCCGGCCCAGCGCCTGGCAGGTGAAGCTGCCGTGGAAGCCGACCTGGCACGACGCGCCCGCGTGCTCGATGGTCGGACCCCATTGCCCCGAACCGGTCTTCACGTCGTAGATGCTGGGATTGCCGCCCGCCAGGGTGTACGCCGCGGCCGGGTCGAACGTGGGATGCGCGGGCAGCCAAGGCTGGTCGATCGCGATCTCGTTCACCGTCACCGGCACCGGGATGTAGGTGTCGCCGACGTAGTAGCTCAAACGCATGGGCGAGGCGAAATCACATCCGAGCGCGCCGTCCGCGAAAATCGCGCAGTTCATGCTGCCCACCGAGAAGTAGACCGTGCCCGGGTCCGCTTGGGCGTTACCGGCCGCGAGGATCGGCGCCACCGCCACGGCGGCGAGTGCTCCGGCGAGCTTCGTGCTGCGCTTCATATCGTCTCCTTGTTGCTTCGCTGATGGACAACCCACCCGGTGATTCTGCTGAGTCTGTCGATCCGAGACGAGATTCCGTTTCGCCGACCCGTCGTCCGGGCACCGCGCCACGAGCGACGCGGTGAGCAGACGCTAACGCGGCGATAACTTACGGACATCCCATCGACATGCGAGGTCAATAGCGTATACAGCCATGTCGACACGGATAGCGACCCTGGCGGACGCGGCGGGCAAATCCCTACGCGACGTGGTGTACGCGGCACTGCGCAGCGAGCTCATGAACGGGGACATCAAGTTCGGCGAACGTCTGACCGAGCCGAAACTCTCCGCGCGATTCGGCATTTCGCGCACACCGATCCGCGAAGCGCTGACCGTCCTGTGCTCGGACGGACTGCTGCAACGCGAGGAATACGGCTTCAGTCCGGTCCGCCCGAGCATCCCGCTGATCCGGGACCTGTACGAGTTGCGAATCACCCTGGAACTGGGCGGCCTTCAGCGCGCGATGACCAATCCCGCGGTCACGCACGACCGGGAGCTGCTGGAATCCGAGCGCGCCGCATGGCTGGAGCTGCGCGCCGACCCGCCGGAACAGGAGCCCGGTTTCGTGGTGCGCGACGAGGAATTCCACGTCACGCTGCTCACCGCGGCGGGCAACACCGAGATGGTGCGGGCGCTCAAAGCGGTGAATTCCCGCATCCGCCACGTGCGCATGTACGACTTCATGGTCAACAACCGGATCGAGACCACCATCGCCGAGCACCTGGGCATCCTCGACGCCGTGCTGGCGGACGATCTCCCGCTCGCGTACCGGCTGTTGCACACGCATATCGGTGAATCGCTGGACGTGGTGCTCGAACGGGTCACCCGCGCGATCGCGGCGATGTCGCTGGCCACGGAATAGCGAGGAGCGGTAGTGGGACTGGAATTCGATGCGGTGCTCGTCGCGAACCGCGGCGAGATCGCGTGCCGCATCATGCGTACCGCCCGGGCACTCGGGCTGAAGACGGTCGCGGTGTACTCCGACGCGGATGTCGGCGCGGCGCACGTCGAGATGGCCGACGTCGCCGTGCGTCTGGGTCCTGGCCCGGCCGCGGAGTCGTACTTGCGCGCCGACCTGGTGGTCGATGCGGCGCTCGCGACCGGGGCCGGGGCCATTCATCCCGGCTACGGATTCCTCTCGGAGAACGCGGAGTTCGCCACCGTCGTGGAGGAGGCGGGCATCGCGTTCGTCGGCCCGACTGCCGAGCAGCTGCGCGTCTTCGGCGACAAGCACACCGCCCGTACGGCGGCGCGTGCGGTCGGCGTACCGCTCATTCCGGGCAGTGACCTGCTCGAAGCGGCCGATCACGCGGTGGCGGAGGCGGAGCGGATCGGCTTTCCCGTGATGCTCAAGGCGGTCGGCGGCGGTGGCGGCATCGGCATGCAGGCTTGTTTCGGCCCGGACGAGGTGCGCGCGGCCTACGAGCGCGTGCAGCGCATCGCGGCGGCGAATTTCGGTTCGGCGGGCGTCTTCCTGGAACGTTTCGTCGCACGGGCCAGGCACGTCGAAGTGCAGTTGTTCGGTGACGGCCACGGCCGCGTCGTCAGCCTCGGCACCAGGGACTGCTCGCTGCAACGCCGCAACCAGAAGGTGATCGAGGAGGCGCCCGCGCCGGGACTCACCGCGCAACTGTCGGAGCGCCTGCTCGCCGCGTCCCGGGAACTCGCCCGCTCGGTCGGGTACCGCTCGGCCGGGACGGTGGAATTCGTCTACGACGCCGACAGCGGGGCCGCGTCGTTCCTGGAGATGAACACTCGCTTGCAGGTGGAACATCCGGTCACCGAGGCGGTCACCGGCGTCGATCTGGTGGAGTGGATGCTGCGCCTGGCCGGCGGGGACACCTCGATGGTGGACGAACTGCCCGAGAGCGGTCCTGCGATCACCGGTCACGCGGTGGAGGCCCGCGTCTACGCGGAAGATCCCGGCCACGATTACCGCCCCAGCGCGGGCCTGATCACGGCCGCGCGCTTCCCGGCTGACGTGCGGGTCGACACGTGGGTCGACACCGGTTCGGAGGTCAGCCCGTATTACGACCCGTTGCTGGCGAAGGTGATCAGCGCGGGCGAGAGCCGAGCGGACGCCTTCGCCGCACTGCGCACCGCGCTCGCCGCCACGCGGATCTACGGCGTGCAGACGAACCTGCCGCAACTGCGCCAGGCCACGGCCGAGGGCCGGGTCCTGCGCACCGAGCACACCACCACCACGCTGGCCGAGATCCGCCCGGCCGGCCGACGCATCGACGTACTGCGCGGCGGGACCATGACCACGGTGCAGGACCACCCCGGTCGGATCGGCCTGTGGAACGTCGGCATTCCGCCGTCCGGCCCGATGGACGACCTCTCCTTCACCCTCGCCAACACCGCGGTCGGCAACCCGGCCGGGGCCCCCGCGCTCGAATGCACCCTGGAGGGCCCGCGATTGCGCTTCTCCGATGCCACCGTCGTGTGCGTGACCGGTGCGCCTGCTCCGGTGACGGTGGACGGCCGCTCGGTGTCCATGTGGGAGCCCGTCACGGTGGCCGCGGGCGCGGTACTGGACATCGGCGCACCCACCGACACCGGCCTGCGCACCTATCTGGCGGTGCGCGGCGGCATCGACGCGCCGCTCTATCACGGCAGCGCGGCCACCTTCACCCTCGGCGGATTCGGCGGGGTGACCGGTAGCGCCGTAACCACCGGCGACGTGCTCGGCATCGCCCCGGCCGACGCGAGCGCACTCGGCTCACCCGCCACGGTGCCGCCGGATGAGCGGCCCCGTTTCACCCACGAGTGGCAGCTCGCGGTAGGCATCGGCCCGCAGACCTCCGCGTACTTCACCGACGACGACATGATCCAGTTCTGCACGCACCCGTGGCGGGTCGGCAGCCACGCCAATCGCACCGGCATCCGCTTGGAGGGCCCGAAACCGGCCTGGTCGCGCACCGACGGCGGCGAGGCCGGGCTGCACCCGTCCAACCTGCACGACAACCCCTACAGCGTGGGCGCGCTGAACGTCTCCGGTGACACGCCCATCCTGCTCGGGCCCGACGGCCCGAGCCTCGGCGGATTCGCCTGTCCGCTGACGGTGGTGTCCGCGCATCGCTGGCGGATGGGCCAGTTGCGTCCCGGCGACTCGGTGCGGTTCGTGCCGGTCGACGACGACAAGGCGGCGGCGTTGCGTTCGTCCGATGGCGGTCACGTGCCGGAGCTGGTCACCGATGCTGCCGCGGCCCTGCGTGATCGCGGTGTTCTCGGCGGACTCGAGGCGTCGCTGGACCGTCCGCGGGTGCGGTACCTGCGCGGCGGGGACGACAACGTCCTGGTCGAATACGGCAAGATGGTGCTCGATCTCGGGCTGCGCATGCGGGTGCACGCGCTGGCCGAAAGCCTCGCGGGCGTCCGGCTGCCCGGCATTCTCGACGTGACGCCCGGCGTCCGGTCCCTGCACATCCACTTCGACCCCGCGGTGCTGCCGCTGTATCGGTTGCTCGGCACGTTGACCGACCTCGAACTCGAGCTGCCCGCCACGACCGACCTGGTGGTGCCGAGCCGCACCATCCGGTTACCGCTGTCGTTCGACGACCCGTCCATCGCCGAAGCCATCGACCGTTACCGCAGCGGTGTGCGCGACACCGCGCCATGGCTGCCGTCGAACATCGAGTTCATCCGCCGTATCAACGGGCTCGCCTGCGTGGACGATGTGCGCACCACCGTCTTCGACGCCGAGTATCTGGTGCTCGGACTCGGGGACGTATACCTCGGTGCGCCGCTGGCGGTTCCGCTGGATCCGCGGCACCGCCTGGTCACCACCAAATACAACCCGGCGCGCACCTGGACCCCGTCGGATGCCGTCGGCATCGGCGGTAAGTACCTGTGCGTCTACGGAATGGCCTCCCCGGGCGGCTATCAACTGATCGGGCGCACCGTGCCGATCTGGTCCAGCTACCGGCAGTCCGCGCCGTTCGAACCGGGCACGCCCTGGCTGTTCCGGTTCTTCGATCGCATCGTCTGGGAGCCGGTCGGCGCGCAACAGTTGCTCGAGTACCGGCGCGCGGCCGAGGCGGGCAGGTTCGACGCCGAGGTGAGCGAGGGCAGTTTCGCGCTCGCCGACCACCTGCGCCTGTTGCGGACCGAGGCCGACGCCATCGCCGAGTTCGAGGCCGGACAGGCCGCCGCGTTCGAGGCGGAGAAGGACGCGTGGCGGGCGGCGGGCGAATTCGAGCGCAGCACGGTCGCGCCCGTCGCCGCCCCGATCGACAACCCGCTCGCCGGGCTACCCGCCGACGCGACGGTGGTGTCGGCGCCGATGATCGGCAATGTCTGGCGGGTGGAAGTCGAACCGGGTCAGCAGGTCGCGGCCGGTGCGCCGGTGGCCGTCCTGGAGGCGATGAAACTCGAACTACCCGTGCACAGCCCGAGTGCGGGCACCGTGCTGAAGGTACTGACCACACCCGGCGCCAAGGTGGAGCCGGGCACGCCACTAGTAGTGATCGGAGTCGACTGAATGCCCGCAGGCGTCCTAGGCAATACGGCGGCCGACCCCGTCGAACGCGTCGCGGCCGCTTATCGGCGGATCGCCGAGGTCGATCGGCCGGAGGTGTGGATCACCCTGCGACCGGAATCCGAGGTCGCCGCCGAAGCGGCCACCCTCGCGCGGCGGCTCGCCGCCGGAGAATCCTTGCCGCTGGCCGGAGTTCTGGTGGCGGTGAAGGACAACATCGATGTGGCGGGCCTGCCGACCACCGCGGCCTGCCCGGAGTTCGCCTACCTGCCGGAGGTGACCGCGGCGGCGATCGAGCGATTGCTCGCGGCCGGGGCGCTGGTGCTGGGAAAGACGAACCTGGATCAGTTCGCCACCGGGCTGGTCGGGACGCGCAGCCCGTACGGCGCGGTGCGCAACGCCCACTATCCGGAGCTGGTGGCGGGCGGGTCCAGTTCCGGTTCCGCCGCCGCGGTGGCACTCGGCATCGCGGACATCGGCATCGGCACCGACACCGCCGGGTCCGGCCGCGTGCCCGCGGCACTGCACGGGATCGTCGGCATCAAGCCCACCTTGGGAATGATCCCGGCGCATGGGACCGTGCCCGCCTGCGCCGATTACGACGCCGTCACGGTCTTCGCCGCCGACCTCGACTCGGCGGTCGCCGCGGCCGCGGTGATGGCGGGCCCCGAGCCGCGCGACCCGCGCAGCCGGACCTGGCCCGCCGACGTCCGGCTGGCCGCCCCGCTCGCGCCGCGCATCGCCGTGCCGCGCCCGGAGGACCTGACCGCGCTCGGCGAGCCGTATCGGGAAGCGTTCGCCCGCACCGTCGCCGGTGTCGCCGATATCGGCGCGAAGACCGAGGAAATCGACATCTCCGTCCTGATCGACGCCGCGCTATTGCTCTACGACGGTGCGCTCGTCGCCGAACGTTATGCCGCGGTGGGCGCGTTCCTGGACACCGCTCCCGCGGGCGCCGACCCCACGGTCACCGCGATCATCGGCGCGGCGCGGGAGAAGACCGGCACGGCGTTCGCCGCCGATCTCGAGCGGCTGGCCCGCGCGAAGGCGGCGGCCGCCGGACTGCTGCACGGCTTCGACGCACTGCTGCTGCCGACGACCACCGAACACCCCAGCATCGCAGCGGTGCGAGCCGATCCGATCGGAATCAACCGGCGGATGGGCACATACACCAATTTCTGCAATCTGCTGGACATGGCCGCCGTCGCCGTCCCCGGCGCGTCCACCGCCGACGGCGCGCCGTTCGGAGTCATGCTGGTCACCCCCGCCTTCGCCGATCAGGTGGCCGTCGACCTCGCCGCCCGCCTGCTCGGTTCGGAAAGCTCGCCGCTGCTGGTCGATCGCGGTGTCGACCTCGCCGTCTTCGGAGCACACCTGCGCGGACAGCCGCTGCACTTCCAGCTCGAGCAACTCGGCGCGCGCTTTCTCGGCGAGATCCGGACCACCGACGCCTACCGGCTGACCGCTCTCGACACCACGCCGCCCAAGCCGGGACTGGTGCGGCACGGACCGGGCCGCGGCGCCCCGATCGAAGGAGAACTGTTCCGCGTCTCCACCGCCGGATTGGGCGCGTTCCTCGCCGAGCTTCCCGCTCCCATGGCCCTGACCAGCATCGAACTCGCCGACGGCCGCGAGGTGGTCGGTTTCACCTGCACCTACGATGCCGCGAGCGCCGCGACCGACATCACCCATCTCGCGAGCTGGCGCACCTACCTCCAGCGTCGTTCCTAGGTCGCGCTTTTCACCGATGGCCCATGGCCGCGAGTGCTCCTCGCCGCCATGGGCCATTGCCCTGTCCACCTGGTTAGACATTTGTGCTAGACAGTTGTGCCAGTCTGTGTTAGACATATGTCTAAGACATTTGGTCAATCCAGTGGGAGTCGAGGAAAGTCATGAGCGCCAAATCCGTAAGCAGCCAGCTCCGCGTGCTCGTCGCCGGTGGCGGCATCGGCGGCAATGCCGTCGCGCTGCAACTGCTCCGGTCCGGCATCCGGGCCACCGTCGTGGAGCGTGCCGCGGCGCCGCGGCCCGGCGGGCAGGCCGTCGACCTGCGCGGGCCCAGTCGCGAGGTGGCCGAGCGGATGGGCTTGATGCCGGGCATCCGCGACTACCAGCTCGACGAGCGGGGCATGAAGTACGTCGACGACGCGGGCCGCGAGATCCTCCGCATGCCCGCCGAACTCTTCGACGGCAAGGGCGCGGTCGCCGAAATCGAGATCACCCGAGGGGATCTCAACCAGGTACTGCTCGACTTGCTCGCCGCGGAGGGCGGCGTCGACTACCGGTACGGCGAGTGGATCACCGAGATCCGGCAGGACGACGCGGGCGTCGACGTCACGTTCGCCTCCGGTGCGGCCGAACGGTTCGACATCGTGATCGGCGCGGACGGGCTGCACTCGGCCACCCGCCGGATGGTCTTCGGCCCCGAGGAAAAGTTCGCGACGTACCTGGGCGGATACATGTCGTTCTTCACGTTGGCGCGCCCGCAAGACCTCGAGCCGCACTGGTTCACGATGCACTCGCTGGTGGGCGCCACCGGGCTGGGCATGCGTCCCGACGCCGACCCGGCCACCTGCAAGGCGCTCGTGGTGATCCGCGCGGCAGCCGATCCCGCGCTGCGGCGGGATGTCGCCGCACAGCAGCAGTTCATCCGCGACCGCCTGGCCGGCGGCGGCTGGGAATCGGCTCGCATCGCGGCGGCCGTGTCCGAGGCGCCGGACTTCTACTTCGACGAGCTGGCCCGGATCGACATGCCGAGCTGGGTCGAGGGCCGAGTGGTCCTGCTCGGCGACGCGGGCTACTGCGGTTCACCGCTCACCGGCCAGGGAACCGCGATGGCGCTGGTCGGCGCGTACGTCCTCGCCGGTGAGCTGGCCGCGCACGCCGCCAACCCCGGCTGGGGCCTGGCCCGCTACCAGGAAGTGCTGCGCCCCTTCGTGAAGACGGCCCAGCAGTTGCAGCCGGGCGGCCTGAACGCCATGACGCCCAAGTCTCGCTTCGGCATTCGCGCGGGGCACGCCCTCAGCAAGCTGATGATGTCGAAGGCAATGCGCCCGGTGATGATGCGGATGTTGAGCAAGACCGAGAGCTACGATCTGCCCGACTACTCGGCCGCGACGGTCTGAGCCCAGGCGCGGCGGGGTCGCGCTTCGACCGGAGTCCCGCGCGGCTCCGGTCGACGACGTGCCGGATCAGGCGATGACCGTCCGGTCGTCGAGCAGGAACGGCAGCACGAAGTCGCGCAGCATCGCCCGTTCCTCGTCTTCACCCGCACCGGGCAGCGTCAGCAACGACACCATCGCACGCACCACCCACCGCCCGACGCGCTCGGCGGCGACGGCGGGCAGCCCGGGGCGGAATCCGGCGACGAAGTCCGTGGCCAGCGCGTCCACCACGCCCGCCGAATTCGCCAGCTGGGCAACGATGCCCGCGTTGGACGGTTCGAACCAGACCGCCAGGTGCGGCGTTTTCCGTACCTCGGCGAGCAGCGCGGTCAACGTGTCGAGCAACTGCTCCCCCGGCTCCGCGCTCGCGGGCACCGCGCGGTCGCGCCAGACTCGCTCGATCAACTGCCGCGCCTCCCGCCCCGCGAAGGCCACGTACAGCGCCTGCCGATTCTCGAAGTAGCGATACAGCGTCGCCCTGGAACAGCCTGCGGCCTCGGCGACTTCGGCCATGCCGACCCCGCTGACGCCCTTGTCGATGAACAGCGCGCGCACCGCGTCGAGAATGCGCTCACCGGCCAGCTCGGTGCGGCCGTCGGCCAGCCAATCGCCACTCATGCCGTGTCCTCTCCTACTTCACCGCACCGCGGCGCCACTCCGACAGCGATGGGAACCGCCGCACCGAGTTCTCCGGCCCGCCGACGCCGGGTTCACCGGCTGCGGCGCGGGCGGACGTGCGCGGTCCGGGTCGCGCCACCTCGCCGCTCAGCCCCTGCACCGGAACGGCACAGTAGTCGGCCTGCGAACGTACGGACCGCTCGCGTACTCGACCGCGTCGATGTCGACCACGTACTCGGGGAACCGATCGAGCAGCTCCTCGAGCGCGACCCTGGCCTGCATCCGCGCCGCCGCCGCACCGAGACAGTGGTGCGGCCCGTGCCCGAAGGTGAGGATGCGCTGCGGGTTCCGGTCGATGTCCAGTTCGGCGGCGTCCGCGCCGAACGCCCGCTCGTCGCGGTTGGCGGACCCGAACACCAGCAGCACTTTCCGCCCCGCTCGTACCGTTTTCCCGGCCAGTTCGACATCGCGCGTCGCGGTTCGCGCCAACCCTTGCACCGGCGAGGTGAGCCGGGCGAACTCCTCGATCGCGACGCGAATCCGGTCCGGCTCCGCGGCGAGCGCGGCGCGCTGGTCCGGGTGCTGTTGCAGTAGTTGCACGGCGCCGCCGAGCAGGCCCGTGGTGGTGTCGTTGCCGCCCGCGACCATGGTCCAGGCATAGGCGAGGATTTGGATCAGCCCGCGCACGTCCGCGTCGTCGGCCGCCATTCCCGCCTGGACCAGCAGTGACACCGTGTCGTCACCGGGATCGGAGCGCCTGCGTTCGATCAGCCCGGCGAAGTAGCCCATCATCTCCGCCGACGCCGCCTGCGCCTTGGTGTTCGTCCGGTCGATGCTGCCAGCGACGACGGCGTCGGTCCACCCGTCGAACCTCGCCCGGTCCTGTTCGGGCACCCCGAGGTAATACGCCACCACCATGCTCGGCAGCGGCTTGAACAGCTGCTCGACGATGTCACCGCCGCCCTGTGCCCCGAGGTGGTCGAGCCGGTCGCGCACGAACCGGCGGACCACCGGCTCGACTTCCTCGACCTGACGCGGGGTGAACCCGCGAGCGACCAGTTTGCGGAAGTCGGTGTGCTGCGGCGGGTCCTGCATCACCAGCGGGGGGTTTTCGGTCAGGCCGAGTTCATCGAGTTCGCCGTATTCCACCGTCAGCCCGTCGCGAGAGGAATACGTTTCGCTGTCGCGTGCCGCCGCGTACACGTGTTCGTGCCGGGTGAGCACCCAGTAGTCGTTCTCCGGGCGCGCCGCCGGTACGACGTGCTGCACCGGATCGTGCTCACGCAGCGCCCCGTACATCTCCCAAGGCGATGCCCAAGTGGGGCCGGAACGGAGTTCGAACACCGGAGCCGACCGATACGCAACGTTCACCATGTATCGACTGTAAGACAGAAACACACACATGTCTAGAACAGGTTCCAGAAGGCGGGCCGATCACCCTCGCGACCAGCCCAGCCACACCTTCCCGCTACGGACCCGGTGCCGCACTCATCGGTTACCTTCGGCAGCGGCAACCACCGTGTCGTTGCCGGTCAGCTCCAGGAAGAGCCGGTGCGAGCATCCGCTCCGCATCCGCGTCCACCGGGTCGGCCACCCCTCGTAGACCGGCCCGGCGGACACCACCCCCGAGGTCCGGCCTGTCACCCCTCGAGACAGGTCGTTCCCCGGTTCGCACCTTCGGTGCTGGGCTTGTTCCTCCCGCGAGACAAACAATGCAGGCCGGCGCTTGGCACGCACTTAAGAACACCTTGCAAGATCGAAACCGCAGGTGAATACACCTTTACCAAGCGGTGCCCGGCAAGCTCCTACCGCGCGGAGCCGGATCGCGGGATGATGGTCACGAGTGCGCCGAACGATTGGGAGCGACGATGGAAACCGTGGTGGTCTGGATTCTGGCCAGCCTGCTGTACTGGTGGGGCCTGCTGTAGGTGTACGAACCTGGCCGCCCGAACCCGGCCAGGTCCCCCCTGCAGTCCCCGCGAAGTCCGGCGCACCGCGGCGACGGAAGCGCGCAGTCGGCGATGCCGATCGGTTCGATGGGGCGGGCGCCGCGGGTCACCGTAGACGTTCTACAGCTACCTTCGCCACTTCCGCCAGCAAGTCGTTGTTCGCCTCGGCGTCCGCGTCGGACTTGCGGCTCAGGATCGCGATCACGATCGGTGCCCGGCCACCCTCCGGCCAGACGATCGCGACGTCGTTGGCCGAGCCGTAGGAGCCGGTGCCCGTCTTGTCGCCGGTGACCCAGTTCGCGGGCAACCCCGCGCGGATGCGTTCGCCGCCGGTGGTGTTCGCCTTCAGCCAGGCGACCAGCTGATCGCGTTCGGGTGCGCCGAGCGCGTCGCCCAGCGCCGAAGCGCGGTAGTCCGCCGCCAGCGCGGCGGGCGTGGTGGTGTCCCGCTCGTCACCGGGGATCGCGGTGTTGAGTTCCGTTTCCCAGCGGTCGAGCCTGCTCGCCGGATCGCCGAGCGTGCGAAGGAACGCCGTGAGCCCCTCCGGTCCGCCGATCTCGCGCAGCAGCAGGTTGCCCGCGGTGTTGTCGCTCCGGGTGATCGCGGCCTCGGCCACTCGCGCCATGGTCATCCCCTCGGCCACTCCCGCACTGGTCACCGGCGAGTGCTCGACCAGATCCGCTTCGTGGAACCGGATCACTCGATCGAAATATCCCGTGTCGAGCGGATGCGAACGCAGCAGCGCGGCCGCCGCGAGCGCCTTGAAGGTGGACAGGAACGGGAAACGCTCGTCGGCGCGGTGGGTCACCGTCCTGCCGGTGCCGGTGTCCACCGCGAACAGCCCGATCTGCGCGTCGTAGCGAGCCTCCAGGTCCGCCACGCTCGTGTTCGCGGCGGCACTTACTTGGACGCTGGATGTGGTCGAACCCGGCTGCGCCGCATCCGTTCCCGTACCGCAACCGGCCAGCAGAGCCAATGCGGCGGCGAGCGCCACCCGGTGGTCGCGTGTCAGCCGAGACATGCCATCACTCTGGCACCCGGGCACCTACCGGGCAAACAGGATCGGCCGGACACGCCGAAGGCAGGCGAGCGCCGATGACACACACCTGCCTTCGATGCGGGCGCTCAGCCCTGCGAGCTGCCGTCGAGCCCGGCGCGCACGCCCTCCTCGACCCGCTTGCCGAGGTCGGCGTCCACGTTCTTCCAGTACTCGAAAACCCTGCCGAGCACCGGTTCCCGCACACCGCCGAGCACGTGGCCGACGATGTTGCGCACCAGCCGCTCGCGTTGCGCGTCGTCGAGCACCTCGCGGACCAGGGTGCCCGCCTGGGTGAAGTCACCGTCCTCGGCGTGCCGGAGGTAGCCTGCCCGCACGATGGCCGGGTCGAAGTCCCAGAGGCCGCCGTCGGGCGCCCGCTCCGGGGCGGCGTGCGGTCCACCGAACGAATTCGGCGCGTACACCGGCACATTCGGCTCGTTGTAGTGGTACCGCATGGCGCCCTCCTTGGAGTAGGAGTTCACCTCCGCCGCCCTGGCCTGGTTCGGCGGCAACTGCGCGTAGTTCGTGCCGATGCGGTAGCGGTGCGCGTCCGCGTAGGCGAAGACGCGGCCGAGCAGCATCTTGTCCGGCGAGAAACCGATGCCGGGAACCACATTCGACGGCTCGAACGCGGCCTGCTCGATATCGACGAAGTAGTTGCGCGGGTTGCGGTTCAGCGTCCACTTGCCGACCTCGAGCAAGGGGTAGTCCTTGTGCGACCACACCTTGGTCAGGTCGAACGGGTTGAACCGGTAGCCTTCCGCCTCCGCGACCGGCATGACCTGCACGTACACCGTCCAGCTCGGGAAGTCGCCGCGCTCGATCGCCTCCCACAGGTCCTTGCGGTGGTAATCGGCGTCCTCGCCCGCGATCCGGTCGGCGTCGGCCTGGGTCAGGTATTCGATGCCCTGGTCGGTCTTGAAGTGGTACTTGACCCAGAAGCGCTCGCCCGCGGCATTGATCCACTGATAGGTGTGCGATCCGTAGCCGTTCATGTGCCGGTAGGTCTTCGGGATGCCGCGATCGCCCATCAGCCAGGTCACCTGGTGCGCGCTCTCCGGACGCAGGGTCCAGAAATCCCACTGCATGTGGTGATCGCGAAGACCGTTGCCGGGCAGGCGCTTTTGCGACCGGATGAAGTCGGGGAACTTGATCGGGTCCTTGATGAAGAAGACGGGCGTGTTGTTGCCGACGAGGTCGTAGTTGCCGTCCTCGGTGTAGAACTTCACCGCGAATCCGCGCGGGTCACGCCAGGTGTCCGGGCTGCCCTGCTCACCGGCCACGGTGGAGAATCGCGCCAGCGACTCCGTGCGCGCGCCGGGCTGGAACAGTTTCGCCTTGGTATACCTGCTGACGTCGTTGGTCACGACCAGTTCGCCGTAAGCGCCCGCCCCTTTGGCGTGCACGATGCGTTCCGGCACCCGTTCCCGGTTGAACTGGGCCAGCTTCTCGATGAGGTAGTGGTCGTGCAGCAGAATCGGGCCTTGCGCGCCCGCGGTGAGCGATTCGTCGTCGCTCTCTACCGGGATACCGGTGTTCGTGGTGGTCGGCTTGGTCATCGGACTCCTCGGCTGGTGAACATCGTCCCGGGAGTGCTACCCGGGGTGGCAAGGTGCGGACCGCTACTCGGAACGGCAGGTCGGGCACAGTCCCCAGAAGACGACCTCGGCTTCATCGACCACGAATCCGTGAGCGTCCGAAGGGTCCAGACATGGGGCTTCGCCCACGGCGCAGTCGACATCCGCGACCGCACCGCAGCTTCGGCACACCAGATGGTGGTGGTTGTCACCGATCCGGGTCTCGTATCGCGCGGACGAGCCCGCGGGCTCGATCCGCCGCAGGATCCCGGCGCGCACGCAAGCGTGCAGGACGTCGTAGACAGCCTGCGTGGACACCGAGCCCAGCGCGTCCCGGACGGTGGCGGCCACCGTGTCGGCATCCGAATGCGGCCGCGCGGCAACCGCGTCCAGCACCGCGATCCGCGGGGCGGTGACCCGCAAACCCGCTGCTCGCAGCCACTCGCGTGGATCGGCGCCGTTGGTGTGCATGCTTCGATTCTGGCTCTTTTCTGGAATAAGTCAAGAAAATAATCTGGAATCATTCAAGAAATGTTTCGGGCCCGAAGACCCCGTCTACCGCCTCGACTCGCCGAGCACACCCCATCGAAGTGGCGGGCGTCACAGATCTGCCCCGGAATAGCTTGCGGGAGCCGCTGGTTGAACCCCCTGTCGGCGTCCGGACAGCCCCGGGCCGCACCCTTTGTCGCTTCGAGCGACCACCCGCCGAGAGGCGCTTGTGGGACGTCGACACCCACCGCCGGCGTCCGGACAGCCCCGGGCCGCACCCTTTGTCGCTACGAGCGACCACCCGCCGAGAGGCGCTTGTGGGGCGTCGACGGTTGTGACACCGATATGGTGTCCGAGCTCGCAACGCCGCCGGATTCCTCGCGAATCCGGCGGCGTTGTCATTTCCGACCACATCGGTCGAGTGGCACCTGAGCGTGAGGGCTTCTCGCGTTTCGCCGCAGCCATGTGCCCTCGACGGAGTTCTTCGCCGAGTCGTACTCGCTCTGCGGCGGCAGGGGCGATGCGAAAGGATGCACTCCATGGCGTCGCAGAACGGGACCTTGCACCGCAGGCTCGGGCTCACCGATTCGGTGGTCATCGGGTTGGGGGCGATGGTGGGGGCGGGGATATTCGCGGCGCTGGCGCCCGCGGCGGCTTCGGCAGGGAATTGGTTGCCGGTGGCGCTCGCGGTGGCGGCGGTGCTGGCGTACTGCAATGCGATGTCGTCGGCACGGCTGGCGGCGCGGTATCCCGTGTCCGGTGGAACGTATGTCTACGGGCGGGAGCGGCTCGGGCCGTTCTGGGGATATCTCGCGGGGTGGGGATTCGTCGCGGGCAAGTCCGCCTCGTGTGCGGCGATGGCGCTGACCGTCGGTAGCTACGCCTGGCCCGAGCAGGCGCACGCCGTAGCGGTGGGGACGGTGGTGGCGATCACCGCCGTCAACTACACCGGGGTGCAGAAGTCGGCGTTCGTGACCCGGGTGCTCGTCGCGGTGGTGCTCGCGGTGCTGGCCGTCGTCATCGTGATCGGGCTGGCGGGAACGCACTCGGGGGCAACGGCCTTGCCCGACCGGATCGGCCCGCGCGAGGTGCTCACGGCGGCGGGGTTGCTGTTCTTCGCGTTCGCGGGGTACGCCCGCATCGCCACGCTCGGCGAGGAGGTACGCGAACCGCGACGTACCATTCCCCGTGCCGTCATGATCGCGCTCGGACTCGCTCTCGTGGTCTACGCGCTGGTGGCGGTCGCGGCGCTGAGCGTGCTCGGCTCCGCCGGACTGGCCCAGGCCACCGATCCACTGGCGCGAGTGGTCGCTGCGGCAGGCGTCCCGGCGGCCGCTCCGGTGGTGCGGATCGGCGCGGTACTCGCGGCGACCGGATCGCTGCTCGCGTTGATCCTCGGCGTGTCACGCACGGTGCTCGCCATGGCGCGGGACCGTTATCTGCCGGGCGCGCTCGCCGCCGTGCATCCGCGGTTCGGGGTGCCGCACCGCGCGGAACTGGTGGTCGGCGCGACGGTCGCCGTGGTGGCCGCGCTGTTCGATCTGCGCGCGGCCATCGGATTCTCCTCGTTCACCGTGCTCTTCTACTACTCGATCGCCAACATCTCCGCCGCCACCCTGACCACCGAGGAGAACCGCCCGCCCCGGTGGGTCCCCGTGGTCGGCGCGGTGGGCTGCGTCGTCGTCGGGTTCTCCCTGCCCCTCGGCTCCGTGCTCGCCGGGCTCGGCGCGCTGGCACTCGGCAGCGCGTTATATGGCCTGGCCAGGCACTCCCGCCGATGACGCCCGCCGCTCGCGGCAGGGCCCCAGGCCCGGCACCAAAGTCATCCACGCATCGACCTACGGCATCGGGGTGACACTTCCCCGCTCTCCTCGATGCCTGCGCCCGGCGCCCGCCGATTCCGACTGCCGCGCGGTCCCCGATCGCTCGGCACGCTCGCCCGTTCGCGCGGCGGGTCTGCGATAAGGGTGTCCGCCGATCGAGTTTCAACGACGAGGCGCCCGAGTCCGGCCCCCGCGGAGATCAGACGTCCAGTTCCCCGCCTGTTGCCGGTGTGATCAGGCGAAAGGGCGCTAGCCTCTTGCGTATGGGGCGTTTCGGTGGATTCCTGGCGGGAATCGCGGCAGTTTCGCTGGTGGCGGGCAATGTGTTCGCCGCAGGCGCGGTGGCCGCGCCCGGCGAGCAGGTGCGATGCGCGGTCAGCTCGGGACGCGATCTGGAGCGGGCGGCGCCGGAACAGGTCGGTCTGGATTCCGTGAAACTTCGGGACGCACTGACCTTCGCGTCCGGCCGAAACCGGTTCAACGTGCAGGTGTTCCGGCACAACTGCCTCATCGGCGAGGGACCGACGAACGACCAGACCGGCGACGTGGCCTGGAACATCTGGAGTGCGACGAAGAGCGTCGTCTCCTTGCTCGCCGGAATCGCCTGGGACCAAGGGAAACTCGATCTCCGAGCACCGATCGACCGCTATCTGCCCGCCGGGCTCGGCGATGCGGCGCACCGGTCGATCACCGTCGAGAACCTGCTCACCGAGACCTCGGGCATGCGGGTCGGCGTGCTGACCGAGGGCGTCACCGGTGTGATCCCGGTCGACCCGGACAGCGCGGTGCAGGCGCTCGGCGTGCCGCTGGACAATCCGCCGGGCACCGTCTTCACCTACAGCCAGCGCAATGTCGACCTGCTGGCCTACGTGCTGGAGCTGGCCGTCGGCGAGCCTCTGCAACGGTTCGCGCAGCGCGAATTGTTCGATCCGCTCGGCATTCTCCGCAGCGATTACTACTGGGCGCGCGACCGCTCCGGGCACACCTACGGTTACGCGCACCTGATGATCCCGCCGAACGACTTCGCGAAACTCGGCCTGCTGGTCGGCAACGACGGGCGCTGGGGCGCGCAGCGGATCGTCTCCACCGACTACTTGGCCAAGGCACGCACGCCGTCACCCACGAACGCGTGCTACGGCTACCTGTTCTGGCTCGGCAGCGGTTGCGCCGAGATCGCCGACTTCCTGCCCGGCGACGTGTACGCGATGGCCGGGCTCGGGTTGCAGAACGTCTTCGTCATTCCGAGCCTCGATCTCACGGTGGTGTGGACCGGCGTCTTCGGCAACGTCAGCGGCCAGGGCGTGTCGGGCGTCGTACAGAACACCCAGGAACTGCCCTACGAGTTCTTCCGCAAGGTGTTCGACGCGTTCGACGAGCGGCCGGTGCCCGACCCGGGGCCGTATGTGGAGCCGCCGCTGCGGCTGGACCCCCGCCGCTTCGTCGACACGGACATCCTGGTCGCGGTGTTCGGGCTCGGTCCCGCCGCCTATCCGGGCTGCAATGTCTTCGCTTGCCTGAATCACCCGCTGGACCCGCCGTTCACGGACACCCCGCCGGGGTGCGCCATCCTGGTCTGTCTCGGACCCGACCCGCGCACCCCGGGCATCCGCTGACGGCGCGGTGGATTACCGGGCCGCGGACAAATCCGTGACCCAGCCGTGCACGCTGTCGGTACGCAGTGCCGCGTGGTGGCGTTTGCGCAGCCCCTGGGAGATCGGGCCGGGCGCGCCGTTCGCCACGACGCGGCCGTCCACCTCGACGACCGGCGCCGCGCCCGCCGACGTTCCGGTCACGAAAACCTCGTCGGCGATGTACAACTCGGTGAGATCGACGGTGCGTTCGACCACCGGAATGCCGTCCTCGGCCGCCAAGGTGAGTACGGTCCTGCGGTTGATGCCGTCGAGGATGTCGCAGGAGACATCGGGGGTGATCAGTGTGCCGTTGCGGACCAGGAAGATATTGGCCGCGCTGAGTTCGCAGACGTGCCCGTTGCCATCGAGGAAGACGCAGTCGTCGTAGCCGCTGTCGATCGCGTCCTGCTTGGCCAGCACGGAATTCACATACGCCCCGTTGACTTTCGCGCGGGACGGAATCGCGTTGTCCGGAATGCGCCGCCACGGACTCGACTTCAGGCGCATGCCGTCCTGCGGGACGATGGGCACCGCGTCGTAGACGAACATGCTGACCTGGATCGCGCAGCCCCGTACCCGGGTGCCCGGAATGGACTCGACCACGTGCACCGTCGCCCGGACGAAAACGTCCTCGCGCGGAGCGTTCACCGCGATCAGTTCGACGACGGTCGCACGGAACCGCTCGAAATCCCACTCCGCCGCGAACCGATCGATTCCGATGATCTTGCAGGACTCCTCGAGCCGGCGGAAATGGTCGTCCAGGCGGAATGCCGTACGCGCTGCTCCATCCACATGCACCGGGAAAACGGTGTAGACGCTGAGTCCGTACAACACCGCCGACGATGCGACGCCCACCGTGGCCGCATCGGCCGCCACGATCCGGTCGCCGAGATACACATGAGGATGAGGATTCGCCATCGGCGCAGGCTAACAGCCGCGCCGCGCGCCGAGCGAGGCCTTTTCGGCGGGCAGACCGAGGTCAGTCGTACTCATCCGGCAGTTTCAGGGACCCGCAAGAGCGACGTTCGGCGCGAACGCGTCATTCACCGTTTCGCGGAGCGGGCGAAGCGGGCGGTGTCCATGTAGTCGCGGAAGAGCACGACCTCGCCGTCGCGGATATGGACGACGTTGACGGACGTGCGAACTCGGGCGCGGCCGGTTCCCGGGACGGTCATGTCGACCTCGTTCTCCACGAGCAGCACCTCGGGGTCGGTGGTCTCGTAGACCTGGGGATGGATGGCGTGCACTTCGATTCCGGAAAGTCCCGACCAGCGCTGCGCCAAGTGCTCGCGAATCGCTTCGCGGCCCTCCAAGCGGGCCGGGAGCCCCGGGACGATGAACGGGATCTCGAAGATGGCGTCGGGCGCGAACCGCGCGACGAACGCCTCCGCGTCGCGGGAGCGTAGCTCGCCGAACAGCCGCTCGACCACCTCACGCGGGCTTTCGACGGGCCAGTCGAGAGTCATCACACACCTCCGAATAAGCGGAACGAACGACCCGCTTATCATTCGGAACGAGCGCCCCGTTTGTCAACAGTAAACTCGTCCCTCATGACCGAGCCCGAGGGCCGACCGCTGCGCGCCGACGCCCGCCGCAACCGCGAGCGGGTGCTGGCGGCCGCGCAAGAAGCGTTCGCGGCGGAGGGGCTCGCGGTGCCGCTGGACGAGATCGCGCGGCGAGCCGGTGTCGGCGCGGGCACCGTCTACCGGCACTTTCCGACCAAGGAGGCGCTGTTCGAGGCGGCGATCGTGGATCGAGTCGACCGGATCATCGCCTCGGCCCGGGAACTGGCCGACGCCGCCGACCCGGTGCCCGCGTTCTTCGACTTCCTCGCCCGGCTCGTGGCGGAGGGCAGCGTCAAACGCGATCTCGCCGATGCGGTGGGCGGCGCGGATGCCCCGGCGTATCTGCGGCCGGTGCACGAACTGAACACGGTGATCGGCACGCTGCTCACCCGCGCCCAAGAGGCGGGCGGCGTACGCACCGACATCGATGTCGATGACCTGATGCGCCTGGTCAAGGGCGCGTTCCTCGCCACCCACGGCAGCACGGCCACTCCCGCGCAGCGCGACCGCACCTTCGCCGTCGTCTTCGACGGACTGCGCGCCCGCTGATCGGTTCCGGAAACGACGAACGGGCCACGGAAAGTCCGCGGCCCGTTCGATCGATCCGTCTCAGCGGTCGCCGATCAGCACCTCGGCGATCTGAATGGTGTTGAGGGCAGCGCCTTTACGCAGGTTGTCACCGGAGATGAACAGCGCGAGCCCGCGACCGTCCGGCACGCCCTGGTCCTGGCGGATGCGGCCGACGAGGGACTCATCGATGCCCGCCGCGGCGAGCGGTGTCGGCACGTCGACCAGCTTCACGCCGGGCGCCTTGGCCAGGATCTCCTTGGCGTGCTCGACCGAGAGCGGCTCGGCGAATTCGGCGTTCACCGAGAGCGAGTGGCCGGTGAAGACCGGCACGCGCACGCAGGTGCCGCTCACGGCCAGATCCGGGATGCCGAGGATCTTGCGGCTCTCGTTGCGCAGCTTCTGATCCTCGTCCGTCTCGCCGGAGCCGTCGTCGACCAGCGAACCCGCCAGCGGAAGCACGTTGAACGCGATCGGGGCGACGTACTTGTTCGGGGCGGGGAAGTCCACGGCGCGGCCGTCGTGGGTCAGCTTCTCGGCGTCGCCGATCACCGCGCGGGCCTGGCTCGCCAGCTCTTCGACACCGGCCAGGCCGCTGCCGGAGACGGCCTGGTAGCTGGACACGATCAGGCGGCGCAGACCGGCGATGTCGTGCAGCGGCTTGAGCACCGGCATGGCCGCCATCGTGGTGCAGTTCGGGTTGGCGATGATGCCCTTGACCAGGTTGCGCGTCTGCTCCGGGTTGACCTCGCTGACCACCAGCGGAACCTCGGGGTCCTTGCGCCACGCCGAGGAATTGTCGATCACCGTGACGCCCGCCGCGGCGAAACGCGGCGCCTGCACGCGGGACATGGTGGCGCCCGCCGAGAACAGCGCGATGTCCAAACCGGACGGATCTGCGGTCTCGGTGTCCTCGACGACGATCTCGCGGCCGCGCCAGGGCAGCGTCTTGCCCGCCGAACGGGCGGAGGCGAAGAACCGCAGCTCGTCGGCCGGGAAGTCGCGCTCGTCCAGCAGTTTCCGCATGACGGCGCCGACCTGACCGGTCGCGCCGACGACTCCTACGCGAACTCCCATGACCTATCGCCCCGTTCCCGCGTGAACCACCGCGACCTCGTCGCCGCCCAGATCGAAGGCCTTGTGCAGCACCTGCACGGCCTCGTCCAGTTCGGTGTCCTTGACCAGCACGGAGATCCGGATCTCCGAGGTGGAGATCAGGTCGATGTTCACACCCGCCTCGGCCAGCGCCTCGCAGAAGGTGGCGGTGACGCCCGGGTGGCTCTTCATGCCCGCGCCGACCAGCGACACCTTGCCGATGTGATCGTCGTAGAGCACCTGGGAGAAGCCGATCTCGGCCTGGCGCTTGGTCAGCATCTCGACCGCGCGGGCGCCCTCGGACTTCGGCAGCGTGAACGTGATGTCGGTCTTGCCGGTCTCGATCTTCGAGATGTTCTGCAGGACCATGTCGATGTTGATCTCCGAGTCGGCGACGGCGCGGAACACCTTGGCGGCGTAGCCCGGTTCGTCCGGCAGCCCGACCACGGTCACCTTGGCCTCGCTGCGGTCGTGCGCGACGCCGGTGAGGATTGCTTGCTCCAAGGGGATGTCCTCCATCGATCCGTAAACGTAGGTGCCCTGCTTGTCGGTGTAGGACGAGCGCACATGCACGGGCACGTTGTAGCGGCGGGCGTATTCGACGCAGCGCAGCATCAGCACCTTGGCCCCGCAGGCCGCCAGTTCCAGCATCTCCTCGTAGGAGACCTGCTCGAGCCGCTGCGCGTCGGGCACGATCCGCGGATCGGCGGTGAAGACGCCGTCCACGTCGGTGTAGATCTCGCACACGTCCGCCTGCAGCGCGGCCGCCAGCGCGACGGCCGTGGTGTCGGAGCCGCCGCGACCCAGCGTGGTGACGTCCCTGCTGTCCTGGCTCACGCCCTGGAAGCCCGCGACCAGGACGACGAGGCCCTCGTCCAGTGCGGCGCGGACCCGACCGGGGGTCACATCGATGATCTTCGCGTTGCCGTGCGCGCCGGTGGTGATCACACCCGCCTGCGAACCGGTGAACGAGCGGGCCTCGGCACCGAGGGAGTGGATGGCCATGGCGACCAGCGCGTTGGAGATGCGCTCACCGGAAGTGAGCAGCATGTCCATCTCGCGGGCGGGCGGCGACGGCGCCACCTGCTGCGCGAGATCCAGCAGCTCGTCGGTGGTGTCACCCATGGCGGAGCAGACGACCACCACATCGTGGCCCTGCTTCTTGGTCTCCACGATCCGTTCAGCGACGCGCCGGATACGCTCGGCGGTCGCCACCGAGGATCCTCCGTACTTCTGAACCACGAGAGCCACGACAGGGTCCTCCAAGATCGACAACAAACTGGTAACAGTCATTCAGGGTACCGGCCGGGGCCAGCGGTTTTGCCGCTACCTACCCGGCTTGTGGAAAAGCCCACAGCCGCATCCCATCCCGGTCGCGCCGCGCGGCCCGCGGCGGATGAGGGACGATGTGCACATGAAGAGCACACTGCTCGAGGTGCGAACAGGCCACAAGGAAGTGGTACAGGACATCACGCCACAGTGCGCGACTTTCGCGCGCGAAGCGGGCGGCGACGGGCTGCTGCACGTCTTCGTGCCGCACGCCACCGCGGGGATCGCGGTCATGGAACTCGGCGCGCGCAGCGACGACGATCTGCTGGCCGCGCTGCGTGATCTGCTGCCCGCCGACGACCGGTGGCGGCACGCGCACGGTTCGCGCGGACATGGACGCTCCCACGTCATGCCCGCCCTGATCGCGCCGTACGCGACCGTGCCGGTGCTCGGCGGGAAGCTCGCCCTCGGCACCTGGCAGTCGATCGCGCTGGTCGATCTCAATGTCGACAACCCGGACCGGCAGGTGCGACTGTCGTTCCTCACCGACGCGACCTGACCCGGATTTCTCCGGGCGGAGCGATAACGGAAAGATCGCTGCCGAACCGACCACCGCACCCGGCCGGTGCGGGCGGCCGGATTCGCCGGGTCAGGTTCGGGTGAACCAGCTGACCTGGACGCCGTCGCCGATGGCCTTGCGCTCGGTCGGCCGGAACAGCGTCGGACGGAAGTCGCCCGCGAAGGCGGGTACCCCGGTGCCCGCGACGACCGGATAGCTCTTGATCACCAATTCATCGATCTCCTCCAGCAGCGCGGCGGCGAGCAAGCCGCCACCCGCCAGCCAGATGTCCTTACCGTCCTGCCGCTTCAGTTCACGGACCAGCCCCACCGGGTCGCGCTCGACCAGTTCGACCGCCGGGTCATCGATACGGCCGAGCGTGCTGGACACCACGTACTGCTTCATGTGGGCGTACGGGCTGGTCACGCCGATGGCCAGGGCCGGGTCGTAGGTGCCGCGACCCATGACGAGAGTGTCGAATTTCTGATTGGGCGCGTCCACGGCGAGGCCGATGTGTGGCCGCACGTGAGTGGGTAGCGTCTCGGGATACTCCGCGCGCAGCCAGTCCCACATGTCATCGCCCACCGGAATGAAGTCGATCTCACCATTCGGCCCCGCGATATAGCCGTCGAGGGAAAGACCGACGAAATAGACGAGTTTTCGCATGAAATACCTTTCGGATGGAGGTCGGGCGCCGGCTCAGGCCCGCGTGAACCAGGTGACCTGAGCGCCGTTGCCGAACTCCTTGCGCTGTACCGGGGCGAACAAAGTGGGACCGAACACGCCGGAGAACGCGGATATCCCGCTGCCCGCGACCACCGGATAGCTCTTGATGATCATCTCGTCGATCTCGCTCAGCACTTGGGCGGCGAGTTCGCCACCGCCGACCAGCCAGATGTCCCCGCCTTCGGCTTGCTTCAGCTCCCGCACCAGGCCGAGGGGGTCGCGTTCGACCAGCTCGACGGCCGGATCGTCGATGCGCCCGAGCGTGCTGGACACCACGTACTGCTTCAGGTGCGCATACGGGCTGGTCACCTTTTCGGACAGGGCCGGTTCGTAGCTGCGGCGGCCCATCACCGCGGTGTCGCACCGCTTGTTCGGTTCGTCCACTGCCATCCCCACGAGCGGACGCAAGTGACTCGGCACGAATTCCGGATACCGGCCGTTGAGCCACGCGCCCATTTCGGCGTCGGACGGATAGAAATCGAACTCCCCCGCCGGGCCCGCGATGTAGCCGTCCAGCGACACAGCCACGTAGTAGACAAGCTTTCGCATACCAGCACCTCACTTGTAGTACTCTGTTCGTAGTGGTTGAAAGATAGTACTACGAATGGAGTGGTGTCAAGTGCGGACCAATCCGGAGCGACGACAGACGCTGGTCGACGCCGCAATCGAGGTCTTGGCGCGTGATGGGGCGCGCGGACTGACCTTCCGCGCGGTGGACAAGGAGGCCGGGGTACCCGCGGGCACGGCGTCGAACTACTTCGCCAACCGCGACGACCTGCTCACTCAGGCGGGCCGACGGTTCTACGAGCGGCTACAGCCGAGCGAAGCCACGATGACCCAGCTGACCGACGGTCCGAAGACCCGCGCCAATATCGTCGAGCTGATGACGGAGACGGTCGGACGCATCGAGGCTTTCCGCACCGGCTACCTCGCGCTGCTCGAATTGCGCCTGGAGGCGACCCGGCGGCCGGAATTGCGCGCGGTGCTGACCGAGCGGGTGCGCGAGGACATCGACTACAACGTGCGCAACCATCTCGCGGCGGGCCTGCCCGGTGACGAGAAGTCGGTGCTGTTGCTCTACCTCGCACTGAACTGGCTGATCGTCGACCGGATGACGCTGCCCGACGTATTCACCGAGGAGCAGAGCCGGGCATTGATCGAAGCCGCGGTCGAGCGCGTGATCAGCGCGGACGACTGAATCGGATCCGGCGCCTTCGCCCGAATGGTTGTGACGCGCACCACTGGCGGTCGATAATGGGGCGATGATCGCACATGTAGGAGATCGACTCTGCGTGCATGGACACGTGGTGGGAGAAGTGGATCACCTGGCCGAGATCATCGAGGTCCGCGGGCCGGAGGGGACGCCGCCCTACGTGGTGCGCTTCTCCGACGGTCACGAGTCGCTGGTGTATCCAGGGCCCGACGCGATCGTCGAGCCCGCCACATCGGAATGAACGACGCGCCGGATCGCGCCGGGCGGCCTCGCCCGCGCTCGGTCCGGCGCTCCCCGACGGGAGACGCCGCTCGCCGCGCCGGTCAGGCGCGGCGTTTGGCGTAGCGAGTCAGCGCGAAGGCCAGCACCCCCGCGATCAGCACCTTGCCCGCCGTCTCGATGATCGCGTTGACATCCACGGCCGGATGCCAGGTCAATCGCCCGTCGCGGAGCACATAGGCGCCGACGGGCTTGGCGCCTACTCCGAACGCCACGCCTTCCCCGGCGCCCTCCCCGTCCGGACCGTTCCCGGTACCGCCGCCTCCGCCACCGCCGCCCCCGACCGAGGCGGCGGGAATGACGATCGCCCCCTCGGATTCGTAGGGCTCACCGTAGACCCGGCGCACCGTGATCGCGTCCCGCGCCTGCGCCAGCAGTTCGGCGTATTTCATGACATCCTCCCGCCCGACCGACGGCGCCGCAGACCGGCGCCGATTCGGATCCGATCGTAGGCGCGCGAACCTCCGGCCGACCCTATCCTTCCGTCCGGAAGTTGTTCCTGCGGTAGCCGATCGCCGATCTCGACCTGATAACGGCGCGTTATCCGGTTAGCCGAGATGCGGTCTCGCACAGTCAGGTTGACGAACCGGACAAATCGCGGAGACAATCGGCCGACTTGTCCAACAGGGGGTCGGAGGTATGCCATGCGCACCAAAACGGATATCCGATTCTTCGTCGATACCGATCCCGAACAGGTCATGGATGCCCTGACAGCCGTCGAATCGCTGCCGGAATGGTCGTCCTCCTACAGCGACGTGCGGGTCGCCACCCGCGACGCCCGGCGCAGGCCGCGGCGCGTCTTTCTCAAGGCGGAACTGCTCGGCAGCTCGGATCTGCAAGTGCTCGAATACGATTGGACCGACGACCGGTCCTCCTGGGTTGTCGCCGACAGCACCCGGGGCGTCCGGGGCGGCGGCTTTTTCGAAGTGTCCGACAGCGTCGACGGCACGCACGTCTGGTACCACGTCGAGCTCTATCTGCCCCTCCCCGTTCCCGGATTTCTGCTGAAACGCACTTTCCGCAAGGCCAATGAAGTGGTCGCGGAGTGTTTCATCGATTTCGCCGAGCGGTTCCCCGAAACAGAGACCTATCAACCCGTGTAGCCGCGCTGTGCTCTGCGCGAAATCGGCGGGCGGGCGCGGCAGCGAACCGGCGCCGAACCGATCGGGGTGCGACGATGAGCGGCATGATCGGTTCCAAACGAGTGCGGTTCCAGCCGATGGCCGAAGACGCCTCGGTGACGCAGCTCGAGCTGTTCTTCGACCTGGTGCTCGTCTTCGCGCTGACCATGGTCACCGGCTTGATCGCGGATGACACCAGCGCGAAGAACGCGCTGCGCGCGGTGCTGGTGCTCGCGGTGATGTGGTGGCTGTGGATCGCCTACTCCTGGCTCGGCAACGTGGTCCGCGCCGACGAGGGCATCGCACGGGTGGCGATGTTCGCGGCCATGGGCGGCGCGTTCCTCGCCGCGCTCACCATCCCGGAGGCGTTCGACGACAAGCCCGGCGGGTGGTTCGGGCCGCTGGTCTTCGCCGTCGCCTACCTGGTGGTGCGATTGGTGCACCTCGGGATGTTCTGGCTGGCCAGTGCCGATGATCCGCAATTGCGCGGCCAGTTGCTGCGCTGGGCGCTCGGTTCGATCACCCTCGGTACCACGCTGCTGGTCGTCGCCGCGCTGACCACCGGCAGGGTGCAGATCGCGCTGTGGATCGCCGCGATCGCGGGCGACTACCTGTGGACGTTCTTCGCCGGCACCGATTGGCGGTTGAATTCGGCCAGGCATTTCGTCGAGCGATACGGTCTGATCGTCATCGTCGCGCTCGGTGAATCGATCGTCTCTATCGGCATCGGGGTGGCCGGTCTGCCGATCTCCTGGCCGATCGCGCTCGGCTCGCTGCTGGGCCTGGCCATCTCCGGTCTGCTGTGGTGGGCCTATTTCGACGTCGCCGCCCTGGCGGTGGAGCACGAGTTCGTCCACGCCGAGGGCAGGCGGCAGATCAAGATCGCGCAGGGTTCCTACACCTTCTGGCATTTCCCGATGATCGTCGGGATCATCGCGCTGTCACTGGGGCTGAAGAAAGTTCTCTACTACGTCGGGGATTCCTCGCACCACACGCTGAAGGACGCGCTGTACGGCATCCCGCTCTACGCGCTCTACGGCGGCGTCGTGCTGTATCTGATCGGCCTGGTGGGGTTCAAGCACTTCGCCACCGGCGCCGTCACGATGCCCCGCGTGGTCGCCGTGGCGGTGCTGCTGGCGCTCATCCCGTTGGCCTGCGCCCTGCCCGCGCTGGCGTCGCTGGCCCTGCTGTGCGTCGTCCTGATCGCGCTGATCGCTTGGGAGACCGTGCGTTTGGCGCAGCCGCGGGACGCGATCAGGCACGCGGTGCCCGAGTGACGCGATGCCGCACGCAGTCCTCGTCGGGTGTCGGCCCGTACGCGGACGGCGGCACCCGCACACCGTCGCGGACCGCGTCGCGGATCTGATCGATGTTCTCCCGCAGCACGTCCGCGACGAGTTCGTCGGTGCGCGGATCCTCCAGCACCTGGAACACGATGCGGAAGGTGGTGTCGGCGATCAGCCGGATGATCTCGTCGTGGAACGGGATGTAGCGCACCCGGCCCGCCTGCGGGTCCTTCTTGATCAGCTCGAGGATCATCTCGTCCAGCTCGGCGCGGTTCTCCTCGAGGGCGGCCGCGATGTTGCGGGTGTAGTGGCCGGTGCGCAGCACCTGCGCCACCTCGTCCATCACCGCGATCGTCATCGGACGGCGGATGGTGTCGACGATGGTCGCCACGAACCGGTTCACCACCGCGGCCGTCACCCGGTCGCCGAACAGGCGATCGGCCACCCTGGCGAGCCGGACGACGATCACCACGATCCGCAACAGCCGGAAGCCGCGGAAGAACAGGCTGGTCACCGGGATCATGCCGAGGACCTCGTACCAGTACACGAGCGGGAAGGTCCACGGCCAGCCCGCGCGGCGCCAGCGCCACAGGAACTCGATCGCGAACACCGCGCACAACGACCAGTCGGCGACCACGACCGCGTGGTAGGTGTGCCCGGAGACCGGGAAGAAGGTGATCCAAGCGACCAGCGCCACGGAGATGACGGCCAGCGCGAGCATCACGAAGTCGGTCCACAGCATCGGCGGCTTGCGCGGATAGTCCTGCGGCTGCGGCGATTCCCGCAGCCCGTATCGATCGGCCGAGGAACTCTCGATGCCCGAACTGGAAGCGGGAGCGGACACTGCGAATCCCTTCGACGCCGAACGGTGCCGCCGACATTAGTACGCCGAAAGCATGCTCGGCACGGTTGGCGATACTCCCGGGCGCACCGCCCGGAGGCCTACGTGCTCAGCGACCGGCGCGAACGATCGCCTCGATATTGCGTTCGGCCAGCGCGGCGATGGTGAGCGACGGATTGACCGTCCCCGTGCTGCCCGGTATCGCCGCGCCGTCCATCACGTAGAGACCGGGATGACCGTGCACACGGCCGTAGCCGTCGGTTGCCCGCCCCAGCACCGCTCCGCCGAGCGGATGCGCGGTGAACAGCGCGTTCGCGTCGTAGCCGAGTGCGCTGTACTCGACGAGGGCGTCCGATCGTTCGGCGATCCGGTGGTCGACCGCCCTGGCCGCCGCCACGGTGTCCTCCCGGTTCTGGGCCGACCAGCTCAGGCCTACCCGGTTCGCGGCCCGGTCGTAGCCGAAACGGGTACGGGTCGGGTCGAGCACCATGCCGAGCGATGCCAGCGCGCCGGTCTCGAACGGGATGCCGGGGATGTACCAGCTCTCCAGGGTCAGCGGTACGCCGGATTCGTCGAAGATACGGCTCGCGCTCGGCACGCCTTGGCCATGACCGGCGAGCGCGCTGGCGCCGCGGGCGAGCACCACATCACCGTTGGTGCCCCAGCCGTCGCCGACGTGTTCGTTCAGGTTCGGCAGCGCACCGGTGGCCTGGGCGCGGACCAGCAGTTCGGAGGTGCCGATCGATCCGGCGCCGAGGAAGAGCCGATCGCAGGTGAGGGTGCGGGTGGACAGCACTTCACCGGTCGGCGACAGCTTCGTCACGGTGACCGCGTAGCGGCCGCCGGATTCCTGCGCGATGGCGTCCACCCGATGGCCGGGGAAGACCCCGCACCGTCCGGTGCCCTGCGCGTAGGCCAAGTAATTCTGGTTCAGGTCGAACTTGGCGCCGTTGGAGTTGCCCAGGTTGCTCCTGGCCGCCGTGGCCGAAGGCTTCGCGCCGCCCGCGAGTTCGGCGCGCAGGATGTCCCAGTTGAAGATCGAGTCGTTCGCCTGCGGCTGGTAGCCGGCTTTGCGCACCTGGTCGTCCCAGGCGCGGGAATGCGTGAACGGCGAGGAGTTGTAGATGTCCGCGGGCATCGGGCTCAGCCGCAGCATGTCCCGCACGCGCGGGTAGTAGACGCGCTCCATCTCGCCGTAATCGACGGTGCCACCGAAGACGTGGTCGAAGAAGCGGCGCTGCGGGGCGATCATGGCCCCGCTGAAGATCACCGAGCCGCCGCCGACCGCCGCCGCGCGCCAGACGTCGATGCCCGGATACTCGGTGCAGTCCAGCACGCCGCCGAAACTGGCGAAATGCATCGGCACCTTGGTGACGCCGGTGAACTGGGTGCGGTGCCAGAAGCCGCGGCCGTCGGGCAGGTCGTCGCCGGTGAAGATCTCCCGCCACGGATCGTTCGGCCAGCGCGAACCGCGTTCCAGCACGGTGGTGACGATCCCGGCCTCGGCCAGGCGCAACGCGGTCACGGCGGCGCCGAAGCCCGAGCCGATGACGATCGCGGGCGAGTGCTCCGCCGGATCGGGAACCGGGGCGAAGATCTCCGGCACCCAGGCGCGGAACAAGGCCTCCCACATCGGGTCGGCGGACGCAGTACTCGTTCCCGCCATCGTCCCCACAGCACCGAGCAGGGCGGCGGTGCCCGCCGCCTTGAACAAGGCACGTCTACGCACCGGTCACCTTCCATCATCAGGCTTAGCGTGCGCAGATTACCGGTATTCCCGTTTTGTGAACAGATATCCGTTTTTGCTATCGGTCGAACGGCAGCTCGTCGGGGCGACAGGTCGCTCCGGGGGCGGGTAGCTGTAGGTCGATGAGATAACGCTCGCGCAGCTTCCGGGTGCATTCGTTCAGCGGGGTGTGCCCGTACCCGTCTTCGACGACGACCAACCGGGCGTTCACCAATTCCTGCTGCGCGCGCCGCGCGCCGCTGAGCGGAGTGACCGGGTCGAATCGGTTGTCCACCAACACGGCCGGGGTGTCCGATCGCAGGATCCACGGCCCGGTGTACCGCTGGGCATACCCCTCGGGCGGGAACGGCCAGAAGGCGCACGCGTGGAGCAACGACAACCAGAACGCGCCGTAGGTCGGGCTGACGCCGGCCAGATCTCTCGCCATGCCGGACCATTGGCCGGGATCACGCGGAAAGCTGTTGTCCGCGCAGGAAATCGCGACAAACGAGTCGAGGAATCCGTCCGATTGCGCGGTCGCCGAGAGGATCTCGCCCACCGCGTCGGGATTGCCCGCCGGTCCGCGTTCCAGTTCGGCGAGCAGTTCGGCCAGGGCGGGCCAGCCCCGCTCCGGGTCGTACAGCAACAGCGCGTGCGACGACAGCACCTCGGCATAGGTGACCGTGCGCGCCCGCTCTCCGGCCCCCACCACGAGCTGTCCCTCGCGAAGACGTTGCAGCACAGCGTCATTGCGGGTGCGGAGGTCGGCGGGGCGGACGGGAGCGCCCGCACCTCCGCTCACGACGGCATCGCCCTGACCGCCCGGCGCGGCGAAGGCGCAGCGCTCCCGTCCCGCGTCCGCGCACAGCCGCAGGAATTCATCGAGCACTTCTTCGGTTCCGGCCGCGCGGTTCTCGACGGCGCTTCGCGTGTCGTTGGTGTACGTGTCCGGGTCGATCACCGACGCCAGGTGCAGCGCGCGCACCCGATCGCCGAACAGCGCGCCGTACACCTGGCCCAGGTAGCTCGCGTAGGAGCCGCCTTCGTAGGTCAGCTGCGGATCGCCGACGGCTCGGCGCAGCAGGTCCAGGTCGCGTGCCGCATCGACGGTGGTCAGGTGTCCGAGCAGTGCGCCGCCGTGCGCCGCGCAACCGGCGGCCAGCTCGCGGCTCGCCGCGTCGGCCGCCCGCTGCTGCTCCGGGTTCGCCGGTGGCAGCAAGGCGCCGGACCAGAACCGCCGCTGCTGCTCGATGTCCGCGAAACACCGCACCTGCCCGCTCCGGCCGATACCGCGCTGGTCGAAGGTGACCACGTCGAAGCGGCGCGCGAGCTCGCCGCCGAGCAGTTCCCCTTGCTCCGCCCAGCGCAGCCCCGACCCACCGGGACCACCGACGGCGGAGAACAGCGTGCCGATCCGCCGCTGGGGGTCGGCGGCCTGCTGACGCACCACCGCCAGCCCGAGGGTCGGCCCGTCCGGATGCGCGTAGTCCACCGGCACCTGCGCGGTCGCGCATTGGAACCTGTTCAGCTTCGGCTCCGCGCACGGCGCCCATTCGAGCAGCGGCGTCGGCGCCGCGTCGGCCTGCGCGGCCAGTTCCGCGACCGCCGACTCGTGTCGGCTCGGCGGACCGCCGCAGCCGCTCACCGCGGGCAGCGCTGCGGCGAGGGCGGCGGCGATGACGATCTTCCAGCTAGGCACGGCACTCATCCTGTGCCCCGTGCGGGCGGGCGTCGTCCCCCTGAGGATTGACATCCCACCCTGAGATCTTCGCGGCATTACCCCGCCACCCGGCGCGACCCGTCCTAGGACGCCATCAGGCGGACCACCGCGATGACGCCGACGACGACGATGACCGCGCGCAGCGCGACCGGCGGCATCCGCCTGCCCAGCCGTGCGCCGAGCTGTCCGCCGATGATCGAGCCGAGCGCGATCAGCACCGCCGCACGCCAGTCGACGTCCGCGACGACGATGAAGATCAGCGCGGACACCGCGTTCACGATCAGGGCGAGCGCGTTCTTCACTCCGTTGAGGCGCTGGATGTCGTCGTGGACGAAAACGCCCAGCAAACCGATCAGCAGCACGCCTTGAGCGGCTCCGAAGTACCCGCCGTAGACACCTGTGGCGAAGATCGCGGCGAACAGGACGGGGCCGCCGTGCGCGGGCGCCGGGGCGCCGTCGTTCTCCCTGCGGCGTTTGACCCAGTCCGCCAATCGCGGCTGCACGACCACCAGCACCAGTGCCAGGATGATCAATATGGGCACGATCGCCTTGAACGCTCCGGCCGGCAGGACCAGCAGCAGGACCGCGCCGGTGATGCCGCCGAGCAACGACGCGGTGCCCAGCCGCACCAGCCGGTCGCGCTGGCCTGCGAGTTCCCTGCGATATCCGTGCACGCCGCTGATCGAGCCGGGGACCAGACCGATGGTGTTGGAGACGTTCGCGGTCACCGGAGGAAGGCCGAACGCCAGCAGAACGGGAAACGTGAGCAGCGTGCCGGAGCCGACGATGGTGTTGATGCCGCCCGCCGCGATGCCCGCACCGAAGACGGCCAGTTGCTCCAGCCAGGTCATAGCCAATCCTTCGACGTCCCGTCGGACCACGGGCCCGTACAAGCGTTGTCCATTGCCGGACCGAACGGTAGCCGGGTCGTCGGATCACCCGACGACGGACCTCCCTTCCCGCCCGAACACCGGCACGGTAAACTCGCGGACATCATGCAGCGGGCACTTCTTCTCGACCGCCGCGACGGGGTCTGATCGGACCGGCTCCCGTCGCGGGGTTTTGCCGCGCCGGTCGACCCAGCCCATTGGGAAAAACGACATCCTCGGGAGAAACCCCCATGTCCCCTGCTGACGCATTCGTATCCGCCGCGCGCACCATCACCGCGCCGAGCAAGCCCGCCCCGGCCGACCAGCCCGGGTGGAACAAACAGAAGAACTCCTCGATGCCCACCTTCCGGTACCGGCCGTTCGCCGAGGAGGTCGAGCCGATCACGCTGCCCGACCGCACCTGGCCGGACCGGGTCATCGACCGCGCGCCGGGCTGGTGCGCGGTCGACCTGCGTGACGGCAACCAAGCGTTGATCGACCCGATGAGCCCCGCCCGCAAGCGCCGCATGTTCGACCTGCTGGTGCGGATGGGCTACAAGGAGATCGAGGTCGGGTTCCCCTCGGCGAGCCAGACCGATTTCGACTTCGTCCGCGAGATCATCGAGGACGGCGCGATCCCCGACGACGTGACCATCCAGGTGCTGACCCAGTGCCGCCCGGAGCTGATCGAACGCACGTTCGAAGCATGCGCGGGCGCGCAGAGCGTCATCGTGCACTTCTACAACTCCACCTCGATCCTGCAGCGGAAGGTGGTGTTCCGCGCCGACCGCGAGGCGGTGAAGAAGATCGCCACCGACGCCGCCGCGCTGTGCCTGGAGATCGAGCAGCGCTACCCGGACACCTCGTGGCGCTACGAGTACAGCCCGGAGTCCTACACCGGCACCGAGCTGGAGTACGCCAAGGACGTCTGCGACGCGGTCTCGGCGATCATCGCGCCCACGCCGGACAAGCCGCTGATCATCAACCTGCCCGCCACCGTGGAGATGGCCACGCCGAACGTCTACGCCGACTCCATCGAGTGGATGAGCCGCAACCTGGCCCGCCGCGACTCGATCGTGCTGTCGCTGCACCCGCACAACGACCGCGGCACCGCGGTGGCCGCCGCCGAGCTGGGCTACCAGGCGGGCGCCGACCGGATCGAGGGCTGCCTGTTCGGCAACGGCGAGCGCACCGGCAACGTCTGCCTGGTCACGCTGGGGATGAACATGTTCTCCCGCGGCATCGACCCGCAGATCAACTTCTCCGACATCGACGAGATCCGCCGGACCGTCGAATACTGCAACCAGCTGCCGGTGCACGAGCGCCACCCGTACGGCGGCGACCTGGTCTACACCGCGTTCTCCGGCAGCCACCAGGACGCCATCAACAAGGGCCTGGACGCGATGAAGGCCACGGCCGACGCCGCAGGGGCGGATGTCGACGACATCGTCTGGGAGGTGCCCTACCTGCCGATCGACCCGAAGGACGTCGGCCGCACCTACGAGGCGGTCATCCGGGTCAACTCGCAGTCCGGCAAGGGCGGCGTCGCCTACATCATGAAGACCGACCACGGGCTGGCGTTGCCCCGGCGGTTGCAGATCGAGTTCTCCCAGGCGATCCAGAAGATCACCGACGGGGAGGGCGGCGAGGTGACGCCCAAGGAGATGTGGGACGTCTTCCACGAGGAGTACCTGAGCCCGATCCGCCCGCTGGAGCGGATGCGCCAGAAGGTCACCGCGTCGGAGACCGACGGCGGGGTCGACTCCATCGTGGCCGTGGTGAAGGTCGACGGCGTCGAGCAGGAGATCACCGGCAAGGGCAACGGGCCGCTGGCGGCGTTCGTCGACGCGATCGCCGCGGTCGGCTTCGACGTCGAGGTGCTGGACTACTCCGAGCACGCGATGTCCGCGGGCGACGACGCGCAGGCCGCCGCCTACGTCGAGTGCGCGATCGGCGACAGGGTGGTGTGGGGCGTCGGCATCGCCACCTCGATCACGACCGCGTCGCTGCGCGCGGTGGTGTCGGCGGTGAACCGGGCGCACTGACAGCGCATTCCGGAAGGACTCGGACGGGCGTCGCGACGGTTGCACCGCGCGGCGCCCGATCCCGCTGGCGCAGACCGCTTGTGGGCCGCGCCGCTCCCCACGTCCGGCACGCCTTCCGCGATACGGCGTAGCGAACCCCGTGCTAGCGTGGGATTCGCACTCCAAGCGCCGAGCTCTCTGCTCGAATTCCCGAGCAGATGGGGGAACCGTGACAACTAACGACCACAATCCGACCTCACCGCCCTGGCTGCAGAGTCATTCCGTGGAGACGGCCGAAGTCAGCGACGCGGAGTCAGCGGCCACCGATCCGTCGGCCGAACCGATCGGCGGCGAGGAAGCGAAGGAATCCGACGTGGCGGATGGGCCTGCCCAGCCGGACGCACAACCCGAACAGCCGGAGCCGCAAGGCTCGACGGAGCAGACCACGGTCTACTCGCAAGCAGGCGCACCGGCGCAGGCTTGGGCTCCCCCGCAGGCCGGACCGGCCGAGCCCTACGGTTCGTACGCCCCGCCGACCCCGGGCCCGTACCCCCCTCCGTCGCCGTTTCCCGGGGAGCCGTTCCCTACCGGCGCATTTCAGCCGCAGCAGAGTCACAGTGGTAGCCACCCGATAGCCCCACCTCCCGACGGACCCCATCCCGGTTACGGGGAGTACCGCCAGGAGATCGGCGGCGACGGCTTGGTCCGGCGGGTTCCGGTGGATTCCGCGCCGCCCGAATCCGGTGCGCCGCAGCAGGATCAACCCAGTGGCCCGATCTACAGCTGGGCTCCGCCGCCCCCGCCGGTGACGCACCAGCCTCCGCCGCCCCCGTACCAACCGCCGCCTCCGCCGCCGCTCGGGCAACCGCAGATGCCGAGCTGGCAGGGCGGTCCGCCGCATCTGTCCGCACCGCCGTTCCAACCGCAGCATGTGCCGCAGCCCGGCCAGCCGGGACATTCGGTGAACGACCTCAACCTGCTCAGGCGGGCCCGCAGGGCGCCGCGCAGCGGTTGGCGCCGTGCCGTGCACAAGGCGTCCGGCGGCATGATCAACCCGGGCGAGTCGGCGGCCGACATCGTCTACCAGGACCTCGTCGACCGGGTGAACCAGCCGGTGCGCGGGGACTACCGGATCGCGATCCTCTCGCTCAAGGGCGGCGTCGGGAAGACCACCACCACGGTCGGTCTCGGCTCCACCTTCGCCTCGCAGCGCGGCGACCGGGTCATCGCGATCGACGCCAATCCCGACCTGGGCACGCTCGCGCACCGGGTGCCGCGGCAGACCCGCTCCACCGTGCGCAACCTGCTCGAAGACCAGCACATCACCAGGTACTCCGACGTGCGGGCACACACCTCGCAGGCGCCTAGCCGCTTGGAAGTGCTTGCCAGTGAACAGGATCCGGCGGTCTCCGAGGCGTTCAGCGAAGCGGACTACCGCAAAGCGATCGGCATTCTGCAGTCGTTCTACAACATCATCCTGACCGACTGCGGCACCGGCTTGATGCACTCCGCGATGGCGGGCGTGCTGGATATGGCGAGTTCGCTGGTGCTGGTCACCTCGCCCGCCATCGACGGTGCGCGCAGCGCGTCGGCCACGCTGGACTGGCTCGACCACCACGGCTACGGCAAGCTGGTGGAGCGAACGGTCGTGGTGGTGAACGCTTCCCGGCGCGGCGCGTCCACCGTCGATCTCGACCAGCTGCGCAAGCTGTTCCTCGACCGCACCCGCGCGGTGCAGGTGGTGCCGTTCGACGACCACCTCGCCGAGGGCGCGGAGATCGATCTGGAACTGGTGAGCAAGCCGACGCGGCGAGCGCTGCTGGAGCTGGCGGCGATGGTCGCCGACGACTTCGGCTACGTCAGCTCGCAGTCCCAGCATCCCTACCGGCACCAGCCGCCGCCGGGATTCTGATCGGTTCATCGGCCGACTCGGCGCCGCCGCCCGGAGCTATGCCCGGGCGGCGGTGCCTTTTCCGTGCGGCGTCCCGGAATCGGCCGTCGCCGACATGGCGGCCGATTCGAACGCCGCGAGCACGGCCGCGATCGCCGGACGGGCCTCGGCCCGGGGCCGGGTGGCCAGTTCGTACATCCGGGCGGCACGCACACCGGACAGCCGCAGCACCGCCAGGTCGGGGTGGCCCACGGCGTAGCGCGGCATGAGCGCGACACCGTAGCCGACGGCGACCAAGGTCTCGATGACGCGGAAATCGTTGAGGCGCTGCGCTATGCGCGGCTGCACGCCGGTCACGGTGGCGATCGAGCGCAGCACGTCGTCGACGGGGAATCCGCCCCGCACGCTCAGCCAGGTCTCGTCGGCCAACTCCTCCGGCGTCACGGCCGAGCGGCCCGCGAGCCGATGCGTCGGTGCCGCGACGACATCGATCGGCTCGCGCATGAGCACCCTGGTCGCGACGCGCGGATCGGCGATGGGCGCGGCGCGTTCGTCGCGGTGGGTCAGGACCACGTCGTAGTCGGCGAGCAGTCGCGCCACCTCCGACGGCGGCACGTCCTCGTCCCGCGCGACCACCTCGACACCGCTGTCCGCCAGGCCGGGCAGCACATGCGGCAGCAGCAGGGCCCCACCGGAGGGGAACACCGCGACGCGGACCCGTCCGCGCGGTGAGCCGCGATAGTGCGCCATTTCGGCGACCGCGCGATCCATCGCCGCGAGCACTTCGTCGGCGCGCACCACCAGGGCGCGGCCCGCGTCGGTGAGCCGGACCCGTCTGCCGTCGGGTTCGAGCAGGGCCACGCCCGCTTCCCTGGCCAGCACCTTGAGCTGCTGGGAGACGGCGGAAGGCGTCATCGACAGCGCCGCTGCGACGGCGGCCACGGTGCCTCGATCGGCCAGTTCACGCAGCACTCGCAGCCGCTCCAGGGCCATGGGCGGACCGGATGTGACCGGGTAATCCATTAAGTGAAACTACACCATTCATCCATTATTATTCGATTGTCCTGATGATTAGCTAGCCGCACGATGTAGTGCGTGACCAACCGCGACCGCCTGCTCGGCCTGACCGTCGTCCTGCTCTGGGGATTGAACTTCCTCGCCATCCGGGTGGGGCTCGACCACTTCCCCCCGTTCTTCTTCGCGGCGCTGCGCTTCGCGGTGCTCGCGGTGCCCGCGCTGCTGTTCGTTCCGCGTCCTCCGGTGCGGATGCGCTGGATCCTGCTGTACGGCACCGGGTTCGGCATCCTGCAATTCGCGTTCCTGTTCACGGCGATGCGGGTGGGGATGCCGACCGGGCTGGCCTCGCTGGTCCTGCAATCCTCGGCGCCGTTCACCGTGCTGCTCGGCACGCTGCTGCTGGGTGAGCGGATTCGCCCGGCGCAGGTCGCGGGGATCGCCGTGGCGGTGGCCGGCATGGCGGTGATCGGCTGGGACCGGCTGGAACACGCGACCCTGCTCCCGGTGCTGCTCACCTTGGCGGGCGGGCTCGGCTGGGCCTTCGGCAACATCGGCGCGCGCCTGGCGGGTACCGAGACGCCGGGCGTCAACCCGCTGCATCTGATGCTGTGGACCACCGCCGTGCCGCCGGTGCCGCTGTTCGCGCTGTCCGTGGTCGCCGAAGGGCCCACCGCGGGCGCTCGCGCCTTCGCCGAGTCGTGCACAGCCGAGGGTTTGCCTGCCCTGCTGGCTCTCGCCTACATCGCCGTTCTCGCGACCGTCGTGGGCACGGGACTGTGGACCTACTTGCTCGGGCGCTATCCCGCCGGGCTGGTCGCGCCGTTCTCGCTGCTCGTTCCGGTCGTCGGGATCGCCGCCGCCTGGATCGCACTCGGCGAGACACCGACCCCGTTGTCGCTGGTCGGAGGCGTGGTGGTGCTGGCAGGCGCGTTCGCCGCCACGTCGAGCAGGCCGCGGGCCGTGACGGCCGACGTCCGCACCGGGGCACCGAGCGTCCCCGTGCCTGCCGACTCCGGCCACCCGGCCTGACGGGCGGTCACGCCCGGATCCGGTCGGCGGCAGCGACGCCGCGGGCCGGACCCGCGCGACCTGACCGGCGCCGCCCCAGGACGCCGAAGCGCTCGCGCCCGCGTGTGCTCGGTCGCACGAGTTCCGCGCGTCGCATCGATCGCTTCGCGGGGTCGGTGCGAGATCCTCGAATTGCCGCCTTACAGTAGTGCCCGGCGTGGAAGTTGGTCCCGGTTCTAGCAACAGAGCGGCGCATGGCAGAAAATCGATGGACCGTATCGCGAAGAACACTGCTTCGTAACACGGTCGCGGCGGGAGTGGCAGCGGGTGCGCTGGCGGCGGGTGCGGTGCGACCGACGCCGGGCGCGGCGAATCCCGGTGGAAGACGGGTCGCGGTGCTGGGCGGCGGTGTCGCCGGTCTCACCGCCGCGCACGAGCTGGCCGAACGCGGGTTCCAGGTCACCGTCTACGAAAAGCGCGCGTGGGGCGGCAAAGCCCGCAGCGTCGGCGTACCGGGCACCGGAGTCGAAGGACGACCGGACCTGCCCGGTGAACACGGCTTCCGCTTCTTTCCGGGCTTCTATCAGCACGTGCCCGACACCATGCGCCGAATCCCGTTCCCGGGCAACGCGAACGGCGTATGGGACAACCTCGTCGCGGTACCGGAAGCGCGATTCGCCCGCAGCGGCGGCGACGACTTCCGCGTCCCGCTCGGTCCGCGTTCCCGCGCCGAATTCTCACCGGACAGTTTCCGCGAAACGCTCGGCGCTGCGCTGTCGACCGCGCTGAAGATGCCCCCGACGAGGGCATCTACTTCGCCGAACGCCTGCTGGTCTTCAACACCAGCTGCGATGCCCGCCGCGTCGGCCAGTGGGAGCGGACGTCCTGGCACGATTTCGTCGGCGGCCACGCCCGCTCGCACGAGTTCCGCGCGCTGCTCTCGCGCACGCTGACCAGCATCATGGTCGCCGCGAAGGAGAACGTGGCGAGCGTGCGCACCATCGGCACGATGGGCGAGCAGTTCCTCGGCAATCCGCTGGGGATCGGCAACGACGGCGGCTTGGACCGCGTGCTCAACGGCCCGACCACCGCGGTCTGGATCGAGCCGTGGATGCGGCGGATCCGTGAACTCGGGGCCGAGTTCGCGCTCGGCACCGAGGTGCGCGGGCTGGAGGTGCGCGACCGCAGGATCGTCGCGGCCCGCGTCATCGACGAAACCGGCGCGCAGCGCACGATCGAGGCGGACTATTTCGTCGTCGCGCTGCCCGCCGAACGAGCGCGCACCCTGTGGTCGCCGCAGGTGCTCGCCGTCCAGCCGGAACTGGCGGGGATGGACAACCTCGTCACCGACTGGATGAACGGCATCCAGTTCTATCTGCGCAGGTCGGCCGACATCTCGCGCGGCCACACCGCCTATATCGACGCGCCGTGGTCGCTCACCTCGATCAGCCAGAACCAGCTGTGGCGCCGCAAGCTGACCGAGTTCGGCGACGGCGCTGTGCGGGACTGCCTGTCGGTGGACATCTCCGACTGGAACACCCCCGGCATCCTGTTCGGCAAACCGGCCAAGGAGTGCACGCACGAGGAGATCGCGCGCGAGGCGTGGGCGCAGATCCGGGCGCACCTGGACGACCGCGGCGAGGTACTGGGCGACGCCGACCTGCACTCCTGGTTCCTCGACCCGGGCATCACCTGGCAGGAGGGGCAGCGGCGCAATGCCAACGCCGATCCGCTGCTGATCAACACCGCCGGGTCGTGGGAGTACCGTCCGCAGGCGCACGGCGCTGTGGAAAACCTCTTCCTGGCAGGCGACTACGTGCGCACGAATGTCGACCTTGCGACCATGGAGGGCGCCAACGAGTCCGCGCGCGCCGCGGTGAACGCGCTGCTGGACGTGGCCGGTTCGAACGCGGAGCGCTGCCGGACCTACACCCTCTTCCGCGCGCCCGAACTGGAGCCGCTGCGCCGGATCGACGCCGACCGCTACGCGGCCGGGCAGCCGAACCTGTTCGACATGCCGGTGTGACCGGAACACCCGAACGCCCGTTCTCGAGTTATTGCGCTGACCTCAGCAAAGCGATAGTCTCTGCCCATGCACGGGGAAGAGGGGGACCTCAAAACGCGGGGAAAAATCTGGCGTTGGAACAGCAAGCGCGCGACAGGAATCGTTGAGTCCATCACCGGAGATCACATCTGGTTCGGATTGGACTCATTACGCGGGAGGGATTTCGACGATATCTCGATAGGCGACAGCGTCGAGGTCGAGTACGAATTCGCCCAGCAGGACTCCCATACTCTCCGCGCAGTGAGAATAGACTGGTTGTAGATCACGCTTTTCAACGGGGGGATAATGAAATATTCTTTTGCGGCAGCTCTCGCCACTGCCGCGCTTCTATGCGTGCCGAGCTTTGCTGCCGCTGAACCGAACCCGGCCGACCTGGAGTTCACGGCAAGTTCTGCGTATCGAGAGTACCAGAACAATATCGCGACGTTCACCGGCCAGGTGAACTACAGTTCGAACGTGTTCGCATGGTCGTTGAAGCTATTGCCCGCGACTCAAAACATTGTGTACGGCGGCATGAACTGCCATACCACAATAGGCGGTATTGCCGGCTACTCCGACGATCATCAAAACATCCCGCGCGACTACCTCCTCCATTCGAGCATCAAAATCGATCGAGGACGATGGCACAAGCTACGTAGTCGATGTGATTTCAAGGTGTTGACCGATGCCGGAATGCAGCCAGGCGATGTGGAAACGTCTGTCGACTTCATCGCCAGGTAGCCGCGCTCCTGGCATCGTCGGAGTTCTCCGACGGAGCGGCCGACCGGCATAAAAGTGCGGCACGCAGCGATCGCGCCCACGGCTGAGACAGCCCCGTGTATGCCGAGGGTGGGTTGATGGTCAGCAGTTCGCGCATCCGCCGAATGGGCTGGTGTGCCGCGGGTCGGTGTCGTTGCGCTGACCGCTACACAGCCGGGTAGTCCCAACATCTTGGACATCCCGGTGTGAACGGATGTGATCGATCTCCCCTCGCAGGAACCGATTTCGAGCGCCATCCTCCGGGCTGCGGTGCTTGAATCGAAATATGCGTGAAAGCATCGCCTCCGACGAGATCACCGACCCGGCGGATCTACGGGCGTTGCTCGGCGAAGTCGCGCCGCGCACCGCCACCAAGGAGCGGGCCGCGCTGCACGCCAGGGACCGGGAGTGGATCGCCACCTCCCCGTTCCTGGTGATGAGCACCAGCGATGCGAACGGCAATTGCGACGCCTCCCCGAAAGGCGATCCGGCCGGGTTCGTGCGGGTGCTCGACGACACCACCCTCGCCGTGCCGGAGCGCCCCGGTAACCGGCGCGCCGACGGCTACCTCAATATCCTGGCCAACCCGCATGTCGGCCTGCTGTTCGTGATTCCCGGCCGCCGCGAGACGCTGCGGATCAACGGCCGCGCCCGGCTGGTGCGCGACGCGCCGTACTTCGACGACATGGTGGTGCGCGGGCACCGCCCGATCCTCGCCGTCGAGGTGGATATCGACCAGATCTTCTTCCATTGCGCCAAGGCGTTCATGCGCAGCCACCTGTGGGAGCCCGAGCAGTGGCCGGAGGACACCTTGCCCAGTGCTGCGTGCCTGGTCAAAGAGGTGCAGACGAACGTAACCGAGACGGTGGAGGAACTGGAGCGCTACTACTCGCCGGAGAACTACGCGGCCAAGCTCTACCGGGACTGAGCCGCGTGGCCCACGCCACCCGCCCGCGGCGCGCCCGGAGCACGGGGCGAACATAGACTCGCGACGTGGCAGACATATCGGTGCGCGGACGGCTCGCGCTGGCGGCGGCGGGAGCGGCGTCCTGGGCCTCGCAGAAGGCGGGTCGCGGCAAGGGCTCGATGATCGGCGGCCTGATCGCGTTGAAGATCGATCCGACCGTGATGGACCAGTTGGGGCGGCAGCGGCGCACCGTGCTGGTGACCGGCACGAACGGCAAGTCCACCACCACGCGGATGACCACCGCCGCGCTCAGCACCCTCGGCGCGGTCGCGACCCAGGCCGACGGCGCGAACATGGACGCGGGCATCGTCGCCGCGCTCAACGCGCACCGGCGCGCGCCGCTGGCCGCGATCGAGGTGGACGAACTGCACCTGCCGCACGTCACCGATTCGCTGAACCCTTCGGCGGTGGTGCTGCTCAACCTCAGCCGCGACCAGCTCGACCGGGTCGGCGAGATCAACATGATCGAGCGCAAGCTGCGTGCCGGGCTGGCCCGGCACCCCGCCACCGTGGTGGTCGCCAACTGCGACGACGTCCTGGTCACCTCCATCGCCTACGACCACCCCAACGTGGTGTGGGTGTCCGCGGGCAGCGGCTGGGCGATGGACGCGACCAGCTGCCCGCGCAGCGGTGAGCCGATCGTCTGGGAGGGCGCCCACTGGCGTAGTACCGGTGCGGATTTCCAACGCCCCGAACCGGATTGGTGGCTCGACGGGGAAGACCTGGTCGGGCCGGAGAACGCGCGGTTCCCGCTGCGGCTCGCGCTGCCGGGCCGGGCCAATCGCGGCAACGCGGCGCAGGCGGTGGCAGCCGCCGTCGCACTCGGCGCCGACGCGGAGCAGGCCGTCGCGGCCGCCGGCACGGTCCGCGAGATCGCGGGCCGCTACCGCACCGTGCAGGTCGGTGAGCACGACGCGCGTCTGCTGCTGGCGAAGAATCCGGCCGGCTGGCAGGAGGCGCTGTCGATGATCGAGCCCACCTCCGCGGGGCTGGTGATCGCGGTGAACGGCCAGGTCCCCGACGGCGAGGACCTGTCCTGGCTGTGGGACGTACGGTTCGAGCACTTCGAGGGCGTGCAGGTGGTGGCCGCGGGCGAGCGCGCCACCGACCTGGCGGTGCGGCTGACCTACGCAGGCGTGGAGCACACCTTGGTGCCCGATCCGGTGCGCGCCATCGCGTCGTGCCCCGCGGGCCACGTCGAAGTGCTGGCGAACTACACCGCGTTCCGCGATCTCAACCGTGACCTCGAGGAGCAGGCATCGTGAGTACTTTTCGCATCGGCCTGGTGCTGCCGGACGTGATGGGCACCTACGGCGACGGCGGCAACGCCCTGGTGCTGCGCCAGCGGCTGCGCATGCGCGGCTACGACGCCGAGATCGTGGAGATCACGCTGTCCGACCCGGTGCCGGATTCCCTGGACATCTACACCTTGGGCGGCGCGGAGGATTCCGCCCAGCGGCTGGCCACCCGGCACCTGCAACGCTATCCCGGCTTGCAGCGCGCCGCCGCGAAAGGCGCGCCGGTGCTGGCCATCTGCGCGGCCATCCAGGTGCTCGGCCAGTGGTACGAGACCTCGGTGGGCGAGCGCGTGGACGGCGTCGGCCTGATCGACGTCACCACCTCGCCGCAGGCCGAACGCGCGATCGGCGAGGTGACCACCGCACCGCTGCTCGACGGGCTCACCGCCGCGCTCACCGGCTTCGAAAATCACCGTGGCGGTACGAAACTCGGCAGTGAAGCGCACGGCCTTGCGCGCGTCACCCGTGGCGTCGGCAACGGCGTCGGCGACGGGCTGGAGGGCGTCGTCCAGGGTTCGGTGATCGGCACCTACATGCACGGCCCCGCGCTGGCCCGCAACCCCGAACTCGCCGACCTGCTGCTGACGCGTGCCCTCGGCGTCACCGAGCTGGCTCCCCTCGACCTCCCCGAGGTAGATCAGCTCCGCCGGGAGCGCCTGCGCGCCTGAGTTCGGCGGGTGGTCTCGCCCCGTCCGGCTCCGTGCGCACGTCGACGCGTGGTAGGCGGGCCGGATTCCGCCGGTCGGGGTTGCATCCTGTACCCGGGTACAGGCTTACCGTGGCCACATGATGGTTTCGCCTTCCGCTGGGGATTGGGTGCCGGAGTCATGCACCTTGCCCACCGTCGAGCAGCCCGTCCGGGTCGCGGAGTTCGATCGGTTCTTCGCCGAGTCGGTGCGGGGCGCGCGTCGGCCCGCGCGCACGCGGCTGGATCTGCTGCTGGACGCCGACGCCGAACCGGTCGGCCGTGACCTCGCCGCCCGGGAATCGGGTTGCTGCTCGTTCTTCGCGTTCAGCTTCGGTACCGCCGATTCCGGACCGGTGATGCACATCGAAGTTCCCGACACCGAGGTCGAGGTCCTCGATGCGCTCGCCGCCCGGGTGGAAGCCTCGATCGGCGGCCGGAGGTGACCGGCCTGCGCACCGGCGAGCCGGCCGCGGCGGCGGGAGTGAACGCCCAGACGCTGCGGTACTACGAGCGGCGCGGCCTGCTCGCCGAACCGCGGCGGTCCCTGGGTGGGCACCGACTGTATCCGGAGCAGTCGGTCACGGTGTTGCGGGTGATCAAAGCGGCCCAGCGGCTCGGGTTCACCCTCGACGAGGTCACCGAACTGCTGGCCGCCACCCGGTTCGGCCGCCGCCGCGCCGATGCCGGGTTGCAGGCCCGCGCCACGGCCAAGCTGGCCGTGAGTTTGTCCCGGCCGGCACAGCTCGGCCTCGCCCTCAGCGCCGCCGGGGTGATCGGACTGTCGTGGTCTCGGACCCGCACCCGGCGCACCGAAACCTCGACGGGCTGTACGGCTTCGGGATGCGACTGCCCACGGCACCCTGAACCCGATTCGTAAGCTCGGCGGCCGTCACCCTTTCGGTTCCGCTGTCCGCCCTGGCCCCCGTCGCACCGAGATCGGCTGCGCCCGCTGGTGGTTGTGGCGCAGGGTGGCCCGGAATGGGCGTCCGCTCCGGGTGTTCAGAACCCCGCCGACACAACGAGTTCGTGGGACAATCGCTTGATTCTCCAGATGCGAGGGGGACTGATGCGTTCGGCGCCACTGCTCGTCGCGTTGGGTTTGTGCCTGGTCGCCTGCGGCACACCCGAGCCCGCTCCCAGCCCGACAACCACGACTGTGCCGACGTCATCAGCGGCGGCGCCGTCGATATCGACTACCGAACCCGTGCCGACGTCGGCGGACCAGCCGACGGTAACGGTGATCCGGTCTCAGCCGGCCCGAAACACCGACTCGGCGAACGTGCCCCAGACCTCGGTATCACTCACAGCCGTCCCGTTGACCGAAAGCTTGCCGACGACAGCCGATATCGGGGCGACCACGCCCGACGAAGGGGCTCGGCTCACCACGCCCCCGAGCTCCCCCTTCACCAGTCCCCCTGCCACTACGCCGTCGCGATGAGCAGCGCGCGCACCGATGAGACGTCACCGTCTCGGCGCGCGATGGCTTTCGCGGTGGCGACATCGGAAGCGACCCTGACCCTGGCGGTGCTCTACTACGTCGGGTCGGTGTACACCCGCTCCTGGTACGGGCATTTCGGAATCGACGCTCGTCTGCTGGACTTCAGCGTGTCCGACTACGTCATCAAGAGCCTCGACGGCGCCTTCTTCCCGGTCGTGCTGGCGTTGTTGATCGCTGCCGCGGTGTTCGCACTGCGGCAGGTTCCGCTCGTAACGGTCATGCGCACTCGACGGCCGCGGCGGGCGCTGCGGCTGTGGGTGCGGGCAGTCACTGTCGTCGGGGTGCTGCTGTGCACCGGGGTCGCGGCAGGGCTTGTGCTGCGTAAGCAATTGCCCAGCTGGATGAGTCTGGGCCTGCCGCTGATGCTCATCACCGGCGTCGCATTGATCTGGTACGCCCAGGAACTGTCCACCACCTACCACCGGTTGCTCTACCGACGACCCGGCGACTCCCCACCCCGTCGGTCGGTACCCCTGCTGGTCACGTTATTGGGTTTGGCCTTCCTCGCCGGATTCTGGGCCATCGGGTACTACGCCGGCGTGCAGGGCAGCCGTAGCGCGACCGAGGAGGAGAACCGTGGTCTCGGGCATCAGCCCGCGGTCGTGGTGTTCAGTGTCGACCGACTCGCCATCGCAGGCGGAAAGTCCAGAATCGACGCGATCACGCTGCCTGACACCAGATATCGCTATCAGTACAGCGGACTCCTGCTGCTCGCCCGCGCCGACGACCGCTATTTCCTGATCCCCGCCGACTGGGACAAAGAACGCGGTGACCGGGTCTTCGTCATCACCACCTCCGACAACATCCGCATCGACCTCGCACCGCGACGCGCCCCGAAACAACCCGATCATCCGTAGCCGCGCACTCCGCGCGTGTCCGACGAATCGCCGACCGAATGTCGAACTCACGAGGGCGGTCCGATTCCGATCTCGGTGACGTCGACGGAAACGCTGATCGTGCTGTCCTTGGCGTCGGTGTAGATGATGCCGCGCAGCGGAGGGACGTCCGCGTAGTCCCGGCCCCAGGCGGCGGTGATGTAGCGCTCGTCGCCGAACTGGTCGTTGGTGGGGTCGAGGTCCAGCCAGTGGCCGGTGCGGTCGGATCCGTGCGCGGCGGGTGTCCACACGGCCGCCCAGGCGTGCGTGGCGTCGGCGCCGACCATCCGCTCCTTGCCCGGCGGCGGATCGGTGGCCAGGTAGCCGGACACGTAACGGGCGGCGAGGCCGCGCGACCGCAGGCAGGCGACGGCGAGGCGGGCGAAGTCCTGACAGACGCCCGCGCGTGCGGCGAACACGTCGGCCACCCGGGTGGACACCGTCGTGGCGCCGGAACGGTAGGCGAAGTCGTCGTGGATACGCGTGTTCAGTTCGGCCACCGCGTCCAGCAGCGGCCTGCCCGGCGGGAAGGATTCGGCCGTGTACGCCGCGACCTCCGCCGTGATCTCCGGCGGGTGCAGGTCGAGGGCGAACTCCACGGCGAACGGTCCGTTCGCACCGGTCGGCCGCGCTTTCTCCCACGGTTCGGCGGCCGGTCCGCCATCCCGGAGGGGGGCGTCGACCTCGACCAGCGATTCGCCGACGACGGTCAGCGCACGATGCTCGGTGGTGACGTGGAAGTAGGAGGTGATGTTGCCGTACACGTCCGCGCCCACCGACCGGTCCGAGGGAGCCGGGTCGATCCGGATGTCGTGGGACAGCAGTCGCTGGCCGGGCAGATCACGCGGCGTGAGGTACGCGCGACCGTAGGAATTGGTGACCTCTCCGGAGTACGAGTACTTGGTGCGATGCTCCACTTGATAGCGGCGCACCGCACCGCCCGGGCCGATCATTCGACAACCTGCGCGCTACCCCACAGCGGCTGGATGCCGACCGGCAGCGACAGCGTCGTGGTCTCGAAGGATTCGGATACCTTGCGCAGCCGCAAGTGCACTCCCTCCAGCAGCTCCGCCAGTTCGATGCGCCGGTCGTCGGAGTCGGTGACCTCCAAGTCGTCGGGGTCGAGGCGGCGCAGCATGCGGCGCGCGTCCGCGAGCAGCCGCTGCGGACGCGAGGACGCCGAAGCGCCGGGCAACGCATGGAAATCGGCGTGCAGCCGTTCCAGCTGGTAGGCCAGCGATCGCGGGTTGGCGGTGTCGAACAGCAGGAGTTCGGCGACGTTCGACAGGCGCACCGAATCCTGATGCCGCCTGCGGTAACTCACCGAGGACTCGGTGGCTCGCAACACCCAGTCCGTCACTTCTCGCTCGGTCTGCTCCGGATACCGCTTCGTCAGCGCGGCCGAGAGCAACGCGGTCATGGCGAGACCGCGCTCGATGCGCTTGCCGATGTCCCTGACGTGCCATCCGGTGTCGCGGATCAGCGACTCCCCGTCGATCCCGGACAGCGCGAGCAGCCCGGCCAGGGTGCGCGAATGCACGTCCGACAACTCCGCCTCCAGATCGTCCACCCCGGCCGGATAACCGGCCAGCGCGCGGTCGACCGCACCGAGGATCATCCACGTGTCCATCGACAACTGGTCGCGCACGGCGCGCGCGGCGTTGCCGTACCGGTCGATCGCGAATGCCAGCGATCCGGGCAGCTCCCGGTCGATCGTCAGCGCGACGAGATAGTCGTGACCGGCACGGGACGCGCCGGGCACCGGCGCGCTGTCCTCCGCCGCGCTCGTCGTCTCGTCGCTGTCCGATCGCCCGGCGACGGCCTCCACACCGGCCGCGACCGGAGGCGCATCGGCACCGGCAACGGCTTCCTCGCGGGGGGCTCCTCCCGCACCGGGCACTGCCGGAACGGGTCTCGGCTGCCCTTCGGCATGCGCGGTCGAGCCGGCCTCGGCGTGCGCGCGCTCGTCGCCGTATCGCGCGACGCCCCGGTCGACGGCGCCGCCCGGCGCGTTCGTGCCGCGATCGGCCGAACTCTGCTGCGGCGCAAGGGCTCGCACCTCTGGACCGAACAGTCCCTCGGTCGGAGCCGCCGTGGCGGTGACCCGGCCGAGGGCGGCAAGGAGTATCGGCAGCGCCTCGGCGCCTTCCAGCCAGGGGCGATAACGGAACTCCTGGTAGCGCTCGTGGGTGGCGATCAGCAGACGGGCGGCGTCCTCCGCGCGCTCGCCGTAGCGGCCGATCCAGAACAGGTCGTTGAGCACGCGCGGTGAGCTGATCGCCGCCACGGTAGGGGCGGTGCGCCGTTCGCGCTCGCGGGGCGGCTCGGTGCTGATCGCGGCGGCGGCCGTCGGCGCGGCGCGTACCCAGATGTCCTTGGCGGCGACCTTGCGCGCGGCACGATCGAGCGTGCGCTGACGCAGCTGGCCGAGACCACCGGACATCACGGTGTAGCCGCCCCGGTGGGCGAGCGAGAACAATCGCATGCCGACGGGAGCCGCACCGAGGCCATCGTGATCGCGGATGGCGGGCGTGACGGAGAACTGCGCCGGTTCCTGGCCCACCCACTGCCACCCGTGCGCATCGATCCTGGCCTTCAGCTCCGCGCGCTGATCCCGGCTCAGCTCGGGACCGAACAGCGTGGCCCCGTCGACCGCGGAGCGGAGGATCAACTTGTCCAGCCGCGCGATCAAGTGCTTGCGTTCCCGCTCGTGCCAGCCCCAGTACGACGGCGCGCTCTCCAGCAGCAGATCCTCGCCCAGCAGCGCGCGGGACAGGGCGGGCAGGAAACCGGCCAGCGCGGGATTCTCCAGCAGCCCACTGCCGAGCGTGTTCACCACCGTCACCGCGCCGCGCCGCAGTACCTCGACCAGTCCCACCACGCCCAGCCGTGAGTCCGGCCGCAGATCGAGCGGATCGGAGAATTCGGCGTCCACCCGCCGCAACACGACGTCCACCCGCTTCAGCGTGCCCAGCGACCGCATCCACAGCGCGCCGTCGCGCACCACCAGATCGGCGCTCTCCACCAGCGGAAAACCGAGCGTGGAAGCGAGATACGCCTGGTCGAACGCGGTCTCGGAGTGCACGCCGGGGCTGAGCACCACGACCACCGGCTCGTCGTCGTCGGTCGGCGCCGATTCGATCAGCATCAATCGCATCGCCCTGGCGAACGGCGTCAGCGGACGCGGATTGGCATGCTCGAACGATTCCGGGACAGCGGTCGAGACCACCCTGCGGTCCGCCAGCGCGTATCCGGCGCCCGCCGGCGCCTGCGTCCAGTCGGCGAGCGCCCGGAACCGCCCGTCGCTCCAACGGCTGATATCGCAGGCGTGCAGGAAGAGCTGGTGCCGCCCCGGCACGGTGATGCCGTGCGCGGCCCGGACGTAGCCGCGGTTGCCGAACACGGCCTCCGGCGCGAGCAGTCCCGAGCCGAGCGTCCTGCGCGGCCCGTAGATATCGGTGAGCACCTCGTCGAACACGCGGGAGCGCTGCTCCAACCCGGCCTCCAGCCGGGTCCAATCGTCGGCGGCGACCAGCAGGGGAATCGGATCGAGGCGCCACGGCGCGGGGGTTTCGGCCGCTGCGCCGACCTCGAGGTAGGTGATGCCGTCGTCGTCGATCAGCCTGCGCACCCGGCTGTCCAGCCTGCCGAGGCCGTCCCCGCCGAGTTCGGCGAAGTCGGCCGACAGCTCCGACCACATCCGGCGCACGTTGCCGTCCGCGTCGACCAGTTCGTCGTAGTAGCCCGCGACGGGCGCGCCGCATTCGTCGTAGGCGGCGGTTTCGGCGCCCTCCGAGCGGTAGCGCGTGAACTGCTCGCGCACCGTGGCGCCGGTCGCGGTCTCCCGCCGCTCATCGCGCAACGTCACCGCGCCGACCTCGCTTCCGCGCCATCCGTACCAACGGTCGTCGAACGCTCCGGGCGGTCCGCGCCCGGCGGACTGTGTGACTATTTTCGCATGTCGCGGCCCCGGCACCGGGTGAACCGGCAGCCCGCGCGGCGTGGCCGCACCTGCGCCGGACACGGCGACACACGGGCCGGGGTCCCACAACCAATGCCGAGCCGGTGGTATCACCGAACCACGACAACGATCTCGTCAGGAGGTCATATGCGTACACCAGGTTGTTCATCTTGCGAATCCGCGTTCGACCACTGCCATGGAACCCTGATCGTGCACGCGAGCCGGATCGCGGAATGCACCGACGAGCAGTGCCTCGACCTCAGCCATGACCGGCACGCCTTCGTCCTCGATTGCCGAGACCTCGCGGGCGGCTGCCGGTGCACCGACGACGACACGGTCCGCCGCCGCGCCTGAACGGTTCCGTACCCTGGCCCGGTGAGCTATGACCACGTGTTGCTACCGTCCGGTGTCGCGTCGTCGATCGCGGAGGTCGACGCCTACCTGAGCACCCAGCAGGGCGCCCCCGAGTCGGGGACGGTAGCGCGGATCGCGGCCGAACTGAACAGACGCAACGCCGAACTGCCCGAGGAGGACGGCTTTCTCAGCACCGCGCCGGTCGGCGGCGCGGCCACCGGCGCGGTGCTGCACGTGGCGTGTCTCTACGACGCGATCGGTTTCGTCCGCCACCTGCTGTTCGAACTGGCCACACCGCTGAACTACGCCGTCTACGACCCCCAGCTGGCCTGGCTGATCGATCCCGCCGGACATGTCGACGCCATGGTCACGCACGGTGGTGCGGGCGAGTTCCCGTACCTGACCGAAGCGCTTGTCCAGCAGTGGGTCCCGGAGCTGAGCCCGCCCAACCCGTACCTCGTGGTCGAGCGCGGCGACCAGTTCTACATCCAGACCTACCGCGACAACTCCGGCGCGTACACCGTGGAATACCGGGACGGCGATCCCGACAGGCATTTCGGCACCACCATCTCCGACCCGGCCACCGTGGCCGCCCTCATCTGGGGCTGGGCCAACGACGACCGCAGCCGTTTCCCCGGCCTACCCTGGTCTCGCGTCGATCTCTAGCACCGTCACTGGTTCTGGATGGCCAGCCGGCCCGCCAGCGCGAGGAACGAGACGCCGAAAACCCGCCGCGTCCAGGTGACGACGGCGGGCCGGGAGACGACCTGGCCGCGGACGGCGGCCGCGCAGGCGCCGTAGACCGCGAACACCGCGAAGGTCGCCAGCATGAAGATGCCGCTCAGCTCGAGCATGCGCGCGACGGCGTCCGGCGCGCCGCTGGGCACGAACTGCGGGAGGAACGCGAAGAAGAAGATGGTCAGCTTGGGGTTGAGCAGGTTCAGCAGCACCGCCGAGGTGATCACCTTCCGCACCGAGGGCGCGGGGTGCCCGGTCCGTTCCGGCACGGCGAGCGCGCCCTTGTCCCGGAAGGTGCTCCAGGCCATGTACACCAGATAGGCGACGCCGAGGTACTTCAGCGTCTGGAAGGCGACCGCGCCGGCGTTCAGCAGCGCGGCCAGACCCGTGATCGCCGCGATCAGGTGCGGGACGGTGCCGAGCGTGCAGCCGAAAGCCGCGATCACCGCGGCCCGCACGCCCCTGGACAGTCCGGCCGCGAGCGTGAACAGCACACCGGTTCCGGGGGTGGCGACGATGACGAGCGTCGTCAGCAAGAATTCGATGCTCATCTCCGACACGGTAACCCACGCCGGGCGGCGCGCAATCCCGCTCGGGAGAGGCGTTCGCGCCTGCTACAGCGCGCGCCGCCCGGACAGCGCGCGGCCGAGGGTCAGCTCGTCGGCGAATTCGAGGTCGCCGCCCATCGGCAAGCCCGAGGCAAGCCTGGTCACGCTCAGGCCGGGGAAGTCGCGCAGCATCCGGACCAGATAGGTGGCGGTGGCCTCGCCCTCGGTGTTCGGATCGGTCGCGATGATCACCTCGCTGACGTCGACGCCGTCCTCCTGGTTTCCGATGCGCGCCAGCAACTCCCGGATGCGCAGCTGGTCGGGGCCGATGCCGCTGAGCGGATCGAGCGCGCCGCCGAGCACGTGGTAGCGACCGCGGAACTCCCGGGTGCGCTCGATCGCCTGCACGTCCTTGGGTTCCTCGACCACGCAGATCATCGTCCGGTCCCGGCGCGGGTCGGCGCAGATACGGCACAGCTCGCCGTCGGAGACCGTCCCGCACGTCACGCAGAACTGCACACCGTCGCGCACCTTCTGCAGCGCGGCCTGCAACCGATCGATCTCCGGCGGCTCCACCCCGAGCAGGTGAAAGGCGATGCGCTGGGCGCTCTTCGGACCGACGCCGGGCAGCTTGCCCAATTCGTCGATCAGATCCTGGACCGGACCCTCGTACAACTGCTACCCCGGCTCAGAAACCGGGCAGCGAACCGCCGCCGAGGCCGCCGGACAGCGGTCCGAGCCGTTCCGCGGCGACGCGCTGCGCGTTGGCCATCGCGTCGTTGACCGCGCCGATGACCAGGTCCTGCAAGGTCTCGACGTCCTCGGGATCCACGGCCTTCGGGTCGATGGTCAGCGACACCACCTCGCCGCTTGCCTTGATGGTGACCCGGACCAGGCCGCCGCCCGCCTCGCCTTCCACCTCGGTCGCCGCGATCTCTTCCTGGGCTTCCATCACCGCCTGCTGCATCTGCTGCGCCTGGGCGAGCAACTGTTGCATATCGAACTGGCCACCTGGCTGCACGGGAGGGTCCTCTCTGAAGAAGGTGTCACCGGCCAGCCTAGTCCTGCCGCACCGTGTCCCCGGCGCGGCCCGACGGGTCCGATGTCGCGGCGCATGGTGGATAACAGGTTGGGTAGTTCCGGTGGAGACCGACCGAGCGCGCCTTACCATCGACACCGAGTCGGGGCCGGTGTGCAAATCTGGAGACAAAGATGATCGCAGTTCGTGCACGTTTCCTGAGCACCCTGGTGCTCACGCTTGGTGTTCCCAGCATCTTTCTCGGCACTACGGCGCCAACGGCGTCCGCGGACACGGAGATCATCGATGCGACCGAGATCATCAACGCGACCGAGGTGATCGATGCCCAAGAGGTCATCGATGCCGAAACCACCCCGGCGGTCGCGGACTACGGTGACGGTTGCGTCCTCTATCCGGACGACAAGGCCGCGACACTCGATTCGCTGCGCTTCCGGTGCTCGGCGCAGCAGCAGGACGCCATCTTCCGCGCCGCGCCGCTGGGCGACGTTCCCTCCGGTGTGAAGTCGGGCTGGGTCACTCGTCCACCGGTCATGCAAGCCGTCGCGCCCCCGCTGTGGATCGGCAAGACCTTCTACACCGGCCCGGACGGCGGCTACCTGATGAACCGCCTCACCGGTGCGGGCATCGAGGGCTGGCGCGCCGACGTCTACGCGGCGCCCGCACTGACCGACGGGCAGCCCGCCTGGGCCCTGAACTACGCGCCCTCCCCGACGCCGCCGGTCTACGACGAGATCCGGGAGGTCACCCCGGGTGTGTGGTTCGGCTATTCGTGGTGGCGCGGCGCGTTCCAGACCACCCTGCTGCTGACCTTCGCGCTCGCCTGAACACCGGGTGTCGTTGACCCTCCCGTCGCTGGAGGGTGTTGGCTGGTGCCATGACGGCAACCGTCCCCATCGGGGAGTTCTCCAGGCTGAGCAATCTCAGCGTGAAGACGTTGCGCTACTACCACGAGATCGGCCTACTGGCTCCGGTCGACGTGGACGCCGGGTCGGGCTATCGGCGGTACGCGACGGCGCAGGTCACGCAGGCACAGTTGATCCGGCGGCTGCGCGAGCTGGACATGCCGGTCCCGGAGATCCGCGCCGTCCTCGCCGCGCCGGACGACAACGCCCGTGACGCCACGCTGCGCGCGCATCTGGAGCGCATGGAGGCGGAGCTGATCCGTACCCGTGCGGTCGTGGCGTCGTTGCGCTCGCTGCTGACGCCCGCACCCCCGATCACCGTGGAGTATCGCGTGGTTCCGGCGTTCCCGGCCGCGGCGATCGGCGCGACGGTGGCGCGCGAACACATCGCCCAGTGGTGCGCGTCGACCTTCCCGGCGTTGTACGAGGCGCTGGCCGCCGCGGATATCGCACCCGCGGGTGCCGGCGGCGCCACCTACGGCACCGATTTCTTCGAACAGGACGAGGGCGCGGTCGTCGCGTTCGTCCCGGTCGCCGACGCCGACATCGTCTTGCCCCCAGGCCTTTCGGCGATCGAGTTACCCACGCGACGATTCGCCGTCACCGTGCACGAGGGGCCGTTCGAGGATTTCGACCGCACCTACGGCGCGCTGGGCAGTCATGTCGCCGAACACGATGTCGCGTTGCCCGAACCGATCCGCGAGTTGTACCTGCTCGGACCGGATGTGTCCGACGATCCCGCCACCTACCGAACCGAAGTGTGCTGGCCCATCGCCCAACCGTGAACAAGGAGACATCCATGACGCTCTCTATCGCCCATGTCACCATCGACTGCGAGAACGCGGGCGCGCTCGCCGAATTCTGGTCGCGGTTGCTGGAGACGCCCGTCGATCCCGGCCCCACCCCGGAGTTCGCCACCGTCGGCCGGACCACGGGCGCCGCGACCGCGCTGATGTTCCTCCGGGTGCCCGACAAGAACCCCGGGAAGAACGTGATCCACCTCGACCTGCTCGCCTCCGACCGGGACGAAGTCGGACGCGCGATCGACCTCGGCGCGAAGCACGTCGGCGACTTCGACGAGTGGGGCATGAAGTGGACGACGCTGGCCGATCCCGAGGGGAACCTCTTCGACATCGCGGCCGAGTAGGCCGCTCGACATCGCGACGACGGCCCGCACGGACCGTCGTCGCGTCCGTCCGATCAGGCCAGTTCGCGCTGCAGGTTCCCGAGCACCTCGGCCTGGATCTTCTTCAGGCCGAGCGGCGCGAAGATACCTTCGAAGATGCCCGCGATGCCGCCCGCGCCCTTCCAGGTGGTGCGCAGCGTGACCCGAGCCCCCGTGCCCTCCGGCGTGACGGTCCAGGTGTTCACCAGCGTCGAGTTCGAGTCGCGCTCGGTGACAATGGAATCGGATACCGAGACGACCGCGTGCACGTTGCGCGAGCGCTTCTCGGTGGCCTGCAACGTCCACTCCGCGACGGTGCCCGCGCCCTTGCCGCCCTCGACCACCTTGTAGTCGCGGTAGTGCGACGAGAGAATGCGCGGACGCACCGTGTCGTAGTCGGCGATGGCCTCCAGCGCGCGCTGCGGATCCGCCTGCACGTCGATCGAACTACTGGCGCTGACCTGTCCCACAATGAGCTCCTTGTCCGGATGCGGTGTCTCGACCGAGCTCCATCCTGCCCTGTCGGCGCAGGAGGAAAGCGCCGAGGGTGCCGCGAACTACTCCAGACAATTCGGTATTCCATTTCGCAACATATGCGTGACATTTCTCCGCCACCATGCCCGCGCGGTGGCCCCGCCGTTTGGTCCGTACTAGCGTCGAGGGGTGGCAGTGAGTCTGTTGGGGAAGGCCGGACACGCACCGGCCGCACGCGAATCAGGATTTGCCGCGCATCGAGCGGGCGTGGACCGTCTTTTGGCGAGCTACCGCGCGATACCCGAGCACGCCAACGTCCGGTTGGCGAAGAAAACGTCGAACCTATTCCGCGCCAGGGCGAAGAACCCCGCGCCCGGCCTCGACGTCTCCGGACTGACCCGGGTCATCGCCGTCGACCCGGTCGCCAAGACCGCCGATGTCGCGGGCATGACCACCTACGAGGAGCTGGTCGCTGCCACCCTCCCGTACGGGCTCGCGCCGCTGGTCGTTCCCCAGCTCAAGACGATCACGCTGGGCGGCGCGGTCACCGGCCTCGGCATCGAGTCCACGTCCTTCCGCAGCGGCCTGCCGCACGAGTCGGTGCTGGAGATGGACGTGCTCACCGGCGCGGGCGAGATCCTCACCGCCACGCCGCACAACGAGCACGCCGATCTGTTCCGCGGATTCCCGAACTCCTACGGCACGCTGGGCTACACGGTGCGGTTGAAGATCGAGCTGGAAGAGGTGCGGCCGTACGTCGCGCTGCGGCACGTGCGTTTCCGGGACCTGCGCGAACTGGAGGCGACCCTCGCGACGATCGTGACGGACCGCGTCTTCGAGGGTGAGCCCGTCGACTATCTCGACGGCGTCGTCTTCTCCGCCGAGGAGAGCTACCTGACGCTGGGCCGCCGCACCGACGAGCCGGGCCCGGTCAGCGACTACACCGGTATGGACATCTTCTACCGGTCCATCCAGCACGACGGCGACACGCCCAAGCGCGACCGCCTGACCATCCACGACTACCTGTGGCGCTGGGACACCGACTGGTTCTGGTGCTCGCGCGCTTTCGGCGCACAGCACCCGAGGATCCGCCGGATCTGGCCGAAACGCTACCGGCGCAGCAGTTTCTACTGGAAGCTCGTGGCGCTGGACCACAAGTACGCCATCGCCGACAAGCTGGAGGCCCGCAAGGGCAATCCCCCGCGCGAGCGGGTCGTGCAGGACATCGAGGTGCCGGTGGACCGCACCGCCGACTTCGTGGAATGGTTTCTGCGCGAGATCCCGATCGAGCCGATCTGGCTGTGCCCACTGCGTTTGCGCGAGAGCGGCGACCCGGCCGGGCCGGGCGGACGCACCTGGCCGCTGTACCCCCTGGAGCCGGACCGGACCTACGTGAATGTCGGATTCTGGTCGGCCGTGCCCACCACCCCCGGGCAGCGAGAGGGCGCGGCCAACCGCGCGATCGAGCGCACGGTGACCGAGTTCGACGGGCATAAGTCGCTGTACTCGGATTCCTTCTACGACAAGGATGAGTTCGCGGCGCTCTACGGCGGAAACATCTATACCGAACTGAAGAAACGCTACGACCCGGACCAGCGCCTGCTGGATTTGTATTCGAAGGCGGTGCAACGCAGATGACGACATTCAAGGACCGTTCCGATGTCTTCGCCGATCTCGGGACCAAACTCAGCATTGCCGAGATCTTCGAGACCCTCGTCGAGGGAGAAGTCCCGATCCGCTTGACGGCCTACGACGGCAGCTCGACCGGACCGCGGGATTCGGAGTTCGCGCTGGACATCCGTACCCCGCGCGGCATCAACTATCTGGCGACAGCCCCTGGCGACCTCGGCATGGCCCGCGCCTACATTTCCGGCGACATGACCGCGACCGGTGTGCACCCGGGTGATCCGTACGAGATCCTGAAGGCGCTGGACGGGTTGAAGTTCCGCCGTCCGTCCGCGCTGGCCCTGGTGACCATCGCGCGCTCGCTGGGCTGGGAGCGGCTCAAGCCGGTCGCCCCGCCGCCGCAGGAGACCCTGCCGCGCTGGCGCCGGATCGCCTTCGAGGGCCTGCGCCACTCCAAGACCCGCGACGCCGAGGCGATCCACCACCATTACGACGTCTCGAACGCCTTCTACGAGTACGTGCTCGGCCCGTCGATGACCTACACCTGCGCGGTCTACGGCGACGAGAACTGGACGCTCGAGCAGGCACAGGAGAACAAGTACCGCTTGGTGTTCGAGAAGCTCCGGTTGAAGGAAGGCGACCGGCTGCTCGACATCGGCTGCGGCTGGGGCGGCATGGTGCGCTACGCCGCCAAGCGCGGCGTGAAGGTGATCGGCGCGACGCTCTCGGCCGAGCAGGCGGACTGGGCGCAGAAGAAGATCGCCGAGGAAGGCCTGGCCGACCTGGCGGAGGTGCGCCATTCCGACTACCGCGATGTGCCGGAGGGCGAGTTCGACGCGGTGTCCTCGATCGGCCTCACCGAGCACATCGGGGTGCACAACTACCCGTTCTACTTCGACTTCATCAAGAGCAAGCTGCGCGACGGCGGCCTGTTCCTGAATCACTGCATCACCCGCCCGGACAACACCCGCACCACCAAGGCGGGCGATTTCATCGACCGCTACGTGTTCCCGGACGGCGAGCTGATCGGCTCCGGGCGGATCATCTCCGAGATCCAGAATATCGGGCTCGAGGTGCTGCACGAGGAGAACCTGCGCGAGCACTACGCCCTGACCCTGCACGAATGGTGCAAGAACCTGGTCGCCAACTGGGACGCCTGCGTGGCCGAGGTCGGCGAGGGCACCGCGAAGGTGTGGGGCCTGTACATGGCGGGATGCCGGCTGGGCTTCCAGCGCAACGTGGTTCAGCTGCACCAGGTGCTGGGGGTCAAGCTCCCCGCCGACGGCGACTGGACCGTGCCGCTGCGCCCGTGGTGGCAGCCGTAATCCGGTTCGCTCAGAAGGCCTGACTGCCCGCCTCGTTCAGGAGTTCATCCAGGAACGGGGCGGGCAGTTCGATGTCACCGACCTGGGCCGAGGCGGGCAGGTCGGCGCGCAGCACGCGCAGGATGCCGACCACGCCGGGGCCCGCGTCCAGCAGCGGCCTGGTCCAGCCGAGGCCTGCGCAGGTGGTGACCGCGGGTAGCAGCAGGTTGGTGGCCTCGCCGACCCAGCCCGCGGTGGCCAGACATTCGGCCAGGAGCAGCGCGGCGTCCAATTGGGCGCGCGGACGGTGCTTTTGCAGAGTGTGGTCGTAGAGCGCGCGGGCGCGGCGAACGGCCCGGTCGTCGGAGCCGGGCCGGTGTTCGGCGAGCAGCGCGCGAATCGCGGCGAGTTCCTCCGCCTCGGCGGTGAGCAGGGCGGCGCCGGTCAGCCGATGCCCCATCTGCAACGGCGTGGACTCGCTGAGATCGGTGTAGCGGCGCTCCCCGGCCTCCAGCGGAAGCCCGAGGCGCAGCCGTTCGGCGCGGATGTGCGCGGCCAGGCGCGCCAAGCGGTTGTCGGCGGCGATGCGCGCGCCCTCGTCCAGCCGCGTGGCCGCGGTGAACAGATCCCCGCCGACCGCCTTGACCCGCGCGCCGACGACGAAGGTGGAGATCAGGAAGTCCACCGGCCCCACCCGGGTGACCAGCTCGTGGCTTTCGTCCAGCAGCCGGTCGGCGGTCTGCAGATCACCCCGGCGATAACTTGTTTCGCCGAGCAGAGCGGCGGCTACGCGCACCGCGTGCGAGCGCGGTCCGGAGCGCTCGCGCGCGGACTCCCACGCCTGCTGGAAACAGCGGGTCGCGGTGGCGACGTCGAGTTGCTCGTAGGCGGCCGCGCCCTGGCCGCAGCGGCCGAACACCAGGCCCAGCGGGTCCTTCGAGTCCTTGTGGTAGTCCTCGGCCCATTCCTGGATCTTCCTGGCGCCCTCGAAGTCGAATCCGCACAGGCGCACGAACGTGGTGAGGTTCGCCGCGGTCGAGACCGTCCACGCCGGTAGATCGTCCGGCTCCTGCAAGCAGTCCGCGATCCGATCCAGCACGCCCTCGGTGTGGTCGCGCGCGATCTGGTCCGAAGCGGCGAGCACCGCCGCCTGGCAGCGCTGCACGCGCACATCCGCGTCACCGGTGGAGCCGCGGGCGAGGATGTTGGACAGCCTGCCCAGCGCGTTGCGCGCCGCGCCGGACTGCTGCAGGTTGACGTTCGCCCTGGCCACCGCCATCAGCAACTTCGAGCGCGAGGCCACCTGCTGCATCGGCAGTTTCGACACGCTGCCCAGCAGGGTGGCGAGCCGGGATCCGTCGATCAGGTCCATCCCACCACCCTCGAGCAGGTCCAGCGCCATCTTCAGATCGGTCGCGGCCAATGCGTGGTCGACCGACTTGCGCAGCAGCTGGTGTTCGGCGTACCAGCGCGAAGCCTTGCGGTGCAGTGACTTCGACTTGCCGGGGTGAACGCGATCGAGCCGGGTCCGCAGATGCTCGGCGAACAGCGGTTGCATCCGGAACCACTCCGGGTCGTGCTCGATGCGCCGCAGGAACAGTTCCCGTTGCTCGGCCTGCTCGAGTAGCTGTTCGGCGTCCGGTTCACCGGACAGCGCCGCGGCGAGCGAGCCGCAGATCCGCTCGGTCACCGCGATCGACATGAGGAACTCGAGCATCTTGGGTTCCAAGGTGTCCAGCACGTTCTCGGCGAGGTATTCGCGGATGCCGTGGTTGCCCTCCGACAGCGTGGCGATCAGCTGAGCGGGGTCGGCGTTGCCGCGCAGGGACAGTCCGACCAGTTGGATGGCCGCCGGCCAGCCGTCGGTCGCGGTGTGGATCTCGGTCACCTGCTCGGGGGTCAGGTCGAATCCGTTGCGCTCGACGAGGATCTGCCTGGTCTCCGCCTCGGTCAGGCGCAACGCGGCCGAGCCGATCTCGACCAGCTCGTCGTGTACCCGCATCCGGCTCGTCGGCAGGCCGGATTGCTCTCGGCTGGTCACGACGAAACGCAGGTGGTGGCAGCCGTTGTCCAGGAGGGCTTCCATCGCCCGGTGCGCGCCCGCGTCGGTGATCCGCTGCCAGTCCTCGACGATCACCACGACCGTCTTGCCCGCGGCGTGGATCTCGTCGATGAGCGTGGGAATCACGAACGCGGCGGCGTCGGCGGGCCGCTCCTCCAGCACTTGGTCCAGACCGGCGCCGACGTCCGGGTGCACCCGGCGGATCGCCTGGATCAGGTGGGCGAGCAACCAGATCTCGTTGTCGTCGTCACGGTCGATACCGATCCAGGCGACGGCGGCAGAGCTCTCGGTGAGTTCGGCGCGCCACTGCGCGGCCAGTGTGCTCTTGCCGAATCCCGCGGGCGCGTGGATCACCGCGAGTCTGCGCCGTCCGCCCCCGCGCAGGGTGTCCAGCAGACGCGGCCGCGGTATCGGGTCTCGCGTGGGCGTGGGGGGACGGAATTTGGTCACGGCCGTCGGCGGTGCCGTCGTCGAGGTCGCCGAATGCTGCGAGACGGCGGGCCGCAGCGTCAACGGCCAGCTGCGGCGCGCGGTGACCGCGGGACGGGAACCGGTCCACGCCACGGTCGGTAGGCCCACCGCGGTCGGAATCGTGGGTTCGGGTTCCGGCGTGGTGTCCAGCAGCGCCATTTCGTCGGGCAGCTGGCCATGGCCGCGCTGCACCTCGCGCAGCATCTCGCCGAACTCGTAGGCGCTGGCCGGGCGATCTCGCGGACTCGGAGCCATCGCGTGTTCGATGACGGTGGCCACATCCGGCGGAATGTCCTGTTCGCGCAGGTCCGGCACCGGCTGGGTGGTGATTCGCAAGAACTGCGCCACCACCCGCTCCCCCGCCTGCCGCTCGAAGGCGGCGTGCCCGGTGAGCAAGGCGAACAGCGTCGAGCCGAGGCCGTAGACGTCGGACCGGATGGTCGGCTCGTCGCCTTTGAGGACCTCCGGCGCGGTGAACGCGGGCGAGCCGGTGATCATGCTGCTGGACGTGCGGAACCCGCCCGGGATGCGGGCGATGCCGAAATCCGTCAGCTGCGGTTCGCCATAGCCGCTGAGCAGGACGTTGGCCGGTTTCACGTCACGGTGCAGGATCCGGGCGCGGTGTGCGCTCTCGATGGCGCCCGCCAGCTTGACCCCGGCTCGCAGCGAGTCCGCCCAGGTCAGCGGGCCCTGATCGCGGATGAGCTGCTCCAGGGACCCATGGGTGCAGTACGGCATGACGATGAGCGGCATGCCGGTCGCCGTCACGTCCACCTGGAGGATGTCGACGATATTCGGGTGGCCGGACAGCCTGCCCATGGCTTGTTCCTCACGCAGGAACCGCTCCCGGCTCTCCTGGTCGATCTCCGAGGAGAGCACCTTCACCGCGACCACCCGATCCAGCGCGGTCTGCACGCAGCGATACACCACGCCGAATCCGCCCCGGCCGATCTCCACCGCACCGGACAGGCCCATCGCCTCCAACTCGTCGGCGATGTCGATGGGCGCATCCCGCCGCGTGTCCGTCTCGGCCGCAGCCGATTCGGGGCGCACCCGGCCCGAACGCGTCTGTGGATTCATGTGATCACCTCGAACTCACATCGAATCGGCGACATCGGCGACCGAACTCCGCGCCGACTCCGGACGCCGTGTCCGATATGTCTGCGCATACTCCAACGTAGCGCGGCCCGGTATCAGGCGGGTGACGTTTCCGAACAGCACGACTCGTGCCGCCGATCCGTACGTTCCGCGCAGCTCGGCGCTCCGGTCGGGGGCTCGATGTCCGGCGCGAAATGGGCTCTCGCGCTCACCTTTGCAGGCGTCGCCTCGGCTCGTGACCGCCGCCACGTCTGATCCACCCTGATGGATACCCGAGCAGGAGCCGGCCAACCGGGTCCATGAGCTATCCGCCGTGGATCGGTCAGCGCTGCTCGGCGGGACGTGTCGCTGGAGTGATCCAGAAGGTCATGCGCTCCATGAGCTTCCTGCGTTTGGTGTTCTGAAAAGCGGCGATGCGCCATCGGCCGTCCCTGCGGACCACGGTGTAGGTCTGGACCTTCGCCGGCTCCTGCTTCGGCGATCCCTTGTAGGTGTCGCCACGGCTGGTGACCACGGCGACGTCCGGACCGTAGTGGCGAATGTCCAGCACCGCATCGGCCAGCCGGGTGCCCTTCAGGACGCCCGCGAACAAGGCTCGGTGCGAAGCCACGATGTCTGCGCGGCCACGGTAATGGGTGCCGAGGTAACTGGTGTAGGTGGCGTCCTCGGTGAAGACCTCGCCGTAGGCGTCGGCATCTCCCCGCCCCCAGGCGTCTGTCAGCTCGGCGAGAACGGCCAGGATGCCGCGCCGGTCGGTGTTCTCGTCGCCACTCATGATGGTGCCTCCATGGTAGATTACTTCTTGTGAGAGCTTTCTTCTTATAAGAAGTCTCTTCGTGTAAGAAGAAATTAATGGATGGAGGGATCTCGTGTCAACACCCGAGGCCGCGCCGCACGGCCTTCGACCGGACGCCCATGAGGTCTACCGGCGCTATCTGAGCGCGGTGATGCTGCACGGCCAAGCCGGGGCGCGGGCGGTCGATCTGGGCGCCACCGACCTCTACGCGCTCAACATCCTGGGACTGGCCGGACCGATGACGCCGGGCGAACTCGGCGCTCGCAGCGGCCTGACCACCGGCCCGACCACCCGGCTGATCGACCGGCTGGAGGAGGCGGGCTACGTCCGCCGCGCGCCGGTCCCGGGCGACCGGCGCAAGGTGATCGTCGAACTGGTCGGCAAACCCGCTGATCTGGACGAGGTCCTCGCCCCGGCGCGGCGGCGCATCGGCGAGATCATCGGCGGCTATTCACCCGAACAGCGCGAAGTGCTGTTCGACTACTTCGCGAGGGCCGCCGCCGCGTACCAGGCCGCCGCCGAGGAGTTGCGTCCCGCGGACTAGGCGACGGCGAGGACGACGATCCGGGTGATCTGGCGGCTGTCGAAATTGTCGTCGCTGACCAGGACCAGGGTTCGTTCGCCGGAAGGCAGCCGGGGACCCCACGTCATACCCTCCACGTTGTCGACGGCGGCGAGTCCGACGTCGTCGAGGTCCACCAGCAGCCGCTTGGCCGCCGGGCGTGCGGCGCCGAGCGGTGCATCGAGGATGTCGGTCGCGCCGCTCAGGTCGGCCTCGTAGACGCGGATCTTGTTGGCCGTCCCCGGGGAGAAAGACCGTTCCAGCACAAGAAGTTTCGTGGGGTCGAGCGGATCGGCGGCGAGGATGGACGCGATCCCGGTGCCGCCGCGGCCGGGTTCGGGCCGCGACTCGGCGAAGACGGGCTCCATCGGATACGCGTACTGGGCGAGTAGCGGTCCGGATCGAGCCTGGACGGTGATGCGCGCCAGTGCCCCACTGGTCGTGGTCGGCGGCGGTCCGTCCGGCAGCAGCGGCCCTTCCGTCGCGGTCGCGAACAATGCGCCGGAGGCGAGGAAGGTCGCTGCCTCCAGCGCCTGGTTCTGCCTCGGCCCGGAACCGGGACGCATCCGTTCGTTCTCCGGAATCGGCAGCTCACCGGCATAGGAGCCGTCCTGGTGCGCGATCCGCACCGATGGGTCGGCCAGTAGGTCGCCGTCGCGTTCGCCTTCTTGCGTCCAGTAGTAGTCGCCGGTCCACGGATCGACCCGGATCTCCTCCGGGTCCACCGACATCGGCGGGTAGGCAGCACCCGTCGCGGTCAGCAGCGGCCGGGTGCCGGTGATCGTCACCGGTCCGACGCCGCGCTCGCCGACCTCGATGCGCGCGGTGTAGTACCGCGCGGGGTTCTTGCTCGACCGATCGTCGCTGATCAGCACGAATTCACCCGTGCGTGCCGAGTAATCGATACCGGACAGGCCGCCCACGGTGGTGCCCTCGAAGTCCAGGCCCGAAGCGATCACCTGCTCGCCCAGCAAGCGCACCGAGGGCACGGGCGCGGAATCGGCGCCCGCCACCGGCGCCGATGCGAGGACGAGGGCACAACCGGCGATCAGAACATGGCAACTACGTCTCGGCACGGCTGCCAACCTATCCGGCCGGAAGGACGCGAACGTGCACGGGCTGGGAAGCGACGGAAGCCCGCCACCGCGAAAAGCGGTGACGGGCTTCGCCGTTGCGTCAGGCGCGAGACTACTTACGCAGCGAGGCCGGGACCTCGAAGCGCTCGCCGTAGTTCTTGGCGAGGTAGTCGGCGCGTTCCACGAAGGCCTCCTGGCCACCCGGGTAACCGACGATGAACTGGTGCACACCACCGGTCCAGGCCGGGAAGCCGATGCCGAAGATCGAGCCGATGTTGGCGTCGGCGGTGGAGGTGAGCACGCCCTCGTCGAAGCACTTCTGGGTCTCGATCGCCTCCGCGAACAGCATGCGGTCGATCAGATCCTGCAGCGGGACACCGAAGTCCGCCGAGGTCTTGAAGTGCTCGCGCAGGCCGGCCCACAGACCGGTGCGCTTGCCGTTCTCGTCGTACTCGTAGAAGCCGGCCTTCTCCAGGCGACCCGGACGACCCTCGGACACCATGTAGTCGATGACATCCTGCGCCGGGTGCCGCTTGACGCCCAGGGTGGTGTCGCCCGCTTGCGCGGCTTCCAGGGTCTCCTTGGCGATCTTCTGCATGAGCTTCATGTTCAGCTCGTCCGACAGCTGCAGCGGCGCGGCCGGGTAGCCCGCCTGCAGACCGGCCTGCTCGATGGTGGCGGGCTCGATGCCCTCATTGAGCATGGCGATCGCCTCGTTGACGAAGGTGCCGATCACGCGCGAGGTGAAGAAGCCACGGCTGTCGTTGACGACGATCGGGGTCTTCTTGATCGCGAGGGTGTAGTCGAACACCCGGGCCAGCGCCTCGTCCGAGGTCTTCTCACCCTTGATGATCTCGACCAGGGGCATCTTGTCGACCGGCGAGAAGAAGTGGATGCCGATGAAGTCCTCCTGGCGCTTCACGCCGGTCGCCAGACCGGTGATCGGCAGGGTGGAGGTGTTCGAGCCGAGCAGCGCGTCGGGGGTGACGACGTCCTCGATCTCCTGGAACACCTTGTGCTTGAGCTCGGTGTTCTCGAAGACGGCCTCGATGACGAAGTCGACGCCCGCGAAGTCGGCCGCGTCCGCGCTCGGCTTGATCCGGTCCAGCAGCGCCTTGGACTTCTCCTCGGTGGTCTTGCCCCGGGAGAGAGCCTTGGCCTCGATCTTCTCGGAGTAGTTCTTGCCGCGCTCGGCCGCCTCGATCGAGACGTCCTTCAGCACGACCTCGTAGCCCGCCTTGGCGGAGACGTACGCGATGCCCGCGCCCATCATGCCCGCGCCGAGCACGCCGACCTTCTTGATCTCCTTCTTCGGCACGTCCTTCGGACGCGAACCGCCGTTGTTGATCGTCTGCAGGTCGAAGAAGAACGCCTGGATCATGTTCTTCGCGACCGGGCCGGTGAGCAGGTGCACGAAGTAGCGGGACTCGATCAGCGACGCGTTGTCGATGTCGACCTGCGAGCCCTCGACCGCGGCCGACATGATGGCGCGCGGCGCGGGCATGTTCGCGCCCTTGATCTGCTTGCGCAGGTTCGCCGGGAAGGCGGGCAGGTTCGCCGCGAACGCGGGCGAGGACGGGGTGCCGCCGGGGATCTTGAAGCCCTTCTTGTCCCAGGGCTGCACGCCGGCGTCGGGGTTGGCCTTGATCCACGCCTTGGCGGCGGGGACCAGCTCCTCGATCGAGCCGACCAGCTCGTCGACCAGGCCGATCTCCTTGGCCTTGGCCGGCTTGTTGCGCTGGCCCTGCAGCAGCACCTGCATCAGGGCGTTCTGCAGGCCGAGCATGCGCACGGTGCGGATGATGCCGCCGCCCGCGGGCAGCAGGCCGAGGGTGGCCTCCGGCAGACCGATCTGCGAACCCGGCACGTCCGCCGCGATGCGGTGGTGGGTGGCCAGCGCGATCTCCAGACCGCCGCCCAGCGCCGCGCCGTTGATGGCGGCGACGACCGGCTTGCCCAGCTGCTCCAGGCGACGCAGGGCGCTCTTGATCTCGCCGAGCTCCTCCATCAGCGCCTGGGCGTCGTCCGGGCCGACCTTCATCATGTTCTTCAGGTCGCCGCCGGCGAAGAAGGTCTTCTTCGCGGAGGTCAGGACGACACCGGTGATGTTGTCCTTCTCCGCCTCGAGCCGGTCGACGGTGGCGGTCATCGACTTCTTGTACAGCTCGTTCATGGTGTTGGCGCCCTGGTTCGGGTCGTCCATCGTCAGTACGACGATGCCGTCCGAATCCTGCTCCCAACCGATCATGTTGGTTTCGCTCACAGCTCTGTGTCTCCTAGGTGAATTAGCGGCGTTCGCGGCCCTACGTGGTTACGCAGGCTGCCGCCTCCGGGCCTGACGCTCACGCCGCCGCAAATCTTCAGCTGTCGGTTGGGGCTCAGACCCGCTCGATGATGGTCGCCACGCCCATGCCGCCACCGATGCACAGGGTGACCAGCGCGTAGCGGCCGTTGCGGCGCTCCAGTTCGTCGACCATGGTGCCGGTGATCATCGCGCCGGTGGCGCCGAGCGGGTGGCCCATCGCGATCGCACCGCCGTTGACATTCAGCTTCTCGTCGGGGATGTTCAGATCCTTCTGGAACTTCAGCACCACGGAGGCGAACGCCTCGTTGATCTCGACCAGGTCGATGTCGTCGAGGGTCAGGCCCGCCTTGGCCAGCACCTTCTTGGCGGCCGGGGTCGGACCGGTGAGCATGATGGTGGAGTCGGCGCCGCTGGTGGCGGTCGCGACGACGCGCGCACGCGGGGTCAGACCGGAGGCCTTGCCCGCCTCTTCCGAACCGATCAGCACGAGCGCGGCGCCGTCGACGATGCCGGAGCTGTTGCCGCCGTGGTGCACGTGGTTGATCTTCTCGACGAAGTGGTACTTCTGCAGCGCCACCGCGTCGAAGCCACCCATCTCACCGATCACGGCGAAGGACGGCTGCAGCTTGGCCAGGTCCTCGGCGGTGGTGCCGGGGCGCATGTGCTCGTCCTTGTCCAGCACGACGATGCCGTTCTGGTCCTTGACCGGGACGATCGACTTGGCGAAGTAACCGCCGGTGGTGGCCTTGGCGGCCAGCTCCTGCGAGCGCACCGCGTAGGCGTCGACATCGTCGCGGCTGAAGCCCTCGATGGTGGCGATCAGGTCGGCGGAGACGCCCTGCGGGACGAAGTAGGTGTCGTAGTTGGTGGCCGGGTCCAGCGCCCAGGCGCCACCGTCGGAGCCCATCGGCACGCGCGACATGGACTCGACGCCACCGGCGAGAACCAGGTCGTCGAAGCCGGAGCGGACCTTCTGGGCCGCCAGGTTGACCGCCTCGAGGCCGGACGCGCAGAAGCGGTTGAGCTGGAACCCGCCGACGGTGTCGGGCAGGCCTGCCACGGTGACCGCGGTACGGGCGATGTCCGCACCCTGGTCGCCGACCGGCGCGACCACGCCGAGGATCAGGTCGGAGATCCGGTCCTCGTCGAGGTTCGGGAAGCGGCCGCGCAGCTCCTGGATCAGACCAACAGTCAGGTCGATCGGCTTGACCGAGTGCAGCGAGCCGTTCTTCTTGCCACGGCCACGCGGAGTGCGGATGGCCTCGTAAATGTAGGCCTCTGTGGTCATATCGGAGTGTTCCTTCCTCAATGTGCGGCGGCCGGACGTTCGTCCGTCCGAGCGCTTCTGTGCGGCGGCCGGACGTTCGTCCGTCCGAGCGCTTCTGTGCGGTCGACCGGAACGTTCGTCCGTCCGAGCGCTTCTGTGCGGTCGACCGGAACGTGCGTCCGTCCGAGCGCTTCTGTGCGTCCGGGCGGGACATACGTCCGTCCGAGCGCTTCTGTGCGGTCGACCGGAACGTTCGTCCGTCCGAGCGCTCCTGTGCGGCCGGGCCGGACATACGTCCGTCCGAGCGCTGGTTTGCGGCGACACCGCGGGTGCGGCGTGGCTGCGGCTGACCTCGCCGACCGGCCTTGCGGCCGACCGTTCCTAACGCTGTACAAAACCAGGCAGGCAAGAGCGATCGCACGTCACGGTCGCACGTACGCCTGGGCATACCATAGAACGTCGGCGTACCGAAGCTCCCGGCTACCCGTACATACTACCGTGGAGTGCGAACTCCGGTTAACTTAACGTCGTGAGAGCGGTGGTTGTCAACCATCCAGCCGTGTGGCACCCAGCTCACTCTTCAGCAATTCGAGGGCGACCTCGTCCGGGTCGCGCCGGTCGCCGGGGGCCACCGGATCGGCCGCGGCGGCCATCATCTCCCGCTCCTCTTCCGGCGTCGAGGCGGGAACGGCGCCGTCGCCGCTCCAGCTCCGGCTGCTCGCGGCGTCGCTTCCGCTCGGTTCGGCGTCGTAGGGCGGCGGATAGTCCGCGGGGCCGGGATCGTCCGGCAGGTCGGGATAGTCGGGCGGCGGTATGTCGTCCTCCGCGGGGAACGGGCGCGGATTCGCGCCACCCGCGCGGGCGCGACCCGCGTTACCCGGCTTCTCGGCGCCCGCGTTGCGCGCCTGGCTGGGGCGGGAGAACCTCGGCGGAGCGGCGGCATCCGGAGCGCGGCCTGTCGCGTTGCCGGATTCACGTCCCGGCTGGCCTGCCGCCTGTCCGCGAGCACGGTTCCCGCTACCGCCGGCACGTGGCGCCGCGGGCCGTGGCGCCGCGCCGCCCGCTTCCCAGCGCACCTCGTGGTCGCGGCCGAGCACCGCCCGCACCGCCGACCGCACCGCTTCCAGGTTCCGCGGATCGGACAGACGCTGGGCCAGCGGCGCGTGCTGATGCGCGAAGACGATGACCTCGCCCTCCACCCGGGCGACCGACGCACCGGCGAGCATCGCCTGCACGGCCGCGCCGAACTCCCGCACTTTCGCGCGGATATCCGCCCAAGCGGCTTCCACCTCGCGCAGCAGATCACCGCTCGGCGCCGAGGAAGGACCGGCGGGCTCCTGCGCGGACGTGTGGGACGACCCTGCCTCGGATCGCCCAGGATCGCCCTGATCGGGGGCGGAATCCTGCGCGCCGGGCGAGTCGGCGGCACCGCGATCGGGCCCGGCCGCAGAACGCCGCGCCGTACTCGGGTCCCCCGCCCCAGGATCACGCCCGCCAGCGGAACTCCGGACGGCATCCGGGCCCGCGGTCCCCTGCTCGCGCCCGGAACTCGGCGCGGCGGACGACTCGACGGCACCGCGATCACGCCCGACAGCGGAACTCCGCGCCGCATCCGGGCCCGCGCTCCCGTCCTCGCGCCCAGAACTCGGCCCCGCAGCCCCGCGATCAGGCCCCACGGCAGAATCCCGCGCAGCAGTCGCGTCGGCGGCCCCGCGCTCGCGCACGGAGCCCCGCGCGGCAGTCGGGTCGGCCCCGGGAGCGTTCCCGACGGCCGGATCGACGGTAGGCGACGCCGCCTGCGCATCCGATGCCGGAGAACCCGCCTGCTGCGGCACCGGAGAAAGTCCCGATTGCGCTACGGCGTCGGAAACGCGCTGCACGGCAGCCGGTCCGGAAGGAACGCGGACCGCCCCGGCGCCCGCTGCGCTGCCAACCGGGCCGGACGCCTGAGGATTCGGCCCCGACGCACCCGCCGTCCCGGCCTTCGAAGTACTCGGCGCGGCGGTCGCACTCGGCCCTCCCGCCGACATCGTTCCCGCCGACCCGCTGTCGGGCACAACCGCGTCCGGTTCGGCAACCGGCGCAACAGGCTCCGCGCCGCCTTCCGTGCCCGGAGCCGGCGCATTCGTGGACGACTCACCACCGGCGGGCGTCGGTCGATGCCCGCCGCCCGGTGCGGCGACAGTGGAACCTGCCGCACCGGAAGACGGACTTCCCCCGCCACCGATCGGCAGTGGGCGATCAGCGGTTCCGGCACCGGTGCCAGGCCCCTCGGTTTGCGCCGAACCGCCGGTGGGATTGGCTCCCCCGGCGTCGGCAGCGTCCTCCGAGCGACCACCCCCGCGGTTCTCGCGACGAATCGCGGCCAGCGCCTCGGCACCCCGGCGACGAGGTGACTCCGACGGCGACCCGGCCGTGGGCTGGGCGGGCGCGGGCGCCGAAGACGCGGCGGGCGCGGCGGCGAAGGAGCCCCCGGCCATACCGCGCTCGAGCCGTTCCAAGCGTTGCAGCGTGGCGGATTCCGCATCGGACGCCGACGGCAGCAACATGCGCGCGCAGACCACTTCGAGCAGCAGTCGCGGCGCCGTCGCGCCGCGCATCTCGCCGAGACCCTCGTGCAACAGTTGGGCGTAACGGGTCAGGGTGGCCGAACCCAATCGCTCGGCTTGGTCCCGCATCCGGTCGAGCACGTCACCCGGGCCGGTGACCAGGCCGCGTTCGGTGGCGTCGGGCACCGCCCGCATGAGGATCAGGTCCCGGAAGCGGTCGAGCAGGTCGGCGGCGAATCGCCGCGGGTCGTGGCCCGCCTCCATCACCCGGTCGACGGTGCCGAACAACGCGGCGCCGTCGTCGGCGGCCAGCGCCTCGACCGCGTCGTCGATCAGCGCCACGTCGGTGACGCCGAGCAGCGAGACCGCGCGGGCGTACGTGACGCCCTCGGGGCCCGCGCCGGCCAGCAATTGATCGAGCACGCTCAGGCTGTCGCGCGGCGAGCCGCCGCCCGCGCGAATCACCAAGGGGTACACCGCTTCTTCGACCGGCACGTGCTCCTGCTCGCAGATCCGCCCGAGCAGTCCGCGCATCGTGGCGGGCGGCAGCAGCCGGAACGGATAGTGGTGCGTGCGCGAGCGGATGGTGGGCAGCACCTTGTCCGGCTCGGTGGTCGCGAAGATGAAGATCAGGTGGGCAGGCGGCTCCTCGACGATCTTGAGCAGCGCGTTGAATCCGGCGGTGGTCACCATGTGCGCCTCGTCGACGATGAACACCCGGTACCTGGACTCGGCGGGCGCGTAGAAGGCGCGGTCCCGCAATTCCCTGGTGTCGTCGACGCCGCCGTGGCTCGCGGCGTCGAGTTCGATGACATCCAGGTTGCCGGTACCGCCGGGCCCGAGTGCTACGCAGGACGGGCAGGTACCGCAGGGCGTCGAAGTGGGGCCCGACACGCAGTTCAGCGATCGGGCCAGAATGCGCGCGGAGGACGTCTTGCCGCAGCCGCGTGGACCGGAGAACAGATAGGCATGACTGATCCGCCCCGTGTCGAGCGCGATACTCAGCGGGTCGGTGACGTGCTCCTGACCCACCACCTCAGCGAACGTTGCCGGTCGGTACTTCCGGTACAGAGCCACGGCCAGAGGTTACCGGCGACCCCCGACAAAGGACATGCCCGCCCGCCGCGCCGGGCGCAGGCCCTCGCGGGCGCACAAATGTGACTCAAGTCACAACATGCGCCGCGTCTTCTTCGCCGCCCACCCCTCGCACGCACGATAGCAACCTCAGAGCTATCGCTCACGCTGCACGAGCGAAGTCCGGACACAGCCGCCACGACACCCTGCCCGGGCCGCAGAATGCGGACTCACACCCCGATTTACCTCGACTTTTCGGAGATAACGAAACCGCAACCATGGGTGACATCGATGCAATCGTCTGGCTAACGTGGCAGTCGGCAACTTCGGTAGCCAAACCTTCATCAGGTTGGTGACCCCGGCCGGTCCCTCATCCCGACCGGGGCACAACCTCGAGAGCACCACGGGTGACCAGCGCCAATTCCCCCACTTCCACCGGAGGACCGTCCACCGTGTCGTGTGACGACATCGCCGCCGCCTGGCTGTCCAGCACCGATTTCGCAGGCGACCGCTCCGCCGTCGCCCTCTTGAGCCGCGCCATCAGCCCGCAGGAGTTCGCGATCAAACGCGACTCGCTGCCGGTCACCGCGGCAGCAGATCCGGCCACCGCAGCCGCCATCCTCGAACTCCTCGAGCGCGGCCAGGTGCCGACCATGGCCGCGATCCGCACTTTGACCGCGCAGAACGAGATGCGCCGCGAGGCCGAGCGCATCGAACGTCTCGGCCGCCGCGCCCAGCGCAGCATCGATGACTTCGGCCGGGTGCTGGCCAAACTGGCCGACGCGCACTGGACCGCGCACGGCTACGGGCCCACCCGCCGAGACGTGCTGTGCACCGAGCAGATCATGACGCTGATCCGCACCCGCGTCGGCAACATCGCCCCATCGGCGGTCAAACACCTCTGGCTGATCGAGCGAGCCCAGCGCGCGGGATGGATCGCCTCCAACGCGAATCCCCGGTCCCTGTGCGCGGGCCGCCGTTTCTACGCGGCCCAGTACGGAAACCGGGTCTCGTTGCGCCCCGTGAACACCATCGGCACCGCGATCGCGGCCTATCTGGCCGATTACCTCGACGAACACGGCCGCGCGCCACGCTGGTCGGTGGTCGCGCAAGAACTGCGCGACGACCGCGGCCGCCGGATCTTCCACAACACCGCCGATGCCCGCGCCCAGGAACTCTGGTTGACCACCGCGGAGTGGGTGGAGATGCGCGACGACCTGCCCGTGCCCGGACGGAGGGGATTGCGGGCCATCCGTAAGTCCCGCGGCTGACTCGGACGCCGCCCGCGGGCTCGACACCTTGGGTTAACGGCGTTACTCTAACGCCGTTAACCTATCGAGCGGAGCCGCGATGCTGACCCGGATGGCCCGATTCATCACCCGAGCTCCGCGCGCGGTGCTGGCCGCGGCGCTCGCGGTCGCCGTGCTGTGCGGCGTCTTCGGCGCCACCGCGCCCGCGCACTTGAAGTCCGGCGGGTTCACCTCGAACGACGCCGAATCCGCCCTCGTCAATGAGCTGATCGCCGACAACTTCGCCGGCGCCGCCCCCAATTTCGTCCTGCTGGTCGGTTCGGACGCGGGCGCGGACGATCCGGCCACCAAGGCGGCGGGCATCGGGCTGGCCGACGCGCTGAAAGCCCGCGGCGACGTGCGAGGCGTGCAGTCCTACTGGACCACGCCGCAGCCGCTGTCGAACGCGTTGCGCAGCGCCGATCGCAAGAGCGCCCTGGTCGTCGCCTACCTCGACGGAGACGAGACGCAGGTCCAGCAGACCGCGAGTGAATTGAAGCGGCAGTTCTCGGGCGTCTCCGACGGCATCACGGTCCGCCAGGGCGGCATCGCCGCGATCTATCACGACGTCACCGAGCAGACCACCCGCGACCTCACCCTGGCCGAGGGCGTCGCCGTACCGCTGTCGATGATCGTGCTGGTCCTGGTGTTCGGCAGTCTGGTCGCCGCGGCCCTCCCGCTGACCATCGGCGTGTTCGCCATCCTGGCGACGCTGGCGCTGCTGCGCCTGTGCACGCTGTTCACCGACGTCTCGATCTACGCGCTGAACATGACGACGGCGATGGGGCTGGCGCTGGCCATCGATTCCAGCCTGTTCATCGTCAGCCGCTTCCGGGAGGAACTGGCGCGCGGCCTGGATCCGGCCGCCGCCACCATCCGGTCGGTGCAGACCGCGGGGCGCACCGTGCTGTTCTCCGCACTCACCGTCGCGCTCTCGCTGGCCGTGCTGAGCGTGTTCGACCTGTACTTCCTGAAGAGCTTCGCCTACGCGGGCGTCGCGGTGGTCGCCGCGGCGGCGACCGCGTCGATCGTGGTGCTGCCCGCGGCGCTGGTCCTGCTCGGGCACCGGGTGAACTCCCTCGACCTGCGGGCTCCGCTGCGCCGCCTGTTCCGCCGCGGCGCGCCCGCGCCCGGCCCGAAGGAGCCGGAGGACAGCGGCTGGTATCGGCTGGCAGGGGTGGTGATGCGGCACGCGGCGCCGGTCGCGATCGTGATCATCGCGCTGCTGCTGGCGCTCGGCGCACCGTTCCTGTCGGTGAAGTTCGGTTATCCCGACGACCGGGTGCTGCCGGTCAGCGCCACCAGCCGCCAGGTCGGCGACGCCCTGCGCACCGAGTTCCCGCAGGCCGATCCGGTCGCGGGCACCACGATCGTGCTGGACGGCTACCACGGTGACAACGCGGCGCTCGGCGGGTACGCCGCCGAACTGTCGAAGGTCGAGGGCGTGCCCGCTGTTCTGTCCGCCGCCGGGGTCTACGCGGCAGGCGCGCGAGTCGCGCCCGCTCCGCCCGGGATGGCCAACGACACCGGGACCTACCTGAATGTCGCGACCAAGCTCGATCCCTTCTCCCCTGCCGGGGACCGCCAGCTGACGGCGATCCGGACGGTCCCGGCCCCGGGCGAGGCGCTCTACGGCGGCGCCGCGGCGGCCAACGCCGACTCCCTGCACGCGCTGGCCTCCCGCCTTCCGCTCGCGGCAGGCCTCATCGCCCTCACCACCTTCATCGTGTTGTTCCTGTTCACCGGCAGCGTCGTGCTGCCGATCAAAGCCCTGGTGCTGAACACACTGTCGCTGGCCGCCGCCTTCGGCGCGATGGTGTGGGTGTTCCAGGAGGGCCATCTGTCCGGGTTGCTCGGCTTCACGCCGGTCGGTTATCTGGTGCCGACCATGCCGATCCTGATGTTCTGCCTGGCCTTCGGCCTGTCCATGGACTACGAGGTGTTCCTGCTTTCGCGGGTGCGCGAGGAGTGGCTGGCCACCCACGACAACACCCGCGCGGTGGCGGTCGGCCTGGCCCGCACGGGCCGGATCTTCACCGCGGCCGCCGTGCTGATGGCCATCGTGCTCGGCGCGCTGGTCACCGCGAAGGTGTCGTTCATGCAGTTGCTCGGCCTCGGCCTCACGCTGACCGTGCTCGCCGACGCCACGATCATCCGCGGTCTGCTCGCGCCCGCGCTCATGCGCCTGCTCGGTCCGGCCAACTGGTGGGCGCCCGCACCGCTGGCCCGCCTGCACGCCAAGATCGGGCTGACCGAAGGCGAGGAGGACGCCGCCGCGCGCCCGCTGGAAACCGCGGGGCGCGCGTGATCGGTGGCAGGCGTCCGCGCTCGCCGCGCGGCTCCGGCGCCCAGCTGCGCGAGGAGATCCTGCGGGCCACGGCCGAACTGCTCACCACGACCGGGCATGCCGACGCCGTCTCGATCCGGGCGGTGAGCAAGCTGGTCGGGGTGAGCGCGCCGTCGATCTATCGGCACTTCGCGGACAAGGACGAGCTCATCGACGCCGTCGTCGCCCAGGTCTTCGAAGACCTCGCCGAGGCGATGCGAGCGGCCACCGACCCCACCACCTCTCCGATGCACCAGCTGCACGATCAAGGCATGGCCTACGTCCGCTTCGCGCTCGAGCATCCCGAGCAATACCGGCTCGCGACCGCGCCCACCGAGACCGAGGGCGTGGTGGACCAAGTGCTCACCAGCGGTGCCTTCGAGCATTTCACGGCCACCGTACGCAAGTGCATGGAGGACGGGACGATGGCGCAGCGCGACCCGCTGCCGATCGTGCTGGAACTGTGGTCGGCGGCCCATGGCATCGCCTCCCTGCTGCTTGCCAAGCCCTTCCTGCCGTGGGGCGACGCGGAAGCCGTCGCCTCGCGCGTGCTGGGCGCGGCATGCGTCGGCTACAGCGTGCTCGACCTGGTGGGTTCGGACCCGCCCACACCGGACACGGTGACGGCGTGGCTGCGCCGCGTCAGGAAGGACCAGACGCCGGCCTGACCGCCTTTCGACCGATCGGCTGTCGGCCCGCGAGCGACCATTCGGTAACTTCCTCGCAGCGCACGCGCGCGGAAGGAGTGAACCCGTGTCTTCAACCATCGACCCCGCGGCTACCGCCTGGCTGCTGGTCAGCACGGCCCTCGTCCTGCTGATGACCCCGGGCCTGGCCATCTTCTACGGCGGCATGGTCCGCTCGACCGGCGTACTCAACATGCTGATGATGAACTTCATCGCCATCCCGCTGGTGACGGTGACCTGGCTACTGCTCGGCTACAGCTTGGCGTTCGGTGACGACGCGGGCGGCGGCCTGATCGGCGGCCTCGCCCACCTGGGCATGGCGGGCATCGATCCGACCTCGGTGCGCGGCTCGGTGCCGGAGCTGTTGTTCGCGACGTTCCAGCTCACCTTCGCGGTCCTGACCGCCGCGCTGATCAGCGGCGCCATCGCCGATCGGGCCGAGTTCGGCGCGTGGATGATCTTCGTGCCGCTCTGGGCGCTGGTGGTGTACGCGCCGATCGCCCACTGGGTGTGGGGCCCGGACGGCTGGCTGGCCTCGTTCGGCGCGCTGGACTACGCGGGCGGCCTGGTGGTGGAGATCGCCTCCGGCGCGTCGGCCCTGGCCCTCGCGCTGGTGCTCGGCCCGCGCATCGGGTTCAAGGTCGATGCGATGCGCCCGCACAACCTGCCCTTCGTGCTGCTCGGGGCGGGGCTGCTGTGGTTCGGCTGGTTCGGTTTCAACGCCGGTTCGGCGCTGGCGGCCAACGGCCTGGCCGCGGCCGTCTTCCTCAACACCTTGGTGGCGGGCTGCCTCGGCATGCTCGGCTGGCTGGCGGTCGAGCAGATCCGCGACGGCAGGCCGACCACCTTCGGCGCCGCGTCCGGCGTGGTGGCCGGTCTGGTCGCCATCACTCCCTCGTGCGGGTCGGTCAACACCCTCGGTGCGCTGCTGGTCGGGCTCGCCGCGGGCGTGCTGTGCTCGTTCGCGGTGGGCTGGAAGTTCAAAGCGGGCTACGACGATTCGCTCGACGTGGTCGGCGTGCACTTCGTCGGCGGCATCGTGGGCACCGTGCTGATCGGCTTGCTCGCCACCGAGGTGATGACCGGCGGCGTCGAGGGCCTGTTCTTCGGCGGTGGGCTCGCTCAGCTCGGCAAGCAGCTGGTGGCGGTGCTCGTCGTCGCGGCCTACGCGTTCGGCGTCTCGTTCGCGCTCGGCAAGGGCATCGACCGGTTCGTCGGATTCCGGGTCAGCAAGGAGGACGAGACCGCCGGGATCGACTTCGCCCTGCACGCCGAGACGGCGTACGCGGAGGGAGTGCACGGCCACGCGCCGCGCCGCCTCGGCGAAGGACATCTCGGGCGCCCGCACGCCCAGCGCCCACTCGAGGACGATCCGACGGCATGAGCGCCCGCGTCGCGCCTCAGCTCACCGAGCCGGCCGACGCGGTGAACGTATTGCACTGGACCGCACGGTTGTTGTCCAAACCCGCCTCGAACCACTGTCCGCCGTTCTCGGACGACCCGTGGTCGCGCATGTCCCCGGCCTGGTCACCGCGCCCGTAGGCGTCCTTGCGGGCCAGAGTGAGCTGCGGGTCGGTGAGCGAACCGCCCTTCGACGACGAGGAGAGGTACATGCCGTCGAAGCAGTTGGCCTGCAATTCGACTCGGCGCGACAGCTCCAGTCCCTTGGCGCTGCGCGGCCCCACGTCGGCCCGATCGCTGTTGGCCTTGCGCAGGATGCCGGACATCGCCTGCACGTGATGTCCGTACTCGTGCGCGAAAACCGACAGGTAGACCACCCAGTTGTCTTTGAAGTAGTCCGTCTGCAACTGGCTGATCGGCATGTAGACGGTCTTGTTCGCCGGGCAGTAGAACGCGGCGAAATTGCTGGTCGAGCCGGTGCACGGGGTGGTGATGCCCGTCGTGGTCGCGCTGACGTTCAGTGCCGGCGGCTGGAACGGCAGATTCGCCTTGCGCAGCACGGGTTTCCACGCCGCTTCCAGGCAGGACGCGGCGCTTTCGAAGAACTTGCGGGCGGCGTCCACCTGGGTGCCCCACGGCGAGTAGTCGCACTGCGCCGGAAGCAGCGTCGCGTTGGGGTCGGTCAGCAGCGGGTTGTTGCCGGTTTCCGACGGTCCGACCGTGCCGTCCGGCTGCGTGTCGAACGTGAAACTCGGTTGCGGACCGGACGCGTCGCTCGCGTCGCGCCCCACCGAGATCGCGTTGCGTACCAGTCCCGCCGCCGCCAGGAATACGACGACGACCAGCAGCACAACCCATCCGCCGCCTCCGCGTTTGCGTGGCGGCGGGTAGGGCGGCCGCCCGGGCGGACCATAGGGCATGGGCGGAGGCACCGCCGGGCCGTAACCCGGTGGCGGGCCGTAGGCGGGCGGCGCGTATCCCGGCGGCGGGCCGTATCCGGGAGTCGGACCGTACCCAGGCGGCGGGCCGTACCCCGGGCGCGGGCCGTAGGGCGCACCGTAGCCGGGCGGCGGAGGCACCGGGCGCCCCCCGCGCGGGACCGGTCCGTGTCCGTACGGTGGTTGTGTCACGCCCCCGTACCCCCTCGTCTCAGTGATCGCCGACAGCCGCTGACGCAGGATAGCAAGCTGTCTAGAGTAGGCAGCCATGCTGACTTTTCGGGGGGCCGCCCTAGGCGCGCTGCTTCTCGCCATCGCGGGAATGTTCGCGACGGCCCCGGTCACCCAGGCCCAGCCCGCGCCGGAGGGCGTGACCATCACCGCCGATCTGAAGCTGAGCCGCGAGGGCGTCCTCGAAGTGGTCGAACAGGTCTCGGTGCCGCCGGAGGGCTCGTTCCGGATGTCACTTCCGCTGCGGCTGCGGGTCGGTGACGACGCCGAGCGCGTCTTCCGGGTCACCGACGTGGATACCGAGGGCGCGGGCACCGCGACGGTCGCCAACGACCAGTTCACCATCGAGGCCCGGCCCGGCGAATCCACCTTCCGGTACTCCGTGCAGAACACCGTCAGCGACGCGCGGGGCACCCAGGTCTTCCATTGGCTCGGTGTGCTCAACACCGACATCGCGTCCATCAGCGCCTCGCTGATCAGCCCGAGCTTCGAAATGGGCATCGTGGACTGCAAACTCGGCCCGCCCGGTAACACCCGGCCGTGCGCCGACGTCAAGATCGAGACCGACGGCGTCCTCTTCCTCGAGCAGACCGACCTGCACAAGGGCGACGCGATCGATCTGACGCTGCAATTGCCGCCCGGCACCGTGCCGAGCAACGCGGATGTCCGCGACAGCGGCGACGCGGGCCCCTTCGCGATCACCGCCCCGGTGCTCGTCGCGTTCGGCGTGCTGCTGCTCGCGCTGGCCGGTTTGGTCGCCTATGTGCTGCGCGCTCGCCGCCTGGACGCGACGGTGGGCGGCGGTTCCGCGACGATCGATCCGCTGGTGCGCGAGGGTGATCGCGTGCAGTTCACCTCGCCCGAGGGCACGCTGCCCGGTGAGGCCGGGCTGCTGCTGGACGGACATGTCGATCCGGTCGACATCGCCGCCACCGTGGTGGATCTCGCGGTGCGCCGGTACATCCGGATCACGCCGCTCAGTGACAGCGACTGGCGGATCACCCGGGTGAACACCCCCGACGACCAACTGCGCGACTACGAGAAGGCCGTCTACCAGGCGCTGCTGCCCGAAGGCACCGACGCGGTGACCTTGGGCGAACTGCGCAAGCCGGGGCGCGTGACCTCCGAACCGGTACGCGCCGCACTGGTCGCCGACGCCGTCGCCCGCGGCAACTTCCTCGATCGCCGCCGTCCCGGCCTCGCCCTGTGGCTCGGTGGGGCGCTGGTGGTCGCGGGGGTCGTGGCCACCGTGGCGCTCGCGCTCACCTCCGGACATGCCCTGGTCGGTGTCGCCATCGGGCTGGGGGGTGTCGCGACCCTGCTCTCGCCGAAGTACCTGCCGGTGCGGACGGCGCGCGGGCTGGAGCTCGCCAAGCAGATCCGCGCGCTGCAACGCGGCCTGGAAACCACTCGGCGCGAACAGATCCCGCCGATCGACCAGGAAACCGTGTTCTCCCGCGCCCTGCCGTTCATGGTGCTCGGCGCACGCGCCGACAACTGGATCCGCGCCTTCCGCGACCTGGACCCCTCGGCCGACGCGCAACCCGGCCTCTACTGGTTCGGCGGCTTCGAACGCGACCGCAACCTGCAGCGCTTCGCGGGCCACTTCCCGTTCTTCATCACCGCCCTGGAGAGGCTTTTCGCCCTCGCGGGCGATCCACACCGCTAGCGTCACGCGCACGAAAAGGGCGATCAGCCGCTGCGGCCGATCGCCCTTCGCCGTATCACTCAGTCGTGCAAGGCGGTTCGCCGGACCGCGGCCAGCGGATCGGCGTAGAGAACGCTCAGCGAGGTCACCACCGCGGCGTATTCCTGCACTTTGCCGCCGAAACCGCTGATCCGGATGTCGGTGGGCGGCAGGGTCGAACCCTGGTTGAACGCCCGCGCCACGTGCGCGACCGCGGGACGGTAGCCGGTGAAGGCCTGGCCGCCGAGGATCACCCGATCGGGGTTGAGCATGTCACGCACCATGGCCACGGTGTGGCCGAGGATGGTGGCCCGCTCGGCGAGCAGTTCGCGCGCGGACTCCGATCCGGCCTCCGCGGCCCGGTACAGGTCGGCGATGGTCGAGCCCGCGGTGCCGTTGTGCGCCGGGATGATGCCCCGCCCGACCGCCCTGGAGTGCAGTGACCGATCACCGACGGTCACCTCCAAGCAGCCACGCCGTCCGCAGGTGCATTCCACGTCCGAGCCCGTGGGCAGATGCGCGATCGAGCCGGGACCGTTGCTCGGCGTGTGCACGCGACCATCCAAGGTCACCGCGACACCCGCGGTCTCACGCACGTAGAAATACAGGCTGCTGCCCCGCTCGAGGCGGGCCTGGTCCTTGGGCTCGCCGGTGGGCAGCAACAGCTCCGAGCCTGCCATCGCCTCCACGTGCGGCGCCACCGAGACGGGCAACTCCAGCACCTCGCCGAGGACCGAACCGACCTGCGCTCCACGCCATTCCAGTTTCGGATGATCGACGACGCCGGTCAGCGGGTCGACCCGGCCGCCGATCGCGACGCCTGCCCACAGCGCCTTGCGCCGGTGCCAGCGCTGCAGGAACGCCTTCGCGCTGCGCGCGACGGTGGTGGTGGCGAATTCCTGACCGGTCTGCGGGGTGGCGATGGCCAGCCCACCGAGGATGCGGCCGCGCAGGTCGGCGGCGACGATCTTGGTGACCGCGGCGCCGATGTGGATACCGAGGGTGAGGTAGGCGTCGTGGTCGATTTCGAAGGGGACGCGGGGGCGCCCGACCGCACCCGAGGCCGTCAGGTCGGGGCGTTCCCGCAGCAGGCCGGCCGCGAGCAGCGCGGAGACCTGGCGGTTGACCGTGGCGATGCTCAAACCCGTTGTGCGCGCGGCGTTGTCGCGGGAAACGGGACCTCCGGTGGCGGCGCGCAGGACCGCGGCCGCCGGGTTGTCGGCGAGGCGCAGTTCGGGAGCGACAACCGGGCGCTGAACGCGGGCACGGCCGTTGGCAACCCTGGAGACGGATCGTTCAAGGGTGGGAAGGGACATTGTGCGGATCCTTGCTGAAGTCCCGTAATCGACGGGACATGCCTACATGGGCGGCGAGGCAGCAAACGAGCAGGAAAAACCGCTCAGCTGCAGCAAGAGAGACGACACAGTTCGCGTGTCAATGGCAGCCGCAGACCCAGCGCGGCGGTCACGTAAGTGACGCGCAGGAGGTTGGGTCGGCCGGCAGACATGTCATCAAAATTAACACCGATTTCCGCGACGCACCAACCCTCGACGCGCCGTTGTGTGCACAGGCACATTGTTTCCGCAGGTCGCGGGCACGCGAAAAGACCCCGCCGCCCGGAGAGCTCCACGGGGGCGGGGTATTTTCGCTCGGAAGGATTACTTCGGCGCGGTGAACGGCTGGTTGATCGTCGTGAAGTACTGGATCGCGGCGCCGATCGCGACCGGGGCGGTGACCAGCAGCTGGCCCGCGAGGGTGCCCAGGGCGCCGACGGCGATGATGCCGCCGAGGCAGCCGATGGCGGCGGCCGGGATGAACGCGCCGAACAGGCCGACGATCGCCGCGGAGGCGACGGTGGCGCCGGCGATGCCGCCGAGCACGCAACCGGCCGCACCGCCCACGATGCCACCGACGAGCGTGCCGATGGTCGCACCGGCGGCGATCGTGCTGGTCAGGCGGGTCCAGGCGGCGACCTCACGGTCGTACTCGGTCTTCCACGGCGCCTTGTCCTCGTACGGCAGGGCGACCGGCTTGTAGACCGCGTGCTCCCGGTCGAACAGCGGCGTCAGCGTCGCGCTACGACCGGAAATCTGTGCGGCGATCGGGAATTCGAAGTCCTCCAGCTGAAACCGCAGCGGCTGTGCCGCGAGCACGGTACCGTTGGATGCCTTCACTTGGAGCACTTCGTCCTCGACTGCGAGCGAACCCGCGTCGGTTTCGATGATCGACTGGGTGTCGGTCGCGTACGCGGTGAAATTTATTGCGCTTTCGGCGCTTTCTTCCGTCGGCGCGGCACCGGATGTCCCCGCGGCCACTCCGGTCGCAATGGTCACCAGCGCCGCCACTACGGCGAGTTTCCTCATCCTCATGTCCTGCAATCCCTCATCTCAGGTGGAGCCGTTCCAGGCAAAAGCATCAGGCACCGGCTGTGCGAGAACGAGGAAAAAACGCAGGACGATTTCAAATAGGCAACCGCAGAGTTACAGTTGCCGTACTACTTCGCTTTGGCCGCCGCTTTCGCCTGCTTCTTGAATTCCCTTACCTGCGCGAGAGATTCGGCGTCCGTCACGTCGGCAACCGATCGGCGTGAGCCCTCGTCGCCGTACGCGCCCGCCGCCGCGCGCCAGCCTTCCAACTGCACGCCCCGCTGCTTACCCAGCAGAGCCAGAAAGATCTTCGCCTTCTGCTCGCCGTAACCGGGGAGGTCCTTCAGGCGGCGCAGCACCTCTTTACCGTCCGGGTCGCCCGCCGTCCAGATGTTCTCCGCCTTGCCGTCGTAGTGCTCGATGACGTAGCGCGCCAATTCCTGCGCGCGCCGGGCCATGGACCTGCCGTAGCGGTGGATCGCGGGCGGCGTCGCGGCGAGCTCCTCGAACTCCTGGGGGTCGGCCTCCGCGATGCGCTGGATGTCGAAGCCACCCATCCGGTCGGCGATCTTCTTCGGGCCGCGGAAAGCGTGCTCCATCGGGTACTGCTGGTCCAGGAGCATGCCGAGCAGGGTGGCGAAGTGGTCCTCGGTCAGTAGCTTGTCCGCCTCGGCGTCCTGCGCCAGGCATAGCGTGCGAGTCATCGCCTACCTCCTGCTCGGTGTGCTGGGGACGGGTCGATCATCTCACCGGCGCCTACGGGGCGGGACGCCGCGGGTCGTCACCGCCCGACATGGGTAGTGACTCACCTCACACTGCCTACGCGCGGGTAGATGACCTGCCGCGTAGGCTCCAGACCATGCCTCAGATGACGGCGACACCGACCAAGACGACGGCAACGGCCAGGGATGGACACGGGCCCATGAGCACCTACGCATTGCGCCCCGACCGGTTCGACCGAGCAGGCCAGGACCAACTCGTAGACGTGCGCGACCTACAGGCCGCGCTGCCCGGTATCCGCCGCTTGCGCAGCTGGGCGCATGAAGCGCTGGCGCTGCGGCCCGGCGAGCACGCCCTGGACATCGGCTCCGGCACCGGGACGGAGGTCATCGCCTTGGCCGAAGCGGTGGGCCCGGACGGCAGCGCGGTCGGGATCGAGCCCGACCCGCATCTGCTCGCCTCCGCCGAGCGCCGCGCCGCCGAGGCCGGCTCGACCGCCAAATTCCACTCCGGGGACGCGTACGGCGTGCCGTTCGGCGCGGAGAGCTTCGACGCCGTCCTGTGCGAACGAGTCTTCCAGCACCTGACCGCGCCCGCCCGCGCGGCCAACGAGATCGCGCGCGTGCTCCGCCCGGGTGGACGCGTCGTGGTGGTGGACAGCGACTGGGGAACGGCGATCATGCACCCCGGTGACCGGCAGGTCGTCCGGGAGGTGATCGACACCCTCGTGTCGGCAACCACCAATCCGTTGTCCGGCCGTCGGCTCCCCGGCCTGCTCACCAAGGCGGGCCTGGTGGTCGACGACATCGGTTCGCATGCCTTGGTGCAGGACCGCAGCGTGGGCGCGGGCTCGTTGGTGACCAGGATCTCGGCGATGGCGGTCGCGCGCGGCGCGATCACCGAGGCGCAGCGCGACCAGCTGCTCACCGACCTGGAGGCGGGCGCGGCCAACGGCGACATCCACCTCTCGGTCACCATGTTCGCCGTCCTCGCGCACAAGCCGCACTGACCCGGCCGATGGCCGTCGACGTGCGCACCGACGTCGTGATCGACCGCTCCCGCGAGCTGGTCGCGGCGTACGCGGCCGATCCGGCGCACGCTCCGGCCTGGTATTCGCGCATCCACGGCGTCACCTGGGAAACGGAGCCGCCGCTGGGCGTCGGCTCCCGCATGGTGTTCGTCGCGCACTTCCTCGGCAACAAACTGACCTACACCTACGAGGTGGTCGCCTACGATCCCGGCACACGGCTGGTGATGCGCACCGCGCAGGGGCCGTTTCCGATGGAGACGACCTACACCTGGGCGGACACGCCGGAGGGCGGCACCCGTATGACGCTGCGCAACCGCGGCGAGCCGAGCGGATTCGGGAAACTCGCCGCGCCGGTACTGGAGGCAGCGATCCGGCGGGCGAACCGGGGGGATCTGGCGCGGCTCAAGGAACTGTTGGAGACCGGGTAGGCGGCTGCCTCACCGTCTCGCCGGTACCACCTCGGTCGGCGTCGGATCGAGCGCACAAATGGAATCGCCCGGCACGAATCCGTGCCGGGCGATCACTGTGTTCTGGATCCGCCGCTACTTGCCGAGCAGCTTCTCGGTGGCCGCCAGCAGCACGCAGGTGGCCAAGCCGTCCATCGCCTTCTCCAGTTCGGGCAGCTTCGGGAAGCTCGGGGCGATCCGGATGTTCTTGTCCTCCGGGTCGTTCTTGTACGGGAAGGCCGAACCGGCCGCCGTGAGCGCGATACCCGCGTCCTTCGCGAGCGCGATCACCCGCGCCGCGGTGCCCTCCAGCACGTCCAGGCTGATGAAGTAGCCGCCCTTGGGCTCGGTCCAGGACGCCACCTTGGACGCGCCGAGGCGGTCCTCGAGGACCTTCAGCACCAGGGCGAACTTCGGTTCCAGGATGGCGCGGTGCTTCTGCATATGCGCGCGCACGCCGTCGGCGTCGCCGAAGAAGCGCAGGTGACGCAATTGGTTGATCTTGTCAGGGCCGATGCTCTTCTTCGAGGCGTGGCTCAGGTACCAGTCCAGGTTCGCGGTGGAACCGCCGAGGAAGCTCACGCCCGCGCCGGCGAAGGTGATCTTCGAGGTGGAGGCGAACACCAACGGGCGGTTGGGGTTGCCGGCGGCGGCGGCCAGTCCGAGCACGTCGATCACCGGTGCGGCGGTGTCGGTGAGCGGGTGCACCGCGTACGCGTTGTCCCAGAACAGCCGGAAGTCGGGCGCTGCCGCCGGCATCGAGACCAATTCGCGGACAACGTCTTCGGAGAACACCACGCCGGTGGGGTTGGCGTAGTTCGGCACTGCCCACAGACCCTTGATCTGCGGGTCCCTCGCCAGCAGCTCGGCGATGGCGTGGGTGTCCGGGCCGTCGTGGCGCATCGGGATCGGGATCATCTCGAAGCCGAGCGCCTCGGTGATCGCGAAGTGCCGGTCGTAACCGGGGGCCGGGCACAGGAACTTCAGGGTGTCCTCGGCGGCCCAGCGACGCTCGGAATCATTGGTGCCGTACAGCATCGCGTAGGTGATCACGTCGTGCATCAGCTCGAGGCTGGCGTTGTTGCCCGCGAGCAGATTGTCCACCGGGATGTTCAGCAGCTCGCCGAAGATCGCGCGCAACTCCGGGAGACCGTGCAGGCCACCGTAGTTGCGGCAGTCGGTGCCTGTGCCGTCGCGGAAATCGCCCTCGCCGGGCAGGTGCAGCAGGGCGGCGGACAGGTCGAGTTGCTCCGGCGAAGGTTTTCCCCGGGTCAGGTCCAGCGTGAGCTTCTCGGTCTCGAGCGTCGCGTAGTTCGCGGTCTGGGTGTCGTGCTCGAGCACGAGCTCCTCATGGCTCATCAAACCGATCTGCGTTTGCCGGGGCATCCTGGGCAGCCTTTCAAGCAGCTAGGGGACGATGGTCTGGCCGGACCGATGGGCGGCGACCGAACAGTTGTCCATGCAGACGCACATGCATCCGCGGACGGTGTTCACGTTACCCGTGTGGTGCCCGGAATTGGAGGCGTTATCCGCCCACGGGCGGGGTTCGTCCGGAACCCGGGCCACGTCCGGTCCGCATCGATCGAGCGAAGGCTCGGCAACCGCGCATACGCCGCGCGAGCCGTAAGATAGGGGACCCCGCGCACCCGGCAGAGCCCGTTGACCCTTGCTGCCTTCCGGCCCTGGGGGAGTTCACAGGATGCGCGCCGCGCGGGATCCGTCGGCCAGTGTAGCGCCTCCGGTCCGCAACACCACCTTCCGGGCCCATCACCCCGCCAGAACAGGCATTCCACTCCCCCTTCCCCCACCCTGTTTGGCGACCGACGGGGGGATACCGGTATGCTGCTCCACGGAGGATTCGCCTAGTGGCCTATGGCGCTCGCCTGGAACGCGGGTTGGGTTAACGCCCTCAGGGGTTCAAATCCCCTATCCTCCGCCACGAAAGGCCGGGTCGGACGCTTGATCGCGTCCGGCCCGGCCTTTCGCATGAGATACGCCAGCTCGGCGGCTGAGCATTCGGCAACTTTGCTCGGCTGTGACGTGGGCCACTATCCTCCACGCGGGAATCGCTTCACCGGAGACGTTCGCCGTTCGATGGCTACGGATTCGCGGCGCGGCAGGTCCCCAGAAGCCGAGACGCTCGGGCCGACCCACGGCGTCCGGCAGCGGGGCGAGCCCCGTTCGTCCGATCTAGGCTGTGCGACTTCCCATTCCGATGGAATGATCGTCCCCGTGACTCAGTGGCTCCCGCTCTTCGGTTCCCTCATCGTCGCCATGGCGGCATTGGTCGGCGTGCTGGTCAACAACCGCACGAACCGGGCGGCGCTCACCGCCGCTGACGAGCGCAATCGGGTCACCCTGGACGCGGCGCAGCGCAGCGTGGAGTCGACCAACGCGGCGGCCGAGCGGCGCGAGCACGACAAATGGCGGCGGGAGTCGGTGCTCACCGCGGTGTCCTCGGTGCTGGCCATCTCGAACGACGTGCGCCAGCAGTTGTTGCGCTGCGAACGCTGGGAGGCCGACGAGCTGGATCGGGTGGACGAGGAGATCCGGCAGATCATCACCGGCTCGCGAGGTTTCATCAGCAGCTTGCGCGTCGTGGCGCATCGCAAGATCCCCAATCGCTGCGAGGACCTGATGCGTACGCTCACGGCGGCACTGAACATCAGTTTGCAGCGCCGCAGGATCGAACTCGACGGCGAGGCCGTCGCCGAGGAGATCACCGAGATCCAGGCGCTGTGGTCGCGGGCGATCGAGAACACCGTCGAGGAGGAACGCTCGGTCATCAACGCCACCCGGCTGGAACTGGAGATCAAGATCTCCGCCGAGGTCCATCAGTCCGCACCCCAGCCCGCCCTCGTTCGTTCTTGACCCGCGGGCGCGCGATCGTCACGCCGGGGCGGAGTCGAGCAGGGTGCGGTGTGCTTCCAGCAGCGCGGCGCGGAGGTGGGCGGCGTAGGCGTCGAGATCCGGTAGGACCGCCCGGTCGGCGTGCAGGGAGATGGTGATGGTGTCGCCGAGGCCGTGTACGCCGTGGGTGAGGTGCATGACGGAGCCGAGTGCGGGGAACCCGGCCGTGAAGCGCACCTCCCCGCCGCCGAAGGACAGGTCGGCCGGGCCGCGGTCGACGCTGGAGACCACCGTGTGCCCCGCTATCGAGTCGGGAACAGCGTCGAGGGGGTAGCCGTCCACGTCCCGGCGCAGCACCGGGGCGGGGACTGACGCGGTGACCCGGTCCTGCGCCGACAGCAGCGGATGCCGTGCGCGGACGCGCCGGTCGGCGAGCGCGGCGGCGATCTTGTCGGCGCGCAGGCCCGGATCGGGTTCGTCGATGAAGAGATCGACGCCGAGGCTGCGATAGTTGTTGCGGGGGCGGTCGACCTCGGGAAGGGCCATCGGGACCTGCGCACCGAGACGCTCCACCGGCTCGCCCCGGTCGGCCAGGTAGCGGGCGAGCGCCAGCGACACCGCGGTCAAGACGACGACCGTGACGGTACGACCTGGCACCCGCAGATCTTCCGCCGGGAACACCAGCATCCGAGCTTCGTGCCGCGAGATCCCCTCCGCTGTGGTCCGGTTCAGCGCGCTCGGCGGGTAACCCTGTCCGGGCGGCGGCAATTCGCCCGCCTCGGTCAACTCCGCCAGCCGCTGCTGGGCTCGAAACGCCTGGTAGCCACGCACCGCCGTCGCGGCCATCAGAACCGGCACGCGCAGCAGGCCGACCGCCGAATCGATCAGCACACCGATCGGCAACACGCTTCCCGACACCGCATCACCGATCGTCCGCACACGGGTCCCTGCCGTCCAGTCGATACCCTGCGGATCAGCGAGCACCTTTCGCGTGGATACGTCCAGTACCGATCGATCACTCGGCGTACGACGAGCCTCGCCGACCGAACTGCCGGCACCTGCTTCCTCGATACCGCCGTCGCCTCTGGTCCGTACCCCACCGGGCGCAGGCAACCGTGTTCGGCCTTCGTCCCCCACCGCGCGATTCTCCGCCGCACCGAACAGCGCACGCCCGATCGCCGAGGCCCGCCGCCCATCGGCCAGCGCGTGGGACATCTGGAGCAGCACCACCAGCGCGGGCTCGCCTTCCAGCCCTGGCGCGTCGGCGATAGCGCGGAAGACGTGCAGCCGCCACGGGTGCGCGGTGGCATCGACGCCGGTGCCGAGCAGCTCGCCGAGCACGTGCAGCAGGTGCTGCCAATCACGCTCCGCCAGTTCGTGTTCCACGAATTGCTCGGCAGCGAATTCACATCGCGTCCAGCACGGGTAATCGATGTCGGCGGGCAGTTCGCGCAGCCGGACCCGGAGGTCCGCGATCCGCGCGCTCCGTTCGGCGACAGCGGCGCGCAGTTCCTCGGTGGGCCGTCCGCGGTCGACGAAGCAATACAGCAGAAAAAGGTCGTTGCGCGTCCGTTCGGACAGCCAATACATCGTCGCGTCCTGTGGTGCCATGGCGCTCACAAGTAAAACGATATCGACTCGGATCGAACGGCGCCCCGCGAGCGGAACAAATGTGAATGATCTTGTTCCACAATTCTCCCGGAGAACCCCATCGATTCCGGCAGACAGCTCTGCTACCGTCTGTAGTAGGAACAGATACCACTCACCCAGGGCGGGGTGTCGGCCATGGCAATAGATCTAGCTCGCAAAATCGCCAAGCAAGCCGATGAGGCGGACGAGCGGTATAGGGCCGCCGCGTTCGTGAAGCGGTCGATCAACAAGGTCTTCCCGACCCATTGGTCGTTCCTGCTCGGCGAGATCGCGCTCTACAGCTTCATCATCCTGCTGTTGTCGGGCGTGTACCTGACGCTGTTCTTCGACCCGTCCATGACGGAGGTCGTCTACAACGGCGCCTACCAGCCACTTCGCGGTGTCACCATGTCGCGGGCGTACGAGACGGCGCTCGATCTCTCCTTCGAAGTGCGTGGCGGCCTGTTCGTGCGGCAGGTGCATCACTGGGCGGCGCTGCTGTTCGCCATTTCCATCATCGTGCACTTGTTCCGGATCTTCTTCACCGGCGCGTTCCGCAAGCCGCGTGAGGCGAACTGGGTGATCGGTTCGTTGCTGCTGATCCTGGCGATGTTCGAGGGCTTCTTCGGCTACTCGCTGCCCGACGACCTGTTGTCGGGCACCGGCCTGCGGGCCGCGTTCTCGGGTATCACGATCGGCATTCCGATCATCGGCACTTGGCTGCACTGGCTGATGTTCGGTGGGGACTTCCCCGGCGAGATCATCATCCCGCGGCTCTACATCGCGCACGTGCTGTTGTTCCCGGGCATCATCCTGGCGTTGATCGCCGCGCACGTGGCGCTGGTGTGGTACCAGAAGCACACCCAGTTCCCCGGTCCGGGCCGTACGGAGAACAACGTGGTGGGCGCCCGGATCGTGCCGGTGTTCGCCGCCGATCAGGGTGCGTTCTTCGCCTTCACCCTCGGCGTCGTGGGCATCATGGGCGGGGTGTTCCAGATCAACCCGATCTGGAACCTGGGTCCCTACAACCCCTCGCAGGTGTCGGCGGGTTCGCAGCCGGACTTCTACATGATGTGGACCGACGGCATGGCCCGGTTGATGCCGCCGTGGGAGCTGTATCTGGGCCGCTACACCGTGCCGGCGGTGTTCTGGGTCGCGCTGATCATGGGCTTGGTGTTCACCGTGCTGATCGCCTACCCGTGGATCGAGAAGCGGCTCACCGGCGACAGGAGCGCCCATCACAACCTGCTGCAGCGTCCGCGTGACGTTCCGGTCCGGACGGCGATCGGCGCGATGGCGATCGCGTTCTACGTGGTGCTGACGCTGTCGTGCGTCAACGACATCATCGCCTACAAGTTCCAGATCTCCTTGAACGCGACGACATGGGCGGGCCGCATCGGGATCCTGCTCCTGCCTCCGATCGCCTACCTGCTGGCCTACCGCATCTGCCTCGGCTTGCAGCGCAGTGACCGCGCGGTACTCGAGCACGGGGTGGAGACCGGAGTGGTCAAGCGCTTGCCGCACGGCGAATACATCGAGGTGCATCAGCCGCTCGGCCCGGTCGACGCGCACGGCCACCCGATTCCGCTGGAGTACCAGGGCGCACCCGTCCCGAAGAAGATGAGCAAGCTGGGCGCGGCGGGCAAGCCGGGCACCGGCAGCTTCCTGCGTGCGGATCCGCGCGCGGAGAGCGTGCGGCACTTCGAGATCGAGCACGAAGAGGAACGAAGGCAGCTCGCCGTGCTGCGCAAGGTTCAGCAACGAGCGAACGGTGACGGAAACGGTTCCGCGCACTGAGGATTCGCGCCGCATCCGACCCGCCCGAAAACCGCGAAGGCCCCGAGTCCACACGACCCGGGGCCCGCTTTGCCTTGTTCAGGCCATTCCGGAGCGGTTCAGCCGCGCCGGAACTCTCCCGTCGAGAACCCCATTAGGAATGCATCCCACTCGCCCGGCGCAAACGCCAAGACCGGGCCACGTCCACTGTCCTTGGTGTCACGAACCGCGACATTGCCGTCGACGAGAAAAGCGACTTCCACGCAGTTCCCATCCGGACCGCTGTATGTGCTCTTGCGCCACACAGCGCCCGTCCAATCAACCTCCACGGCACTAGCTCCTTTGCTGCGTCGAGAGCGAGATTTCTCCTGACATCGTTCCAGCTAGCATCGGTACCCGACTGGAAAGCCGAATCCCGTGGTGCACCCCGTGCCGGAGCGCACTTTCCCGGTGCGTAGATATCGCACATCGAGTTCGAGAGGAAATTAACCTCGCGCGGGGCCTGTCCCCGCGCGGTAACACTAGCAGGTCCTTCGAAAGTTTGCCCGGCTCTTGCCTATTCAATCATCGCAACCACACACGTTTGCGAAGAGAGGAAGTTGCGGGAGCATTGCCAGCCTCCCTCATTCATTCTGAACACTGGCGTACCACAATGTTTTTAACGGATGTGATTGCTCTGTTATCGGAGCACAATTCGCGCTCGCCCACGGGGCGCGTCGACGCGACCCGGGCGGCCGTGCATGATGGAACCTATGGTCGAACGCGCTCGCGACGACGCAGGTCGCGCCCGTAATGCCCGTCCGCGCGACCGTCTCGGGCGGCCGCTGCCTCCCGGGAGCACCGGAGTTGCCCGAATTCCGGACGATCTCGATCTTCCACCCCAGCAAACCTTGACCTTCGCCCAGCAACTGCTGGACGAAGGACTTGCATTCAACGCACACGAGGTTTTAGAGGCCGCATGGAAGAACGGACCGTTCGCCGAGCGGATGCTGTGGCAAGCACTCGCGCAGTTCGCTGTCGGGCTGACCCACATACAGCGCGGTAATCCGAAGGGGGCGCGTACACTGCTCGCCCGCGCTGTGTCGCGGTTGACGGCATACCAGCCGGAGAGCGGGCGAGCACCCTACGATATCGATCTCGCCGGATTGGTCGCCCACGCCGAGGCACTGCTCGCCACGCTGGAGGCAGGCGACGAACCGGCGGACGCCGACCTGCGGCCGCGTCTGCGCGGTTGAGCGCGTCGCTCCTACCATGGCCGACGTGCGCACCTCATCGTCTACCGCCGGTCCCGTGGCCGAGCCGGGCGCGGGCCGGTATGCGCCGAGCCCGTCCGGGGACCTGCATCTGGGCAATCTCCGCACCGCGCTGCTGGCCTGGGCATTCGCTCGGTCCACCGGCCGCCGCTTCCTGCTGCGGATCGACGATCTGGACCGGGTGCGTCCCGGTGCGGAGCAGCGGCAACTGGACGACCTCACGGCGATCGGCGTGGACTGGGACGGACCCGTGGTACGCCAGTCCGAACGGTTGCCGTGGTACGAGGCGGCCATCGATCGCCTCGCCGCCGCCGGTCTCACCTACGAATGCTTCTGTACCCGAAGGGAAATCCAGAAAGCCGCGACAGCGCCGCACGGCCCCATGGGCGCCTACCCCGGTACCTGCCGCACGCTGAGCGACTCGGAACGGGCCCGGCTGCGCACCGAGGGGCGTCCGGCCGCGCTGCGTCTGCGCGCCACGGTGACCGAGTTCGAAGTGCGGGACGAGCTGCACGGCCGCTATCGAGGCCCGGTGGACGACGTGGTGCTGCGGCGCGGCGACGGCGTCCCGGCATACAACCTCGCCGTCGTGGTGGACGACGCGGCACAAGGCGTCGACCAGGTGGTACGCGGCGACGACCTGTTGCCGTCGACCCCGCGCCAGGCCTACCTCGCGACGCTGCTCGGCCTGCCGGTGCCGAGCTACGCCCATGTGCCGCTGGTGCTCAATACACAGCGGCGACGACTGGCGAAACGGGATGGGGCGGTGACACTCCGCGAACGATTGGCGCTCGGCAACACGCCGGAGGAAGTAGTCTCGGCGCTGGCCGCTTCGCTCGGCTCGACCGCGACATCGTCGTCCGAGCTACTCGCGTGTTTCGACACCCGGCGGCTGCCCCGCGAACCGTGGATACTCGACGTTCACGGGTTGTTGCGAAGCAGCCCATGTCCGTAACGTACGCATCGTCCAACTACTGATCAATCGACGAGGACAAACAACTATGACAAGCGGTGGGTACGACCCCAACCAGTATCCTCAGGGCGGGCAGCCGTACGGGCAGCCGTACCCGCAGGGGGGCGACCAGTACGGGCAGCAGCCCCAGTACGGGCAGCAGCAGCAGCCCCAGTACGGCCAGCAGCCGCAATACGGGCAGCAGCAGCAGCCCCAGTACGGCCAGCAGCCGCAGTACGGGCAGCAGCAGCAGCCCCAGTACGGCCAGGACCCCTACGGCCAGTACCCGCAACAGCCCGGGTTCAACGCCTACGGCGGTCAGCCGGGGGACCTCGGCACGCGCATCGGCGCCCGCGTCATCGACGCGATCATCCTGATGATCCCGTACTTCATCCTGTACATCCTGGTCAACAACTCGGTGGGCCTGACCATCGGGCTCGGCCTGGTGTGGACCCTGGTCCAGCTCGGCTACTTCGTCGGCATGGAGACCTCGCAGGGCACCACGCTCGGCAAGAAGATCCTCGGCCTGAAGGTGCTCGCCCCGGGCGGCGCCGCCAAGATCGACCCGGTCACCTCGCTGAAGCGCAACGCGTTCGTCGCGGCGAACATCATCCCGTGCGTCGGCGGCCTGGTCTCGCTGGGTCTGGCGATCTACATCATGGTCACCATCTCGCAGGACCCGAACAAGCAGGGCTGGCACGACAAGTTCGCCGGCGGCACCCAGGTCGTCAAGGCCTGACCCGCCACAGCGATATCGAAAGTAACAGGGGCGCACCCGAATCGGGTGCGCCCCTGTTGCTTTCCCGGCCGTGCCGCTACGTGCTGGTCGCCCCCGCGATGATCACCACGACGAACCACAGGATGCCGAGCACGATCGCGCCGACACCGATCCAGATGCCGGCCAGCGCCATGCCGCGTCCTTCTTGACCGCTCTGCTTGACCTGATTCAGCGCGATCACCCCGAGGATGATGCCGACGATCGAGCCGAGCCCACAGGTGACGAATCCGACCAGCGACGAGATCAGCGCGCCGATGGCCATGCCGTTGGTGCCCTGCGCCGGGACTCCGTAGGGCTGGTAGGGCGTCTGGTAGCCGTAGTTCGGCTGACCGTACGGCTGCACGGGCTGCTGATAGGACGGATACTGCGGCTGCGGAGGCGGCGTCATCGGCTGCGAGGGCGGCTGTACCGGGTACTGCGGCGCCGACGGGTAACCCGACGGCTGCTGCTCAGGACTCGGGTACTGCGGGACCGAACTCTGCCCACCGGACTCCGGCGACACGCCTTGGCCGCCGTACTGCTTCCACCACTCGTCGGAATCGCCGGGATTCGTCATTGCTACAGCGTATTCCACAACCTGGTTGGATGATGCGGGTGAGTGAGTCGAAAACCACGCAAGAGCACGGCGGGCCTGGGCGCCCCGCGGACCATGCGGCATTTGCCCAGGTCGCGCGGGGGTACTACGCACCGATCGTGGCCCTGTTCACCGCCACCCTGATCATTTCCAACATCTGCGCCACCAAGGGGGTGGAGTTCCTCGGCGATCGATCGGTGTCGCTCGGGCCGCTGCAAGTCCTGCCGATCGCCACCGATGGCGCCTTCTTCCTGTTCCCCCTGGCCTACATCCTTGGCGACGTACTGAGCGAGGTGTACGGCTTCCGCGCCACCCGCCGCGCCATCTACTACGGCTTCGCCGCGCTGCTGCTGACGGTCGTGTGCTTCGCCATCGCGATCCGGCTGCCCGCCGCGAGCTTCTACGACAACCAAGAGGCGTTCCGCACCGTCCTCGGGACGACGCCCCGGCTCGTCATCGCGGGCCTGGCCGGGTACTTCGTCGGTCAGCTGCTGAACTCCGCGACGCTGGTGCTGATCAAGGAGCGGACGAAGGAAAAGTACCTGTGGGCCAGGCTCATCGGATCGACCATCGTCGGCGAGTTCGCCGACACGCTGATCTTCTGCTCGATCGCCGCGGGCGCCATCGGCATCGATACCTGGCAGCAGTTCCTCAACTACGTGATCATCGGCTTCCTCTGGAAGACCCTCTGCGAGGTGATCGTGCTCCCGATCACCTACCGGGTGATCGCGTTGCTCAAGAAGCACGAACCCAGCTACGCGCCGACCGGAGTGGATCCACTGCGTACCTGACGAGTTCCCCGACCACCCTGCGGCGCGGGCGCCGCAAGAGACGATCGCGGCCCCGTGGAGCTCCCGATCACCCTTGCGGACCCGCGCCGTCGTGTTCCCGGAAAGCCTTTCCCCTGCCCCAACGCCCTAATGTCTCGGCCTTGTGCTCGTCGAAGTAGCCACCCTCGATGCTGTGCCGGATGCGGTCGACCAGGCGGACCGTGAACCGCTCGTTGTGAATGGTGCACAGCGTGGAGGCGAGCATCTCCTTGGCCTTGAACAGGTGATGGATGTAGGCGCGCGTGTAGTTGGCACAGGTGTAGCAGTCGCAGTTCTCGTCGATCGGGGTGAAGTCGCGGCGGAAGCGGCTGGTGTTGATGTTGAAACGGCCGGTGTCGACGTAGATCGCGGCGTTGCGGGCGACCCGGGACGGATTCACGCAGTCGAAGGTGTCCGCGCCGTTCTCGATCGCGGTGAAGATGTCCTCCGGTTCGCTGATGCCGAGCATGTGACGCGGCTTGTCCTCGGGCAGCTCGTCGCAGCACCAACCGACGGTGGCGCCCAGGTTGTGCTTCTCCAGCGCGCCGCCGATGCCGTAACCATCGAATCCCGTTCCCGCGCTTCCGCGAATCGATTCCAGCCCTCGACATGCCTTCCGGCGCAGGTCCTCGTACTGCGCGCCTTGGATGACGGCGAACAGCGCCTGGTACGGACGGTGCGTGCGCGCGGTGGTCAGCCGTTCGTGCTCGTCGATGCAGCGCTGCGCCCACTCGTGTGTGCGCTGTACCGATCGCTCCTGGTAGGCACGGGTGTTGAGCAGCGTGGTGAGTTCGTCGAAAGCGAACATGATGTCGGCGCCGAGCTGGTGCTGGATGCCCATCGACACCTCGGGGGTGAACCGGTGCGCGGAGCCGTCGAGGTGGGAGCGGAAGGTGACCCCGTCGTCGTCCACGGTGGCCAGCCGCTCTTTGCCGGGGGCGATCACGTCGTCGCTGCGCACGTCGACCGCCTCCATCGCCAGCACCTTCTTGAAGCCGACCCCCAGTGACATCACCTGGAACCCGCCGCTGTCGGTGAAGGTCGGTCCCGGCCAGTTCATGAACGCGCCGAGCCCGCCCGCCTCGTCCACGATGTCGGCGCCCGGTTGCAGGTAGAGGTGGTAGGCGTTGGCCAGCAGCGCCTGGGCGCCCAGTTCCCGCATGGTCTCCGGCAGCACCGCCTTGACCGTCGCCTTGGTGCCCACCGGAATGAACGCGGGCGTGGCGATCGACCCGTGCGGCGTGGCGATCACACCGGACCGGCCGTGCCGCCCTTCCAGGCGCGTACCGACGGTGAAGGAGAAGGATTCGGGACCGGACACCCCGCTATCCTCGCAGTTCGCCACCCGCCGCCCGAACCAGCCCACCGCTCGCCTGCCTCACACCGCTCCCGCGAACTGGGCGTTGTACAGGCGGTAGTACGCCCCGCGCTCCTCGAGCAAACGCTCATGCGAGCCGTGTTCCACGATCCGGCCCGCCTCCATGACGACGATCAGGTCGGCGTCGCGGATGGTGGACAGGCGGTGGGCGATGACGAAGCTGGTCCGGTCGCGGCGCAGGGCGGCCGTGGCGTGCTGCACCAGCAGCTCGGTGCGGGTGTCCACCGAGCTGGTCGCCTCGTCCAGGATGAGGATGGACGGCTTGGCGAGGAACGCGCGCGCGATGGTGATGAGCTGTTTCTCGCCCGCGCTGACACCGGCGCCCTCCTCATCGATGACCGTGTCGTAGCCGTCGGGCAGCGCGTGCACGAAACGGTCGACGTAGGCGGCGCGCGCCGCGGCGAGGATCTCTTCTTCGCTCGCGTTCGGGTTGCCGTAGGCGATGTTCTCCCGGATGGTGCCGCGGAACAGCCAGGTGTCCTGCAGCACCATGCCGATGCGCGAGCGCAGGTGGTCGCGGGTGATCTCGGTGATGTCGACGCCGTCGATGGTGATCGTGCCCGCGTCCAGTTCGTAGAACCGCATGAGCAGGTTCACCAGCGTGGTCTTGCCCGCGCCGGTGGGCCCGACGATGGCGACCACGTGCCCTGGGTCGGCCACCAGCGACAGTCGCTCGATCACCGGCTTGTCGGGTTCGTAGCGGAACGAGACGGCCTCGAACTCCACCCGGCCGCGGTCGACCGGGCGCGCGTCGGCCATCACCGGGTCCGGGCTCTGCTCCTCGGCGTCGAGGATCTCGAAGATCCGCTCGGCGGAGGCGACGCCGGACTGCAACAGGTTGGCCATCGCGCCGAGCTGGGTCAGCGGCTGACTGAATTGACGGGAGTACTGGATGAACGCCTGCACCTCGCCGAGCGAGAGGCTGCCCGTGGCCACTTTCAGGCCGCCGACCAGCGCGACCAGCACGAAGTTCACGTTCCCGAGGAACATGATCGCGGGCATGATCATGCCCGAGATGAACTGCGCTTTGAAGCTGGCCTGGTAGAGCTGTTCGTTGCGCTGGTCGAACTCCTTGCCGACCTCGCGGTTGCGGCCGAACGCGGTGACCACCTCGTGCCCCGAGTACGCCTCCTCGACCTGGGCGTTGACCAAGCCGGTGTACTTCCACTGGTCGACGAAGTGCGGCTTGGACCGTTTCGCGATCTGCGCGGTGACCACGATGGCGGCGGGCACGGTGAGCAATGCGATCACCGCGAGCTGCCAGGAGATCCAGAACATCATGACCAGGATGCCGAGCACCGAGAACACCGAGATCAGCAGCTGGCTCATGGTCTGCTGCAGGCTCTGCGACACGTTGTCGACGTCGTTGGTCACCCGGCTGAGCACGTCACCGCGCGGCGCGGAGTCGAAGTAGCGCAACGGAAGCCGATGGATCTTGTCCTCGACCTCGCCGCGCAGCCGCTTCACCGTCCGATTGATCACGACGTTGAGCAGGTAGCCCTGCAACCACCCGAACACGGCCGCGCCGATGTACAGCAGGAGCACCAGGGCGAGAACCCGGCCGACCGCGCCGAAGTCCACCCCGACACCAGGCACCACGTCCATGGCGCCGAGCATGTCGGCGAAGGTGTTGTCGCCCTTGGCTCGCAGGCCTTCTATCGCCTGCTCCTTGGTCATCCCGGGCGGCAGCTGTTTGCCGACCACGCCGTCGAAGACGAGGTTGGTCGCCTTGCCGAGGATGTAGGGCCCGATGGTGTTCAGCACCACCGAGACGATGACGAGCGCGATGATCAGCCCGACCTGGAAACGCTCCGGCGCGAGCCTGCGCAGCAGCCGCTTCAGCGATGGTCCGAACGATTTCGCTTTGGTGCCCGGCGCACCGGGAGTGGGCATTCCGGGTCTCATCGCGCCTCCTCGGCACTCAGTTGCGACTCGACGATCTCCCGGTACTCCGAGCAATCCCGCAGCAGTTGCTCATGGGTGCCGATCCCGGCGATCGCGCCGTCCTCGAGCACCACGATCTGATCCGCGTCCCGGATGGTGGCGATGCGCTGCGCGACGATGAGAACCGACGCGTCCGAGGTCTCCGGCTTCAGCGCCTCGCGCAGCCTGGCGTCGGTCGCGACGTCGAGCGCGGAGAACGAGTCGTCGAACAAATACACCCTCGGCTTCTTTACCAGCGCTCGCGCGATGGCCAACCGCTGGCGCTGGCCGCCGGAAACGGTGGTGCCGCCCTGAGCGACGGGTGTCTGCAACCCCTCCGGCATCTCCCGGACGAAATCGGCGGCCTGCGCGATCTCGAGTGCGCGCCAGAGTTCGTCGTCGGTGGCGTGCGGATTGCCGTAGCGCAGATTGCTCGCGATCGTGCCGGAGAAGAGGTACCCCTTCTGCGGCACGAGGCCGATCTGCGAACGCAATACCTCCAGGTCGATGTGGCGAACGTCGGTGCCGCCGACGTAGACCGCGCCGTCGCTGACGTCCATCAGCCGCGGAATGAGGTTGATCAGCGTGGTTTTCCCGGCGCCGGTGGAGCCGACTATGGCGGTGGTGGTGCCGGGACGCACCTGGAAACGGATGGCCTCCAGCACCGGCTTTTCCGCACCGGGGAAGGCGAACTCGGCGAACTGGAAGTCCACGACGGCCGGGTCGTCGGTGAACGGCTGCGGCAAGCGCGGCGGGTGCACCGAGGATTCGGTGTCGAGCACCTCGCCGATCCGGTCGGCGGAGACCGCGGCGCGCGGCGCCATCATGGCCAGGAACGAGGCCATCATCACGGCCATCAGGATCTGCATGATGTAGGACAGCATCGCGGTGAGCGAACCGATCTGCATGTGCCCGGCGTCGATCGCGTGCCCGCCGAACCAGATCACCGCGACCGCGGTGACATTGCTGATCAACATGACCGTGGGGAACATCAACGCCATCAACCGGCCCACCCGCAGCGCGGTGTCGGTGAGTTCGGTGTTCGCCAGGCCGAAGCGCCAGGTCTCCTGCCGTTCCCGCACGAACGCCCGCACCACGCGGATACCGGTGATCTGCTCGCGCAGTACCCGATTCACCTCATCGATCCTGGCCTGCATGTCGCGGAAGCCGGGCACCATCTTGGAGATGATCACGCCCATGGCCAAGGCCAGCGCGGGCACCGCGATCAGCAGCAGCCAAGACAGCCCGAGATCCTCGCGCAAGGCCATGATGATGCCGCCCACGCACATGATCGGCGCCATCACCAGGATGGTCGCCGACATCACGATGAGCAGCTGAACCTGCTGAATGTCGTTGGTATTGCGGGTGATCAGCGAGGGCGCGCCGAACATCCCCACTTCGCGCGCGGAGAACGTGCCGACGCGGTGCAGCAGCGCGCCGCGCAGGTCGCGGCCCGCGCCCATGGCCGCCTGCGCGCCGAGATAGACCGAAGCGGCCGACGCGACGATCTGTACGCCCGTGACCGCGAGCATCCACAAGCCGGTGGTCCAGATGTAGCCGAGATCACCTTTGGTGACGCCGTTGTCGATCAGGTCCGCGTTCAGGCTGGGCAGATACAGCATCGCGATCACGGAAACCAGCTGCAGCGCAACGACCCCCGCCAGCTGGGCGCGGTAGGGGTACAGATGCGAACGAAGGAGTCTGGTCAGCATGATGAATCGCAGGCTACCGGCTGTCGGCGCGAGGCGTCGCGAAGATTTCTGACCTGCATGAATGCTCTCCCGTCGGGGTATGCGGAGCTAGCGGCGCGCCCAGGCGCCCGGGTCTTCGGTGAGCGCCTCGACGAATCCGGGCAGCCGATCGTTCGCGATGTCGGCGATGGTGACGTTCTCCAGCACCGCCCGGATGTTGACCCGCAGCGCGATCCACACCCGCTGCAACGGTTCGGCCGCACCGGAATAGCGGACGTCCTCGGGCCGGGCGCCGCGCACCGACGCCAGCGGGCCCTCGATCGCGCGGATCACGTCGGCGATGGAGATGTCGGCCGCGGCCCTGGCCAGCCAGTAGCCGCCGTCCGGACCGCGCCTGCTGATCACCAGTCCGGCTCGGCGCAGCTCGCCGAGCACGGACTCGAGCACCTTCGGCGGAATCCGCTGGGCGGTGGCGATCGCTTCGGCCTTGACCACGGGCGCGGCCTGCACGAGGGGTGCGCCGAGCCCGACGACGGACTTGTCCAGTCGCGGCGCACTGGCGATCTCGAGCAGCGTCCGCACCGCGTAATCGACCTTCGCGGTGATGTGCACAGCAGCGACTCCTGGCGTCGAGGGGACAGCTCGAATCTACGCGCCGCCGCCTGCCAGCACGCAGGTCGCGGCATCCAGCAGTGAGGATTCCACCAGCGAATCGTCCGCACCAGGCACGAGTTCCTTGGACACCAGCGCGACACCGATCACCTCGAGCGCGGCGCAGGCGCGCAACTGCGCCGCATCGGTGGCGTCCGGACCGGCCAGCCACTCGCGCAGCGCCCGACTGGCGTCCATGAGATCCGGGTAGCGGTCGGCCATGGCGTTGATGATGGCGACGGTGTCGCGCACGACCAGCGCCCCGGCGTCACGGTGATGAATCAGGCCGCGCAGATAGGTGCGCAGCACCTGGCGGATGCTCTCGGCGTCGTGCGGTACCTGGTCGAGATCGTTCACCACCGAACGCATGTGATCGACGATCGGATCGATGATCGCCAATAGCAGATCGAGCTTCGACGCGTAGTGATAGTAGAGCGACGCCTTTGTGATTCCTACCGCATCCGCGACCTCGCGCAAGCTGGTCTGCTCGAATCCTTTGGCCCCGAACAGCTTCACCGCGGCGTCTCGAATCGCGCTTTTAGTGCCTCCACCTGCGACGACAGCGCCGGGTGCGTCACGCACAGACATTCGACGATCCTCTCATCACCTTCGCGCGAGCGAACGTCGCCCGCAAAATAGAGGTTGTTCCTCCGCTTAGCTCCTGGGTAGTCTACCTACCGCACGGTAGGCAGAAAGCGTCAGTGGAGGCGGAGGCAGCAGGGCACCCCCGCGAGTGCTGTCTACACGCAGACCCAGCACGATCCCAGTCATCGCTAGGAGAACCACTCGTGTCCGTTTATCTGTACAGATGGGGAAAGTTCGCTTTCCGCCGGAAATGGATAGTCCTTCCTGTCTGGCTCGTCTTGTTCGTGCTCCTAGGTGGTCTCGGGGCACAGCTCAGCAAGCCGATGAGCAACGACTTCAGCATGCCGAACCTGCCGTCCGAACGTGCCAACGAGATTCTCGACAAGCACTTCCCGGGCGCCTCCGCCGCGTTCAAGTTCGACGCGGTCACCGGCACCTACGTCGCCGCGGCCCCGGAGGGACAGAAGCTGACCGACCCGGCGAACCGTGCGGCGCTGGACGCGTTCATCGCCGATCTCGGCAGGCTCGACATCGTCGATCACAGCAAACCCATCGTCAATCCGGTCGAAGCGGCCGACAAGATGGGCTGCGTCGCCACACCCGACCCCGCGCAGTGCAGTGGCGCCCCGCTGAACGTGCTCAGCCAGACCGCGCCGGCGACCGTCGCGGTGATCAACGTCCCGTTCACGATCGCGAAGTTCACCGACGTGACCGACGCGCACCGGGAAGAGGCGTACGCCGCCGCTGCCGGCGCGCGTAACGCCGGCCTCACGGTCGAGATGAGCGGCTCGATCGCGCAGAAGCAGGAAGCGCCGAGCGGCAAGTCCGAGATGATCGGCATGGCCGTCGCGCTGGTCGTGATGATCGTCGCGTTCGGCGCCATCGTCGCGGCGTTCGTGCCGATCGTCACCGCGATCATCGGCCTCGGCGCGGCCACCTCGCTGATCATGCTCGGCACCTCGGTGATCGAGGTCCCCAGCTTCACCACGTTCCTCGCCTCGATGATCGGCATCGCGCTGTCCATCGACTACGCGCTGTTCATCGTGTCCAGGTACAAGCACGAACTCGCGGTCCAGGACTCGCCGGAAGAGGCCGCGGGCACCGCGCTGGGCACGGCCGGTTCCGCCGTCGTATTCGCCGGTCTGACCGTCATCATCGCGCTGGCCGGCCTGAGCATCGTCGGCGTCGAGTTCATGACCTTCATGGGCCTCGGCGGCGCGATCGCCGCCGGTTTCGCGGTGCTCACCGCGATCACGCTGATGCCCGCGCTGCTCGGCGCGTTCGGTCGCTTCCTGTTCAAGCCGAAGCTGCCGGTCGTCGCCCAGCACGATCCCGAGGACGAGAACTCGGTCACCAACGGCATGCGCTTCGGCAGGCTGATCGGCCGCGTGCCGTGGGTCGCGCTGATCCTGAGCGTCGTGGTGCTCGGCGCGCTCGCCGCCCCCGCGGCCGGCCTGAACCTCGGCCTGCCCGGCGACGACAGCATGCCGAAGACCTCCACCATCCGGAAGGCCTACGAGCTGCGCACCGAGGGCTTCGGCGAGGGCAGCAACGGCGTACTGAACGTGGCCGTCGACCTGAGCGCCGTGCCCGCCGAGAACCGGGACGCGGCGGTGCGGGCGCTGCGCGACAAGCTCGCGTCCTACCCCGGCATGGACTACGTCACCGAGCCGCAGTGGAGCCAGGACCAGCAGGGCGCGCTACTGGACGGCGTCCCGAAGTCCGGGCCCAACAACCAGGCCACCAAGGACCTGGTGCAGGACGCCAGGGAGGCCGAAGGCCAGCTGAAGGCCGAGTACGGCATCGAGTACGGCATCACCGGCACCACGGCGATCTACGCCGACGTCGACCACGTGCTGCTCAGCAAGATCGTGCCCTACCTGGCGATCGTGGCTGGCGCGGCATTCCTCCTGCTGATCCTGGTGTTCCGGTCGATCCTGGTGCCGCTCACCGCGGCGCTCGGGTTCCTGCTGTCGATGGCGGCGACCTTCGGCGCGACCGTGCTGATCTTCCAGGAGGGCAAGCTCGGCCTGATCGAGGACCCGCATCCGCTGGTCAGCTTCATGCCGATCATGCTGATCGGCCTGGTGTTCGGCCTCGCGATGGACTACCAGGTCTTCCTGGTGACCCGCATGCGCGAGGAGTTCGTGCACGGCAGGTCGGCCAAGGACGCGGTGGTCGCCGGCTACCACCACGGCGCGCGCGTGGTGACCTCGGCGGCGATCATCATGATCTCGGTGTTCGGCTCCTTCCTGCTGGAGACCGACGTGACCGCGAAATCGTTCGGCTTCGCCTTGGCGGTGGGCGTGCTGCTGGACGCGTTCATCGTCCGGATGGTGCTGATTCCGTCGCTGCTGGTGATCATGGGCAAGTGGTCGTGGTGGATGCCGAAGTGGCTCGACCGCATCCTGCCCGACATCGACGTCGAGGGCTCGAAGCTGCGTGAGTTGCAGCGGCGTTCGGCCGAGACGGTGAAGGAACCGGTCGGCGTCAGCTGATTCGTCGCCCATGGCTCGGCCCCGCATCCGGACTCCGGATGCGGGGCCGAGTGCGTTTCACCGGCTCGGTTGCGGAAGTTCGCAGTCGCCCACTCGCGGATTCACCCCGACGTAGTTGAGCGGGCCCGCGAGGGCGGTGAGACCGATCGTGCCCCAACCGGCGCAGTTCAGCGGGGGGCCGCTGTCGAAATAATGCCGCTGACCGGCCGCGAGCAACCCGATCGCCAGCCAGGCCAGCAGCAGGAAGCCGAATACCCGGGAGCCGGCACCCGGGCCGCGTCTGGCACGCGCACGGGATTCGTAGTCGCGCATCTCATCGGTTCCTTCCGTGCACCCCGTAAGAGGGAATACCCGGCCGCACCGACAGCTATCCAATAAAGACCAGCGCGATCCGCAGGAATTCATAAACAGCAAATGTTCAGTTCACGTCAGGGACCGCTCGGCTCACAGCTCGTCCGAGCCTACGAATGACGGACGGCCGGGTGGGCATGCCCACCCGGCCGTCCGCTACTCACTCGATCGAACTACGGACTGGGTTGCGGGACATTGCAATCCGCGACCTTCGGATTCACGCCCATGTAGTTGAGCGGTCCCGCGATGACAGTGACGGCGATGGTGCCGAAACCGGCGCAATTGACCGGTCCACTGTCGAAGTAGTGGCGTTGTGCTGCGGCGATCACGCCGATCAGCAACCAGATCAAGACGATTACACTTCCGATTCTCATGTTTCTCTCGCGCATCGTTCCCGCGCGGACTGTCCGACGGCGCATCTGGCATCGCGTCCTTCCCGCACTTTCCGTACCGGGCGTATACCCGCGATCTCACCCGTTACCCTCCGTGAAACGAGCAATTTTCGAATCGGTTCGGCGCGGGCGGGTAGCTTCGGTAGGCATGGCATCGGTGTTGCAGTGGTGGATCCCCGGATGGGTGATCCTGCTCGTGCTGGTGGCGGTCTACGAGCTGACCGTGAACAAACGTCGCAGGCGCCGCCGAACCCCCGTCTCCGGCACGTTCACCGACGAGTTCACCGCGCTGTTCTACGCGACCAAGCGCATGGAGCTGGACCATCGCGAATCCGTGTCCATGCTGCGGGACGAGCAGGACGAGGGCGCGCCACCGCTGGTCGGGGTCGACCTGGAGCACCACCGGGTGGTGCTTCGCAAGCAAGCGGACGGCGGTAGCGACTGACGCTGCGCGCCTGCGATTTCCAGCGAAGGCGGCGGGCGTCGGCCAGAATGGGCCCATGCGTGGCTCGATGAGTGAGAAATGGGAGCGGTTCGGTGCTCACCTCGAGACCGCACCGGGGCGGCTGTCGAGCGAGATCCGCCGCGTCTTGCGCGCCAGAACCGCCGCGACAGCCGATCCGGGCCCGCACGACCAGACGGAACTCGCCGGATTCGCCGATCTGGTGGCCGACCGGTCCTACCGGGTCACCGAGCAGCACCTCGCGGCGTTGAAAGCGGCCGGGCACACCGACGACGAGATCTTCGAGGCGACCGCGGTCGCCGCCTACGGCGCGGCCGACCGGCGCCTGCGCGCCGCGCAGCTGGCGTGGGAGGGGAACTGAAATGTGGCTCGAAGCGGTGCGATCCGGCCACGACCGGCCCACCAGGTTCGTGTTGTGGACCATGCGGCGGTTCAGCGGCGTCGAGGTCCCCGCGGTGCTGAAAGTGCTGTTCTATCGGCATCGGTTCTTCGGATCGCCGCTGTCGGACCTGATCCAGGAGGCCATGCGCGGACCGTCGTACTGGACCGTCGCCGAACGCGAGATCTTCGCGACGCACACCTCCCAGGCCAACGAGTGCCCGTTCTGCGCGACCTCGCACGAGGCCATCGCCAGTGCGTACATCGACGCCGACGTGGTGACGCGCGCCTTGGCCGACGGCGCGGATTCCCCGCTGCGTCCCGAGGCGCGCGCCATGCTCGGTTTCCTCGCGAAGATGGCCCGTGACCCCGAGGGGTTGACCGCGCAGGACGCCGCCGTGGTTCGGCTGGCGGGGGTTTCCAGGGACGCGTTCGACGAGGCCGTCTGGGTCGGCACCTGCTTCAACGTGATCAACCGGATGATGAACACCGTCGGGGCGGGCCCGCTGGAGGGCAGGCAGCCCAGCGTGAGCGCCCGATTCATCAAACTCGCCGGCTACCGTATGCCGCCGCCGGTGACATTGTTCTCGCGCGGCGTCTGACCGCTTTTCCCGCGATTCACTCGCGTGCCGGAACGATGTGTGTTCTCCTCGAATGGTGAGCCAAGTCCACTTGGGGCACATTTTTCACATCGCCGGTAGCCCTGCTGCCCGCGATGTGCCCGCCGCGTTGGCCGACGTCCCGGACGGGGCTTTGATAATCGATGACGGGGGTCGGATCGCATTCTGCGGAACGCGCTCGGATATCCCGGACGAGTACCGCGCCGAAAAAGTGTTCGACCATCGGCCCGGATTCCTGCTTCCCGGGTTCGTCGACACCCATGTTCATTTCCCGCAGACCTTCGCAGGAGATGCCTACGGCGGCGGCCAGCTGCTGGAATGGCTGGAATTGTGCATCTATCCGGCGGAATCCCGTTACGCCGAAGTGGAGTTCGCGCAATCGGCGGCAGCCGAATTCTGTACCCGGCGCATCGCCGCGGGCACCACGGCGGCGATGGTGTTCGGCTCGGCATTCCCGCACGCGCAGGACGCGCTGTTCGCCGAAACCCGCCGCCGCGGTCTCCGGATGGTCGGCGGCCGTGGCATCCAAACGACCGGAGAGCCGTCGGCGGCGCCCTTGATCACCACCGAAGACGACGCCATCCGCTTGACGAGCGAGGAGATCGACAAATGGCACGCCGCCGACACCGGCGACGTGTCTACCGCCCTCTTGCACGTGGCGATCGTCCCCCGCTTTTCGCTGGCGGTGACTCGGCGAACCTTGAACAACCTCGGCGAGCTGTACGACTCGGTGCGCGAACGCGGCGTCTATTTCCACACCCATCTCAACGAGAACAACCGTCCGGGAACCGGGGAAGTCGACACCACCAAGCACGCCTACGGCGTGACCACCTATCTGGACACCTATGACGGGAAGTTCCTGCCCGGATCGGCGGTGGGCGGCAAGAGCCTGCTCGGCAGGCGCAGCATCCTCGCCCACTGCGTGCACTGCCAGGACGCCGAGCTGGCGCGGATGGCCGAAACGGGCACGTCGGTGGCGCATTGTCCGGTGTCGCAGCAGTTCCTCGGCTCCGGCACGATGCCGTGGAAGCGGACGCTCGCCTCCGGCGTCACGGTGGCCGCGGGCACCGATTACGGCGGTGGCGACGAATGGCTGATCCCGCAGGTGCTGGCGGCCGCGTTCAAGGTGCACATCTCCGAGCCGGGCGAGCACGGGGTGTCGATGCATCCGGCGGAAATGTTGTTCATCGGCACGCTGGCCGGGGCGCGCGCCCTGGATATGGAAAACCGTTTCGGGAATTTCGACGTCGGTAAGGAAGCCGATTTCGTCGTGGTGGAACCGGCGCGCGTTCCGGCTCTGGACCACACGCTGGCACAGGGTATTCGTTCCGAAGACCCCGCATTGGCCCGGGATCAGACGTTGTTCGCGCTGCTGATGGGTATCCGCGAACCCGCGATCACCGAGGTCTACGTGCAGGGTCGCCGCATCGACGTCGCATAGCGTCGATGGACGCCGCCGCTACCGCCGTAACGGTCTTTCACCGACCGGCGCACGACGCGGCTTTTCGGGACTGGCTCATGGGGATCACCGAAATCGCTCGTCTAATGGACGGATTCGTGAACTCCTCTGTCGCGGTGACCGAAGGCCCGCTTCTCGAACCGGGTTTCAGCGTTACGTTCCGATCCGAACCCGCGCTGCACGCATTTTTGGACTCCGCCGAACGAGCGGCCGCACTGTCCGAAGGCGCAAAGCTCGGTTTTCATTGCAAGAGTTCGGATCTGGTTATCGTCGAAGGCGGGGCGTCACCGCCGGGTGTCGGTGTGTTCCGGCACAGTGTCGCGCGCGACAAGGAAGCCGAATTCGAGGCCACCGAGGCACGGCTCGTCGCGGTGAGTTCCACGTTTCCGGGATTCGAAGGCGCCGCCCTTTTCCCATCGGACGGAGGGCGCTGGTTCTCGGTGCTCCGATTCCGTACGGAACGGCAGTTGTCGGATTGGCTGGGCTCGGACGAACGCGCCGCCACCCTGCCGGAATTGCGTGCGAAGCTGACCGAGGACTTCACCGTGCAGGCGCACACCACGCCGTTCGGCTCGACCGTGCGGACGGTCGACGGCGAGACCAGGATGACGCCGACGTGGAAGACCGCCATGCTGGTGTTGCTGGTGTTGTATCCGACGGTGATGGTGCTGTCGCGTTTCCTCGGCCCGGTGCTGGACCGGGCGGGATCGCCACCGTGGCTGGCGTTGTGGCTCAGCCAGATCGTGAGCGTGGGCGTGATGAGCTATTACCTGTCGCCCGCGGTGGCGAGCCGGTTCCGCCGGTGGCTCGATCCGATCGACGGCGCGGGCAGGCGGATCAGCGTCGCGGGGGCGGCGGTGGTCGTCGCGCTCTACGCGCTGACGCTGCTGCTGTTCGCGTCGGTGCGCTGGTTGCAGTACTGGGACTACGACTGAGCGCGCTCAGGACAGGTCGAGATGCCGGTTCATCGACATCGCCGCCTCGGCCAGTTCGGGTAGTTCCAGCACCGTGACACCCGCCTGCCGCAGTTTCTCCACTCCGACGCAGTTCACCACGAACGTCGACGGCTCGCGCCACGCGATCACCACGACCGGGACACCGGCCCGCAGGATCCGGTCGGTGCACGGCAGCCGGTCCTTCGTCCCGCGTTCGGAGCAGGGTTCCAGCGTGCTGTAGAGCGTGGCCCGCCCCAGCCGCGGATCCGCCCGGTCGAGCTTGCCGAGCGCCGCCTCCTCGGCGTGCTCCTTCGGGTCGGACTCACGGGAGTAACCGGTCGCGATCTCCGCACCGTCGGCGACGATCACCGCGCCCACCGAGAACGCGCCCTCGGCCACCGGGCACAAACGCGCGAGTTCGATGGCCCGGTTCATCCAGTAATGGTGGTCGGGCTCGGTCACCGGATCACCCTCCTTCGGCACACTCGTCCTGCGAAAGATGAAAAGCCCCTCACCTGCGCGAACAGATGAGGGGCTGGAGCGGTGGCGGAGGGATTTGAACCCTCGGAGGGGGGTTACCCCTCACACGCTTTCGAGGCGTGCTCCTTAGGCCGCTCGGACACGCCACCGCCGACAACCATACCGGACCGTCGCCGGATCGCTAAATCGTTTGCTGACCTGCGCTGCCCCGTGGGCTCAGCGCTGGGTGCGGAAGAACTCGTCGAGCAGTGCCGCGCACTCGTCCGCGAGCACTCCACCGCGCACCTGGGGGCGGTGATTGAGACGACGGTCGCGCACCACGTCCCACAGCGACCCGACAGCGCCGGTCTTCGGCTCCCACGCCCCGAAGACCAGACGGCTCACCCGTGCGAGCACCAGCGCGCCCGCGCACATCGTGCACGGCTCCAGGGTGACGGCGAGGGTGGCGCCCTCCAACCGCCATCCGTCGCCGTGCACCGCGGCGGCACGGCGCAGCGCCAGGATCTCCGCGTGCGCGGTCGGATCGCCGAGCGCTTCCCGCGCATTCGCGGCCCGCGCCAGTTCCCTTCCGGCGGAGTCGAACACCACCGCGCCGACCGGCACGTCACGATCCCCGGCGGCCGCCGCCGCGCTGATGGCGGCACGCACCATGTCGGCGTCCGACGCAATCGGGTCGTTCGGGAGAACGCCCACGTCAGCGTGGCAGTTTGTCCAGTACCGCGGCGAGTTCGCCTGCGAAGCCGAGACGCTGGGCGATCATGCCGAGCTGCTCGTCCGGATACAGATCGGTCTCGGCGAGGATGACGCTCAGCACCGGTTCGGGCAGGCCGAGATCGGCGAGCACCCCGAGGTCGCCCTCCTCCCACGGCTCGACGTCGTCCAGTTCGTCCGGATCAATATCCGGGATCTCCACGTTCAGGGCCTCGAGGACGTCCGCGGCGATGTCGTAATCGATCGCGGCCGTGGCGTCCGAGACGAGCATGCGGGTCCCGCTCGGCGCAGGCCGGAGCACGATGAAGAACTCATCGTCGATGTCGAGCAAGCCGAACACCGCTCCGGAGCTGCGCAAAGCCTTCAGTTCGTTTTCCGCCGCGGACAAATCGGTGAGCGCGTCCCGGCTCAGCGGACTGCACCGCCATTTGCCTTCTTCGCGGACAACCGCCACTGCGAACCCTTCCACGTCGTCGTAATCGTCCGACGCCGCCCTGTTCGTGCCCGAGCGCTGTGCTGCCATGGCCGCAACGGTAGTCTGCTCGAGCGGAAATGTTGAAGTCGTATGCCAATCTGTTCGGGTGACTTCGGCGATGAAAGCACCCGTATGCGTCCTGGGGACCGGTCTGATCGGTGGATCGCTATTGCGCGCGGCCGTCGCCGCGGGCTATGACGGCTGGGGATACAACCGGTCGTCGGCGGGCGCGCAGGCCGCCCGCGCCGACGGATTCGACGTCACCGAGGATCTGCCCGCCGCGTTGCGCCGTGCCGCGGGAACCGACGCGCTGATCGTCGTCGCGGTGCCGATGCCCGCGGTGGACCACATGCTCTCCGCGATCGCCACCTACGCCCCCGAGTGCGCGCTCACCGATGTGGTGAGCGTGAAGGCGCCGGTCGCGGCGGCCGTGCGCGACCACGGGCTCGCCGACCGGTACGTCGGTGGTCATCCGATGGCGGGTACGTCCGAATCCGGCTGGGCCGCCACCGATCCGGAGTTGTTCCGCGACGCGGTGTGGGCGGTCGGCGTCGACGAGGGCACCCGGGCCGAGCCGTGGACCCGCGTGGCGCGGCTCGCCCTGGACTGCGGCTCGGTGGTGGTACCGGTGGTGGCCGCGGAGCACGATCGCGCCGTCGCGCGCATCTCCCATCTCCCGCATGTGCTGGCCGAGGCCTTGGCTCTGGCGGGCGCGACCGGGGGCGATCTCGCGCTGGGACTGGCGGCCGGATCGTTCCGCGACGGAACCCGGGTGGCGGGCACGGCGCCCGATCTGGTTCGCGCGATCTGCGAGCCGAATTCGGGGGCGCTGCTGGAAGTTCTGGACGAAACGCTCACCGTGCTCGGCGCTGCCCGCGACAGCCTGCGCGAGGAGACATCCCTGGCGGATCTGGTCGAGGCCGGGCACGACGCCCGAGGACGCTACGAATCCGCGCGGCATTGGGAGATCACGGATATCCGCCCGGGAGACCAGAATTGGCTGGAAGACCTGCGGGCGGCCGGACAGCGCGGTGGCGTCATCACGCAGCTGGGCTGATCTCGCGCTCGAACGGCACCCCGCGGCACGTCATGCTGTCGGCGCGGCCTCGGCGACAGCCAGGGAACTCGACGATCCGGGCACTCAGCATGACCAGCACGGCATCACCGCGTCGAGATCGGCTCGGTGGACTGTGCGATGTCCGGCCCGGTTCCGCGAGAATCGCGACCTGAACCTCCTCGCGTCCCGGCTCGGCGCTGGACGCGTACCCGTCGGACCCACGAGCGGGTCGCGACAACTCGGCGCAGCCCCGGCTTGCCATATGCGCAGCTCGTGCCACCATCCGCACCCGCTATCAGATCCGTTCGGCCAGCCCCGGGTAGTCCAGCAGGAAGCCGTCGGCATCCACCGTGACCGTGGCGCTGGAGACCGGCGACAGCACGCTGATGCCGTCGGCGGCGCTGCTGTAGATCAGCGTGGCCTCTTGAACGAGCAGGTCGGGCAGGCGGACATAGACCACCGGGACCTGGACGTCCTCGACCGCGTGTTGCAAATCGTAGCGGCGGATCGGCAGCGTGTTGAAGAACGGGCTGAGCACCACGTCCACGTCGAGGGCGCCCGCGAAGGTGGAGCGCACATGGTTGCCGCCCGCATCGACGAGCCAGTAGTTCTCCTCGTCACGGGCGATCGAGGCGTGCCGCTCACCGGCGGCCGTCGTGGTACGCAGCGACAGCCGCTTCGTCGCGCCGTTCTCGTCGGTGACCAGGTCGTACGACGCGCTGAAGGCGGGGTGATCCGCGCTCGCGCCGCCGATCATGCGCCCGGCGGCGCGGATGCGGTTGCCATTGAGCTGCACCCGCACCGACTCCATCCGGGTCGCGTCGTGGGCGCGCCAGGTGAGGATCGCCGGCCACCGGGATTCCTGCGGACTCGCGGCGGGGCGCTCGGGGTCGGGGGCTGGGGTCGTCACGTATCTACCGTAAGCGACACCCGCCCCCGGCCCGCACAACCGCCGGGTCATGGGCACCCTCGTCGGCCTTGTGGAGCAGGTGCGGGTCGTGCAGGCCGCGACCGGCAAGGACCTGCACGACCACCTCCAGTGCGCCACCGCGACCGCGGGCAAGCAGGCCGACCGGATCGCGACCGTGTGGGCTGAGCGCAGGGAAGCGGTCGCGATCGAACGTGACGCGGCCGAGGCCCAAGCCAGCGGCGCTGAAGGGGGCTACGACAGCCCGCAGCGGCGTGAGGAGCTGGAGAAGACGCTCCGGGCGAAGGGACTCGACGACGACCAGGTCGCCCAGCACATGGCCGCTCACGCCGGATTCGCCAAACCACCTTCGGCGGCGGCCGCGCGCATACCCCGTCCGCGACGAGGACGCCGCCCGACTCTCACCGTTCGTGCGTGAGCACATCGGCCTGGACGGGCATACGCCTTCCACCTGCCCGATTTCGGGGGCGGTCGCCGGCCGGTGCGCGATCCCGACGCCGCAGACGACTGAACCCGCTGCGGCTCACCGGTTGTCCCCAGTCGCCGGTTCGGGCAGATCGATCCAGAGTGCGTGGGGTCCTGGTAGTCCTGGCCGAAAGAGCAACGGATATCGCTGACCTGCGCTAACTGCGTGCAGGGAAAATCCCGAACCCTCCACCACGCGGCGATTCGCGACCAACCCAGGCCCCCATCGGTCATCCTCGCCGGGCCCGGCGGGTGTCGAGAATCGATCAATTCTCAACACGGTGATGCGGTCGGTGATCGATCGAAGCAGGGCTCGGCCAGCACCGTGCAGCATCCCCGGTGCGCTCTACTGGTCGGACTGCGGGGAGCGCCCGGACAGGATCCGGTTCAGATCGACGCGCAACGGGGCTTTAGCGGCTTGCCCGCCCGCGGTCGGTAGTTCGGTGAGGACGCGCTGGGCGAGCTCGCGTAGTCGCACGTCGGTGTGCTGCGAGCAGGACCGCAGCAGCTGGAACGCTTGCTGCTCGCCGATCCCGTAGACCAGCATCAGCATGCCTTTGGCCTGCTCGATGACCGTGCGGCCGACCTCGAACGCGAACCGATCGGCTTCGTCTGGGGGTCGGGGCGCTTGGATGTCCACATCCCCCACCTCTACCGGAGTTCCGGCGTGAAGAACACCGCACCCGCCATAGAGAAAAACTCCACTCCATGATGTAGACATCCTGGGAATGCCGGTATACAGTCGCTGTCGTTGGAGTTGAAGAGTCTGGTTGGCCGGGCAGGTGAGCTGCCCGGAAAGCAAGAACTACCGTCCCCTCCGGCGGAGAAGAGAATCCGGTGCACTCGGCCGGACCGCCGGAGGGGACGACGAAATTACCGCAGGCAGATTTGTCGATCCGGGAGGTGGTCGCTGAAGCAGTTGCCTACACCTTGCGCGCCCGGGAAGAAGTGCCGGGCGCGGTGTTCGACGTCGGCTCTGCGGGTCGGCGATCGGAATTGATATCAAACCCCCTCGATCCCGGGCCCCGGCGCACTGTGCGCCGGGGCCCGTCGGCGTGGAAACCAGAGGTGTTGTGCAGCAACCGAACACAGACCCCACCGGCCCCATAGATCCCACCGACGCTTCCGGTGCCGCGGACCGGCTCGATGACGAGGACTATCCCGCCTACAGCATGGGCAGGGCCGCGGAAATCCTCGGCGTCACCCCCGCCTTCCTGCGCGGTCTCGACGCCGCCGAACTGCTCACCCCGCAGCGCTCACCGGGCGGGCATCGCCGCTACTCCCGCTACCAGCTGCGTATCGCCGCCCGCGCCCGCGCACTGGTCGACTCCGGCACACCACTGGAGGCGGCGTGCCGGATCATCGTCCTGGAAGACCAGCTCACCGAAGCCCTCGAACTCAACGCCCAACTCTCCCGCCAAGACCCACCCGCACCGGACCCCGGCAGCTGAACCCTTACCCACCGCCGCGGCGGACGCCGAGTTCGGCCCACACCGTTTTGCCGCCGCCGTGGTAGTCCACACCCCAGCAGGTGGCCAGCTCATCGACCAGGATCAACCCGCGCCCGCCGGTGTGATCAGGGCGGCGGATGCGCGCCGGCGCGCGGGAGCCGTCGTCGACCTCCACACGGAACCAGCCACGACCGGCCACGATCAACCGGCACCCGCGCGGGGCGCGGGCATGCACGACAGCGTTGCCGGCCAACTCATCACACACCTGCACCGCGTCCTCGACGCCGATACCAGTGGCACGCTCGAGCAGACGCCGCACCGCGGCCCGCAGCTGCCCCAACGAGACGGCCTCGAGATCCAACTCCACAACAACACCGTCCACGCGTTCATCGGTACACGCCTTCTTGGGCGGGAGTGTCAGAACCTTTGTGGGTGAGGGCGATCGGTTCTGATTCTACTTTTCGGTGTGGTCTGTGATGCGGTCGCCGTAGATCAGGGCGAACTGCTGAAGGGCTCGTTTCCAGCCGGGGGTGTGCCCGACAA
>NZ_BAFZ01000005.1 GCF_000308575.1 Nocardia exalbida NBRC 100660 | reverse complement strand
CGTTCCAGCAGCGCCTGGCCGAGTCCGATCAGCGAGGCGGCCTTGTTCCGGAAGAAGCCGGTCGGCCGGATGTATTCCTCCAGCTCCGCGCGGTTTGCCTCGGCGTAGGCGCGGGCGTCGGGGTACCGGGCGAACAGCGCGG
>NZ_BAFZ01000006.1 GCF_000308575.1 Nocardia exalbida NBRC 100660 | reverse complement strand
GCGGAGTTCGCCGCCCAGGCGAACGCCGACGCCGGGCTCTACCAGCGGGCGACGGCCGACCGCGACGCGTTCTGGGCCGAGCAGGCCGGGCGGCTGCACTGGCATGAACCGTTCACCCAGGTGCTGGACTGGAGCGACGCGCCGGTGGCGAAGTGGTTCGTCGGCGGCAAGCTCAACGTCGCCTACAACTGCGTGGACCGCCACGTCCTGGACGGACACGGCGACCAGGTCGCCATCCACTGGGAAGGCGAACCCGGCGACTCCCGCGCCATCACCTACGAACAGCTGCGGGACGAGGTCTGCCGGGCCGCCAACGCCCTCACCGAACTCGGTTTGGTGGCCGGGGACCGGGTCGCGATCTACATGCCGATGGTCCCCGAAGCCATCGTCTCCATGCTCGCCTGCGCCCGCCTCGGCCTCACCCATTCCGTGGTCTTCGCCGGATTCTCCCCCACCGCGCTACGCCAACGCGTCGACGACGCCGCCGCCCGCCTGGTCATCACCACCGACGGACAGTGGCGCCGCGGCAAACCCGCCCCCCTGAAAGAAGCCGTCGACGAAGCCCTCCACGCCCACGGCGACACCCCCTCCAGCGTGGAGCACGTGCTGGTGGTGCGCCGCACCGGCATCGAAGTCCCCTGGACCGACGGCCGCGACCTGTGGTGGCACGACACCGTCACCACCGCCTCCCCTCAGCACGAAGCCCAACCCTTCGACGCCGAACACCCCCTGTTCATCCTCTACACCTCCGGCACCACCGGAAAACCCAAAGGCATCCTGCACACCACCGGCGGCTACCTCACCCAAACCGCCTACACCCACCACACCGTCTTCGACCACAAACCCGGACACGACATCTACTGGTGCACCGCCGACATCGGCTGGGTCACCGGCCACAGCTACATCGTCTACGGCCCCCTCGCCAACCGCACCACCCAAATCCTCTACGAAGGCACCCCCAACTCCCCCACCGAACACCGCCACTTCGAGATCATCGAAAAATACGGCGTCACCATCTACTACACCGCCCCCACCCTCATCCGCACCTTCATGAAATGGGGCAGACACATCCCCGCCGCCCACGACCTGTCCTCACTGCGGCTACTCGGCTCGGTCGGCGAACCCATCAACCCCGAAGCATGGCGCTGGTACCGCGAGGTCATCGGCGCCGGCCGCACTCCCATCGTCGACACCTGGTGGCAAACCGAGACCGGCGCCATCATGATCTCCCCCCTGCCCGGCGTCACCGCCACCAAACCCGGCGCCGCCATGACCCCACTACCCGGCATCTCCGCCCGAGTCGTCGACGAAGAAGGCAAACCGGTCGGACGCGGCGACACCGAAGCCAACGGCTACCTCGTGCTCGACCAACCCTGGCCATCGATGCTGCGCGGCATCTGGGGCGACGCCGAACGCTACAAAGCCACCTACTGGGAACGCTTCGCCGAACAAGGCTGGTACTTCGCCGGTGACGGCGCCAAACTCGACACCGGCGGCGATCTGTGGATCCTCGGCCGCGTCGACGACGTCATGAACGTCTCCGGCCACCGAATCTCCACCGCCGAAGTCGAATCCGCCCTCGTCGGCCACCACACCGTCGCCGAAGCCGCCGTCGTCGGCGCCACCGACCCCACCACCGGCCAAGGCATCGTCGCCTTCGTCATCCTCACCGCCCACGCCCACAACAGCGGCACCACCCTGATCGACGACCTCAAAAACGAAGTCGCCC
>NZ_BAFZ01000007.1 GCF_000308575.1 Nocardia exalbida NBRC 100660 | reverse complement strand
CCCGGGCATGTTGATCTTCATCGTCTGTCCGTTCGGGCCGTCCACCAGGAAGTTCGTCGAGCAGACGTAGAGCTGGAGGAAGGAGCCGTAGGAGCCGATGCGGATCAGCTGGCGATAGGTCGACGGCAGCCGTTCCAGGACCCACTGCACCGTGTCCGAGCCGGCGTCGAGGTTCGTGGCCAGTCGTCCGGTCTGCTCGATGGTGCCCCGCAGATCGGGGCGGGCCTGGGCGAGCAGGTCGGTCAGGTCGCCGGTGGCCCCGGCGATTCGCGGGATCGCGTCACCGATCTGGTCCTTGTCGGCCGCGAGTCCGCTGATCAGGCGCTGTAGTTCGGCGATCGTGGTGGCGAACTGGTCGCCGCGCTGATCGATGGTCTGCAGCACCGTGTTCAGGTTGTTGATCACGCTGCCGATCAGCGCGTCCCGGTCGGCGAGCGTCTTGGCGAACGAACCGCCGCTGTTGAGCAGGGACACCAGCGTGCCGCCCTGGCCCTGGAAGATCTGCAACAGCGCGTTGGTCAGGTCGTTCACCTGGCCGGGGTCGAGGCCGCGCAGCAGCGGCCGGAAACCGCCGAGCAGCATGTCCAGGTCGAGTGCGGGCGCGGTCTGTTCCTTGACGATGGTGCCGCCGGGCTGCAGGACGCGGTTCGAGCCGGGCCCCTCGGTCAGCTCGAGATAGCGGTCGCCGACCAGGTTCTCGTACTTGATCGCCGCCCGGGTGCTGGTGAGCAGCCGGTACTTGCGGTCGACGTCGAACTCGACGTGCGCCAGATAGTCCTTGCCCACCTTCACCGAGGTGACCGAGCCGACCGGCACGCCGGCGATGCGCACCTTCGCCCCGGGCAGCACGCCCGAGGAACTGGTGAACACGGCGTGGTAGCCGTTCTCCCTGGCGAACCGCATCTGGCTGAACACAACCGCCAGACCGGCGAAGATCAGCGCCATCACCAGCGTGAAGATCGCCAGTTTGACGGTGGTCGCGGTATTCCTCACGGGCGCGGCACCCCCGGTAGTCCGGCGAACAGGAGCTGGAAGATCTTCGGCGGGTTCACACTCAGCGTCGTCGACGGTGTGTACACGTGGCCTTCCGAGGTATCGGTGACGACATAGTCCGAGTGGCTGCCCGGCACCCGGTCCAGGATGCCCCCGCATTGCGGGCCGCCGGTCGCGTTGACCTTGGGCAGATCCTCCGGGTAGGTATACGGCTTCGCGCCGTACATGAAGCCGGTGTTCAGCGCGACGCCTTCCTGCAACCCGCCGAAGACCGCCTCACCCAGGGGCAGCGCCTTGCCGAGGCCGCCGATGAGGCAGTACAGCGCGGGCGCGTACTCGTCGAGCAGCCCGGTGGTCGGGCGCAGCAGATCCAGCGCGGTGCCGAGCTGATTCTCGTTGTCGCGCAAGACCGAGCCGGTGGTGTCGGCCAGGCCGGTGAGGTTCACCAGAACGTTGTCCAGGCTGTCCTGCTCCTGGGCCAGGGTCTTGCTGGTGACGGTGAAGTTGTCCACCGTGCGCAGCAGGTCGTTCACCGTGTCCGCGTACAGGTCGGTGACCTCGCCGGTCTTCGCCAGATCCTGTCGCAGCGTCGGCAGATACGGGTTGATGTCGCGCAGGTAGGCGTCGCTCTGCGTGAGCAGGTCACCGAGTTTCTGCCCGCGGCCCTGCAGCGCCGTACCCAGCGCGGACAGGGTGGCGTTCAGCTTCTCCGGCTCGATCTTGGCCAGCACGTCCGACAGGTGCTGGAACAGGGTGTTGAACTCGACGGTCACCCGCTGCGCGGTCACGGTCGCGCCCGGCCGCAGCGGGGTGGACGACGGCTGCTGCGGAACGATGAAGTTGATGTACTTCGCGCCGAACACCGTGGTCGACCGGATGTCGACGTCCGCGTTGGAGGGGACCAGTTTCAACAGGTCCGGGTCGAGGGCCAGTTTCAGCCTCGCGCCCTCGGTGGTGTGGTCGACGGACGCGACGCGGCCGATCTCCACCCCGCGCACCTTCACCTTGGCGTCCGGGTCAAGGACCAGGCCGCTGCGCGGCGCGTCCACCGTCACGGTGGCCGTGGGCGTGAACCCGCCGACGAACATGATCATCGCGACCGCGAAGATCGCGACCAGCGCGAGCACCATCGTGATACCGGCCAGTTTCAGGCCGAGCCCGCCGCGCAGCGCCCGCCCCAGGCGGCTTTCCGTTTGCTTCGATTCCGCCATGTCGCTATCCGGAGAGGTGGAAGTTGCCGGAGGTGCCGTAGATGGCCAGCGAGACCAGCAAGGTCACCGTGACGACCGCGACCAGTGAGGTCCGCACCGCGTTGCCCACCGCGACACCCACGCCGACCGGGCCGCCCGCGGCGTTGTAGCCGTAGTAGGTGTGGATCATCATGATCGCCAAGGACATGAGAATCGCCTGGGCGAACGACCACAGGATGTCGGTCGGGATGAGGAACGTGGAGAAGTAGTGGTCGTAGACGCCCGCCGACTGGCCGTAGATGACGACCGTGGCGAACCGGCTGGCCAGGAACGACGCGATCACCGCGAGCGCGTAGAGCGGGACGATCGCGATCATCCCGGCCAGCACGCGGGTGCCGACCAGGTAGGGCACCGGCCGGATCGCCATCGACTCCAGCGCGTCGATCTCCTCGGCGACCCGCATCGCGCCCAATTGCGCGGTCGAGCCCGCCCCGATGGTGGCCGCCAGGCCGATGCCGGAGATCACCGGCGCCGCGATGCGGACGTTGATGAAGGCCGCGAAGAAGCCGGTCAGCGCCTCGACGCCGATATTGCCCAGTGAGCTGTAGCCCTGCACGGCGATGGTGCCGCCCGCGAACAGGGTGAGGAACCCGACGATCACCACCGTGCCGCCGATCACCGCCAGCGCGCCGGTACCCATGCTGATCTCGGCGATCAGCCGGATGGTCTCGGTGCGGTAGTGCACCAGCGCGCGCGGCAAGGACCCGAGCGCCTGGGCATAGAACACCGCGTGCTTGCCGACCGAATCGAGCGAGTCCGACATCCTGCGCATTCGCCGGACCGTGCGGGGAAAGCGGGATTGGATTACAAAGGCCATCGCGTCACCGCGCCGTGAACTTGATGCCGACGGCGGTGACCACCACGTTCACCACGAACAGGGCCATAAAAGCGAAGACTACGGTCTGATTCACCGCATCACCGACACTCTTGGGTCCGCCTTTGACATTCAAGCCCAGATAGCAGGCGACCAGTCCGGCGATCAGCCCGAACAATCCGGCTTTCACCTCCGAAATGATCAGCTCGGGCAGATGGGTGAGCAGCGTGATGCCATTGACGAACGCGCCGGGGTTCACATCTTGCAGATACACCGAGAACAGAAATCCGCCGACGATGCCGATGGTGCACACCAGGCTGTTGAGCATCAGCGCGACGAACATCGACGCGAGCACCCGGGGCACCACCAAGCGCTGTACCGGATTGATGCCCAGCACCCGCATGGCGTCGATTTCCTCGCGAATGGTGCGCGCGCCCAGGTCGGCGCAGATCGCGGTGGCGCCCGCCCCCGCGACGATGAGCACGGTGACGATCGGCCCCACCTGGGTGACCGCGCCGAATGCCGCGCCCGCCCCGCTGAGGTCGGCCGCGCCGATCTCCCGCAACAGAATGTTCAACGTGAAGCTGACCAGAACGGTGAACGGAATGGCCACCAGCAATGTCGGCACGATCGAAACTCGCGCGATGAACCAGGACTGGTCGATGAACTCCCGCCATTGAAAGGGCCTGCGCACGCTGGCGCGTGCGACATCAGCGGTGAGTTCGAAGAATCCACCGACGGCCCGCAACGGCACGGCAAGGACCTCGTTCATCCACGATCCTCCTTGCTCAACCGGCGTACACAGCCCACGGCGCGAATCTCCACCGTGGCCGCACCGCCGGAACGATTAGAACACGTTCACCGTGTTGCCGGTAGCACTTTTCATACTTTTGAAGTGCAATTTCCCGAAAAGTCGGCATATAAATTTGGAACCGGTGTCATCGGGTGATGATCCCACCTTTGTGAGGTAGGACATAACCCGTCCCTATGTCTACCAAGCGCCGATCCCATGATCAACAGTTGGACAACTGATCAGTAGCGGGTCCGCGGCGAGCCTCCGCGGCTCACCCCAGCTCTGCCAGCGAAGACGCCGAGAAGGTGCGCCCATCCGGGCGATCGGCGAAGTAGCCGCCCAGCGTGTCGGCCAGATCCTTGGCCGACCACTCCCCCGCGGCCGCGTCGAACCGGCGTTCGACAACCGGCGCCGCCATGAGCGCCACCATTCCCCCGTAGACGACGAACAGCTGTCCATTGACCGCCTCGGCCGCAGGCGAGGCAAGGTAGGCGACCAGCCGGGCCACGTGATCGGGTGACAGCGGGTCGGCCTCGCCCTCCGGGGCCGGGCTGAACACCGCCTCGGTCATCGCGGTGCGCGCCCGCGGCGCGATCGCGTTGGCGCGCACACCGAAGCGCGACAGGGCCCGCGCGGCCGAGAGAGTCAGCGCGGTGATGCCCGCCTTCGCGGCACCGTAGTTGGCCTGCCCCTCCGGGCCGAGCAATCCGGCCTCCGAGGAGGTATTGATCAGCCTGCCGTAGACCGGCGCGCCCGCCTGCTTCGACTTGCCGCGCCAATAGGCGGCGGCATTGCGCGAGAGCAGGAAGTGGCCGCGCAGATGCACCGCGAGCACCGCGTCGAAGTCCTCGTCGGACATGTTGAACAGCATCCGGTCGCGGGTGATGCCCGCGTTGTTGACCACGATGTCGACCGATCCGAACGACTCCTCGGCGGTGCGGATCAGCGCGTCGGCGGTCGCGCGCTCGGCGATGCTGCCCGCGACGAACTCCGCCTTGGCGCCCAGCGCCCGGATCGAACCGAGCGTGCTCGCGACCGCCTCCGACTCCGCGAGGTCGTTGACCACCACCGACGCACCGGCTCCGGCCAGCGCGAGCGCTTCGGCCCGCCCAAGTCCGGCGCCGCCGCCGGTCACGATCGCTACACGGCCCGCAAGGCTCAGATCATTGCTCACGCGGCCGACTCTAGAACGTGTTCCAACTTACGGCAAGCATCGCTCACTGCAACCGCAACGCCGCCTTCGGACATTGCGCGACGGCGTCCTCGACATCGGCGAGCCGATCGGGGGGCACGTCCGCGTTCGCGATGTGCAGGACGTCCTCGTCATCGAGTTCGAACACGTCGGGGGCGATTCCGACACAGATTCCATTCGCTTCGCACTGGTCTGGATCGACACTGATCTTCATGGCAACTCCTTTACCACCACTCTGGCCGAAGCCTAACAAGCCGATCCGCTCCACCGGGGCGTCATCGGGGGGATTCAGTATCAATACTGGAACATGTTTCAGTCCATATGCAATGATCGGGGAAACCCGATTCGACGAAGACTCGTCCCACCCACCCCGCCGACTCCGCCAGCCCGGTCGGCCGACCATCCCCCAAGAGGTTCTGCCATGCGCATTGCGTACACGCCGCAACAGGAGCAGCTGCGCGCGGAGTTGCGCGACTACTTCGCGCGACTCATCACCCCTGAGCGCAGGGAGGCCCTGAGCGCGCAGACCGGCGAGTACGGCCAGGGCAATGTGTACCGCGAGGTGGTGCAGCAGATGGGCCACGACGGCTGGCTGGCGCTGGGCTGGCCCGAGGAATACGGCGGCCAGGACCGCCCCACCATGGACCAGCTGATCTTCACCGACGAGGCGGCGATCGCGGGCGCGCCGGTGCCGTTCCTGACCATCAACTCCGTCGCGCCCACGATCATGCACTACGGCAGCGCGGAGCAGAAGAAGTTCTTCCTGCCCAAGATCGCGGCCGGTGAACTGCACTTCTCCATCGGCTACTCCGAGCCGGGCGCGGGCACCGACCTGGCCAGTCTGCGCACCACCGCGGTGCGCGACGGCGACGACTACGTGATCAACGGCCAGAAGATGTGGACCAGCCTGATCGCCTACGCCGACTACGTCTGGCTGGCCGTGCGCACCGATCCGACCGCCAAGAAGCACAAGGGCATCAGCATGCTCATCGTGCCGACCACCGCCGAGGGCTTCTCGTGGACGCCGGTGCACACCATGGCGGGGCCGGACACCAGCGCCACCTACTACCAGGACGTTCGCGTACCCGCGAGCGCGCTGGTGGGCCAGGAGAACGGCGGCTGGGCGCTGATCACCAACCAGCTCAACCACGAGCGGGTCGCGCTCACCTCGGCCGCGCCGCTGGCGCTGGCGCTGCGCCAGACCGCCGAATGGGCGCGCGAGACCAAGGCGAGCGACGGCTCCCGCGTGATCGACCGCGAATGGGTGCAGCTCATCCTGGCCAAGGTGCACGCCAAGGTGGAATACCTCAAGCTGCTGAACTGGGAGATCGCCAGCCGGGCCGACGCGGGCGGTGACGCGGCTCCGCGCCCGTGGGACGCCTCCGCCTGCAAGGTGTACGGCACCGAGCTGGCCACCGAGGCCTACCGGTCGCTCATGGAAGTCCTCGGCCCGCAGGCCTACCTGCGCCAGGACTCCCCCGGCGCGCAATTGCGCGGCCGCCTGGAGCGGATGCACCGCGCCGCGCTCATCCTCACCTTCGGCGGCGGCACCAACGAGGTGCAGCGCGACATCATCGCCATGACCGCCCTGAAGCAGCCCGCCGCCGCGCGCTGACGAAAGCTGAGAGACCACCATGGATTTCACCCCCACCGAAGCCCAACTCGATCTCCGCCGGCTGACCGGCGAGGTGTGCGGGAAATTGGTCACCGCGGACCGGTTGCGCGAACTCGATACCGCCGAAGAGCGATTCGACCGGCCGCTGTGGAGTTCGCTGGCCGAGACCGGCGTGCTCGCGGCGGCGCTGCCCGAATCGGTCGGCGGCAGCGACCTCGGCTCGCTCGAGCAGACCGCCGTCCTGCGCGAGCTCGGCAAGCACCTCGCGGCCGTGCCGTACCTGTGGTCGATCGTGCTCGGCGCGGGTGCGCTGGCACGATTCGGCGATGCGGCGCAACAGGATCTGGCGACCCGGGCGGGCGCGGGCAGCGTCATCCTCACGGTGGCGCTGGCCGAGGAGCGCAACTGGGAACCCGCCGCGCCGACCACGAGCGCGGTCGAGACCGGCGACGGCTGGCGGCTGACCGGCGCCAAGACCACCGTGCCCTTCGCGAACCGGGCCGAGCGGATCCTGGTGCCCGCCACGGTCTCCGGAACCACCGCGGTGTTCCTGGTCGATCCCGCGGCGGCGACGGTGACCGCGCAACAGGTGGTCGACCGCAGCCCGGAGTTCGCGGTCGAGCTCACCGATGCGCCCGCCGAACTGATCGGCGCCGTGGCCGACGGGGCGGAGATCCTGGACTGGATCCTCACCCGTGCCTGGCTCGGCCTGAGCGCCCTACAGCTCGGCACCCTGGAACGGGCGCTCGAGCTGGTCGCCGAGTACGCCAGGGAGCGCGAGCAGTTCGGCAAGGCGGTCGGCAGCTTCCAGGCCGTCGCCCAACGGCTCGCCGACGCCTACATCGACGTGCAGGGCCTGCGCCTGGCGGTCACCCAGGCGGCGTGGTTGCTGTCGGAGGACCTGCCCGCCGCCGAGGCGGTGCACACCGCCAAGTTCTGGGCCGCCGACGCGGGCCATCGCGTCGCCCACACCGTTGTCCACGTGCACGGCGGCGTCGGCATCGACCGCGACCACATCGCGCACAACTACTTCACCGCCGCCAAACACAACGAGTTCGCCCTCGGCGCGAGCACCGACCACCTGCGCGCCCTCGGCGCGCTGCTGGCCACGTAACCGCACCCGAGCACATTCGGCCCGCACGGCACCATGCCCTGCGGGCCGAATCGCGTTGCGCTCAGACCAGTCGCCGGTTCAGTTCGCCGCTGACCCGCAACACATGCTCGGCCGCGTCTTCGAAAGCCGCGCGGCGCGCGTCGATCGTATTCGTGCCGGTGTCCTGAACGCGGGCGTAGCCGTCTCGCCGCGGCGCGGCGTAGCGGGGATCGAGGTCGGCCATGAGTCGAACGTACCGCGCTTTCAATCGGCCGGGATCGACGTCAGGTAGCGCTGGAGGGTGGGGCCTACCTCGGCGATGATCTGGTCGCGGGTCAGGGCGACGACCGGGGGCAGGCGCAGGACGTAGCGGCACAACGCGAGGCCGAGCATCTGGGTGACGATCAGGCCGCCACGGCGGGGGGCGTCGGCGGGATCGCCGAAACGCAGGACGGCGGGCAAGATCTGCTCGGCGAAGATGGCGCGGACGCGGTCGGCCACCGCCTCGTCGGTGATCGATGAGCGCAGCAGCGTCAGCAGCACCTCCTTGTTCGGCTGCTCTTCCCAGATCTCGAAGAAGCGGCGCACCAGCAGCTCGCCCAGGCTGTCCGGCTGCGCGGAGCCGAGGTCGGGCAGATCCAACCGGACGTCGACCGCGGCCGCGAAGAGTCCGTCTTTGCTGCCGAAGTACCGCATGACCATCGATGGGTCGATTTCCGCGTCGGCGGCGATGGCGCGAATGGTCGCCTTGCGGAATCCCTCGGCGGCGAACCGTGCGCGGGCCGCGTCCAGAATCGCCGCACGCGTCGCGTCCGAGCGGCGAACGGGGGCTCGAGCAGGATCTACGGTCATGCCAACAAGTGTAGGCCAACAACTGTTGACTTCCTAGCCCGAGCGGGACTACGGTTATGCCAACAAACGTTGGCCTACAAACGTTGACATGAGGAGTTCCGATGAACGCCACACCGAACCCGCTGCCCGCCACCACTTCCATCGTGATCGTCGGCGCAGGACCCGCCGGGCTGACCGCCGCCATCACGCTGGCCGACGCGGGTGTGGATTTCGTCCTGCTCGACCGGCAGAGCGAAGGCGCGAACACCTCCCGCGCGGCGGTCGTGCACGCCAGGACGCTCGAGGTGCTCGAGGAACTCGGCATCGCCGACGAGTTGGTCGCGGCGGGCGACATCGTCGCGCGCTTCACCGTCCACGACGGCGGCAAGACCTTGGCCACCATCGACTTCGACGGTCTCCCGACGCGCTACCCCTACACCCTGATGACGCCGCAGGACACCACCGAGGCGGTGCTGCTGAAGCGGCTGCGGAAGGCGGGCGGTGACGTGCAGCGGCCCTACCAGGTCGGCCGGGTCGCCCAGGATGGCGACGGCGTCACGGTGGAATACACCGACGCCACGGGCGCCGCCGGCAGCATCCGCGCCGACTACGTGGTCGGCACCGACGGCATGCACAGCGTCGTCCGCGAGCAAGCGGGCATCGGATTCACCGGCGCGTCGTACCCGGAATCCTTCGTTCTCGCCGACGTGCGGATGGACTGGCCGATCGCGCGCGACGAGGTGGCCCTGCACCTTTCACCGGAGGGCGTCACCGTGGTCGCGCCGCTGCCCGACGAGGCCGAGCCGAACCGCTACCGCGTGGTCGCCACCCTGGAAACCGCGCCCGAGCACTCGACCGCGGAACAGATCCAGGCCCTCCTGGACGCCCGCGGCCCCGGCGGCGCGGTGCGGGTTCGCGAGGTGCTGTGGAGTTCACGCTTCCGCGTGCACCACCGAGTCGCCGACCATTACCGCAACGGCCGCATCCTGCTCGCGGGCGACGCCGCGCACGTGCACAGCCCGGCGGGCGGGCAGGGCATGAACACCGGCATCCAGGACGCCGCCACCCTCGGCCCGTTGCTGGCGCGAGTCCTCGCGGGCGAGCCCGACACACTGCTGGACGAGTACGAGACCACCCGCCGCCCCGTGGCCCTCGGCGTCGTCTCGTTCACCGACCGCATGACCAAGATGGCGACCCTGCGCCGCCGCCCCGCCCGCACAGCGCGCAACCTGATCCTCACCACCGTCTCCCGCATCCCCGCCTTCCGCCACCGCCTCGCCTATCAGCTGGCCGAACTCGCCAACCGCTGAGGTTGCGCGAGCCCCAGCGAGCCGAGTCGGACAGCGCTCCGACAGTTGCACAGCAACTCGTATTTGCCATCGGTTCCGGATAACTGAACTACTTCAGAACTAGGCGTAAGATGGTCCCGTGACCTCGAAAAGCTTCCCGTTCAGCGACTTGATCCGTAAACAGACGTCGGTGTTTCCCGCATTGGACGACGCCGACGTCATCCTGGAGCGCCGGGACGCGGAGAATCTGGTGCTGTCTCGCTCCGAGCGATTCGAGGCCAAGGAGACGGCGACGCGACTGCTCGCCCGCACTCTCGCCATCATCGCCCGGTCGAACAGATCCCTCGCAGAGGAGGTCTTCGCCGAAGAACTCCCGTGGCTGAAATGGTTGCCCGAGACCGGTCGCACCGAGGCAGTGACCGAACTGCTGGATCAGTTGATCGCAGGGGCTGATACCGGACTGTTCATCCCGTTCGCCCGCGATCTGATCGCCTGGCGCAGCACCGCCGAGATCTACGCCCAACCGGAACTCGCGCGCCGACTGACCGGGCCGTTCGACCCGGAGGAATTCACCGAGGTCTCCCGGCCCGGAACAGCCGGATGAAGCTGCACCGTGGCGATGAGATACCGCGACCCAATCCCTGGCGTGTGGTCGTGCACAGCCTGAATGCCGCGCGAGGGTGGGCCGAGCTACTCGCTCAGGCACCCGGAAATCTCGACCGCGCATGGGTCGATATCACCAGTGACCCTCGCAGCACGGCGAATCCGTCCCGGCAGCACCGCCTGAAATATGACCTCGAATCGGTCAAACTCGGTGGCGCGGAATTGGAGCAATGGCAGTACGAGATCACCGGAGGCGGCCGGATCTGGTACGCGATCGATGACGCCAACCGGACGCTGTACCTGACACTCGCCGGTACCGGGCATCCCCGGCAGACCGATCGGCGGCGCTGATATCCCGGCGGATGCCTTCATGGTCGGCCACTGTCCGGGGAACGGGGGCCGACACATGAGGCCGGGTTGCTACTTCGCGCTCGCCACCGCGTGGTCGTCGGCGGGGCGGGACTGGGTTTGCTCCTTGGCCCAGCGATAGTCGGGCTTGCCCGCCGGGGAGCGCTTGATCTCGTCGACGAACCACAGGCTGCGGGGCAGTTTGTAGGACGCGATCTCCTGGGTGAGCATGGGGCGCAGTTCCTCCAGGGTGGGGCGGGACGCGCCGCGGCATTGCACGACCGCGACCACCCGCTGGCCCCAGCGCTCGTCCTCGATGCCCACCACCAGCGCGTCGAAGATCTCGGGGTGCGTCTTGAGCGCGCCCTCGACCTCCTCGGGGTAGATCTTCTCGCCGCCGCTGTTGATGCTGACCGAGCCGCGGCCGAGCATGGTGACCGTGCCGTCCTCCTCGACGCGCGCGTAGTCGCCGGGGATTGCGTAGCGGATCCCGTTGAACTCCTTGAAGGTCGCGGCGGTCTTCGCCTCGTCCTTGTAGTAGCCGAGCGGGATGTGCCCGCGACGGGCCAGGATGCCGACCTCACCGGAGCCGGGCCGCACCGGATTGCCGTTCTCGTCGAGCACATCGGTGGAAGCGTCGATCTTCACCCGCGGTCCCCCGGTGTGCGTCGCGCCCTTGGCCACGATGGCGATACCGCCGAAACCGGTTTCCGAGGAGCCGATCGAATCGGAGATCATCCGGTTGGGCAGCAGCTCGAGGAACTGGTCCTTGAGCGAGGGCGAGAACAGCGCCGCGCTGCTGGCCATCACGTACAGGCTGGAAAGGTCGTAGGGCTGACCGGTCTCCGGGTTGCCTTCGATGAGCGCGTCGAGCATCGGGCGCGCCATCGCGTCACCGGTGATGAAGATCAGGTTGATCTTGTGCTTGTCGATCGCCCGCCACACGCCGTGCCCGGAGAACTCCGGGATCATCACGGCTTTACCGCCGCCGAACAGGCTGTGGAACGTGGCCCACTGCGCGCCGCCGTGGATCATCGGCGGGATCGGGAAACGCACCATCGGCGGGCTGCCCGCGCCGACCTTCGCCAATTCCCACTCGTCCTGGACGTATTCGCCGGTGATGAAGTTGATGCCCGCGCCGAGCACGCGCCAGACGTCCTCCTGACGCCACATCACGCCTTTGGGCATGCCGGTGGTTCCGCCGGTATAGACCATGTACAGGTCGTCCGGGGAACGTTCGCCGAAGTCGCGCTCGCCCGAGGACTGCGCGAGCACTGTCTCGTAATCCACCGAATCGGCTGCGGTGGCGATCGTGCCGGTCGTATCGTCGTCGACGACGACGACCGTGCGCAGCTGCGGCGTCTTCGCCCGGACGGCAGCGACCTTGTCGCTGTAGCGCCGCTCATGGATCAGCGCGACCATGTCCGAGTTGTCGAAGATGTACTGCAACTCGTTCTCGACATATCGGAAGTTCACGTTGATCATCACGGCCCGTGCCTTGAAGATCGCGACCATGGCCTCGACGGCCTCGATCGTGTTGCGTGAGTAAATGCCTACCTTGTCACCCGGCCGGACTCCCTGTTTTTGCAGGTAGTGAGCGAGTTTATTGGCCCGCTCCTCCAACTGGGCGTAGGTGACCTCGCGGCCGTCGTCGGCCAGCGCGACGCGGTCGGGCATCAGGTCGACGGCATGTTCGACAAGGTCCGCTATGTTGTAGCTCACAACCATAAAAATAGAACGTGTTACTGTTTCTGACAAGGCTCGAAGTCAGGAGAATCAGCGATGCCGCACTGTCTCGTCGAGAAGCGCGACCATGTCCTCATCGTCACCATGAACCGGCCCGAGGCGCGCAACGCGCTGTCGGGGGAGATGATGGCGATCATGAAAGACGCCTGGAGTCAGGTGGACGCGGACCCGGAGATCCGGGTCGCGATCCTGACCGGCGCGGGCGGGGCGTTCTGCGCGGGCGCCGATCTCAAGGGCATGACCTCCGAGCACCCCGGCGACACCATCGAGGGCGGCGGCTGGAATCCGGCCAAGCTGGAGGCGCTGCTCAAGGGCCGCAGGCTGACCAAGCCGCTGATCGCGGCGGTCGAGGGCCCGGCCATCGCGGGCGGTACCGAGATCCTGCAGGGCACCGACATCCGGGTGGCCGGGGAGAGCGCGAAATTCGGTGTGTCCGAGGCACGGTGGGGCCTGTTCCCGCTGGGCGGCTCGGCGGTGCGGCTGGTCCGCCAGATCCCCTACACCGTGGCCGCGGAAATCCTGCTCACCGGCCGGCACCTCACCGCCGCCGAGGCCAAGGAGATCGGCCTGATCGGCCACGTCGTCCCGGACGGCACCGCACTGGACAAGGCGCTGGAGATCGCGGGGCAGATCGCCGCCAACGGACCCCTCGCCGTGCAGGCCATCCTGCGCACCATCCGGGAGACGGAGGCCATGCCGGAGGAGGACGCCTTCGAGATCGACGCCAAGCTCGGCATGTCGGTGTTCCGCTCGGCGGATGCCAAAGAAGGGCCGCGCGCGTTCGCGGAGAAGCGCAAGCCCTCTTTCAACGGAAACTGAGAATCCCGGCGGAGCCCAACGCCCCCCGATGCGCTCCCGCATCCGGGGGCGACCCCTCGCCGGGCTCAGTCGGCGCCCGGGTAGTCCATCCAGAACGGCTCCCACTGATGGCCGTCCGGGTCGATGAAGGTGCGGCCGTGCATGCCGACCTGCGCCTCCTGCGCCCGCTTGTCCTCGTTCACCTCTTCGGTCGCGCCCGCCGCGACAGCGGCTTCGGTCAGGCTGTCGACCTCTGCGGCGCTGCCGAGCGCGAGCGCGTACGCGGCGTTGATCGCCGTCTTGGTATCGGCCACCGGCCGCTTGCTGAAGGTGGTGAAGAAATCCTTGATGAGCAGCATCAGGCAGATGTTGTCGTCCACCACGATGCAGGCGGCGTTGTCGTCGGTGAATTCCTGGTTGACCTTCCACCCCAGCGCCTCATAGAACGCCATCGACCGGTGTAGATCCGCGACCGGGAGATTGATGAAGATCATCTTGCTGCTCATGGCCTCTTCCTCTCGAGCAAGTCCGTTCGTGTCACTGGATAGGACGTGCCCCGGACGGCGAACTCATCGCGGAAGCGTCGGTGTCACATCCCACACGCCGGGCAGGTTTAACGATCTTGATCAGCGCCGCCCTCGAGTTCGCGGTCCTGTTCTGTGTCGGTGGCCTGTGGCATGGTGACACCCATGAACGACTCGCCCGGCTCCTCCGCCGGCCTCGCTCCCGAGGTGCTCGCCGCGTTCGAGACCCATCGCCGAGAGCTGTGCGCGTACGCCTACCGCATGCTCGGTTCCTCCTTCGAAGCGGAGGACGCGGTGCAGGAGACCCTGACCAGGGCGTGGAAGTCCTACGACTCGTTCGAGGGCCGCGCCAGCCTCCGCTCCTGGCTGTACAAGATCACCACGAACGTCTGCCTGGACATGCTCGACGGCCCGCAGCGCCGGGCGAGGCCGATGGACCTGTCCGGTCCGTCGCGGCCGGATTCGCCGCTGCCCGCACCGCAGCCGGACTACGTGTGGATCGAGCCCATCCCGAACGCGCTGGCCTTCGGCGCCGATCCGGCCGATCACGCCAGCGCGAAAGACACCCTGCGCCTGGCCTTCGTCGCGGCCTGCCAGCATCTGCCCGCCACCCAGCGCGCGATCCTGATCATGCGCGAGGTGCTGCGGTTCTCCGCCAACGAGACCGCCGAGGCGCTCACCATGTCGCCCGCGTCGGTCAACAGCGCGCTGCAACGGGCGCGCGCGACCATGTCCAAGGTCCAGCCCGCCGCCACCGACACCTTCGACGAGTCCGACGAAGATCAGCGCAGACTGGTGGACAACTTCGTCAAGGCGTTCGAGTCCTACGACATGGACACCCTCACCACCCTGTTGAAAGCGGATGTGGCGCTGTCCATGCCGCCGATCGAGCTGTGGATCTCGGGCCCGGAGAACGTGGCCGCGTTCATGCTCGGCCACGGAAGCGCTTGCCGCGATTCGCGACTGGTCCGCCTGGAGGGCGCCAACGGCTTGCCCGCCTTCGGCCACTACAAGCCGGGCGACGAGCCGGGGGTATGGGTGCCGTGGTCGATCACCGTGCTGGAACTCGATGGCGACACCATCGCCGGGCTGAACTTCTTCCTCGACACCGAGAAGCTGTTCCCGCTCTTCGGCCTCGCGCCCGAACTGCGCGAGAGTATCTGACCCCGAACGCGCGAATGCGCCCTTCGTGAAGGGCGCATTCGCTTTCGGCGTCGTCGCGCGGCCGGGCCGCAGCCCCAGCAGACCGGCTACACGGCCGCCTCGTCTCCTCAGGACGCGGGGATGTACCGCTCACGCAGCTTGCGCTTGTAGAGCTTCCCGTTCGGGTCGCGCGGCAGTTCCGGCAGATAGTCGATCGACTTGGGCATCTTGTACTTCGCCAATTGCGTGGCGGCGAAGGCCAGCAGTTCCTCGGTGAGCGCGTCGCCGCCCTCCGCTCCGGCGGCCGGCTGCACGACCGCCTTCACCTCCTGGCCCCAATCCGGATGCGGCACACCGAAAACCGCCACGTCGACGACCTTCGGGTGGGTGATCAAGACGTTCTCGACCTCCGCGGGGTAGATGTTCACGCCGCCGGAGAGGATCAGGTCCGAGCGCCGGTCGTGCAGGTAGAGGTAGCCGTCCTCGTCGAGGTGCCCGATATCCCCCACGGTGAACAGGTCACCGACGCGCGAGTCGTCGGTCTTGGCCTTGTCGTGGTGGTACTCGAAACTCGAAGCGCCCATCCGCATGTACACCAGGCCGGTCTCGCCGGCAGGCACCTCGGAGCCGTCTTCCTCGCTGAGCACCTTGATCACCGACCACGGCCACGCCTTACCGACCGAGCCCGGCTTGCGCAGCCACTCGGCGCCGTTGATCACCGTGCCGCCGCCCTCGGTGGCCGCGTAGTACTCGGTGACCGTCGGACCCCACCACTCGAGCATCTGCCGCTTGGTCTCCTGCGGGCAGGGCGCCGCGCCGTGCACCATGCTGCGCAGCGAGGACACGTCGTACTTGGCGCGCACCTCCTCCGGCAGGGCCAGCAGGCGGTGGAACTGGGTGGGCACCATGTGGCTGTGCGTCACCCGGTGCTTGTCGATCAGCCGCAGCATGTCCTCGGCGTCCCAGCGATCCATCAGAACGAGCTTGTGGCCCAGCTGGATCGAGATGGTGGCGAAGTTCAGCACCGCCGTGTGGTACAGCGGCGAGCCGCAGATGTGCACGTGGTCGTCGTAGGGCGCGAGCTCGAACAGGCCGAAGAACGCGGTGGTGTGCGGCGGGACGACATCGGGGTCCGCGCCGGTGAGCGGCCGCCGTACTCCCTTGGGCCGCCCGGTGGTTCCGGAGGTGTAGAGCATGGGCGCGCCCGTGCTGCGGTCGGACGGACGCCCGGTGTCCGCGGCGCCGAGCCAGGCCACCGACTTGAAACCCTCGATCTCGCCCACCGCGAAGCGCGCCGTCGCGGGCAGCCCCGCCTCGTCGGCGGCGGCCTGGGCGGCGGCGGCGAAGCGATCGCTGGCGATGAACGCCTTCGCCTCGCTGTCGGCCAGGATGTAGGCGACCTCCGGACCGGTGAGATGCCAGTTCACCGCGACGATGTACAACCCGGACTGGTAGGCCGCGAAATACGCCGCGATCGCCTCCACGCAGTTGTGCACCATGCTCACCAGCACGTCACCGGTTTGCAGGCCGAGCCCGCGCAGGCCGGTGGCGTAACGATTGGCGAGCGTGGCCAATTCGCGATACGTCACCTCCCGGCCCGAGGGATCGACCATCGCAATCCGATCGGGCTCGGCTTCGGCGATGTTCCACAGACCGAGAATTTTCACTGACTCCTGCGCGGGGGGATGGTGAGGAGGCGGAGCCGACGGGGCGGGTGAGGCAGTCACCCCATTGAATCTAGAACGTGTTCTACTGTTCGACAAGGGGGGCCAGCCGATGCAATTGCGCGACATCGGGAACCGACACCAGCATCATGGTGACGCCCGCGGACTCCCAGACCCGCAGCTGCTTGCGGACATGCTCCTCGTCGCCGATGATCGCGGTGTCCAGAATCAGCTCGTCCGGCACCACCGCCGCCGCCTCGGCCTTCTTGCCGGACTGGAACAGCCGGCCGATCTCGTCGACCTCGCGCTCGTACCCCATCCGCCGGTACACCTGGGCGTGGAAGTTCAGCTCGGGCGCGCCCATGCCGCCGATGTAGAGCGCCATGATCCAGCGCATCCGCTCCAGCTCACTCGCCGGGTCGTCGGTGATCACCACCTGACAACTGGCGGCGATCTCGAAATCGTCGCGGCTACGCCGCGCCCCTGCCCGCGCGAAGCCCTCGTCGAGCCAGTCGTTGTACATCCCGGCCAGCCGTGGCGCGTAGTAGATGGCCAGCCAGCCGTCGGCGATCTCGGCGGTGAGCGCGACGTTCTTCGGCCCCTCTGCGCCCAGCCAGATCGGCAGATCCGCACGTAGCGGATGCACGATCGGCTTCAGCGGCTTACCGAGCCCGATCGAGCCCGGCCCGGTATAGGGCAGCGGGTAGTGCGGGCCGTCGCTGGTGACCGGCGCCTGCCGGGCCAGCACCTGACGCACGATCCCGACGTACTCGCGGGTGCGCTGCAACGGCTTGGCGAACGGCTGGCCGTACCAGCCCTCCACCACCTGCGGACCCGAGACGCCCAGGCCCAGGATCGCGCGGCCGCCGCTGAGGTGATCGAGGGTGAGCGCGTGCATGGCCGTCGCCGCGGGCGTGCGCGCCGACATCTGCACCACCGACGTGCCGAGGCGCACCCGCCGCGTCGCCGAGCCCCACCAGGTGAGCGGGCCGAAGGCGTCCGACCCCCACGATTCGGCGGCGAACACGGCGTCGAACCCGGCTTCCTCGGCCGCCGCCACCAACTCCCCCGCGTTCGCGGGCGGCTGGGCCATCCAGTACCCGAGTTGCAATCCGAACTTCACGCCGGACCCCTTTCCAGTCAACTGCTTGCCACCAGAGTTAGAACCTGTTCTACTCGATATCGTGACTCAGGGGAATACTGCATCCACGGCAATCGCTGGTGGTAGCGGCACGGCATTGAACACAGCGGCCGTGCCCGATGTACTCAGCGCGCCCCTACGGGTGCGTTTCGATTACACCCGCTCCGTCGGCTCCACCATCGGGACGTTTCTGACGCGGTTGCGCGATCACAAAATCGTCGGCGCGCGCGGCTCGGACGGACGGGTGATCGTGCCGCCGCCGGAATACGATCCGATCACCGCCGAACCGCTGACCGAATTCGTCGACGTCGCCGACACCGGCACCGTCGAATCCTGGACCTGGGTGCGCGAGCCGCTGCCCGGCCAGCCGTTCGACCGCCCCTTCGCCTGGGCGCTGATCCGATTGGACGGCGCGGACACGACGCTGCTGCACGCGGTCGACGTGGCCGGGCCGGAGGACATCCGGAAAGGCTTGCGGGTCACCGCCCGGTGGGCCGAGCAGACCGAGGGCAGCATTCGCGACATCGTCTGCTTCGAGCCGGGCGAGAAGCCCGCCGTGCCGGTGGCGTCCGCCGGGGCCGATCCGGTCACCATGCTCGTCACGCCGGTCGATCTGTCCTACAAGCACACCGCCTCGCCGCAGGAGACCGTCTACCTGCGCGGACTCGCCGAAGGCAAGCTGATCGGCGCGCGCACCGACGCCGGGGGCAAGGTCTACTTCCCGCCGCGCGGCGCGAATCCGACCGACGGCAGGCCGACCGACGAGTACATCGAGTTGTCCGACCGCGGCACGGTGACCACCTTCTGCATCGTCAACGTGCCGTTCCTGGGGCAGCGGATCAAGCCGCCGTACGTCGCGGCCTATGTGCTGCTGGACGGCGCGGACATCCCGGTGCTGCACCTGGTGCTCGGCTGCGACGCGAGCGAGGTGCGCATGGGCATGCGGGTGGAGGCGGTGTGGAAGCCGCGCGAGGAGTGGGGCTACGGCCTGGAGAACGTGGACCACTTCCGTCCCACCGGCGAGCCGGACGCCGATTACGAGACCTACTCCCATCACCTCTGAGAGAGGCGCACGTTGACTGACAACGCCACCGACATCGCGGTCGTGGGTTTCGCCCACGCGCCGCACGTGCCGGAGACCTTCGGCACCACCAACGGTGTCGAGATGCTGGTGCCCTGCTTCCAGCAGCTCTACGGCCGGCTCGGCATCACCAAGTCCGATATCGACTTCTGGTGCTCGGGCTCGTCCGATTACCTTGCCGGACGGGCCTTCTCGTTCATCTCCGCGATCGACGCCATCGGCGCGGTGCCGCCGATCAACGAATCGCACGTGGAGATGGACGCGGCATGGGCGCTGTACGAGGCGTGGGTGAAACTGCGTTCGGGACAGGCGAAGACGGCGCTGGTGTACGGCTTCGGCAAGTCCTCCGCGGGCACGCTGCGCCAGGTGCTCACCATGCAGCTGGACCCGTACGTCGTCGCGCCGCTGTGGCCGGACGCATGGTCCATCGCGGGCCTGCAAGCGCGCGCGGGCCTCGACGCGGGACGCTGGACCGAACGGGACATGGCGGCCGTGGTCGCCGGGGCGTCCGGTGACGCGGACAGCCTGCTCGACCGGCCCTATGTCGCCGATCCGCTGCGCGCGCACGACATCGCGCCGATCACCGACGGCGCGGCCGCGATCGTGCTCGCCGTCGGCGACCGCGCTCGCGAACTGTGCGAGCGCCCGGCGTGGATCACCGGCATGGCGCATCGAATCGACACTCCCGTGCTCGGTGCGCGCGACCTCACCGTCTCGCCGTCGACGGCGGCCGCGGCCAAGGCGGTCACCGGCGGTGACGTCAGCGATTTCGACGTCGCCGAGTTGCACGCGCCGTTCAGTCATCAGCAGCTGATCCTCGCCGAGGCGATCGGGCTGAAGAACGGCACGAAGGTGAATCCGTCCGGCGGCGCGCTCGCGGCCCACCCGATGTTCGCCGCGGGCCTGGAGCGCATCGGCTTCGCGGCCGAGGCGATCATCGCGGGCTCGGCGGATCGTGCGTTGGCCCATGCCACCAGCGGCCCCGCGCTTCAGCAGAACCTTGTGACCGTCTTGGGATCGGAGAACCGATGAGCTTGCCAGCGGCGGTGCTCGGCACCGGACAAACCCATCACGTGACGAAACGGACCGACGTGTCCATGGCGGGGATGTGCCGCGAGGCCATCGATCGTGCGCTCGCCGACGCCGGTCTCACCATCGCCGATATCGACGCGGTCGTGGTCGGCAAGGCGCCGGACGGATTCGAGGGCGTCATGATGCCCGAGCTGTTCATGGCGGACGCGCTCGGCGCCACCGGAAAGCCGCTGCTACGGGTGCACACCGCCGGTTCGGTGGGCGGCTCCACCGGCATCGTCGCGACCAATCTGGTGCAGGCGGGCGTGCACAAGCGCGTGCTCGCGGTGGCGTGGGAGAAGCAGTCGGAGTCGAACGCCATGTGGGCGTTGTCGATTCCGGTCCCGTTCACCATGCCGGTCGGCGCGGGTGCGGGCGGGTACTTCGCTCCGCACGTGCGCTCCTACATCCGGCGCTCCAACGCACCGGGCCATATCGGCGCCATGGTCGCGGCGAAGGATCGCCGCAACGGCGCCAAGAATCCGCTCGCGCATCTGAAGCAGCCCGACATCACGATGGAATCGGTGCTCGCCTCGCAGATGCTGTGGGATCCGATCCGCTTCGACGAGACCTGCCCCTCCTCCGACGGCGCGTGCGCGATCGTGCTCGGCGACGCGGAGGCCGCCGAAGCGGTCGAGGCCACCGGCCGGAAGGTCGCCTGGGTGCACGCCACCGCGATGCGCACCGAGCCGACCACCTTCGCCGGGCGCGACCAGGTCAATCCCCAGGCGGGCCGGGACGCGGCCGCCGCGCTGTGGGAGGCGGCGGGTATCACCAACCCGCTCGAAGAGATCGACGTGGCCGAGATCTACGTCCCGTTCTCCTGGTTCGAGCCGATGTGGCTGGAGAACCTCGGCTTCGCGCCGCAGGGCGACGGGTGGAAGCTCACCGACAAGGGCGAGACCGAGATCGGCGGCGCTCTTCCGGTCAATCCGTCCGGCGGCGTGCTCTCGTCCAACCCGATCGGCGCCTCCGGACTGATCCGGTTCGCCGAGGCCGCCAAGCAGATCATGCAGCGGGCCGGGGACTATCAGGTCGAGGGCGCGCGTAAAGCGCTCGGCCACGCCTACGGCGGCGGGTCACAGTACTTCTCGATGTGGGTGGTCGGATCGGAGCGGCGGTGATGCCGCTGAAGTTCACCGTCGGCATCGCGCTGAGTCCACTGGACCAGCTGACCGAACTCGCGAAAACCGCCGAGGAGTGCGGCTTCTCGTCGATCGCGCTGCCGGATTCGCTGTTCTACATGAAGTCGGCGGCGGCGAAGTACCCCTACACCGCCGACGGCAGCAGGTTCTGGGGCCCGGACACGCCGTGGGTCGACCCGCTCATCGGCGCGACCGCCATGGCGGCCGTCACCAGCCGCATCCGCTTCTACACGAACGTGCTCAAGCTGGGTTCCCGCAATCCGCTGCTGCTGGCCCGGCAGGTCGGCTCGGTGGCCAACCTGTCGGGTAACCGCTTCGGCTTCGGCGTCGGAATCGGCTGGGCGCCCGAGGAATTCGAGTGGTGCGGGGTGCCCTTCGCGCGGCGCGGCGCCCGGGTGGACGAGATGATCGAGGTCATCAAACTGGTACTGGCCGGTGGCATGGCCGAGTACCACGGCGAGTTCTTCGACTTCGATCCGTTGCAGGTCAGCCCGGCGCCGAGCGAGCCGGTGCCGTTCTACATCGGCGGGCACACCGACGCGGCACTGCGGCGCGCGGCGCGGGTGGGCGACGGCTGGACCTCGGCGATGATGACCTACGAGGAGCTGCGCGGCACCATCGGCAAGCTCGACGCGCTGCGCGCCGAGTGCGGCCGATCCGGCGAGCCGTTCGAGATCCAGGCGGTGTGCGTCGACCGGTTCGGGCGCTCCGGCTATCAGGACTTGGCCGACGCGGGCGTCACCGACGCGATCGTGGTGCCCTGGCTGGCCGACGGCATCGGATTCGACGGCGAACTGTCCGCCAAGCAGGACTCGCTGCGCAAATTCGCCGAGCAGTACATCGCCGAACCCGTCCTTGCCGAACGATGACGACCCGCTGGCCGAGGGAGGCCGTATGACCACCGCAACCGAGCATCCGGCCAGGGCTGCCGGCCTGGCCTCACAGGCCGCCGTGCGAGCGCGGGACAAACAGGCCTGGGTCGCGCTGTTCGCCGAGGACGGCATCGTGGAGGACCCGATCGGCCCGTCCGGCTTCGATCCGGAGGGCAAGGGCCACCGCGGCACCGACGCCATCGCCGCGTTCTGGGACATGGCCATCGCGAAGACCGAGCTGATCGAGTTCCTGTTCGGCGACTCGTTCGCCTGCGGCAACGAAGTCGCCTTCACCGGCACCATCCGCAGCACCATCGGCGGTCACCTGATCGACGCCGACGGCGTGTTCACCTACCGGGTGGACGACGACGGCAAGATCACCGCGCTGCGCGCGTTCTGGGAGGTCGATCGCGCCATGAAGACCGCGCGTCCGGTCGGCTGAGGTCATACGAAAAGGCCCTCGCACCGTGCTGGTGCGAGGGCCTTTTCTCGTGTCTCAGTGTGCGACCGGGCAGGTCTTGTACTCGACCGGGAACTCCTTGATCCCGTTCAGCCAGCCCGAACGCAGCCGCTTCGCGTCGGCGACCTTGCTGATGTCGGGGAGGTGATCGGCGATGGCGTTGAAGATCAGATCGATCTCCAGCCGGGCGAGGTTCGCCCCGATGCAGAAGTGCGCGCCGGTGCCGCCGAAGGCCAGGTGCGGGTTGTCCGTGCGCATGATGTCGAACTTCTCCGGGTGGTCGAAGACGTCCTCGTCGAAGTTGGCCGAGCGGTAGAGCATGACCACCCGCTGGCCCTTCTTGATCTGCACGCCGCCGAGCTCGGTGTCCTCCAGCGCGGTCCGCTGGAACGAGGTGACCGGCGTGGCCCACCGGATGATCTCGTCGGCGGCCGTGGCCGGGCGCTCCTTCTTGAACAGCTCCCACTGGTCGGGGTTCTCCAAGAACGCCATCATGCCGTGCGAGATGGCGTTGCGGGTGGTCTCGTTGCCCGCGACCGCGAGCATGATCACGAAGAAGCCGAACTCCTCCTCGCTGAGCTTGTCACCGTCGACATCGGCCTCGATCAGCGTGGTGACGAGGTCGTCGGCCGGGCACTGCTTGCGGGAGGCCGCCATCTGGTAGGCGTAACCCAGGATCTCGGCGGACGCCGCGACCGGGTCGGCGGTGCTCTCCGGGTCGTCGTAGCCGGTCATGTCGTTCGACCAGGTGAAGACCTTCATCCGGTCTTCCTGCGGGACGCCGATCAGCTCGGCGATGGCCTGCAGCGGCAGTTCGCACGCGATCTGGGTGACGAAATCACCGGAGCCCGCCTCGGCGGCCGCCTTCACGATGGATTCCGCGCGGGCCGACAGCTCCGCGCGCAGGCCGTTGATGGCGCGCGGGGTGAAGCCGCGCGAGATGATCTTGCGCAGCTTGGTGTGCTCGGGCGCGTCCATGTTCAACAGGACGATCCGCTGCAGTTCGATCTGCTCCCGGGCGATGTCGTCGTTGAAGCGCGGGATCGCGGTGTTCTCGTAGCTGGAGAACACATCGCTGCGCCGCGAGACCTCCTTGACGTCGGCGTGCTTGCTCACCACCCAGAAGCCCTCGTCGTGGAAGCCGCTGACGTCCGGCGATTGCGGGTTCCACCAGATCGGCGCCGTCCGGCGCAGTTCGGCGAACTCTTGGACCGGAACACGCTCGGCGTAGATGTCGGGGTCCGTAACGTCGAACCCGTCCGGGAGATTCGGCCGGGCATTCCGAGTGTCTACCACCAGATGTCTCCTTCGACAAACTGAAACACGTTCTATAATCATTGAAGCACAGGAGCGAGAATGAGGAAAGAAACCGGACAGATCCGCCCCTGGCAAGTGCTATGAACGCGTTTCAGTTTTCTGTCCCGTAAAGAGAGGTTGGACATGGGCACACCCGTGATCGTCGAGGCCGCACGCACCCCGATCGGCAAGCGCGGCGGCTGGCTGTCAGGGCTGCACGCGGCCGAACTGCTGGGCGCGGCCCAGCGCGGGCTGCTCGAGCGCGCACATCTGGACCCCGCATCGGTCGAACAGGTCATCGGCGGCTGCGTCACCCAGGCCGGCGAGCAGTCCAACAACGTCACCCGGGTCGCCTGGCTGCACGCGGGCCTGCCGTGGCAGGTCGGCGCCACCACGATCGACACCCAGTGCGGATCGGCCCAGCAGGCCAACCATCTGATCGCGGGCCTGATCGCGGCCGACGCCATCGAGATCGGCATGGCCTGCGGCGTGGAGGCGATGAGCCGGGTTCCGCTGGGCGCCAACGTCGGCGAGAACGCCGGGCCGCGCAGGCCCGCCTCGTGGAACATCGACCTGCCCAACCAGTTCGAGGCAGCCGAACGAATCGCCAAGCGGCGCGGCATCACTCGCGCGGATGTGGACGCGTTCGGCGCGCGCTCGCAGCGCCTGGCCGGGCAGGCATGGGCGGAAGGCCGGTTCGATCGCGAGGTGCTCACCGTCACCGCGCCCGCCGTCGACAAGGAAGGCAACCCCACCGGCGAAAAGCTCGATGTGTCGCGAGATCAGGGCCTGCGCGAGACCACCGTCGAGGGCCTGGCGAAGCTGAAGCCGGTACTGGAGGGCGGCGTGCACACCGCCGGATCGTCCTCGCAGATCTCCGACGGCGCCGCCGCCGTGCTGCTGATGGACGAAAAGGCCGCGCAGCGAGCCGGATTGCGGCCGCGAGCGCGGATCGTCACCCAAGCGGTGGTGGGCGCGGAGCCGGAGTTCCACCTCGACGGCCCGGTGCAGGCGTGCAGCAGGCTGCTGGAGCGGTCCGGCATGAATATCGGCGACATCGACCTCTTCGAGATCAACGAAGCGTTCGCGTCGGTCGCACTTTCGTGGGCCTCTGTACACCAGCCCGACATGGACCGGGTTAATGTCAACGGTGGTGCCATCGCCCTCGGACATCCGGTCGGCTCCACCGGATCGCGTCTCATCACAACGGCTTTGCACGAACTGGAGCGCTCCGATCGCAGTACCGCAATGGTTCTCATGTGTGCCGGTGGCGCACTCGCGACAGGAACGATCATCGAACGTTTGTGACTTCAACCATTTCGCGCGCGTTGGTTGAACGTTCATCCCCCACGGGCGCAAACGTGTCGTACGCCACACAAACCCATGTACCGCCCAGTTCATGAGATGTCAGCTATCTTGCGGCTATCAAGACCCCCTCTCCCGAGACCGCAGCGACGGGCCAGAACCGGTTCGTACCGCGGGTTCTCGAGAGGCCTTGGGGTGACCCGCAAACCCGACCGTCCCAGCCCCTTCGCCGCCATCCGACCTAGAAGCTTCAAGGAAATCCGGAATCAGGCGTAGGTTTTCAGTTACTGAGCCGCTAATATCAATGATACGTATCCGAGATAACGACTGTTAGTACAGCGAAGGGAATTGGGCGGCTCACAATGGCTGATTTCGCGGCGCGGCTGAACAAGCTGTTCGAAACCGTGCATCCCCCGGGGCGTAAGCCGCACACCAACGCGGAGGTTGCGGCGGCGCTGACGGCCTCCGGACATCCGATCTCGAAACCGTACCTGTCGCAGTTGCGGTCGGGACAACGGACGAACCCGTCGGATGAGACGGTGGCCGCCCTGGCGAAGTTCTTCAAAGTCAAGCCGGACTACTTCTTCAACGACATCTATGCCGCCAAGATCGATCACGATCTGGAGCTGCTGTCCCAGCTGCAGGGCTATGGACTGCGACGGCTGTCGAGTAGAGCGTTCGACTTGTCCGAAGAATCACAGAATCTACTCACGTCTATGGCGGAGAAGTTGCGGGCAAGCGAGGGCTTGCCCGAAATTCCTCCGGACGGCACCGAATAGGTTCTCCTGCACGGCAGCACAGTGCGGCCCCCAGGGTCGCACTGTGCTGTGTTATGCGCGCGTAAGCGGGCACAGCACACAACCGGCGCGCGTCGGTGCCCCGAGAAATTGGGGCGCGGACGCGCGTCGGTTAGTGCTGCGCTTCGGATCGGGCGTCGGATAAGTACATTCGGGGGTGGTTCGTCGGCCGCGCTTAGCCCTGAAGGAGATTCCCGATCCAACCGGTCTGTCCGAATAGTCCGATCGGTCGCGCGCATTTGCGTCAGATTGATCGGATTCGCGCGAAGTTGATCAATTTCGCGCGGGTGCGGATGCGCTCGCCCGATAGGCCCGTGCTACGGCCTGGACCCAGCCGCGGGGACTAATGCCTTCGGGCGGAGCAATCCACCGTGCGTCTACAAGGGTCTCCCCCGCCGGGTCGTGCGCCCACCGCGCCACCCGGGCGGCCCGGTCGGCCACCGAGGAAGGCGGCGGCGCCAGTTCCGCGAGCACGAGACCGCCGCCGGACTGTAGATACAGTGCGTCGATGATCTGCGCCACCTGGTCGGAAGCTTTGAGCTGCGTGGAGAATCCGCTCTGTTCGTGGGCGACCACCTCGGGGAAGCGACCGACCATGGTCCGGTGCAGCGAGCGGATCCGGCGCAGCAGCACCCGCGCGCGCACCCAGAGTTCCACCACGATCCACACCGCGCCGAGCGCGATGAGCAGGCTTGCGAGCCCCCAGAGCGGCCATGCCCAGGCGGGATTACCGGGCGCGGCCGGGGGCGCGTGCTGGAACGCGCGCCGGACCCGACCTGCCGCGAGCAGCGCGACCACCGCCGTGCCCGCCGTGTAGAGCGCGATACCGCGGCCGAGCGCGGTCCAGTCCAGCGTGCGCAGACCGGTGACGACGACGAACACGCTGCCCGCGGCCACCGCCGACCACCCGAAGGTGTACGACCAGGTCAGCATGACCATCGCCGCGCAAAGGCCGACGCCGTAGACGACCAGGGCGACCTGCCGCAGGTTGCGCCGCGACACCACCGGCCAGGCGGCCGAGGCGACCACCGAGGTGGCCGTGGTGAACGCGATCCAGCTCGCGGTGACGACGCCGTCCGACAGTCGGCCCGCGGGCACGCCGTCCGGGGCGAGATCGTCCAGCGCGACAGCGATCTCGGGCACCGCGACGGTCGCGGCGAGCGCGACGGCGGCGACCGCGACGACGATGGCCACCCGGGCCGTGGTCGCGGGCTTGACCAGGACGCGACCCACCCGAGCGCCGGCGGCCATCCAGACCAGCAGAGCCGTCGACCACAGGATCATCCGAGCGCCTCGTCGAATCGGAGAACCGAGACGCCCGCGCCCCGGCTGTTGAACACGCGCAATCGGGTCATCAGCATGGCGGCGAACGTCTCGGCCTCCCATTCGGCGAGCTCGTCGGCGCCGTCGTCGACGATCCGCTGATGCGCGCGCTGGCTGAGCATGTAGGCGATCAGGTCGTCGCTCGCCTCCAGCGTCACTTCCGGCGCGGGGGCGCCTTCGTGGTCGAAGACGATGTGACCCAGTTCGTGCGCGAGGGTGTGCTCGCGGCTCGGCAGTGTCTCGGCGAGCACGATCACGTCGCGGTCGGGGTAGAGCCGGCGCTGCCCGCATATGCCGGGACCCAGTCGCGCACTGGCGATTTCGATGTCACGACGCCGCTCGCCCGCGATCGCGTGCACGACTTCGTCGAGGGTGGTCGCGTCGAAGTCGGCCGCCACCGCGCACACCGCGTCGACGGCGGCGGCGACTCGGCGGTAGGACCGCAGGTCACCGCGTATGCGGCTCACGCTCATCGGCTGCCCCCTCACGGCCTCGGGAAGAACTGGGCGCGGGCGGCGTCGATCCTGGCTTGCGCGGCCGCCGCGCTCTGGAAGCTGATCACGCCGGACCCCGCTCCCGCGAGGCCGAGCGCGATCAGGCCGCCGATCACCGGCAGTAGTTTCGTCGCGGGAAGGGCGTCGGTGGAGCCGGTCGGAAGGACCGCCGGAGTCGCGGGCTGCTGCGGCGGCGCGGCGAGATCAGACGCCGGGGCGGCGAGATCGGGCTCCCGCGCGGCGAGCGGTGGAAGTGTCGACACGGCGATCGGAATCGGCGAGGTCCCCGGTGTCACCGGGGCGGGCGCCGGAGGAACGGTCACCGGTGGCAGCGCGGGGGCGGGCGGAGCGGTCACCTGCGGGAGCGGAATCAACAACAGCAGTAGGGGACTCGCGGATCCGACGGCAGCAGACCCCAACGCGGCGGAACCCGTTGCGGCCGAACCCGTTGCGGCCGAACCCGTTGCGGCCGAACCCGTTGCGGCCGAACCGGTCGCGGCCGAACCCGTTGCGGCCGAACCGGTCGCGGCCGAACCGACACCTGCGGATCCGAGGCCTGCCGAGCCGACCGCGGCGGAACCGGTGCCGCCGAGGATGGCGGAACCCGTGCCCAACGCGGCGGAGCCCGTACCCAGTACAGCCGAACCGGTACCACCCACAACCGCCGAGCCCGCACCCAACGCGGCGGAACCCGCACCCAACGCGGCAGAACCCGTACCGCCCAGCAAGACGGAACCGGAACCCAGTGCGGCGGAGCCAGTCGCCAGTGCGGCCGAACCGGTCCCGAGGACAGCGGAGCCGGAACCGCCCGCAGCGGAACCGAGGGCCGCAGACCCGGTGCCGAGCACTACACCGAGACCGGCGGAGCCGGAACCCAGCACCACACCCAGCCCGGCGGAACCGGCGGCGGATCCAGCCGCCGCCGAACCCGCTGTGGCCAAACCGGTTTCGGCGGTCGCATGGGCCGGAGGCGCGCTGATCTCCGCCTCCTGCCCGGGCACGGTCAGCGAATACCAGGAATCACCGCTGTCATAGGGCGGCGGGGCGGGGTCCGCGACGCACGAGGGGCAGGAAGGTTGCGCGGCGGCGACGGCCGGGCCGCCGAGCAGGGCGCAACCCGCGACGGCGCAGGCTGCTGCCAGCGCACGGAATGCGCGACCTCCTGCCATGCGCCGAGCCTTCCCCTCATCAGTCGAAGCGCAGTTCTGTGCCCGGTCGCCACTCTCACACGGGACTTTCCGAACGGATGGGTGCCCATATTAGACCCCGTGCCGCGAACGCGCCTCGGAAGGGCGAAGCCGATCAGGCCCCGTACACCGGCTCCGGCGGAGTCGCCTTGGCGATCAGATCGGCCACGACGGGGCCGAGTTCGGCCGGATCCCAGCGCGCGCCGCGGTCCACGGCCACCCCGTGCCGCCAGCCGTCGGCCAGCGCCACCTTGCCTCCCTCGACCTCGAACACCCGTCCGGTCACCGCCGCGGACTGGGTGCTGCCCAGCCACACCACCAGCGGCGACACGTTCTCCGGCGCCATCGCGTCGAAGCCGTCCTCCGGTCTGGCCATCATGTCCGCGAACACCGTCTCGGTCATCCTGGTGCGCGCGGACGGGGCGATCGCGTTCACCGTCACGCCATAGCGCGCGAATTCGGCCGCCGCGGTCAGCGTCAGGCCCGCGATGCCCGCCTTGGCGGCGCCGTAATTGCTCTGCCCCACGCTGCCTTGCAGACCCGCTCCGGAGCTGGTGTTGATGATCCGGCCCTCGACCGGACGGCCCGCCTTGGCCTCCGCGCGCCAGTACTCGATCGCGTGCCGCATGGTGGCGAAATGCCCCTTCAAGTGCACGCGGACCACCGCGTCCCACTCGTCCTCGCTCAGGTTGACCAACATCCGGTCGCGCACGAAACCGGCGTTGTTCACCAGCACATCCAGCCTGCCGAAGGTGTCGACGGCCTGGCGGACGAGATTGCGGGCGCCTTCCCACTCGGCGACGTCGTCTCCGTTGGCCACTGCCTGGCCGCCGAGCGCCTCGATCTCCGCGACCACCTGAGCGGCGGGCGTTTCCGCGGTGGCCGCGCCGTCCAGCGTCGAACCGATGTCGTTGACCACCACGCGGGCGCCCGCCGCGGCGAAGGCGAGGGCGTGCGCCCGGCCGATGCCCCGGCCCGCGCCGGTGACGATGACGACGCGCCCCGCGCAGATCTGCTCGGTGTCCATACTTTGTCCCTTTCCGATGTGAGCGGGGCTCCTCGTGGTCAGCTCCGCTGCCGATGGGCCTGACCGCTCATGCTGCTTCCGATTTCGGCATGAGCGGGGCCCTCCGTGGTTACGCTCCGCTCCCGGCTCCCGACCCGACCGCTCGCGCTCGGTGGCCCTTTCCGCTATGAGCGGGACTCTTCATCGTCCCGCTCCGCTGCCGCGACCGACCGCTCATGACTGCTCCCCCTCCGGTGTGTTCAGGACTGCTGGTCGGCGGTGGAGGCGGCGAGGAAGGCGGGCCGCTCACCCCCGCCGTGCACCAGCAGAGTCGCGCCGCTGACGTAGGCGGCCAACGGCGAGGCCAGGAACACCGCGCAGCGGCCGACGTCGTCGGGGCGGGCCATGCGGCCCAGCGGGATGGTCCGGCCCACCGCGTCGACGCCGTCCTGATCGCCGTAGTGCAGCTGACTCAGTTCGGTGTTCACCGGGCCCACCACCAGCGAGTTCACCCGCACTTTCGGGGCCCACTCGACGGCGAGCGAGCCGGTGAGGCTGTCCATGCCCGCCTTGGCCGCACCGTAGGCCGCGGTGCCCGGCGACGGACGGTGCCCGCTGACGCTCGAGACATTCACGATCGAGCCGCCCTCGTCCTGCCGCTGCATCACCGCGTTGGCGGCCTGCGCCATCAGCAGCGGAGCGAGCAGGTTCAGCTCGACGATCTTGGTGTGGAAGTTCTTGCTCGCGTCGGCGGCGAGCGCGAAGGGAGCGCCACCGGCGTTGTTGACCAGATGGTCGAGGCGGCCGTGGCGCTCGACGATCCCATCGACCAGCGCGCGCACCGCGTCCGCGTCCCGCACATCGCAAGGCATGTACTCGATCGCGCGCCCGTCGACTTCGACGGGCGCGTCCGCCGGTCGCCGCGCGCACGCCACAACGGTCGCGCCCGCGGCCAGGAACGCCTTGCTCACGCCCGCGCCGACGCCGCGCACGCCGCCGGTCACCAGAACGACGCGCTCGGCCAGATCGATTTCGAGTGCCACCGTGCTAACCTACCAAGCAACTGCTTGCTTTGCCAATGCGTTCACCACACGACGGGAAGTGCCATGGGGATCAACCGCCACTCCGAATCGACCGGCATCAGCGTGGTCACGGTGGACTATCCGCCGGTCAACGCCATCCCTACCGACGGCTGGTTCGCCATCGCCGACGAAGTGCGCGCGGCGGGCCGGGATCCGGACACCAAGGTGGTGGTGCTGCGCGCGGAGAACCGCGGGTTCAACGCGGGCGTGGACATCAAGGAGATCCAGAGCAAGCCGGGCCACCAGGCGCTGATCGACGCCAATCACGGCTGCTTCGAGGCGTTCGCCGCGGTGTACGAGTGCCAGGTGCCGGTGATCGCGGTGGTCCAGGGCTTCTGCCTCGGCGGCGGCATCGGACTGGTGGGCAACGCGGATGTGGTGATCGCCTCCGACGACGCCACCTTCGGGCTGCCCGAGGTCGACCGCGGCGCCCTCGGCGCGGCGACCCACCTCGCGCGGCTGGTACCCCAGCACCTGATGCGGGCGCTGTTCTACACCGCGAGCACCATCACCGCACAGCAGTTGCACCACTACGGCTCGGTCTACCAGGTGGTGCCGCGCGCCGAACTCGACGCCGCCGCCTTGGAGCTGGCCAAGAACATCGCGGCCAAGGACGGCCGGGTGATCCGGGCGGCCAAGCGGGCACTGAACGGCATCGACGTGCAGGACGTGCACCGCAGTTACCGGTACGAGCAGGGATTCACCTTCGAACTCAACCTCGCCGGCGTCGCCGACGAGATCCGCGCCCGGTTCGACGACGATCTCGCGGCGCGCAAGAGCGGGCAGTAGAGAGGAATTTCCATGCGAGACAAGCGGATGTCGCTCGACGAGGTCGTCGGCGAGCTGCGCAGCGGGATGACCATCGGCATCGGCGGCTGGGGGTCACGGCGCAAGCCGATGGCGCTGGTGCGAGCCATCCTGCGTTCGGACATCACGGATCTGACCGTGGTCGGCTACGGCGGACCCGACCTGGGGCTGCTGTGCTCGGCGGGGAAGGTTCGCAAGGCGTACTACGGCTTCGTGTCGCTGGATTCGCCGCCGTTCTACGACCCGTGGTTCGCCAAGGCGCGCACCTCCGGCGCGTTGACCGCCCGTGAGATGGACGAGGGCATGCTCAAGTGCGGGCTGGAGGCGGCCGCGGCGCGACTGCCGTTCCTGCCGATCCGCGCCGGGCTGGGCTCCGATGTGCCGAACTTCTGGGAGGGTGAGCTGAAGACGGTCGAATCGCCCTACCCCGTCGACGGCGCGCCCGAGACTCTGATCGCCATGCCCGCGCTGAATCTCGATGCCGCGCTGGTGCACCTGAACCTGGGCGACGCGCACGGCAACGCCGCCTACACCGGCGTCGACCCGTACTTCGACGACCTGTTCTGCCTGGCCGCGCAGCGCCGCTACGTCTCGGTCGAGCGCGTGGTGGCGACCGAGGAGCTGGTGAAAACCGTTCCGCTGCAAGCGCTGCTGCTCAACCGCATGATGGTGGACGGCGTGATCGAGGCGCCGGGTGGCGCGCACTTCACCCTGGCCGGAGACGACTACGGCCGGGACGAGCGGTTCCAGAAGCACTACGTCGAATCCGCGAAGACGCCGGAGGCGTGGCAGCGGTTCGTCGACACCTACCTGGCCGGCTCCGAGGAGCAGTACCAGGCCGCCGTCCGCCGATTCGCCGAGGAGGCGTGATGACCAGCACCGAAACCGTCACCCGCGCCGAGATCTGCGCCGTCGCCTGCGCCGAGATCTTCAGCGGCGCCGGGGAGATCATGGCCAGCCCGATGTCGCCGATGTCGATCATCGGCGCGCGCCTGGCCAAACTCACCACCGAACCGGATCTGCTGCTGTCCGATGGCGAGGCGCTGCTGTTCGCCGACACACCCCCGCTGGGCGGAAAGGCACCGATCGAAGGCTGGATTCCGTTCCGGAGGGTCTTCGACGTGGTGGCCTCCGGCCGGCGGCACGTGGTGATGGGCGCCAACCAGATCGATCGGTTCGGCAACCAGAACCTCTCGGCGTTCGGATCGCTCCAGCAGCCGACCCGGCAGATGTTCGGTGTGCGCGGCGCACCGGGCAACACGATCAACCACGCCACCAGCTACTGGGTCGCGCGGCACACGAATCGCGTCTTCACAGACGGTGTCGACATCGTCTCCGGTGTGGGCTACGACAAGGTCGACGCCGCCGACCCGGCCTACCGCTTCCACCACCTGCACCGCGTGGTGACCAATCTGGGCGTCTTCGATTTCGAGGGCCCCGGCCACACCATGCGCGCCCGCAGCCTGCATCCCGGCGTCACCGCCGACGAGGTCGCCGAGAACACCTCGTTCGAGATCGCCGGTCTCGCCGAGGCGGGCGAGACCCGGCAGCCCAGCGCGGAGGAGCTGCGGCTGATCCGGGAGGTGCTCGACCCCGAGAAGATCCGCGAAACCGAGGTCCCGTCATGAGCCCGCGCCTGCGCACCGCGCTGACCGATCTGGTCGGCATCGAACACCCGATCGTGCAGACCGGCATGGGCTGGGTCGCGGGCCCGAGTCTGGTGTCGGCCACCGCCGAAGCGGGCGGGCTCGGCATCCTCGCCTCCGCCACCATGACCTTCGCCGAGCTCGAGGCGGCCATCGCGAAGACCAAATCGCACACCGCGAAGCCGTTCGGCGTGAACATCCGCGCCGACGCGGCGGACGCGCCCGAGCGGATCGATCTGCTGATCCGGGAGAAGGTGGCGGTCGCGTCGTTCGCGCTCGCGCCCAAGCAGGACCTGATCGCGAAGTTGAAAGACGCGGGCGTGGTGGTCATCCCGTCCATCGGCGCGGCCAAGCACGCGATCAAAGTGGCGTCCTGGGGCGCGGACGCGGTGATCGTGCAGGGCGGGGAGGGCGGCGGGCACACCGGCCCGGTCGCCACCACCCTGCTGCTGCCCTCCGTGCTGGACGCGGTGGACATCCCCGTTGTCGCGGCGGGCGGGTTCTTCGACGGGCGCGGCCTGGCCGCCGCCCTGGCCTACGGCGCGGCGGGTGTCGCGATGGGCACCCGGTTCCTGCTCACCCAGGAGAGCACCGTTCCCGACGCGGTCAAGCAGGAGTACCTGCGGCGACAGCTCCAGGACACGGTGGTGTCCCTCAAGGTCGACGGCATGCCGCACCGCGTGCTGAACACCGAATTGGTGCAGCGGCTGGAGCATTCGGGCCGCTGGCGCGGGCTCACCGCCGCCGTGGGCAACGCGGCCCGGTTCAAGAGCATGACCGGCATGAAGTGGTCGACCATGATTCGCGACGGCCTGGCCATGCGAAAGACCAAGGACCTCAGCTGGTCCCAGGTCGTGATGGCCGCGAACACGCCGATGCTGCTGCGCGCCGGATTGGTCGAGGGCAACACCCAGGCGGGCGTGCTCGCCGCGGGTCAGGTCACCGGGATCATCGACGACCTGCCGACGTGCAAGGAGTTGATCGACAGGATCGTCACCGACGCGGTGGGGCGGATCGAGACGATCGCGGCGCTCGCCGGAACGAAACAAGGGGCGGCGAGGGGGTCCGACTGACAGATGGCGGCCGCCATCACCTATCGGCATAGGGCCAGAAGTGCCAGAACAGGCGACGGCCCGCGAAGCCCGCCGGTAACGGCGTGTTTGCGGCCGTGCCTGGTCGGTCGGGCCTCGTCGGCTTACGCTGGACTGACAACGACATACCGGGTTCGCCTGGTATCCGCCGCCGTCGCGCGCCGGGCTCGTCCGCACGGACAGGGACAGGCGAATCGCAGGACTCGACTCCTATCCTCGACCCGAGCGGAGGCCGCGATGCCCGCGACGACCGAGATCTCGGTGCGTAGTTCCGCTTTCAACCATGGCGATCCGATCCCCGCGGTCTACACCTGCGAGGGCAGAAACGAGTCGCCCCCGCTGGCCTGGACAGCTCCCCCGCAGGCCGCCGGGCTCGCCCTCATCGTGGACGATCCCGACGCCCCCAGCGGCCTGTTCACCCACTGGGTGGTCAGCAATATCCCACCGGCCACCACGTCCGCGGAAGAGGGGCAGACGCCCGCGGGCGGGGTGGTCAGCCTGAACAGCGCCGACCGAGCCGAATACTTCGGCCCGTGCCCACCGGCGGGAACCGGCACCCACCACTACCGCTTCATCGTGTATGCCCTCTCCCACCCCGTCCGGGTCGACTCCCAGACCTCACCGGCCGACGCCAGATCCGCCATCGTCGACGCCAGCATAGGAGACGGCCGACTCATCGGTACCTATACCGTCGACGGGTAGCAGCCCGCATCCCGACACCTTTGGCTGTCGACACCACCTGGCACGGAGCGCTTTCGAAGCAGACCGTGCCAGGCGCTGCTCCGGCACTCGGATGGTGGGTGCCGGTCCGGACTCGCGGCTTCCGGACCGGCGAGAGAATCCTCCAAGAGAAACTTGTGTGCGCGCTGGGCCGTATCCAGGTGTGCGCTGTGAACCGGAGCATCAGATCCGGGTGACGTTCACAGGCCGAAGGTTTCGCGGGCGCGGTTTTTCCATTCCTCGATGAGTCGGCGTGCTTGCCGGTCGAATTCTTCCCGGTCGGCCGCGGGCCAGGTATCGGGGTCGGTGTCGAGGCCGCGTTCGGTGACGAACCGCATGAAGTGGGTGGAGGTCGCCTTGCCGCGGGCCTCGATGAACTCACGTTCTTCCGGGGTGGGAGTCACAGTTTCTTCATCCCGTGCCATGACGATCCTTTCATCAGTTGCTCGCCGAGTTTCAGGTTGTCACCGGTGAGCATGACCAGTTCCCTGGGTGAGGGGAACCCCACCGGCGGTCCGTCGAATCGTGTGCGCATGTCCTGAAGTAGCGCTGTGTCGGCGGGGCTCAACGTGCCTATTTCCCCGTCGAGCAGTGAGTCGATCCTGGATCTCATGCTGTTGACGGACTTCGCCAGTTTCCCGGGATCCGGGTTCCAGTCGTAGCCGGCCTTGGCCCAGGCGACCGCGCCGTCGAGTGAGCTGTCTTGCCGCAGTCTCGTGGCGGTCAGCTCTATTCTGTCCACGCCCGATCGGCGGAAGTAGTCCTCTGTGGATGCGGCGAAGGCAGTGGAGAATCCTTTGCCGGTGAAACCTTCGTTCAGTTCGGTGAGATCATGGGTGACTACGAGCCTCCCGTCGTTGTCGCGCGTGAAGCTGTAGAGCAGCGATCCGGCGTCTTCTCCGCCGGGGCCGGAGATCTTCGCGGTGAACCCCACGTTGTCGGGGTGAATGCTTCCGTCCTCGCGTTCCCAGGACCGTTCGTACCAGGCGCCGAGATCCTCGAGGTGATAGGGGCCGTACTTGCGCTGTAGTCCTCCCAGCTCCCGGGTCAGGTCGTAGTCGTCGAGATCGCCGCGCCGAGCGCCGTCGAAGAGGTCACCCAGCGGCCGCATATGCGACAAATCGGTGAGCGGCGTCCGCCCGGAGCGTGCGGCGACAGGAGCCGAACCATCCGCGGCATCGCTTGATTTTCGGGTACCCGCGATCCGGTCGTGTCCGTCCTGGTCGCTTCTCCGGATGACGCGATCAGTTTCTCTGACGCCTTCGGCTTTGCCGTGTATCCAAGCGTTGTGGCCCTCCGCCTGGCGGCGCAGCATTCCGCGCAGATCGTCGCGGAGTCGCCTGAACAACTCCCTGACAGCATTGGCGCCCGGACCCCTCACCGGATCGGCGAACCCTGCCCCGGGTCGCGTACGTACTCGTACCACCTCATGCGGGAGACAACCAGACGTCGTGTGATCGACGACACCGACTCGTCGGGCCCGGTAAGCGGAGCGCGGGCTTGGCGGACCTGTTCGTCGGGCACCGCCGGACGCAGGCCGAGGCGTTGCCCGCGGGCCGGTGCGGCGGCCAGGCGTCCGGCGGCTTTCAGGGCGCGGGTCTCCCGGTCCGAAGTCTGGTCCTGAGTCGAGACGCGGGCGTACCCGATCAGCGCTCCGCTCCCGCCGATCGCGTCCAGGGCATCACAATCGAAGGAAAGCGATTCGAGCGCAACGGTGTTCGCCATCCCCGCGATTTTACAGAAGAGGATGATCATTACTCGTTGAACAGTCCGACGTTACGACACGTTTGCGATCAATGCCGGACCCTGGCGACTCGGGCGTTCTCCGACCGGTCGGCATCCCCACTCATCGGCCTGATACCGACCCGACACATGCGCTGACACGGCGTCCTCCCTGGTCACCGTGCATAAATGGCAATAGACCACAATCTCACGGATGGCCCACACCCCGCGCCCGTCCTGCTGGCACGACGGGCGCGGGGTACAGAAGGTCTCAGCGAGATTGCGGTGGCGCATGTCGTGGTAGCAACGGGACCACGACGCAGCACAGCGCGGTGATGGCGACGACCGCGGCCAGGGCGGTGGCTGTGCCGGTGGTGTGGAAGTACACGGTGGTGACAGCGGCCGCGCCGAGGCTGTTGGCCAACTGCTGGACAGCGGACAGTGAACCGCTGGCGCTGCCGGATTCACTCGGATCGATGTCGCCGAGGGTGACCTGGTAGATGCTGCCGAAGCAGGCTCCCAGACCGAGGCCGGTGAGGAATGCCGGCACGATCAGCATCGGTGGTGTGGGATCGATCGCCGCGACGAGGGCCAGTAGCGTGAGCGTGCCGAGCAGGGTGAGCAGGAGCCCGACGGTGACCAGTGTGCGACCGAGCCGTTCGATCAGTTGATGTGCCGCGATGGAAGAGACGATGATCCCGACGGCGACAGGCGCGAGTCCGAGTGAGGCCTGGGTTGGGCTGCGGCGCAGCACTTCCTGTAGGTACAGCGACAGTACGAGCAGCAACCCTGACGTCGCGGCGAAATAGAGAAAGCCCAGCGACAGGCCCGATGTGAACCCGCGGTTGTGCAGCAGCGAGGGCTCGATCAAGGGGCTTGCGGCACTGTGCTGGCGTAGCCCGAACAGCGCGAAGAAGACGAGTCCGGTAAGGAATGACAGGATCGGCGCGGCCGACCATCCGTGTGTTGAGCCCTCGATCAGCCCGTAGAGCACGCCGAACATGGCGGTTGCGAGCAGAACAGAACCGAGTCCGTCCACGGTGACAGAGCGATCGCCGTCGCCCCGGGGCAGCAGCCGGGCGGCCAGCGCGACGGCCAGGCCGCCGAGCACGATATTGATCAGGAACATCGACCGCCAACCGAATCCGAAAAGGTCTGCGTCGATGAGAAACCCGGCGAGAAGCGGTCCGCCGACGGCGGACAGGCCGAGAGCGGGTGCGAAGACACCGAAGGCCTTGGCCAGTTCATCGCGGGGGAAGACAGCGGTGAGTATGCCGAACCCCTGCGGAATGAGCAGTGCGCCGAAACCACCTTGCAGAACGCGAAACACGACGACGGAGGCGGGACCGACCGCAAGCCCGCAGGCGATGGAAGCGAAGGTGAAGCCGATGATGCCGATGAGGAATAGTCTGCGGCGCCCGAACTTGTCGCCGAGCCTCCCGCCGACCACCAGCAGCACCCCCATGGCAAGGGAATACGAGGCGCCGAGCCATTGCACGAGAGCCGCCCCGCCACCGAGATCGGCGGCGATAGTGGGTGCGGCGATATTGGTGATGGTGGCATCCAGCAGGTCGAGGACGGACGCGAACAGGATGACAGCGAGAACGGCCCAGCGAGCGCGCGCCGCGGCGCGGAGGTCGGGGGCCAGGTCTGTGGACATGGAAATGCCTTTTCAGGACACGAGCCTCGGATAGGAGGCACGAGGTTGGATCAAGCCGGGAAGAAAGCGCCGACGTTCTCGCGCACCCACTGCTCGAAGCCGCGAGCAGGCGTGCCGAGCAGGGATTCGGTGGTCTCGGCGACAGGGGCGGGTCGTTCGGTGGCGGTGGCCCAGTAGTCGAGCAGGGAGCCGACGAAGGTGGGCGGCATGTGCCGGCTCATCTGCTGCTCGGCCGCGGCGCGGGTGATGGGAACCATGGGGATGTCGCGTCCGAGGACGTCGCAGACGATGGCGAGCTGTTCGCGGAAGGTGAGCAGCTCCGGGCCGGTCAGGGTGACGGTTCGGCCGCGCAGTTCGTCCGCGGTGAGGGCGGCGACGGCGATATCGGCGATGTCGGTGGGGTGGATGACCGCCATGGCGGCATCCGGGTAGGCGTGCTCGACGGACATGCCGTTGCTGATGAGATGGGCCCAGCCGAGGGCATTGGTGGCGAAGCTATCGGGGCGCAGCACGGTGGCGGTGAGATTCGAAGCAGCCAAGACCCTTTCGACGGCAAGGTTGTGGGAGGCGAGGGGGTCGTCTTCGGCGGCGGGGGACAGGACAGCCGAGGACGACAGCAGCACGATGTGTTCGACACCGGCGCGCTGGGCGGTGGTGATGAAGGCGTCGATGCCGGCGGGTTCGGGATAGAGAAAGACCCCGGTGACACCCTCCAGCGCGGGGCAGAAGGTGCGGGGGGCGTCGAGGCGCAGTTCGGCGACTTCGACTCCGGCGGGGACGGTGAGGGCGGCCGGGTCGGCGCTGGCGGCGCGGACAGGCAGGTCGGCGGCATGCAGGGCGGTGATGATCGCCTGGCCGATCCGGCCGCGGGCGCCGGTGACAAGGAAGGTCATGAGTGCTCCGGTTCGAGGAATGATCTGTGCGCTTGCACAAATACATGTTGCTATGCACGCATTTGCTTGTCAACACACATTGAAACTTGGGCATGGAGTTACCATGTGCACATGACTGCGAAGGATGGGCCCACCGCCGACGACCTGCTCAACGCGGTGGGCCCGGCGTTCGGAAAACTGCGGCGGACCTCGATGCTGGATGTGGCAAACCCCATCTCCGCTAAGGATCTGAACCGCACACTGGTGCTCAATCTGGTACTGGAGCACAGTCAGGGCAACGAGATCACCGTTGGCATGATCGCCGAGATGCTCGGCGTCGACCCGTCCGTGGCCAGCCGCATGGTCAGCGACAACATCAAAGCCGGCTATCTCATACGCGCCGCCTCACAGCAAGATGGCCGCCGCACGATCCTCGAACTGAGTGACGCCGGCCGCGACCTGATGGCCCGGTTCCGTAAACACCAGCGCGACGCCTACGACTACATCACCGCCGAATGGTCGGAGCACGACCGCCTGGAACTGGCCCGCCTCCTGCTTCAGTACGTGGATTCACTCGCGGAGCTGAAGGACCGGGGCCCGGAGAAAAACGCCTAGAACCCCGGGCCATATCCCCGAGACGGCGGGCACTCATGAGGTTGCGTCGCGGGCACAGTTATGAGCTGTTCACTGCTGTGCCGTGAACAGCTGTGGCGCCCCAGAAATGCTGATGCCCCGGATCCGTCTGGAATCCGGGGCATCATCGACCAGCATCCGTCCCTGGCCCTATCCGTTCAGGCAAGCTCGGGAGCGAACTCCCCAGAATGTACTGCTGCCGTAGAGGCGTCCCCCTCGCTCGGCGTGAAGACGAGCGTGAAGCCGCCGGGGTTCTTGGAATCCCGCACACCGACGTCACCGCGCGAGAGGAAAGCGACCTCGACACAATCAGCTTGGGTCCCACTGTGCCTGCTCTTGGACCGCTGAATCCCCCTCATTGAGCTTGCCTACCGACGACTATTGCCACCGAAAGTCACCGGCGACCAAGCTCGCGGTAAACGCGTCCCACGCGCCGCGACCGAACCTGAGCGCTGGACCGGCTTGGTTCTTGGAATCCCGAACGCCGACAGTACCGCTGCCGATGAAGGCGACTTCGACACAGTCGGAATGGGTGCCGCTGTAGCTGCTCTTGAACCAGTTGGCCGCTGATAGGTCGACAGTCATGCTGAAATCTCCTTCGCTATCAGCCGGAGCAGGCTCCTGCTGTCCGTCTCGTCCAGCGCTGCCCGCCGGAGACTGTCATGCACTCGATCGTAGCGCTGCAGGTCATTTGATTTCTCCAGATACATACAGCCGGTGAAGGTTTCGAGGTAGACAACCGGAGGAAACACACCGGCGCCCCTGGCATCCTCGTCGAACTCCAGAATCGCGAACTGACCCACGGGATCGCCGACCGGTGCGCCAGCCGAGCAAGGCAGAATACGGATCGTCACGTTGGGCAGCTTCCCGACCTCAGCCAAGTATCGAAGTTGCGGTGACATCACATCCGCTCCGCCTACGGTGCTGCGCAGGACCGACTCGTGAAACACCATGTCGAGCACGATCGGCCGATGCCTTCTGGTGACCATCGCTTGGCGTTTCATCCGAAGTTCGACACGTCGCTCATGGTCGCGGCTGTCTTCCGTGGGGTTGGCCGCTCGGATGAGGGTGCGGGCGTAGTCGGGAGTTTGAAGTAGGCCGTGCACCAACGAGGGCTGGTACACCGACAGCTTCCGTGCCGCCGTCTCCAATCCGACATACACGTCGAAATCTGCAGGTATCACCGTTCCGTACTCGTGCCACCAACTCTTCGCGGCGCCTTGCTGATGTAGTCCGACCATGGCTGCCGTCATGTCCTGAGTCATCCCCAGCACATCGCAGAGCGCTTCGACATCACGCACCCTCAATCGAGTCGCTGCCCCCTTTTCCAATCGTTGCAGCACCGACGAACTCAAGTCCGCCAGCTCGGCGAGCCTTTCCAACGACAGATTCAGCGCTGTCCGTGCGTCACGCAGGTAGTACCCGAGCTGACGCCTCGGCAGGGTCGAGCCGGTGTCGTGCTCGTCCATGGGATCCCCTCTTCTAGTGCGAATTCGACCCGTACCGGGTGACGACTACGACCCGGCACGGGATTTGCTCTGGACCTTCGGCCGAGTTCGGCTGGGAAACCCAGACTTCGAACTCCGCGCAGGTCAAAGGTGTTTTGCTGACTTCGCGCCCAGTAGGGGGCCACCCCGATCTCCCACCACGCCCCCGCCCCTGGGTTCTGCCGACTTCCAGGGCTGGGCGCACCCTAGCTCACCGACTCGCGCAGAGGTCTGGAAATGAACCAATCGGAGTTCGGGGACACGCCTGTGTCCCGCTGCCGGTATTACCGGCAGGTGTGCGGCCTGCCCGCGATCGTCGACCCACCCGAGTTGGGCCGCATCGTGATTCGGGCCGGAATCGTCTGGGCGCTGATGATGCCCGCCCACCTGGGGCAACTCGTGAAGATCGACCTACAGCGCCGTGGGCACGGTATCGGCCCGATCATGTCCCACCCGCGTTCACAACGGTGGAGCTACTTGGTGCGTCCCGATCTGCCGAACGACGACAGCCTGTTCGCGGAAATGTTCCGCCTCGACGTCTCCATAGTGCGCGCGGGCGGTGAGATCGCGCTCCCTTCCCCCACCGACCGATGTGCCTTGTTCCGCCATTGGATCGAACCTCCGCGCTCGGCGTACCGCCCGTCCGGCCAGTTGGTCTTGGCGGCGATCCGGCACCTGGCACTCGGAGCGTCCACTCGACACCCGCGAAACCGGCACACGGTGGCGAACGGCGAATCCGGAAAGGGTCTGAGCGCGTGACCTTCCCGCTTCGCCGCATTGCCCATCCGCAGATGGACCGACCTCCCCCGGCGGCGCGCGATGACACCGGAACCTTTACCCCCCAAACACCGCCTGTTGGCCGCCTGTCGCGGCGACGCTCGAGACGACCATCCCCTCTTGACCGCAGCTCGAGACCTCACCGCCCTTCACGAAAGCCGCCTCTCCGCAGGACTGGCGCAAGCCGAGTCGATCGATCAATGCCGCGCCCGCCTGGTCCGCGACATCGACCGCTGGGTCACCGCCCAGCTACGACCATCTCTCGGCGCGGCCCGCGTCCACACCGAGACGGTCGGCTCGGTGGTAGACCGCCTCGCCGAGTACACCGCACTCGCCTACGCGGCGTTGGCAAGCAGCTCGAATCGGGTCCTCGGCGACGCATGGGAACGTCTGGCGGAACTGGCGGTCGGCTACGAAGACTTGAAGGACGAAGTGGGGACGGGACAACGCCGCCTGCCGGGCGGGCCGTAGCGCGGTACGGCTCCCAGCGGGTCGGCGAAGGCTGGACCCAACCACCGAACTCACGTGGAGTTCGTATAGGGGAGCTCGCCTGTCGCGCAGGTTAGAGCTGACGCCGCCTGCTGCGATGCCCGCGCCGAAGAAGGCCAGTTTCCCGGCCGAGCCGTAGACAGCACTGAGGGCGTGAGGCGCTCACCCTTGCACCCGATCGTGGCTGGTGACGTGTATTGCACAACTTCACAACTGCGATGGCGTGAATCAGCACCGACCTGGTTGCACCCGTGGGGACCGGCCAGTAGCGTCGATCCCAGCTTGCAGGGGGCGGATAAGCCGGTCCGGCCCCCGTCGATGCGTTACGGCACCGGCGGTGAGGAACCGATGACGAGCTGGGGGAAGTTGCTGCGTGGCGCCGCACTCGCGATGGGTGCGGTGGTGGTGCTGGCTGGATGTGAGGACAGCACCGGCGACACTCCGCCTTCCACATCGGTGGCGGCCACGTCGACCTCCGCCCCTACGAGGTCAACCGATCCCGATGCCGCACTTTGGAACCCGTGTAACCTATCGGATTCAGCGATATCGGCTACTGGGCTGGATCCTGCCAGCAAGAACAAGGACGCGGCCGGCGTTGACTTCACTGGATGGAAGGTATGCGGGTGGCGAGCCAACTCTCGTTGGTACGACTTGACGGTCTTCTCAGGCACGCCCACTCTGCAGGACGTCCAAAAACGTCGTGATTTCGAATCCTTCACACCACAGTCGGTGGGAACCCGTAATGCCGTCGAGTTCCTCGATGTAGGCGACAGCAAGCAGCTCAAGTGCAGCATCGCGGTCAAGGTGGCACAAGGCACCGTGTTGTTCCGGGTTGTCACCCGCTACTCCATTGGCAAGCAAGGCGATCCGTGCATAGAGGTCCGTCGCCATGCCTCCGAGCTGGCGCAGTATCTGCCGAGGAACTAAGGAGGGGACGTGTCTGTCGGCGTCGACCCAATGGACTGGCGGAGGGTTCTCGAACTGGCGAACTCCGGTGAGGTATCGCTGCATCCCGAGATCGGCAAGGGACTGGACAAGATCTGCGACGACTACTTGGACCGGCTGGACGCTATCTTGCAAATGGCGGACCGGGTCAAGATCATCGACGGGTTCGGTCCCTTTCCCTCAGGACAGGCTCTACAGGAGAAGTTCACCGGTAAGGCTGCTGGTTCCGAGCAATCCCTGGACGCCGTCCTCATGCAGCACATCGACGCGGTGAAGATCGCGAAAGAGGTTGTGGCCAAGGCTATTGCTAACTTCGTGGAGCTGGATCAGTCCAGGGCCGACCAGCTCACCGGTCTGGATGCCCAACCATGACCTATGACGAGTACCGGAACCGGATCATCGCCGCGCAGGCGCAGTGGAATCGGGAGCGCGAGACGATCTACGACTTCACCGGTCGGTTGGGCACGTCGTTTCAGGGGGAATACGAGCCGCCGCGGATTCCCGGGCCGGACAACTACGACAGTATGACGTTGGCGCAGATGGTCGACGCCGTGAACGCGATGCGGCCGGGGACGGTGCGGGAGGCGTCCGAGGCGTGGCTGAACATCGGGATGAACCTGACGGGTGCGATTCAGGCGTTCAACGAGCAGTTCGGCCGCACCGTGACCGGTGACGGCACGAATCCGGGGTGGACGGGGCAATCCGGCAAGGCGGCGGCCGAGGCGGTCACGAACTACCGCAATCAGTCGGGGAACCTGGCCGATGCCGCTTGTCTGGTGAGTTTCAAGCTGTCGGAGATGCATACCGGTCTCGAGCAGACGCAGGCGTTGATGCCGCAGGCCACCGAACGCCCGGACCTGATGGGTAAGACGTTGCCGCAGGACGGCGTCATGAAGGCGGGTGATTACACCGAGGAGGAGGCCACGCAGGAAGCGCGGCGGATCCTTCGCACGGTGTACGGGCAGGTCGCCACTCAAACCGACCACGGCGTACCTGTCCTGCCGACCGCTCCGCAGATCGTGGCGGATAGCGGGCAGCCAGGTCCGTCGTCACCGGGTACCTCGAATTCCGCCGCGCCACAAGAGACTTCCGACTCGGCCGTTCCCACAGGCGCGGAATCGGAATCCACCGAACCGTCCGACAGTGACCCGCAGGAATCACCCCGGACCGACCCCGCAGCCACCACGCCCCAGTCGGTCACCCCGGCGGGGGTGGACCAGCCGGCCAGCGTGCAACCGACCACCTCGACCGCTCCGTCGACGACGCCGAGCAGCACCACCACACCGAGCCCGAACATCACTACCGCCACACCGGGTCGACCCGGTACCACGAGCCCGAGCGCTCCCCGGCGATCCGGCAGCCCGAGCAGTCCCGGTACGCCGAATTCGACCGCCACTCCGGCACCGGGCCGCAACGTTCCCGTCGGTCCACAGCAGCCGAACGCCCTTCCGGCCGCCACGGCAACCGGCAGCCAGGCGGCTCGATCCGGCGCGGCTGGCACGACCGGCATGGCCCCCGGAATGGGAGCGCGCGGCAAGGACGACGAGCGGGAGACCTCCGGCGTCAAGGACTACCTGATCAACCAGCACAACGGTGCGGAACTCACCGGTCTGGACTCCTTGCCGAAGTCCGTCCCTCCGGTCATCGGAGACAACCCGAATGGCTGACTGGCGCTTCACCGGGCAGGAATTCGAGATCCTCTGGGCAGCCTACGGTCGCGACCGCCTGCCCTACCCGCTGCAATACCGGCCGCAGGAGATGGATTTCGCCGACCTGAAGCGTCAGCGCGAGGCAGCGGTGGACGCGCTACTCGGTCGATACGCCGTCGACCTGGAACGGGCCCTCGACGTTTTGCTGGAACCGGAGGCGCGCGTCGAGTCGAAAGGGATGGGCGGCCCGGACATGTCGATCGTCTTCCGTTTCCACGGGGCCGTACGCGGGCAGATCGGCGCCACCCTTGTCCAGCTTCCCGGTACCGCACCGGACACCGGCGGTGACGTGATCGTGAGTTTTTGCGCCGCGCAACGAGTGGCCGTGAAAGCGGTCGCCGCGCTGCCCAAGATGCCTGCGGGCACGCATCCGCCGCTCGAAGCGCGGCGGGAAGAAGTGAGCGCCGACCGGGATCGGCCGGTGCGCAAGCCGTATGAGGTCGGCGTCGTCGCGCAACTGGACCGAATCTTCAAACGCGAACGCCTCGGCCTCGGTGAGATCACGGTGCTCGCCGGTCCGGCCGTCGACGCGCGCCCGAGCTTCGGACGCGGCTTCTGGTGGATGGATTACGCGGACGGCCGCTACTACGTCAAGACCGGCGACCCCATCGTCGCCAAACCGCTGGAACCTTCCGCGATGGCGGCCGAGATCAACCGGCTCACCGCTCTGACCCAGCGCTACTACCGCGAAGATCGCGAACACGACGAATACCTGCGGTCGCAGCGATAGCGGACCATCCGGGCATCCCGGGACCACGTCACAGCGGGATGTCGGCCTCGTCACGGGGGCATTCGGGCGCGGCGAGCCCGGATGCGCGGCTCGTTCCCGGTGCTAACTTCGCGCTGCTCCACCGACGAAACCGATCACCAGGGAGGTTTGGTAGTGGGAAAGACAACCGTTCGGGCCATCGTGACGGCAGCGGCGGTCGCCGCGGGCACGTTGACGATGGGTCTCGTCGCGCAACCCGCGACGAGCGAGACGATCGGCGGCGATCCGGTCGCCTACCTGGCGCAGGACGAAGAGCAGGGTCAACCCTCCGACGCGAGTGACGCCGACCAAGGCGACGACAAGGGGAAGGGCAAAGGGAAAGGCAAGTCCGAGGGGAAGGGCAAGGGAAAAGGCAAGGGTAAGGGCAGCGAGGGCAAGCCGACCGCCCTCAATCCGACTGAGCCCCCGGCACCCATGCTGCGCATGCCGAACGGCACGTCGTGCGACGCGAATTCGCCGACGTGCCGCTCGGTGCCGGTCAGCGGGGCAGGCGCTCGATGATCGTCGCGTTGGCGGTGCCGCCGCCCTCGCAGATGGTGAGCAGCCCGTAGCGGCCCTCGATCCGTTCGAGTTCGTTGAGCAGCGTGGCGAACAGTTTCGCACCGGTCGCACCGAGCGGGTGGCCCAGCGCGATGGCGCCACCGTTGACGTTCACCTTCTCGGGGTCCGCGCCGGTCTCCTTCAGCCAGGACAGCACCACCGGCGCGAATGCCTCGTTGATCTCGATCACGTCGATGTCGTCGATGGTGAGGCCGGTCTTCTCCAGCGCCCACTTGGTCGCCGGAATCGGGGCGGTGAGCATGAAGATCGGGTCCGCGCCACGCGCGCTCACATGGTGGATGCGCGCTCGCGGGGTCAAGCCGTACTCCTGCACCGCCCACTCCGAAGCGAGCAGGGTGGCGCTGGCGCCGTCGGAGATCTGGCTGGCCACCGCGGCGGTGAGCGGGCTGCCCTCGGCCAGGGGCGGCAGCGAAGCCATCTTCTCCAGGCTGGTCTCGCGCGGACCCTGGTCGATCCAGAAGTCGCCGACCGGCACGATCTCGTTGTCGAAGCGGCCGTTCTTGATCGCGTCGCGGGCCCGCTCGTGGCTGCGCAGCGCCCAGCGCTCCATCTCTTCCCTGCTGATGCCCCACTTCTCGGCGATCAGCTGGGCGGCGCGGAACTGCGTCACCTCACCGGTGCCGTAGCGGTGGTCCCAGCCCTGCGCGCCGACGAACGGGGTGTCGAAACCGTACTCCTTGCCCGCCAGCATGGCCGCGGAGATCGGGATCGCGCTCATGTTCTGCACGCCGCCCGCGACGATCACCTCGGCGGTACCGCTCATGATGGCCTGCGCGCCGAAATTGATGGCCTGCTGGCTGGATCCGCACTGCCGGTCCACAGTGACGCCGGGAACCTCTTCGGGATATCCGGCGGCCAACCACATGGTGCGGCCGATGTTGCCCGCCTGCGGGCCGACATTGTCGACGCAACCGACGATGACGTCGTCCACGACGCCCGGGTCGATCGGGGTGCGGTCCAGCAGGCCGCGCAGCGCGGCCGCCCCCAGATCGGCCGGATGCACGCTCGCCAACGCGCCGCCGCGCTTGCCGACGGGGGTGCGTACCGCATCGATCACGTAGGCGTCCCGCAGCGGAGCGTACGGACGACGGGACGCGGAAGGTGCTGACATGTAAGGACTCCTACGTGGTGCGCTCGGGGACGGTGAGCCCGTCGAGCACGATGGTCAGGTACTGCTTTGCGAGGTTTTCGACGGTGATCGGCCCACCCGGCCGGTACCACCGCACCGCGACCCAGACCGTGTCACGCAGGAAGCGGTAGGCCAGTTCGACGTCGAGTTCCGGCCGGAAGGCGCCGTCCCGCACGCCGTTGGTGAGCACCCGGTGCCACAGCTCGCGGAATTCGCGGTTGTAGTCGGCGATGTAGGTGAACCGCTCCGAGTCGCGCAGTCGCTTCGCCTCGGTCTGGTAGATCGCCACCGCGGCGTGCCAGCGGTCGAACGACTCGTAGGAGGCGAGCACCAAGGCTTCCAAGGTGTCTCGCGCGCTCAGGCCGGAGGCGACGATCTCGCGATAGCGGCCGAACAGCTCGTCGAGGAACCCGCGCAGGATCTCGTCCACCATCGACTCTTTGGAATCGAAGTGGTGATAGAGACTCCCCGAGAGGATTCCGGCCGCGTCGGCGATGTCGCGCACCGTGGTGGCGCGCAATCCACGCTCGGCGAACAATTCGGCCGCCAAGGCGAGCAACTCACTGCGCCGAGCTGATTTAGAGGCGTCTGTTGCGGGCACACGGCCATCGTACAACCAAGCACTTGCTTGGTCGAGAGGTACTGCTCAGCGCTCCGAGTAGCGCAGCGGCGAGGAGACCGACAGATCGGCCAGCAGGCGATCGCAGATGATCACGGGCGAGACGCCCGCCCGCGCCATTCGCGCGACGAGCGCGAGACGGCGTTCGCAACTGTCCCATTCCACGGTGAGCTGACCGCGATCCGGACCGGCGTCCACCGTGGCCATCACCCGGGGCGGGCCGCCGCGCACGGGCTCCTCGCTCAGCTTGAGCACCATGCCGCGCTGCCAGGCGTGGTAGGCGTCCATATCGGCCTCGACCACCAGCTTGTCGGTGGCCGCGCACAGGCCCTGCGCGATCTCGTCGGCGAAAGTCACCTGGTCGAAGCGGAATTTCCGGCATTTCGCGACCACCGCGAGCAGATCCGAGCGCACCTCGCACAGCAGGGCGGTCTGGCGCTGCCTGCGCCGCTCCTGCTCGGTCTCCGTACCATCGGCGCTGAGGCCGATGCGCCGGGCACGCTCGCGGTCGCGCGCCAGATCGGCGCGCAGCGCGCGGCGCGGGTCGCGGGCGACCTCCCCCTCATCGACGGCGTGCTGCGCGAGAATGCGCACGGCGGCCGTGGCGACGGCCCTTGCGGAGGTGTGCTCGATGAGTTCGGCGCCGAGGGTGAGCGCCGAGAGGACGAGGCTGTCGAGCCGTCGCCTGGCCAGCACGACTTCGCGCACCACATCGAGTTCCAGTTGTTCGCGGGCAGGTGGGCGATCCAGGCCCATAGCCATCGCCCCCTTGTCGAGCGCGGATCCGATCTCATCCAGCATGGCACACCCCGACCCCTCGCGGCTTGCCCTTTTCTACCTGATCAGCCGCTCATTTCGGCTGGCGTGCGCGATGCGAGAAGGCGATCGCAATACGGCGCGCGAGGTCTCGCCCGCGACGGCGGACACCCGGCTGCTCGGTGGTCGCCGGGCCGGCTCGTCCGCCCGGCGCGGCGCGGACGAGCCCGGGAAGCGCTGCGGCTCAGGCGCGTTGGCTGCTGATCGAGACCACCTCGCCGGTCAGGTAGGTGGTGTAGTCGCTGGCCAGCATGGCGATCGTCGCGGCGATCTCCCACGGCTCGGCCGCGCGGCCGAACGCCTCCCGCTCCGACAGGTGGTCGAGCAACTCGGTGGAGCTGACCTTGTCCAGGAAGGCGTGCCTGGCGATGCTCGGGGCCACCGCGTTGATCCGCACGCCGAGTTCGGCGGCCTCGATCGCGCTGCATCGGGTCAACGCCATGACGCCCGCCTTCGCCGCGGCGTAGTGCGCCTGACCGTGCTGCGCGCGCCAGCCCAGCACGCTGGCGTTGTTCACGATGACGCCGCCGTGGCCCGCGTCGCGGAAGTAGCCGAGCGCGGCGCGGGTGCAGCGGAACGTGCCGTTGAGGGTGATGTCGAGGACTCGGTCCCACTGCTCGTCGGTCATGTCGACCACGGGCGTCTCCCCGCCGAGCCCGGCGTTGTTGACCATGATGTCGATCCGGCCGAGCGCTTCGGCGGCACCGCGGACCAGCGCGTTCACCTGTTCGGTGCGCTGCACGTCGCACGGGATCGAGGCGACCCGCCGGTCCGGGAACTCGCCGGCCAGCTCGGTCGCGGTCTCTGTCAGACGCCGCTCGTGCCAGTCGGAGACCACCACGTCCGCGCCCTCGGCCAGCAGCCTGCGCGCGGTGGCCGAGCCGATGCCGGTGCCCGCGGCCGCGGTGATCACGGCGGCGCGCCCGGTCAGCAGGCCGTGCCCGGCGACGGGCGCGGGGGCGACCGACAGCGGGCCGGTCACGGGCGCGCCTCGCGGGGTAGGCCGAGCACGCGCTCGGCGATGATGTTGCGCTGCACTTCGTTCGAACCTCCGTAGATGGTGTCGGCGCGGGTGAACAGATACAGCCGCTGCCATTCGTTGAGATCGTCCTCGCCCGCCACCAGGCCGCGAGCGCCGAGCACGGCCATCGCCAGCTCGCCGAGGCCGCGATGCCAATTGGCCCAGAGCAGTTTCGCCACCGAGGCCTGGCCCGCGCCGTCGTCCACGCCCGCGCCTTCCATCGTGCGCATGGCGTGCGCGCGCAGCACTCGCAGCCCGACCCAGGCCCGATCGATCCGATCGGCGATCAGCGGGTCGTCGGCCGCGCCGGTGCGGCGGGCCAATGCCTCTATGTCGGCCAGCTCCCGGGCGAACCGGATCTGCTGGCCCAAGGTGGAGATGCCGCGCTCGAAGGTGAGCGTGCCCATGGCGATGCGCCACCCGTCGCCCGGCTCGCCGACCACCAGGTCGGCCGCGGTGCGGGCGTTGTCGAAGAAGACTTCGTTGAATTCCGACGTGCCGGTCAGCTGGATGATCGGGCGCACGTCGATGCCCGGCTGCTTCATCGAGACCAGTAGGTAGGACAGGCCCTTGTGCCTGGCCGACCCGCGCTCGGTGCGGGCGACGACGAAGCACCAGTCCGCGACGTGCGCGAGCGAGGTCCAGATCTTCTGCCCGTTGATCGACCACTCGTCGCCGTCCAGGTGCGCGGCGGTGGTGATCGCGGCCAGGTCGGAGCCCGCGCCCGGTTCCGAATAGCCCTGGCACCACAGTTCGCTGACATTGCGGATGCCCGGTAGGAACCGGTCCTTCTGCGCCTGCGTGCCGAACGCGAGCAGGGTCGGGCCGAGCAGTTCTTCGCCGACGTGCGACACCCGCGCGGGCGCGTTCGCCTTGGCGTACTCCTCGTGGAAGATCACCTGCTGGCGCACCGTGGCCTCGCGGCCGCCGTACTCCTTCGGCCAGCCCAGGCAGGTCCACCCGGCCGCGGCCAGGTGCCGGTCCCAGGCGAGGCGTTCGTCGAACGCCTCGTGTTCGCGGCCGGGACCGCCGAGGCCGCGCAGCTCGCGGAAGTCTCCGTCGAGGTTCTCCTCCAGCCACTCGCGCACCTCGGCGGCGAATCGCTCGTCCTGCGCAGCGGAAAACCGCCCGTCCGGAGCGGCGGTATCGGATTCTGAGGTCTGGATCGCACCCACGCCGGTAGGATAACCTACCAAGCACTTGCTTTGTAGAGCACTCGCATAAGTGACTCGCGGACGGTGAGGACAACCGTGACAACCCCTGCACAGACGACACCGATGGCACTGCACCACGCCGCCCGGACCTTCGGCGACGCCCCGGCGATCGCCGACGGCGAAGTCCGGCTGGACTGGACCCAATTGCTGGAGGCGGTCCAGGAAGTGGCGCGGGCGCTGATCGCGCGTGGCGTGCGGGTGGGCGACCGCGTGGCCATGTGGGCGCCCAATACGCACCACTGGGTGGTCGCCGCGCTGGCCGCGCACTACGCCGGAGCGGCACTGGTACCGCTGAACACCCGCTACGTGGCCGACGAGGCCGCCGACGTGCTCGGACGAGTGGACGCGAAGGCGCTGTTCATCGCGGGGCCGTTCCTCGGCCGCGACCGGCTCGCCGAACTGCGCACGAGCGCGCCCGACCTGGCCATCGATACCGTGGTCGTGATCCCGGTCGAGCCGGGCACCGAGAACACCGACATCGCCGCGCTGGACTGGTCGGAACTCGCGACCGTCGCCGCGCCGGTGACGGTGGCCGAAGCCGAGCAGCGCGCCGAGTCGGTGCGCCCCGAGGACATCTCCGACATCCTGTTCACCTCCGGCACCACCGGCCGCAGCAAGGGCACCCTGGTCGCCCACCGGCAGGCGCTGTCGGTGGTGCGGGCCTGGGCCGAGTGCGCCACCTTGCGCAGCGACGACCGGTATCTGGTGGTGAACCCGTTCTTCCACAACTTCGGATACAAGGCGGGCATTCTCGCCTGCTTGGTCACCGGGGCCGCGATCATCCCGCAGGTCACCTTCGACGTGCCGGAGACGATGCGGCTGATCGGCGCGGAGCGGGTCACCGTGCTGCCCGGCCCGCCGACGATCTACCAGACGATCCTGGATTTCCCGCGCCGCGCCGAATTCGACCTGAGTTCGCTGCGGGTGGCCGTCACCGGCGCGGCGACGGTGCCGGTGGTGCTGATCGAGCGGATGCGCTCGGAGCTGGCCTTCGACGTCGTCATCACCGCCTACGGCCTGTCCGAGAGCGCCGGCTTCGGCACCATGTGCCGGGTCGATGACGACGCCGAGACCATCGCGAACACCTGCGGCAGGCCGATCGCGGATTTCGAGCTGCGCCTCGGCGAGGCGGGCGAGGTCCTGCTGCGCGGGCCGAACGTGATGCTCGGTTACCTGGACGACCCGAACAGCACCGCGCAGACGATCGATGCCGACGGCTGGCTGCACACCGGCGACATCGGCACGATCGACGAGCGCGGGTACCTGAAGATCACCGACCGGCTCAAGGACATGTACATCTCCGGCGGCTTCAACGTCTATCCCGCCGAGGTCGAACAGGCGCTGGCCCGGCTGGACGGCGTGGCCGAGTCGGCGGTGGTCGGCGTGCCCGACACGAGGATGGGCGAGGTGGGCAAGGCGTACGTGGTGCGCAAACCCGGCTCGGCGCTCACCGAGGAGCAGGTGCGCGCACACGCGGCGACCGTGCTGGCCAACTTCAAGGTGCCGCGAGTCGTCGAATTCCGCGACCAGCTGCCCTACAGCGCCGCCGGGAAAGTGCTCAAGCGTCAACTACGTGAGGAGAAGTCGTAATGTCGGAACCGGCAACCCCGAACGAGGGTCCGGCGATCCCGGACGAAGGTGAAGTCGTCACCTATGAGCGGCGCGGTCGCGTCGCGATCGTCACGCTGAACCGGCCGGACTACCGCAACGCGCAGAACTCGGTGATGACCTACGCCATCGACGCCGCCTTCGAGCGCGCCGTGGAGGACCCCGAGGTCGGCGTGATCGTGCTGGCGGGCAACGGTAAACACTTCAGCGCCGGGCACGACATCGGCACGCCGGGCCGCGATCACCACGTGCGGTACCAGAACAAAGCGGCGCTGTGGTGGGACCACGTGGACCGCGCCGGTGGCGATCAGCGCTTCGCCCGGGAACTCGAGGTCTACCTCGGCATGTGCAGGCGCTGGCGGGAGATTCCGAAGCCGACCATCGCCATGGTGCAGGGCGCCTGCATCGCGGGCGGGCTCATGCTGGCCTGGGTGTGCGATCTGATCATCGCCTCCGACGACGCGTTCTTCTCCGATCCCGTGGTCCGCATGGGTATTCCGGGCGTCGAGTACTTCGCGCACCCGTGGGTGATGGGTCCGCGCGCGGCCAAGGAATTCCTGTTCACCGGCGACCGGTTCGGCGCCGCGCAGGCCAAGGAATGGGGCATGGTCAACCGGGTGGTGCCCCGCGCCGAGCTGGAGACCGAGACGCTGGCGCTGGCCGAGAAGATCGCCACCATGCCGCAGTTCGGTCTCGCGCTGACGAAGAAGGCGGTCAACCAGGCCGAGGACCTGATGGGCATGCGGTCGGGCATGGACTCGGTCTTCGGGCTGCACCACTTCGCGCACGCGCACAACGCCGAAGTCGGCGCCGACTCCCTCGGCGGCATGAACGCCAAGTCGATGAAGGCGTCGGCGGGCACCGCAGAACAGAACGGAACGACGTAGTGGATCTGGATCTCGACCAGGCGACCCAGGAATTCCAGCGGGAGGTCCGCGAATTCCTCGCCGCGAACAAACCCGCGAAACCGCTGGCCTCGATGGACACGAAGGCAGGATTCGAGGCGCACCGCGCCTGGGAGCGCACCCTCGCCGACGCCCGGCTCTCGGTGGTCGCCTGGCCGGAGGAGTTCGGCGGGCGCGACGCCTCGCTGCTGGAATGGGTGCTGTTCGAGCAGGAGTACTACGCGGCGGGCGCGCCGGGGCGGGTCAGCCAGAACGGCATATTCCTGCTGGCCCCCACGCTGTTCGAACACGGCACGCCCGAACAGCTGGAGCGGATCATGCCGCGGATGGCGCGCGGAGACGACATCTGGGCGCAGGCCTGGTCGGAGCCGGAAGCAGGCAGCGACCTGGCCGGTATCCGCTCGACGGCCCGGCGCACCAGCGGCGGCTGGCTGCTGAGCGGCCAGAAGACCTGGAGTTCGCGCGCCTCCTTCGCGGACTGGGCGTTCGGGCTGTTCCGCAGCGATCCCGAGGCCGAGCGGCACAAGGGACTCACCTACGTGATGTTCCCGCTGACCGCCGACGGCGTCTCGGTGCGCCCGATCCCGCAGCTGGACGGCGAACCCGGCTTCGCGGAGATCTTCCTCGACGACGTGTTCGTGCCCGACCGCGATGTGATCGGCGCACCCGGCGAGGGCTGGCGGGTGGCGATGAGCACCTCCAGCAACGAACGCGGTCTCTCGCTGCGCAGCCCCGGCCGGTTCAGCGCCACCGCCCAGCGGCTGATCGATCTGTGGCGCGAGGCGGGCGACGAGGACAACACCGCACAACGCGACGCCGTGGTGGACGCCTGGATCGGCAGCGAGGCCTACCGGCTGCACACCTTCGGCACGGTCACCCGCCTCGACGAGGGCGGCAAGCTGGGCGCGGAATCCTCGATCACGAAGGTCTTCTGGTCCGAGCTGGACATCGCCATGCACGAGACCGCGCTCGACGTGCTCGGCGCGTCCGCGGAACGTTCCGGGCCGTGGACCGACGGATACCTGTTCGCGCTGTCCGGCCCGATCTACGCGGGCACCAACGAGATCCAGCGCAACATCATCGCCGAGCGGCTGCTCGGACTACCGAGAGGAAGCAGCCGATGAGATTCGCGCTCAGCCCCGAACAACTCGATTTCGGCGCCAGCCTGCGCAAACTGCTGGAAGCGGGCCGCGTGCCCGCCGCCGTGCGCGCGTGGGCATCGGGCGACAGCGGGCCGGGTCGCGCGCTGATCCGGCAGCTGGCCGACGCCGGTGTGCTCGGACTGGCCGTCGCGGAGCAGCACGGCGGCATCGGCGCCGAGCCGATCGATCTGGTCGTGGCGTTCCAGGAACTCGGGCGCGCGGCCGTGCCCGGACCGCTGGTGGAGACCGCCGCGGCGATTCCGGCCCTGCTGCAAGCGCTTCCGGACCAGGATCTGGCGGCACGGTGGTTGCCCGGCTTCGCCGAGGGCGCGGCGCTCGGCACCGTCGCCTTCGCGCCGCTCGGCCCCGGCGTCGCCCTGGACGCCGACACCGCCGAGGTGGTCCTGCTGGCCGGCGAGAATCAGCTGTCCACCGGGAACCGCACCGGCCTGGTGCGATCGGTCGATCCCGCCCGCCGCTTGTGCACGGTCGCCGCGGCCGAGACCGTCGCCGAGGGCGATCAAATCCGCGCGGCCGCCGCCGCCGGCTTCGACACCGGCGCGCTGGCCTGCGCGGCTCAGCTGCTCGGCGCCGGCAAGGCGCTGCTGCACGCGTCGACCGAATACGCCAAGCAACGCAAGCAGTTCGGCAAGCCGATCGGCGAGTTCCAGGCCGTGAAGCAGAAGCTCGCGGACGTGCTGATCGCGCTGGACCTGGCCGAGCCACTGCTCCACCGGGCCGCGCTGACCATGGCCGGAACCACCGGGAGCCGGGACGTGTCGGCCGCCGTGATCGCCTGCGGCGATGCCGCCTACCGTGCGGCTCGCGCCGCCCTCCAGGTGCACGGCGCGATCGGTTACACCGCCGAGTACGACCTCTCCCTGTGGTTGACCAAGGTGACCGCACTGCGTTCGGCCTGGGGCACACCGGATCTGCATCGTGCCCGGATCGCACGGGCGCTGCGGGAGGACACCGACTCCGATCGCGCCGCGCGAGGCATCGCATGAGCGGTCAGGCCCGGAGGCGGCAGCGCAGCGTCACCACGCAGGGCCCCGCTCATGCGACCAACAACCACAGCATGAGCGGTCAGGCCCGGAGGCGGCAGCGCAGCGTCACCACGCAGGGCCCCGCTCATGCGACCAACAACCACAGCATGAGCGGTCAGGCCCGGAGGCGGCAGCGCAGCGTCACCACGCAGGGCTCCCGCTCATGCGCGAAAGGACACCGATGAGCACCGCCGAACACGAGGAATTCCTCGCCTCGGTGCGGGCGCTGCTGACCAAGCACGCCGGGTCGGCGGCGGTGCGCGCCGCGATGCACACCGAACTCGGCTACGACCCGGCCCTGTGGCGGCTGCTGTGCGAGCAGATCGGCGTCGCCGCGCTGGCGATCCCCGAGGAGTTCGGCGGCTTCGGCGCGGGCTTGGTCGAATCCTCGCTGGTGGTGGGCGAATTGGGCCGCACGCTCGCCGGGGTGCCGATGCTCGGCTCGGCCGTGCTCGGCGCGCAGGCCGTGCTGCTGTCGGGCGATGCCGAAGCCTGCGCGCGGCTACTGCCCGAGGCGGCGGAGGGCACGCGCACGATCGCGGTCTGCTGGGCGGACGAGCGCGGCTGGGACGAACCGGGCGTGCGTGAGACGGACGGCGCCCTCACCGGGACCGCGCACTACGTGCTCGACGGGATGTCGGCGGACACCCTCGTCGTCGTCACCCGGACCGGCCTGTTCGAGGTCGAACCCACCGCGCCGGGTGTCACCCGGCGATCCGCGCCCACCATGGACCCCACCCGCAAGCTGGCCGAAGTCGGTTTCGCCGACGTGCCCGCCCGACGGCTCGGCTCGGGCGACCAGGCGGCGGCCGTCGCCCGGCTGCGCCGCATCGCGTGGGCGGCGCTGGCCGCCGAGCAGGTCGGGGCCGCCGACCGCTGCCTCGAGATGACGGTGGAATACGCCAAGTCCCGGGTGCAGTTCGGCCGGGTGATCGGCAGCTTCCAGGCGCTCAAGCACCGGATGGCGGACATGTACGTGCTGCTGGAATCGGCCCGGTCCGCGTCCATCGCGGCGACCGCGTCGGTGGCGGCGGACAGCCCGTCGGCCGCCGAAGACGTCTGGGCCGCCCGCGTGCACTGCTCGGAAGCACTCACCGCCATCGCGGCCGAGACCGTTCAGCTGCACGGCGGCATCGCGATCACCTGGGAACACGACGCGCATCTGTTCTTCAAGCGCGCCCACGGGGACGCGCAACTGTTCGGCGCCGCGCACCGTCCGGTGGCGCAGCCGGCCTGAGCCGGGGCATGGGCGCGCCGGGTCGACGGCGCGCCCTGTCCCGAGTGGCTGTCGGCGGCTGAGCCGATGAACTAAGATGTGACACGCGCCATATGCGCATAGGCGGGGGCGTTTTCCAGTGGCACCGCAGGTCGGGATCGGTGCCGTCACGAGTCGAACTGCCGGCTCGTCACCCAACAAGTCGTCGGGGCCCACCAGCTGGGAGGATGCCATGACGCGAACAGTGAATTCCGATCTCGAGGTACTACGTTCCACGATGGACGGGCCGGTGTTCGGCCCCGGCGATACCGGGTACGACCGGGCTCGCGCCATCTGGAACGCCGACATCGACCGGCACCCCGCGGTGATAGCCCAGTGCGTGTCGCCCGGTGACGTGTCCGCGGCGCTGGCCTTCGGCCGGGACCGCGGGCTGGAGATATCCGTTCGCGGCGGCGCCCACTCCTATAGCGGGACCGCGGTCGGCGAGGGCGGCCTGATGATCAACCTCAGCGCGCTGAAGGGCGTCGTGGTGAATCCGGAGGCCGAGCGAGCCCGGGTCGGCGGCGGAGCGACGATGGCGGATCTGGACGCCGCGACCCAGGCATACGGGCTGGCGGTGACCGGCGGGGTGGTCAGCGACACCGGCGTCGGCGGCCTCACCCTCGGCGGCGGCATGGGCTGGCTGACCCGCATGGCCGGACTGGCCATCGACAACCTCGTCTCGGCGCGGGTGGTTCTCGCCGACGGCCAGGTGCTGCGGGCGTCCGAGAACGAGAACGCGGATTTGTTCTGGGCATTGCGCGGGGGCGGCGGCAATTTCGGCGTCGTCACCGAATTCGAATACCGCCTGCATCACGTCGGGCCGGAAGTGCACCTCGGCCTGTTCTTCTGGGACATGCCGGACGGGACGGATGCTCTGCGCCTGATCCGTGAGTTCATTCCTACTCTGCCGCGTCGGTCGGGCGCGTTGATAGCGCTGGCGATGTCGGCGCCGTCGGCGCCTTTCGTTCCGGAGCGATACCACGGCCGGGCGGGGCACGCCCTGATCGTGGCGGGTTTCGGCACAGCCGAGGAGCACACCGCCGCGGTGGCGCCGATCCGCGAAGCACTGCCGCCGCTGTTCGAGTTCCTCGGCCCCGTCCCCTACGCCAGGCTGCAACGGATGCTCGACGGCGCGGCGCCGTGGGGCTTGCGCGGGTACGAGAAGGCGCTCGACCTCGGCGATTTCTCGAACGACGTGATCGCGGTCCTGACCACGAACGCCGCCGAGAAAACCGCGCCGCTGTCGTTCATGCCGATCTTTCCGCTCAGCGGCGCGTTCAGCACCGTCGGTGAGGACGACACGGCGTTCGGCGGCGCGCGCACCCCGCACTACGGGTGCAATATCACCGCGATGGCGCCCGACGCCGAGACGCTCGCCCTCGACCGGGACTGGGTGCGCAGGACGTGGGAAGCGTTGCGCCCCATGGCTTCCAACCGCGGCGGGTATGTGAACTTCATGACGGACACGGACCGCGACCGGGTCCGCGAATCCTACGGAAGCGTCAAATACGCGAAGCTGGCCCGCATCAAGGCCGCCTACGACCCGTGCAACGTCTTCCACCGCAACGCGAACATAGCCCCCGGCTGACTCACTCGTTCGAGCGTCTACCGGCCGCGCCGGGGCGCAGGCCGTCCAGAACGATCTCCACGAGCCGCCGCCAATCACCGCTACCGTTGCCGATGGTCGCGGACATCGCGCCGACGATCATGTAGACGTCGGTCACGGTGCAGTCGTCGCGCACCATCCCGGCCGCCCGATCCCGCTCGACGAGCTCGCCGATCACCTCCTCGAGCCCGCTGCGCGATTCGCCGCGCGGCGCGCTGCCCGCCGACTGCCGCGCCGCCTCGATGGCCGCCGACAAGCCCCGGTCGGCGGTCAGCACCTCGCCTACGTGGCGCAGGTAGCGGGCGAGCCCTTCCCCCGGCTCGGCACGCAGGCATTCGGTGCGGGCGAATTCCTCGATCTCGGCGAAGCGCTGCGCGGCCGCTGCCTCGATGAGGTCGGCCTGGGTGGGGAAATGACGGTAGACGGTACCGATACCGACTCCCGCGGCGCGAGCGATCTCGGGCAGTTGCACCACACTGCCGCGCTCGGCGAACAGCGCGCGAGCCGCGGCCAGGATGCGGGCGCGATTGAGCGCGGCGTCCGCGCGCCGCGGACTGGGCGATGGTGGCCTTGACACCGGCGATCCCTCCATGTTTACCCTTCAATCGGAAGCGGAATCCGATTCCGTTTCATCTCATCGAAGGGTAGCAGTTCATGTCCCACAATCGTTTCCGCGTCCTGGACCCAGGCGAGGCACGGGCAGGCCGGGTGCCGTTGCCGCCCGCCTTCGCGGTGAAAGCCACCACCGCCGACACCGAAGGCAGGTTCTCCTTGCTGGAGGTGACCCTCGCGCGCGACATTCCCCGGCATACCCACCACGTCGCCGACGAGTGCATTTACGTACTCGAAGGCACACTCGACGTCGAATTCGACGATCGGACACTCTCCGCGACCCGAGGCATGTTCATACTGCTTCCACACGGCGTGCCCCACGCCCTGCGCTGCGGGTCGCAGCCACCCCCACGGGTACTCCAGATCTCCTCACCCGGCGGCTGGGAGTGCTACCTCGAGGACCTCTTCGAAGCCGGTGCGTCGGTACTGACCGATGGGGCGCTGGACCCGGTGAAGATCAATCCGATCGCGGCGAAATACGACATCCGCTACGAGGAAAAGGTTTGATCCGTTCGAGTGGCCCTGTCGGACAACAGCTTTGACGCCAGTCCGGTTCACCTGCGATAGCCCCCCGATGGAGCCGGTCGCTCCACCGGGGGCACCCCGCTTCCGATCATGTGGCCGACTTCACCGCCAATAGATAGTTAGCCTATGTAATAATATTTCCTGTGCAGCAAGCTCAGGTGAACGCAGCGGATGACATCGTCGTCGACCTTCTCGTCACCGCGGGCAGGCTCACTCGGCTGGCCGGGGTGATCAGCGGCGACGACCTGCCGCGCGCGATGTTGCGGGCACTGGCGGTGCTCGACGAACACGGAGCGCTGCGGGTCAGCGAATTCGCCAGGATCGACCGATGTTCACAGCCGGCGGCAACGGCGCTGATCGGCAAGCTGGTCGCGGAAGGTTTCGCGAGCCGGCGCAAGGACCCGGAGGACTTCCGGGCCGTGATCGTCGAACTCACCCCGGCCGGGCGGGCCCGTCTGGCCGAGTTCCGCCGAGCATTCGCCGCCGCGATCGGCGGACATCTTCCCGGCTTCGACGCCGAACGCCTGGCGCGGCTGGACACCGAATTACACGACTTGCTGGAGGCCTTGAAAACGGCTACGCGACAGCACGATCCGATCTCGATGGGACATTGATGAGCACTTTGGCTCCCACCCGCGCCGCGGCACCTGCCGCGGACGACAGCAAGCAACCGAAAGCCGTCTGGGCGGTCGCGTTCGCGAGCGTGATCGCGTTCATGGGCATCGGCCTGGTCGATCCCATTCTCAAACCGATCGGCGAACAACTGCACGCCTCACCTTCCCAGGTATCGCTGCTGTTCACCAGCTACATGCTGGTCACGGGCGTGGCCATGCTGATCACCGGTGTGGTGTCGAGTCGCTTCGGCGCCAAGAAGACGCTGCTGGCGGGCCTGGCGATCATCATCGTGTTCGCCGCGCTGGCCGGCATGTCCGACACGGTGGCGCAGATCGTCGGCTTCCGCGCGGGCTGGGGTCTGGGCAACGCGCTGTTCATCGCCACGGCGCTGGCCACCATCGTCGGCGCGGCCAGCGGCGGTGTGGCCCGCGCGATCATCCTGTACGAGGCGGCGTTGGGCATCGGCATCGCGACCGGGCCCCTGGTCGGCGGCGTGCTCGGCGGAATCAGCTGGCGTGGACCGTTCTTCGGTGTCTCGGCGCTGATGGCCGTCGCGCTGGTCAGCATCGTCGTCCTGCTGCCGGAAGGCCCCAAGCCTGCCCACCGCACCTCGATCGCCGCGCCGTTCCGCGCGTTGCGTCACCGCGGCCTGCTGATCGTGAGCATCACCGCCCTGCTGTACAACTTCGGCTTCTTCACCCTGCTCGCCTACACCCCGTTCCCGCTGGACATGGGCACCTACGCGATCGGCTTCATCTTCTGCGGCTGGGGAGTGCTGCTGGCGATCGCGTCGGTGTTCCTGGCTCCCGGGTTGCAGCGCCGGTTCGGTTCGCTGCCGATGATGGGACTCTCGCTGGGGCTGTTCGCGGCGGATCTGGCGATGATGGCCGTCTTCGCCGAGCACAAGCCGGTGCTGATCGTCGGCACCGTGCTGGCGGGCCTGTTCCTCGGCGTGAACAACACGCTGATCACCGAGGCCGTGATGATCTCGGCGCCGGTCGAGCGGTCCACCGCCTCGGCGGCCTACAGCTTCGTCCGCTTCGCGGGCGGCGCCGCCGCGCCCTACCTCGCGGGCAAGCTCGGCGAGCACAGCATCGCACTGCCGTTCTGGGTGGGCGCGGCATGCACCGCCGCCGCGGTGGTCGTGCTGCTGGCCGGGCGCACCGCCTTGGCCCACCTCGACGACCACGATCCCGCACCGCACAGCGTCGAGGAAGCCCAGGCCATCACGGTCGGCGACGACTGACCCCATACCCCGTCGGAGGCAGCCACCAGCGTGGCTGCCTCCGGCGTTCCACCCCTGGCGCCTGCCCGTGCGAGGAGTACGGTCGAGAAATATGACCGAAGCGAAGCGGGGCCGCGTCAGCGTCGAGACCAGTCAGAAGCGGGTGCGCGTCTATCTGGGCGGTCATCTCGTGGCCGACAGCGCGCGACCGGTGCTCGTGTGGGAGAACCCGCACTATCCCGCCTACTATCTGCCGGTCGCGGATCTGCGCGCGAAGCTGGAACCGAACGGACATACCCAGCACTCCACCAGCCGCGGCGACGCGACCGTCTACGACGTCATGGTCGACGGCACGACGGCGGGCGGCGCCGCGCTGCGATATCACGACTCGCCGCTCACCGAATTGCGCGATCTGGTGCGGTTGGAGTGGAACGCGATGGACGAGTGGTTCGAGGAGGACGAGCCGATCTACGTCCATCCGCGCAACCCGTACTCGCGCGTCGACATCCTGGCCAGCTCACGGCATGTGCGGGTGGAGATCGACGGCGTCACCGTCGCCGACTCCCCTGCGCCGCGCATTCTCTTCGAAACCGGCTTGCCCGCACGGTATTACCTGCCGATGACCGATGTCCGCATGGACTTGCTGTACCCGTCGGCCACCCACACCAGCTGCCCGTACAAGGGCACCGCCGACTACTGGACCGTCCGCCTCGAGGGCAAGGAGTATCCCGACTACGTCTGGGGCTACCGCACGCCGCTTCCGGAGAGCCAGAAGGTCGCCGGACTGGTCTGCTTCTACAACGAGAAGGTCGACATCTACGTGGACGGTGAACTCCAGGAACGCCCGCGCTCGCCGTTCAGCTGAGTTCGGCGACAGCCCGCCCGGGGCGTTCGCACCCTGCGGGGCATGCGCGCCGGATCAGACCGCGACCAGTGGCGTGTTGTCGCCCGCGCGGCGGTACTGACCCGGGGCCAAGCCGTATTCCCGCTTGAAGGCCTTCGCGAAGGCGAACTCCGAGGTGTAACCGACCCGGCGAGCCACGGCGCCGAGACTGCTGTCGGTGTCGCGGAGCAGGCGAGCGGCGGTGAGCATGCGCCAGCGGGTGACGTAGGCCAACGGCGGTTCGCCGACCGTCGCGGTGAAGCGGCGGGCCAGAGTCGCGCGGGAGACGCCCGCGATGTCACCGAGATCCGTCACCGTCCATGCTCGCGCGGGCTGCTCGTGCACGGCGCGCAGCACCGCGGCCACCGCGGGATCGGCGAAAGCGCCTGCCCAGCCGGACGATCGCACGTCGGCCTGCTCGTCGAACCAGGCGCGCAGGATGAACAGCAGCAACGTCTCGAGGATCGCGGGCACGGCCGCGTCGCTGCCCGGACGCGGCTCGGCGATCTCCGCGGCGAGCAGGTCGACGGCGCCGCGCAGCGCCGGATGACGCCCCGGACGCGCGGGCAGATGAATGAACTCGGGCAGCTCGTCGAGGATGGGGTGGCTGCGCCCGCGTCCGAGCTCATAGGCGCCGCACAGCAGCGCGGTCCGGACGCCGGGCCCCACGATCTCCCTGGGCTCGCCGGGCATCGCGGTCTCGGTGACCGGGCTGTCCAAGCTGTCCACCAGGTCGTGGTCGGCCCCGCGCGGCATGAACAACACGTCCCCCACCCCGAGCGCCATCGGCTCGCCGTCGGTCGGCACCACCCAGCAGGAGCCCTGCAAGACCACGTGGAAACCCGCGCCGGGCACCACGGGATACCGGCGGCCCCACGGGGCGTGCCGGATGAACAGGCCGGAGGCGGGGCTGCCGGTGCGGATGGCCGCGATGGCTTCGCTGAGGATGTCCACTTGCCTACCGTAACACTCTTGCAGTGAGCGTTTCAGACAAACTATTGCGCTTTACAAGCATTGGTCTACTCGATGACTGGCAATAGATTCGTTCTCATGACATCAGCGAAAGCCTCCCCCGTCATCGCCGTCTACGGCGCCACCGGACACACCGGCGGCTACCTGGTCGAGCAACTGCGCCGCCGCGACCTCGTTCCGATCCTGGTCGGCCGGGATGCCGATCGCATCCGCGCCGCCGCCGATGCGGTGGATCTGCCCGGCGCCGATGTGCGGGTGGCCGACCTGACCGACCACGCGGCCCTCGTCACGGCGTTCACCGGAGCCGATGTGGTGATCAGCAGCCTGCCCGCCTACGTGGAGCACGGCTCGGCGGTGCTCGCCGCGGCCATCGAGGCCGGTGCCCACTACACCGATATGTCCGGCGAGCAACTGTTCCTGAAGCGGGTCTTCGACGAGTTCGGCCCGCGCGCGGCAGCGGCGGGCGTCACCGTGGTGTCCGGCATCACCGACAGCAATCTCCCCGGCGATCTGCTCGCTCACCTCACCACGCGCCGGGTGACCGGCCCGGCCGAGGTGGTGCTGAGCCACCTGAGCAACAGCGGCGGCAACGGTTCGAAAGGCAGCGCCAAGACGGTCTTCGCCAGCTTGGACTGGTTCCGCGGCGGCGGCTGGCACTACGCCGATGGCGAACTGCGCACCGGCGCTACCGCGCGCCACGACAAAATCACCTTCCCCGGTCATACCGAGCCGACCGCGGTCGCGAAATTCCCGCAGCCCGCGGTCCTCACCATCCCCCGGCACTCGGACGTCTCCTACGTCGAAGGCGTCCTCGCCACCTCGATCCTCGACACGCTCAGCGGGTTCACCGCCGAACTCGTCGACGCGCTACCCGACGCGCCCAGCGCGGACCTGCGCTACGACCTCGTCGTCGACGCGTTCGGCGCGGACGGACATCGCGTCCGGGGCGTGCTCAGCGGCGTCGACTCCTACCGCGATTCGGCGCTGATGGCGGTGGAGACAGCCGTCCGGCTGACCGAGGGCGCCGCCGCGCCGGGTGCGCTCGCGGCCGCCGAGGCGTTCGACGCGACCGATTTCCTCGACGCGCTCGCTCCTTTCGGCATCACCTGGCGTATCGAGGAAGCCGATCGCGCCGGTGATCGGGCATAGTCGAACGATGACCGACAACCGGCCGCCGCTCGCCGTCGCACTCGATCTCGCGCCGCACCCGGAGGGCGGCTGGTATCGCGAAACCTGGCGCAGCCCGATGGAATTCACCCCGGAGGGCTACCCGGGCCCGCGCGCCGCCGCCACGGCGATCCATTTTCTGCTGTTGCCGGGCGAGCAGTCGGCCCCGCACACCGTGCGCTCCGACGAGCTGTGGCTCTGGCATCGCGGCGGGCCGCTGGCTTTGGACATCGGCGGCGAGGTGGTGATCCTCGGCTCCGACCTGGAGCGCGGCCAGGCACTCCAGGCCGTCGTGCCGGGTGGCGTCAGCCAGTCGGCGCGACCGGCCGGCGCGGAATACGTGCTGGTCAGCTGTATCGTCGCGCCGGGATTCGACTTCGCGGACTTCCGGCTGGACTGAGCGGGTTCAGCGCACCGGCACGGTGGCGAATTGGGCGAGTTCGTGCGGGTCGTGGGCACTGAACATCCGCACCCGGTCACCGTGGTCGGCGCGCAGCGTGCGCAGCCGCTCCAGATTCTCCACCCGCTCGCGGCCCAGCGTGCTCGCGAGGATCTCGAAGACGCCGAGCCCGACCGGCGGGCGCGACCTTCCCGCCGCCAGCTGCCGGTGGTGGAAATAGGCGTCACCGCAGTGCAGCAGCCACCCGTCGCTCTGCCGGACCGCGACGCCGCTGTGCCCGCGGGTGTGCCCGACCAGCGGAATCAACATGATGTCCTCGAGCACCGGGACGGCGGTGAAGCCGAACCACGTGTCCGCGCCGGTTTCGTGGGCAAGCCAGCGTGGGCCGTGCTCCCACTGGCGCGGCTGGTAACGCAGTTTCTCCCCGAGGGTGGGACGCTGGATCGCCGCGTCGAGTTCGTCGGCGAAGACGTGCACCGTCGCGTCGGGGAAGTCCGACAGCCCGCCGGCGTGATCGATATCGAGATGGGTCAGCACGATGTGCCGGACATCCTCGCGCCGATAGCCGAGCCCGCGGATCTGGTGTAGCGCGGTGAGTTCCGGACGCAGCCGGGGCCGCAGCAATTGCGCGGTGCCGGCACCGAGCCGGCTGCGGTCGAGCACGTCGGCCATGCCGAACCCGGTGTCCACCAGCACCAGCCCGTCATCGGATTCGACGAGCAGGCAATGGCCGACCAGCCCGCCGGTCAGCAGCCCACCGCTGCCCAGCAGCGCGCGCCCGCCGACCGGGCACATGGTCGCGCAGTCCAGATGCCGCACCAGCATCGCGGAAACTCCCTCCTACGGCGCCGGATCGGACGTGGTCCGTTCCGGCACGAAGGTCCTTTTTGTTCCCGTCAACGTAGCCCGAGCACGACTCGCCCGCGACAGCACGGTCACCGCCACGGCGATCGGCGGGCAAACCGATCCGCGCCGACCGCCCCGGAATACCCCGCTTACTCGGGGATTTCGAGCACGCCCTCGTCCACGGCCCAGGCGATGGTGCGCTCGAGGTTCGGACACGAGTCGGGGCGGCCCGGCCCGTGACCGCTCGCACTGAGTTCGGCGAAAACCGGGCAGCGCTCGGCCGGATCGCCGGTCCACTGCACCGAGGTCTGGTGCGGGCTGCTCTTGCGCACCAGCACCTGACTCCGGCAGGCCTGACACCGCAGCGGGGTCAGGCCGTCCTCCAGGTAGCGCTGCTGGTCGACCACCGTCTGGGCGCGCACTTCGGCTCGCCGAGCGGGCTGGTCGGCGAAATCGGGTGCCTTCGCCCAGGTGGCCGACATCAGACGCTCGCCTCGGCTTCCTCGGACTCGCGCTTGCGCCGCAGGTTCTCGGCGACCTCGGCCTCCCATGCCTCGTTCGCCTTGGTGGTGTCCACCTCGAACTCGAAACGCTGGGTCATCTTCTCGGTGACGTCGGCCAGGTCGACGTAGAACTGGTCGTACCAGCGACGCAGCTGGTAGACCGGCCCGTCCTCCTCGCACAGCAGCGGATTCTCGACCTTGGACTTGTGCTTCCAGATCTCGACGTCCTGCAGGAAGCCGACGCTGATGCCCTCGGTCATCTTCTCCGCCAGCTTGGTCGCCATCTCGCCCTCGACGCCCTTGGGCTTCTCCAGCGTGATGCCCCATTGCAGGACGAATGAGTCCTGGGTGACCGGGTAGTGGCAGTTGATCAGGACGCTTTTCACCTCGTAACCGCTATAGATGTTGATCAGCGGGTTGATCATGTACGAGGGTCCGAAGTAGGAAGCCTCGGACTTGAGCAGCGTGTCACCGCCGTACTTGGAGGCCATGCCGATATCCGGCCTGCCTTTGGTCTCCAGGAACTGGGTGGCGATGTGCCCCTCGAAGACGTTCTTGAAGTACGTCGGGAAGGCGAAATGAATGTAGAAGAAGTGGGCCATGTCGACCACGTTGTCGATGATCTCGCGGCAGTTGGCGCCCTCGATCAGCATCGAGTTCCAGGTCCAGTCGGTCCACCCGCTGTCGAGCTGCTCGGTGGGGTTGCCGTCCGCGTCGGTGTAAGGACCCTCGATGTGCGGAATCGTGATCTCCGGCGGCGGCTGGCTGCCCTCGTGGTCGTGCCAGACGAACAGCTGGCCGTTGCGCTCCAGCGTGGTCCACTTCCTGGTGCGCGCCAGCGGTGGCACCCGGCGCGCGTACGGAATCGCGGTGCACTTGCCGTTGGTGCCCGACCAGCGCCAGTCGTGGAACGGACAGGCGATGTCGTCGCCCTTGACCTCGCCCATGCTCAGGTCGCCGCCCATGTGCCTGCAGTAGGCGTCGAGCACCCGCAGTTCACCGTTGCTGTCGGCCCAGACGACGAGCTTGGTGCCGAAGACGTCCACCGCGTGCGGCTTGCCGTCCCGGTACGTCTTGGCCAGACCGAGGCAATGCCATCCCCGCGCATACCGGGTCGGTGCGGTGCCGACATCCAGCTCCCGGACCTTCGCACCGCTCCCCTGTGGGGTAACTGCCATCGCGATTCCTCCTCCTTCTGTACTAGAACACGTTACAAAACTGAGGCCCTCGACGCCAGCGATTCACCCCACTTCCTGCATGAGCGCATGTCCGGGCGGGGGTGAACACCGGTTCTCGACATAAATAGGAACCTGTTCTAGTCTCAGAGGCAAATGAGATTTCGGACATCAACCGACCAGGCAGGAGCAGGTCCCGAGATGACGCAAGAAGTGACCGAACGGGTCGAAGCGCTGTTGCCGACGTTGCGCGAACGCGCACAGGAGGCCGAGGACCTGCGGCGCATCCCCGACGAAAGCATGAAGGCGTTGCAGGAGACCGGCTTCTTCCGGTTGCTCCAGCCCAAGCAGTGGGGCGGTCACGCCGCCGATCCGGTGGTCTTCTACGACACCGTGCGCAAGATCGCCAGTGCGTGCGGGTCTACCGGCTGGGTGGCGGGCATTGTGGGCGTGCACAACTGGCACCTCGCGCTGTTCGCGCAGCAGGCGCAGGAAGACGTCTGGGGCGAGGACACCGAAGTGCGGATCTCCTCCTCCTACGCACCGATGGGCGCTGGCACGGTCGTCGACGGCGGCTACCTGGTCAACGGCGCGTGGGCCTGGTCGTCCGGCTGCGATCACGCCACCTGGGCGGTGCTCGGCGGCCCGGTGATCAAGGACGGCAAGCCGGTGGATTTCGGCAGCTTCCTCATCCCGCGCGACGACTACCGCATCGACGACGTGTGGAACGTCGTCGGCCTGCGTGGCACCGGTTCCAACACCGTCGTGGTGAAGGACGTCTTCGTGCCGTCGCACCGGTTCCTGAGCTTCCGTGCCATGAGCGAGCTGAAGTCGCCCGGCCTGGAACAGAATCCGGACCCGGTCTACAAGATGCCGTGGGGCACCATCCATCCCACCACCATCTCCACCCCGATCGTCGGCATGGCCTACGGGGCCTACGCGGCGCACGTCGAGCACCAGGGCAAGCGGGTGCGCGCGGCCTACGCGGGCGAGAAGGCCAAGGAGGATCCGTTCGCCAAGGTGCGCATCGCGGAGGCGGCCAGCGATATCGACGCCGCGTGGCGGCAGCTGTCGGGCAACGTCGCCGACGAGTACGCGTTGCTGGTGGCGGGCGAGGAGATTCCGTTCGACCTGCGCGTGCGGGCCAGGCGCGACCAGGTGCGCGCGACCGGTCGTTCGATCGCGGCGATCGACAAGCTGTTCGAGAGCTCCGGGGCCACCGCGCTGTCGAACGGGACCCCGTTGCAACGCTTCTGGCGCGACGCGCACGCAGGCCGGGTGCACGCGGCCAACGATCCCGAGCGCGCGTACCTGATGTACGGCACGCACGAGTTCGGCCTGCCCGTCACCGACGGCATGGTCTAGGAGGACGGCGTGACCTCTACCGCGGAACTCACCGCCGAATCGACCTCGCGCTACGCGCAGGTGCGGCCCGACCTGCGGCTGCACTATCACGAAGCGGGCGTGGGCAACGGGCCGACGATCATCCTGCTGCACGGCGGCGGGCCCGGCGCGTCCTCGTGGTCGAACTTCGCGCGCAACATCCCGGTGCTGGCCGAGCACTTCCACGTGATCGCGGTGGACCAGCCCGGCTACGGCCGCTCGGACAAGCCGACCGAGCATCCGCAGTACTTCGTGCACAGCGCCTCGGCCCTGAAGGATCTGCTCGACCACCTGGAGATCACCACGCGGGTGCACCTGCTGGGCAATTCGCTCGGCGGCGGCGCGGCGGTCCGGTTCGCGCTGGACTACCCGGATCGGGCAGGCAAGCTGATCCTGATGGGTCCGGGCGGGCTGAGCACCAATCTGTTCGCGCCCGACCCGACCGAGGGCGTGAAGCTGCTTTCCAAGTTCAACTACGAGCCGACCAGGCAGAACCTGGAGGCGTTCCTGCGCATCATGGTCTTCGACCAGTCGCTGATCACCGAGGAGTTGATCGACGAGCGCTTCGCCTCGGCGAGCACGCCCGAAGCGCTGGCCGCGACCCGGGCGATGGGCAAGTCGTTCGCGAGCGCGGACTTCGAGAAGGGCATGCTCTGGCGCGACGCCTACAAGCTGCGCCAGCCGGTGTTGCTGATCTGGGGCCGCGAGGACCGGGTCAACCCGCTCGACGGCGCGCTGGTGGCGACCAAGGTGATCCCCAGGGCGCAGTTGCATGTTTTCGGCGGATGCGGACACTGGGCACAGCTGGAGAAGTTCCACGAATTCAACCGGCTCGCGATCGATTTCCTCGCGGGCGTCAAGGAGAAGTGATGGGCATCCGTTCACTGGGATATCTGCGCATCGAGGCGACCGACATGGCCGCCTGGCGGGAGTACGGCCTGAAGGTCCTCGGCATGGTCGAGGGCAAGGGCACCCACCCCGGCGCGCTGTACTTGCGCATGGACGAGTTCCCGGCCCGGCTGGTGATCGTCCCCGGCGAGAAGGACCGGTTGCAGATCTCGGGCTGGGAAACCGCCAACGCCGAAGAGCTGCAAGACATCCGCAACCGGCTGGATGCGGCGGGCGTGCCCTTCAAGGAGGGCACCGCGGCCGAACTGGCCGACCGCCGGGTGTACGAGCTGATCCGGTTCGACGACCCCTCCGGCAACACATTGGAGGCGTTCCACGGCGCGGCGCTGGAGCATCGCCGGGTGGTCAGTCCCTACGGGCACAAGTTCGTCACCGAGGAGCAGGGGCTCGGGCACGTGGTGCTCAGCACCAAGGACGACAAGGCGGCGCTGGAGTTCTACCGCGACGTGCTCGGCTTCCGGCTGCGCGACTCGATGCGGCTGCCACCGCAGATGGTTGGCCGCCCGGCCGACGGCGAGCCCGCCTGGCTGCGCTTCTTCGGCTGCAACCCGCGCCACCACTCGCTGGCCTTCCTGCCCATGCCGACGCCGAGCGGCATCGTGCACCTGATGATCGAGGTGGAGAACGCCGACGACGTGGGGCTGGCCTTGGACCGCGCGCTGCGCAAGAAGGTCAAGATGTCGGCGACGCTCGGACGGCACGTCAACGACAAGATGCTCTCCTTCTACATGAAGACGCCGGGCGGGTTCGACGTCGAATTCGGTTGTGAGGGCCTGGAAGTAGACGACCACGACTGGATCGCGCGGGAATCCACCGCGGTGAGCCTGTGGGGCCACGACTTCACCGTCGGACAGCGGCAGCAGTGACCGAGAGGGCGAGCGACACGATGACCGCGGACGGATCCGGGATCGATCCACGGCAGTTCCGGAATGTGCTGGGGCAGTTCTGCACCGGGATCACCGTGATCACCACCTTCGACGGCGATCAGGCCCCGGTCGGCTTCGCCTGCCAATCGTTCGCCGCCCTCTCCCTCGAACCGCCCCTGGTGCTGTTCTGCCCCACCAAGGCGTCCCGGTCCTGGGCGGCGATCGAGAAGACCGGGCGTTTCTGCGTGAACGTCCTGGCCGAACAGCAGCGCGAACTGTGCGCCCGCTTCGGCTCCCGCGAACCCGACAAGTTCGCCGGCGCGGCATGGCACACCTCCGACCGCGACCTCCCGGTCCTGGACGAGGCCCTCGCCACCATCGAGTGCACCGTCGACAGCGTGGTGGACGGCGGCGACCACTACATCGTGATCGGCCGGGTCCAAGCCCTCTCCGAAACAACCACCACCGGCCGCCCCTTGCTGTTCTACCGCGGCCAGTACACCGCCATCGAACCCGAGAAGACCACCCCGGCCCCGTGGCGCGCGGACCTCGAGCACTTCCTCACCACGACGACATTGGACACCTGGCTGTAGCTGCAATCCGGCGCGGCTCACGCCTTTCGGCCGCGCCGGGATCGGCAATGGACGCGCTGATCGAGGGCACTGGATACAGTAGAGACATGTCGCTATTAGGCCGTATCACCACGGACCCCGAAATTTGCCACGGCAAGCCCGTGGTGCGGGGTTTGCGGTATCCGGTCGAGATGCTGCTGGAACTGCTCGCCTCAGGGATGCGGCCCGATGAGATCTTGGGCGACTATCCGGATCTAGAACACGAGGACATTCTGGCAGCGCTCGAATACGCTGCCGTGGTGACTGCGCAACGGACCACGATCCCCTTCGACGCAGCGTGAAGTTCCTGGTCGATGCGCAGCTGCCGCGCCGACTCGCCGTGCTGTTGTCCGAGGCAGGTCACGATGCGGTGCATACTTCCGACTTCCTGCTCGGAAATCGCACTACGGATCATCAGATCGCGATGCGAGCGGATCGGGAAGACCGCGTGGTCGTCACGAAGGACCGTGATTTCTGGGTCAGCCATGTCCTGCGCGGGTCCCCCCGGTCGCTGCTCATCATCGCCACCGGGAACATCACCAACGCGGCGCTGCTCAAGCTGTGCGCAGCGCATCTTTGCGAGATCGTGCCGCTGTTGAAGACGTGCGCCGTAGTGGAGATGGGTCGTGACCGGTTGGTCGGACATACCGACAGCGAAACAGATGGTCAGCGCTGACCGAGCCAACGCGATTTGTGGTAGGCGGGTCGGGCCAGCGGAAACGCCTCCATATTCCGTGGTGCTCGGCACCCTCGCGGGTCAGTACTTGTAGAAACCCTCGCCGGTGGCGATACCGAGCTTGCCCTTATCGATGTAGTTCTCCTTCAACCACTGGGCCAGCCGTTGGGAATCCTCGTCCTCGTTGTTGACGAGGATGTTGTACGGCGTGGTCAGGCCGATGATGTCGAGGATGCGGAACGGCCCGGCCGGGGCGCCGGTGCCGATCTGCCAGGTCTTGTCCACCGCCTCGGGATCGGCGTAGCCGCCCGCCGCCAGGCTCATGCCCGCGTTCAGCAGCGGTACCAGCAGTGAGTTCAGGACGTAACCGGCCTTCTCCTTGTGGATTTCGATCGGCACCATGCCGATCTTCGAGGCGAAGTCGACCACGGCCTGGTAGACCTTCGGGTCGGTGTCGGTCGTGCCCATGATCTCGGCGGTGTTGAAGTGCCACACCTGATTCGCGAAGTGCAGCGCGAGGAACCGGTCCGGGCGGCCGGTGAAGTCTTTCATGGCGCTGGGCAGCAGGGTGGAGGAGTTGGTGGCGAAGATCGTGCGCTCCGGCGCCACCTGGCCGAGCTTCTCGTAGGTCTGCTGCTTGATGCTCAGCACCTCGGGAATGGCCTCGATGACCAGGTCCGCGTCCTGCACCGCTCGCGCCAGATCGGAAGTCAGCGCGATGCCTGCCGCCGTCTGCTCCGCCTTGCCGTCCCCGCCGCCGGGTACCTGCTCGCGGTAGACCGACGCGAGCTTGCCGAGTCGCTCCCTGGCGGCGGCCAGCGCCTTGTCGTCGATGTCGTAGGCCGTCACCTCGAAACCGCGAAAGGCGGTTTGGAAGGCGATCTGGGAACCGAGCACCCCGGTGCCCAGAACGGTCACCTTGCGAATGTCGATGGTCATTCGTTCTCCTCTCGACGGTTGCGAAGCAGACCGCGACGATCCGAGTGGCCTCGCGATCATCGCCGCCACGGATCAACGTACCGGGGCAGCCTGGTTGTAGCCGCGACCCGGTGCGGCTCGGTTCGACTGCCGCGCTCATCCAGGTCAGCGACCGCGCCGGACCATCCAGCCCGAGGAGCTGATCATCGCGCTCCGCGCTGGTTGACCGCGGTTCGCCGACAAACGCCGGCCTTGCCGGCCGCGCCGGGTGAACGCGCGCCCCGGCACTGGACCCAGCGAATCGAGGCGCGGCCGCCACGACAGAGGAGAATAATAAGGTCGAGCGAGTCGTCTGGGCGTTCTGGAGGTTCTGCCCCGCCCAGTTCGACACCGTGGTGTACGAAGCGCCGCAGACCGAGGCCCGTGGGAACCACGCTGGAAGCGAGGAGCGATGATCACAGCCGAGACGATCGGACGGATACGCCGGATGGACGGTGACGGCATTCCCGTCGTATCTATGTACGCGCACGTTCCGGTGGATCCGGGCGAGCGCTCGGGGCTGGTGAGCCGGGTGAACAGCATGGCGGACGAGGTGAACCCGGTGGTGAAGGACAAGTCGTCGGACCATGCGGCCAGGCTGTCGGTCCGCGACGACCTGGAGCGAATGCGCGAAACCGTCCAGTCGGACATCTGGCAGCCGGGCGCGGTCGCGATGTTCGCCTGTGGCGGCAAGAACATGTTCGAGGCGGTGCAACTTCCGCACGCCGTTCACGACCGAGTCGTAGTGGACGCGGTGGCCTGGACCCGGCCGCTGCTGGCCGTGCTCGAGGAATACGCCCGCTGCTGCGTGGCGGTGGTGGACCGGGCGACCGCGGCGGTGTGGGAGCTGTTCGCCGACGAGATCGAGGAGGCGCGCCAGATCCGGGATCCCACGCTGCGCGATCACAACTACGCGGCGAACCGGCTCGAGAACAAGGTGCACCACAAGGCGGACGAGCTGCTCAAGAAGCATTACCGGCATACGGCGGCGGAGTTGGCGGAGATGTTCGCCGAGGACGATTACGACCTGCTCGCGGTGGGTGGCCATCGCGACGAGATACCGCGCTTCGTGGACACCCTGCCGCGCGAACTCCGGGAGCGCGTCGGCGGCACGTTCACCATCGACACCGGCTCGGCGACGGTCGGTGAGGTGAAACAGAACGCGAGCGAGATCGTGACGCATTACGAGCGGGACGTCGATGTCCGCCGGGTGGGCGAGGTGCTGGAGCGAATCGCCACCGGCAACCCGGCCGTCGTGGACGTCGCGAACTGCCTGCGGGCCGCTACCGCCAAGGCGGTGGACACCCTGCTCATCCAGGACGGCGCGATGGTCAACGGGGTGGTCTGCGACAGCTGCGGTTGGCTGGGCCTGTCCGGCGACGAGTGCCCGGTGTCGGGCGACCGGCCCCGGCCGACCGAGGACATCCTGGACGAACTCGCCCAGAGCGTCATCGACGAGAGCGGCTCCGTCCGGCACATCAAGGCCGACACCGAACTGAAGGAACACCTGGCCGCGGCACTACTCCGCTTCCCCCTCCCGCCGTTGCCGTAGACGAGGGGTTGTGGCCGGCACGGCGGACCTGAGCGCCATAAAGATGGGGCCGCGAACGGTAGCTTCGTTCGCGGCCCGCTGCGTTCGACCGCTCAGGCGGAGACGGTCGCCTTCTCCCGTTGCAGTTCCAGCGCGATGTCGATGAGCTGGTCTTCCTGGCCGCCGACCAGCTTGCGCTTGCCCGCGCGCACGAGCATCTCGGCGGCCGAGACGCCGTAGCGCTCGGCTTGGCGTTCGGCGTGCTTGAGGAAGCTGGAGTAGACGCCCGCGTAGCCCATCATCAAGGCCTGGCGGTCGAGCAGGCATTCCTGCGGCATGGCGGGGCGGACGACGTCTTCGGCGGCGTCGGCGATGGCGAAGAAATCGATGCCCGTCTTGACGCCGAGCTTGTCGCACACCCCGACCAGCGCCTCGACCGGCGTGTTGCCCGCACCCGCGCCGAAACGGCGTGCGCTGCCGTCGATCTGGGTGGCGCCCGCGCGGATGGCGTAGACCGAGTTGGCGACGGCCAGGTCGAGGTTCTCGTGTCCGTGGAAGCCGACCTGCGCGTCGTCGCCGAGTTCTGTGACCACCGCCGCGACCCGGTCGGAAACCTGTTCCAGCACAAGCGCTCCGGCGGAATCGACGATGTAGACGCACTGGCATCCGGCGTCGGCCATGATGCGTGCCTGCTTGGCCAGCACCTCCGGCGGCTGCGTGTGCGACATCATCAGGAACCCGACGGTCTCCAGCCCGAGTTCGCGCGCCAGGCCGAAGTGCTGGATCGACACGTCGGCCTCGGTGCAGTGCGTGGCGATGCGGCAGATGGACGCGCCGTTGTCCTGCGAGATCTTGATGTCTTCCTTCACCCCGACGCCGGGCAGCATCAGCACGGCGATCTTCGCCCGCTTCGCCGTCTCGGCCGCGATGGTGACCAGTTCCTGCTCCGGCGTCTTGGAGAAGCCGTAGTTGAACGACGAGCCGCCGAGGCCGTCGCCGTGGGTCACCTCGATCACCGGCACGCCCGCGCCGTCGAGCGCGGCCACGATGTCACGGACCTCGGTGGCGGTGAACTGGTGGCGCTTGTGGTGGGATCCGTCGCGCAGCGAAGTATCGGTGACGCGGATGTCGAGTTCTGCTGAGTAGGCCATGTCGAAAGCTCCTTACACCCGGGCCGTGACGATCTGTTCGGCGATGACCTCGCCGACCTGCGTGGCGGCGGCGGTCATGATGTCGAGGTTGCCCGCGTACGGGGGCAGGAAGTCGCCCGCGCCCTCCACCTCGACGAACACCGACACCTTGGCCATCCCGCCGGAGACCACCGAGGGCTCGTCGAACTGCGGCTCGTTGAGCAGCCGGTAGCCGGGGACGTACCGCTGGATGTCGGCGACCATCCGGTGGATCGAGTCGGCGACCGCGTCGGTGTCGGCGTCGTCGGGGATGGCGCAGAAGATGGTGTCGCGCATGATCATCGGCGGCTCGGCCGGATTCAGGATGATGATGGCCTTGCCGCGCTGCGCTCCGCCGATGGTCTCGACGCCGCGGCTGGTGGTCTTGGTGAACTCGTCGATGTTCGCCCGCGTGCCGGGGCCCGCGGAGACCGACGACACCGACGCGACGATCTCCGCGTACGGCACCGGGACGACGCGCGACACTGCGGCGACCATCGGGATCGTCGCCTGGCCGCCGCAGGTGATCATGTTGACGTTCGGCGCGTCGAGATTCGCGCCCAGGTTCACCGGCGGCACGACGGCGGGGCCGACGGCGGCGGGAGTGAGGTCGACGGCGCGGATCCCGGCTTCGGCATAGCGCGGGGCGGCGGCGCGATGCACATACGCCGAGGTCGCCTCGAAGATCAGATCGGGCAGCTCGGATTGCCCGAGCAGCCAGTCCACGCCCTCGTGCGAGGTTTCCAGCCCGAGCCCGCGCGCCCGCTTCAGGCCCTCGCTGTCCGGGTCGATCCCGATCATCCAGCGCGGCTGGATCTTCTCCGAGCGCAGCAGTTTGTAGAGCAGATCGGTGCTGATGTTGCCGGACCCGACGATCGCGGCGGTGACGGTCCCGTTGGACACGACAGCCTCCCTAGGTGAATTGCAGACGGACAGAGCCGAGTCCGGCGAACTCGGCGTGGAACTCCTCGCCCGGACGGGCGTCGATCGCGCGGGTGCACGAGCCGGGCAGCACGATGTCACCGGCCTTCAACCGGACGCCGAAGCTCGCGACCTTGCGGGCCAGCCAGGCCACCGCGATCACCGGGTCGCCGAGCACGGCGTCGCTGCGGCCCTCGGCGACCACCTCGCCGTTGCGGGTGAGCACCGCGTCGATGGCCTTGATGTCGATGTCCTCCGGCGCGACGCGCTGCGCGCCGAGCACGAAACCCGCCGAGGACGCGTTGTCGGAGATGGTGTCGGCCAGGCCGATGTTCCAGTCCTTGATCCGCGAGTCGATCAACTCGATCGCGGGTGCGAAGGCGACCGTGGCGGCGAGCACGTCCGCTTCGGTGCATTCCGCGCCGGGCAGGTCGGCACCGAGCACGAACCCGACCTCCACCTCCACCCGGGGAAACAGGTAGCGCCCCGCCTCGACCGGAACGTCCTCGTAGACTTCCATTTCCGCGAGCAGATGCCCGTAATCGGGCTCGTCCACGCCCATCATCTGCTGCATGGCCTTCGAGGACAGGCCCACTTTGTGCCCGACCACGCGCGCGCCCGCGTCGAGCCTGCGCCGGATGTTGATCAGCTGGATCTCGTAGGCGTCGACCACATCGATATCGGGGTGGCGGGCGATCAGCGGATCGATCGCCACCCGTTCGCGCTCGGCGCGCTCGAGTTCATCGGCCAGTTCGGTTCGTACCGCGTCGGACAGCACGCTAGTTTCCTTCCGTTGCTTTTTCGAGCGCCGAGACCTGCTCGCCCGCGGCGGACCGGCCTGCCCTGCGGCCGGAGAAGACGCAGTCCGACAGCGACAGCCCGCTGACGTAGGACCTGGAGCAGACACCGATCGCGGTGCGTCCGGCCGCGAAGAGCCCCGGAATGTCATGGCCCTCGGCCGTCTTGACCGCGCCGGTGCGCTCGTCCACGATGACGCCGCCGAGGGTGAGCATGGGGCACGGGTTGGTCAGGCTCGGTTTGATGCCCACATCCAACAGCCAGAACGGGCCGGTGCGGACCGGATTGGTGAACTCCGCCGGCTTGCCGACCGGATCGGGGGCTCCGGTCTCGATCGCGGTGTTGTGCGCCTCGACCGTGGCGCGCAGCCCGGCGGGGTCGATGCCCGCCTTCGCGGCGGCCTCTTCCAAGGTGGCTGCGCGAATCGCGGTGCGCCGCATCGTTTCGAACTGTCCGCGCTGGAACCAGGCGCCCTGTTTGCCGATCTGCCCGATCGCGGTGCGCATCAGCGGGTCGTCGGCGAGCAGCCAGCCCTTGCCGTCGTGCTCGGTGATCAGCGCGTTGCCCACCGCGGCGCCGTAGCGCGTCTCGTCGATCACCCGGCGACCGGCGGCGTCCACCAGCAGCGCGCCGGTGAAGGCACTGGGCGGGAGCAGGAAGCGCCAGGCGGAGACGTTGTCCATATGGTCCACCGCCGCGCCGGCCTGCTGGGCCATCAGGATGCCGCTGCCGTCGTCGGCGGTGGTGCCCAGGGCGAGACCACCGTGGAACGCGGGCGCGTATTGCCGCACCATGGCGCGATTGGCGATGAATCCGCCCGCGCTGAGCACCACCCCGCGCCGCGCGAGAACGCGAATCGTGCTGCCGTATCGGCGTTCCAGCCGGCCCAGCCGCTGTTCCAGCGCCCGCCGCAGCGGCGGGTAGTAGATGCCCGGCTTGGCCGCGACCTTCGCCATGCGGGTGTAGCGGTCGCGGATCCGGCCGGGCGCGTCACGCAGCGTGTTGCACTCGACGCCGATCACCGCGCCCGCCGCGTCGGTGATCAATCGGGTCACCCGGGTGAGGGTTTCCACCCGGACGCCCGCGCGCGACGCCGCGGCGGCGAGCGGTCCGGTGAGCTTCTTGCCCGAGGTGCCCCTGCCCTTCACCCGATGGCCGCGCTGGGCGGCCGGGATGTCCCGGAACGCGCCGGATATCTCGCTGCCGGAGTAGTAGAGGTAGTAGCGGTCGTTGGGGTAGGAGGTCTTGTACGGGCACAGCGAGGCTTCGAACGGGACGCCGTGCGACTTCAGCCACTCGATCATCTGCGGGCTCTCGTCGACGAACTTGCGCAGCGTCTCCGGGGTCACCGCGTCGCCGACCTCGCGCTCGAGGTAGGCGTACATCGCCTCCGAGGTGTCTTCGACTCCCGCCTCCCGCTGCACCGAGGTGCCGCCGCCCGCGTAGATGATGCCGCCGGACAGCGCCGACGTCCCACCTCCGGCGAACCGCTCGAGCACGAGCACCTGCGCGCCCGCGGCGGTCGCTTCCAGCGCGGCCGCCGCACCCGCGGCGCCGTATCCGACCACCACAACGTCGGTGGCCAGGTCCCATTCGAGGCCCATGTCCTTAACTCCGGTCTGAAACTGAAACAAGTTTCCTCGACAAACGGAACGTCGAGCAAGTCTTCTGCCACACAACATAGACCAATGGCGCGTCCATTCTATAACGTGTTCTACATGACTGATCGGGAATACGACGTGGTGGTGGTCGGCAGCGGCGCCGCCGGCATGACCGCCGCCCTCACCGCGGCCCACAACGGCCTGAGCGTGGTGGTCATCGAAAAGGCCGCGCACTACGGCGGGTCGACCGCGCGCTCCGGCGGCGGCGTGTGGATCCCGGGCAACAAGGCGCTGCGCGCGTCCGGTCGGCCCGACGACCGCGAGGACGCACGCACCTACCTGCACAGCATCATCGGCGACGTGGTGCCCTCCGAACGGATCGACACCTACATCGATCGCGGCGCCGAAGCGCTGGACTTCGTACTCGATCACTCGCCGCTGAAGATGACGTGGGTGCCCGGCTACTCCGACTACCACCCGGAGGCGCCGGGCGGGCGGCCCGAGGGGCGCTCGTGCGAGCCCAGGCCGTTCGACACGAAGATCCTGGGCGACGAGCGGTTCAACCTGGAGCCGCCGTACGCGAAGGCTCCGCTGAACGTCGTGGTCATGCAGGCCGACTTCGTCCGGCTCAATCTGATCCGGCGTCATCCGAAGGGCATGCTCCGGGCGATGCGCGTCGGCGCGCGCACCTATTGGGCCAAGTTCACCCGCAAGCACATCGTCGGCATGGGGCAGGCCATCATCGCGGGCATGCGCAAGGGGCTCATGGACGCGAACGTGCCGCTTCTGCTGAACACCCCGATGACCGACCTCGTCGTCACCGATGGCGTCGTCACCGGCGTCCACGCGCTGCACGAGGGCGAGCCGGTCACCTTCACCGCCCGCTACGGCGTCGTCCTCGGCAGCGGCGGTTTCGAGCACAACGCGGAAATGCGCACCAAATACCAGCGTCAGCCCATCACCACCGAGTGGACCACCGGCGCGGCCGCCAATACCGGCGACGGCATCCAAGCGGGCATGGCGGCGGGCGCGGCCATCGGTTTCATGGAGGACGCTTGGTGGGGGCCGACCATCTTCAAGGGCGGCAAACCGTGGTTCGCGCTGGCCGAACGGAATCTGCCCGGCAGCATCATGGTGAACGCCGACGGCAAGCGATTCGGAAATGAGTCCGCTCCTTACGTCGAGGCGGTGCACACCATGTACGGCGGCGAGTACGGGCAGGGTGAGGGGCCGGGCGAGAACATCCCCGCGTGGCTGGTGTTCGACCAGCGCTACCGGAACCGCTACATTTTCGCCGGGCTCCAGCCCGGTCAGCGTTTTCCATCCCGGTGGATGGAAAACGACTTCATCGTCAAGGCCGACAGCATCGAGGAATTGGCAGGCAGGATCGGCGTGCCCGCCGACGAGCTGGCCGCGACCGTCACCCGGTTCAACGGCTTCGCCGAGACCGGGAAGGACGAGGACTTCGGCCGCGGCGACAGCCACTACGACCGGTACTACGGCGATCCGACCGTACGGCCCAACCCGTGCCTGGCCGCGCTGGTGGAGGGCCCGTACTACGCCGCCGAGATCGTGCCGGGCGATCTGGGCACCAAGGGCGGGCTGGTGGCCGACACCGCCGGGCGGGTGCTGCGCGAGGACGGCAGCGCCATCGAGGGGTTGTACGCCTCCGGCAACTGCTCCACACCGGTGATGGGCCACACCTACGCCGGGCCCGGCGCCACCATCGGCCCCGCGATCGCCTTCGGCTACCTCGCCGTGCTGGATATCGTCGAGCGCAAGAAGGACCAGCCCGCCGCCGCGGGGGCGTGAGACGAGAACGCGGTACGAACCACGGCTCGCAGGCAGTGCCCGCCGGAATGCGCTCGGCCCGCCCCGCGATCCATCCACAGGCCGATGCGTAGCCGCTGAACGGTCCCGCGGAGCGGACGACGCACTGGCGGGCCGGTGTCCCGGAAGCGCAGGATCGGACCCGGGCGCCGTTGAACTCCGGCGCGGCCGCGCTCGCGGCGCGGGCGGGCCGGATCCATCCACGATCATGCACAAGGAGAACTGATGCCCATCGACCCGACGATCGCGCTCGGCGCGCAACTGCCGAGCCGGGAGTTCGCCTGGACCCCCTCGGACGTGCAGCTCTACCAGCTGGGCCTCGGTGCGGGCACGCGCTGGACCGACCCCGCCGAGCTGCGCTATCTCGACGATCGGGAACCGCAGGTGCTGCCGACCTTCGCCACCGTGGCGGCGACGGTGCACGAGACCGAGCCGCCGCGGGTGAGCTTCCCCGGCATCGAGATCGACCTGGCGAAGGTGGTGCACGGTCACCAGGAGGTCGAGGTGCACCGGCCGATCCCGGCCGCGGGCAAAGCGACCAAGGTCAGCCGGATCGCCGAGGTCTGGGACAAGGGCTCGGCGGCGGTCATCGTCCAGGAGCACACGGTGACCGGCTCCGACGGAGCGCCGCTGTGGACCGAGCGCTCCTCGATCTTCGCCAAGGGCGAGGGTGGCTTCGGCGGCGAGCGCGGCCCCAGCACCAAGTCGGAATTGCCCGACCGGGCACCGGATTTCGACGTCACCACGCCGACGCTGCCGCAGCAGGCGCTGCTCTATCGGATGTCCGGCGACCGCAACCCGCTGCACTCCGACCCGGAATTCGCCCGCGCGGCCGGGTTTCCCGCGCCCATCCTGCACGGATTGTGCAGCTACGGCATCGTCTGCAAGACCGCGACCGACACCGTGCTCGACTCCGACGCCAGCCGCGTCGTCGGATTCCGCGCCCGGTTCGCAGGCGTGCTCTACCCGGGCGAGACGATCCGCACCCGGATCTGGCGGCAGGACGACGTACTCACCATCGCCGCAACCGTAGTAGAACGCGACGACGCACCTGTCCTCGGCGACGTCTCCCTACGGATCGGCCCCGCCTGAGCAGTCTCCCTCGCACGACGGCGCGCCACATGTGGGTGAGCGCGTCCGCCAGGCATCTTGCGTGGCCGGGCTCTCGTCTCCTGGAAGCATTCCAGCGTTCAGCATCTCGGCCCAGTAGTCGTGTCGAACCTGGTCCCAAAGTCCAGCAAGGCGCGGGTAGCGCTCCCGAGCCTCCGATAGATCCGGCCACGGCATGAACGACACAGTGGAGGTCTCGCCGGTCGTCAGGTGGGCGATACGCGCTACGCGTCCAACCAGCTTCCATTCGACCGACGCTGAGCCATCCGGGGACGTCGTGGTGTACGAGGGGTTCGGCTTCATCGCATGCCCTCTGGCCGGTCGTCTTCGATCCGGGAACCGGACCAGGGGCACGGACGTCGGTCGCTGCGTTCGTGCCGTCCGATCCGGCCGTCGACGACCGGGACCAGGTGAAGGCAGAACAGCCGATCGGGGCAACGGACATCGGTCAGTGTCCCCCATCCGTTCGGTGGGCCGTCGGCCGTCTTCCACCAGCGGCACCGAGACAACGGCACAGGGTCGACAACGACCCGATCGTTCGGTAACAGAGTCACATTCGTCCCTGCGCTTGGTTCTCACCCGGGCACGGGGACGGTTCACCCGTACCCGGGGAGTCTTTGTAGGCCCAGTCAGCCATAGCGTCCGCGAAGAGCCACAGCATCAACAGCGGAGGAGGCTCGTACCGGCCTGGAGGAACTTCATCCGTCCTCGGGACACGCTGGGTTAAGTCGTGGCTCACGTCGAACCCCCTGAGATTTCAAAACCGGCTTCGGGTGGGCTTCGTCCGGCAGACGGTCGTATAGACCCGCTCAAACGGCATTCACCGCCGCCCTGACGATGGGTTCGCACTCGGCATCGAGGACGAATCGCCTTGTGCCGAGCACCGTCTCAAAGTAGGGAGGAACAAGGGACGCCAGAACTTCGCTGGGGACGTTTTGCCGGACATCTGAAGTGTCCCGTGCGTCCCTGGAGGACCTTTGGGAAGATGTGCGTATGACATCTCGGCTCGAGTCCGCGATGCTGAGGGCCGGACTCGACTCAGCAGCGCTGGCAGCAATCGCCAGCGTGGACGTGAAGACCGTCAACCGGTGGCTTGCCGGTCGGGTACCGCACCGCCGAACCAGGATTCAGATAGCCGAAGCACTCCAGGAGGCCGAAGAGACCCTATGGCCTGTGGCACGACCGGACCTGCAATCCGGCGCACCGGCTACCGCAGAGGTCATCAGCGCATACGCGCACCGGGCAGACATTCCCAATGATCTATGGATTTCGTTGGTGCACAAGGCAACCGAACGGATCGACATTATCGGGTATGCGTACCCGTTCGTGTTCGAACTGCTGCCGAGGGCAGCCGAGATCATCGCTGCCAAGTGCCGCGCAGGATGCGAGGTCCGGCTCGGCTTCGCCGACCCGGATTGCGATCACGTCATGGAGCGTGACACGCTGGAGCAGATGGGCGGGACGCTCCCTGGCCGGATACGCAACGCGCTGTCGATGCTGGGACCGCTTGCGGATACCCCCGGCTGCACCGTGGGACTTCACTCGACCCATCTGTACAACTCTGTGTTCCGGTTCGACTCCGAGATGATCGTGACGCCGTACCTGTTCCGTGCCCGTGGCTACCAGCACACGGCGCTGTATCTGCGCCGGTTGTCGCAGCACGGGATATTCGAATCGTTCGCCGACCAGTTCGAACAGATATGGGGCACTGTCACCCCGTACTCGACGACGCAAGGATTCGCCAATGGGCTCACGGCGTGACTACTACCGAGATCCGAACGCGCCACGGCCGAACTCGCTGAAACCGGGAGCTTCCGCGTTGGTGACCGACGAGAACGGGCGTGTGCTGATGCAACGCCGTGGCGACTCGGGTAACTGGTCTCTCCCCGGTGGAATCATGGAAGTAGGCGAGACTCTGGAGGATTGCGCGGTTCGGGAGACCCGCGAAGAGACCGGACTGGACATAGAGATCACCGGCTTGCTCGGTATCTACACCGACCCTGAGCACGTGATCGAACACGCGGACGGTGAGGTTCGGCAAGAGTTCGCAGTGGTCTACTACGGCAGAGTGACCGGTGGGGAGATCTCGGTGTCCGATGAATCGACCTCTGTCGAGTTCCTGCGACTCGACGAACTCGAGACGCTGCCCGTACATGAGACTGTTCGGCTCCGGTTGCAGCACCACGCCGAACAGCGCGCGAGTCCATATCTGGGCTGACCGCGAAACATCCAGCCGAGACGGACGAACGCCTACCGGCCTACGACGTCTCAGGCTTCGGCGGACGGCCCCAGTTCCCGATCTCCACGCCCGCGTCGGGCGGCGACGCCCTGGATCACCAGGGCGTACAGCACCAGCACGAGCACCGGTGCGGCCAGCGGCGCCCAGGCCAGGCGCAGGGGGACGAGGGCGGCCAGGACGGCGGCCGCCGTGAAGCCGACCGCCCCGGCCACCGACGGGATCGTGGTGGGCACCACGCCGTGCGGCGCGGTCACCGTGGCGGCGTTGAGCAGGTAGGTCGTGGCCACCAATCCCGTTGCGGCGGAGGCGAGCACACCCGCGTCGGCGATGACCAGCACGCCGAGCGCGAGCAGCACCGCGCAGACCGCCAGCGGCCGCAGCCACCAGCCGAGCCCGACGACGACGAGGGCGGGAACGCCGATCCACGGCTCCAGCAGCGCCACCGACGTCGCCAGCAGCACGCCGGAGAGAACGGCGAGGAATTTGGTCATCGGCGCACCCGCACGGTCCTGCGGTGCTCGGGAAGCGCCCGCATGATCTGGTCCAGGCGCGCGTCTTCCGGCCACGCCACGATGTCGACACCGACGGTGCCCATGTCCCGGTACATGGCCGCGCGCTCGAGCTGCCACATCTTGGCCAGGATCGGGTCGAGGTCGTCCCGGAACGGCGTGCCGCGCAGCACGTCCACCACGACCACCACGTGTCCGCGCTTGCGCAGGTCGATCAGCGCGAGCGCGAACTGGGTGTCCAGCAGCGTGGAGAAGGCCACCACGATCGCACCGAGCGGTACGGCCGCGTGCGGCGCGAGGGTGCCGGTGGTCGGAATGTGCTCGTCGCCGACGTCGAGCACGGTGTCGACGATGCGGTAGAACTGGCGGCGTCCGATGTCCGGGCGCAGCCAGCGCGGCGCCTGCCCGAGGCAGACCACCGCGGTCCGGTCGCCCGCCTGCAAGGTCGACTGCACCACCTGCGCCGCGCCGCGCACCGACAGCTCCAGCGAGTCGGTGGCCGGTCCCGGCGCCTGCTGCGAGGTGTCCACCAGCAGCACGACGTCCGCGGAACGGTTGGTCAGCCGCTCGGTGACATACAGCCGCCCGCGCCGCGCGCTCACCGGCCAGTTCACGATGCGCAACTGGTCGCCGGGCGCGTAGGCGCGGATGTCGGCGTACTCGACGCCGGGCCCGTGCCTGCGGGTCAGGTGGGTGCCGAGCCGCTCGGGAAGTTCGGTGCGCGGCAGACGCATCCGCTGCGGATCGGTGATCGGATAGACGAACAGCTGCCCCGCGGGCAGTACGACGGTGGCGACCGCGAGCCCGGCCGGGCTCAGCGCCGAGACCCGCACCGACACCGGATAGCGCCCCCATCTGCTCGCCGAGAGCGCGAGCCGCAACCCGGCGGGCGCGATTCCGGAATCGCTGGCCTCTTCGACCTGCATCGCCAGCCCGGTGCAGATCTGCGGTTTCAGGCGCAGCAGCGCGTGCCCCTTCTCGACGAAGGCGGCGACGGTGAGCAGCACCTCCTCGGTCTCGAAACAGCGCAGCGTGCCGCCGCCGTCGACCTGGATCCTCGTCGAGGACTGCTGAAACCGCGCGGTGGCCAGCACGCCCAGCAGCGGCGCGGCGAACACGAGCAGCTGCCATCTGCCGAGGACCACCGCGAGCACCAAAGCCACCGCCGCGCACCCGGCGAGCATGAAGACCAGCGGTGCGGGCCGCCACCGCAATTCGGCGTCGACCGCGGAGCTGGCGTCGCGGTGCCTCATGTCACGGTGGCGCGCGGGACCGGCAGACGGCGCAGCAGTTCGGTGATCACGTCCTCGCCGCGGATGCGGCGCACCCACATCTCCGGCCGCAGCGTGATCCGGTGCGCCATGGCCGGTATCGCCAGCGCCTTCACGTCCTCGGGGATCACGTAGTCGCGGCCGAGCAGCAACGCCCGCGCCCGGGACATCTGCACCAGATCGAGTTCCGCGCGCGGGCTCGCGCCGACCTCGACCTGAGGATGCCCCCTGGTGGCCGACGCCAGCGCGACGACATAGCTCACCACGTCGGGGTGCACGGTCACGTACTCGACGGATTGCCGCATCTCCAGCAGTCCGTTCGCGTCCACGACCTGGTTGACCTGCGGCTGCTGCGAGCCGCGCTCCAGCCTGCGGCGGATCATCCTGGTCTCGTCCTGCTCGGACAGATACCCCAGCCGCAGCTGGATGGCGAACCGGTCGAGCTGGGCTTCCGGCAGCGGGTAGGTGCCCTCGTATTCGATCGGGTTGTCGGTGGCCAGCACGACGAACGGTTGCGGCAGCAGGAACGTCTCGCCGTCGATGCTGACCTGGCCCTCGGCCATCGCCTCCAGCAGCGCGGCCTGCGTCTTGGGCGGGGTGCGGTTCACCTCGTCGGCCAGCAGCAGGTTGGTGAACACCGGCCCGCGGCGGAAGGTGAACCGGCCGGTGGACATGTCGTAGATCGTCGACCCCAGCAGGTCGGCGGGCAGCAGGTCGGGGGTGAACTGCACGCGGTTGAACTGCAGCCCGAGCGCGGCCGCGAACGATCTCGCGATGAGCGTCTTACCGAGGCCGGGTAAGTCCTCGATCAGCACGTGCCCACCGGACAGCACGGCGATCATGATCAACTGCAACTCGTCCTGCTTGCCGACCACGACCCGGGACAACTCCCGGAGCACGGCCTCGCTGCGCTGGATGGTCACGTCCATCGGCATGGTCATTTGTGTACCCGCACTTGCCTCAACCCATTTCACATTCTCTGCAGGCGGCTCAGGATCTCGTCCAGCGCCGCACGTCCCGGTGCCCTGCTGGTCTGATCACGAAGGGCCGAATTGGCCGGATCCACCCAGCGCCACAATTCGGGCCCGAACTGGTGGATGCCCGCGGCCTCGACCGCTCGGCGGTTCTTCGCCACTCGCTGGCCGCTGGAGAGCTCGAACTCCTTGGCCAGCAGCGGACGCAAGTGCCGGTCCCAATCGGCACGGGTACCGTCCGCGCGGTCGGCGAGCATCTGCGCCCTGGCGTGCCAGCGTTGCAGCATCTCCGCCGGACCGTTCTCCATGTCCTCGACCTCGTCGTCCCCGGCCTCGGAGCGCTCGAACAGCGACCAGACCAACCAGCCCACCGCTACCGCCACCGGGATCCCGGCGACGATCAGCAGGAGCTCGCGGGCGCGCTCGACGGCCACCAACTCGATCACCGCGACGACGATCACGCCGGTGATCACCACCCCCATCCGGTTCACGGGATGTCCTTCCTCGCCCGGCCGGTCACGCGGGCACCTCCCCTTGCAGGTCGGCGAGCACGATGCGCAGCAACTGCTCGGCCCGCATGCGCTGCCATTCGAGCATGGCGTGCGGGCTGAACCTGGCCTCCTCGAACAGGGCGACCAGCTCGCGGGCGGACGCGTCGTGCAGCGCGCCGCGTTCGAACGCGCGGGCCAGCACTTCCATCGGGGTGTCCGAGGCGAGCGGAGCGGCGGAGCGGTCGGAGGCCAAGCCGCGCTCCATCGCGACGTAGCAGGCGATGATCGCGGTGCGCGGGTCCTGGCCCGGGGCGTTCATCGCGGCCAGGCCCATCTCGGCCGCGCGTGCCAGCGAGTCCGCCACGGTGGGCGCCGCCGGAACTGCGGGCGCGGCCGCGGGCGCGTGCTTGCGCCGCGACGACACCGCGACCACGACCAAACCGCTCATCGCCACCGTCACCAAGCCCGCCGCCGCGATTCCGGCCAGCACCAGCGCCGTCCCGGTCAGCTCCGCCGACCTCGGGTCGTATTCGGTGGGCGGCGCCGATGTCCCCGGCTCCGGGGCGGCGCCCGTGGTGGTGGCGGGCGCCGCCGGGCGCGCGGGCTCGCTCGGCCTGCCCGCGCCGATGAAGTAGATCGCCGACGCCGCCGCGAGCAGCACCCCGAGCAGCGCGAGCACGCCGAGCACCACCAGGCCGGTCCGGCCCAGACGCCACTGCCTGCGCTCGTCGTCCCGTTCCGGCTCGGGCATGGCCAGCGGCAACCGGTGCTGACTGGCGATCACCCCCGCCAACAGGATCACGATCGACACGCTCAGCAGCACCGGCATGAGCGCGACCGACAAAGCGGACGGTATGTGCCTGCGCGGCCCGGCTTCGGCAATTCCTGGGATGTATCCGTGCAGCGCGATGGCGGCAAAAGCCAGCAGCGTGATCAGGACGATCACGCGCGATATCGGCGCTCGCGCCCGGGCCACTGGCTACCACCAAATCTGAGTACTGCACAAAACAGCCACATAGTTACATGCCGGGCGGTCCGCTCGGGATGGAATGGAATACTTCGGAGTCCCTCCTCTTAAACCGCACCCGGGTGGGGAGCCGGCGGGCCCTCCGGAGCGGCGGCGACTACCGGGCGATTTCGGTCGAGGACTGGGACAATTCACAAAGTCGGCTCGCCAAACGTGAGATATCCGGCACTTCCCGGACGTCCCGCACCAGCTCATCGAGCACCGAAGACGCGACGACGACGAGTTCGCGATCGGTGTCGTAGAGAACATCGATGAGGTTCACGAAACGCATCGACCAGGCGGGCGGAACTTCGCTCAGCGGGGGCACATCTCGTATTTCCCAGTGCGGAAATCGTTGGGCCAGCGCCACATAATCCGCCGCGGATGTTGGGACACCGCACAATTCGGCGAAGTCGATGACGAGAGCGCCGCCGTCTACGGCAATGGCGCGCAATCTCCGCGTGCCGATGGAAATCTCGACCGGTGATTCGTCGACGCGTTGTGCCGCATCGCGTTTCCAGACGCCGGTGGTCGCCGCCGACAGCGTCTTCCGGGCCGCCGGGTCCACGAGATATCGACCGGCGGCGAATCCGGTCCGGGAACCACGGGAGCCCAAGCAGCGATAGTCGATCGCGCCGTCGACGGCCACCACGTCCATGCTCGCGAGAATCCGCTCGATCGTCGGCACGAACCGGTCGTGGAACAGCGGATTCGGCAACAGCTCACCCGGCGGATAGTTCGAGGTCACCACCAGTGCGATCCGGCGGGCGAACAGCGCGTCGAGCAGTCGCGCGATCAGCATCGCGTCACCGATGTCGTGCACGTGGAATTCGTCGAAGCAGACCAGCGACGCATCGCCGAGCAGCGCGTCCACCGCGGCGTCGATCGAGCCGGACGCGTGCGCCGCGGCGTGCAGACCGGCGAAGAACTGGTGAAAGTGATAGCGCCGCTTACGTTCCGAGGCGACCTCGGCGAAGAACCGATTCATCAGCATGGTCTTGCCGCGACCGGGTCTGCCGTGGAGATAGACGCCGCGGCGGCGCCGGACCGGCCGTCCGCGCCGATCCAAAAGTTCGCGCAACCGCGCCGCCGCCCGCGCCTGATCGGAATCCCACTGGATGATCTCGGGTTCCATGACACCTCCTGGTCCTCTACATTTGTAGAGGACCAGGCCGCTCCGCGGCAGGAAGGGTGATCATGTCCACAGGCGACCGGCGCGCGCTCCTCGTCGACACGGCTATCGAACTGATCGCGGCGAGGGGCCTGCGCGCGCTCACGCACCGCGCGCTGGACACGGAGCTGGGCCTGCCCGCCGGATCGGCTTCCTACTACTTCCGCAGCAAACGCGCGCTCATCGAGGCCATCGTGGATCGGATCACCACCCGATCCCGCGACGATTTCACCGCCGCCGCGCTCGCGCCGACCGGCGCTGTGGCGCCGGAATCGATCGCCGTGGCCATCGCCACCTGGCTGGACCGGCTACTGGCCGAACGGCGCGCGCACCTGATCGCCCGGCACGCTCTGCTCATCGATTTGCTGGACGATCGCGACCTGCATCCCCGGCTCGTACGCAGCCTGTTCTCCACCGACCGGGCCCGAGACCTCTTCCGCGCGATAGGTGCGGACGACCCGGACAGCCGGGCGGACGACTTCGTCGCCGTCGTCGAGGGAGCCGTCTTCGACCGCTTCGCGGGCAACCGCACCGCCCTGCGCCCGGACACACCGGAAAGCGTGCGGCAGCTCGCCCGCATCCTCGCCGCGCACCTGAGCGCGTGACCGCCGCCGCTCAGCGCGGCCAGCCCCGCTGACTGTAGGTCTCGCCGGTGAGGTAGCCGCGGATACCGGCGGCCGGATACGGGATGAGATCCTCCGGCAGCTTCGCGAGCGGGAACCACCGCAGCTCGTAGGACTTGTCGGGCTCGCGGTTGACCGGCTCACCCGCCCAGCGGCGAGTCTCGAAGAACAACCCGATCCGGGCTTCGCGCCCGATGTCGACGACATGCGCGGAATGGACGTGCCGCAGATCCGCCGGGTCGATCAGCACGCCGACCTCCTCGCCCGCCTCGCGGACCGCAGCGGCGAGCGCGGACTCCCCCGCCTCCAACTTCCCGGCGGGCAGGTGCCACAACCCGTCGAATTCGTCCGCGCTGCGCCGCCTGCTCAGCAACAACTCCGCGTCGCGCAGCAACAGCACATGCACGTCCACTACATGCCGGACCACCACCGGCCCCAACCTACGCGCCACCGCGATTCACCCGAGGCCGTACCGACACCGGTCAGCACTTCGCACCCGCGTAGCGGGTGCGAAGCGAGACCCGAGTACGCGAAGCCGAGGATCAGCCGGTGGTGAGGACCAGGCCGGAGGTGGGGACGCCGGTGCCCGCGGTGACCACGATGTTGGTCAGGTCGGAGACCGGGTTGACCGAGGTGCCGCGAATCTGGCGCACGGCCTCGGCGATGCCGTTCATACCGTGGATGTACGCCTCGCCGAGCTGGCCACCGTGGGTGTTGAGCGGCAGGCGGCCGCCTGCCTCGATGGCGCCGCCCGCGATGAAGTCCCTCGCCTCGCCCCGTCCGCAGAACCCGAGCTCCTCCAGCTGCATGAGGACGAACGGGGTGAAGTGGTCGTAGAGGATCGCGGCCTGCATGTCCTCCGGGCGCAATCCGCTCTGCGCCCACAGCTGGTCACCGACCAGACCCATCTCCGGAAGACCGGTCATGGCGTCGCGGTAGTAGCTGGTCATCACGTATTGGTCGGCTCCAGACCCCTGGGCGGCAGCGGCGATCACGGCCGGACGCTGCGGCAGATCGCGCGCCCGCTCGGCGCTGGTGACCACGATCGCGACGCCGCCGTCGGACTCCTGGCAGCAGTCCAGCAGATGCAGTGGCTCGGCGATCCAGCGGGAATTCTGGTGCTCCTCCAGCGTGATCGGCTTGCCGTAGAAGAAGGCGGCCGGGTTCACCGCGGCATGCTTGCGGTCGGCCACGGCCACTCGGCCGAAGTCCTCGCTGGTGGCCCCGTAGACGTGCATGTAGCGCCGGGCGACCATCGCGACCTGCGCGGCCGGCGTGCCGAGCCCCTGCGGGTAGGACCACCCCGCGTCGATGCCCGACGAGGTGGGCGCGGTGGCCAGCGCCGTGGAGAACTGCCCGAAGCGCGACACCGACCGCTCGTTGAACGCCCGATAGGCCACCACCACATCGGCGATTCCGGTGGCCACCGCCATGGCGGCCTGCTGGATGGTGGCGCAGGCCGCGCCGCCGCCGTAGCCGATGTGGCTGAAGAACTTCAGCTGCGGAATGCCGACCGCCCTGGCGACGGCGGCCTGGGTGTTGGTGTCCATGGTGAACGTGGTCAGGCCGTCCACGTCGGCGGGCGTCAGGCCCGCGTCGGCCAGCGCGGCGGTGACCGCCTCGGCGGCCAGGCGCAGTTCACTGCGGCCGGAGTCCTTGGAGAAGTCGGTGGCCCCGATGCCGACGATGGCGGCGCGGCCGGAAATGCTCTGCTCAGACATCGGCCCTCCGCAACGCGATGACGGCCGTGGCCGTGATGTGGTCGCCGAGACTGTCCTTGCCGACCACGTCGATGTGGATGTCGTCGCCCTCCAGCGCGGTCACCGTGCCGGTGAGCGTCAGCGTGTCCCCGGCGTACAACGGCACGCCCAGGCGCAGCGCGATCGACTTGACGACGGCGCGCGGGCCCGCCCAGTCGGTGACGAAACGCTGCACCAAACCGGTGTCGGTCAGGATGTTGACGAAGATGTCCTTCGAGCCGCGAGCGACAGCCTTGTCCCGGTCGTGGTGCACGTCCTGGAAGTCCCTGGTGGCCAAGGCGGTGCTGATCACGAACGTCGGGTCGGCGTGGATCACCAACTCGGGCAGCACCGTGCCGACGCGCACGGCGTCCGGTGCCACGGCGGCGGTCATGAGACCACCTGCCAGACCGGCAGGCTCGCCTCGTCGTCGAGCTTCTCGAAGCCCACCTCGACCGGCAGGCCGACCCGCACCTCGGCGGGGTCGATGCCGCGCAGTTCACCGAGCATGCGCACGCCTTCCTCCAATTCGACCAGCGCCACCACGAACGGCAGCTGCCGCCCCGGCACCTTCGGCGCGTGGTGCACGACGTAACTGAACACGGTGCCGCGCCCGGAGGCGACGACGTAGTCGGTCGGCTTCGACTTGTCCTGCCAGATGGCCGGAATGGGCGGATGCCGCAATGATCCGTCCGGCAGCCGCTGGATGCGCAGCTCGCCCGCTTTCGTTCCCTCCCAGAAGAATTCGGTGTCCCAGGAGACCAGCGGCTTGACCCGCTCACCCGCGGCGGGTTTCGGCGCCGCGGTGCCGGGGGCGAATTTCAGCAGCCGGAACAGCATCTCGGCGACCACCTCATCACCGACCCGCCAACTGGTCCGGAAGGTGACGAACCATCCCTCGCCCAGCGCGGTGCGCTTCGGACCGCGGATATCCGACAGCGTGCTGGTGACCGAGACCTGCTCGCCGACTTCGAGGTAGCGGTGGTAGGTCTGCTGACAATCCGTGGCGACCACGGAGGTGTAACCCGCCGCGTCGAGCAGCTCGGTGGCCGCGCCCATCGGGTCGTCGGCGGGGCGGGAACCGTTGAGCCCGAACATGGTCCACACCTGGGCCATGGCGGGCGGCGCGACGACGCCGGGATGCCCCGCCGCACGCGCCGCCTGCTCGTCGACATAGATCGGATTGGCGTCGCCGAGCGCCTCGACCCAGTTGTTGATCATCGGCTGGTTCACCGGATCACGCCCGAAACGGGGCGCGCACTCACCCGCCGCCCGAATGGCCTCGGCTGCGGCGGTGATCGCTTCCGGAGTAGTGGTTTCCGGCACGCGCGGCTCCTTCACTCGTTATCGGGGTACTCGCGGCAACCGCAGTCCGGACGAGGCGACCAGTTCGCGCATCACCTCGTTGACGCCACCCCCGAAGGTGACCACCAGGTTCTGCTTGGTCCTGCGGTCCAGCCAGGTCAGCAGTTCGCCGGTGGCCGGGTCGGCCGGGTCGCCGTAGCGGCCGATGATCTCCTCGGCGAGCCTGCCCGCCTCCTGGAGCGATTCGGTGGAGTAGATCTTGGTGGCGGACGCGTCGGCGATCACCTGGGCCTGATCACCATCCACCGTCGCGGCCACCTGCCAGTTCAGCAGTTCGTTCAGCCGCACCATGGCGTGGATGCGGCCGAGCGCGCGCCGCACGTCCGGTTCGGCGAGCACGCCGCGCGGTTGCGCCCAGTCGCGCACCCGGTCGTAGAGCTGCTCGATCTTGCCGGACGGCCCCAGGCTCACCCGCTCGTGGTTGAGCTGCGTCGTGATCAGCTTCCAGCCCCGGTTCTCCTCGCCGACCAGCATGTTCGCCGGGACGCGCACATTGTCGAAATAGGTCGCGTTGGTGTGGTGCGCGCCGTCGCAGGTGATGATGGGCGTCCACGAGTAGCCGGGATCGGTGGTGTCCACGATCAGGATCGTGATGCCCCGGTGGCGTGACTCGGTCGAACCGGTGCGGCAGGCCAGCCAGACGAAGTCGGCCTCGTGCGCGCCCGTGGTGAAGATCTTCTGCCCGTTGACGATCCAGTCCCCGGACTCGTCGCGCACCGCCGACGTGCGCAGCGAGGCCAGGTCGGTGCCCGCCTCCGGCTCGGAGTAGCCGATCGCGAAATGGATATCGCCGGACAGGATCCCGGGCAGGAATCGCTGCTTCTGCTCGTCCGTGCCGAACTGCTGCAAGGTGGGTCCGACGGTCAGCAGCGTCACCAGCGGCAGCGGGACGTCGGCCCGGACCGCCTCGTTGAAGAAGATCTGCTGCTCGACCGGCCCGAAACCCTGGCCACCGTATTCCTTGGGCCAGCCGACGCCGAGCCACCCGTCGCGCCCCATCCGGCGCACCACGGCGCGGTAGGCGTCGCCGTGCCGGTTCACCGCCATCTCGGCCTCCTCCTCGGGAGTCACGAGATCGGCGAAGTAGCTGCGTAGTTCGTCGCGCAACCGGCGTTGCTCACTGGTCAGGTCGATGAACATCCGGCCCCCAATCGATCGAGCCGCAGCGACGCGCCGCCCAGCCAGCGGGCGATGTCCTTGGCTTGTGAGTAGTAGCGGTGCATCGGGTGGGTCACGTCCACGCCGAGGCCGCCGTGCAGGTGATGGCACTTCTGCATGGCCGCGGGCAGTTGTTCGGCGATGGTGTAGGCCAAGACCGCCAGGTCGTCGTCGGTGCGCTCGCGGTGTTCCCGGCTCGTGTCGTCCTGTGCGAGCGCCCAGTTCGCCGAGACCGCGGCGACGTGCAGGGTCCTCGAGACGACGTACAGATCCGCGATCTGCTGGGCCACCGCTTGGAACTCGGCCAGCGGCCTGCCGAACTGGTGACGTGTCCGCAGATGTTCCGCGGTGAGCGTGATCGCCCCCTTGAGCAACCCATCAGCCACCGAGCCGATGGAAGCGAGCGCCAACCGGTGCAGTTCGGCGAGGCCGTTCGGCCACAACTGTTCGGCGGGTACCTCCACCCGGTCCAGCTGCACGGTGTATTCGGGGATGCCGCCGGAGACGGGAGTCGGCGTCAGCGTGAGGCCTTCGGCCTGCGCGTCGACGAGGGCGATCCCGGAATCGGTCGGCACGAGCAGCCAGCTCGCCTGCTCGGCGTAGGGCACGGCAACCTTGCGCCCGCTGATGCGCACGGTGTTCCCGCTGGTGACCGCGATGGTCTTCGGTTCGACGGTGAAAGGCGCCGCGGCTTCGCTCAGCGCTGCGGTGACCACCGTTCCCTTGGCGATGTCGGGCAGCACCCGCGCCCCGACGCTCTCCGGCGCGCTCGCCACCAGCGGCAGCACGCCGAAGCCCAGCGTCGGTAGGGCGGGTACCGCGACCGCGTCCGTCGCCAGCTCGGTCAGCAGAGCCGCCACCTCGAGCAGCCCCATGCCGTCACCGCCGTGCCGCTCCGGTACCGCGACGACAAGCAGTCCGGAGTCGACCAATTTCGGCCACAGTTCCATATCGCGAGCGGTTTCCCGCTCCAGCAAACTCACGACGACCTCGGCCACCGCGTCCTGGCCCTCGTCCCTGGTGAAATCCACGTTTTCTCCCGGTTGTCGGCGACTAGCTGTTCACGTCGCGAGGCAGCCCGAGAATCCGCTCACCAGCCACGGTGAGCAAGATCTGCTCGGTTCCACCAGCGATCGATAGACAGCGTGTGAGCAGGAATTCCTTCGCTGCTTCGGAATCCTGCGCGCCGGAAGGCCCTGTCGTCTCGACAGCGAATTCCGCGACCGCTTGGCGGTGGCGCACCCCGACCAATTTGCGAACACTACTTTGCGCACCGGGGTCACCCCCCACCAGCAACTTCACTGCGGCGCGTTGCTCGAGCAGAAGCCCGGCGACGGCTTCGGCGACGAATCCGCCGAGCCGGTCGTTAACCATTTCGGCACCGGGGCCGGTGGCGGGCGATTTCGCGATCAGCTCTTCGAGCACCGGACCGATTCCGTTTCCACCCATGGCGACCCGCTCGGTCGCCAAGGTGGAACGGGCTATTTTCCATCCATTGTTCAAGGCGCCGACCACGCAATCATCGGGCACGAACACGTCGTCGAGGAACACCTCACTGAAACGCGCCTCCCCGGTGATCTGCACCAGCGGCCGAACCTCCAGTCCGGCGCTGTGCATGTCGACCAAGAAGTACGTGATGCCACGGTGTTTGGGCGCATCCGGATCGGTGCGCGCCAAGCAGATGGCCCAATTCGCCTTGTCCCCCAGCGAGGTCCACACCTTTTGGCCGCGCAGCACCCAGCCGCCGTCCGCCTTCTTCGCGGTGGTGCGCAACGCCGCCAGATCGGAGCCCGCTTCGGGTTCGCTGAACAGCTGGCACCAGACCACCTCGCCGCGCAAGGTCGGCCAGGCGAAGCGGTCGATCTGCTCCGGGGTCCCGTGTTGCAACAGCGTCGGAATCGCCCAGCCGCCGATGGTCAGATCCGGCGCGGTGAGCCCGGCGCGGCGCAGCTCCTCGGAGATCACCAGACCGGTCATCGGGTCCGCGGCGCGTCCATACGGCCGCGGCCAATGCGGCATGACCAGACCCGCCTCGACCAATGCGTCGCGCTGCCGATCTGCGGGCAGTGCGGCGATCCGCGCGACTTCGGCGGCCAGCTCCTGCGCACTGTCGCCGTCCACGGCCACGCCCTCCTCGGCGAAGACCCGGTCCGCCCCGGTGGTGCGCCGCAGGCCCTGACGGGTCAGCTCGGTGACCCGGGCCCGCCAGCGCGCCGAGCCGCCGAGCAGTTGCCGCAGCGCCGTCGCCCGGCGCAGGTACAGGTGCGCGTCGTGCTCCCAGGTGAAGCCGATGCCGCCGAGCACCTGGATGCAGTCCTTGGCGGTCTCGACCGCGGCGTCCAGGGCGATCGCGGCCGCGATGGCGGCGGCGATCGGCAGCTCGGCGCCGCCGTCGTCCACGGCGGCCGCGGCGTCGGCCGCTACGGCGCGGATGAGTTCGGCGCGGCACAGCATCCAGGCGCAGATGTGCTTGACCGCCTGGAACGAACCGATCTTGCGGCCGAACTGCTCGCGCACCTTGGCGTACTCGACCGCGGTCTCCAGGCACCAGCCCGCCAGGCCGGACAGTTCGGCGGCGACCAGCGCGACCAGCAGATCCCCGGCGGCGTGCGGCGCGACGAACACGTGTTCGGCGGGCACGCGCAGATCGGCGCAGTGCACCCGGGCCAGCGGCGTGCTCGGATCCAGCGGCGCGAGCGCCTCCACGCGCAGGCCGGCGGCATCGGGCCGGACCAGGCACCACCGCTGCCCCTGCGGCTGATCGATCGGCAACAGTACGGCGGTGCCGGGGGCGGCGCCGAGCACGGAATCCCAGGTACCCGTGAGCAACACGCCGTCGCTTGCGGCGGGTACGCTCACCGTCGAACCGACGACGAAGTCGAGCGCGACCCCGCAGGGCAGGTCCTCGTCGAGCCGGCCCGCGGTGATCAGATTGGCCAGAGCCGTTGCGAGCACGGGGCCGCCGACCAGGTCGTGGGCCGCCTGCTCCACCAGCACGGCCAGATCGGATACCGACCCGCCCGCACCGCCCGCGTCCTCGGCCACCGCGACCCGGAAGATCCCGATGTCGGCCAGCGCGGGCCAGTAGGCACGCCAGAAGTCCGCCGCGCCGGTCCGCATTGTTGCAATTGGACGGACCGACGCCGCCCATCCGCGCATCGACTCCTGAACGGCTTTATGCTCGTCAGTGGTGGCGATGGTCACACTCCATACCGCCTTTCCGGCGTGACTCCCACACCTAGAACATGTTCTAATATCCTAGCCGGGCGGAAGTCAAGAGACCATCACGCCGCGGCGACACCGCGCACGCAGCCGACGAAACGACGTTTCCGGAAAGGACTTTCATCAATGGCCAGTCCGTCCCGATCGCAGCCAGCCGACTCGAGCGCGGCCCGGCCCGCGGCCACGGTCACCACGCTCAGCGAGGACGAGCTGAGTTCGGCGGCTCAGCGTGAACGGCGCAAGCGGATCCTGGACGCGACCTTGGCACTCGCGTCCAAAGGCGGTTACGACGCGGTCCAGATGCGCGCGGTGGCCGAGCGCGCCGACGTCGCCGTCGGCACGCTGTACCGCTACTTCCCGTCCAAGGTGCACCTGCTGGTCTCGGCGCTGTCGCGCGAATTCGAGCAGATCGAAGGCAAACGCAAGCCGCTTGCCGGGCAGTCCCCGCAGGAGCGCATGCACCTGCTGCTCACCCAGATCACCCGGATGATGCAGCGCGACCCCCTGCTCACCGAGGCCATGACCCGGGCGTTCATGTTCGCCGACGCCTCCGCCGCGGCCGAGGTGGACCGCGTGGGCAAGGTGATGGACCGCGTCTTCGCGCGGGCCATGAACGACGGCGAGCCCACCGAACGGCAGCTGGCCATCGCGCGGGTGATCAGCGATGTGTGGTTGTCGAATCTGGTCGCTTGGCTGACTCGGCGCGCCTCGGCCACCGACGTCACCGAACGACTCGAACTGACCGTCGACCTCCTGCTCGGCGAACGCAACCAGTAAGCTCTGTCGGGATCTCTCAGCGCACATCGAGCGAATTCGGCCCCGGCCACCCGCCGGGCCCGAAGACCTCCCCTGTGCTGGGACGAAGCTCACCCGCTCCGATCCCGTCGCCGTTAGCTGGGCAGATCCACCGGACACCGGTTCAGCACCTGCGTTATCGTGCGCACGCGGACCGGCGCGCTTCTGTGCGGCAAATTCAACACAGTATTGTTTTGCCCGCCCCCTGAAAAAATCCTCCGATCACTAGGTTGGATGCGTGAGCGCACAGGATCTGCCACTGGAACTTCGCCGTGCACTGTCGACGGTCGCGCGCGTGCCACGGCTGCTGGTCGCATCGGACTACGACGGGACACTCGCGCCCATCGTGTCCGACCCGGCCAAAGCCTTTCCCCATCGGGAATCGGTGAGCGCGTTACGAGCCCTCGCCGGCCTGACCGGGACCACGGCCGCCGTGATCTCCGGTCGCGCGCTGCGAGATCTCGCGGCGCTGTCCAGACTGCCCGTCGAGGTGCAACTGATCGGCAGCCACGGCTCGGAATTCGACGTGGGCTTCGTGCACGCGATCGACAACGACGCCAAGCATCTGCTCCAAGAGGTGCAGACGGCGCTGAACCAGGTCGCCTCGGACAATCCGGGGGTCACCGTCGAGATCAAGCCGGCCAGCGTCGCGTTGCACGTGCGCAACGCCAGCCCGGAGATCGGTCATCGCGCGCTGTCGCAGGTCCGGCTCGGTCCGGCGTGCTGGTTCGGCGTGCAGGTCACCGAGGGCAAGTCGGTCATCGAACTGGCCGTGGTGCAGACCGACAAGGGCACGGCACTGGACACCGTCCGGCATCAGGCGGGGGCCTCGGCCGCGGTGTTCTTCGGTGACGACGTCACCGACGAGAAGGCGTTCCGGGTGCTGTCGGGTCCCGACGTCGGCATCAAGGTCGGCGAGGGCGAGAGCCTGGCCAAGTTCCGGGTTGACAGCACCGAGGCCGTCGCCTGGGCGCTGGCCTACCTGCTGGAGGAGCGCCGGACCTGGCTGGCCGGCGCGAGCGCGCCGCGCATCGAGCGCCTGACCATGCTGGCCAGCCCGCGTTCGGTCGCGCTGCTCACCCCGGACGCCACGGTCACCTGGTTCTGCCACCCGGAGCCGGATTCCGCCGCGGTGTTCGCCCACCTGCTCGGCGGCCCGCAGGGCGGTCATTTCACCATCGAGCCCGAGCGCCCGGGCCTTCCGCTCTCGCAGCGCTACGTCGACGGCACGATGACCGTCGAAACCCGCTGGGCGAAACTGCAGGTCACCGACTACCTGCCGCACGACGTGGCGTCCAACCGCACCGACCTCACCCGGGTGATCACCGGCGACGCGAGGGCCGTGGTCACCTTCGCCCCCCGGCCCGAGTTCGGCCAGGTGCCGGTGAACCTCGAAGCGCAGGAGGGCGGGCTGCGCGTGCACGGCACCAACGATCCGATCGTGCTGCGCTCCCCCGGCGTGCGGTGGGAGATCGTCTCGGACGGCACCCACGAATCGGCACGGGCCGTGGTCGACCCGTCCAAGGGCCCGATCGTGCTCGAACTACGTTGCGGCACCACCGATCTCGATCCCGCCGCCGCGGGCGAGCCGGAGCGGCGACGGGAAGCCGAGCGGTACTGGTCGGAGTGGGCCTCGAAACTCACGCTGCCGCCGCTGAAGCCCGACCTGATGAAGCGTTCCGCGCTGACCCTGCGCGGCCTGGTGCACGCCCCGTCCGGTTCGATCCTCGCGGCCGCGACCACCTCGCTGCCGGAGGACATCGGCGGCGTGCGCAACTGGGACTACCGCTACTGCTGGCTGCGCGACGCGGCGCTCACCGCGCAGGCGCTGGTCTCGCTCGGCTCGCTCACCGAGGCCGAGGGCTACCTCGGCTGGGTGCACCGGGTGCTGGAGACGTTGCCCGGCCCCGAGCGCCTGCACCCGCTGTACACGCTCTACGGCGAGACGCTGCCGCCGGAGGCCTCGATCGACCAGCTGCCCGGCTACGCGGGCTCGCGCCCGGTGCGCGTCGGCAACGCGGCCAACATGCAGGTGCAGCTGGACGTCTTCGGCCCGATCGTCGACCTCATCGCCACCCTGGCGCACGCCAGGGAGCTGCGGGGCGTCACCGCCGCGGCGGACGTGCTGCCCGACGCCGACTGGGACCTGGTGTGCGCCATGGTCGCGGCGGTGCAGCGGCGCTGGCAGGAGCCCGACCACGGCATCTGGGAGATCCGCGGCAACCCCCGCCACCACGTGTACTCGAAGGTGATGGGCTGGCTGACCGTCGATCGGGCGCTGACCCTGGCGCAGAAATTCGATCGCGAGATCGACCCGGCCTGGCCGGTGCTGCGCGACACCATCGCCGACGAGGTGAAGGCGAAGGGCTGGAACGACGAGGTGCAGTCCTACACCGCGGCCTACGACGGCACCGACCTGGACGCGGCGACCCTGCACATCGGGTTGAGCGGCCTGATCGACCCGTCCGACCCGCGCTTCGCGGCGACCGTCGTGGCGACCGAGGCCGAGCTGCGCAGCGGGTCGACCGTGTACCGGTACCACCACGACGACGGCCTGCCCGGCGGCGAGGGTGGCTTCCACCTGTGCGCGGCCTGGCTGGTCGAGGCGTACCTGCTGATCGGGAAGCGCTCCGACGCCGAGGCGCTGTTCGCCCAGCTGGTCGACGTCGCGGGCCCGACGGGGTTGCTCAGCGAGGAGTACGACCCGGTGGCCGAACGCTCGCTGGGTAACCACCCGCAGGCCTACAGCCATCTCGGTCTGTTGCGCTGTGCGCAGCTGCTCGGCCAGCCGGTGGAGGCCGCGCTGGTCTGACCCGCGCATCGCGCCGAGGGCCCGCGAACGAGGAATCGTTCACGGGCCCTTCGCATTTCGCCGTTTTCGAGGGCTTCGCATCCTAACCTGCGACGATCCCTGCTAGAGTTAAACGGGAACGATTTCCATTATGATCTAGAGCACTGCCAGGAGTACCCCCACGTGAGAACCGGATTTGCCATCACCTCCGTAGGCATCGCCGTGGGGGTCGCCTCCACCCTGACGCTGACCGCCTGCGGCAGCTCGACCGACGACGGACGGCCGTCCGTTGTGGCCTCCACCGACGTGTGGGGCGATATCGCCGCCGCCATCGCGGGCCCCGACGCCACCGTCCGGTCGCTGATCACCGATCCGTCCGCCGACCCGCACTCGCACGAGACCTCCGCCGTCGAGTCGGCCGAACTCAGCGATGCCGACCTCGTGGTCTACAACGGTGGTGGCTACGACGAGTTCGCCGAGAAGGCGGTGGCGGGCACGAACAAGCGCACGGTGGACGCGTTCGCCTCGCGGGTGGACCAGAGCGACAACAACGAGCACGTCTGGTATGACGTGCGCACCGTCGGCGTGGTCGCCCACCGGATCGCCGCCCAGCTCGGCGAACTGGATCCGGACAAGGCCGCGGCCTACGCCGAGCGCGCGACGACGTTCGAGAACGGGCTCGCGGCGGTCACCGCCATCACCGGCGAACTTGCCGCCGAACACCCGAGAACTCCGGTGTTGCAGACCGAGCCCCTCGCGCACTACCTCGTGGCCGCCGCAGGGGCGGACGACCTGACTCCGCACGAGTTCCAGGAAGCCATCGAGCAGGAGACCGACCCGGCGCCCGCGGCCGTCGCGGCGACTCAGGACCTGCTCACCGGTAAGCGGGTCCGCGCGCTGATCTACAACGTGCAGACCGAGGACAAGATCACCAAGGACCTGCGGGGCACCGCGCGGAACGCGGGCGTCGCCGTCGTCGAGGTGACCGAGACCCTGCCCGAGGGCGTGGATTACATTCAGTGGCAGACGAAGAACGCGCAGGCGCTGGCCGCCGCGCTGGGCTGAGCAGATGAACGAGGGAGCCGCGCTGACCGAGCACACCGCCGCGGTGGAACGGCGGCGATCGAACATCGGTGCGGACTCGGCCGCGGTGCGGCTGGCGGCCGCCCGCTTGTCGTTCGGGGACCGAACCCTCTGGGAAGGGCTGGAACTCACCGTCGCACGGGGTGAATTCGTCGCGGTGCTCGGACCGAACGGCTCCGGCAAGACCTCACTGCTGAAAGTGCTGCTGGGCCAGGTCGGCCTGAGTTCCGGCACGGCCCGGATCGCGGGCTCTCCCGCGCGTACCGGCAACCCCGACATCGGCTATGTGCCGCAACAGAAGACGATCGATGCCGGGGTGCAGTTGCGCGGCGTCGACCTCGTCGGACTCGGCGTCGACGGGCATCGCTGGGGCCTGGGTCTGCGCTCCCGCGCCGAACGCAGACGCAAGGTTGCCGCGGCAATCGCCGACGTGGGGGCGGAGCACTTCGCCCACGCGCCGCTGGAATCCATGTCCGGCGGTGAGCAGCAGCGCCTGCGGGTGGCGCAGGCGCTGGTCGGTGATCCGAAGGTGCTGCTGTGCGACGAGCCGTTGCTCAGCCTCGACCTGGCGAACCAGCGACTGGTCGCCGAGCTGATCGATCGCCGCCGGCGCACCCACGACACCGCGGTGCTTTTCGTGACGCACGAGATCAATCCGATCCTGCCGTTGGTGGACCGGGTGCTGTACCTGGTCGACGGACGGTTCCGGATCGGGACGCCGGAGGAAGTGATGACCTCGCCGGTGCTGTCGGAGCTGTACCGCACCCAGGTGGACGTGCTGCGGGTCCGCGGTCGCCTGGTGGTCGTCGGCACCGGCGACACCATGGACGCGCTGGGCACCGCGGGCGGTCACTGTCACGGACCCGCGGGCGACGAGTTCGCACCCGGCGGCGCCGCGCAGGATGGGTCGACGGCGACGAGGGACGCGAACGACTCGGCGAAGAGGGAGCACGCGGACTCGACAGACTCGGCGTCCAACCACACCATTTCCGGCAACGGCAAGAGTTCGGTCGCTACGTCCTCGGCACCCTCCGTGCCAACGGACCTCGTGAACGGCAATGGCGACCAGTCGGCCGCGGACCCCGACGAGAGTGGAGTGCGCCCGTGACCGACAAGCTGTCCAGCGTCCTCGGCAAGATGCTGGACTTCGGTACCACGGCGAATCTGCTGTCCTACGGATTCGTCCAGCAGGCGCTGCTCGCCGCGGCCCTGCTCGGGCTGCTGTCCGGAGTGATCGGCCCGCTGATCATCAGCAGGCAGATGTCGTTCGCCGTGCACGGCACCAGTGAGCTGTCCCTGACCGGGGCCGCCGCCGCGCTGCTGGCCGGTGTGGGGGTCGGCCTGGGGGCCATCGCGGGGTCGGTGGTCGCGGCGGTGTTGTTCGGCCTGCTCGGCACCCGGGCGCGCGAGCGCGATTCGGTGATCGCGGTGGTGCTTTCGTTCGGCCTGGGTCTCTCGGTGCTTTTCCTGTGGCTGGGCCCCGACCGCGCGGGATCGAAGTTCTCGCTGCTGACCGGTCAGGTGGTCAGCGTCGGCAACAACGGCCTCGGCCTGCTCACCGTCTGCACCGCCGGGGTGATCGCGGTCCTCGCGTTCGTCTACCGGCCGCTGCTGTTCGCCAGTTCCGATCCGGAGGTGGCGGTGGCGCGCGGAGTTCCGGTGCGGGCGCTGTCCATCGTGTTCGCCGTGCTGCTCGGTATCACGGCGGCGTTCGGCGTGCAGATCGTCGGTGCGCTGCTGGTCCTCGCCCTGCTGATCACTCCGGCCGCCGCGGCCGCCCAGCTCACCGCGGACCCGATCCGGGCGACGGTGCTCGCCGTGCTGTTCGCGGAGATCGCCGCCGTTGGCGGCATCCTGCTGTCGCTCGCGCCGGGCGTACCCGTCTCCACCTTCGTCACCACCATCTCGTTTCTGATCTACGTCGCCTGCCGCCTGCTCGGCGCCCGCAACCGCAGGCTCGCCCGCGCCCGCTGAGCGACCGCGAACTTTGATGGCAGCCGCCTTCAGTCGTTTCGGGGCGCTTTCGTATGCTCGAGGCACCGCGACCCCGAACGAATGGTGACCAACGATGATCGACTTCGCGATTCCCGCCGACCTCGCCGCCGAACGCGACCGAGTACGCCGATTCGTCATCGACAAGATCGTCCCGTACGAGCGGGACCCGCGCCTGACCGCGCACGGCCCGACCGATGAGCTGCGGCAGGAACTCGTCGAACTCGCCCGCGCCGAGAAGTTGCTCACCGTGCAGGCGCCCGAGTCGCTCGGCGGGCGCGGCCTGACCCACATCGAGCAGGCGGTGATCTACGAGGCGGCGGGCTGGTCGACGCTCGGCCCGGTCGCGATGAACTGCGCGGCGCCCGACGAGGGCAACATGTTCCTGCTGTCCAAGGTGGCCGACCCCGACCAAGTCCAGCGTTTCCTGGCCCCCGTGGTCGCGGGCCACCAGCGTTCGGTCTTCGCCATGACCGAGCCCGACGGGGCGGGCTCCGACCCGGCCCAGCTGTCCACCGCGGCCACCTTCGACGGCGAGAACTTCACCATCAACGGCCGCAAGTGGCTGATCACCGGGGCGAACGGCGCGAAGACCTGGATCATCATGGCGCGGCTCGCCTCGAACCCGCACCTGCCCGAGGGCCCCACGCTGTTCCTGGCCGACGGCGACGAGCCCGGCATCGTCATCGAACGCACGATGAACACGATGGACCGCAATTACGTCGCCGGGCACGGTGTGGTCCGCTTCGACAACCTGGTCCTGCCCAGGGAGGCGTTGCTCGGCGAGGCGGGCCAGGCGCTGCGCTACGCCCAGCTCCGGCTCGCCCCGGCCCGGCTGACCCATTGCATGCGGTGGCTCGGCGCCGCCGAGCGCGCCCAGAGCATCGCGGTCGAGCACGCGCGCACCCGCACCGCGTTCGGCAAGCCGATCGGCGAACACGAGGGCGTGTCGTTCATGCTGGCGGACAACGAGATCGCGCTGCACCAGTGCAGGCTGACCATTTGGCACGCGTGCTGGCTGATGGACAACGGCGAGAAGGCACGGCACGAGAGTTCGATCGCGAAGTCGTTCGTGTCCGAGGAGCTGTTCAAGGTCGCCGACCGGTGCGTGCAGGTGCTCGGCGGCATCGGCATCAGCGACGAGACCGTGGTCGAGATGATCTTCCGGGACATGCGTGCCTTCCGGCTCTACGACGGCCCGACCGAGGTGCACAAGTACGCCATCGGGCGCAAGGTGCTGCGCGGATAGCCGAGGACTTTCGGCCCCGGGTCAGCTCCGCGTCCGTCGGCTAACATCCTGTGGCATGAGTTCGGAACTGCACGTCGACGTCTCTCAGGGCGTCGCCGTGCTCACGCTCAACCGGCCCGCCCAGCAGAATGCCTTCACCCCCACGATGGCCGCCGAATTGGGCGCCGCGTTGCGGCGCTGCGATTCGGAAGACGCCATCCGTGCCGTGATCGTCACCGGCACCCCGCCCGCGTTCTGCGCGGGCGCGGACCTATCCAACCGGGTGGGCGAGGTCAGCGCCACCATCGATCCGCCGCCGTGGCGAGTGCGCAAACCGGTGATCGCGGCCGTGAACGGTCACGCGGTCGGCATCGGCCTCGCCTTGGCCCTGCAATGCGACCTGCGGTACATGGCGCGCGACGCGGTGTACGGGCTGAACCAGGTGCGCCGCGGCGTCCTGGCCGACGGTTACGCGCACTGGACACTACCCAGGCTGGTCGGCATGGCCAACGCCGCCGACATCATGCTGACCGGGCGCACGTTCGACGGTGACGAGGCGAAGGCGATGGGCCTGGCCAACAGCTCACTGCCCGCGGGCGAGGTGCTACCCACCGCGCTGGCCGTCGCGCACGACATCGCGAACGGCTCGGCGCCGCTACCGGTGGCCCTGTCCAAGCGGCTGCTCTGGGAAGGGCTCGGGATGACCCCGGCCGTGGTCGGTCAACTGGAAACCGACCTCAACCAGCACGCGACCAAGAGCATCGACGGCGGCGAGGCCATGGCCGCGTTCCGAGACCGCAGGCAGCCCAGCTGGTCGGGCAGCGTCAGCACGGAATGGCCCGCGTGGGACGCCGCGGGACGCGAACGCCCCAGTTTGGATTAGGTCCGCCGACGACAGCGCTTCAGCCGCTCCGCCGGCCTGCGTACCAACCCGAGCCCGGAGAGGTGGACAGGCTCCGTCCGGCGGCACCGCTCAAGCGTTACCGCCGAGCAGGATGAACAGGAACAGCACCGCGAAGATGATCATGAATACGGTGCCGACGACGCCGAGGATATAGCCGACCAGCACCTGGGTGCGGCCACCGTACGCGCCACCGGATTCCTCGATCTGGTCGAGCGCGCGCCGTCCAAGCGCCCACGCCACCGGCCCCAGCACCCCGCAGCAGAGGACGCTCGCCGCGCCGAGAAACAACACCGCCGTCGCGTTCGGATGCTCGACCGGCTGACCGATGGGCTGATTGGGTATCACCACCAGCCGAATTCTACTGTGCCGTGCCGCCTCTCCGTGTTCTTAAGCCGTACGCGTCGGGGCTCGCGAGAATTCGGGGCGACTCTTGCGTTCGGTGACGCGCACGCCGGGGCGGACCCTGGGAGTTGGCCACGCCCTTGCGAGATCAGTTGGTGCGCTTTGTCTTTCCAACGAGATCGTGGCCTCGGACGGCAGGCTGGGTATCGACGGCAAGTTGTCCGTCGAATACGCACAGCCCCAGCACGCGGATGCCCGATCGAGCGACCGGCGGAAACGATCAGGCGCGGCGTTGCCGGGCGACTTCGGAGAGCACCACGCCGGCGGCGACCGACGCGTTCAGCGATTCCACCGGGCCGGCCATCGGGATCGACAAGATCGCGTCACAGGTTTCCCGGACCAGGCGGGACAGGCCCTTGCCCTCCGAGCCGACCACGATCACGGTCGGATCACCGCCGTCGAAGTCGTCGAGCGTGGTGTCGCCCCCGGCATCCAAGCCGACGATCTGAACACCCTGCGACGCCCAATCCTTCAGCGTGCGGGTGAGATTCGTCGCGCGCGCGACCGGAAGCCGAGCGGCGGCGCCCGCGCTGGTACGCCAGGCCACCGCGGTGACGCTCGCGCTGCGCCGCTGCGGGATCAGTACGCCGTGGCCGCCGAAGGCCGCCACGGAACGGATGACCGCGCCCAGATTGCGCGGATCGGAGATGTTGTCCAGCGCGACCAGCAGCGCGGGCTCGGCGGCGCCGCGTGCCCGGTCGAGCAGGTCGTCGGGATGGGCGTAGCGGTACGGCGGCACCTGGAGGGCGACACCCTGGTGCAATCCATTGGCGCTCAACCGATCCAGGTCGGTGCGCGGTACCTCGAGGATGGAGATGCCCGTGTCGGCGGCCATCCGCACGCTCTCGGTCAACCGGTCGTCGTTCTCGGTGCCGACCGCGACGTACAGCGCCGTCGCGGGCACACCCGCACGCAGGCACTCGACCACCGGATTGCGCCCGAGCACCAATTCGGGGCCGTCGTCGCTCTTGCGTCCGGCGGGCCGGCCCGCCGCGGACGAACGCCCCTGCGCCGCTTTGGCTTTCGCGGTCGCCCGCTTGGCGGCGGGATGCTTGGTCCGCATCTCGGCGGGCGGGGTCGCGCCACGTCCCTCGAGCCCGCGCCTGCGCTTGCCACCAGAGCCGACGACGGCGCCCTTCTTGCTGCCGCTCTTGCGAACCGCGCCCCGACGCTGCGAATTGCCTGCCATTACTCGGCCTTTCCGGATTGCGGTTCGCCGAGCGCCCATTCGGGACCGTCGGCGGTGTCGGTGACCTCGATGCCCGCGGCCTGCAGACGGTCGCGCACGCCGTCGGCGGTCGCCCAGTCCTTCGTGGCCCGCGCCTCCTGGCGGCGGTCGAGTTCGGCACGCACCAGCACGTCGAGAGCGCCGAGCGCGGCGGAGGAATCGCTCGGGGCATACCAGTGCGGGTCGAGCGGGTCGACGCCGAGCACGCCCAGCATGGCACGCACCTGGCTCGCCAGGTCGCGCGCGGAGTCGATCGCGCCGACCTCCAGCGCCTTGTTGCCCTCGTGCACCGCCCGGTGGATCTCCGCCAGCGCCTTGGGCACCGCGAGATCGTCGTCGAGGGCGGCGGCGAACGCGTCGGTCCACTTGCCGACCGGAATCTCACCGGCCCGGTCCACCACCCGGGTCACGAAGGCCTCGATGCGCTGATAGGACTGCGCCGCGTCGTGCAGCGCCTTCTCCGAGTACTCCAGCATCGAGCGGTAGTGCGCGCTGCCCAGGTAGAACCGCAGTTCCACGGCACGCACCTGTTTGAGCACATTCGGCACGGACAGCACGTTGCCCAGCGACTTGGACATCTTCTCCCCGCCCATGGTCACCCAGCCGTTGTGCAGCCAGTACCTGGCGAAGCCGTCACCGGCCGCCTTCGACTGGGCGATCTCGTTCTCGTGGTGCGGGAACACCAGATCCATACCGCCGCAATGGATGTCGAATTCCGGGCCGAGGTAGAACTCGGCCATCGCCGAGCACTCCAAGTGCCAACCGGGACGGCCGGGCCCCCACGGCGACGGCCAGGTCGGCTCGCCCGGCTTGGCCGCCTTCCACAGGGTGAAGTCGCGCGGGTCGCGCTTGCCCTCGCCCGCGCTCTCACCCTGGTGCACGTCGTCGAGCTTGTGGCCGGACAGCTTGCCGTAGTCCGGATAGCTGACCACGTCGAAGTAGACGTTGCCCGCCGAGGCGTAGGCGTGACCGCGGTCGATCAACCGCTGCATCATGTCGACCATCTGCGTGATGTGGCCGGTGGCGCGGGGCTCCGCGGACGGCGGCAGCACACCGAGTCGTTCGTAGGCGCGGTCGAAGGCACGCTCGTGCGTGGCGGCCCACTCCCACCACGGCCTGCCCGCCTCGGCGGCCTTGGTCAGGATCTTGTCCTCGATGTCGGTGACGTTGCGGATGAACCAGACGTCGAAGTCGTGCGCCAGCAACCAGCGTCGCAGTACGTCGAACGCGACTCCGCTGCGCACATGGCCGATGTGCGGCTCACCTTGCACGGTGGCGCCACAGAGGTACACCGAAGCACGGCCGGGGACCAGGGGCGCGAAATCGCGCATGGTCCGCGTGTCGGTGTCAAAGAGGCGCAGGGTCACGGCAGTCGATCCTAGCTGGTGTATAAGGTCGTTCACGGACCGGCTCGGGTCCGCCGGAGCAGGATCACCGACAAGCTTGCAGCAGCGCCGTCGCGACGGCGGCGACACCCTCGCCGCGACCGGTCAGGCCGAGTCCGTCGGTGGTGGTGCCGGACACCGACACGGGGGCATCGAGCAACTCGCCGAGCACCTGCTGCGCCTCGGCGCGCCGCGGCCCGATCTTCGGGCGATTGCCGATCACCTGCACCGCGGCGTTGACCACTTCGAAGCCCGCTTCGTCCAGTAGCCTGCGCACTTCCTTCAGCATGGCCGCACCGGAGACACCCGACCATTCCGGGCGTCCGGTGCCGAAGACCGCGCCGACATCGCCGAGGCCCGCCGCGGACAGCAGCGCGTCGCACAGCGCGTGCGCGGCGACGTCGCCGTCGGAGTGACCCGCGCAGCCGTCGTCGCCGTCGAACAGCAGACCGGCCATCCAGCACGGCCTGCCCGCTTCGATCGGATGGACGTCGCTGCCGATGCCGACGCGCATGGTCACGGCACCACCGCCCGTCCGATGCCCGCGCCGTCGAGTACCGCGTCGGCGAGCCGGAGGTCGAGCGGAGTGGTGATCTTGAACGCCAGCGGATCGCCGGGAATGGTGTGCACGCCGACGCCGAGCCGCTCGACCAGCCCCGCGTCGTCGGTCGCCTGGATGCCCTCGGTGGCGTAGGCGGAGCGCAGCAGATCGGCCGCGAAACCCTGCGGTGTCTGGATGGCGCGCAACCCGGCGCGCTGGGGAGTGCCGGTCACCGCGCCCGCCGCGTCGACCGACTTGATGGTGTCGGTCACCGGAAGTCCGGGAACCACGGCGGGACGGCCCGCGCGCAGTTCCGCCGTAACCCGGGCGATGAGCTCGGGTGGCGTGAGCGCTCGGGCGGCGTCATGGACCAGGAAGTAGGCGGCGTCGGGCGCCGCGGCGATACCCGCCCGCACCGAGTCGATGCGTTCGGCGCCACCGACGACCACCTGAACCGAACCCGTGGGCGGCAGCAGGGCAACGGCGCTGTCGACGAGTTCGGTGGGAACCATCACGATGATCCGGTCGACCGCGCCGGAGGCGATCAATCCTTCGACGGCGAGCCGGACCATAGGTGTGCCGCCGACCGGGACGAACGCCTTGGGTGTCGATTCACCCAGACGCACGCCACGGCCGGCGGCAGGCACCAAAGCAACGACGGGTCCGTCGGTGGGACGGACACCGTTGTCAGGTGTGTTCACGGTCAGGAAGCCGCTGCGAGGACCTCATCGAGCAGGGTCTCGGCCTTGCCGTCATCGGTTCCTTCGGCCAGCGCGAGCTCACCGACAAGGATCTGCCGAGCCTTGGCGAGCATGCGCTTCTCACCCGCGGACAGCCCGCGGTCCTGCTCCCGGCGCCACAGATCGCGGACGACCTCGGCCACCTTGTTCACATCGCCGGAGGCGAGCTTCTCGAGGTTGGCCTTGTAGCGGCGGGACCAGTTGGTCGGCTCCTCCGTATGCGGCGCACGAAGCACCTGGAAGACCCGATCGAGACCCTCCTGACCCACGACGTCACGCACGCCGACGTATTCGGCGTTCTCCGCGGGAACCCGAACAGTGAGATCGCCTTGGGCGACCTTCAGGACCAGATACTCTTTTTGCTCACCCTTGATGGTGCGAGTCTCGATTGCTTCGATCAACGCCGCTCCGTGGTGGGGGTAAACGACGGTGTCTCCGACCTTAAAAATCATGTGTCCCGTGCCCCTTTCGATGTTCACAGTTTAACATGCGACTCGATAACGGCGCGATCAACTGTGCAGGTCAGGGCCACAACGAGGCGACCGTGGGGCTTGACAGATGCCAGGTGGTGTGCATTACGTTGTGCCAGAAGGGGTTATCTCCCGGCTCGTTCGGCGCCGCTCGCCTCCCGCGCGCCGGCACCTTCGCGGCAACCATCCGAAGCTCGACCGAACCGTTATCGAAGTACCGGGTGTCGGCACGGACGTGTCGTGGCCCGCTTCACACCGCGCGTGCGCGTGTCGCGCGGGACTCCCGCGTTTGTCCCAGCCCCCGCGCCCGGTCCACCGAGGGAACTACTACGCTGCCTAGTTACTACGCTCCCGCGCGGAGCAGAGCCCGGTCGACATGGAGGGACAACCCGTGACTGCCCTGAAAGCTGTGACCGCCCCGAAGGGGGCGCGACGTCGCATGGTGACGGTTGCCGCACTCGCCGCCGGAGCGGCGATCGCGCTGTCCGGCTGCGGCGCGGGCCAGATCTCGCAGACCGCGGAGCAGGTCGCCGCCGTGAACGGCAACCACGCCGACGTCGGCCGCATCGCGCTGCGCAACGTGCACATCGTGTACCCGGGCGAAGGCACCGCCTACAACAACGCCAAGGGCGGCAAGGCGCTCATCGCCCTGTCGATCGTCAACAACAGCGAGTCCGTCCCCGACGAGCTCACCAGCATCACCACCGACCTGGGCACCGTCAAGATCACCCCGGCCTCCGGCGAGTCCGTCGTCGAGCTCGCGCCGCAGCAGACGGTCGTCGCGGCTGACCAGCCGGTCAAGCACGAGTCCACGCCCAGCAGCAGCGCCGCGCCCACCACGAGCGCCGCGGCCCCCACCTCCGCGCCGCGCTCCGCCGCGCCGACCACCTCCGCCGATTCGCACGGCGCGGGCGAGCACGGCTCCCAGCCCGCCGCCACCGACCCCGAGGCCAACCCGGTCCTGATCGAGATCACCGGCCTGACCAGGGACGTCACCCCCGGCCTCACCTACAACGTCTCGTTCAACTTCAAGCAGAACGGCACCGTCCAGGTCCAGGTCCCGGTCGACGCTGGCCTGCACACCGAGCGCCACGAGTCCGACAAGTCCGGCCCGGCCGAAGCCGAGCACACCGGCGGTCACTGAGTCGAATAGCAGCGACTTCGTCGCCACAAAGGGGCCGCGAACACCCAGCGCCGCAGGCGCTGGAAAAACAAACACTGTGGTGCGTATGGTGCCCCTGTGGCAAAGACCAAGCCGACCTTCCGGTGCTCCGCCTGTTCGCACGAAGTCGCCAAATGGGTGGGCAAGTGCCCGGAGTGCGGGGCTTGGGGCACGGTCGATGAAGTAGTCGTCGGGGCGGGGGCGGTCGGTTCTCCAGGGCGGAAAGCGATGTTGCCCAGCACCGCGGCCGCGCCGATTTCGCAGATCGACTCCAAGGTCACCCGAGCACGGCCGACGGGCGTGAGCGAGCTGGACCGGGTGCTCGGCGGCGGGGTGGTGCCCGGCTCGGTGGTGTTGCTCTCCGGTGAGCCGGGAGTGGGCAAGTCGACGCTGCTGCTCGAGGTGGCGCATCGCTGGGCGGCCGAGCACGGCGAGAAGTCGCTGTACGTCACCGCGGAGGAGTCGGCGGGGCAGGTGCGGTTGCGGGCCGATCGCACCGGCGCGGTGCACGACCGGGTCTATCTGGCGTCGGAATCGGATCTGTCGATCGTGCTCGGGCATGTCGAGCAGGTGCGACCGACGCTGCTGGTCGTCGACTCGGTGCAGACCATGCTCGCTCCGGAGGTGGACGGCGTCACCGGCGGAGTCACCCAGGTACGCGAGGTGACCGCCGCGCTGACCTCGCTGGCCAAGACGAGCGGGATCGCAGTGCTGCTGGTGGGGCATGTCACCAAGGACGGCAACGTCGCGGGCCCGCGCACGCTCGAGCACCTGGTCGACGTGGTCCTGCAATTCGAGGGCGACAAGAACTCCACACTGCGCATGGTGCGCGGCATCAAGAACCGCTTCGGCAGCGCCGACGAGGTGGGCTGCTTCGAACTGCACGAGGACGGCATCGCCTGCGTCGACGACCCGTCCGGCCTGTTCCTGCACCACCGCACCGATTCCGTGCCCGGCACGGCGGTGACCGTCGCGATGGACGGCAAACGCCCGCTGGTCGGCGAAGTGCAGGGCCTGACCGTGAAGACCGAGATTCCGCAGCCGCGCCGCGCGGTGAGCGGCCTGGACTACAACCGGGTCGCCATGGTGCTGGCCGTCCTACAGAGCCGTGGCCGGGTGTTCCTCGGCAAGAGCGACGTGTACGCCGCGACGGTCGGCGGCATGCGCTTGGTCGAGCCTTCCGCCGACCTGGCCATCGCGCTCGCCATCGCCAGCGCCGACTCCGACGTCCCGATCCCACCGGGCTGGGTGATCCTCGGCGAGGTCGGCCTCGCGGGCGAGGTGCGCAAAGTGACCGGCCTCAACCGCAGGCTGGCCGAGGCCGAACGCCTCGGCTTCACCACCGCCCTGGTGCCGCCCGGCCTCGCGCCGGTGCAGAGCGCCATGAAGATCTACGAGGTCACCGACCTCCGCTCCGCCATCCGCATAGCGGGCCTGCGCAAGCTGCGCGCCGCGGTCCCCGAGGAAGCCGCCGGCTGATCCCGACGGCCGCTGAGCCCGCGCCACGCGCGACCGAATGGCGGTAGCACAAGCGGCGAGCACCCATACCCGGCTCTCCAAGCGCACCTCGACTCCCGGTTTCGAGCGAAGCGAGACCGAGCATGTTCCGTTCGCGGCCCGGCTCGCGTTTGCGCGGCCGTCGCGTAGGCGACGAAGGAGCAAGCGGCGGTCGCGCAAACGCGAGCCACAAAGGGGCCGCGAACACCCAGCGCCGCAGGCGCTGGAAAATCAGCGCAGCTCAGGCGATGTTGAACGGCTCGGCCATGCTGCGCACCGAGCCGAGTTGCGCGACAACGCTGTAGGCCCCCGGCGGAACGGGAACCCGTTCGCCCGCGCAGCTGGGCTGGGACGTGGTGCCCGACCAGGTCACCGTGAATGCCGCCTGCTCACCGCGACCCATCGTGCGAACGTCGGGCTGGCCGTCCGGATAGCAGTCGGTGCTCGACCACAGGCGCCGCTGACCGTCGAGCGTGTGCACGGAGACTTGTTGCAGACCGGAGCCCATGTCGCGGGTGCACGGCACCGCCGAGATGTTGGTGATGACGATCCCGAACACCGGCTGCTCACCGGTCTTGTACGTGGGCTGCTCTACGGTGACCTTGATGGCCAGCGATTGGTCCGGGCACGGGCCCGCCGCGACACTGGTGGCCGCCGCCGAGGTTTTCGGCGCGCCGGACTCACCCGACGGCTTGGCCGCCGCGTCGACGGGCTTGGCCGCGACCGAGCTGGACTCGGCGGCCCGGGTGTCACCGGGCGAGTCGCCCCCGCGCGCGACCGCGAGCACGACCCAGATCACCAGCGCCAGGGCGACCACCAGGATTCCGATGGCGAACACGCGTCGACGCCAGTAGATCTCCGGTGGCAGCGGTCCATTCGGTTCCAGCACGTCTCAACGGTAAGGGCACCATCGGGCGCACCGTCTCAGGGGCACGGCGTGTCGGCCGTCCGCCCCTGTCGGCGGCGAGTAGATTCCGCCGCCACGCTGGGCCGACGGCGGGCGCGCCGCGGCGTCAGACCACCTCGCCGATATTGCCGACGACCCGGTGCAGCTGCACTTTGCCCTCGGCCAGTTTGTAGGTCACGCAGGCGATGGCGAGCTCACCGGTGGCCACCCGCTGCGAGATGATCATCGACCGCTGCATGAGCAGGCGGCTGGTCTCCACCACGTGCCTGGCCTCCATCTCGTCGACGGTGGACAGGCCTTCGCGCCGCCCGATCAGAATGGAGGGCGTTACCCGCTCGACCACGCTGCGAATGAACCCGCCGGGGACCTCGCCGCCGTCCAGCGCGTCGATGGTGGCCTTCACGGCGCCGCAGCTGTCGTGCCCGAGCACTACGATGAGCGGCACGTTGAGCACCTGCACCCCGTACTCGATCGAGCCGAGCACCGAGCTGTCGACCACATGGCCCGCGGTGCGTACCACGAACATGTCGCCGAGGCCCTGGTCGAAGATGAGTTCGGCGGCGACCCTGGAGTCGCCGCAACCGAACAGGATCGCGTGCGGGTGCTGGCCGCTGACGAGCTTGGCCCGGTCCGCTGCGCCCTGGCTAGGATGCAGCAGTTCACCACTGACGAAGCGCTCGTTGCCTTCGCGCAAGGACTTCCAGGCACTGATCGGGTTGGAATCCGGCATACCGACCATTGTGCAGGACGGTTCGGGTTACCAGCGAGTTCGGCCGGTTACAGGTGGGCAAATACCGCCTGGCAGCAGTAGGACGGGGATAGTGAGGGCAGTGCGGAACGGCGCACCGAAGGGCATCGACGCGGACACGTTGCTGGACTGGTACGGGGAGACCGCGCGGGATCTGCCGTGGCGCAGGCCTGGCGTTACCGCGTGGCAGATTCTGATGAGCGAGATCATGCTCCAGCAAACCCCGGTCGTGCGGGTCGAGCCGATCTGGCGGGAGTGGGTGGCGCGCTGGCCGGTCCCTTCGGCGATGGCCGCCTCCTCGCCTGCCGAGGTGCTGCGGGCCTGGGGAAAACTCGGCTATCCGCGCCGCGCGCTGCGGTTGCACGAGTGCGCCAGGGTGCTGGCGGCCGAGCACGGTGACGAGGTGCCCACCGACGTGGAGGTGCTGCTCGGGTTGCCGGGCATCGGGGCCTACACCGCGCGCGCCGTCGCCTGTTTCGCCTATGGCCAACGAGTTCCGGTGGTGGACACCAATGTCCGGCGGGTGGTTGCCAGGGCGGTGCACGGGCGTGCGGAAGCGGGCAACCCCTCGTCGCGGGACCTCCCCGACACCGAGGCGCTGCTCCCGCTTCAGGTCGACCGCGCCGCGGTGTTCTCCGCCGCCCTGATGGAACTCGGCGCGACCGTGTGCACCGCCCGCACCCCCGATTGCACGCGCTGTCCACTGCCGAGTTGCGCGTGGGTCGACGCGGGCCGGCCGGTGAGCGAGGTGGTCCGCCGCACCCAGAAGTACGAGGGCACCGACCGCCAAGCGCGCGGTCGCCTGCTGGAGGTTCTGCGGCATGCCAGCGGGCCGGTGGAACGAACGCGCCTGGATATCGCCTGGACCCGCGATCCGGGCCAGCGCGACCGAGCCCTGGACTCGCTGCTACTGGACGGCCTGATCGAACAGACACCCGATGGCTTGTTCGCCTTGGCGGGCGAAGGCGGGCACCCGGGCGCGACCGGCTGACCCCGGAACCGCCCGCTGCGGCTCAGGTCCTCAGCACCCGCCGCAGGAAGCGCTCGACCTCCGCTCGGTAGCGCTCCGGTTGGTCGTCGTGCACGAGATGGCCGGCACCGGCGATCAGGGCGTAATCGGCGCCCGGATGGGCGGCGGCCATCCGCCGCATCTGCCCCGGCGGAGTGATGCTGTGCTCGCCCTCCAGCAGCAGGGCGGGCACCCGCACCGCGTGCCACTGCCGCCAGAAGTCGCGCGTTCCCCACTCCTCGGAGATATCGCGGAAGGTGGTGACCGAGCCGTGTAGCCGGTATCCCTCCGGCCCGCGCTCGAAGGAGTTCAGGAAGTACCGTCCGGCGACCGGCCCGAAATAGGACAGCACGGCCTCGTCGTCGGGGAACGGCTGCGGCCACGCCTCGATCATCGCCGCCCAGTGCGCGGCGGTGCGGCCGGTGAAGTCCGGCGCGATGTCCTCGATCACCAGCGCCCGGACCCGATCGGGGTGGGTCGCGGCGAATACCCAGCCGTGCAGCGCGCCCATCGAATGGCCGATCACCACCATCGGCTCGCCGATCGCGGCGGTGCCCGCGGCGAGGTCCGCGACGAAGGCCTCGGTGGTCAGTTCCCCGGGCGCGGGCCTGCCGTGGCCCGCGGCGTCGAAGCTGTAGACATGGCCGTATCCGCGCAGCCAGGCCAGCTGATCGCGCCAAGTGCGCGCGCTGCCCATCAGTCCGTGCAGCAGCAGGATCGGCGCGCCCGCTCCGCCTTCGTCGTGCAACATCGACTCGACAATACGAGGTACCGAGCGTCTGCTCGGCCGCAGCCGCTAGCTTGGACGCATGGCTGTTGTGAAGATCAACGCGATCGAGGTTCCCGAGGGCGCGGGCCCCGAATTGGAGAAGCGGTTCGCCCACCGTGCGCACGCGGTCGAGGGCTCCCCCGGCTTCCTCGGCTTCCAGCTGCTCCGCCCGGTCGCCGGTGAGAAGCGGTATTTCGTTGTCACCCAGTGGGATTCGGAAGAGTCCTTCGCGGCCTGGCGGGACGGGCCCGCACGCGAGGCGCACGCGGGCGAGCGGCAGAAGCCGGTCTCGACGGGTGCGTCCCTGCTCGAGTTCGAGGTCGTGCTCGACGTCGAGGCCAAGCCCGCGAACTGAGTCCGGCATCCGACGCCGGGCAGGTCCGCCTGCCCGGCGACTCGCCCGACGCCGTGGTACGCCCGTGCCGGACCTGGTTGACGCGGGGGGTGTGCGGGTGTCACAGTTCGAAGGACAAACGCGAGGGTGACGCGGTAATTCCGGTGAGATTCCGGAGCGGTCGCGCCACTGTGTTCCACGCACCGAGTCCGGTGCCGGAAAGCCAGACACCGGCACCGTCGCGCCACCACCCAACGGGACGCGTATCCCAAGGAGGACTCGAATGGCCATCGCGCATACACCCAGCCGGGCAACCGATTCCCTGGCCGCCGTGCTCGTCACGGTCGGTGTCGTTCTTCTCGCATTGCTCACGCTCTACCTGGTCGGCTTCGACCAGGGTGTCATCTCGCGCAGCGGGATGTATCTGCATGAGCTGATGCACGACGGACGCCACCTGCTGGGGCTCCCGTGCCATTGATCGGTTCGCTCCGAACACTGCTGCTTCGCGGCCTGCTGGCCGGCCTCATCGCCGGTCTGCTGGCCGCGACAGTCGGTTACTTCGTCGGCGAACCGAAGGTGGACGCCGCCATCGCGATCGAGGAAGCGGGGTCCGCCGCCGGGCACACCCATGGCGAGCACGCGGAATCGACAGCCGGGCATTCCCACGGTGACGAGGAAGAACCGCTGGTGAGCCGCGGCGGCCAGAAGTTCGGACAGTTCCTCGCCCTCGGGTTGGCCGGGCTCGCGCTCGGCGCCATCTACGCCTCGGTCGCGCATTTCGCGCGGCGCTACACCGCCCTGTCCGGCCCACGGCTCGCCCTGGCGCTCGGCGTCGCGGGCTGGGCCGCGATCGTCGCGGTGCCGTTCTTCAAATACCCGGCGAATCCACCGGCGGTGGGTGATCCGGACACCATCAACGAGCGGACCCTGCTGTGGCTGGCCGCGGTCGTGCTGGGCCTGGCGGCCGTCGGCGCGGCGGTCGCGGCGTTCACCGCGCTGCGCGCGCAACTTCCCACGTTCCGCCTGATCGGCGGTGTCGCGGCGTTCGTCCTGGTGACGGCGCTCGGTTACGTCCTGCTGCCCGGCGTGAACGAGGTGAGCGCGGACTTCCCGGCCACCCTGCTGTGGCAGTTCCGGGTGGCGTCGCTGGCCGAGACCGCGACCCTGTGGGCCTGTCTCGGCCTCGGCTTCGCGGCGCTCACCGAGTTCGCGACCCGCACCGATACTCCGGTACCGGTGGCCGCCGCTACCGCCGGGTGATTCGCGTCCGGAAGCACTGAGGCAGTGTCGGTCCCATGACCGGCACTGCCTTTTCCGTCTGGCCCGTATCGCCGCGCGCCCATTCCGCTGGACCGCCGCGCGCCGTCCGCGTCGCGTTCGTCGCTCTGGCCGTCGCTGTCCTCGCGGGCGCCGCCGAGGCCATCGCGCGGGCCGCCCGGGCTTTTCCCGAAACCGACACGGCGAGCCTGGCCACCGGGTTGGGGGTGCGCGCGGGGATCTACGTTCTGGTGCTGGTCGTCGCGGTGCGCATGACCTACGGCGACCGCTGGGCCCGCCTGCTGATCACCGTCGGCATCGGCGGGTTCGGCCTGTTGTCACTGATCATCGAGCCGCTCGCCGCGGCCATGTCGGCGAATGAACTGCGCGACCTCGTCCGGGACGCCGGTCCCGCATCCCTGCTACTGGCCGCCCTCCGCACCGTGCACGTCTTCGCCGTGCTGGTCGCCGTCCCCGCGCTCTACAGCCGCTCCGCCCGCCACTACTTCCGCAAGCGTTGACACGCGCGCTTCGCGCCCCGCCTCCGTCGAGGGTGCGGGGCACGAAGCGGTGTCACTAGGCGAGAGCGGCATCCAGGGTGATGTGGTCGACGCCGGCCAGGGCCTTGCTGACGGGGCAGCCGGCCTTGGCGGCCTCGGCGGCGGCCTGGAAGGCGTCGGCGTCGATGCCCGAGACGCGACCGCGGACGGTCAGCGCGATCCCGGTGATCCGGAAGCCGCCCGCCGGGTCGGGGCCGAGGGTCACGTCGGCGGTGACGTCCAGGTTCTCCGGGGTACCGCCCGCGTTGCCGATCTGCGCCGACAGCGCCATCGCGTAGCAGGAGGAGTGCGCGGCCGCGATCAGTTCCTCCGGACTGGTGGTGCCGTCGGCCTCCTCGGCGGAACGCTTGGGGAACGACACGTCGTACTTACCGACCCCTGAACTGGCCAGTTCGACCTGTCCCGAACCCTCCTGAAGGGTGCCGGTCCAAGCGGTACGCGCGGTACGTGTGGGCATCACGGTCCTTTCGCCGATGATCGTTTGACGATTCAGCACGAAACCTACCCCGGCGGGCACGCCCCGGCCCACCGGTTCGCCGATCGCGTTCGCCGCGGCGCACCGCTCGCTCACCGCCGGTAAACCACGGACGCTCAGGCGATTCCGCGCCGTCGACGACGTGTCCTCACTCCGGATTCGTGACTCTGGCCAGCACGATGCCGCCGAGGATCAACGCGAGCGCCAGGAGCCGGCCCGCGCTGAGCGGGTCCTTGTGGACCACGATGCCGAGGGTGATCGCGCCGAGCGCGCCGATGCCGGTGAACACCGCGTAGGCCGTGCCGACCGGCAACGTCTGCATGGCGCGCGACAGCAGGTACACGGCCGTGACGCCGAGAACGACGCAGACCAGCGTCGGAACGAGTCTGGTGAAATTCTCGGTCGGTTTGATGCTCTGCGACCACACGATCTCCACCAGCCCGGCGACGGCGAGAACTATCCAGTTCACCTCAGTACTCCCCGGCCAGAGCGCGGACGGCGGCCGCAGCGCGGGCGTAGGACGTGTCGTGCTCGGCGCGCCTGTGTGCCAAAGCCGGGTCTTGGCGGGAATTGGCTAATTCCGCATGCACGAACACCGTGTCGGACACGCCGAAATGACCCGCGAAGAAGTCGCGCAGGAAGCGCTCCTGATAGTCGTAGGCCGCTTTCGGAGCGCCCGGCGAGTAAGCGCCGCCGCGGGCGCCGGCCACGACGAACCTCCGGTGCCCCAGCGACATTCGCGGAAAGGTCACCTGGTCCAGCCATGCTTTGAGCGAAGCCGGGATCGAGTAGTTGTACATCGGGGTGCCGATCAGGATCACGTCCGCCGCGAGCAATTCCGCCAGCAGCGGCTCGATGATCTTCCACGCGGTGGCCTGCTCCGGGGTCCGCACCAATTCACCGAGCCGTTCCGGCTCCGAGCTCGGCCGGGCCAGCACGGCGTCGCACAGCTCGGTCCACGCCGCCCCGATGAACGGCACCGGCTCGGCCGCGAGGTCGCGGTAGTGGTAGCCGCCCTCCGGATGGCGTGCGCGCCACGCGTCGGCGAATGCCGCGCTCAGCTCCCGGCTGATCGACTGCCGCCGGGCGCTGGCGTCGAGGTGCAACAGCGTGCTCATGATCCGACCTCCGAATAAGTGGACATAATGTCCGATTCCATCGATCTCCACCATACGAGCGATCCGGACAGATTGTCCAGTTGTTGGCGAATCGGCTAGAGTCGCGGCATGGAACCCCGAGCCGACCTGCTCGCCGGTGCCGCGCCGGGCCGGTCGGCGGCGCCGGAACGAGCGGACGCGGCCCGCAACCGGGCCAAAGTGCTCGCCGCCGCCGCGGAATTGTTCGCCACCCGCGACCCCCGCACGGTCACGATGGACGACATCGCGAAGGCCGCCGGTGTCGGGCGAGGCACCCTGTATCGGCGTTATCCGGACACCAACTCGGTCGCGGTGGCCCTGCTGGACGAACACGAGCGGGCACTGCAAGCGAAACTGCTCTCCGGTCCGCCGCCGCTCGGCCCCGGAGCTCCCGCGGCGCAGCGGCTGGCCGCGTTCTACGCCGCGATGGTCGAATTGCTGGACGCGCACGCGCATCTCGTGCTCGGCGCCGAGATCGGCGGAGCTCGCTTCGCCACCGGGGCTTACGGATTCTGGTACGCACACGTACGAGCCCTGTTGTCGGCGGCGGGGATTCGCGAGCCGGACGCGATGGTCGACCCGCTCCTCGCGCCCTTGGCCGCCGAGGTCTACCGGCAGCAGCGCGAGCGCGGCTTGACTTCCGAACAGATCACCGGCGCGCTTCGGGTCATCGCGGAAACCGTTCTGGGGGCCGGGTGAGCATGCCGCGCGCGGAAACCGCCGGTGGACGGCGCCCACCAGCGGTTTCACCCCTCCGGTAACTCACACCAGGTCGCGTTCGCGCATCAGCCAGATCGTGCAGGCCGCGAACAGCACCACGTAGACGACCAGTACGACCACCGAGTCGGTCCGCGAAAGGATCTGCGACACACCGGGCGTGGCGGGCCCGTCCACGGTGCGCATCGCCCCCGCCAGCGATCCCGCGGCGGTGCCGGGCAGATGATCGGTGATCACCTCGATCGGCGCGAAGATCGCGGCGACGCCGCGCAACAGGTTCTCCACCACCAGCACCCAGACCAAGCCGAGCCCCACCGCGAGCGCGGGCCCACGCGCGACCGCCCCGATCAGCGCGCCCGCCAGGGTCCACATACCTAGAATCACGACGCCGGTGAGGATTCCGAGCATCGACCGGCCCAGTCCAGGCAACGCGAGCGACTGCGACTGGAAAGCCGAGATCAGCGCGGCGACGGAGAGGTCGACCACAAATGCCGTGCACACCAACGCCACCACCACGCCGGCGAGGCTCACCACCACGGCGGCGACCGCCTGCACCCGCGAAGGCCCCTGCGTGAATACGGTCTTCCAGGTTCCCCAGCCGTATCCACTGCCGACGGCCAGGGCGCCGAGGATGAGCATCAGCGCGCCGCCGAACATGGCCATCCCTTGGGTGAACACTTCGGGCACCGCGGCCGGCAACATCTGTCGCAGCAACGCCTCGCGGGGCAGTCCGTTGGACATCCGGCTCGATTCCCCCGAGGTGTAGGCCAGATAGTTGAACAGATAGGCGAACGTGAGATTCAGCAGAAGCCATGTGCCGAGAAGGATCCAGAACGCGGGCCACTTCCGCAGTCGCAACGTTTCGGCCTTCGTACTCGCGACAAAATCGCGGATCGCCATGCCGTTCATCGCGCGGCCTCCCATCGCGTCATCTCGAAGAACACTTCCTCCAGGGACTTCTCTTCGACCCGCAGCTCGAGCAGGTCCGCTCCCGACGCCACGACCGCACGCGCCACGGCGGGCGCGGTGACGGTGTCCGATTCCGACTCGATCCGGATACCGCTCGGGGTCAGCAGTGCCGAACGTTCACCCACCAGCCGTCGCACCGCGGGCAGGGCCACCTCCAGCGGGTCGGCCCGCACCACCAGTGCCGAACCTCCGCGCAACTGAGCGACCGTCGCTTCGGTGAGCAGCCTGCCCTGCGAGATCACGCCGACCCGGTCGCACATCGCCTGGACTTCACTGAGCATGTGGCTCGACAGCAGTACCGTGTGCCCCTCGGCGGCCAAAGCGGTGATCAGCTCCCGCATCTCGGCCATCCCGGCGGGGTCGAGGCCATTGGTCGGCTCGTCCAGAACGAGCAGGTCAGGGCTGCCGAGCAAGGCTGCGCCCACACCGAGGCGCTGCTTCATGCCGAGTGAGTAGGTGCGGTACTTGTCCTCGCCGCGGTCCGCCAGCCCGACTCGTTCGAGCGCGCCGTCGACCTCCGGCGTGCCGAGCCCGCGATACTCGGCGAGCACGCGCAGGTTGTCCCGGCCGGAGAGGTAGGGGTAGAAGCCGGGACCTTCGATGAGCACGCCGATCCGGCGGACCACCGCGGGATCGCCGGGACGATGCCCCGCGACGGTGGCCGTGCCCTCGGTGGGACGGATCAGCCCGGCCAGCATGCGCAGGGTGGTGGTCTTGCCCGCGCCGTTCGGGCCGAGGAAGCCGTAGATCTCGCCGGACCCGACGCTCATGCTCACATCGTCGACAGCGGTGTGCTCCCCGTAGCGTTTGGTCAGCCCTCGGGTGACCACGATCGAATCTGTCATGCACCGAGAATCCGCCGCCGCCCCCGGTGCGGACATCCGTCGCCGGGCGACGGTCGGCATACGTACCCAGGACGACGGCCGACCGCTCACGGTTCCGCGCCTCACCGCTCACCCATGGCCCACACCGCACCGCTCCCACTCGATGGCCCACCACGCACGGCTTGCGTTTCCCTGGCCACGTCTCTCTCACTGCCCATCACTCCGAACTCACGACCTCGGGCCACCAGCCACCAGCCACGAGTTCCCTGCCACGATCCACGACCCCCGGGGCCACCAGCCGGAGCCACGAACCACGAGCCAGGAGCCACCAGCCAGGAGCCACCAGCCAGGAGCCACCAGCCAGGAGCCAGGAGCCAGGAGCCAGGAGCCAGGAGCCAGGAGCCAGCGTTTACAGCCGTGTCGGATCACCTGCCAGACCGGCGCGGGCAGCGGGCGCGCCCGGACTTTCGCCGAGGACCGAACCTGCGGCGAAACGCCGAATCGGTGCAATTCTCCCGAAATACGTTGCCAGGCGGACGTCGAATCGTGACCGAGCCGCATAGGCTACGTGGGTGCGGGTGGCAGGGATTACGGATCGAAGCTCGGTCGGCTTGGACTGGGGAGTCGCGCTCGTCGTGGCCGCGGTTCAGGTGGTCGGGGGCACCTTCGCGAACATGCGGCAGACCGGGGTGCACTCGCTCGACGTGCTCGGTTACCTGCTGCTGCTGGCCGGGCCCGCGGCGCTGATCCGGCGCCGGGCGCAGCCGCTGCCCGTGCTGATCGTCGTCCTCGCCGTGTGTCTCGCCTATTTCCTGCGCGGCTACGGGTACGGGCCGATCTTCGTCTCGCTGGTCGTCGCCTTCTTGACCGCCGCGAGCAGCGGATCACGGTGGTGGACTTACCCGCTCGTCCCACTCGGGTATCTGGCGCTGGTCTGGCCGCTGCCCGCGCAGCTTGGTCGCCCCGCCAACCTGTGGCAGGTCTTCGCGCTGATGGCGTGGCTGGCGATACTGCTGCTGGTGGCCGAAGGAATCCGCCAGCGCAAGGCCGTCCTCGTCGCCCGCAGGCAGCGCGCCGAGTCGGCGCGCCGGGACGAGGAAGCGCAGCGCGAGCGGCGCGCCAGCGAGGAGCGCCTCGCCATCGCGCGCGAGTTGCACGATGTACTGGCGCACAGTCTGTCGATGATCAACGTGCAATCCTCGGTGGCGCTGGAATTGCTCGACAAACGTCCGGAGCAGGCGGAAACAGCGCTCACGGCGATCAAGAACGCCAGTCGCGACGCACTCGCCGAGGTGCACGCGCTCCTGCACACGATCCGCTCCGGAACCGCCACCGCCGCGCCCGACGAGCAACCGTCCACGGCCGACGCGGAGGAGACCGGTCGCCGACGGCCTCGCCGCTCCGCCCGCAAGGACCGCATTTCCGCTGCGGCCGAGCAGGATTCGAGTCGCGACGAGGACGTCGAGCAGGCTTCGGCGACAGCGGTCGAGCCGCCTCCCGCACCTCGTGCGCCCGCTCCGAGCATCAGCGACCTGGACGATCTGCTGCTGCGTCCGCGCACCACCGGCCTGACGGTCGGCACCCGAGTGCTCGGCACCCCGCAGCAGCTGCCCAGCGTGATCGACGTGGCGGCGGCGCGGATCGTCCAGGAGTCCCTCACCAACGTGCTCCGGCACGCCCCGGGCGCCGACGCCACGGTGACCGTGCGCTACACCCCGGACTCGGTCGACATCACCGTCGACAACAACCGCCCCACCAGTGCCCCCGCGCGTTCCGGCACCGGCGGCGGCAACGGCATCATCGGCATGCGCGAGCGCACCCACGCACTGGGCGGCGCTCTCACCGCCGGTCCACGCCCCAGCGGGGGTTTCCGGGTCGCGGCCCGGTTACCCACGCGTGCGCCCGAACCCGGTGCGCAGGCCGGCTCGACGGCACCGGCATCCCCGGCCCGTCGCACGACGCCGGCAGCGGCGCCGGAACGGGACCCGGCTACTGGGAGCGCATCGCCCCACTCCACTTCGGCAGCGAGAAAACCGTCGCGGAGCGGCATGGCCTCGGACGCGCCGGAGCAGGGCCCTCGCGCATCGAGCACGTCCACACCCAGCGCGACGGCAGCGAGCAGACCGGCGCGGAGCAGCAGCACGTCGGAACACGACACCGATGCAACCAGCATGTCGACGCATAGCGCCTCGACAAGGAGAACGCCGACACAGGACAGCACGGCATCGGGCGCGCCGGAACAGGACGCCGCGACAGCGAGCAGGCCGACGGGCAGCGCCTCGAGCGGCCGAGGATCGGCGCCGGACACCACGGCAACGGGTACGCCGGAGCAGAGTGCGGCGGGGTCGGGCACGTCGCCGACGAGTACCGGCGCAGTGGAATCAACGGCCACGGGCACCGCGAGTACCGCGCGCTCGAGCGAGACCGAGTCACCCGCGAAGCCCGGCCGCCCCGCCGATGCGGCCGCCCGACCGAGCACCTCGGCCGGTCGCGGGCAGCGCTGACGGGACCACGCGGCCCCACGGCAGAGGAGACGCGATGCACGAGCACCACGATCCAGCCGGCGCGGACGCCCCATCCGGCAGCATCCGAGTGCTGGTGGCCGACGACCAGGCACTGGTGCGCGGGGGTTTCGTCGCGTTGCTGGAGGCCCAGGACGGCATCGAAGTGGTGGGCGAGGCGGACAACGGCGAGCAGGCCGTGCGCATGACCCGCGCCCTGCGCCCCGACGTGGTCCTGATGGACATCCGCATGCCCATTCTGGACGGCTTGGCCGCCACCCGCATGATCGCCGAGGATCCGCGACTGGCCGAAGTGCGCGTCGTCGTGCTGACCACCTTCGAACTCGACGAGTACGTCTTCGAGGCCCTGCGCTCCGGCGCGACCGGCTTCCTGGTCAAGCACACCGAACCGGCCGATCTGGTTCGTGCCGTCCGCGTGGTCGCCGCGGGTGACGCACTGCTGTCCCCCGGCGTCACCCGCACACTGATCGCGGAATTCTCCGTGCGCGCCAAGACGCCGCCACCGGCGACGCTCGCCGAACTCACCGACCGGGAACGCGAAGTGATGACCCTGGTCGCCGAGGGCCTCACCAATGCCGAAATCGGTGAACGCCTCTACATGAGCCCAGCCACCGCCCGCACGCATGTCAGCCGCATCCTCGCCAAACTGCACGCCAGGGACCGCACCCAGCTGGTGGTCATGGCGTATGAATCCGGGCTCGTCCGCCCCGGCTGGCAGTGAGCCGCTCTCGGTCTACAGCACTGACCGCGGTCTCCGGGTTGCTCGCCGTGCCTGGCTATCGCGGGGCATCGCAGCTCCGCATCAGTCCGGCCCCGCATTCTCGTACCGCTGCCGAGTTAAGAGCCGGGCCTTCCGTAGCCATAGCGAATAATTTCTCAATCGTCGCGTCGCGCGGCGACGCCCTGTCAAGACATCACCCCGGCCCGATATCGACCGACGGCTATTTTTCAGCGAACCACATTTCACAGCCTGAATAACAGTCAGCAAATAACTAGTAAATTATTGGGTGGCCATCACCCGCGGCTCCGCGGCTACGTATCCAGGCGTATTTCGAGTGTCGACGCGCGACCGATGCCCCCGCCATACCCTTCGGCGCAGGCTTTCGGCATGAATATTTTCACTCACCCCGAGGCCGTGAGTTTCCTGGCCGACCACTACGACGGCGGATGGCACCCCTGGCCGTTCTTCTGGATCTTCCCGCTGCTGTTCTGGCCGACCGTCGTGGCGGTGCTGGTGTTCGCCCGGCGGCGGTTCATCGGCCGTGCGAGCGGTATCGGCGCGCTGCGCACCGCGTTCGCGCGCGGCGAGATCACCGAGGAGCAGTACCGCAGCAGGCTCGCCGTCCTGAGCGAACCGCGGCGCGCCAAGCGGTAGCGACCAGCCGTCCACCGCGCGAGCGGATACTTCACGATCGGGAGACCCCCACCCATGAGCATGACCTTCGGAATCGTTCTCACCCCGCGTTCGGGAGCCGACTGGGCGCGCGAGGCAGCCGCCGCCGAACGGCAGGGTTACCGGACCCTCCTGCTGCCCGACACCCGGTTCACCCCCTCACCGTTCCCGGCCCTCGCCGCGGCGGCTGCCGTCACCACCACCATTCGGCTGCGCCCGAACGTCCTGGCCGCACCGCTGCGCTCCCCCGCAGCCACCGCGCGGGAGACCGCGGCCCTGCAACTGCTGTCGGACGGACGTTTCGAACTCGGGATCGGCTCGGGACGCCCGGACGCCGCCGCCGAGGCCCAGTGGCTGGGGGCATTCTGGGGCTCGGCCGCGCAACGCCGCGCCCACCTGGTCGCCACCATCGCCGCCGTACGCGCTCAGGTGGCCCCGGCCCCGCCGGTCGTGATCGCCGCCAACGGCCCCCGGATGCTGGCGACCGCGGCGGAATTCGCCGACCGCATTCTGCTCGCCGCGGGGCCCGCCGCCACCGAAGCGGAACTGGCCGAGTTGGTCCGCACCGCGCGGGACGGCGCCGACCGCCCCCTGCGCTTCACTCATCAGCTGGTCGGCATCGGTCATCGGCTGCCGAGCTGGACCTCGAAGAAGCTCGGCCTGACCGCCGACGCGCTCGCGGACGCGGGTGCGGCGGGCGTGATCCCGGCGGACCCGTCGGCCGCCGCCGAGATGCTCGAGCGCCGCAGGGAGAAGTACGGCATCGATGAGCTGATCGTGCCCGGCGAACTCGCCGACGACTTCGCACCCGTCCTCGCCCATTTCGGCGGCCGGCGTTCCTGACCTGGCGCCCCCGCCGGAATACGAAAAGCCCGTGCCCACCGCCATACGGTGGGCACGGGCTTTTCGGTTACGACTTACTCGCCCGAGGCAGCCTCGGTGGAGCCCTCGGTCGCGCCGGTCAGCACGACTTCCGGCTTCTCTTCGGTCTGCGCCTTGGTCAGCTTCGCCTTACCGGAGAAGGTGAACTTGGCGTCCTCGCCGGAGCCCTCGCCGTTCCAGCCCTCGACGTCGACCGAGATGGTCTGGCCGGGGCCGATCTCGCCGAAGAGGATCTTCTCCGACAGCTGGTCCTCGATCTCGCGCTGGATGGTGCGGCGCAGCGGCCGGGCACCGAGCACGGGGTCGAAGCCACGCTTGGCCAGCAGGTTCTTGGCGTTCTCGGTGAGCTCGATCGCCATGTCCTTGTTCTTCAGCTGCGTGGCGACGCGGTTGATCATCAGGTCCACCATCTCGACGATCTGGTCGGTGGTGAGCTGGTGGAAGACGATCACGTCGTCGATGCGGTTGAGGAACTCGGGCCGGAAGTGCTTCTTCAGCTCGTCGTTGACCTTGAGCTTCATCCGCTCGTAGTTCGAGCCCTCGGCATTGGACTGTGTGAAGCCCAGGCCGACCGCCTTCGAGATGTCGGACGTGCCGAGGTTCGAGGTGAAGATCAGCACCGTGTTCTTGAAGTCCACGGTCCGGCCCTGGCCGTCGGTAAGGCGGCCGTCTTCCAGAACCTGCAACAGGGTGTTGTAGATCTCCTGGTGGGCCTTCTCGATCTCGTCGAACAGCACGACCGAGAACGGCTTGCGGCGCACCTTCTCGGTGAGCTGGCCGCCCTCCTCGTAGCCGACGTAGCCCGGAGGGGCACCGAACAGCCGCGAGGCGGTGAAGCGGTCGTGGAACTCGCCCATGTCGATCTGGATGAGCGCGTCGTCGTCGCCGAACAGGAAGTTCGCCAGCGCCTTGGACAGCTCGGTCTTACCGACACCGGACGGACCGGCGAAGATGAACGAACCGGACGGACGCTTCGGGTCCTTCAGGCCGGCGCGGGTGCGGCGGATGGCCTTGGAGACGGCCTTGACCGCGTCCTCCTGGCCGATGATCCGCTTGTGCAGCTCGTCCTCCATACGGAGCAGACGGGTGGTCTCCTCCTCGGTGAGCTTGAACACCGGGATACCGGTCCAGTTCGCCAGCACCTCGGCGATCTGCTCGTCGTCGACCTCGGCCACGACGTCCAGATCACCCGAGCGCCACTGCTTCTCCCGCTCGGCCCGCTTGGCGACGAGCTGCTTCTCCTTGTCGCGCAGCCGCGCGGCCTTCTCGAAGTCCTGCGCGTCGATCGCGGACTCCTTCTCCCGGCGCGCCTCGGCGATCTTGTCGTCGAATTCGCGCAGGTCCGGCGGAGCGGTCATGCGACGGATGCGCATCCGCGCGCCCGCCTCATCGATCAGGTCGATCGCCTTGTCCGGCAGGAACCGGTCGTTGATGTAGCGGTCGGCCAGGGTGGCCGCGGCCACCAGCGCGCCGTCGGTGATGGAGACACGGTGGTGCGCCTCGTAGCGGTCGCGCAGACCCTTGAGGATGTTGATGGTGTGCTCGACCGTCGGCTCGCCCACCTGCACCGGCTGGAACCGGCGCTCGAGGGCGGCGTCCTTCTCGATGTACTTGCGGTACTCGTCGAGGGTGGTCGCGCCGATGGTCTGGAGTTCGCCGCGGGCCAGCTTCGGCTTCAGGATCGAGGCCGCGTCGATGGCGCCCTCGGCGGCACCCGCACCGACCAGCGTGTGCAGCTCGTCGATGAACAGGATGATGTCGCCGCGGGTGTTGATCTCCTTGAGCACCTTCTTCAAGCGCTCTTCGAAGTCACCGCGGTAGCGGCTGCCCGCGACCAAGGAGCCCAGGTCGAGGGTGTAGAGCTGCTTGTCCTTGAGCGTCTCGGGGACCTCGCCGTTGACGATGGCCTGCGCGAGCCCCTCGACGACGGCGGTCTTGCCGACGCCCGGCTCGCCGATCAGCACCGGGTTGTTCTTGGTGCGGCGGCTGAGCACCTGCATGACGCGCTCGATCTCCTTCGAGCGGCCGATGACCGGGTCGAGCTTGCCTTCGAGCGCGGCCTGGGTCAGGTTGCGACCGAACTGGTCGAGCACCAGCGAGGTGGACGGGGTGCCCGCCTCACCGCGCGAACCGGACTCCACCGGCTCCTTGCCCTGATACCCGGACAGCAACTGGATGACCTGCTGGCGCACACGATTGAGATCGGCGCCCAGCTTCACCAGCACCTGGGCCGCCACGCCCTCGCCCTCACGGATGAGGCCGAGCAGGATGTGCTCGGTGCCGATGTAGTTGTGACCGAGCTGCAGCGCTTCCCGAAGGCTCAGCTCCAGCACCTTCTTGGCGCGCGGGGTGAACGGGATGTGACCGGACGGGGCCTGCTGGCCCTGGCCGATGATCTCCTCCACCTGGCTGCGCACGCCTTCCAGCGAAATGCCGAGCGACTCCAGCGACTTGGCCGCGACGCCCTCACCCTCGTGAATCAGCCCCAGCAGGATGTGCTCGGTGCCGATGTAGTTGTGGTTGAGCATCCGGGCCTCTTCCTGGGCCAGGACAACGACACGCCTCGCGCGGTCGGTGAACCTCTCGAACATCGCTCCCTCACTCTCCTGCTCCGACATTCTGGCAACAGACGCCGCAGTGTGCTGTGTACAACAACCGTGGGCGTCAGCCTGCCATGAAGCCCGGGGGTTGCGGCCCCCGCCTCCACTCTAGTTGGCGGGGGATGCCACCGCCGCCGGTCCACCCTATTGCCGACCGGCGACAGCACGGTCATTCACTCACAACGTGGGCGCCGCGGGATTCGTTCCGGCCAGGTTTTGCCCTCAGCGAACAAATCGCCCGCCGACCGGATCTCCGCCGCACACGTCGGACCTCGGCTGCCTACCCCGTGTACGGGTCGGCGACACCGCAGGGCACGGGGCGTTGATGCGCGGGATCGAGCGCGTTGAGTACGTAGGTCGCGGCCCTCCTGCTGCCCGCTATGCCCGTATGACCAGAGTAGTCCGTCGAGCACCCGTCCTGAACCACGATGTTGGTCACCCGGGGCCCGGTCACCAATCCGGAGGTGTACGGCACCACCAGCTCGTCCAGCACGGTCGCGATGTTCGTGTAGGCCACGTCGGGGTGGTAGACGCCGTCCGCGTTGAGCGTGCGCACGAACTCCGACCCTTGCAGCACCTGGCGGCAGGCCATGCACGGCGAGCCCGCCACGGCGTCGAAGAGCGGGCCGAGGCCCAGCCGGGTGCCGAACGCGTTCAGGTCCGCCATGCCGCCCGCGTTCGAGCCGAGCCAGGGCGGGGCGAGCCCGACCATCTTGTCCACCTTGCCCGCGCCGCCGAGCCGCTTGACGTAGTAGTTGCCGATGAAGTTGCCCTGGGAATGGCCGATCAGGTCGACCTTGGCCGCGCCGGTCGCGGTCCGTACCCGGTCCACGAAAGCGGCGAGCTGGGCCGAGCTCTGCTCGATCGGAAGCATGCCGCCGATGGCCGACGCGGGCCACGGCAGGTTGTAGGCGCCGAAGGTGGACGAATACACGCAGTAACCCTCGTTGGCCAGCAACGGCGCATACACGCCCCAGTTCGTCTGTGCGCCACCACCCGTGCCGTGCACGAGAACCACGGGGTTCGGATGCTCGGAGCCGGGCCGGCAGGACCAGTCGTTGGTGCCGGGCAGCGAACCGCCCGGGTGGGACAGCTCCGCGGGGATGCCCGCGAAGAAGTTGTAGTCGACCGGATATCGCTCCTGCGCGTGTGCCGCGCCCGCGGTGGCGCACACCGCTGTGAGCAGAACGAAGAGCAACGAAAAGCCTGGGACACGCCGCACGATAGCCTCCCGGTCCGGTCTCGTCTTCCGGGGAAGCTACCGCACGAAGTGGCCCAGACGGAGGAGATTCCGGCGGGTCGTTGCGGAATCTAGCTCTGACCGAAGGCAGGCGCGACGTACTGGCCTGCCGCCGCCCGGCCCGGCGCCGCCGCGGAGGCCTTGCCCTGCTGGATGCCCGCGACGAACAGCGCACCGCACAGCGCCAGGAAGGCCAGCGTGTGGAAGACGCCGCGCGCGATGTTCCACCGAACCCAGGCCGCTTCGAAATCGGCGCGCACCGCGGCGAGGTCGGCGATCGAGCCAGGGTCGCCCGCGGCGGCCAGCTGGTCGTTGAGCGGGACGTTCAACCCGGAGGTGACCCCGAAGGCGACAACGTTGAGCACCAGCGCGAGCACGATCCAGATCAGCGTGCCCCGGTGCTCCCGGCCCAGGTGCAGCGCCGCCGCCAGGACGGTGAACCCCACCGTGCCGAGGAACGCCATCATGAACCACGGATTGATGATCACCACGTTGATCTTCTGCATCACGTCGATCATGGCGCGATCGTCGGTGCGGGCCAGCGCGGGCATCACCGAATTGGCGTACGCGTAGAAAAGGCCCGCGATCAGGCCCGTCGCCAGCGTGGCGAACACCAGTGCGGCGAGACGTGTGGCGGTCATGAGTTCCTCCTGCTCGGAAAACCCGCCGGAGTCGTCGCTCCGGCCCGGGTACCTCCGAGTCAAGCCGCTATCGCCCGGACTCTCCATGGCCGAGAAGCTCGATGCGCTAAGCGAGCGTCTACGGTGGAGGCCTCACAGGTCCCGATCGGAAATGAGCCCACTCTGCATGGCCAGTCCCGCCAATCGCACCCGCTTCTGGTTCTGCGGCAGATCCTCCACCCCGAACTTGGCGAACAGGGCGCGCAGGTGCGTCTTGATCGCGTCGACGCTGAGGAACAGCTCCTCGGCGATCTGCTGATTGGAGGCGGGCGTGGCGAAACCCGCGCCGTGCTTGTACGGCCTGCACAGTGCGACCAGCACCGAGCGCTGCGTCTCGGTCAGCGACCGCGCCGTGGGTATCGAGCCGGTGGAGGTACGGGTGATGTCGTCGGAGACGCCGCCGAAGTCGTGAAACGACACCCGCGAGGTGCCGACCCGGATGACGTCGCCCGCCATCAGCCTGCGGCGGCCGACGAGCCGGTCCCCGTTGACGAAGGTGCCGTTGCGGGAGAGGCCGTCGTCCACGATGGTCCAGTGCGCACCCAGGTATTCGACCGCCGCGTGCAGCCGGGAGACCTCGGCGTCCCAGCTCAGGGCGAGATCGGCATGCGGGGAGCGGCCGATGGTGACGCGTCCGCGATCCGGCGTGAGCATGAGCTCCTGCTGCCGACCGGCATCATCGGTGAACCGCAAGAATGATCCGACGAATCCTGTCACTGCGCCGATACCTCACCTCTCCATACCGCCAGTGACCGTCGCACGCTTCCATGGTGCCGCGTCCCGGTACCACGAGCAAGATCGATTCATCCGCCGGGACGTGCCACCGTGTGATCCGGTCTCGTTGCCATATCGAAGCCCTATCACAAACAAGACCGCCGCCCCGACGTCGCACGATTCGCCGGGACGGCGGCCGAAAAATAACTATCCCTTCGCGGCCTTGTTGTACGCGTCGGTGATGTCGGCGGAGATGCGGCCCCGTGCGGACACCTTGTGTCCATTCCGACGCGCCCACTCCCGAATTGCGGCGCTTTGTTCCCGATCGATCGAGACCCGGCTCTTCGGAGTGCCCGCGGCGGCCGCGGCGGCCTTGACCCGGCGCCGGCCGCTCACCCGGCGCGCATTCGAAACCCACTCCTCCAAACCGTCGCGCAGCTTCGCCGCATTTGCCGACGACAGGTCGATCTCGTACGACACACCGTCGATCGCAAACTCGATGGTCTCGTCCGCGATGGACTCACCGTCGACATCGTCGATCAGGCTAACGGTGACCTTCTTTGCCATGAGATGAACGTCCTCTCGAAATCGTGCGACCCGCATACTAGGCCGATTACCCGAGGCAAGAATACCCCGAATTCCGGAAATTCCAAGACGGAGTCGCTGCTTTGCAATCCAGTGGTCACCGGGTGACCGGACGCACAATTGGGAACAGTATCGTTTCTCGGATTCCCAATCCCGTGAGCGCCATCAACAACCGATCGATTCCCATACCCGTTCCGGTCGTCGGCGGCATGCCGTGCTCCATCGCCGCGAGGAAGTCCTCGTCCAGCACCATCGCCTCGTCGTCACCCTGCGCGGCGAGCCGCGCCTGATCGACGAACCGCTCGCGCTGGATCACCGGGTCGACCAACTCCGAATAGCCCGTGGCCAACTCGAAGCCGCGCACATAGAGATCCCACTTCTCCGTGACCCCTGCCGTACTACGATGCTGCCTGGTCAACGGGGATGTCTCCACCGGGAAGTCGCGTACGAAAGTCGGCGCGTACAGCTTGTCGCCATACTGGTGTTCCCAGAGTTCCTCGACGAGTTTCCCGTGGCCGTAGCCCTTGCCCTCCGGAATTTCCAGACCGACCCGATCCGCGAGCGCGCGCAATTCGGCGACCGACGTTTCCGGAGTCACCGGCACACCCAGCGCATCCGACAGCGAAGGGTACATCTCGACGACGGCCCACTCGCCGCGGAGATCATATTCGGTGCCGTCGGCCAGGGTCACCACCTGCGTGCCGAACGCCTCCTGCGCCACTTCCTGCACCAATTCCCGGATCATCACCGCCGAGTCGTCATAGGTGCCGTATGCCTGGTATGTCTCCAGCATCGCGAACTCGGGGGAATGCGTGGAGTCCGCGCCCTCGTTCCGGAAGTTCCGGTTGATCTCGAAGACCCGCTCCAGGCCGCCGACCACGCAGCGCTTCAGGAACAACTCGGGCGCGATGCGCAGGAAGAGGTCCATGTCGAGGGCGTTGGAATGGGTGACGAAGGGGCGGGCCGCGGCGCCGCCGTGCAGCGTCTGCAGCATCGGCGTCTCCACCTCCAGGAAGCCCCTGCGCTCCAGGGCGTTGCGCAACGCGCGCACCACGGCGATGCGGGTACGGGCCATTTCCCTGGCCTCGGGACGCACGATCAGGTCGACATAACGCTGCCGTACCCGCGATTCCTCGTTCATCTCCTTGTGCGCCACCGGCAGCGGACGCAGGGCCTTCGCCGCCATGAACCAAGAATCGGCCATGACGCTCAGTTCCCCGGTCCGCGACGAGATGACCTCACCGTGCACGAAAACGAAGTCACCGAGATCCACGTCGGCCTTCCAGGCGGCGAGGGCGTCCGTACCGACCCCGTTCAGGCTGATCATCGCCTGCAGCTTGGTACCGTCGCCCTCCTGCAGTGTCGCGAAACACAACTTGCCGGTATTACGCAGGAAAATGACGCGCCCGGCGACGCCCACCTGCAGCCCGGTGGCCGTGTCCGCGGCGAGGTCCGGATATGCGGCCCGAATTTCGGCCAGGGTATGCGTACGCGGCACGACGACGGGATAGGCCTCCCCACCGTCCGCGAGCAGCCGCTCCCGCTTCTCCCGGCGAATCCGTATCTGCTCCGGTGCATCGTCGGCGGCCGGCGACACGGCAGGCCGCGAATCCGATGTCGATGCGCTGGAAGATGCAGAGTTCGGGGTGCTCACATCGAACAACCCTAGCGTGCATCGGAAATCGTTATGCGGGCCGCCCGGACTCCGGCCCGGAGTAACGAAACGGTATCGATGCGTCGCCCCGCCCGGGACGTCCGCACCGGCGTCGTACGGACGCGAAATAGCCGGTGCGCATCGTGTGGTGTGCGAAACTACCTGAGCGCCCGGCTATTTCGAGATGGAAGTGTCGGCGGGAATTACAGCAAGGCGAGCGCTTCGGCCTCGCGCGCGAAGTGCGGCGCCCCGACGGCGACGTGCAACAGACCGGCCGCCTTCAACGCCTGATAGCCGCCCACCAGATCGGTCGCCCGGTGCAGCCCGAGTTGCTGCAGCGCGGCGGCGGCCAGGCTGGAGGTATATCCCTCGGAGCAGACGACGATCCATTCCACGTCGTGATCGGCGGCCAGCGCCAGGCGGGCGGAACTGGTGGGGTCCAGCCGCCATTCCAGGACATTGCGCTCGATCACCAGCGCGCCGGGCAAGGTGCCCTCCCGTCCGCGTTGCGCCTGCGGCCGGATATCCACCAGAATGGCGCCCCGCTCGACGGCTTCCGGCAATTCGAAGGCGTAGATCCGGTCCAGGTGGGCCCGTGCGTTCTCGAGCATCTGATCGATGGTCAAACGGGTCATCACATATCACCTTCGGGCTGGTCGGTGAGGACGGTTCGGGTGCGCCGCAGGGTGCCGTGCCCGGTCACCTCGTAATACGACATGGCGGTGAGCGGCGGGGAATAGGCGTGCACGCTCAGCGTGGGATCGAGCGGACCGGCGGAATCGACGGCGCCCGGCACGGCGGCCTGCGTCCGCATGACGTCGTGCACCCAGCCGATCGGGAACGAGGCCTGATCACCCGCCGCGAGCACGCGACGACGCAGTTCCGTTCCGTTCCAGCGATATTCGGTGAGCGCGCCGCTGAGCACGGTGAGCGCGCCGAGCGATCCGGCGTGGTCGTGCAGCTCGGTCGACTTGCCCGGCGTCCAGCTGATCAGCCAGACGTCGACCTCGTCGTCGGTGAGCAGCCTGGTCGCCCAGCGCTCGTTTTCCGGCCATTTCCCCCCGGCGGGAAGCAAATGGTCGTATCGCCCGGCCAGCACGTCTTCGGCGCCCTCATCGGTCAGCCGCAGCAGATCGGCCGGGCGCAGCCGGGTGGGCAGGGCGGGCGCCACCGAGCGTTCCACCGGCGGGGTAGCCGACAGCGCGGTACGCGCGGAAGAAAGGGAAAGGACAGAAGAACGCATGAGCGAATCTCCAGGAGGAAGGTAACGGTCGAGGGCGGGAACTCAGCCTCGATCGGTCGAGGCACGTCAGCCTCGACAACACTCCTGGGTGCTCGCGTAGAAGGTCACGAGAGGGAGTTTAACAGCAGACGGCGCGGTGTCGACAAGTGCCCGGCCTGCGACAAATCCGACACCGCGCATATCAGACACTTCCCTTGCGCCGCTGATTGCGTTCGTATACGAGTCGCAGGCCGGTCAGCGTGAGGTGCGGATCGTGGTCGTCGATCGTTTCGGATTCCGGGACGATCAGCGGTGCGGTCGCCCCGGTCGCCACCACGGCGACGTCATCACCCGCGAAGGCGTCGAACTCGTCGCGAATGCGATCGATCAGGCCGTCCACCAGCCCGGCGAAACCGAATACCGCGCCGGACTGCATGCATTCCATGCTGTTCTTCCCCAGCACCGAACGTGGCCTGGTCAACTCCGCCCGCCGCAGCGCACTGCGTTCCACCAGGGCCTCGGTGGAGATCTCCACACCCGGCGCGATGATCCCGCCCAGGAACTCGCCCTTCTTCGACACCAGGTCCACGCAGATCGCCGTGCCGAAATCGACGACGATCGCGGGCGCGGAATAGCGCTGGTACGCGGCCAGGCAATTGACGATGCGGTCCGCGCCGACTTCTTTCGGATTGTCCACCAGCAGCGGAATCCCCGTGCGCACACCGGGTTCCACCAGCACGTGCGGAACGTGGCCCCAGTATTGGCCGAGCATGCCGCGCAACTCGCGCAGCACGGGCGGCACCGTGGAAAGCGCCGAGACGCCGATCACCTCGTCCAGTTGCGCGCCGACCAGCCCGCGCACCTGCATGGCGAATTCGTCGGCGGTCAGCAACGGATTGGTGTGCATTCGCCAGTGCCGCACCAGTTTCGAATGCTCCCCGGAACCGGAGAACAGGCCGAGTTCGATACTCGTGTTGCGGACATCGATGGTCAGCAGCATGTCCTGGTCGCCGCTCCTCAGACGAACGACAGCGAGCGGGGCGAGGTCAGGCCCGAGCCTTCCGGCGCGTGCGCCGGGTCCGAGCCGAGTTCGACCGGGCGGTTGCGCTCGTCGACGAACACGACCTTGGGGTCGTACTCGGCGATCTCCTGCTCGTTCAGCTGGCCGTAGGCGATCAGGATGACGAGGTCGCCCGGGTGCACCAGGTGAGCCGCGGCGCCGTTGATCCCGATCACCCCGGAACCCCGCTCACCGGCGATGACGTAGGTCTCCAGGCGGGCGCCGTTGTCGATGTCCACGATGCAGACCTGTTCGCCTTCCAGCAGATCGGCGGCGTCGAGCAGGTCCTGGTCCACGGTGACCGAGCCGACGTAGTGCAAGTCGGCGTGCGTCACGGTGGCACGGTGGATCTTCGACTTCATCATGGTGCGCAGCATTGCGTCGAACCTTTCTAGTTCGCGGGAGGAAGGACGGCGGGGTCGGACACCGCCGCGACAGGCTGGGAGGAGTTCGCGGCGGGCCGCGAACCGGCGACGGTGGGGTGGCCGTCGATCGGAGCGCCGAGCGTGACGGCGATGTTGTCGATCAGCCGGGTCGCGCCGACCCGGGCCGCGATCAGCAGCCTGGCGTTGCCGGTGGCCGGGGCGGGCCCCAGGGTGGCCGAACGCAGCTCCAGGTAGTCGACGTCCACGCCGGTCGCGGCGTCGAGCACCTGGCGGGCGGCCGCGAGCACCGCGTCGCCGCCGAGACCGCCCGCGTGTTTGCCCGCCGACAGAGCGGCCGACAGGGCCAGCGCCGATTCGCGCTGCACGGGGTCGAGGTAGCGGTTGCGCGAGGACAGGGCCAGGCCGTCGGGCTCACGGACGGTGACCACCGGGGTGATCTTCACGTCGAAATTCAGATCGCGGACCAGCTGCCGGATCAGGGTGAGCTGCTGGTAGTCCTTCTCACCGAAGAACGCCTCGGTCGGCCGCGCGATCTGCAGCAGTTTGGCGACCACGGTGAGCATGCCCGCGAAATGGGTCGGGCGGCTGGCCCCCTCCAGCTCCGCGCCGAGCGGACCGGCGTGCACCGTGGTGCGCGGACCGTCCGGGTACATGTCGGACACGCTCGGCGCGAACACCAGCTCGACGCCCTCGGCACGCAACAGCTCGACGTCGGCGTCCAGCGTGCGGGGGTATTTGTCCAGGTCTTCGTTCGCCCCGAACTGCAAGGGATTGACGAAGATCGACACGATGACGACCTGGTTGGTCCGCTTGGCCAGCCGCACGATCTCCAAGTGCCCCTCGTGCAGCGCGCCCATGGTCGGCACCAGCGCGACGGTGCGGCCGACGCCGCGCAGGGCGGCGGACACCGCCCCGAGTACCGCTGGATCGTGGTGCACGGTCAGCACGCCGGGCCGGTAGGCACCGCGCAATTTCGAGTCGAACATCAGCGTCCTTCCAGCAGCTGGATTACGGCGGGGGCGGTGCCTGCCCGCTCAGCGGTGCGCAGCGACAGCGCGCGATAGGCCTCGGCCAGCCGGGCATCGACCGACGACAGGGCCTCCAGGTGCGCGGCCACCGCGTCGGCGTCGCCGCGGGCGACCGGGCCGGTCAGCGCGGCCTGGCCGCGGCGCAACGCGTTGTCCAGCGCCGCCGACGCCAGCGGGGCGAGCAGACGCTCGGCCAGGCCGTTGGGCTGCTCGTCGACCAGTTGCTGTCCCATCAGGCCGGGGCCGGCCAGGGCGGCGCGCAACGCGGCCACCGCGTCCACGATCACCGTGACCAGGTGATTGCTGCCGTGCGCGAGCGCGGCGTGGTACAGCGGCCGGTGCTGCTCCGGTACGCGAACCGGCTCGCCGCCCATTTCGATCACCAGCGACTGCGCGATGGCGTAGCCGACCTCGTCGGCCGCGGTGATACCGAAGCACGCGTTGCCCAGCCGGGCCACGTCCTCGTCGTGACCGGTGAAGGTCATCGCCGGGTGGATGGCCAGCGGAAGGGCGCCGACCTCGGCCAGGGGGGCGAGCACGCCGACGCCGTTCGCGCCGGAGGTGTGCGCCACGATGGTGCCCGGCCGCACCACTCCGGCGCCTGCCAGGCCGCGGACCAGGCCGGGGAGCTCGGTGTCCGGCACGGCGAGCAGCAGCAGCTCACTGCGGGCGGCCACCTGCTCGATCGGCAGGATCTCCGAATCGGGCAGTCGGGTCCTGGCACGGCGCACCGAGGCGTCGGAGATCGCGCAGACACCGAACACGACGTGTCCGGCCCGCTCGAGTGCGGCGCCCAATGCCGAGCCCACGCGTCCCGCCGAGACGATTCCCACCGTCAGGCGTGCGGGCGCGGGGTCGTAGCCCGAAGCAGCGTTGTCGGAATTCACGCTTCTCGAGGTCAACGTTGTCCTCTCGATGTCGTTCCAGTCCCGCCATGCGGGTACCGGACGGTACGCCAAGAGAATATCGGCAGGCGGTTCGCCGCCGCCACGGGGTGCCCGCGTGATCTAGGCCGCAGTGCCGGGCCGCGACCCGGCACGGATCACCGGCGTTCGCGCTCCTCGGATTGCAGGTTGGCCATGATCTCCGCGACCGAGAGACGGCGCGAGGGCGTCTCGTCGTCGCTCTCGGCCCTGCGCCGCCTGCGCGCGCTCGGCGTACCCATCGCGGGCGCGGACGTGGGCCGTGCGGGCGGTTCCCGAGTCGGCTGCGGGCGGGTAGCGGGCCGGGTGGGCGGCTCGTCGCGCGGCTCGGCCGCGGTCTCGGTGAAGGCATCCGCCCAGCCGCGCGGCTCGGCGTGGTGTGCCTGCTCCGCGTCGGCCTGCTCGGCGTCGTCGTCGACGGAGACGATCGCGGTCTCGGCGGTGACCGGATCGTCGAAGGGGCTGGCGAAGACCGGCGGCTCGGGATGGTCGGGCTCGAAGATCGGCGTCATGCTGCTACGCGGTTGCTGGTCGGCGAAGACCGACCACATCCCGGCATTCGCGGAGCTATTGTTCCCGGAGTCGGTCCCAGAGCTGGTCAGCTCCTGGATCCGGGTCGCGTCGGCGCGCAATGCCGGGCGATCCGTCGGCAGATCGCCGTCGAACAGCCGCTGCAGGCTCTGCCGCAGCACCGTGAGCTCCGCCCGTAAGGCCGCGAGTTCGGCCGCGTCGGCGCCCACTTCCTCGCGGACCCGCGCCTCGACGCCGAGTTCGTACTCGCGCCGCGCGGTGACCTCCCGCTCCAGCTGCAACTCGTAGACGGTCTGCAGATCGCGGACCTTCGCCTTGTCGATCGTCGCCTCTTTGCGGTACTTCGTCGCAGCCAGAGCGCCGATTGCCGCGGCCCACAGCGCCGCGACCAGACCTACCCGTACGAACTCGACACTGTTACTGAAGATCAGGAAAACGCTGGCAACCAGACCGAGCAAGATCAAGACACCGACGAATAATTTTCCCGCGTCCTCCCGCTGTCGACGGGAAGTGCTGCTACGGGAGGGTGAAACCATGCCAGCCAGGGTAGCCAATAGGTCGTGCAGAGCCCAGATTCCGTTTTGTGATTCGATCCGGGACTTTAGCTACGTAGTTGCCGCATCGTCGGTTGGATCCTCCGGCGCCCGGCAGCAGTACTCCAGCCACAGGGCCGCAGCAACCAAAGCGACGCCCGCCAGCATCCCGACGATCGCACCGGGGCTGTCGGCGGCGGCCGCGCGCAGCGTGCCGCGCTGCGGGAGGACCCAGCACAGGAAACCGAGCCAGATGCCCGCGGCGATCGAACCCACCTGCGCCGACGCCTTGGCCAACGCTACGGCGCGGGCGGCGGTGATCGGATGCAATTGGTGGCGGCCGTCGCCGATCTCGTGGTCGTTGACCCGCGCCCGGATGACGAAAGCGAGCACCGCTTCGATCGCGGCCACCGGGTACAGCGAGGCGCCCGCGAAGATCGAGATCGGCGGGAAGTTGTCATAGGCCACACGGGTGGCGATCCACGCGACCAGCGCGGCGATCAGCACGTTCGCCACGATGTCGAGGATGCGGGTCGGCTTCAGTTTCACGACGCCTCGCCCGTCAGCGAGAACTCGGTGCGGAGCACCCCGGCGCGTTCGGCCGGGTCGAGCCGCGCCAGCAGATCGGCCACCGGATGCGGCGCGCCGTCGACCTCCAGCACCGCGTCCGGCGCCACGTCCAGCCACGGCACCAGCACGAAAGCGCGCCGGTGCGCCTGCGGGTGCGGCAGCAGCAGATCCGGGTCGGCGCTGCGGCACGCGACCGGCTGCCCGTCGCGCAGTTCGGCGCACCACACCACATCCACGTCGAGTGTGCGTGCCCCCCAGCGCACTTCGCGCATTCGCCCCGCCGCCTGCTCCAGCTCCTGGCCGCGACGCAGCCAGTCCGCGCAGCTGAAGGCCGGATCCTCCACCAGCACAGCGGCATTGAGGTAGCCCGCCTGCGGGACACCACCCCAGGGCGCCGTGGAGTACACGGCCGAGGCGGCCAGCACGCGATGGCCGAACCCGTCCAGGACGCTGCGCAGATGCGCGAGCCGGTCGCCCAGATTCGAACCGATGGACAGCACGGCACGGGTCATCGGCGTGCCTCCCCGGCACCCGGCACGAGGAAAGTGGCCGTGCCGCAAGGTAGCTCGCTCATTCGGCGGGCTCCCCCCGGTGCCGGGAGGTGACCACCCGCACATCGGCGAAGGTGTGCGGGATCGGCGCGGACGGTTTGTGCAGCACCACCTCGACCGACCTGATCCGCGGATCGGTCATCACATCGTCGGCGATCTCCGACACCACCGTTTCGATGAGATCGCGCGGCTCACCCTGGACGATGCGCACCGCACGCTCGGCCAGCGCGCCGTAGTCCACGGTGGCGGCCAGATCGTCGGACGCGGCGGCCACCGCGAAATCCACCCACACCGTCAGATCGACCAGGAATTCCTGACCGTCGCGGCGCTCGTGCTCGAACACGCCGTGATGCCCGTAAACGCGCAGGCCGCGCAATTCGATGCGGTCGGCGCCGCGCCGGATCACCGGATCACGCGGCGGTGCCTCGTGTTCGGCGTGGACGGGGGACCGGCTCATCGTCGAGCTCCTTGCGCACTGGGTCGGGTGGTGTCGTGCTGTGCGGCGCGCTGCCGTGCGGCATTCTGCCACGCGTCGGTGACCGCGATGGCGTCGAGCGAGGCGCGCACGTCGTGCACCCGCACACCCCACGCGCCGTGCAGCGCGGCCAGCGCCGAGATGGTCGCGGTGGCCGTCTCCCGGCCGTCCGGCGGACGCGGACCCGCCTCGTCGGCGAGCAGCGAACCGAGAAAACGCTTGCGCGACGCGCCGATCAGGACGGGCAGCCCGTGCGCGACCAATTCGGGCAGCGCGCCGAGCAGCGCCCAGTTGTGCTCGGCGTTCTTCGCGAAGCCCAGACCGGGGTCGAGGATCAGCCGGGTCGGGTCGACGCCGGCGGCCACGGCCAGGTCCACCTGCGCGGTGAGTTCGGCGAGCACCTCCGCCACCACGTCGTCGTAACGGTCCGCCGGTCCGATGTGCCGGTAGTCGGCGCCCGCCCGCCAGTGCATGAGAATCCACGGGACCCGCGCGGACGCGACCACCCGCACCATGTCGGCGTCGGCGCGGCCGCCGGAAACGTCGTTCACTACCGACACCCCGGCCTCGAGCGCCGCGGCGGCCACGGCGGCCCGCATGGTGTCCACGCTGGTCGGTACGCCCGCCGCGACCAGGCCACGGATGACCGGGGCCACCCGCGCGGCCTCGGTCGCCGCGTCGATGCGGACCGCGCCCGGCCTGGTCGACTCGCCGCCGACGTCGATGATGTCCGCGCCCGCGGCGTGCAGCCGCACCCCGTGGGCGATGGCCAATTCGGGATCCAGGTACCGGCCGCCGTCGGAGAACGAATCGCTGGTGACATTCACCACGCCCATCACGACGCAGGAGCGTCCGTCGCGGGCGAACCCGCGCACCGGCGCGGTCGATCCCGCTTCCGACCGAGCCGTTGCGGTGTCCTGCCTGGTCGCACCAGTCGCCGCGCGCTGCGCGCCGCTCGGTTCGGACACCGCGGGACCGCTCACTTCCGGAGGATCAGATCGAGCGCCTCGGCGCGCGAGGCGGCGTTGGACTGCAGCAGTCCGCGCACGGCGGAGGTGGTCGTACTCGCGCCCGGCTTGCGGATGCCGCGCATCGCCATGCACAGGTGCTCGGCCTCGATCACCACGATCGCACCGCGCGGGTCCAGCTTGCGCATCACCGCGTCGGCGATCTGGCTGGTCAGCCGCTCCTGCACTTGCGGGCGCTTGGCGTACAGGTCGACCAGCCGGGCGAGTTTGGACAAGCCGGTCACCCGGCCGTGCGGGCCGGGGATGTAGCCGACGTGGGCGACGCCGTGGAAGGACACGAGGTGGTGCTCGCAGGTCGAGTACATCGGAATGTCCCTGACCAGCACGAGTTCCTGATGACCCTCGTCGAACGTGGTGTTGAGCACCGAATCCGGTTCCACGTAGAGCCCGGCGAAGGTCTCCCGGTAGGCGCGCGCGACCCGGGCGGGCGTCTCGAGCAGGCCGGGCCGATCCGGGTCCTCGCCGACGGCGATCAGCAATTCCCGTACCGCCGCTTCGGCCCGCGCCTGATCGAATGATCTGCCCGTTTCCAGTGCGACCGGTCCGGGCTCCGTCACGCCGATGTCGACACCGTTGTGTTCAGCACTGTCCGGTTCGGCGAGAATGTAACCACCGCCATGCTCGTTCGCCGACAATCGAGGACACCTCCAAACTCCCGGGGCGCCGGCAATTTCTCGGCACCCCCACGATGGACGAGCCTAATCGTCACCGCTCAGTGACGACCGTTCGGTCCATCCCAATCGCCGTTGTCGCCCTCACCGTTCGGATTGGTCCGGCGCGGCTCGTCGTAGCCGCCGCGATCGCCGTACCCGTCCCGGTCGTAGCCACCTTCGGACGCGCCCTGCGGACCCCATTGCTGGTAGCCGTGCCGCGGTTGCTGTGGTTCGCCCCAGCCCGGCTGACCCGGCTGCGGCTCGTCCCGCGGCGGCCAGCCGGGAGCCGACCATCCCGCCGGAGCGCCGTAGTCCGGCCGCGAACCGTGCGTCCCCTGGCGCGGATACGCCGGAGCGGGCGCCTGGGGCAGCGGGTAACCACCCGACGCGGGCGGGCGACCGTATTGCGGCGGAGCGCCGTAACCGCTCTCGTGCGGCGGATATCCGTTGGCGGGCTGCGGCTCGCGCTGCGCGGACGCGGCCACCGGCTCCGCGACCGGCTCCGGCGGCCAGGACTCGCCGCGCTCGGCGGCCAGCTCGCCCGGGGTCTTCACCGGCGGCTTGTCCGAAGGGACGCGATCGCCGAAATCGTTGAACGCGGTGATGCGCGGGCGCTTCTGCACCGACGTGAGGATCTGCTCGAGATCCTTGCGGTGCAGGGTCTCTCGTTCCAGCAGCGCGGTGGCCAGGTCGTCGAGCACGTCGCGATACTCGTTCAGGATCGCCCACGCCTCGGTGTGCGCGGCCTCGATCAGGTTGCGCACCTCCTCGTCGATCGCGCCCGCCACCTCGTGCGAGTAGTCCGAACCCATGCCCATCGAGCGGCCGAGGAACGGATCGCCCTGCTCCTGGCCGTAACGGACGGCGCCGAGCCGGGCACTCATGCCGTACTCGGTGACCATCGCGCGGGCGATCTTGGTGGCCTGGTCGATATCGGAGGACGCGCCGGTGGTCGGCTCGTGGAACACCAGTTCCTCGGCCGCGCGGCCGCCCATCGCCATCACCAGGCGGGCGATCATCTCCGAGCGGGTCATCAGGCCCTTGTCGTCCTCGGGCACCGTCATGGCGTGGCCGCCGGTGCGGCCGCGGGCCAGGATGGTGACCTTGTAGACCGGCTCGATGTCCGGCATCGCCCAGGCGGCCAGGGTGTGGCCGCCCTCGTGGTAGGCGGTGATCTTCTTCTCGTGCTCGCTGATGATCCGGCTCTTGCGCCGCGGACCGCCGATCACGCGATCGACCGACTCCTCGAGCGATTCGCCGGTGATCATCGCGCCGTTCTCGCGGGCGGTGAGCAGGGCGGCCTCGTTGATCACATTGGCCAGGTCGGCGCCGGACATGCCGACGGTGCGCTTGGCCAGGCCGTCCAGGTCGGCGTCCGGGGAGATCGGCTTGCCCTGCGAGTGCACCCGCAGGATCGCGCGGCGACCGGCGAGGTCGGGGTTGCCCACCGGGATCTGCCGGTCGAACCGGCCGGGACGCAGCAGCGCCGGGTCGAGGATGTCGGGCCGGTTGGTCGCGGCGATCAGGATGATGCCGGTGCGGTCGCCGAAGCCGTCCATCTCGACCAGCAGTTGGTTGAGGGTCTGCTCGCGTTCGTCGTGACCGCCGCCGAGGCCCGCGCCGCGCTGGCGGCCGACCGCGTCGATCTCGTCGACGAAGATGATGCAGGGGCTGTTCTGCTTGGCCTGCTCGAACAGGTCGCGCACCCGGGAGGCGCCGACGCCGACGAACATCTCCACGAAGTCCGAACCGGAAATGGTGAAGAACGGCACACCGGCCTCGCCCGCGACGGCACGCGCCAGCAGGGTCTTACCGGTGCCGGGCGGGCCGTAGAGCAGGACGCCCTTGGGGATCTTGGCGCCGAGGGCCTGGTAGCGGACGGGATTCTGCAGGAAGTCCTTGATCTCGTAGAGTTCCTCGACCGCCTCGTCGGCTCCGGCCACGTCGGCGAACGTGGTCTTGGGCATGTCCTTGGACAGCTGTTTGGCCTTCGACTTGCCGAAGCCCATCATGCCGCCGCGCCCGCCGCCCTGCATGCGGGCCATCACGAAGATGAACAGGCCGAGCAGGATGACCATCGGCAGCACGAACAGCAGGATCTGGGTGAACCAGCTCTCCTGCTTGACCACCGTGTTGTACGGGGCGCCGGAGTTCTTCACGGCAGAGAAGACCTGGGCGGAGGTCTCGCTGCCGCCCGGATACTTCGCGATGATCTTGTTCTGCCCGCCGGTGGCGTCGTTGCCGTCCTTCAGCTCGATGCGCAGCTGCTGCTCGCGATCATCGATCTGAACGTTCTGGACGTTGCTCTTGTTCTCGAGCTGGCTGAGGGCAACCGAGGTATCGACGCTCTTCCAGCCCCGCGTGTCGTTGCCGAAGTAGCTGAACGCATAGATCACGAGCAGAATGCCCGAGACTATGGCCAGGGTGCGAAACACTGTCTTGCGGTTCATAGAGCGTCGGCCGGGGCGGCCAGTCCTTTCCGGTGTCTCCGGTTCTTGCCTAGCGATGCATCTGGCGCGTCCGGTTCCGCGGGGTTCGGATGCGGACAAGCCACGTTACCGCGTACGGTCTACTCGATACATCGCACAGTTCGGCTGCAGGTGCAGTTAACGAGGTAAACGGCCGGGGAACGACGGTGGTTCCCGATGTCTCCGGTCCGGCTTCCTCCAAGTGGCAACAATCATGGCATGTTCGGCCTATCGTGAGCGACGACACAACATCGCGGCGCGAGCGACGGGCACGTAAGCGGTAGCTCGCAAACCACGAAGGCCCCGGGAGCGCCGCAGACCAGACACGAGCGCAGGGGGTATGGACATAGTCGAGTTACGGACACCCACAGCGATACTGCGTCACGGCGGCGGCAGACTGATCGTCCTGCGACCCGGGTCCGACGGCGAGCGCGTGCTCGATGTCCCGGTCTCCGACCTGCTGAAGGTCCGGCTGAACCGGCGCGCGGACGACGCGGTCGTCATCGAGATCTATCTGCGCTACCCGACGCCCGTGCTCACCGGCGTGCCCGCGGACCGCACCCCGCTGCCGGTCCTGATCGCCGAACACGACGTTCCGGCGGCCACCGAGATCGTCGACCGGCTCAATAGGCAGATCATGGCCACCCAGCGCATCGACGTCGCGGCGCCGGATCTGTGCCCGCCCGCGCCCACCTGGGGCCGCGGCGGTCCCATCCGCGCCGACGTGGAGCGGGCGACGCGCAGGATGTCCCCCCGCCGCGACGCGAAGCAGGCGATAGCGGCTCTGCATCGTTACGTGACGCCGGACGAGTATGTCCTGGAGACCGCGATCGCGGTCGCGCACCCGCCCGCGGGCAGCGGTGCCGGCCTGCTCGCCGCGACCACGGCGCGGCTGCTGTTCATCGCCATCGGCGACGGCCGTTACGCGCACGAACTCCCGATTCCGGTGATCGTGTGGGCCCGGGTCACCGACACCCCGGCCGCGGGCCGCGGCGAGATCGGTCCCGGACGCGGCGCGACCGGCATCGAGGTGCACGACGGCAGCCGAACTCTGCATTTCTCGGGCGCCGACCGCGCCGACACCGATCGGGTCACCTGCGCGGTGAACTTCGCGGTGCGCCGGGAGTCCGCCGACGGCGCCGCCGGCTCCGCCGATCCCGGTGTGGCCCAGTTGTACTCGGAGTGGGAACTGCTGGTCGAGCGGCACTCCCTCGGCATGGTCGACGACGCCCAGTTCCAGCGCTACGGCCGCGGGATCCTGCGCTCACTCCCCGACGGGAACTGAGTTCAGCGCGATCCGCCGCCACGGGCTGGTCGGGCGCAGCCACAGTCGCAGCAACTCCTTGCGGCGGTCGACGCCGCCGTTCTTCAACTCCGCCAGGTCCTCACAGGCCTGCCAATAGGTCCAGCCGGTGAGATAGGCGTCGCCGAACTGACGCCAGTTGCGGTACTTGCTCTGCGCCAGCGGCAGTGCGCGCGCCAGATAACTCCAGGCCACGTCGGCATCGAGGTACCCGGCCGTGTAGGCCATCCTGGCCACCGCGACCACCCGGGCCAGATCCCAGGCGTGGATGTCGCTGGGCAGCGGCCGCGCCAGATGGTCGGTGAATCCGATCTTGATCGCCTGCGACCAGATGTCGTAGTCGCGGACCAGCGCCTCCGGATTGTCCATCCCCCGAAACGCGCCGACCTGCCGCAGGAACGCCCGGTGCCGGTCGGCGCGCTCACCGAATCGATCGCGCTCGCTGGCGTTGATCGAGGCCGTCACCAGCGGGTGCACCAGCGCGTAGAGCGGGGCGTGCATGCCGTCGAGCAACTGCTCCATCGACGCCTGCGCCTCGGTGCCGTCGGTGATGCCCCACGCACCGGTGAGCGTATCGATGGCCAGCTCGCGCCGATCGCCGAGCGGATGCGCCCGTTCCGGGCCGAGCAGCAGCGCGTCGTGGAACGCGTCCCAGCGCGCCGAGTAGAAGGCGCCGAGGGCCAACGCCCGCAATTCGTCGTCGGATACCGCGGCGCCGGACCAATGGTCTTCCTCCCGCTCGTCCAGCTCCGCGTACGGAAAGGTCGTCAAGGTGGGTACACCGCGCGAAGACATGCCCCGATTGTTCCCCATCCCGCGCAGCCGACGCGCGGTATTCGCCGATGGCGCCGATGGCGCCGCCGCGGACCCGGGGGGCGTCCGGCGCGCGAATCGATTTCGGCCTCGGTGACTTCTTGCCCTGACGCATGTCGTGATCTGGGGCTAGTGTGCTCGCATGTGTAGAAACATCACCGTCCTGCGTGGTCTGGAACCTGCCGCAACCGAGCAGGAAATCTATGCCGCCGCACTGCAGTACGTGCGCAAGGTCGGTGGCGTGTCCGGCCTGAGCTCGACCACCAAAGCGGCTGTCGACAAGGCCGTCGCGGCCATCGCAGAGGCGACCACCACCTTGCTCGCCGAGTTACCCGACCGGAGGGTGGCGCCGCCCACCGAGCCACCGCTGCGCCGCATCGCCGCCCGCGAAGCCGTGGGCGACTAGCAGGCGGTTCAGGGCAGGGCGTCCGTGCCGTAGACGGCGACGCACACCAGCGCGATCTCCAGCGGCAGGCCACGCTCCTCGATCGGATATCCCAGTAGTTGTTCGATCCGCTGCACGCGGTAGCGGACCGTGTTCTTGTGCACACCGAGTACCTTCGCGGTGGCCTCCGGGCTGCGTTGGCTGCGCAGATAGGCGTGCAGCGTCTCGCGCAGCCGCGCGGCGTGCGCGTCGCGCCCGGCCAGCGCGCCGAGTTCCCGCTCGACCAGCCCGCGCATGGCCGCTTCGTCCGCGCCGGCGAGATAGGCGATCTCCACCGTTCGATAGCCCGTGACCCGAGGGCCACCCGCGGGCGCGCGCTCGGCGACCTGCCGCGCGGCGACCGCCTCTCGATGACTGCGGCGGAAGCCCGCGATCCCCCCGGCGGGCACGCCGAACGCCACCCGCACCGGCGCCTCGACCTGCACCGCGGCCAGCCGCTCCACTTCGCCCGGCGCCGCGAGTTCGGCGCCGTGTTCTCCGTCGTCCGTACCCGCCCACGCCCACATCGCGCTGGCGCCGGACGCAACGGTGAGCACCCGCGCGCTGCCCAGTGCCGCGGCCAGCCGCGCCGCGACCCGATCCAGCAGCCCGGTCGCCTCCGCGTCCGCACCGGTGGACTCGCCGGTCGGCTCGTCGGTCCACAGCACGAAGGCCAGGTGCCGCTGCGACAGGCGGTATCCCAGCCGCACCGACGCCTGCTCGACGTCCACGTCGTCGCCATCCAGCAGGGCGCGCACCGTCTCGGCGCGCCGGTTGAGCGCGGCGCGCAAGACCTGCTCGCGCTCCTCCATGTAGGTGTCGGTGAGCAACTCGACCGAGGTGCTGATCCACTTCGTGGCCCGCTCGAACAGCCGCAGCAGCACCACGCGCTCGAGTTCCGGCGTGGCCTGCCGCTGCTCGACGATCTCGGTCATGTAGTCCAGCACCGCTTCCATGCCCACGTGATAGACCCGCAGCAGCAGCCGCAGCTCGAAGCCGCGCCGGGCCACGCTGCGCGCGAACGCGTGCGCCTCCTCCGGCAGCGAGAACTCGAAGGCGTCGCTGGCCAGGCGGCTGAGCACGATCCTGGCGTGCGCCCGGGTGCTGGCCGCGAGGTCGCGGCGCATATCGCGATCGGCGAGTTCGGGGATGCGGGCGATGATCACGTCGTCGAGCCGGGTGACGATCCGCTCCAGCACTTCCGCGCGTGTCGTCTCGTAGACGTATTCGGCCAGCCAGTCGCGCACCTCGTCGGGAGCCGGGCTCGGCCGGACCGTGCCGCCCCGCGGCGGACCACCGGTCATCGCGCTCTCCTTCGACTCGGCGGATACTTCGCCATTCTTTGTACCAAGAAAACAAATTTGCCTATTTTCCTTGACAATTCGGGCCAAGAAACTTGGTTCGGATTGTGTCACGATCATAGTTCAGTGGCCTGCCTCACAGCAGTCAGCAGACCGCGGTTCAACACGACGTCAGTGGGAGAACAGCAGTGACCAACACCGAACCAGCGCCCGCGACCGAGGCGCAGGCACGCGAAACGACCGCGAAGAAGGACGGTCCCGCAGTCATCGAGGTACGCAATCCCGGCACGGGCGAGGTCGTCGGCACGGTGCCGGACGAGACCGCGGACGCGGTCGCGGCCAAGGTCCGCGAACTGCGGCTGTATCAGCCGGAATGGGAGGCGATCGGCCCCGAAGGCCGCAAGGTCTGGCTGCTGAAGTTCCAGGACTGGTTGATCGACAACACCGACCGGCTGGCCACCGTATTGCAGTCGGAGACCGCGAAGCCCCGGGTGGACGCCCTGATCGACCCCGGTTTCGCGACCGATCTGATCGGCTACTACGCCCGGCGCGCCGCGAAGTTCCTGGCCGACGATCACCCCTCGCCGCACAGCCCGCTGGCCCGCGTCAAGCGGCTGACCACGGTCTACCGGCCCTATCCGGTGGTCGGCGTCATCACACCGTGGAATTTCCCGTTGGCCATGCCGGTGATGGACGTCTTCCCGGCGCTCGCCGCCGGGGCGGCCGTCATCCTCAAGCCCTCCGAGGTGACCCCGCTCTCGGCGCTCGAACTGGCCAAGGGCTGGGCCGAGATCGGCGCGCCGCCGGTCTTCGCGGTGGTCACCGGCGCGGGCGCGACCGGTGCGGCCGTGGTCGGCAACGCCGACTACATCCAGTTCACCGGCTCCACCGCGACCGGCCGCAAGATCGCGGCCGCCTGCGTGGAACGGATGGTGCCCTACAGCCTGGAACTGGGCGGCAAGGACCCGGCCATCGTCTTGGCCGACGCCGACCTCGAGCGCGCCGCGCACGGCATCGCCTTCGGCGGCATGTTCAATTCCGGCCAGGTCTGCATCTCGGTGGAGCGGGTGTACGTCGAGGCGCCGGTGTACGACGAGTTCGTCGCCAAGCTCACCGCCAACGTCAAGGCGCTACGCCAGGGCCTGGACGGTCGCGAATCCAAATACGACGTGGGAGCGCTGGCCAACGAGAACCAGGTGGCGATCGTGCAACGTCACGTCGAGGAGGCCGTCGCGGCGGGCGCCAAGGTCCTCACCGGCGGCAAGCGGGCCGGATTCGGCACCGCCTTCGAGCCGACCGTGCTGGTGGACGTCGATCACTCCATGTCCTGCGTCACCGAGGAGACCTTCGGCCCGACGCTGCCGGTGATGAAGGTGGCCGACGAGTCCGAGGCGGTACGGCTGGCCAACGACTCCGTCTACGGCCTCTCGGCGTCGGTGTGGACCGGCGACAAGGAGCGGGGCGAGCGGATCGCCCGGCAACTCGACGCCGGTGCGGTCAACATCAACGACGTCTTCGCCAACCTGTTCAGCTATGCCTTGCCGATGGGCGGCTGGGGCCAGTCCGGTGTCGGCGCCCGCTGGGGCGGTGCGAACGGCGTGCGCAAGTACTGCCGTCAGCAGGCGATCACCACGCCGATCCTGCCGACCCAGCAGAAGGAACTGTTCTGGTACCCGTACTCGATGCCGAAGCTGCTGTTCGCACTCGGCGCGATGCGTGCGGCGGGGGCGCGCGGCCTGCGCCGCCTCGATCTTCCGGCCCTGCTGAAGCTGAAGGGACACGACAAGTGACCGAAGCGAAGCAGATCCGCGGCAAGGTCGTCGTCATCACCGGTGGCGCCCGCGGCATCGGGCTCGCCACCGCGACCACGCTGCAAGCCCTCGGCGCGCAGATCGCGATCGGCGACATCGACGAGACCACGGTCAAGGAGTCGGGCACGGCACGCGGCTTCGAGCTCTACGGCAGGCTCGACGTGACCGATCCGGATTCGTTCGACGGGTTCCTGGACGAGGTGGAGCGCACCCTCGGCCCGATCGACGTGCTGATCAACAACGCGGGCATCATGCCGACCGGCAAGCTGGTGGACGAGCCGGATCCGCTGACCAAGCGCATCCTGGACATCAACGTCTATGGCGTGATCCTGGGCTCCAAACTGGCGCTGCGCCGGATGCTGCCGCGCGGCGGCGGGCACATCATCAACATCGCCTCGCTGGCCGGTGAGGCCCACATCCCGGGTCTGGCCACCTACAACGCCAGCAAGCACGCGGTGCTGGGATTCACCGACACGCTGCGGGAGGAGTACCGCGGCACCGGGGTGCGCTTCTCCTCGGTGCTGCCCACGCTGACCAACACCGAACTGGGCTCCGGCGTCACCGCGCCCAAGCTGATGCGCGCCGCCGAACCGGAGGAGATCGCCGACGCCGTCGCGAAGCTGATCGTCGCACCGAAGTCGAAGGTCAGGGTGACCGCGGTGGCCGGGTTCATCTCCCGGTTCGTCGGGCTGCTGCCGGAGGCGGTCGGGGACGGCATCGGCCGGGCGCTCGGTTCCGGCCGCGCCTTCCTCGCCGACGTCGACGCGGACAAGCGCAAGGCCTACGAGGAGCGCGCCCGCGGGGTGTGAAACACAGCGCGGAGCCGAGGCGCCGCGGCCGGGATTCGTCTCGGTCGCGGCGCCTCGCTTTGTACAGCGGCCCACCGCGAGCGCAGTTCCCCCCTGTCATGTGAGGAAAATCACGCGAGGTCTCGATTACATCGACCAGCCGGTCAGCGGCAAATTCTCAGCCGGTGATCAGCGCCCGCAGAGATGTCCGCAATCCGCCATCGACTCTCCGGGAAAGACCTCATTCGTGCTGGTCAACTGCCCAACTACGACGACAGGAGGGCAACAGCTGCATGCATGCCGAGAATTCGCCAACCGGTGGATGCGCAACACCATCGCAGGCAATATGCTGTCCCTAACAAACCTGCCGACTGTTTCGGCACCCGTATCCGAACTTTTCGGCCTGATAAGCCTGGAAATTCCGGACTGATTCTGATAGCAAGGGGCTATGGACCCGCATTTGCGCGACCTGCGGTATTTCGTCGCCGTCGCTGAGGAACTGCACTTCACCAACGCCGCTCAGCGGCTGCACATCGCTCAACCCACCCTGTCGCGTCAGATCCGTCAGCTGGAACGTCAGCTCGACGTGGTCCTGTTCGACCGCAACCAGCGCAGTGTCGCACTGACCGTCGCGGGCAAGGAATTGCTCGAAGGCGCCCGCAAGATCTTGGAGCTGTGGGAGGTCACCAACGTCTCGCTCCAAGAGGCGGGCGAGGTGTTGCGCGTCGGCATCCAATCCGCACTGGGTCGCGGTCTGCTCAGCGATCTGGAGAGCGCGAGCGGGCATCGCCTCGCACTGCACGCCGCTTCATGGACCGATCCCTCCAGCGGGCTCGCCGGACGCCAGGCCGACCTCGCTCTGGTCTGGCTGCCGCTGCCGGACCAGAGCCGCTATCGCTGGCAGGTGCTGCGCACCGAACCGCGGTGGGTACTGCTGCCGGAGAACCACCCGCTGGCCGTCTCGGAGACCATCGAGTTCGCCGATCTGCTCGACGAACCGTTCGTCGCGCTGCCCACCGAAGCCGGTGCGGTGCGCGATTTCTGGCTCGGCAACGACGGACGCGCCGGCCGTCCGCCGAAGATCGGCGCCGAGGCCGCGACCGCCGAGGACAAGCTGGAGGCCGTGAGCCTCGGCCTCGGCGTGTGCCTGCTCGCCGAGAACAACGTGCCGATGTACCGCTGGCCGGGGCTGACCGCGCGTCCCGTGTCGGGGCTCGCACCGTGCGAGCTGGCCGTGGCGTGGCGGGCCGACGACAACCGGCCGACCATCCTCGAGTTCGCGGGCCGGGCCGTCGAGGGCGGATTCGCCGCGCAGCAATCGCCGGTCAGCGTCTGAATCGGCCCGCCGTGGTCGCAGGCGCCGTGCGCTGCCACGGATAGTGGGCCTCCAATTGCGCGGCCAGCCGTAGCAGGGTGGATTCGCTGCCCGGCGGTCCAGCGAGCTGGGCCGCCACCGGCGTACCCGACCGGGGATGCTCGCCCATGGGGACGGATGCGGCCGGCCAGCCGACCAGATTCCACAGCGGGGTGAAGGGGGCCAACCGCGCGCCCGCGAGCAGCGTGGCCGGCCGATTGCGGAAATGCCAGGCCCGCACCGGGGGCGGCGGGGCGGCGAGCGTGGGAGTGATCACCACGTCGTAATGCTCGAAGAACTCCAGTAGTCGCGCCTCGACCCGGTCGATCTGGGCGGGCCGCGCGAGCCGTAAGCGATGCACCGTCCGGCCCAGGGCCAGTCGGTGCCGCGCTCTCCGGGATAGCTGGTCGGGCTCGGGTAGCGCGGGAGCATCGCGTGCACCGAGGGCCAGCCAGCGTAGGGATGCCGCGAACAGCGCGTTTCCGTACGGTAGCGCGGTCGGTTCGACCAGATGGCCTGCCGCCGCGGCCAGCGAGGCCGCTCTGCGGGCCGCGGCCGTCCAGTGCCGGTCGACGCGCGTCAGCCGAGAAGGTGGATCCACGGCCAGTCCGATCCGTAGTCGGGCGGGTGGATCCACCTCGGCTAGGTCCGGCCGCGCCGCCAGCACCGACAGCGCCAGCGCGGCGTCGTCCACGCTCGTCGCGAGGACACCGCTTTCGACCAATCCGGACCAAGCGCCCGCACCGGGGACGGTGTACTGCCCGGGCTTGATCCCGAAGACGCCGCAGCACGCGGCGGCGACCCGCACCGCGCCCAAGCCGTCGCAGCCGTGCGCCACCGGGACCAGCCCGGCCGCGACGGCGGCGCCTGCCGCGCTTCCCGCGTTGCGTGCGGGGTTCCACGGATTGCGGACGACCGGTTCCGTGCCCGCGCTGGTCACCCATCGGCTCAGCTCGGGCGCCGTCACGAGGCCCACGATCACCGCGCCCGCGGCACGCAGCCTGGCCACCACCGGATGATCCGCGGCGGCCGCCGGGCCCCACGGCACCGGCTCGCCCGCGATCGGGAGGCCGTGTTCGACCGCGACCGGGACACCGGCCAGCGGTAGTACGTCGAGGTCGTCGCGCTCCATCAGGCCGACCGACTCGGCCATCGCCTGTTCGGCCCGGACCACGCTGAAAGCGCTGTGTTCGCGGTCCGCCGCCGAGATCCGGGTCCCGGCATCCGCGGCCACCTGGCCGGGGTGCAGCAGGCCGTCTCGCACGCACGCCGCGATCGTCGCGGCCGGACCGCGTTCGAGACCGGCCTCGGCTTCCCGAGCGCTCTGCGGCCGTACGCCCGCGGCGGGCCCGAGCGGTCGGATGAGGACTGATTCGCTGGTCTTCGCATTCGGAATGGTTGTTCGCGGCGCGGCGCGTCCCGCCGATATCGAGCCGTCCGCCACGATTGCGGCCTCGTCAGACATGTGCTGGTCATCCCCCGTCGCGTCGTTGTCGAAATCGGGTGATCCACTGTCGTGCCGCAAGTTATCATTTCGAATACGGCACGGGGGATGATGGTGTGGGGTGTGGCGGAAATTTCCGGCCATCCGACAACGACCGATGCGGATTCCGCGGCGTCCGCCGAGCCACAAGGTCCGAGCATGAGTGCGAACTCTGGAAGAAGTTCCGATCCCGACACAGGTGTTTCCACCCGTCCGGGGGGTGGCGACCTGTCGCATGCCGAATCCGACGCGGTAGCGGCGTTCTCGGCGGCATGGAAATCGACCCGGCGCCCGCCGACGATCGCCGATTACCTGCCCGACGCCAGCACGTTGCGTCGCGAGGCATTGCTCGAGTTGATCCGCGTCGACTTGCGCCATCGCTGGTTGCGTCGCCCGGTGACGGCCACGAGCACCGTGCCGGAACCGGCCGCGCGGTTGCGTTTGGCCGATTACTGCGCCGAATTCCCCGAACTCGCGTCCGACGATATTCCGGCCGGTCTGGTGTACGAGGAGTTCGTCATCCGCCGCCAGAGCGGCGAGCGAGTGGATCCGCGCGAATGCCTGCGCGAATATCCGCGGCAGGCCGAGCAACTGCGCGAGTTGTTGAACACCGACGACATCGATCAGAGCACCCGCCGCGCGGCTACCGAGGATTCTTCCCGGACCGTGTTGGCGCATACCGGATCGGTCCTCGCCGACACCGCATTGAACCGAACCACCGAGTCTGTTCGTGATTCCGAGGTGACCAGAACGACCGCCGCCGATCTGACGGGCACGGCCACCGCCGCGCCCACGACGATCGGGACCGGGCCGGGCCGCTCCGACCCGCTCGACCGCATCGAGATCGGTCAGCGCATCGATGACTTCGATCTGCTGACCGGTCTGGGCAGCGGCGCGTTCGCCCGGGTCTTCCTGGCCCGGCAACGATCGCTGCAACGGCTGGTCGCGGTCAAGATCTCGCTGGACCACGGCACCGAGCCGCAGACGCTGGCCCAGCTCGACCACGACTACATCGTGCGGGTCTTCGACCAGCGGCTGCTCGACGACGCCGAGGGCGCGGCACGCAGGCTGCGACTGCTCTACATGCAGTTCCTTCCGGGTGGCACTCTGCTGGGCGTGTTGCGCTGGGTGCGCGCCACCCCGCCCGCCGAGCGCAGCGGCCGGCTCCTGCTGGACGCCGTGGACGCGGCCATGGAGGAGAAGGGCGAGATCCGGCCGACCGACTCCAGTGTGCGCGCCGAGATCGCGAAGCTGAGCTGGCCGGAGACGGTGGCCTGGCTGGGTCGCAGGCTGGCCGAGGCGCTCGACTACGCCTCCACGCACGGCGTGCTACACCGCGACGTGAAACCGGCCAACGTCCTGCTCACCGCCGAGGGCGTGCCGAAGCTGGCCGACTTCAACATCAGCTTCAGCCGCAACGTGGAGGGCACCAGCCCGGTGGCCTACTTCGGCGGCTCACTGGCCTACATGTCGCCGGAACAGCTGGAGGCCTGCCACCCCAGCTTCGGCCGCAGCGCCGCCGACCTGGACACCCGTGCCGACATCTACTCACTGGGCGTGGTGCTCTGGGAGTTGCTCACCGGCGCGAAGCCGTTCGACGACCGGACGGCGGGCGCGGGCAACCAAGGCGACGACACCACGCTGGAGGCCATGCTGGAGCGGCGCAGCGCCGGCGTGAACGATGCCGCGCTGGAGCGGATCCCGGCCGACTGCCCCGCCGCCTTGTGCCGCGTACTGCGGACCTGCCTCGCTCCGGACCGGGCCGACCGCTGGTCCAGTGGCACCATCCTGGCCAGGCAGCTCGAGATGTGCCAGGACGCGCGCGCCCGTGAGCTGGTCGACCCGGCGCCGAACAGCTGGCGGCGGCGGCTGCGCCCGCACATCGTCCCGGTGGCGCTGACGGCGATGGCGCTGCCGAACGTGCTCGCCTCGCTGTACAACATTCAGCACAATCAACACCTGATCATCAGCCGGATGACCGAGGAAGCCCAGCAGACCTTCCTCATCATCACCGGCGCCGTGAACGCCGTCTTCTTCCCGACCGGCATCGCGCTCGTGCTGTACATGGCGAGATATGTGCTGACTGTGCCGCGTGGCCTGCGCAAAGGGCGACGATACGACCCCGAGACCCTGCGGCGTGCCAGACGCGACGCGCTGCTGATGGGCGACCGAGCCGTCGCCGTGGCCTTCTCGCTGTGGGTGCTGGCCGGACCGATCTTCCTGATCGCACTACAGGTGTCGACCGGAGAGATATCGGCACGCTATGTGGTGCACTTCTTGTCGTCGCTGGTGGTGTGCGGTGCGATGGCGGTCGCATATCCCTTCTTCCTGCTGACCTTCTACATGGTGCGGTGCGTCTACCCGCTGTTCCTCCGGCACGGGGACATCAGCCCGGAGGACGCGGTGTGGCTGCGCGGCCTGGACCGGCGCTGCAACGGCTACCTCGCGGTGGCCGCCTCGGTGCCGCTGCTCGCGGTCGCCGGGGTGACCTTCCTGCCCCCCTCCGACATCCCGTCGGTCATCTTCGCGGTCCGGCTGCTGTGCGTGGGCGGCATAATCGCGTTCGTGGGGACCTATCTGATCTTCCGTGCGCTGGAAGCGGATCTGCGGGCGCTGGAGCGGGTGGTCGATCCCGAATCCGCCGTAACGGGGTCCTCGGAGGGCAGGTCCGCCCGAGCGAACAAGACCGCCGCGGAGACCGCCGCGTGAGCTTGCCCCGCACCCATGCCGTCGCCCGGTTCTCCGCCGACTGGCAGCGCAGCGTCCACGGCGACCGGTTGCCACCGCAGATCCGCGACTACGTACCCGACGGCACGCAGGTTCGCTTGGCGGTGCTCGTCGACCTGATCCGGGTGGATCTGCGGCGGCGCTGGGAAAACGAGGGGCTCGGCAAACGGATCGCGGAGTACCGCGAGGAATTCCCCGAAATGGCGGACAGCCCGGAACTGGTCGATCTGCTGTGCGAAGAATTCCTGGCGCGCCGTGAACTCGGATCGCTGCCGCTGGAGGACTTCCTCGCCGAATACCCGGAGTTCGCGGGCGCGATCGGCGAACGTCTCGCCGATTTCGCCGACGACGCGGGGACGAACGCCGAATCGAGCGAAGCCGTCGCCGCGCTGGCCGACCTCGCGCCCGGTCTGCGAATCGACGACTTCGATCTGATCACCGATCTGGGCGCCGGGCTGCTCGGCCGCGTCTTCCTGGCCAGGCAGCGTTCCATGCAGCGGCTGGTCGCCGTCCGGTTCTCGGCGGGCCGGGCGGCCGCCCCGCGCACGATGGCCCAACTCGACCACGCCCACATCGTGCGCGTCTTCGACCAGCGGGTGCTCAGCGCCGACGCCGCACGCACGCTGACGGTCGCCGGTGCGCCCGCGAACGGCGGCCACGCCATCGCAGGCACAGCCGACGCGGATGCGACTCGCGCAGCGCCACGGCCCGCCCGCCACCTCGCGCTCGCGGATTCGGACGCCACGGTCGCAGCCCCACCGGGCCAACCCGGCGACGATGACACGGTCGCGCATACCAGCGCTCCCCACACCCGCCCAGCCGACGCGGTTCACATCCGACAGTCCACAGACGACGCGACGATCGCCCAGCCCCACACCCAACCGGCCGACGCGACACACAGCCGACGATCCGCCGCGAACGACGCGACGATCGCCGCGGCGGCCGATGCGTCCACCGCGCGCGAAGACAGTGACGACACCACAGTCGCCGGTACTCGCCGCCCACGCCGCGACGGTGCGCCGATCTCCGAGCACGCTGCCGGGCGACCCCCCGGATCCGGTGAGGGCACCGCGGTTCTCGCCGCTCCGGACGCGACGGTGGTCGACCGATCGATCGATCCGGACGCGACCGTCGCGGGCCCGCCGGCCCACACCGGCCCCGCGCCCGGCCGGGCGCCGTTCGTACCGGACTCCCCCGCGACCGTCCCCCCGCGCCTGGTCTACATGCAGTACCTCCCGGGCGGCACGGCGGTCGGTCTCCTCGAGCAACGCCGTCGCGGCTCGGTGACCGAGGGTGGCGCACTGCTGCTGCGCGCGCTGGACACCGCCATGGAGGCCAAGGGCGAGATCCGGCCGTCGGATTCCAGCGTTCGTGCCGAGATCGCCCGCTTGACCTGGCCGGAGACCGTGGCGTGGGTGGGCAGGCGGTTGGCCGATGCCCTGGACTACGCCGAGCACCACGGCGTGCTGCACCACGACATCAAACCGGCGAACGTGCTGTTCACCGCGGAGGGCATCCCGAAGCTGGCCGACTTCGCTCTCGGTGAGGCGGCCCGCGCTTCGGCGCCGCACGGTCCCGGCGCGACCGGCGCCCTGGCCTACCGCTCCCCGGAGCAGCTGGCCGCTTACCTCGATCCCGACGCGCCCGCCCCCGGCAACGGCAGCGACGTGTACTCCCTCGGCGTGCTGCTGTGGGAGATGCTCACGGGCGCTGTTCCGTTCGACGATCCACCGATCACCGAGGACGGCCCCGCCACCGAGACGTACGCGGCGATGCTCGCGGTGCGCCGCCGCGGCGTCTCGGCGGAGGCGCTCGCGCGCCTGCCGGAAGACACCCCCGCCGCGCTGCGCCGCGTGCTGCTGGAATGCCTGCACGCCGATCCGGAGCGCCGCTGGCGCGGCGGCGCGGAACTCGCGGGCCAGCTCGACCTGTGCCTGGACGCCCGCGCTCGCGACCTGGTCGATCCCCCGCCCGACAGCCTCGCCCACCGAGCCCGCGCATGGCTGCTCCCGGTCGCGGCGCTGTGCGTCGGCGTGCCGAACGTGCTGGCCAGCTTCTACAACATCCGGCTGAACCAGAGTCTGATCATCGACCGGATGTCGGCCGCGGACCAGGAGAAGTTCGCGGCGGTGGGATTGATCAACAATCTCGTCGCGTTCCCGGTCGCCGCACTGCTGCTGCTGTTCATGACCCGGCGGCCGCTCACCATCGCGTACCGCCTCGGCCGCGGCTCCGGGTATTCCGCCCGCACGCTCGCGAAAGCGCGCCGCGACACCTTGCTGATGGGCGACTGGGCGGTGTGGATACCCTTCGGCTTCTGGCTGGTCGCGGGCATCATCTGGCCGCTGGGACTGGCCTCCTCCGGCGTCGCGCTGCCGCGCGGCACCTTCCTGCATTTCTTCGCGGCGCAAGTGGTGTGCGCGGCGATCGCGCTGGCCTATCCGTTCTTTCCGATCATGGTCTACGCGGTGCGCTCGATCTATCCACAACTTCTGGTGCGCGGCGGTATCGGTCGCGACGACGAACGTCAGCTGCGCGCACTGGCCAGGCGCGGCAGTCTCTATCTCGGTGTGGCGGCGTCGGTTCCGCTGCTGGGCGTGGCGAGCGCGACCTTCGTCGAGGCCACCGACCTGGAACTGGTGATCGTTCCGGTGCGCGTGCTGAGCGTGGGTGGCATCCTGGCATTCGTGCTGACCTATCGGCTCTTCCGGCTCCTCGAAGCGGACCTGCTCGCGCTGGCCAGGGCGATCCCCCAGCGTCCGCGATGACCACACCGCGCCCGCTCGGGCAACTGGTGAGCCTCTCGCACGTCCACGATCCGGTCACCACCCCGCTGTACCCGGGCGATCCGGAATTCCGCGCCGACGTGGTGGCCACGATCGTGGACGACGGCTACTACCTGCGCTATATCCAGCAGGGCGAACACACTGGAACCCATTGGGGCGCACCGGTTCATTTCCGTGCCGACGGGCTGGCCGCGCACGAACTGGAACTGGACGATCTGCTGTTGCCCGCGGTGCGGATCGATGTCCGGCAACGCTGCGCGAACGATCGCGACTACGCGATCAAAGTCGGCGACCTGACGCGGTGGGAAGCCGAACACGGCCGGATTCCGGACGGCGCGGCGATAATCGCCTGGACCGGCTGGGACGCCAAGTGGGGAACGCCGGAATTCGTCGGCACGGGCGAATCCGCCGGTCGGCAACCAGGTTTCGCGGTGGAGACGGTGAAATGGCTGCTGCGCGGCGGCAGGCTCGGCCGCCGTGGCGCGCTCGGCATCGACACGTTCGGGCCCGACGTGGGCGCCGACGAGACGTACGCGGTGTCCAAGCTGCTCTACGGCGAGCACCGGATCAGCTTGGAATGCTTGGCGAACCTGGCCGCGCTGCCCGCGACCGGGGCGTGGGTGCTGGTCGGCGGACCGCTTTACCGCGGCGGTTCCGGTTCTCCGGCAACGATCTTCGGCATCCTGCCCGAGTGAGTCTCAGCCGCCGTAGACCTTCGGGTCCAGGGTGCCGATGTAGGGCAGGTCGCGGTAGCGCTCCGCGTAGTCGAGGCCGTAGCCAACGACGAATTCGTTCGGGATGTCGAAGCCGACGTGCGCGACCTCCACTGGCGTGCGTAGCGCGTCGGGCTTGCGTAGCAGGGTGACCACCTCTAGCGACGCCGGATTGCGGGTGGACAGGTTGCGCTTGAGCCAGGACAGCGTGAGCCCGGAGTCGATGATGTCCTCGACGATCAGGACGTTGCGGCCCGCGATGTCCTTGTCCAGGTCCTTCATGATGCGCACCACGCCGGAGGACGAGGTCGACGACCCGTAGGACGAGACGGCCATGAACTCCATCTGGGTCGGAATGGGCAGGGCCTTGGCCAGGTCGGTCATGAAGAAGATGGCGCCCTTGAGCACACCCACCAGCAGCAGATCGCCCTCGGGAGCATCGGGCGGATACCGCTTGGCGATGAGTTCGGCCAGCTCCTGGGTCTTGGCGGCGATCTGTTCCTCGGTGATCAGCACCGACGCGATGTCGTCCCCGTACACGTCAGCCGGATTCCCTTCCGTGGTGATGAGCCCGTTGGGCCGGTTGGGTCTGCTTCATCGGTCCGATGCCATCCTCGCCCAGCCGCAGTGTCAGCCTGCCACGTTCGCGCCCGGCGACCAACCTGCAATCCGGCCGCCCTCCACCGACCGCCACGCCGCCCTGCCCGCGCCAAGCCGTAACCAGTTCGTCGACTGCCTGTAAATGCTTGGTGGTCAGGGCTTTCGCCCCGTTGTCGAGCAGCCATGCCCGAATTGCCCGTTTACGGAGGGCCGCGGGCGCAGTGGCGAGGGTCTCGATCACCAGTGACGGCCCATCACTCGCGGTGTGCCGCAGCTCGGCGGCGAGCGCGTCCAGGACGGCGCCGTCCTCCCGCAACTGCTCGGCCGTGCGTGCCAGCGCGGGAGCCACCCCGCCGCCGAGAATCCGCTCCAGCAGCGGCAACGCCTCGGTGCGCAGCCGGACCCTGGTGAACTCCGGCGCCGCGTTGTGCGGATCGTCGTGCGGCGTCACGCCCAGGTCGGCGCACATCTGCCGGGTGGTCTCCCGGCGCACGCCGAGCAACGGCCGCCCCCACGGCTCGGCGCAGGCGGCCATCCCTTGGATCGAGCGGCCACCCGAGCCTCGCGCGAGCCCGAGCAGCACCGTTTCGGCCTGGTCGTCGAGGGTGTGCCCGAGCAGCACCGGCAGGTCCGCGCGCGCCGAGTCCAGCGCGGCATAGCGGGCCCGGCGGGCGGCGGCTTCCACACCGCCCTCGGTGCCGACCTCGACCGTGAGCACGCGGGCGGACCGGCAACCCATGGCCAAGGCTCGAGCCGCCGCCGTGGCGGCGACGGCCTCGGAACCGGGTTGTAAGCGATGATCGACCACCAGAGCGTCGACCGCGTTCGTCTCGACCACCGCCGCCGCGGTGAGTGCCAGCGAATCCGCGCCACCGGACAAGGCGACCGCGACTGCCTGTTCCTCGGTCTCGCGCGGCCGGTAAACGCTCAGCCAGTCGCGGACCGCCCTGCGGACGGCGAGTACGGCCGCGGTCTCGGGCAGCCGCCGGGGAGTGCCCGCAGCGGGCGCTCGCCCGGGACCGTCCGGCCCGAAGCGCCCGGGTGTCGTTCCTGGCGCACGCCCCATGGGCGCAGCCTACCGGCCTACCGCGACCGGCGATCCATCGCAGTGGCCCTGCTCGCTCAGGCCAGCACGCGCTCGATCCAGCGCTGCGGATGCTCGATCTCGTCGGTGCGCGGCAGCGTGTCGGCATCGGTCCACACCGTGTTGAACCGCGTCATCCCGACGGTGCCGACCACCTCGTCGACGAACTTCTTGCCGCGCACGTATTGGGCGACCTTCGCGTCCACGCCGAGCAGGGCGCGCAGGAGGCGTTGCACCGGGTTGGTCGGACGCCTGCGCCGCTGGTCGAACGCGGTGCGGATCTGCTCGACCGACGGGACCACCGCCGGGCCGACCGCGTCCATGACGTGGTCGGCGTGCCCTTCCAGCAGGGTGCCGAGCATGAGCAGCCGGTCAAGCGCCGCGCGCTGCGGCGGCGCCTGGGTGGCGCGCAGCAGGCCGACCACACCGCGCGCGGCCGGGTCGTCGGAGGCGGCCCCGCGACGACGGTCGCGCACCTCGTCGACCAGCCGGGACAGCATCTCGCTCACCGGCTCCTCGGCGACCTCGCCGAGGACCTCGACGTTGGCGCGCATGTAGTCACCGAGCCAGGGCGCGGAGGAGAACTGCACCCGGTGGGTCACCTCGTGCAGGCAGACCCAGAGCCGGAAGTCGCTCGGCGACACCCCGAGAGCTCGTTCGACGGCCACGATATTCGGCGCGACCAGCAGCAAGGTGCCGTCGGACCCCGTGAACGGATCGTATTGACCGAGAATCGCCGTGGACAGGAAGGCGAGCATCGCGCCCGCCTGCACACCCGCGGGTTTGCCCGCGAGGAGTTTGCGGTCCGGCCCGGCCGCACCCGTCCCGGTGAGCTGGGCCATCGAGTCGGCGGCGGCCGTGATCCACCCCGGCCGGTCGACGATCCTGGCCGAAGGGACCGGCCGGTCGTCCAGCAGTCCGCTGACCTCACGTACCGGCGCCTCCGCCCGCACCGAGGAATCGGCGAGTTCGGCGACCACCTGTTCGGCGGAGTAGCGCGACGTGCGCGGACCCGCCGGAACCAGAGCGGAGCCGGTTTTCGCGGCCAAGCGCCAATCGACCACGCCGGACAGACCCGAGCGGCCCTTTCGCCGCTCGACCGCACCAGCGGAGCCGAATTCAGCTGCCTCGGAACCTTGCTGGGTCATGATCAACCACCCGTCAGGAGCATCCACAATTTCGCAGCGTGCCTGCGATCGCGTCCAACGCGGGCCTGCTCACCTCCGGCGGTCGATCGTTCGACATCAAAGCGAAGGTCAGCACCCGCCCATCGGCGTCCAGCACATACCCGACCAACGCGCTGGACACCGACAGAGTTCCGGTCTTGGCCCGCACCCAGCCCGCGCCCTGACGGTCCCGGGCGACGTAACGGCTGGTCAGTGAGCCCGTGGCACCCGCGACCGGCAGATCGTCGAGCATCGGCGCCAAGGTGGCCGCGACCCGGTCGTTCTCCGGCTGGGCCTTGGTACCGGCCGGTTTCACCGCCGTGGCGCCGGTGGGCTCGGCCGCGCTCGCCACGACCCGGTCGAGCAACCGCGCGGGAATCCGGTCGTCCACCGAAAGCCCGCTGCTGTCGTGCATATCCAGGCCGGACAGATCGAAACCGGCCTTGCTCAGCGCCGCGCGCACCGCGGTGGCACCGCCGGTGAACGACGCCTCGCCGCCGGTGGCCGTGGAGATCTCCCGTCCGATCGCCTCGGCGAGCACGTTGTCGGAGTAGACCATCATGTCGCGCAGCCGGTCGCGCAGCGGCGCCGAGCGCACGGAGGCGATCTCGGCCGCACCGGCGGGCGCGGTGCCCGCGCGTACCTTGGCCGGGTCCAACCCCAGATCGGCGGCCAAGCGCCGCCCAGCGTCGAGAGCGGGCGTCGCGGTGCGCGGCGAGTACTCGACGAGCGGTTGCAGGCGGCCGCCGTCGATCATCACCGGCTCGATCGGGGCAATGGAGCCCTCGGGGATGTCCACCGGGTCCCAGCCCTGCGCCATGGTGGGGCCGGTATAGGCGGAGGTGTCGACGACGATCGTGTCCACCGCGCGCCCGGCCGACTTGATCTGGGTGACCAGGTCGGACAGCCGCGGTCCGTTCGGGTAGTACCCCTTGCCGTCCGGTTGCGCGGTGAGCGTCGGGTCGCCGCCGCCGACCAGTACCAGTTCGTTCGGCGCAGCACCCGCGACGACCTTCGTGATCAGCCGATGCTCGCCGGGCAGCGTGAGCAGCGCCGCCGCGCTGGTGAGGATCTTCGCGGTGGACGACGGGATCATCGGCCGGTTCGCGTCGCCGCTCCACAGCACCATTCCGCTGTCGGCGTCGGTCACCTGGCCCGCGAACGCCCCGAGGTCCGGATTGGCGATCACCGGGGCGAGCGCGGCGGCGATCCCCGCCGGGGTCGGCGCGGAATCGGTGGACCGGGCGGGACCGACCTGCGGAGACGGCTCGACCGGAGCGGGCGGGTCGGCGATGGTGAGGCCACCGTGCCGGAACTCGTCGGTCCACGGCCGCACCGCGAGCAGTGCCACGGCGGCGACGACGATCAGGACGACCACCGTGCTCGAGATCCAGATCCACCTGTTGCGGCGCCGCCGGGCGGCCAGCCCACCGATGTTCTCGTTGCCACCAAACACGTCGCCGCCGCTCTCCTGACCGATTCCCGCAGCAGCCGCCTGCCGCACCCATATCCGCGACGCCCACACTATCCTCGTTGCGCAACCGTTCCCCTGAACAACCTGGCGAGTCGGCGCACTCCGCAGCGGCCGAGTCGGCAGTCGCCGAAAAGCAGCCGAGTCGCCGAGCTCGGCACCGATGCACGAAGGAGATGGCGTGGAGTTCGACGTCACTATCGAGATCCCCAAGGGTTCCCGGAACAAGTACGAAGTCGATCACGAGACCGGCCGGGTCCGGCTCGACCGGTTCCTGTACACGTCCATGGTCTATCCCGCCGACTACGGCTACATCGAGAACACCCTCGGCGAGGACGGTGACCCGCTGGACGCCCTGGTCCTGCTGCCCGATTCGGTGTTCCCCGGCGTGATCGTGGAAGCCCGTCCGGTCGCCATGTACAAGATGACCGACGAGGCGGGCGGCGACGACAAGATCCTGTGCGTGCCCGCGGGCGACCCGCGCTGGGACCACATCCAGGATCTGAAGGATGTGCCGGAGTTCGAACTGGCCGCGATCAAGCACTTCTTCGAGCGCTACAAGGACCTGGAGCCCGGCAAGTTCGTCAAGGGCTCGGAGTGGGTCGGACGGGCCGAGGCCGAGGCCGAGGTGGAGGCGTCCATCCAGCGCCTGAAGGACCAGGGCGGGCACTGAAAGCCCTCGCGCACAACGAAAGCGGGGAGTCCGGTAGGCACGGACTCCCCGCTTTCGTTTTTCCGGGCGCGAAAGATGAAAAGGGGCACCCGGAAACCGGATGCCCCTTCTCGGCGTCAGGTGGCTCAGTAGTAGATGTACAGGTCGTAGCCGTCCCAGGTCTCGATGCACTCCCAGTAGTAGCCGCCGGTGCTGGGCGACTCGCCGTCGGCCCGGCAGGCGTACAGCGTGGCGTAGGTACCGACGTAGGTGCCGCCGTAGGCGACCTCCTGGTAAACCGGCGCGGCCGAGGCCGAAGCAGCCGTCGACACCCCGGCGACGGCGGCGGTGGCCAGCAGACCAGCGGCGAGGAAGGACTTGATACGCATTGTTCTTGCTCCTGAATGCGAGGCGAAATTTCCGACATCCCAAACGATATGGGCGATCGGCGCCTGGCACAGCCACCCCTAGGGTGAGGGCAAGGCAACCCTGAGGCGAATCACCTTGCCCACCCTCGATACCCACCCTTGGGGGCTCGGCACGACGCACTCGCGGAGTACGGGCGCGCCGCGGTTGTCACTGACCGCGGAATTCGGGCGCGCGTTTCTCGAAGACGGCCTTGATCGCCTCGGTGAGATCCTCCGACGGCAGGAACGCGGCGTTCCACGCGGAGACGTAGCGCAGGCCCGCCGCGATCTCGTCCTTGCGCCGCTGATCGAGCACGTCCTTGGCGCCCTGCACCACCAGCGGCGGGTTCGCGGCGATCTCGCGCGCGGTGGCGTGCGCGGCGTCCAGCGCCGCATCCTGGTCCGCGAAGACGTCGTTGACCAGGCCGATCTTCTCCGCGCGCGCGGCGTCGATGTCCTTGGCGGTGTAGGCAAGCTCCCGCAGGTGCCCCTCGCCGATGATGCCGGGCAGCCGGTGCAGCGAGCCGATGTCGGCGACGATCGCGACCTTCGCCTCACGCAAGCTGAACTTGGCATCGGCGCTGGCATAGCGGATGTCGACGGCCGCGATCAGGTCGAGCCCGCCGCCGATGCACCAGCCGGACACCGCGGCGATCACCGGCTTGCGGCAGTCCGCCACCGCCGTGACCGAGGCCTGCATCTTGCGCAGCTCGGTGAGGAAGTCGGTGCGCGGCGCGGCCAGGGCGCGATCTGCCATGAGCGGACCGAACGTGCCGCTCATCGCGGGCAGGTCCAGACCGTAGGAGAAGTGCTTGCCCGAGCCGGTCAACACGATCGCGCGCACCTCGGGGTCGGCGTCGAGCGCCTGGAAGACCTCCGGCAACTCGCGCCAGAAGTCGGGACCCATCGCGTTGCCCTTGCCGGGCCCGATCAACGTCACCTGCGCGACGTGATCCTTGGTTTCGACGGTGAAAGCCTGCCAATCAGTCATTTGTACAGCGTATCGAGACCACGCCGGGCGGGTATCCCGGCCCGCGCGCGCTCGGTGTGCGAGGATTCGCCGCGAAACCTCGCAGCGTGTAAATCCTGTGCAAATTGCGCGGCGGCGCACTGGTTCCCGGTTCGGGATTCAGCGGATCATGGTCGAGTCAGCAAACCTCATTCGCCGGTTTTCGGAGGACACCATGCTGATGCATCGGGGAATCGGCCTCGACCGGTTCAACGGTCTGCCGCGCGGTCGCGCGATTCATGCCCTCTACGAGTGCTGCTGCAGCGTGACGTGGGCCGCGACGCTGGCCGACGCTCGCCCCTATCCGGATCGGGACGCGCTGCTGAGCAAGGCCGATGTCGAACTGCTCGCGCTGTCCCAGCGGGACGTCGATCGCGCCTTCGAAGGGATTGCGCACGACCCGGTCTCGTCACAATGCCTGGCCGAACTGGCACGGGTCACCCGCGAGCGAATCGCCGGGATGCTCGGGCCGGCCGAGGGCTACCCGGAATACTGAACCGGCGGCGCGACTTGCCCGGCGTACCGACGGCAATCGCTCTACCCTGGTGAGATGCGCAGGTCGTCATTGCCACCGGTCGCCTGCCGGGTCGCGGATACCCTCATCTCCCGGGGCCATCACGGTCTCATCGTCGCCCAGCCGGAGCCGACCCACACCGCCGCGGACGCCGCACGGGCCCTCGGCGTAGACGTGGGGGCGATCACGAAATCACTGGTGTTCCTGCTCGACGACGACCCGGTGCTGCTGCTGGTCTCGGGAGCGCACCAAGTCGATCTGGCGAAGACCGGCGCGCGCCTGGACGGGACGCTGAGCCGCGCCCCCGCCGAGATGGTGCGGGAGGTGACCGGTCAGCCCATCGGCGGCGTCGCACCGGTCGGGCATCCGACCAACCTGCCCACCTGGGTGGACAGCGCGCTGGGGCGCCATCGCGAGCTGTGGGCAGCGGGCGGGCATCCGAACACCATCTTCCGCACGTCGTTCCCGGAATTGCTGCGGATCACCGCGGGTCTTCCGATCGATGTCGACTGACTCGACGCCCTCGCGGCGAGTCCGGTGCCCGCACGAGTGCGATCAATGCCACCCGCACCGGCGGGGCGTCCGGGCGTAGTTTCGTGAGGTGACCGACGCACCACGGCCTGAGACGGAACTACAGATCCCCGATGATCTGAGCGGCATCACCGCGGAGCAGTATCGCGCCTCCATGCGCCACTACCCGGCCGGCGTCACCGTCGTCACGCTGACTTCGCCGCAGGGGCCGGTCGGCTTCACCGCGACCTCCTTCGCCTCGCTGTCACTTGACCCGCCGCTGGTGTCGTTCAATATCGCGCACACCTCCTCCAGCCTGTCCGCCATGCTGGACGCCGAGTCCGTCGTCATCCACTTCCTCGGCGAACACCAGCAGCACCTGGCCCACCGGTTCTCCCGGACCGCGGAGGAACGCTTCACCGACCGCGCCCTGTGGACCACCCTGGACACCGGCGAACCGCTCCTGCACGGCACCCCCATCTGGTTGCGTGCCACGGTGCACCAACTGATCCCCATCGGCGACCACACCTTCGTCGTCGGCTTGGTCACCCGGGTCCACGACAACACCGACGAGAAACCCGCCGCCGCGCCACTGCTCTACTACAACGGGCGCTACTACCGACCGATCGCCCTGAGCGACTGACCCGCGCCGCCCACGCCGTGTCCACACCGCCGATTCCGCCCGCGGCTCGCGAGGCGCGACCGCGTGGATCGGGAAGAGCGCGGCTTCAGCCGACCAGACAGGGGGCTGCGCCGGTGGGGGCGGTGGAGGTGAAGGGGCGCGTTTCGGGCGTGGGGTTCCAGACGCCGTTCTCGGCGGCGTAATTCCAGGTGGGGCCCGTTCGCGCGAGGATGGCGATCGCCTCGATCAGGCGGTCCACGTCGGCGGAGGTGGTGCCGAGGCCGATGCTGGCGCGCAGTGCGCCGTTCAAGCCGAGGCGGGCGAGCAGCGGGTGGGCGCAGAAGCGTCCGTCGCGCACACCGATGCCGTGTTCGGCGGAGAGATAGGCGGCGACGTGGCCGGGGGCGAAATCGTCCAGGGTGAAGGCGACGATGCCGACGGCATCAGGGCTGTCGATCCAGATCCGCAGCAGTTGGACGCCGGGAATCGTGGCCAAGCCGTCGCGCAGGCGGTCGGCGAGCCGGTGTTCGTGCGCGGCAAGGGTTTCGGCATCGATCCCGCTGAGCGCGTCACAAGCCGCGGCCAGTGCGGCGGCGCCGAGCACGTTCGGCGAGCCTGCTTCGTGCCGCTGCGGAGCGGACGCCCATTCGACCGCGTCGCTGCGTACCTCGCGCACCGCGCCGCCGCCCGCGAGGTAGGGCTGCGCCGCGTCGAGCCAATCCCGCTTGCCCACCAGCACACCGGCGCCGAACGGCGCGTAGAGCTTGTGCCCGGAGAACGCCAGGTAGTCGATCGCGGTGTCCCGCAGGCTGATCCGCCGATGCGGCGCCAACTGGGCGGCGTCGACCAAGATCCGGGCGCCGCACTGATGCGCGATGGTGGCCAGCCGTTCCAGCGGAAGCACCTCGCCGGTCACGTTCGACGCGCCGGTCACCGCGAGCAACGCGGCCGGCTTGCTGCACAGTTCGGCGACCAGCCTGCCGATGGTCTCTTCGACCGTGTCGGCGGCCTGCACGACGCGCCTGCCCCGCTTGGTCCACGGCAGGAAGTTGGCGTGATGCTCGACGTCGAGCACCACGGTGTCCCCCGGAACACAGGAGGCCAGCAGGTTCAGCGAGTCGGTGGTGTTGCGGGTGAAGACCACCACCTGATCGTCGGCGGCGTCGAGGAACCGGGACACCGATCCGCGAGCGGCTTCGTAGCACTCGGTGGAGATCCGGGAGGCGTAGCCCGCGCCGCGGTGCACGCTCGCGTAGTACGGCAGCAACTGCTGCACCCGGTCGGTGACCTGGGCCAACGCGGGCGCACTCGCGGCGTAGTCGAAGTTGGCGTAGGTCGCCGATCCGCCGTGCACCAGCGGCACGCGCAGTTCGTCGCCGGACACCCGGGCGAGTGCGGCACAGGGGTTGTCGACAGCAGTAGTCATCACGTGAATCCCGTCGGCTCAGGGACTCGCGACCGAACGATTCGGCGAGTCCGCGCTTGCCGCGCCCGGTTGGGCGGCGGCCGGGTCGTCACCCGGAGCACCCCACCGCGGAGGAGGGTTGCCGGCCAGCAAGCCGGGGCTTTGCGCTGGCACTCATGACCAGACCCGAGAGTGGCAGAAGCGCCCCGGCACTGTCAACCACATTCCACCCGAGTCCCCACGAGCACCGCGTGGACATAACCACCACGCGTCGGCCATTACAAGCACCCCCACGACGACGCGCGAGCCGCGCCCGAAGCGGGATTTCGCGCGTCGGCACCGGCCCCCGTCCACGGCCGAAACGCGCCTCGGTTCGCTCGTCGGTTACCACCGAGCGAACCGATGCCGAGGCGACTCGGTCCCCGCTCGTTGCCCGCAACGGCGCAGCTTCTCGAGCGCCTCCGTATCTCGAACGCGCTGAACCCGATCGCGACGCCCCGCCGCGACTCCCTCGGTGACCGCCCGGAACAAACGCCTTCCGAAGACCAGCTCCGGACCGCTCGATGAGCCGAATCACACCTTCGGATCAGCGATCTCCCGGCGAACGCGGCAGGCGAGCCGCCCACCAGCGTTTTGCCCTATCGGAACGGCGAATATCGATCCCACCTGCAACAACGCGCATCGCGCCCACCGATCCGGCATCCGGTTCGGTGAACAACAAGCGACGACAACCCCGGGTACCGTGGACAGCTGGCCACAGCGCTGTTTGCCCTTTGGTAACCCAGCTATGACACAACAACGGGAAAGTGTGAGGCGAGTCGATGGGAGGTGCGCACAGCACCATGCTCGAGACAGACGTCGACGCGTCGGCGGGCCCGTTGTCACGCGGCGATCGCGCGCCGGAGGCCAGGACGCTCGTCGACATCCTGACCGCGACGGCACTCGCCCATCCCGACGCCCCCGCCATCGACGACGGCCACGTGGCGCTGTCCTATCTGGAATTGGTCGTCGAGATCGAGAACACCATGGCCCGGCTCGCCACCGCGGGCGTGCGGCCCGGCGATCGGGTCGGCGTGCGCATGCCGTCGGGCACCCGCGGGCTCTATGTGACCATCCTCGCCATCCTCTACTCCGGCGCCGCTTACGTGCCGGTCGACGCCGACGACCCGGACGAGCGCGCCCAGCTGGTCTTCGGGGAAGCGCAGGTCACCGCGATCGTGACCGCCGAAGGCATCGAGACCACGGCCGCGGGCATTCGCGCGGCGGAGCAGCAGCGTGAGCAGACCTGGTCGACGCTGCCCACTCCCGGCGACGACGCCTGGATCATCTTCACCTCCGGTTCCACCGGCACTCCGAAAGGCGTTGCCGTCACCCATCGCAACGCGGCCGCCTTCGTCGACGCCGAGGCCGATCTGTTCCTGCGCGACGCCCCGATCGGTCCGGGTGACCGGGTGCTGGCGGGTCTGTCGGTCGCCTTCGACGCGTCCTGCGAGGAGATGTGGCTGGCCTGGCGCAACGGCGCCTGCCTGGTGCCCGCCCCGCGTGAGCTGGTGCGCACCGGCGCCGATCTCGGCCCGTGGCTGGTGCGGCGGGAGATCAGTGTGGTCTCGACCGTCCCGACCCTGGCGGCGACCTGGCCGGTGGAGGCATTGGAGGCGGTGCGCCTGCTCATCTTCGGCGGCGAGGCCGTCCCGCCGGAACTCGCCGAGCGCCTCGCGGGGAACGGTGCCTCGGCTCGCGAGGTGTGGAACACCTACGGCCCCACCGAAGCCACGGTGGTCGCCTGCGCCGCGCGCTTGGACGGCCGGTGGCCGATCCGAATCGGCCTGCCGCTCAACGGCTGGGACCTGGTCGTCGTGGACCAGGCGGGTAACCCGGTGGCCGAGGGGGGATCCGGCGAACTGGTGATCGGCGGCGTCGGACTGGCTCGCTATCTCGACCCGGTCAAGGACGCCGAGAAGTACGCGCCGCTGGCCTCTGTCGGCTGGGAGCGCGCCTACCGCAGTGGCGACCTGGTCCGCAACGACAGCGCCGGGCTGGTCTTCCTCGGCCGCGCCGACGATCAGATCAAACTGGGCGGGCGGCGCATCGAACTCGGCGAGATCGACAACGCTCTGCAACACCTGCCCGGGGTCACGGGCGCCGCGGCGGCCATCCGGACCACCAAAGCGGGCAACAGGCTTCTGGTCGGCTATCTGACCGGACCCGGCCCGGACTTCGATGTCAAGGCCGCGCGCGCCGTCCTCGGTGGACAACTTCCGGCACCACTGGTGCCCAGGCTAGCGGTGGTCGACGAACTGCCCACCCGCACCTCCGGCAAGGTGGACCGCGACGCGCTGCCATGGCCGCTGCCCAATGCCGCCGAGGACGACGACGACAACGACCTGACCGGCACCGCCCGATGGGTCGCCGGACTGTGGGATGCCATTCTCGGCGCTGAGGTCGGCGATCCCGACGCGGACTTCTTCGACCTGGGCGGCGGCTCGCTCGCGGCGGCGCAGCTGGTCACCGCCCTGCGGGAACGGTATCCGCAGATCGCCGTCGCCGACGTCTACGACCATCCCCGCCTCGGCGCGCTGGCCGACCTGCTGGAACAGACCACCCCCGCCGTGGCCGTCGCCGAGCGAACGGTGCGGCCGACGCCGCTGCCCGCGCAGGTGGCGCAGGTGCTGGCCACCATCCCGCTCACCACCCTCACCGGATTGCAGTGGCTCACCTGGCTGGCGATCGTCGGCAATATCGCGGCCTGGTCCGGCTCACTGCACTGGCTCCCCCAGCTGTCCTGGTGGTGGACGCTGGCCGCGTTCCTGCTGTTCATCTCGCCGCCCGGCCGCATGGCCATCTGCGTGGCGGGCGCGCGGCTACTGCTGCGCGGCATCCGGCGGGGCAGTTATCCGCGCGGTGGTTCGGTGCATCTGCGGCTGTGGGCTGCCGTCCGTCTCTCCGAGGCCAGCGGCGCCGAGAACCTGTCCGGAGCGCCGTGGATGGTGCCGTTCGCCCGCGCGCTCGGCGCGAAGATCGGCAAGGGCGTCGACCTGCACAGCCTCCCGCCGGTGACGGGCATGCTCGAACTCGGTGACGGGTGCAGTGTGGAGCCGGAGGTCGACCTGTCCGGCTACTGGATCGACGGCGACGTGGTGCATCTCGGCCCGATCACCATCGGCCCCGGCGCGGTGGTCGGCTCACGCTCGATCTTGTTGCCGGGCACCAAGATCGGCAAGAACGCCGAGGTGGCCCCCGGCTCCGCGGTATCGGGCAAGGTGAAGGCGGACCAGGACTGGGCCGGTTCGCCCGCGGTGAAGGTCGGTAAGGCACAGCACCGCTGGCCCGCGCACACACCCGATCGTGCCCGCCACTGGGTCGGCATCTTCGGGATCACGTCGATGGCGCTGGCCGCCATGCCGATTCTCGGTATCGGCGCCGGTGGGGCGTTCCTGGCCTGGTTCGTTCGCGACACCCGCACGCTCGCCGCCGGCGCCGCGCGCGCGTTCGCCGTGCTTCCCCTCGCGACCTTGCTCAGCCTGGGCGTCTACGCGGCGGCGACCATCGTCGCGGTCCGGCTGCTGAGCGTCGGCCTGACCGAGGGCTACCACCCGGTGCGCAGCCGGGTCGGCTGGCAGGCCTGGGCCACCGAGCGGCTGCTGGATTCCGCGCGCACCTTCCTGTTCCCGCTGTACGCCAGCCTGCTCACTCCCCTGTGGTTGCGCTTGCTCGGCGCGAAGATAGGTAAGAGCGTCGAGGCGTCGACCGTGCTGCTGCTGCCGAAGTTCACCACCGTCGCCGACGGGGCGTTCCTGGCCGACGACACCATGATCGCCGGTTACGAACTCGGCGGCGGCTGGCTGCACATCGGGGAGGCGAAGGTCGGCAAGCGCGCTTTCCTCGGCAACTCCGGGATGACCGCGCCCGGCCGCCGTGTCCCGAAGAACGGGCTGGTCGCGGTGCTGTCGGCGGCGCCGTCCAAGGCGAAACCCGGCTCGTCCTGGCTGGGCAGCCCGCCGGTCCGGCTGCGCCGCGCCGCGGAGAACGCCGATACCGCGCGCACCTTCGACCCGCCCGCGCGCTTGCGGGTAGCCCGCGGCATCGTCGAAACCTGCCGCTTGGTCCCGGTGCTGGTGACCTTCGCGATCGGGCTCGGCGTGCTTTTCACCCTCGCCTGGCTCGCGCAAACGTTCGGCCATCTGGCCGCGGGACTACTCAGCGGGTTGGTGCTGCTGGCGGCAGGCGCTGTCGCGGGGGCGAGCGCGGTGGCCGCCAAATGGTTGCTGGTGGGGCGGATACGCACCGGGGAACATCCGCTGTGGAGCTCGTTCGTCTGGCGCAACGAGGTCTCCGACACCTTCGTGGAAACGGTTGCCGCGCCGTGGTTCGCGCGCGCGGCGACCGGGACGCCCGTACTGAACCTCTGGCTTCGCGGTCTCGGCGCGCACATCGGGCGCGGGGTATGGTGCGAGTCCTACTGGCTACCGGAGGCGGACCTGGTGACTCTCGGCGACGGCGCGACCGTGGAACGCGGCTGTGTGGTGCAGACCCATCTGTTCCACGACCGGATCATGGCCATGGACACCGTCGCTCTCGGTGCGGGCGCCACCCTTGGTCCGCACTGCGTGGCGCTGCCCGCCTCTGCGCTCGGCGACGGCGCCACCATCGGCCCGGCTTCGCTGGTCATGCGCGGTGACACGGTGCCCGCCTCGACGCGCTGGTGGGGCAACCCGATCGCGCCCTGGTTCACGGGCGACCCCGGGGCGCGCTGATGACGGGCAAGTTCTACGAAGCCCCCATCGACGAGTACCTCCCGCAGAACGGCAATCGGGGGTATCGGGTCACCCGGTACGAACTGGAGCTGGCCTACCGGGTTGCCGCCAACCGCCTCACCGGGCGCGCCGCGATCACCGCGGTGACCACCGAGGTGCGCACCCGGTTCGCACTCGATCTCGCCCAGGCGCTGAGCGTGTCGAAGGTGTCGGTCAACGGGATCAAGGCGGCGAAATTCGCCCATCAGCACGGCAAGTTGATCGTCACGCCGCAGCAGCGGATTCCGGCGGGCGGCGTGCTGGCGCTGGTGGTGCAGTACGGCGGCACCCCGAAACCGGTGCGCGGGCCGTGGGGCGAGGTCGGCTGGGAGGAACTCACCGAGGGCGCGCTCGTGGCCAGCCAGCCCAACGGCGCGGCGTCCTGGTTCCCCTGTGACGACCACCCGAGTTCCAAAGCGAGCTATCGGATCTCGATCACCACCGATTCGCCGTATTACGCGGTGGCGAACGGAACCCTGCTGCGCAAGCAGACCAAGGCCAGTCAGACCACGTGGGTGTACGAGCAACCCGAACCGATGTCGAGCTACCTGGCGACCATCCAGCTCGGTCACTATCGCAGGCACCGCATCGGCCCCTCGCACTCCGCGGTGCCGATGCACGCCGTCCTACCGCCGCGGTTGCGCGCCAACTTCGACCACGACTTCGCTCGCCAGCCGCGGATGCTCGAGGTCTTCAGCGAGAAGTTCGGCCCCTATCCGTTCGAGGACTACACCGTGGTCGTCACCGACGACGAACTGGAGATCCCGATCGAGGCGCAGGGCATCTCCATCTTCGGCGCCAACCATTGCGACGGCCGGCGCGGCGCCGAACGGCTGGTCGCGCACGAGCTGGCCCACCAATGGTTCGGCAACAGCCTGACCATCCGGCAGTGGCGCGACATCTGGCTACACGAAGGCTTCGCCTGCTACGCGGAATGGATCTGGTCGGAGGCCGCGGGCGGACCCACCGCCGACCAGCTGGCCCGCGCCGCGCGGCACAACCTCTCGCGCGAGCCCCAGGACATCGTCATCGGCGATCCGGGACCGCAGCGCATGTTCGACGATCGCGTCTACAAACGGGGTGCGCTCACCCTGCACGCGCTGCGCCTGGAACTCGGCGATCCGGGATTCTTCGACCTGCTGCGGGAGTGGACCATCCGCTACCGCCACTCATCGGTGACCACCGAGGAGTTCACCGACCTGGCGGGGCACTACAGCCTGGTCTCGCTGCGCCCGCTGTGGGACAGCTGGCTGCTCGCCGAGCGGCTACCGCAGCTGCCGCCCTACGGCGGCGCGTCGACGGCCTGATCAGAACACCAGATAGCGGGCGGCCAGTTCCTCGACGAGCGGATCGTCGTCCGGGACGTTCGCCAGCGCGTCCAGATCGGTTTCCACGGCGATCTGCCGGGGGTCGTCGTGCTCGGTATCCCGCGGATCCTCGATGAGCTGGCGCAGCAACTTCTCCCGCACCCGGGTCTTCAGCGAATCGTTCATACCTGAGGGTGCCCCCACATCGGCGTGTTACACGGGTGTGAACAGGGTTCCCCACGGCGTATTGCGCACCACGGTGTAGATCGCCAGCAAGGCGAAGAACGTCCACATGGTGGTCCGGCTGATCGACGGCAGCCGCATCTTCTGCCCGCGCCAGGCCTGGACGGTCCAGTCCGCCACCCACACCGCGAACGCGACGACCAGCGGGATCGCGAGCAAGTTGCTGTGCAGGGCGTCGAGCACGTGCCCGTCGGTGAGATTGTGCACGGCGCGCATCCCGCCGCAGCCGGGGCAGTACCACCCGGTCAGCGCGTAGACCGGGCAGGTGCCGTAGGAGCCTTCGACGTGCGGATCGCGCAAATGCAACAGCACCCCGACGCCCACTCCGACACCCGCGACGAGCAGGGGAAGTCCGACGCCGCGCCATCCGGTCCTCGGCTCGGGTCCCAGCTCCGCAGCGGGGCCGGAGGAAGATTGCGCGATATCCACGAAGTCAACCGTAACCGGGTGGCGATACGCCCGATACCTCACAACCCGGTTCATTCCGAAATGATCTTTTGCGGTAGCGATTCCGGGGGTACTCCCCGATATACACCAGGAATGCCGTCGTGCAGCGCTAGCACTAGCAAGCACCTTGCTTGCACTGTACGGTGACGGTGGACACAAAGGAGTGCTCATGCTGGCGAAGTCGATGAGGACGCTGGCGGACGCGCACAACGGTGCGCTCACCGCCGATTACCGTGCCGGACTGCGGTCCCGCACCTTCCGGACCGCGTCGTTGAACGCGCCCACCGCCCGTCACGCGGTCATCCCCGTCACCACCAAGGACGGCGCTCGCCTGCGAGTACACGCGTACGGTCCCGCCGAGGGCGATGTCATCGTCCTGATCCACGGCTGGAGCTGCAGCATCGAGTACTGGAACCCGCAGATCAACGCCTTCGCCGACCGGTATCGCGTGGTCTGCTACGACCAGCGCGGCCACGGCGCCAGCGAACTCGGCAAGTCGGCCCCCACCAAAGATTCGCTGGCCGATGACCTTTCGGTAGTCCTGAATGCGACGCTCCGCCCGGGGCAACGAGCCGTTCTGGTCGGTCACAGCATGGGCGGGATCACGGTGCAGGCGTGGGCCGCTCGCTATCCCGAGCAGGTGCGCAAGCAGGCCGCCGCCGCCGTGCTGCTGAACACTTCCTCGGGCAACATCCGCTACGACACCGACCTGCTTCCGCTGCTGAACAAGCCGCTGACACTGGCGGATCGGCCGATCACCGTGCTCGGCGCCACCGTGCGGATGCCCATGATCGTCGCGGAGACGCTGCTCACCGCGCCGGTCCCGCTACCGGGCGGCTGGCCGGCCAGCGCGCTGCTCAAGGCGCGCGTGATGACTCCGCACGCGACGGCCGACCAGGTGGAGTTCGCGCTGGGCATCGTGCGGTCGTGCCGGCCGCTGACGCGCGGCAGGCACGCCGCCGCGCTGGCCGACATGGATCTCGCCGAAGCCGCCGCCTCCCTCACGGTGCCGACCACCGTGATCGCGGGCGCGCACGACCGCTTGCTGCCCGAACGCATGTCGCGCCGCATCGCCGACGCTCTCGCCGAGACGGGCCATCTGGCCGCCTACCACGTGTGGCCCACCGGCCACCTGGGCAATATCGAAGCCGCCGACCGCTTCAACGCGGAGTTGGCCGCTATCGCCGAAACCGCCCATTTGCGCTCCGCGGCCGCGGGCTGACCCGAGACCGCTTCCTGGGCCGGTCGATGACGCCCGGTCCAGGGTCGAGGGTGAGCCGACCGCCGACAAGCGGTCCGCTATCGCGCTCTCGTATGTTTGCCAACCAGATACTCCGTAGACGGCTCTTCGGATGCAGCCTGTCGCTCACCAGGAAAATCCGGCGTTTCTACGCCGGGCTTCCTTTGTTCAACTCGCCCTCCACGCGCTCTCGTTAACATTCAGCGAACTCAAGGCGACTCAGAGGACAGACAGGTTCGGGTTCGACGAAGGGAGCAGCGGTGAGTGTCTGGCGTGGCGTGGCGGTCCTGGCTCTGGCAATCGGTGCACTCGGTGTGACCGCCCCCGCGGCCTCCGCGCTTCCCCTGGGCGTCCCCCCTGCGCGAACGCTCTGTGGCGGCGATGGTGCCGGCATCGGCATGATCGCCGCCTTCTACGACCCCGACCGCAATTACTCCGGTGTTCCGACGCTCTGGATCCACCCGGAGTTCGTCTTCGCACCCGATCGACCCGGCGGCTCCTGCGGCGTAACGGTCACCGTTTCGTGGCGCAACTCCGATACCGGCGTCTTCGGAACCCTTCCCCCCATACGGCTCGACGACCGGACACCGGCCGAGGAGAACGTCGCCGGCTCGTGGATACCGGTCGGCATTCCCGCAGGCCTCGGCCGAGTGGAAGTCCTGATCGCGACCGACTCTCCGCACGTCCCGGGCAAGGGAGTCTTCGTAGTCACGTAGTCCGAGCTCGCCCCCCGGCACGACCGGCGCAGGTTCTCGATCAATGGCGGATCCATCCGATCCGCTTGTTCCAAGCGCGATCTCGTCGGGCGCCGGGGCGGGAATGAAAACGTCGGCCGAGCGGTAGAACAACACATGACACTCGACGACGACGCCCGTGCACTCATCGGACCCGGTGCCGACGCGACGCTGGTCACGATCAACCCGGACGGCAGCCCGCAGGTCTCGGTCGTCTGGGTGGCTCTGCAATCGACACCGGGCGGCGACGAACTCGTCACCGCCCACCTCGGCGTCTACCAGAAGATCCGGAACGTCCGCCGCGACCCGCGCGTCGCGGTGACCATCCTGTCCCCGGAAGGGGGTGAGGTGATGCGCCCGTATCTCTCGATCACCGGCACCGCCCGCGTGGTGGAGGGCGGCGCCCCCGAGCTGCTCCGAGAACTCGCCAAGACTCTGGCAAGTCCGAATGCCGCGTTTCCTCCCGCGGACGCCCCGCCCGGTTACCTCACCCGGATCCGCATCGAGAAGGTCGGCGGTATCGGCCCTTGGGCCTCCTGACACCGATGACAGTCCCGCGCTCCGGCCGAGCCCGGGACTCAGTCGGAGCGACTGCGTGCCTTCATTCTCCGCACCCATTGCGCGATGGCCACCACGGCCGAGAACATCGCCGTCGCGCCGGCCAGCAACGCGGTGCCGGTGAGTTTCGCGGTGGAGAACTCCACCTTTCGTAGTCCCGGCAGGGGGTACTGCCCATTGCCCGAGGCCCATCGAACCACGTAGCCGACCTGAGTCCCGAGGTCGGTGGGTGGGCCGGACCCGATCATCGAGCGCAGCTCCGGTCCCTTTCCGTTCAGATAGACGAGCGTGAAGGCGACGAAGAGCGCCACCGCCACCGCGGAAACGGTCGTCAAGCGAGCGAGCGCTTCGGTGCGGGCCCAGAGATTGATCACCGCGGCGATGACGGTGAGGAAGATCGCGATGGTGGCCAGAATGGCCCACTTACCGCTGAGGTTGGAGTGGTTGGGCGGACTCTTCGACCACAGGCCGACGAGCGTGGTGGTGATGTGGGTTTGACCGAACGCATTGCTCCAGATCGTGCCATCGGGCCCTCCGGTGGCGAGCCACGGCTTGAACAACAGAGTGAAGGTGATCAAGCTCCCCACCGCGGCACACAGGAAGCCCGCGTTGTCCCGGAGCAAGATCACGAAGGGCCGCAGCCGCGCTCGTAATTTCTCGCCGTCGACTCGGCGTTTTCGGACCCTGCCCGCAGACCGGCGCGGTGCGGCTGCCTGTCGATCCTTGCTCGTACGCCACGGAGTCGGCTGCACCATCTCGCTAATCCCCGTTCATCGAATCGATGCCCGACGCGCCGTCAGACACCGGCTCGCTACTTATGGCAACTGGAGTTCCGGGTTTCGCCACGGACAGCGGATCCGCGATGTCCTCCAGGGACTGCCCTTCGGCGTTCACTCCGAAGAACCAGGCGACCAGACCGCCGACGATCATGAACCCGGCGCCGATGAGGTACCCCACCGTGAGCGGGAACCGGTCGGGGCTCGGGTTGTCGGCGCCGCCTACCAGGTGCCCGAACAGGAACGGTGCGACAACCCCGCCGGCGCCCTGCGCGATGGCGAAGAAGAACGAGATGGCTTGACCACGCAGTTCCAGCGGAAAGATCTCGCTGACCGTGAGATAGGCGGAGGAAGCGCCCGCCGAGGCGAAGAAGAAGATGACGCACCAGAAAATCGTCTGCGTGGTGGCGTCGAGCATGCCCGCGTTGAATGCCCAGGCCGAGATGAAAAGCAGGAAACCGGATATCGAGTACGTCGCGCAGATCATCTTCCGGCGACCGATGCTGTCGAAGAGCGGGCCGAGTACCAATGGGCCGATCAGGTTGCCGATCGCAAAGGGGAAGAAATAATATCCCGTGTGATGCGCGGGCACGTTGTAGAAATTGATCAGAACCAAGCCGACGGTGAAGAAGATCGCGTTGTACAGAAATGCCTGCGTGGCCATCATCGTGAATCCGAGGAAGGAACGGGAAGGATACCGTCCGAAGAAGATCCGCCCCATCTGCAGATAGGACAGCCGCTCCGTGTCCACGATATCCAGGGCCTTGCTCTCGTCGACCGGAGGGAGCTCGACTCCCCTGCTCCGAACCTGCGCTTCGATCTCGTCGACGGTCCGCTCCGCTTCCTCGGCCCGCCCGTGGGTGAGCAGCCAGCGGGGGCTCTCGGGGATGTGCCTGCGCAGGAAGATGATGACGAGCCCGAGGACGGGTCCGATGAAGAATCCGAGTCGCCATCCCCAATCGGTCGGAACGAAACGCTCGTTGAACAGGACCAGGCTGGCCGCCGCTCCCAAAGCCGCACCGCCCCAATAGGTGCCGTTGATCGCGATGTCGACCCGGCCCCGATACTTCGACGGCATGATCTCGTCGATCGCCGAATTGATCGCCGTGTATTCTCCACCGATTCCGGTGCCCGCGATGAAGCGGAAGAAATACAGCGACCACGCATTCCAGGAGAAACCGGCCAATCCGCTGCCGATCAGATAGATCGCCAGGGTCAGAATGAAAAGTTTCTTGCGGCCGAGCCGGTCGGTGAGCCGGCCGAAGACGAGTGCGCCGACGACTTGGCCGGCCAGATACCACGAAGCCATCGCGCCGACCTGACCGGATGTGAGATGCAGTGCATCGGCGTCCTGTAGCGGGCCACCCATGCTGCTGACGATCTGGATCTCGATTCCGTCCAGGATCCAGGAGACGCCGAGCCCCACGACGATGAGCCAATGGAACCCGGTCCACGGAAGCCGGTCCATCCGGGCGGGAACCAGACTTCGGATTACCTTGGTTCGGTTTTCCAACACTTGATGATCACCTCGATTGCAGAAGAAGCCGGTTCGACCACGGGGCCGCGTGAGGGTCGGCAGGATAGGACCGCATCGATGCCGGGCACCGATGGGTCTCCGAGGGACGTAAGCCTCGATCTGGTCCTCGGCATCTGCACCGGCGTCGCTCCTCATCGCCCCGAGCGGAACCTGGTTACGCCAGGGTTACATGAATATTGGTTCGTTGTGAATTGTGCCACTATTCGACGGCTCATTAAAGTTGTGAGATATTCCCCGCTCAGCGAAGCGGCGTTTCAGCAGGTAGCGGTTCGGGGCGCGGTCGAACGGATCCCCTCACGGTGGGGCACAACTCTCGAACCCGTTGTCCCCCGGCCGGAATCAGGGCGTGGTGCCCTGCGCTGGAGGTAGCGCGTGGATGGCGAGGACGGCGGTATCGTCCTCCACTCCGGATCCGAAGGAGGCGAGCAGTTCTCGGATGGCCTCGACACCGCCGGAGGCGGTGACCGGCGCCAGCGCGCGAGCGAATTCGATGAGCGCGCCGTCGCCGTAGCGACCGCCGTTCGCCGTCGTGCGGGCTTCGGTGAGCCCGTCGGTGTAGAGAATCAGGGTGTCGCCGACCTCGAGCCGGACTTTCCTGGTGACGATCTGGGCGTTTCGGATCGCCCCGATGAGCTGACCGCCCCAGGTATGCATTTCCTCCACGTCCCCGTCGGAGCGCAAGAGCAGGGCCGGCGGGTGCCCGCCACCGGCCAGGGTGATGTCGCAACCCCCGCGCTGGGGAGTGGGTTCGATCAGGCCGAAGATGATCGTGCAGAACCGTCGGTTGTGGCCGTGGGACCGCTCGGTGAGGGTGGTGTTGAGCATGTCGAGCACGGCGGCCGGATCGCGGGTGTAGGCGGTGGCGGTGCGCAGTGTGTAGCGGGCCTGGGAAGTGAGGGCCGCGGCGGGAGCGCCTTTGCCGCAGACATCGCCCAGGAACATTCCCCAGCTGCCGCCGGTGATCGGGAACAGATCGTAGAAATCGCCGCCGACCTCGTCGGCGGAGGCGATGTGGTAGTACGCGGCGACCTCGAGGCCGGGAACATCGGGTAGTTCGGGTGGTAGCAGGGTGGTCTGCAAAGTGGCGTTCAGACGCTGGAGGCGTTCGCGCTCCTGCTCGGCTTCGCGTCGTGCCCGTAGCAGCTCGGTCTCGTAGGCGCGGCGCTCGCGGGCATCGAAGACGGTGGTGCGAATCAGAAGTGGTTGTCCCTGGCTGCCGGTCTTGACCTGCGAGCTGACCAGCACGGGTAGTCGGCGGCCGTCGGTGGTCTTCATCTCCAGGGCGATGCCGCGAATCTTCCCCTGCATGCGCAGCAGAGGAGCGAAATGGGTCTCGTGATAGAGGCGGCCACCCACGGTGAGCAGGTCGGAGAAGTGCTTCCGGCCGACCAGTTCGTCGCGCCGCCAGCCCAGCCAGTCGAGCAGCGTGGCATTCACCTTGGCGATGCGACCGTCCAGCGAGGTGGAGAGGTACCCGCAGGGCGCGTTCTCGTACAGGTCCTCGACGCTGTCCTCGAGCAACGCGGCGAACGCCGCGTCGTCATCGGTCCCCGCTCCGAGAGCACTGCCACAGTCTCGGTCGCCCGCGGCGCTCGTCATCCGGTCTCGGCGGCGAAGGCGGCTATGGCGTCGGCGGTCTCCGCCGGAGCACTGAGCTGGGGGCAGTGGCCGGTTGCCGTCAGCGTGACCAGTCTGCTGCCGCGGATCCGCTCGTGGACGAAGGCCCCGACCTCGAGTGGGGCGATAGCGTCATCGGAGCATTGCAGGATCAGAGTGGGTACCTCCACCGCCGCGAGATCGGCCCGGTTGTCGGCGAGGAACGTGACGCGGGCGAAGACGCGTGCGATTTGCGGGTCGGTGCGGCAGAAACTGTCGGTGAGTTCCTCGGCGAGCTCCGGCCGATCGGGGTTGCCCATGATGACCGGCGCCATCGCGCCCGACCAGCCCAGATAGTTCGCATCGAGCGCCTCCAGGAGTTCGTCGATGTCGGCGGCGTCGAAGCCGCCCCGATATCCGGTGGCCGGATCATCGATGAAGCACGGCGAAGGAGCCACGAGCACCAGTCCGGCGAACGCCGCGGGCTCGCGGGCGGCGGCGAGCACTCCCATCGTGGCACTCACCGAGTGCCCGACGAAGATCACCGGCCCCAGATCGAGTTCGCGAAGCAGCGCGAGCACATCCTCGACGTACCCGTCCATGCTGGAATAACGCTGCGGGCTCCAGGCCGACAGATCCGAGCGGCCCGCACCCACGTGATCGAACAGTACGACGGTGAAATCCCGCTCCAGAACCGGGACGATCAGCCGCCACATGTGCTGGTCGCAACCGAAACCGTGGGCGAGCACGACCACCGGCGCGCCGGTCTTGCCGCTGACGGTCACGTGGTTCCTGCTCAGCACCTTCACATAGACACCTTCGCAGAAAATTCGGGCGAACGCCCACCGCCGGTCGTTCTGCCTGGCGGGGGGAAGGCGGCTTTCGGTAGAGGTCGGGTCTGGGGTAGCCAGCGCCCGCGGCCACCCCAGACCCAACACCTCACAGTGTGCGAAGAACGCATCCTCGGACGGCTCCTATTTGCAGGGGTTTGCGCGTGGAAAAAGCCGTGCCGATTCAGCCGGGATGCACTACGCGCTCACCGGGCGGAAGTTTCCGGCGGCAGCCCGGACGGTCGCTGCGTTCGAGTCGCGTTCGCGGCAGGCGCCTCGCCGGTGAGGCGGCCGGTCCGGCTCATCCCGAGGAACATCGAGCCCAGGCCGAGCAGCACAGCGATTGCGCCGGCGACCACGTTGTTCCAGATCGTCGACGTGGTGTCGACGTCGCCGCTGACCACCCAGGGGGCCAGGATCGTCCAGAGGCCGAGCAGCGGCGCGGCCCAGACGATGCCATGGGTCCGGCCGTAAACCGAGGCGAATCCGAAGGCCAGCATCGCGAGGGCGATGCCGACGACGAGGTTGTTGACGGTCAACGTCGAGAACCCGTTGAACCCCACGACCCACGGGGAGATAGCGATGTAGAGCCCGGTCAGGAACATCAGGCCGGTGACCGCTTGGGCGTCGGGCGCCTCCGAGGCGCGCTCGTACTTCTCCCGCAACTCCACGATGTCGGGATGCCGACTCATCATGGTTTCACTACTCACACTCTCCACCACCCTTCAGACGTAGTGGCGAATCGAAGCTCTCTCCCGAGCCGGGCGGCCGCGATCGGTTCCGCGACGCGGCCGGGCCTGATCGCCGCTCACTGATATATCACTCTGTGATAATATCACTCCATGATGGATGAGTCGATGCCATCGCCGGTACCGCCTAAGTCTCAGCACCTGAGCGATCAGGAGTACTCGCGGCTGCTGGCGTTCCGGGCCGGGCTTCGCCGGCTCCTGCGGTGGAGTGAGCGCCGGGCGGCCGAAGTGGGGCTCACCGATACGCAACACCAACTGCTGCTGGCGATCCGCGGGCATTCCGCCCCGGGCGGGCCGACGATCGGAGAGATCGCAGGCTACCTGTCCACCCGCCACCACAGTGTGGTGCAACTGATCGATCGCACCGAGCAACTCGGCCTCGTCGCCCGCAAGCGAGGGCAGGGCAACGACCGCCGCGTCGTCCACCTCACCCTCACCGAGGCGGGCAAGGAAATCCTGGCCCTGCTCAGCGCCACACATCTGGAAGAACTCCAGCGACTGACCCCACTCCTCGGCACCCTCGACGACCTACCCGCCGTGCCGCAGGCAGGATGAGCCCGCCGGACCCGCCCGCAACCGAGACGCGGGTAGGCGAGCCCCAAGCGGTGCGCGGACGCGCCGTAACCGGTGTTCAGCGCAGAGTGAGTGGGATCTCGGAATCGACGCGGGTCAGTTTCTGCGGGTTGCGGACGTAATAGAGACCGGCGATACGGGTGTCCTCGACGCGCATCGCGATGACACCGTCGAGTTCTCCGTCCACGTACAGAGCCAATGCGGGACTGCCGTTGACCGTGGTCGCCTCGACGATGAGCGCGACGTCGTTCCTGGTGAGCCCGCCGACGATGAACCGGGCCACCTTGCCCGCACCGATGACCGGACGCGGTGTGGCCTGCTTGATGCCACCTCCGTCGCTGATCGCCACGACGTCGGGGGCCAGTATGTCCAGCAGGCCGCGCAGGTCTCTGGTCTCGAGCGCGCGCCGGAACGCGGCGGCAGCCGCTTCGGCCTCTCGCGCGGTGACCGAGCGGCGCGGACGACGGGCTTCGACGTGGCGGCGGGCGCGGTGGGCGAGCTGGTGGACGGCGGCGGGAGTCTTGTCGACCGCGGCCGCGATGTCGTCATAGCCCATCCCGAATGCTTCGCGCAGCACGAACACCGCGCGTTCGGTCGGGGTCAACGTCTCCAGCACGAGCATCAGCGCCATCGAGACACTCTCGGCGAGTTCGACATCGGCGGCCACATCCGGCGTGGTGAGCAGTGGCTCGGGCAACCAGGAACCTACGTAAGCCTCCCTGCGGCGTTTCATCGACCGCAGCCGGTTGAGCGCCTGACGGGTGGTGATCCGAACCAGATAGGCACGGGCGTCGTCGACGTGCGCCGCGTCGACCGCCACCCAACGCAACCACGTCTCCTGGAGGACGTCGTCGGCATCGGCCGCCGATCCGAGCATCTCGTAGGCGACGGTGAAGAGCAGGTTGCGGTGGGCGACGAACGTTTCCGTCGCCTCGACCGTGGCATGGTCGCGACCCGCTCCCGCACCGTCGGCCCGCCGCGACTCGCCGGGTTCATTTGCTGTGTCCATCCAGTCCTCTTCTTCCTGCCGTCGGGGGCCGTGCGACGCCGGTTGTCGCTGCCGCGTGCGGCAGCCTCCGCGCTCAGGGGCGCTGCCGCACATCGTGCAGTCGAAGTCACCGGCGGGATCGGCTAGGCGACCGGTGACGCGGTGACGCTACGCCGGACTTCCAGCAGAGCCGGCCTGTGCTTGCCGTCCTTGAACCAGGAATGCGACCCGGGCTTACGCGCCTCGTTCACCAGGTGTTCGACGCTGGAGGCGCAGGAGAACTCCTTGAGCTTCTTGCCCACCGGCCCGCTGAAGTAGAGCCGCAGCGCGGTGTCGTCCTTGTGGGCGAGCTGGAAGATCCCGGCACCACGGCCGAAGCTGATGCACATGGCGGGGAACGACAGGTCGATCGGCGCGGGCCGGTCACCCGCGATGCGGTGCAGCACGGTGTCCGCGGCATGGGCGCCGAGGCAACCCGCGGCGTAGGCGCTCATCCGGAACGGCAGATCCGACGGTGCCGCCGAATCGCCCGCCGCGACGATGCGCTCGTCGTCGACGCTGGTCAGGGTCTCGTCGGTGAGCAGACGCCCGGCGCTATCGGTGCTCAGCCCGCTGCGGGCGGCCAGATCCGGAACGCCGAAGCCCGCGGTCCAGATGGTGACCCGGCTCGCCAACGTGCGGCCGTCGGCGAGTTCCACGGCCTCCCGCGTCACCGCGGCGACTGCCGAGTCCGGGCCCTCCAGCACACTGACCCCCAGCTTGGCGAGATACTTACGGGCTGTGCGCCGAGCCTTCGGATGCAGATACGGGCCGAGGATCCCGCCGCTGACCAACGTGACGCGCCGCCCCCGCTCTGCCAGCTCGGCGGCGGTCTCGATGCCGGTCGGACCGCCCCCCACGACCGTCACCGCAGCCGCCATGGGCGTGTCGAAGAGCACCGACCGCAGACGCTGCGCCGCCTCCAGGGTCGCGACCGGGTAGGCGAACTCTGCCGCGCCCGGCACCCGTGGGCCCGCACTGCCGCTGCCCACCGCGTAGATCAGGTAGTCGTAGCGGATCTCGTCGCCCTCCGCCATCGTCACCCGGCGCCCGGCCGCGTCGATTCCGGTCACGCTGTCGACGACCAGCCGCACACCCTCGGCGAGGACTTCGGCATAGTCGACGACCGCATCGTGGGTACCGCCCACCAGTTGGTGCAGACGCAGCCGTGGGACGAAGAGCGGGCGGGGATTGATCACGGTCACCGTCACGTCGGCACGCTGCGTAAGACGGTTCGCCGCCATCACGCCGGCGTATCCGCCGCCGATCACGACCACATCGATGTTCTTGCTCATGGTGTCTCCTTCGCTCCGAGAGGCTCGGGAACAAGACACCGCCGGGGCGCACATCCTGACACAATGTGATGCAGGTCACTAAAATCGAGGATCGCTGGATTGGGCAGGCCGCTCCGGAACCAAGCGTGGCAACGCTCTCGTCACCGCCGCTCAGCTGTCGAGGACAGATGCGGGCGGCGTGGCGAAGTCGGCGTTTCGCGAGCACACTGAGGTCGTAGCGCCCACCTCGTCCCCAGGAGAACATGATGCCAACCAACGGACCTTTCGGCATCGATCCGGAAGATTTCGAACGCGCACTGCGTGGGGCGGGAACCGAACTCCGCGACCTGCTCGGGAAAGCCGGCGTATACCTCGACCGCGTCGACCACGCCGGCCTCGGTTCGCTGGCGTCGCTGTTCGGTCAGTTCGTCCAGCCGGAACGGCCACGTCCACCGGAGCCCGAGGGCGAGATCACCGGCGAGACGGGCAGCGGGGTATGGGCGATCTACAGCATCGACGACACCGGCGAGGCCAGGATCGACCAGGTCTTCCCGAGCGAACTCGAGGCCTTACGCGCACATCGAGACAACACCGATAATCGCCGTCGAGTGCGGTTTCTCCCCTACGGGGTTCCGGCAAGCGTGTTGGACGCACCCTGACGCGCAGACTCGCTCCACGAGTGGGGATCGGCCGGTATCGCTTCCAGTTCCACAGCGTCGTACGACAACCTCGGGCTTGCGGTAGGCGCAACTGCGGCACTGAGTCGTCCCAGCACGGAAACAACCGTTGACCTGGCTTTTTGAGCCGCCTGGGGGAATCGAACCCCCGACCTTTTCATTACGAGTGAAGCGCTCTACCGACTGAGCTAAGGCGGCGTGCCTTTCGGCCAAGCGAGTCTATCCTCTCGCGGGCCGATCGCGAAAACAGGTGGTCACGGTCACTGTGCGCGGGCCGCGATGAGGGCGGCGGCCATGGCGGCGAGGGCGAAACGGGGTTTGACGTTCAGGTCGAGCGCGGCGCGGCAGGCGAGCACGGCCTCGATGGATTTCAGCAGGCCTTCGGGGGGCACACGCTCGGCCAAGTCGTGGATCTCGTCGGACAGGTCCGGGTGGGTGAGCGCGATGCCGGAGCCGAGCCGGGTGGCGCCGAATCGGACGGCCAGCGCGTCCCGGTAGACGCCCGCCACGTCGATCAGAGCGCGATCGAGTGCGTCGCGGCCGGTGCGGGTCGCACGGGATTTCTGCCGCCGCTCCAAGTCCTTCAGCACGCCGGCGGAGCCGCGAGTCGCGCCCGCCGCGCCCTTGCCGGTGCCGCCCGCGCCCATCGCGGTCGCGAGTTCTTCGCGCTCGCGTTCGTCGCGGGTCGCGCTCATCTGTTTGGCCTCGTCGTCGGCCGCGCGTACCAGCTCGTCGGCGGCGGCGTAGGCCGCGCCGGGCTTCCCGGATGCGGTGACCAAGGCCAGAGCGCGTCGGCGGCGGCCTCGCGCCTCCTCGTCGGTGGCGAGCCTACGGGCACGGCCGACATGGCCGCCGCTGATGGAGGCGGCCCAGTTCGCGGTCTTCTCGTCGAGGTTGTCGCGTTCCCGCAGCACCCGCGCGATGGCGGGCACCGACGGCGTCACCAGGTGTACGTGCCGGCAGCGGGAGCGCAGTGTGATCGAGATGTCCTCGGGGTCGACCGAGGGTGCGCAGAGCAGGAACACCGTCCGTTCCGGCGGCTCCTCGACGACCTTTAGCAGCACGTTTCCGGCCGCCTCGGTCAATCGGTCGGCGTCCTCGATGACCACCACCTGCCAGCGCCCGGTACTCGGCCTGCGCGAGGCCACCTGCACGATCTCGCGCATCTCCTTGGTGCTGATGCTCAGGCCCTCGGGCACCACCCGGCGCACATCGCCGTGCGTGCCCGCCATGGTCGTGGTGCAGGCGTGACACCTGCCGCACCCGGGTGTCCCCGAGTCGGTGCACTGCAACGCCGCCGCGAAGCACAGCGCCGCGACGGATCTGCCCGAGCCGGGCGGGCCGGTGAACAACCACGAATGCGTCATCGCGCCTTCGACCGCTCCCCCGCGCGCGGCTACGGCGGCAGCCGTCAGCTCGGACTCGACCGCCTCCTGGCCGACCAATCGATCGAAGACTCCCGCCACGCCGTACACCCTATCGGCCCCTCCCGACAAGTTTCGGGCTGATACCTGAGCACTCTCACCGCCCACCAGGACGCGCAGTTCACCACACGCCCGGCCCCTACCGACGGTTTCACGCCGCTACCTGAGCACTCACCGCCCACCGCAGCGCGCACTTCACCACACACCCCGCCCCTCCCGACAAGTTTCGGGCTGATACCTGAGCACTCTCACCGCCCACCGCAGCGCGCACTTCACCACACACCCCGCCCTGCCAACGGTTTCAGGCCGATACCGCAGCACCGCAATGGCGACGCGCGCACTCTCCCGCACGGCCGACTCGGCCCGCAACAGCCGTGCTGTTCCGCCGCCGTCCCCGGATCGCGTCCACATACGCATCCACCGTGTGATGGATCGAAACGTCGCGCGGCCGAACCGACTGGGGGAGACACTCGTATCGCCCGAAGAGCTTCTGCGCACCAGCTGATGCGTGCGAGGCCACCTTCGGGACCCGGCATCACCGGGATCTCACGGCGGCCACAGCGAGTCGGCCGTACTCGACAGACCAGGCTAGGAGGCGCGCTGGTGCGTGCTGTTCGCCCCGTCCAGCGCCTCACGGATGATGTCGGCGTGCCCCGAGTGATGCGCGATCTCCCGCAGGATGTGCAGCACCGTGTAGCGCACCGACCACCAGACGCGCTCCGGAGTCCACGGCGTCGTCGGAGTGGGGATCGAGGTGTCGAGGCTGTCCACCGAGCGGATCAGCTCGGCCGTCGCCGCGGCAACCTCGTCCCAGGTGGCCAGCAGGCCTGCCACGGTCTCCTCGGGGGCCATCACGTACTCGGCCCCGAACTGCGAGACATCCAGTTCCGCGTTCTCGTCCCGCCGCACGATCACCGACGTCCAGTGCCGTTCGCAGCTGACCAGGTGGTGCAGCAGCCCGCCCAGGGTCAGCTCGCTCACCGTGGTTCGCTTCCGCGCCTGCTCGTCGTCGATGCCACGCAGGGTGATGCGGAAGAGCTCGCGCTGGTCGGCGAGCATCGCCATCAGATCCTCGCGCTCCTGTTCGGTACTCATGGCGCTCAGGCTACGGCTACCGCCACGCGCCGAGAACTCACGACTTCCCGACGCCGGTCTTCTTCGCCGCCGTCTTCTGCGCCGCGGTCTTCTTGGCCACCGTCTTCGTGGTGGTCGCCTTCTTGGCGGCGGTCTTCTTGGCCGCGGTCTTCTTCGCGGGAGCCTTCTTCGCGGCGGCCTTCTTGGCGGTCTTCTTCACCGGCCCGCGAGCCCGCCGGTCGGCGAGCAGCTCCATGGCCCGCTCCGGGGTGATCGACTCGATCTCGTCGCCCTTGCGCAGCGTCGCGTTGGTCTCGCCGTCGGTGACGTACGGACCGAAGCGGCCGTCCTTGATCACCATCGGCTTGCCGCTGGCCGAGTCGTTGCCGAGTTCACGCAGCGGGGCGGCGCTGGACGCCTGCCGCCCACGGCGTTTCGGCTCCGCGTAGATCTTCAGCGCCTCCTCCAGCGTGACGGTGAAGATCTGATCCTCGGTGTTCAGCGAACGCGAGTCGGTGCCCTTCTTCAGGTACGGCCCGTAGCGCCCGTTCTGCGCGGTGATCTCCTCACCGCTCGCCGGGTCGGCACCGACCACACGCGGCAGCGACAGCAGCTTCAGCGCGTCGTCGAGCGTGATAGTGGCCAGGTCCATGGATTTGAAGAGCGAGCCCGTGCGCGGTTTCGGCGCAGCGGCCTTCTTCGTGGTCTTCTTGGCGGGTTCCTGCCCCTGCTCGACCTGCGGTTCGGGCAGGATCTCGGTGACGTACGGGCCGAAACGCCCTTCCTTGGCGACGATTTCGTGCCCCGACTCGGGATCGACGCCGAGCGAACGACCCTCCTGCGGCGTCGAGAACAGCTTCTCGGCGACCTCGGGGGTCAACTCGTCCGGCGGGAGATCGTCCGGCAGGTTGGCCCGCTGCGACACCGGATTACCCTCGGGGTCATCGGGATCGGCGACCATCCGCTCCAGGTATGGCCCGTACTTGCCGACGCGGACCACGACATCGCGTCCGTCGGCATCGCTGAACAGCTTGATGGAGTTGATCTCGCGGGCGTCGATGTCGTCGAGCCGCTCCCCCACCATCTTCTTCAGACCGCCGGACCGCGCGACCGACCCTTCCACACCGTGATCGCCGCCGAAGTAGAAGCTGGACAACCAGTTTCCGCGCTGCTCGCGTCCACCGGCGATGGCGTCGAGATCGTCCTCCATGGCAGCGGTGAAGTCGAAATCGACCAGTCGGCCGAAATGCTCCTCCAGCAAGCCGATCACGGCGAAAGCCACCCACGACGGGACCAGCGCGCTACCGCGCTTATAGACGTAGCCGCGGTCGAGAATCGTCTTGATGATCGACGAATACGTCGACGGGCGGCCGATGCCGAGCTCTTCGAGCGTCTTGATCAGCGACGCCTCGGTGTAGCGCGCGGGCGGGTTGGTGCTGTGCCCATCGGGATTCAGCTCGACCGCCGTCACCGCCTGGCCTTCGTCCAGCGCGGGCAGCCTGGACTCGGCGTCGTCGGACTGGCCGCCCGCCTCCTCGTCGACGCTCTCCACATAGGCCTTCAGGAAGCCGGGGAAGGTGATGGTGCGGCCCGAAGCGGAGAACACGCACTCCTCGCCGGTGCCCGCGACGCCGGTGATGCGCAGCGTCAGCGTGGTGCCCCTGGCGTCGGCCATCTGGGAGGCGACCGTGCGCTGCCAGATGAGTTCGTAGAGCCGGAACTCGTCGTTGTCCAACCGCGCGTGCAACTGACCGGGCGTGGCGAACGTGTCGCCGGCCGGACGGATCGCCTCGTGCGCCTCCTGCGCGTTCTTCACCTTGCGGGTGTACTGCCGTGCGGTCGGGTGCACGAACTCCGAGCCGTAGAGCTGGGTGGCCTGCGCACGGGCCGCTGCGATGGCCGACTCCGACAGCGTCGTGGAGTCGGTACGCATGTAGGTGATGTAGCCGTTCTCGTACAACCGCTGCGCCACCCGCATGGTCCGCTCGGAGGTGAAACGAAGTTTGCGTCCCGCCTCCTGTTGCAGCGTCGAGGTCATGAACGGCGGATAGGGCTTGCGCGTATACGGCTTGGCCTCCGCCGAGGAGACCACCAGGTCGGCGCCGTCCAGCGCCTCGGCCAGCCGCCGCGCGTAACCCTCGTCCAGGACGACGACGCCGCTCGCGGCCTTGAGCTGCCCGTCCGATCCGAAATCGCGCCCCGTGGCGACCCGCGCGCCGTCGACGGTGACCAGACGGGCGCCGAAGGTCCTCGGATTGGTGGCGTCGCCCTCCGCGCCGTTGCCCGCGTCCAGCTTGGCGGCGATGTCCCAGTACTCGGCGGAACGGAACGACATCCGCTCGCGTTCGCGCTGCACGATCACCCGGGTGGCCACCGACTGCACGCGGCCGGCCGACAACCGCGGCATGACCTTCTTCCACAGCACGGGGCTGACCTCGTAGCCGTAGAGCCGGTCCAGGATGCGGCGGGTCTCCTGCGCGTCCACCAGATCGTTGTCGAGGTCGCGGGTGTCCGCGGCGGCGGCCTGGATGGCGGGTTCGGTGATCTCGTGGAACACCATCCGCCGGACCGGCACCTTGGGTTTGAGCGTTTCCAGCAGGTGCCAGGCGATCGCCTCGCCCTCGCGGTCGGGGTCGGTGGCCAGGTAGAGCTCGTCCGCGTCTTTCAGCAGGCTCTTGAGCTCGGTGACCTTGGCCTTCTTATCCGGGCTGACGACATAGATGGGTTCGAAGTCGTTGTCCACATCCACGCCGAGGCGCGCCCATGACTGGCCCTTGTACTTGGCCGGGACATCCGCCGCACCGCGCGGCAGATCCCGGATATGACCGACCGACGCCTCGACCGTGTAGTTACGACCCAGGTACGGCGCGATCTTGCGGGCCTTGGTCGGGGACTCGACGATCACGAGACGACGCAGGGCACGGCCCTGGTCGGCTGCACCGCGGTCTCGTGTTGCCACCGGCGAATACACCTTTCCTGATCGACCCGCGCTGCGTAGTTTCCGCTGTGCGCGGCTTGGGGTGAGCGGCTGCGACGGCTGAACGTCGCACCAGACACGTTTATACCGTGACGCCGCGTGTGGTCGAGTGCTTCCGACTCGAACCACTGAGCGTACGCCCGCCAGTTCGACTCAGTATGCCTGCCGTTTCGCCACACCTGCGCCGCGGCATGCTCGGCGGACCGATCCGCCGGCGCACACGGGCCGTGACTACCCCAGATATAGCTCGTCCCTCACCCCGTTGCCGGTGGTGAGGGACGAGCTGTGGATCCTCGTGCGCTCAGCTGAGTGCACGCACTCCGGTGGCCTGCGGGCCCTTGGTGCCCTGGCCGACCTCGAACTCGACCTTCTGGTTCTCCTCGAGGGTGCGGAAACCCGAACCCTGGATCTCGGAGTAGTGGACGAAGACGTCAGCGGAGCCGTCCTCCGGCGCGATGAAGCCGAACCCCTTCTCCGCGTTGAACCACTTCACAGTTCCCTGTGCCATTCTGTTCCTTCTCTTTTCTTACCGGAACGGCGGACAACTGGGTTCGTCCACCGGGTCCGTTCCGACCGCTGTACTGTTGGTTCCCCCTGCAGGAAAGCACCAAGCACACCGTTCGCAACATCGATCCTGCTGACGGTTTGGACTTTGGATCCGTCCCTCGAACACAGAAGCTTGCGACCAGGAACCAGTGAACCATGTCTTCGGGCAATTCAACAGTCGAGTTACCGACAATTTGCAAAAAAGTTGATCTTGCGAATGCGCAGGTGAGGGACACAATGGTGGAATCCAGACTTGGGGTTCGTTTGCTTAGTGATAACCGAGTCGACGTTCAGCAAAGAAGCTGTGACCCAGGTCGCTATTTGGTATCGAAATGGCAGGTAGGGGTTGCCGGACGCACACGTTTCACACTTCCGGAGCGTGTTGCGGGGTTCGCGTCGTGAATCAGCCGCCCTCAGCGCTCCGTGGACGGCCTCCCGCAGGGCCCAGCTACGGGGCATCGTTGCTGAATCGTGTCCTAACGGGGGTGCCGGACAACGATCCTCGGCTGACGCATGTGGTCGAGCTGCCCGCGCGGGCCGCAGCACACTCCGCCTGGCCCGCTTGGGCATCACCGGATGTGGTTGCGGCATTACGCGACACCGGCCTCGAGGCGCCGTGGCGCCATCAGGTGGAGACGGCGGATACGGCGTTCCACGGACAGCACGTGGTGGTGAGTACCGGGACCGCCTCGGGCAAATCGCTCGGTTACCAGCTTCCGGTGCTCACGGCGCTGCGAGCCGATCCCAAGGCCACCGCGCTGTATCTGTCGCCGACGAAGGCGCTCGGCGCCGATCAATTGCGCGCGATCGGCGCCCTCACGCATGAAGGCCCGTTGCGCGATACCCATCCGGCCACCTACGACGGCGATACACCTGCCGAGATCCGCGAGTGGGTACGCGCCAACGCGCGGTGGATCTTCACCAATCCGGACATGCTCCACCTGGGCATACTGCGATCCCACCAGCGCTGGGCGCGCGTACTGCGCAGGCTGCGTTATGTAGTGGTCGACGAATGCCACGCCTATCGAGGTGTTTTCGGCTCGCATGTCGCGCTGGTGCTGCGCAGGCTGCGGCGGATCGCCGCACAATACGGCGCGGACCCCGTGTTCGTGCTCTGCTCGGCGACCTCGGCCGAACCGGCGGCGGCCGCGTCGCGCCTGATCGGCGCGCCGTGCACCGCGGTCACCACGGACGGATCGCCGCAGGGTCCACGGACCGTCGCGCTCTGGGAACCGCCCTTGCTCACCGCGTTCACCGGCGAGAACGGTGCGCCGGTGCGCAGGCCCGCCACCGCGGAAGCGGCGCGGATCATGGCTGATCTGGTGGCCGAAGGCGCTCGGACCTTGACCTTCGTCCGCTCGCGCCGAGCCGCCGAGCTCACCGCGATGGAGGCCAGGAGACTGCTGACCGAGATCGATCCGGACTTGGCCGCGCGTGTGGCGTCCTACCGCGCGGGATATCTCGCGGAGGACCGGCGCGATCTGGAAGCGGCCTTGTCGGACGGATCGCTACTGGCCGCCGCGACGACCAACGCCTTGGAACTCGGCGTCGATATCGCGGGGCTGGACGCCGTGGTCATCTCCGGTTTTCCCGGAACGGTCGCGTCGTTCTGGCAGCAGGCCGGACGGGCCGGGCGACGCGCTCAGGGATCGCTAGTGCTGCTCGTGGCGCGGGACGACCCGCTGGACACCTACCTGGTCCACCACCCCGAAGCACTGCTGGACAAGCCGGTCGAGGCCACCATCACCGATCCGCGCAATCCCTACGTGCTGGGACCGCAGCTGCTGTGCGCCGCGCTGGAGCTGCCGCTCACCGACGCCGAGGTGGACGAACTCGGCGCAGGCGAGGTCCTTGCCGAGTTGGCGGCGAAAGGATTGATCAGACGGCGCGGAACGGAGGATCGCGCGCGCTGGTACGTGACCGCGGAGACGCAACCGCACGACGCGGTGGATGTCCGGGGCGGCATCGGCGCTCCGATAGCCATCGTGGACGGCGAAACCGGCAGGCTGCTCGGCACCGCGGATGCGGGACGGGCCCGGGCCACGCTGCATCCCGGCGCCGTTCACCTGCACCAGGGCGAGACCTACGTGGTCGACGAGCTGGATCTCGACGACGGCGTGGCCTTCGTACACGCCGCCGAGCCCGGCTGGACCACCAGCGCGCGTCAGGTGACCTCGATCGACATCGATGCGGTGACCGACCGCCGCTCTCACGGTCACGTGACGGCCGGGCTGGCGCGGGTGCGGGTTACCAGTCAGGTGATCGGCTACCTGCGCACGCTGGTCACCGGCGAAGTGCTCGACCTGGTCGAACTCGATCTACCGCCGCAGACACTGCCCACCAGGGCGGTCATGTACACGGTGACACCGGAGCTGCTGGCGCTGGCCGGAATCGAACCCCAGGACGTACCCGGAGCGCTGCACGCGGCCGAGCACGCGGCAATCGGGCTGTTGCCCCTGGTGGCGACCTGCGACCGGTGGGACATCGGCGGCGTCTCCACCGCCGAGCATCCGGACACCGGGCTGCCGACCGTCTTCGTCTACGACGGCCAGGCCGGCGGGGCCGGTTTCGCCGAGCGCGGCTTCGCCCAGCTGCGGCAGTGGCTTTCGGCCACCCTGTCGGCCATCGAGTCGTGCGGCTGCGCCGCCGGTTGCCCGTCCTGCGTCCAATCACCCAAGTGCGGCAACGGGAACCATCCGCTGGACAAGGCGGCAGCGGCACGCCTGCTCACCGCCGTGCTGACCGAACTGTCCGCCGGCGCGAAGGCATCGCACGATTCGTGACGGCGCAGAGTCGGACACGTGACCAATTGTCGACCTTGCCAGCGCACACGCTGGGAAGACTGGGAGACCTCCCAGTGGAATGACACCGCTTCACCCTCCGTGAATAAAAAGGATTAGTTTCATGTTAACTAGAGTATTGCCACTGAGTCCATTGCCGACATGCGCATTCATTGGTATTCGATATCCGGACCCGCGCGGGGAATTCCACGGGCCCGCTTTTTAACCGGCCAGTAGAATTACCGATTTCCGCTACCGGACGCGACGCAAGGGCGACCGTGTATCGAACTCCTCAGCCTTCAACCGGCCCGGCCCGCGCACTCGCTCGAACGACGCGATCGCCATACAGACCTATTGGTACATTCCTTTCCACAACGACCGTGAGGTCCCACTCCGCAACCTCACAGAGGCGGATTCGTGTTCCCATCCGCCGCGCCGCCTCGTCCGCCTCCGCGCATGCGGCTTCGACGCCGGCCACCAACGCGCCCGCCCCGGCGAGCGCCGCCGAATCAGCGGCTGCCTGTGCCCGATGCCGCGTCACCACCACGGTGCCCACCTGGGCGATCAAGAGCGTCACACCGATCAGCCCTACGAGCGCCAGGCAGGTGAAGACTGTGGCCAACCCGTCCTCGCTGGCTGCGCGTCGTGGACTCCGCGCCACGGATGCCTCCCGCCAGGCCGGCCCGGCCACGCCGTCGAGCGGATGGGCGTGGCGCCATGCCGCAGAGCCCATACGGTGTGCGAGTCGGTCGCCGGTTTGGACGTGCTTTGCGGGGTCGCTCAGGTCGGTCATGTCACACCCTCTGTCGAAGTCGGGGTTCGGCCCACCCGTCCTCTGATTGCCGCAGCGTGACGGGTCGGGCAGGCGGTCGGTCGGTCGCCGGGCAGGCGCACCGGACGCGTCGCACCTGTTCTCGAGTACGGCAACCTGCCTCGGGCGCGCGTTTGGCGGCATCGAACGCGCAGCACTCGACCTGCGGTCGGCCCTTCGGAGCAGGACGGCATGGACCGGCGTGGCCTCATCGATCCGGGGCACACCGAGCCGCGGGGTGAGAGACCTTCCATCGTCGGCGCGCCCGCTCGGACATCCGCCGACCAGGCAGACCGCACCGACAACTCTCGTGATGCGCAGCGTGGCCCATGCGGGAACACGCCGTGGCTACCCCCTTTCACTTCGCGACCCCGGGTTCGAGCGTCGCGACCGCTTCCGCGCGGAGGGTGAGCAGCGGTAACAGTGGAGTTCCCGCGGAGACCACGGCTATGGCACGAGTGCCCTCGATGCGGAGTGCGATGTCGGCCGAGGGCGGGGCGATGCGCTCGGCCGCCGGGCGAGCGTTGGCCTGATCGCCTCTAGCGACGAGGCGGGCCGCCTCGCGGGCGGCGTCGACACAGCGGACCTGCGTCGACGCCGCCAGTAGAGCCCCGAGGCAGAGCACGACGGCCGCCATGAGCGCGGTCAATGCGAGCGCGGCCTCGACCGTCACCGCTCCCCGATCGTCGCGCGGTCCCGGAGCGGCACGGCGTCGTTCGGCCGCGGCGACGCCTACACCGACGTGTTGAGCGCCCGGTCGATGATCTTCGTCAGCGCGTTCACGATGCTGTCGCCGGTCACCACCCCGTAGAGCACGGCGCCGAATGCCGCCGCCGCGATCGTGCCGATCGCGTACTCCGCCGTGCTCATGCCGTCCTCCGCGACCACCGCCCGAAGCACTCGTACCCGCAAGCCCATATATACAGCCCTCATCCTCCGGCCCACGGACCTCGCGACCCCCTGGATACGCACCCGATTCCTCCTTTCCGGCCCGTGCGGCCGCTCCGCACGGGCACGCTTGTTCCGAAGCAGTCCGCGGCGCGTGCCGCCGTCTCGGAACCACCTCGCCGCCGCCGATCCGCACACCCGGATCAGGCGAACGCTCGCCTCGCGAAATGCCCGGCGGCGCCACCTCGCCCCGCCGAACCGCCGACCACGCACCGCCGCACCGTGCTCCGCCGAGCCCGTCACACTTCCGAGCCGACACTGTCGGATCGCGAAGCCACGGCACGTCGCGGGATGACAGCAATCCGCTCACACCCGGTCTGCTGCCACACCCCCGCACCGCCGCGCCCTGAACCGCCGAACCCGTCCGAAAGCACCGCGTGCTTCGAGCCGATCTCGTGGAAGGCAAAGCCGCGGGATGCCGCAGGATTACAACAGTCCGCCGTCGAGCACTCGTCCTGCCAAGCCGATGACCACCGGCACTATGCCGAGGCAAACGAAGGCCGGGAGGAAGCACAGACCCAACGGGCCGCCGATCAGGACACCCGCGCGCTCCGCCTTCGCGGCTGCCGCGTCTTCGACGGCGGACCTCTGCTGCTCGGCCAGTTCCAGCACCGCGGCCGCCAGAGATGACCCGGAGCGTGCCGAGCGACGTGCCATCCGGGCCAGTGACTCGATCTCCTCGGCCGCGGGACGCCCATTGGCGTCGCGCGCCACCTGTTCCCAGACCGTGGCCGCGTCGGCCCCCAAGGCGAGCAGGTCCGCGGCGCGGCGCAAGGCTTCGCCGAGCGCTTCGGGCGCCTCCGGCGCCACGGCCCGCGCCGCGCCTGCCATGGGCAGCCCGGCCCGCAGGCAGGCGGCCAGCAGATCGAGAACCGAGGCGACCGCCAGCGGATCCATCCCCTTGTGCGCTCGGCGCGCCGACTCGGTCGGCCCCTGGTGGGCCCGGCCGAAGGCGGGTAGCCGCCGGCTGACGGCGACCCGCCCGGGGACCAGTGCGAGTGCCACCGCTACCAGCAATAACGGCGGCGCCAGATTCGGGGTGAACGCAATCATCAGCCTTCCTCTCCTGCTCTGTGGGGCGAGAACCGCAGACATGACCTGCCGTCAGGCCACACGGCGACATACCGAACGCCACAGCACCGCGCCCACCACACTTCGAGCGACCACCACGGACACCACGCGTAATCAGGCCGAACAGCGGCATACCGAACGCCACAGACGTTCCAGCGCGCCCCACGACCCTCGCGCAAGAACCGCGGACATGACCCCTCATCAGGCCATACGGCGGCACACCGAACGCCACAGACATGCCACCGCGCTCCACAACCCTCGAGCGAAAACCAGGGACGCGACCCGTCGCGTGGCTGCACGGCGGCGTGGCACGCGTCACCGGCGTGCCGGAACTCCCGGAACGCTCGGCGCGAGGATTACCCGCGCGGCCTGCTGGCAGGACACACGGTGACATGCCGCGCTCAGCCGACCTGCCCACGCCGCCGACACACTCGCCGATGAGATCGGCCGGCGGTCGCGGCGATGGGCGGGCACTGCGGACCGGGCGGTGGCTTCGTGCGGCCGTACCGCTCGCGGTTATGGCAGAAACCACCGCTGCAATCGGCGGGCCTACGGACCTCCACATCTCGCCGACGGCTTTCCACGCATCGCGTATCGACGCCGACATCGAAAGCGGCAGGGCAGCTTGGATATTGGGCCGCTCACAGCCGACCGTCGTAAGCCTCTTCATAACAGCACCTTTCGCGTGATCACATCGGTCCACAGCAGGCCCGCGCAGGCCAGGCCCGCGCCGAGCGGAAGCAGCACCGTCCCTGCGGACGAGGCGAAGAGGACGTGCAGCGGCGCTGCGCCCATCATTTGGCCGAGGGCGATGCCGAGAAGCGGCAGGCAGGCGAGGACCGCGGCAGTGGCGCGCGCACCCGCCAGCGCGGCTGTGGTGCGGCCGTGGAATCGAAGGCGGCCCGCGAGATCCGTTCGGGCTGCCGACAGCAACTCGGCCAGCGCCAGGCCATGCCGCTCGGCCACCTGCCAAGCGCCCGTGACCCGGGAAAGTTCTTCGGTGATCAAGGAATCCGGTCTGCGCAGGCCCTCCGCCGCCGAGCCACCGAGCCGGCTGCGTGCGGCGCCGATGGCGAACGCGCGTGCCGATTCGCCCCGCGCCTCACGCGCGGCGGTCTCGGCGGCGGCGCTCGGGTGCGCCCCGACCCGCAGTTCGGCGATCACGGCCTCCAAAGCGTCGAGCAGATGTCCTTGCTCGGCACTCCTGCGCCGGTCCCGCGCCGCCCGGCGGGCCCGCAACCCGACCGTTCCGCCGACCAGGCCGGCCGCGAGGAAAGGACCAGGGCCGAAGATGAGGAGCACAACCACCACGCCTGCGCTCGCCACTGCGCGAAACAGCTTTTCGCGCTCCGGCATCCGATACTCGGCTCGCGCGGTCGACAACCGCTCGAACCGGCGGCGCGACCGCGGCGCCGGGACCACGATCAACGCCAGCGCGAGGCACAAGAGCGCGCCGCTCATCGGTCGAGCCGTTCGGCGAGCAGGCTGGACAGGTCCGTGGCGGCCGGAGCAGCACCCGTGTCGAGCCAGGCGGGCGTGATCCGCACGTGTCCCTCGCCGGTACGGTGCACGAGGCCGATCTCGCGTAAGCCGCGCGAGCCGTCGGATCGACGGTGCACGTGCAGGACGACCTGCACCGCGGCGGCGAGCTGACTGTGCAAGGCCGCTCGATCCATTCCGCCCAAGGCGGCGAGGGCTTCCAAGCGGGCCGGGACTTCTCGCGGTGAGTTGGCGTGCACGGTGCCAGCTCCTCCGTCGTGACCGGTGTTCAACGCGGTCAGCAGGTCGACCACCTCGGCTCCCCTGACCTCGCCGACCACGATCCGGTCCGGCCGCATGCGCAGCGCCTGGCGGACCAGGTCGCGCACGGTGATCTCACCGACGCCCTCTACGTTCGCGGTCCTGGCGACCAGCCGGACCACGTGCGGATGCGGTGGCGCGAGTTCCGCCGCATCCTCGACGCAGACGATCCGCTCGGCGGGGTCCACCGTGGCGAGCAGGCCGGACAGCAGCGTCGTCTTGCCTGCGCCGGTGCCACCGACCACGAGGAATGCCAGCCTCGCCCGGACGATTCGTTTCAGCAGGACCTTCGCGTCGGCGGGCACCGCGCCCGCCGACGCGAGCGCGTCGAGTCCCTGAGTAGCGGGACGAAGGACGCGCAGCGACAGACAGGTGCCCCCGTGCGCGACCGGCGCGAGGACCGCGTGCAAGCGGACACCGAAGGAATCCCCCAGTGCCGCGCCGGTTCCCGTCAGCCGGCCGTCCACCCATGGTTGTGCGTCGTCGAGCCGTCGCCCGGCCGACAATGCCAGGCGCTGCGCCAGCCGCCGTACCGCGGCCTCGTCGGAGAACGTGATCGAAGTCCGCTCCAGACCGTGCCCGCGATCGATCCACACCGCGTCGGGACCTGTCACCAAGACGTCCGCCACGTGCGGATCGTGCAGCAGCGGTTCGAGTACGCCCGCGCCGGTCAGCTCCGTCTGCAACAACCGCAGGGCGCGTAGCAGATCGGTGTCCCCCAGCACCCCGCCCGCTTCGGCGCGTATCGCGGCGGCGACCTGCGCCGGATCGGGATCGCCGGTCTCGGTGGCCAGTCGCTCCCGCACCCGATCCAGCAGCTCGGTGGTCAGTATCGCGCTCATCTTCCCCGCCTCACCTCCGCTGCCCAGGTGGTGCGCTGAGCACGCCGAGCACGGCGTCGGCGGCATCGCGCAACGGTCCGCGCCTGCGGACCGAGATCCCGCAGCGCTCCAGCCGGTGCGCCAGACCGCTCTGGGCACGGACGGCGGCGAGCAGCGGAAGATCGAGCACCTCGGCGACCTCGGGCGCGCGCAGGCCACCGGGCGCCGGGCCGCGAACGATCAGTCCCTGGTTCGGGTTTCGGCGCGCGATGTGCGCGGACACCGCTTCGGCGGCGGCGACCGCCCGCAGGCGCGCCGGGACGACCAGCACCACGAGATCCGCCGAGTCGAGCATCTGGTCGGCATGCGGTCCGCGCTCACCGGAAATGTCGCAAACTACGAAATCGCCTGCGACACGGCCCGCTTCGATCACAGCGCGGACTCCGGCCGCACCGAGCTCGCGTGGCAATCGTCCCGCACCGCAGCGTCCGCAGGACAGTACCGCCAGGCCGGGCGCCGCGATGGGCAGGGCGCCGTGCAACGCGGTCGCGGAGACCCGCCCGTCCTCGATCACCAGATCGGGCCAGCGCAACCCCGCCGTGTTCTCGATACCGAGCAGCAGGTCGAGGCCACCCGCGAAAGGCGCGCCGTCCACCAGCAAGGTCTCGCGCCGGAACCCTTCCGCGGCGGCGCGCAGCGCGACCGCGGCGGCCAAGGTGGATGCTCCGGCCCCACCGCCCGCCCCCGCGACGGCTACCACCACGCCATCGCCCGCACGTTGTTCGCCGTACTCGGCAAACATCTCGATAAGCCCCACCGCCGCGCCGGGCAGGGCGATAGCCCGCTCCGCCCCGACCGAGGCGGCGGCCTGCCAGTCGAGCAAGCCTGGCTCACCATCGGTTACCAACACCACGCCGGTCCGGCGCAGGTATCCTGCCGCGGCCGCCTCCCGCGCCGTATCGGTGTCGAGTATCACCAGCGGAGCGCCCGTCCAGACATGCCTGCCGACCGGTTGGGTCCGTTCATCGAGAGACCGTTCGGCGGCCGCCGCGATACGCCGGACCTCCTCGCGCAGGCGGTCGTCATCGATGAGCACGAGAGCGGGCGGCGGCCCGGTCGGCTCCGATGCTTCGAGGTTCATGCAGGTCAGCGTCGCTGAACACGCACGGACAAAGAAGGGCCGATGTGCTGAATGTGGATAGCTTCCGGGGTGTGGACAACTTCCGAGCCGGGCGTCCTACCGCACTGTCCCTGAAATAGAGGACGGCCCCAGCCGGGGGGGGAGGAGGCTGGGGCCGTCGGGGTTCAGCCCCGGGGGGTCGGGCTGAACGCGCCTGGACCATGTCCAGGTGCCAGCAATACTACACCCAAGCCCCGCCCACAACGCAAGTCTGCCGACGGACATCTTTGTGGCCCTCGTGGCTTCGGCGTCTACGGGGCAAACTCCACCGACGCGCCGTCCGCACGCCCGCCGCCGTTCGGAACACGCGTGCCGATCGGGCACGACCGTCGTCCATCCGCCGCCCACCTGCGGCGGATCGAAGGCAGGGAAGCCACACGACAGGCGCGGCGGACCCGGTCCGCCGGTCCGCCAGGCCACCACACCGGGCTGCCGAGATGATGCGGCCACGCGGCCGAAGCACCGGGGTGAGCCGCCCCGCAGCTCAGCGCCCCTCCGGAGGGAGGCGACTCCGCCGCCTATCCTGGTCAGGTGGACAACTCAGCCCCTACGGGTGGACGCGTCGCGGCCTTCTTCGATCTGGACAAGACCGTCATCGCGAAGTCGAGCACGTTCGTGTTCAGCAAGCCCTTCTTCGCGCAGGGGCTGTTGAACCGCCGCGCCGTCCTGGAGAGCAGCTACGCACATTTCCTGTTCCTGCTGTCCGGCGCCGACCACGACCAGATGGAACGCATGCGCGCCCACCTGACCAGCATGTGCGCGGGCTGGGACGTCGAACAGGTGAAATCCATTGTGGCCGAGACGCTGCACGAGCTGGTCGATCCGCTGATCTACGCGGAGGCCGCCGACTTGATCGCCGACCACAAGATCCGGGGCCACGACGTGGTGATCGTCTCGGCATCCGGCGAGGAGATAGTCGGTCCGATCGCCGAAGCGCTCGGCGCTTCACACACCGCGGCCACCCGGATGGTCGTGGCGGACGGGAAGTACACCGGCGAGGTCGAGTTCTACTGCTACGGCGAGGGCAAGGTCGCCGCTGTCGAAAAACTCGCCGCCGGGGAGGGTTACGACCTGTCGCGCTGCTACGCCTACTCCGATTCGATCACCGATCTGCCCCTGCTCGGCGCGGTGGGGCACCCCACCGCGGTAAACCCGGATCGCAATCTGCGCCGCGAGGCCACCGCACGCGGCTGGCCGATCCTGACCTTCTCCAACCCGGTATCGCTGTGGGCGCGCTTCCAGGCGCCGTCCTCGACGACGGTCGCGGCCACGGCGGCGGTCGGCTTGAGCGCGGTACTGGCGGGCGCGATCAGCTACCGGATGCTGCGCCGCCGACGCTGATATCCGAGCGCTCGAGCACCTCGTGATGCCTGGTCGCCGGATGCTTGCCCACGCATTTGCCGACTTAGCACAGGCCGCGGCGGACCAGGCATTTAACCACGAAACGCCGGAAAACACGCCGATTATTCAATGTCTTACAATCCCTTGATGTGAGTGCAGTCACAGTGTAGAAAGGTAACTACGGAAGGGCGGAAGGCCAAGGCAGTACCGGAGGAGAAGGCACTGTCTCCCGACCATCCTTCCCAGCACGGACACCAGGCACCCACGCGGAGCGCGCCGCGACAAGGGCAGAAGCGTTGTGGGCCTGCGAAATACGGATAGTCGACGGCGAAGGCCTCGCACAGGTTGCGGGGATGAACCGGCCGATGTCCGGATTATCGCCGAGGCCGCAGAACACAACCCACCTAGCACGCTTGGTAACCGGGTAGTCCGTGCTAGCGGGCGGTGAGGTCGACAGACAACGCCGCCCGCTTTGATGTGTCCGGGGGGGTTATCCCGCCGCCGAGTCGGCGATCGATGTGGCTTCGCGCGCACCGTCTTCGAAGGCCGCGCAGCAGAAGATCACCCATCCGCCGACGGCCTCCGCATCCCCGGAGTCGAACCCGGCGGCCGCGTCCAGGTACGCCTGACGCCTGCGCAACAAGAACACCTCCGGCACGCCGAGACTGTGCGGGTCCAGCCCACTGGACACCGCGACCAGCCGGGACGCCGCCCGCGCGACCACGCCGTCGGCCGTGCCGAACGGCTTCAGCGCCAGTAGCTCACCGTGTACTACGGCGGCGAGCACCGGGGCGGGCGCGCGGGAACCGACCACCGTTTGCGCCAGCAGGTCCAGCCGCTGCGCTACGCCGGAGTCGAAGCGCGGCCTGCCGAGCGACTCCTCCCGCGGCACCAGATCGGCCGCGGCGAGCAGATGCAGCCGCGCCAATGCCTGGAGCGGAGCGCGCTGCCAGGTGCGCACCAGATTCCGCAGCGCGTCCCCGTCCAGCGCCTGACCGACGCGCAACGACCCGGCCAGTATCGGGTCCGCCACCCGCCCGTCGGCGGGGATGTCCGTGCTGCCCCCGTCGATGGCCGCCGAGGACCGCGCCGCGCGCACCGCGGCCTCGGCCGCCGTGGTCGGCCACCCGCGCCGGTTCGCTTTGTGCCGGTGCACCTCGGCGAGCGCGTCGCGGGCGCGGTCGGCCGCGTCCCGGACACCGGGAAGATCGACGAGGGGCTGCAGCGGATCGGTCACGGCATACGAGGCTACTTGCGGCCGCGCGGACCGATCCGCGCGCCCGGCTCCCCTACCCGGCCAGCAGATCGCGTCCCGGAATCGCGTCGAGCAGCTTGCGCGTGTACTCCTGCCGGGGGTGGTCGAACACCTCGTCGGTCGTCGCCGCTTCGACCACCTTGCCGCGCTGCATGACGAGCACGTCGTCGGCGATCTGCCGGACGACGGCCAGATCGTGGGTGATGAACAGATAGGCCAGACCCAGCTCGGCCTGCAGCTCGTTGAGCAGCCGGAGGATCTGAGCCTGCACCAGCACGTCGAGGGCGGACACCGCCTCGTCGCACACCACCACCTCCGGCCGGAGTGCGAGCGCACGCGCGACGGCCACGCGCTGACGCTGCCCCCCGGACAGCTCGTTGGGGTAGCGCCGCAGCACATCGGCCGGCAGCGCCACCTTGTCGAGCAGCTCCCGCACGGTCGCCTCCCGTTCTTCGGGAGTGCCGATCCGATGGGTGCGCAACGGCTCCTCGACGGTGCGGTAGATGGTGTACATGGGGTCGAGCGAGCCGTAGGGGTCCTGGAAGATCGGTTGCACCCTGCGGCGGAAGGCGAACGCGCCCTTGCGGTCCAGGGCGGTCACGTCCTTGCCGTCGAACGTGACCGTGCCGGAGGTGGGCGCGAGCAGCCCCAGCACCATCTGCGCCACCGTCGTCTTGCCCGAGCCGGATTCGCCGACGATCGCCGTGGTCGACCCGCGCCGCAGCCGGAACGACACATCGTCCACGGCGACGAATTCGGTCGATTTCCACGGCGTGCGCTCACGGATGCGGAACGTCTTCGTCAGGTGCTCGGCGGCCAGCACCTCGTCCGGAACCACCGTGAGTTCCGTGTCGGCCGCCGCCACCTGCTCGGCCACCTGGACGGCCTGCGCGCGGATCTGTGCCCGGCGCCGCACCGCCGAGCGCCGCGCGGCCAGCGACGGCGCCGAACTCACCAGCCGCTTGGTGTACAGGTGCTGGGGATCGCGCAGAATCCGCAGGGCCGGGCCGGATTCCACGACGCGGCCGCGATACATCACCACCAGGTGTTCGGCCCGCTCCGCCGCCAGGCCCAGGTCGTGGGTGATCAGCAGCACGGCGGTGCCGAGTTCGGCGGTGAGCCGGTCGAGATGGTCGAGGATCTGCCGCTGCACGGTCACGTCGAGCGCCGAGGTCGGTTCGTCCGCGATGAGCAGCTTGGGCCGGCAGGACAGGCCGATCGCGATCAGCGCGCGCTGGCGCATGCCGCCGGAGAACTCGTGCGGATACTGGTTCACCCGGCGTTCGGCGTCGGGCATGCCCGCTTCCTCGAGCAGCTCCACGGCCCGTTTCCTGGCGGCCTTGCCCTTCGCGATGCCGTTGGCCTCCAACGTCTCGCGGATCTGGAATCCGACCTTCCACACCGGATTCAGATTCGACATCGGGTCCTGCGGGACGAGCCCGATGCCGCTGCCGCGGACCGCGACGATTTGTCGTGCGGAGGCCGCCGTGAGGTCCGTGCCGTCGAATCTGATCGTGCCGGAGGTGATCCGGCCCGTGCCGGGCAGCAGGTCGATGATCGCGTGCGCGGTGGTCGACTTCCCCGAACCGGATTCGCCGACGATGGCCACGGTCTGCCCGGGATAGACCGACAGGCTCACATCCCGGACCGCGGGCACCGGCTTGCCGTCGGCGGTGAAACTCACGTTCAGATCGGTGATCTCCAGCAGCGGGCGCTCGGTCTCGCTCATCGCTTCCTCGCCTTCGGATCGAGGGCGTCCCGCACGGCGTCGCCCAGCATGATGAAGCTCAGCACGGTCAGCGCGAGCGCCGTCGCCGGATAGAACAGGATGGCCGAGGTGCGGATCTCCTTCTGCCCGGTGGCGATATCCGCACCCCAGGACACCACCGTGCGCGGCAGGCCGACGCCGAGATAGGACAGCGTCGCCTCGGTGACGATGAAGACGCCCAGCCACAGCGTGGTCACCACGATCAGCGGTCCCGCCGCGTTCGGCAGCACGTGACGCAGCAGCGTCCGGATGCGGGAGACGCCCAATGCTTTCGCCGCCGTGACGTAGTCGCTGTTCCTCGCTTGGATGACGGCGCTGCGCGCGATCCGCGCCGCCTGCGGCCAGGTGAACGAGGCGAGGATGACGATCACCGTCCAGATCGTGCGCGCGTCCAGCAGCTGCATGATCACGATGGCGGCCAGCATCAGCGGAATCGCGTAGAAGATCTCGGCGACCCGGGAGACGATCGAGTCCAGCGGCCCGCCGTAGAAGCCCGACAGCGCCCCGAGCGTCCCGCCGATCAGTACGAACAGCAGCGTCGCGCCGACACCGGCGAGCACGGAGGCCCGCGCGCCGTACACCGTCCGGGCGTAGATGTCGCAGCCCTGCTTGTCGAAACCGAACGGGTGGCCCGCGCCGCGCGGATCCATGCTGAAATCGCCGTTGCAATACCGCGGGTCCTGATCGGTGAACAACCCCGGCCAGATCACCACGATCAGCACGAACACGATCAGCACCGCCGCCACGACGAAGATCGGGTTGCGCCGCAGCTGCCGCCACGCGTCGCGCCAGATGCTGGTCGGCGCGCCTGCGGCGGGCACGGCGTCGGTGGCGAGCACCTCGACCTCGTCGGGCGGCGCGACGAAGTGCTCCTGGCCGCGGCGCGGCTGCCCCTCGGTCGGGTCAGGCATAGCGGATCCTCGGGTCGAGTGCGGCGTAGAGCAGGTCTACGACCAGGTTGGTGACCAGGAAGATGACGATCAGCACCGTGACGAAGGAGACCACGGTCGGCGGTTCGCCCCTGGTGATGGCCTGGTAGAGCGTGCCGCCGACGCCCGGGATGTTGAAGATGCCCTCGGTGACGATCGCGCCGCCCATCAGGGCGCCGAGATCGGCGCCGAGAAACGTGACCACCGGGATCATCGAGTTGCGCAAGATGTGCACGGTCACCACACGCGGCCTGCCGAGTCCCTTGGCGGTCGCGGTGCGCACGTAGTCGGCGGACATGTTCTCCGCCACCGAGTTCCGGGTCAGTCGCAGAACGTAGGCGAACGACAGCGAGCCGAGCACGAACGCGGGCACCAGCAGCTCACCGACCGTCGCCTTGCCGGACACGGTCACCGGAACGATCCCCCACTTCACCCCGAGCAGATACTGCGCGAGGAAGCCCACCACGAAGACCGGCACCGCGATGACGATCAGGCTGACCACGAGCATCGTCGAATCGAACAGTTTGCCTTTGCGCAGCCCGGCGATCAGGCCGAACAGCACCCCGAAGACCGACTCGATCAGCACGGCCATGAGCGCCAGCTTGATGGTGATCGGGAACGCGCGCGCGAGTTCGTCCCGCACCGGCCTGCCGGAGAAGGCGGTGCCGAAGTCCAGCGTGACGATGCCCTTCAGGTACAGCAGGTACTGCACGAGGAAGGGCTCGTCGAGGTGGTAGCGCGCCCGCAGCTGTGCCTCGACCGCGGGCGTCATCGGTTTGTCACCGGCCAGCGCGTGGATCGGATCGCCCGGGACGAGGAACACCAGGGCGTAGATGAGCAGCGTCGCCCCGAGGAACACGGGGATCATCTGAAGCAGACGCCGCACGACATACCAGGCCATTTCGCCTCCTGGGTAGCGCCGCCGAGCGTCGTGCGGACGCCGGGCGGCTGGCGGCTACTTCTCGATGTTCTCGAAGGCGAACAGACCGTTCCAGGCGAGTTCGGCATTCCGCACCCGGTCGGAGCGGCCCGCCGCGGCCACGTAATCGAACACGGGAATGTCGGCCAGGTCCTTGATCAACAGCGCCTGCGCCTGCGCGACGAGCTTGTAGGACTCCTCCTGGGTCGACGCGGCCAAGGCGGCATCGAGCAAGCGGTCGAACTCGGGACTGTTGTAGTCCACGTTGTTGGTGTCGGAGTAGCTGTAGTACTGCGAGGTGAGGAACTGCAGCATGGTCGGGTAGTCGCCCTGCCAGCCGTAGCGGAACGCCTTGTTGATCGTGTGCGCGTTCACCTCGTCGCGGATGTTCTTGAACGTCGGGTACGGCACGCCGATGGCGTCGATGCCGAGGGTGTTCTTGACGCTGTTGGCCACCGCCTCCACCCAGGCCTGATGGCCGCCGTCGGAGTTGTAGGCGATCTCGTAGCGGCCCGACCACGGCGATATCGCGTCGGCCTGCGCCCACACCTTTCTGGCCTCGTCGGGGTTGTACTTCAGCACCTCCGTGCCGGGCAGGTTCGCGTCGAAGCCGGGCAGCGTGCTGGCAGTGAAGTCGCGCGCCGGGATCCGGGTGCCGTGGAAGATGTTCTGCGCGATCTGTTCCCGGTTGATCGCCATCGAGATCGCGCGGCGCCGCAGCAGTCCCTCCTGGCCGGTGAAGTGCGCGACATTCGCCTGGATGCCGATGTGCTGATTCTGGGCGGTCGGCTTGGTGATCGCGCGGTCCCCGAGATCCTGCTGATAGGAGGTGAGCGCGCTGTCGGGCACGGTGTCGAGCGCGTCGAGGTTGCCCGCCTGCAGGTCCGCGTACGCGGTATCGAAGGACTGGTACATCACGAACCGCAGCCCTTTGTTCTTGGCCGGGCGCCCGCCGGGGTATTCCGGGTTGGGCACCAGATCGATCTTGACGTTGTGCTCCCACGCCCCGGTCCGGGCGAACTTGTACGGGCCGTTGCCGATCGGGTTCTCACCGAACGCCTTCATGTCCTTGAAGGCGGCTTCGGGCAGCGGATAGAACGGCGCGTACCCGAGTTCGGTCTCGAAGTCGATCGACGGAGCTTTCAGCTCGATGGTGAACGTGCGGTCATCGATCACCTTCAGGCCCGACATCGTCTGTGCCTTCGGCTTTTCCGCGGACACCTCGTCGAAACCGACGATGGGGCCGAACACGTAGCTCTGTAACTGCGCGTTGCTGCCGAGGGCCCCGTAGTTCCACGCGTCGACGAACGACTTCGCCGTCACCGGGGTGCCGTCGGTGAACTTCCAGCCGGGCTTGATGGTCACCCGGTAGTTCTTCCGATCCGTGGTCTGGATCGACTCTGCCATCTCGTCGTGCGCCTTGCCGTCGGCGTCGTAGTACTTCAAGCCCGCGAACAGCCGGTCGACCACGCGCCCGCCCATGTTCTCGTTGGTGTTGGTGGGCACCAGGGGATTCTGCGGCTCACCGCCGTTGACGGTGACGATGTCGGCATCGGCGCCGTCACCGGAGGAACATGCCGACAGCCCGAGGCTCGTGGCCAGTACGACTGCCGCCGTCAACGCCATCGCTCTGTGGAATTTCAACGCGTCCTCCCGGTGCGAGAAGGGGGGAGCCGATCGGCACCCGCGCGAGATCCATCAGCGCATGCCGACACGATCCCCCTGTGTGGTTGGCAGAGTAGCCACCGGCGGGGGCACTGTCACCTGATTGCTCCGAGTGGATTGCACTTGTTACCGATCCGGCAACATCGCCGAAACACCCGAAGTTTCGTGCGCAAATGACCATTCGGCCGGAACTTTGGTTCCGTCGAGACGAGGCGGGAGGCGCCGCCCGCGGCACCTCCCTGGCGGACGCGCGGCGGCGTGGGCAGGCGAAACCCGGCAGGCACACCGTACGCGGCGTGGGTCACAGTTGATTACTGTCGAACTCGGCTGCGTCGATTCGTGCGCTCAGGCTACGTGGAAAGAAGAGACGAGATGACTGAAACCAGCGCCGACCCCAGGGACTCGTACCCGCCGACC
>NZ_BAFZ01000008.1 GCF_000308575.1 Nocardia exalbida NBRC 100660 | reverse complement strand
CCCGTGCCACCGGGTGCGGGTGCCCCGCAGAACCGGACGCGCCGCCCCGAGCCGGTACCGCCGCAGGCGGGCCCCCCACCGCAACGGGGCACCCGCGCCGAGCCGCTGCAGGAAGCTCCCCGGCACCCGGCCGATCCGGCCGCGAACCGGCCCCCCGCCGCCAACGGCCGAGGCGCCGCAGCCGGTCCCCGGCGCGCCCCCGATGCGCCGCCGCCACGCCAGACCGGCAGCTCGCCGGTGGTCCAGGACATCACGGGCGCCACACCGGCCGCCCGGCCCGCGAACCGCCGCCCCGCCGAGCGCTCCGCTCCTGTGGCGCCGGTCGCGCGTCCGGAACCCGAGCAGGCCGAAGAGGTCACCGACGTCCTTCCTCCGCTCGAAGAGCAGACGCGCGCCAAGCGCAAGGGCGTGGGCTGGCCCACCAAGGAGGGCAAGGACGCCAAGCCGAAGACGGTCGGCACCTCCGCGCAGACCCGCCTGGAGGCCTCCCGGGAGCGCCGCAACAAGCGCCTGCGGGCCACGGGACGGGCGGGCGGAGCAGTGTGCGCCGTCCTCGCATTGCTGGTCACCGGCGGCGGCTGGAGCTACCTGCGGTCGACGACGGACGGCTTCACCCAGGTCAACGCCCTCGACGAGAACTCAGAGGACATCGTCGATTCCAATGCTCAGCTCGGCGACGAGAACTACCTGCTCGTCGGCACCGATACCCGCGCAGGGGCCAACGGTCAGCTCGGCGCGGGCACTTTGGACGACGCCGAAGGCGCCCGCGCGGACACCACCATGCTGGTCCACATCCCGAAGGACCGGAGTCGGGTCGTCGTAGTGTCCTTCCCCCGCGACCTGGACGTGACCAGGCCCCAGTGCAATGGGTGGGACAACGAAAAAGGCACATACTCCGCCGAGAAGTTCCCGTCGGCCATGGGCGACAAGCTCAACGCCGTCTACAACCTCGGCGGCCCGATGTGCCTCGTCTCCACGATTCAGCGCCTCACCGGCGCGTCGATCAATCACTTCATCGGCATCGACTTCGCCGGTTTCGAGTCGATGGTCAACCAAATCGATGGCGTCGAGGTCTGCACGTCCAAGCCACTCGTCGACGGCGTGCTCGGCACCATCCTCGAACACCCGGGCAAGCAGCGCATCGACGGCGAAACCGCGCTGAACTACGTGCGCGCCAGGCATGTCTACGGTGAGGAACGCAGCGACTACGACCGCATCAACCGGCAGCAACGCTTCCTCGCTTCGCTGCTGCGCGGCACGCTGTCCAGCAAGGTGCTGTTCAATCCGGGCAAGTTGAAAGGCTTCATCGACGCGTTCAGCAGGCACACCTGGGTCCAGAAGGTCGAACCCGACGACCTGCTGAGGCTGGGACGATCACTGCAGAAGATCGATGCCGGCGCGGTCACCTTCATCACCGTCCCGACCGCGGGCACCACCCCCTACGGCAACGAAATTCCCCGCGAATCCGACATCAAGGCGATCTTCAAGGCGATCCGCGACGACCAGCCACTGCCGGGCGAGAAGCCGACCGTCCAGGCGAACGCGCCCGTCCCCACCCAGGCCGCGGCGACACCGACCAAGCACCGGGCGGTGGACCCCTCCACCGTCTCGCTGCTGGTGTCCAACGGTTCCGGGGTCGAAGGTCTGGCGCGCACGGCCGCCACCAAGCTCGGCAACCAGGGCTTCACGATCTACAACACCGGAAATTACGCCAACGGCACCTCAGCGACGACGAAGGTCCGCTACGCCGCGGGCCTGGAAGCCGAGGCGGCCACCGTGGCAAGCTCGATTCCCGGCGCGACCATCGAGGCCGCCGACGATCTCGGTGGCATCGTCGAGGTCGTCATCGGAGGCGACTCGGCGAACGGCGTCGTCGTGAAGGCGCCGACTCCGGTCGGTGACGAGATCACCAACGTGGTGACGAGCACCCCGAAGGATTCGACGCCGACCGTACTGCCCTCCGACCTGGAACACGTCAACGCGGCCGAGGACATCTGCAAGTAGGACCGATACACCGCAGCGAGCGTGCGACGCAGATCACAAATTGGCGTGGTGTCGCCGCCACCAGCCCGGCGAGGGTTGCGGCTTCCGGTTGTTGACCCATCAACGGCAACCCCCGCGCTAATGATGCACACCGGTCATTCACTCGGCGTTCGTGACTTGGTCAGCGTGGCGAACTAGGGTCAGGTTCCATGCGTGTCATCTACAACGAGCAAATGGCCGAGCTCGCCCACCTGCTGGGTGAGATGGCCGGCGTTGCCGGCTCGGCCATGGAGCGGGCGACCCAGGCCCTGCTCCAGGCGGACCTCGCCCTGGCGGAGCAGGTGATCAGTGAATCCGACCGGATCGCGGAGCTGATCCAGGACGCCGAGGAGAAGGCCTTCGCCTTGCTCGCGTTGCAGGCGCCGGTGGCAGGCGACCTGCGGCAAGTGGTGAGCACGATCCAGATCGTCGCCGACGTGAATCGGATGGGCGCGCTCGCGCTGCACGTAGCCAAGGTCGCGCGCAGGCGTCATCCGAACCACGCGCTACCGGAAGCCGTCAACGGCTACTTCGCCGAGATGGGCCGCATCGCGGTGAACATGGGCGCCGGTGCGCGAGAGGTGCTGGAGACCCGCGACCCCGAGCGCGCGGCGCAGCTGAACGAGGACGACGAGGCGATGGACGACCTGCATCGTCACCTCTTCACGCTGCTCATGGACCGGGAGTGGAAGTACGGCGTAGCCGCCGCCGTCGACGTCACACTGCTCGGCCGCTACTACGAGCGCTTCGCCGACCACGCCGTCGAAATCGGCAGGCGGGTCATCTTCCTGGTGACCGGCGTCCTCCCCCCTGACCCGGATGCCGAGGGATAACCGAAAGGCATGCCGGGCTTGACGTTTCGCGGGCGGTGAATGATAGATTTGGCCGCGCGGGGCGGGATTGCTCCGGTATAGCGTTACGCCGGAGGGGATCCGGTATGAAGGGGGGCGTCATGAACGTCGATCCAGCAGAGCTGCGCGCGTTGGCCGCGTCGATGGACCAAATCGGCGGCAATATCGGCGGCTTGACGGTGCGTACCACCACGGACGCGCTCGGTAATGTGCTGCCCGGTTCGGCATTGAGCGAAGTGTGCTCGGCGGCGGGTGCGAATGTCGAAGACGCGTGGCGGCGAATGGCCATGCGCTGTAAACGGATTTCCAACATCGCCAAAGGCGGCGCCGCGAACTACGAGGTATCCGACCAGCAGTTTCGCGATGGCCTCGAGGCGATGGGCGCGCAGCTGTGAGGACGACGAATTCGACGCCCACGCTGAGTCAGGTGCGGTCGGAATGGCAACCGTGGAAACTGGGCGAAGCCGGAACGGAAATACGAACTCGCAATGGCGAATTCGTATCGCTGATCGATGAAACGGTGACGCAGATTCGTGCGGCAGGCGCGCATTGGAGCGGCGATGCCTATTACGCGGCCTACGACCGGATAGCCGGCGACCGCGACGCGGCGAACAAAGTGGCGCTGGATACCGAGGAACTCGCGCAGACGTTGATCGATAGCGGCACCAGTCTGGCCGGGTTCCGCCAAGCTTTGCTGGACAAGGTCGACCAGGCCGTCGCGGCCGGATTCACCGTCTCCGAGGACTGGCAGGTCACTCCCGGGCCGGACGTCGCGGACGACGGCGGCGACTCGCAGTACACCCACCAGACCGCCGTCACCACGGCGCTGAACGAACTGCTCGGCACCCAATCGGACGTCGCCACCAAGATCGAGCAGGCCAGCGGGAATGTGCGCGCCCGCAGTGACCAGCTCGGCGACGGCGACCCGCTCGACAGCGGCGAGCAGACGGATCCGACGCTCGCGGTGTACAGCCGGCAGTCCGATAGCGCGAACACCGACGAGGATCCGACCGACCCTTCCACCACTCCCGCGGGCACGCCGCAGGCGAATCCGATCGCCGAGGAGCAGTCCACCGGCGAAGACGGGACCGATAAGTCTAAGTCGGGCGAGGACAAGAGCGACGAGGGCGACAAGACTACCGGCGAAGACAAGAGCACCGGCGAAGACAAGAGCACCGGCGAAGACAAGAGCGATAAGAGCGACGACTCCAAGTCGTCCGGTTCCACCGGCCCCGCCAGCGACCCGAATTCCTGGACACCCTCGGATGTGACGAGTCTTATCACCGCGGTGGGCGGGATCACCGGAGATGTGCCGACGTTGATCGAGTCCGTCGGCAAGCTCGACGACGATCTCGACGACATCATCAAAGCGGGCGGAGAGGCGGGAAAGGGCCTGATCGACTCCGCAGGCTCGGCCGCGGAGAACTTCGCGAAGGCCGCCGATACGGTGATCACCAGCGTCGACCAGGCGGCCGACGGCACGCCCGCGGATTCACCGTCCACGGGTGAGCCCGCCGAAGACGGCACACCGGCGGCGGACAAAGCCTCCGACGATTCCACCACCGACCAGCCCTCGAAAGCCGATCCGAACGCGAAAGCCACCGATCCGAAGGCGGATGACCCGGCTTCGAAGGCCGACGACAGCAAGACCGGAAATCCGAAGCCGGCGCAGGGCACGGAAACGAAGCCGGAACAACAGCCTGCGTCCGTCCGGCAGGCGAGCTACACCGGTACCGAACCCACCGCGCCCAGCAGCACTTCCGCGCCCAGCTCACCGTCGACAGCGCCCGCGAGTACCGGTTTGCTCGGCGGCCACATGGCGAATCGGCAATCGGATTCGGAACACACCCGTCGAGTAGAAGCGGCGCAGACGCCCCTGTTCGAGACACCCCCAGACCAGTAGATCAGCATTTTCTGCTCCGAATGGAGAAAGGCCCTGGGTAGCCGACTCGCTACCCAGGGCCTTTCCTCTGCCCGTGCCGATCGAGGCCGCTCGGCGGCCGGATCAGCCGAAACGGCCGGAGATGTAGTCTTCCGTGGCCTTCTGCGACGGGTTGGAGAAGATCTTCTCGGTGTCGTCGATCTCGATCAGCTTGCCCGGCTTGCCCTGGGCCTCCAGGTTGAAGAAGCCGGTCTGGTCACTCACGCGCGCGGCCTGCTGCATGTTGTGGGTGACGATGACGATGGTGAATTCCTTCTTCAGCTCGGTGATCAGGTCCTCGATCGCCAGGGTGGAGATCGGGTCGAGCGCCGAGCAGGGCTCGTCCATGAGCAGCACATCGGGCGACACGGCGATGGCGCGCGCGATGCACAGACGCTGCTGCTGACCGCCGGAGAGGCCGCCGCCCGGCTTGTCCAGGCGGTCCTTCACCTCGTTCCACAGGTTGGCGCCGCGCAGCGAGCGCTCGGCCACCTCGTCGAGTTCCTTCTTGTTGCGCACGCCTTGCAGCTTCAGGCCCGCGACCACGTTGTCCTTGATGGACATGGTGGGGAACGGGTTGGGCCGCTGGAAGACCATGCCGATCGTGCGGCGCACGCCCACCGGATCGACCTGGGTGCCGTAGATGTCCTCACCGTCCAGCAGCACCGCGCCCTCGACCCTGGCGTTCGGGGTTACCTCGTGCATGCGGTTGAGCGAACGCAGCACGGTGGACTTGCCACAACCCGAGGGACCGATGAAGGCGGTCACGCTGCGCGGCAGCACCGTCAGCGAGACATCGGACACGGCATGGAACTTGCCGTAGTAGATGTTCAGATCTTTGACGTCGATCCGCTTGGCCATTGTCGGTAATCCGTTCCGCTTCTATCGGTTCCGGGTGAGCAGGCGGTTGAGGACCGCAGCCGCGAGGTACAGGAAGGCGATGATGATGATGAGGGTCAAAGCCGCGCCCCAGACTCGCTCGCGTCCGGCGGCCTCGGGGTTGGCCAGCTCCTGGTAGATCAACAGCGGCAGCGACGCCATGTTGCCGTCGAAGATGTTCGTGTTGATCGACTTGCTGTAGCCGACCAGCACCAGCACGGGAGCTGTCTCGCCCATCACCCTGGCGATGGCGAGCAGGATGCCGCTGATCATGCCGGGCAGGGCGGTCGGCACCACGATCCGCACGATGGTCTTCCACTTCGGGATACCCAGCGCGTAGGACGCTTCGCGTAGCTCGTCGGGCACCAGTTTGAGCATTTCCTCGGTGCTGCGGACGACCACCGGCAGCATCAGCAGCACCAACGCCAGTGACACCGCGAGCGAGCTCTGCGGGAACCCGAGCGTCGCGATCCACAGCGCGAAGACGAACAGCGCCGCGACGATCGACGGCACGCCGGCCAGGATGTCGACCATGAAGGTGGTGGTCTTGGCCAGCACGCCACGGCCGTACTCGACCAGGTACACCGCGGCCATGATGCCGAGCGGCACCGCGATGACCGTCGCGACCAGCGACTGGGCGATGGTGCCGTAGATGGCGTGGTAGACGCCGCCCGCGACCTGGTTGGGCAGCACGCCCTTCAGCGAGTTCTGCCACCAGTTGGCCCGGACCACGGCGCTGAAGCCCTTGGTGATCACCATGATCAGGACCCAGGCCAGTGGCACGAGCGCGATGCCGAACGCCAGCCAGACCAACCCGGTCGCGAGGTTGTTGCGTATCCGGCGCGACAGGCTCACGTCCCGGAAGGTGGGCGGCTTGATCGGCCGGTCCAGAGTCGAGGTGGTCATCACCCGTTCACCCTTCCGCCCGCGGCGAGTCGAGCCAGCGCATTCACGACGAAGGTCAGCGCGAACAGGACGAAGCCTGCCGCGATGTACGCGCCGGTCGGCAGCGGAGCGCTGAACTCCGCCGCGGCCGAGGCGATTTTGGAGGCGAAGGTGTACCCGCCGTCGAACACCGACCACTGTCCCGGATGCGCGGCCGTCTTCAGCACGATCAGCACGGCGATCGTCTCGCCGAGCGCACGGCCGAGGCCGAGCATGGCGCCCGCGATCATGCCGCTGCGGCCGTACGGCAGCACCGTCATCCGCACGACTTCCCATTTCGTCGCGCCGAGCGCCTGCGCCGCCTCGATGTGGGCGCGCGGGGTGAGGTTGAACACCTCACGGCTGACCGACGTGATGATCGGCAGGATCATCACCGCGAGCACGACGCCCGCGGTGAAGATCGTGCCGCCGCTGGCCAGCGGGATATTGCCGTCCGAGAACAGGAACAGCCATCCCAGGTTGTCGTTCAGGAAGGTCTGGATCGGCTCCAGTTGCGGAGCGAGCACCAGGATTCCCCAGAGACCGAACACGATCGAGGGCACCGCCGCGAGCAGATCGACGACCACCGAGAACGGCCGCGCCAGCGTCTTCGGCGCGTAGTGCGTCAGAAACAGCGCGATGCCGATGCCGATCGGAACGGCGAGCACCAGTGCGAAGATCGAACTCAGCACCGTGACCATGAACAGGTCCCGGATGCCGAACCGCAGGTGGTTGGCGTCCGAGGTGTTGAAGTCGGTGCTGGTGAAGAAGTTCGCCTCGTTCGCCAGCACCGACGGCACCGCTCGGATGAGCAGGAATAGTGCGATCAGCGCGATGGCGGCGACGATGATCGCACCGGCCGCCGTCGCCAGGGAGCGGAAGATGATCTCCGCTCGCTGGCTGTGCTGCGGACGGGCCCTCTTCGCGGCCGGATCGTTGCTCGGCTTGCTCGGCATGCGCGCAGTATCTCCGCCTGCTCGCTGGTCGGTCGAATCCGACGGACCAGCGGCGGCAACCTCGTCGTGCACGGTCATGTGGGGACTGCTATCAGGAGATGGCGTTGATGGCGGTGGTCAGCTTGGTCTTGAACTGCTCCGGGATCGGGATGTACCCGGCCTCGTCCAAGCCCTGCTGGCCGTTGGTGACCGCCGAGGTGAGGAAGGCCTTGACCGCCTTCGACGTGGCGGCGTCGGAGTACTTCGAGCACACGATCTCGTAGGTCGGCATGACGATCGGGTACGCGCCCGCCACCGACGGCTTGTAGAACGAGGAGGTGTCGATGACCAGGTCGTTGCCCTGGCCGGAGACCTTCGCAGACTCGATCGCCTTGCCCGCCGACGCGACGCTCAGCGTCACCGGGTCCTTGCTCGCCGAGGTGATGATGCGCGCGATCGACAGGTTCTGCGCCTTCGCGAAGGACCACTCGTTGTAGGTGATCGAGTTCTTGGTGCTCTTCACCGCGGCCGAGGTGCCCTCGTTGCCCTTCGAGCCCGCGCCGACGCCACCGTTGAAGGCCTTGCCCGCGCCCTTGCCCCAGGCGCCGTCGGAGGCGGAGTCCAGGTAGAGCTGGAAGTTGTCGGTGGTGCCCGACTCGTCGCTGCGGAAGATCACGGCGATCGGCTCGGACGGCAGCTTGGCGTTCGGGTTCAGCGCCTTGATCTCCGGGGCATCCCAGGTGGTCACGGAGCCGTTGAAGATCTTGGCGGCGGTCGGGCCGTCCAGCGCGAGATCGGCGACGCCGTCGATGTTGTAGGTGATCGCGACCGGGCCGAACACGGTCGGCAGGTTCCACGCAGGCGAGGCGCAGCGGTCGGCGGCCTTCTTCGGCTCGTCCTTCTTCGCGCTCAGCGGCGAGTCGGAGCCACCGAAATCGGTCTGGCCACCGAGGAATTCGCTCACACCGGCACCGGAGCCGCTGGAGGTGTAGTTGAGCGTGGAACCGTCGCAGTTCTTCTCGTACGCGGCGATGAAGCGCTCCATCGCGTTCTTCTGCGCCGAGGAACCGCTGGCCTTGAGGGCCTCCTTGCCGCCGCAGGCGACGTCGACCTTCGCCACGTTGCTCGAGTCGGTCGCGGTGTTGTCGTCGCTGCCACAGGCGGCCAACGTCATGGCGCCGACGGCCAGCACACCGACGAGGGCGCTGCTGCGCTTGAGATTCACTATTCCTCCGGAATGGCGTCCAACTCGTCCGGTCCCTCACCGGCCCGGACGGGTGCTGTGGTGCTGTTCGCGGGGAACTTGCGCACCAGGCAGCAGTGTGCTGCCCTCACTCAACCTAAAGTCACGTGGTTGACAGTTGGACCGACCTGAGTGAACGGAGAGTGAACAGCCCGGCGCGATTGCACCTGGTAGATGTGACGTTTGCCCCAGTTTTACTCGGGGACACCCGTTCTGCCGCCTGTTATTCAGCATCCGCCGCGGCGTAGGCGACGTCGACGTGTGCGGGGGCGAATCCGAGCCGGGTATAGGTGCGCACCGCGGCGGCATTGTCGGCCTCGGTGTAGAGCAACACCTCGGCCAACCCGCGGTCCCGCAGATGACGCAAACCGGCGAGAGTGAGCAGACGGCCGAGCCCACGCCCCTGCGCCGCCGGATCGATACCGACCACGTAGACCTCGCCGAGCGGCGGATTCTCCGCGTGATGCACCTTGGTCCAGTGGAATCCGAGCAACCGGCCCGGCGCGGCCGGGTCGAATGCCAGGAACAGGCCCGCCGGATCGAACCACGACTCGGCGCGGCGGAGTTCGATGTCCCGCCGGGTCCACCCGCCCTGTTCGGGATGCCAGGCGAAGGCCGCGCTGTTCACCCGCAGCAATTCCGCGTCGTCGGCGGGGCCCGCGTAGGTCCGCAACACGATGTCGCCCGGCACGCTCAATTCCGGTAGCTCAGGACTTGCCAGCGACCGTCGCATATGCCAGAGCTCACGCGCGGTCCGCAACCCGAGCCGCGCAGCGACGGCTTTGGCCGCAGGCCGGTCGCCGTGCGCCCAGACCCGCGCGCCCGGACCACCCTCGGCCAGAGCGTCCTCGACCAGAGCGGCGCCGACGCCGTGGCCGCGCCGGGACGGATCGACCGCGACCTCGGCCATCGCGGGATGGTCGCCGTGCGCGGGAACGAGATTCGCGTAGCCCGCGATCGCGCCGTCGCGCCGAGCGAGCAGATGGCGTACTCCGGTGTGGTCGCCCGAGGTGAGCGACAGCACTGCCTGTTCCGAGACCGGGGCGACCCCGTCGGCCGCGGTGGCACGCGCCAGCAGATCGGTGATCGCCTGCGCGGTGTCCGCATCGAGACGATCGGTCCACTGTGTTGTCACGCCGCTCATCGGCCTCCGTTCATCGTGCCCGGCGGACTCCGCTCGGAGTCCGCTCCTGACAACGTCGTAGGGGCGGGCGGCATTTCGGAGTTCGATGCGCGAGCCGCCGGGAATTACTGCGCGGAGCCGTTGACCGGCGTGAGCGGGGAGTCGTCGGTGCCCTCGTTGTCCTCGTCCGGGAAGCTCACCTGCTCGCCCTTGGCCGCCGCGCGCGACGGGCGCACCGCTTTGTAACCGACATTGCGCACCGTGCCGATCAGCGATTCGTATTCGGTGCCGAGTTTGGCGCGCAAGCGCCGCACATGCACGTCCACGGTGCGGGTGCCGCCGAAGAAGTCGTAGCCCCACACCTCCTGCAACAGCTGCGCACGGGTGAACACCCGGCCCGCGTGCTGCGCGAGATACTTCAGCAGCTCGAACTCCTTGTAGGTGAGGTCGAGCGGGCGGCCACGCAACCGCGCGGTGTAGGTGCCCTCATCGATCACCAGCTCGCCGAGCGTGATCTTGCCGGTGTTCTCCGGGCTTGCCACGCCGCCGTTGCGCCCGACCAGCAGCCGCAATCGGGCGTCGAGTTCGGCGGGGCCGGTACCGGGCAGCAGGATGTCGTCGAGCCCCCAGTCCGCGTTCACCGCGACCAGGCCGCCCTCGGTGAGCACCGCGACGACCGGCACCGAGGACCCGGTGCTGCCGAGCAAGCGGCACAGGCCACGGGCCGCGGCCAGGTCGGTTCTCGCGTCCACCAACGCGACGTCCGCAGTGCCTGCCTCGAGCAGGGATGCCACTTCCGTCGGCGCGGGGCGCACGTTGTGCGCGAGCAACGCAAGCGAGGGCAACACCGACTCGGGGTTGGGGTCGGAGGTAAGCAGGAGCAGCTCCACAGGCCCTCCTCCCATCTCGTAGCCACGCGGATGCGGCAGCACCGCCGCGGCCGCGTCGCTAATCACAGGTAATCGGATGCAAGATTAGCGCGTAACAAGGCATGACCACGCATTCCGGGGTCCGTGACCGCAGCGGAGGACACCCGCGAGCCCCGCTCGGGCCAACCGATATGGTTCGTACATGGGTTACGTACCGGGCAGGCCCGCCACCGGCGGGGCGCCCGGCACGGCAGCCGAACGCGCGCCGCGCGGCTCCCGGCCGCCGCGGCCCGAGACCCGGAGAGACGGGGGAGCATGCGCAAGCTGATCATCGGCCTGCTGTGTCTGGCGGGTTTCGCCGTCGTCGTCGACTTCAGCACCGCGGCCTATTCGGAATATCGCGTGTCCCGCGCGCTGCGCGACGGCGCCGACCTCACCGCCGATCCCGAGGTGACGATTCACGGTTTCCCCTTTCTCGGCCAGGCCTGGGACAGCCGCTACGACCACGTGGAGATCCGGGCGCGCGCGAAGCGTGCGGACATCCCCGGCGAAACCGCGCTGGAGGCGACGCTGACGGGAGTGCGGCTCCCGCTCGGTGAACTCGTCGACGGCAGCCTGCGCGGCGTCCCCGTGGAGCGAGTGGACAGCAGGTTGCGGGTGGAGCCGACCGAACTCGGCAGGCTGTTCACCATCCCCGATCTGCAGGTGCATTCGCGGCCCGCGGACAAGTCCGACGGGACCGGCGGATCGGGTGGTTCCGGCATGACCACCACCGGCGCGCTGGTGCTCACCGGCACACTGCCCGAGACGCCCGGCGCGCAGTACGGCGGCGAAAAAGTGAGTGTGCAGGCCGATCTGTCGCTCGACGGCGATCAGGTGAAGATCGTGGCGACGGGTTTCTATCGCGGCCCGCCCGGCACCGAGACCATGCCTGTGGCGGTGATCACCGAGGCCGATCGTCCCGCGGTGCTCGCCCGGTTCACCCGTACCATCGATACCAAGGAGTTGCCGTTCGGCGTCCGGCCCACCAAGGTCTCCGCCCAGGGCGGTCAGATCGTCGTGGAGGGCAAGGGCGTGAACGTCACGATCGACCTCGACCGATTGCAGCGACCATGATCCAAATCACCATCCTGGCAGTAGTACTGCTCGCCGCGCTGGCGGTGGGCGTCCTGCTGCGCCGCCGCGAAGGCAAGGTACGCGCGGCCGATGGCATCGACCTGGCCGACCGCGCGGATCTGCTGGCGGCCGTCGGGGTGACCGGCGACGGTCCCGCGGTCCTGCATTTCTCCGCCGAATGGTGCGGACCGTGCGACGCGGTTCGCCGGGTGGTTGCCAATGTCACCGACCAGCTCGCGGGATCGCCGCAGCCGCCCCAGGACATCGAGGTGGACATCGACGCCGAGCCCGCGCTCGCGCGGGAGTTGAACGTGCTGTCGCTGCCCACCACGTTCGTCTTCGACGCCGCGGGCAGGGAACGGTTCCGCATATCCGGCGTGCCCAAGGCCACCGATCTGCAGTCCGCGCTGGAGCCGCTGACCGCAGCGGCCTGAGCTGCGACGACAAGTCCCCTCGACGGATGTGATCCACCCCGGGTCCAATTCCCCCGCCGAATTGGGTAAACTGCTGACGTGCTTTCCAACCACGAGCTGATGCTCACCCGACGCCGCACAGTGGATCTGTGCCGGCTCGGTGGTTGTTGCTGCCTGTGCCGCTGATCGGTCGGCTTCCCCGGATTTCCTGACGCCGACCCCTGTCCGCCGCGCGAGTGATCTCACGATCCCCCGGCGAATGGGCAAATCTTCAGTCATCGGACTTTCTCAGCGCAGGAGTATGCACAATGTCCACCCAGATCCGTAAAAGTTCCGGAACGCTATCCACTACCGCAGACCAGGTCGATGTACGCGGCCCGCGCTTCGCCGCATGGGTGACCACCGGCGTCCTCGTGGTCATCCTGCTGGCCGCCGCGTTCTCGCCCGGCGCGGCTGCCGTCCTGATCGCCCTGCAGGCGGTCGTCTTCGCGATCGGCGCGGCCCTCGGCCCGCGCCGGCATCCGTATGGCCGGATCTACGCGGCCTTCGTCGCGCCGCGCCTGGCGCCGACCAGTGCGACCGAGCCGACGGCGCCGCTGCGGTTCGCGCAGCTGCTCGGTTTCGTCTTCGCGGCCGTCAGCCTGCTGGGCTTCGCGCTCGGCTCCACAGTCGTCGGCGCGGTGTTCGCCGGCTTTGCCCTGTTCGCGGCGTTCCTGAACGCGGCGTTCGGGATCTGCCTGGGTTGCCAGATCTACCCGCTGGTCGCCCGTCTCCGCCGGAGCCCGTCACCGGCATCGAACTGACCCTGCTCGTCATCTCTGAAAGGAAAACAATGGCTCGCTCCGATGTCCTGGTCTCCGTTGACTGGGCCGAAGAGAACCTCAACGCCCCCGGCGTCGTCTTCGTCGAGGTCGACGAGGACACCTCCGCCTACGACGGTGGGCACATCGAGGGTGCCGTCCGGCTCGACTGGAAGAAGGACCTGCAGGATCAGGTTCGTCGCGACTTCGTGAACCAGGAGCAGTTCTCCGATCTGCTCTCGGCCCGCGGCATCTCGAACGACGACGAGGTCATCCTGTACGGCGGCAACAACAACTGGTTCGCCGCGTACGCCTACTGGTACTTCAAGCTGTACGGCCACAACAACGTCAAGCTGCTCGACGGTGGCCGTAAGAAGTGGGAGCTCGACGGCCGTCCGCTGTCCACCGAGGCGGTGAACCGGCCCGCCACCCAGTACAAGGCGTCGGCGCCCGACCTGTCCATCCGCGCCTTCCGCGACGAGGTCATCGCGGCCATCGGCACCAAGAACCTGGTCGACGTGCGTTCGCCCGACGAGTTCACCGGCAAGATCCTGGCGCCCGCCCACCTCCCGCAGGAGCAGAGCCAGCGTCCCGGCCACATCCCCGGCGCCATCAACGTGCCGTGGAGCAAGGCCGCGAACGAGGACGGCACCTTCAAGTCCGATGCCGAGCTGACCGAGATCTACAAGGAAGCCGGCCTGGACGGCGAGAAGGAGACCATCGCCTACTGCCGGATCGGCGAGCGCTCCTCGCACACCTGGTTCGTGCTGCAGGAACTGCTCGGCCACCAGAACGTCAAGAACTACGACGGCAGCTGGACCGAGTACGGCTCGCTCGTCGGCGCTCCGATCGAGTTGGGAGAGTAAGAGATATGTGTGCAGCACCTACTCAGGGTCAGGCCATCCCGGCCGGTGTCGACGTGGAGAAGGAAACGGTCATCACCGGCCGTGTCCTGAGCGCCGACGGCCAGCCGGTGGGCGGGGCGTTCGTGCGCCTGCTCGACGGCAACGGTGATTTCACCGCCGAGGTCGTCGCGTCGGGCACCGGTGACTTCCGGTTCTTCGCGGCTCCCGGCTCATGGACCGTCCGTGCGCTCTCCTCGGCGGGCAACGGCTCGGCCGAGGTGCGCCCCGAGGGCGCGGGCATCCACTCGGTCGACGTCACGGTCGCCAAGTAAGACGCCACACCGGTCGAACGGCCCCGGTCGCTTTCCGCTCCGCGGAAGCACCGGGGCCGTTTGCGTGCCGCGACGAGGGGGTCGTTAGACTCGGATCGTGGTCCTCTTCTTCGAGATTCTGCTGGTGGCCGTGGCCGTTCTGATCGGCTGGTTCGGCCTCTACGTCTTCTACCGGCTGTTCACCGAATCATGAGCGAACTCGCGAGCGAAGGTTCCAACCCGGCCGAGCGAGCGAGTGAACAACTGAACGGAACCGCTCCGGCCGATTCCGCCGGTCGCCGCAGCGGTGACCAGGCCGTGGCCGATGCCGCCGAACGGGCGAGATCGACCGGCGCGCGAAATATCCCGGTCCTACCGGATCTTCCGCTGCCCGAGGACACCGCCAATCTGCGCCTCGGCCCGGATCTGAGCGCCTCGATGCTCGCGATGCTCCCGCTGGTGGGCGTGTGGCGCGGCGAGGGCGAGGGCAACGACCCCGAGCGCGGGGACTACCGGTTCGGCCAGCAGATCGTCGTCTCTCACGACGGTGGCGACTACCTGGCCTGGGAATCCCGGTCCTGGGTGATCGAGGCCGACGGCAACTACGGCGGCCCCGACTTGCGGGAGAGCGGCTTCTGGCGGGTCGGCATCGACGGCAACGACGAGGTCATCGAATTGCTGCTGGCGCACAGCAGCGGCATCGTGGAGCTGTTCTACGGCCAGGCGCTGACCCAGTCGTCCTGGGAACTGGCCACCGACGTGGTGATCCGCAGTCAGTCCGGCATCGTCGTTGGCGGCGCCAAGCGCCTCTACGGCATCGTCGAAGGCGGCGATCTGGCCTACGTCGAGGAACGCGTCGTAGCCGACGGCCCCCTCGAACCACGCCTCTCGGCCCGCCTCCAGCGCTACATCGGCTGAGTCGGGGCCCGTCACCGCCTGACCCGGCAAGCTTTCCCGCCACCAGGCTTCGTACCGGCGCGACACCCACGCCGGCGGCTCCTCACCGGCGCACTCGATCACGTTGCCGACCCAACTGGTACGGCCTGAATACCCGGAGGGGCAAAACAGAACAGCCCCCGAGCCATACCGGTGCGACTCTCATCGCACGGGTCCGGTCGGACAGACCGGGGCTCGGGGGCCGGGTGACTGCCTGGAATTCGCTCAGCGCTCGCGCGGGCGAAATCCACCTGCAGCGGTGGCGCTAGCGGACAGCCACCTCACGTGTCCTATGAATATCCATTCGTCGAACCACCTCCTTCCTCGTGTACGAACGAATCTAGCGGCGGGTCAGCAGCTCGGCAACGGAATTTCTCGGTGGGCGGAATCGGGGACGTCGCACGCTGTCGCTGGGGCCGCGAATTCCGTTGTGACCAGGCCCGATGCGGTGATCCGGAGCACCGTGCCGGCCTGATGGTCCTCCGGCAGTTGATGTGTGACGACGACCACGATGCGATCGGGTTCCACGATGCCGCTCTCGACGTCCAGCAGGTCGCGCAGCAGCTGCGCCCCGGGCTCGGCCTCCAGGTGCTCCGTCGGTTCGTCGAGCAGCAACACCCGCGCCGGTGACACGAGTGCCCGCGCGAGCAGTATCCGGCGACGCTGGCCGCCCGACACGGCGGCCGCTCCCCCGGTCAGGCCGGTGTGCACCCCCTCCGGCAGCCCGTCCAGCCAGTCACCGAGACCGACTGTCCGCAACGCCTTCTCGGCGTCTTCGGCGGTCAGATCGCCACGCGCTACCCGCAGATTCTCCAGTACCGAGGTGCCGAACAGGTGCGCGTCCTCGGCGAAGAAGGTGATGCCGGGGCGCGGTGTGTCGAACAACCCCGCCCACTTCATCAGCAGAGTCGTCTTGCCCGCGCCGCTGGGGCCGACGACCGCTATTCGTCTGCCCCGAGGCAGTTCCGGCACGCGCGCGTCGTGTAGCCGGGCCGAGGGGGCGAGGCTCGTCCCCCGTCCTTCCGGCTTCGTCTCGTACCCGGGTTGGGAGTCACAGGGATCCGTCGCCGTGCCGGTGGGCGAACCGGATTCGAATCCGTCCAGGCGATGCAGCGCGGCACGGGCGGTCGTCAGGGCCTGCGCCGCTGCGGGCAGCGGGCCGACCGCTTCGAAGGCCGAGAGGGGCAAGAGAACCAGGACGACCAGCGCCATCGGTGTCATCGCGCCCGCGGCACCGCCATCGGGGCCGTAGAGGGTGATGCCGATCAGCAGGGCGCCCAGCACGGCGGCGCCGATCGAGAGCGGCGTGGCGGCGGCGGCCCAGGCGCTGCGCCGGGCAGCCCGGTCCTCCGCGGCGACGGCCCGATGCGACGCCGCCGCGGCCGCGTCGAGAGCGGCGTCGAGACGACCGGCGACGCGCAATTCGGCCGCGTGGTCGAGGACTGTCAGAGCCTGCGCGGTGAACTCCGCCCGGTCGGCGCGGACGGCGCGTTCCGCCTCCGACGCCGCCGCGGCCGACAACCACGGCGCGACGATGCCCGACAGGGCCAGCGCACCCGCCAGGATCCCGGCAGCGGGCGGGGAGATCGTGGCCAGGAGCGCGACGGCCGCGACCGAGAGGACGAGGGCGACCGCGACCGGCACGAACACGCGGACCACCACGGCCCCCAGGTCGTCGATGTCACGGCCGACGCGGACCAGGAGATCACCGCGGCGCGGCGGCTTCGTCTCCCCGGCGGGCGCATCCGACCGGTCGTGCCCGGTCCGCGGGACCTCGGGCCTGCGCAGCCAGAAATCCGAGCGAGCCAGCGTGCGGTAGACCGTGGTGCGGGCGGTCGTCATGGCGCGCAGGGCCACGTCGTGGGTGGCGAGACGTTCCAGGTACCGGCACAGGCCGCGCGAGATACCCAGCGCGCGCACCGCGACGACGGCGATGCTCAGGTCGAGCACCGGCGGCATCTGCCAGGCTCGCGCGATCAGCCAGGCCGCCAGCGCCGCGAGACCGAGCCCGCTGCCCAGCGCCAGCACGCCCCACCCGATCGCCACCGCGACCCGCCCGCGGGACAATTCGAGCAGCGTCCACATCCGGCGCAGATCACCGAACATCGTGGTGTCGCGTGAAACGGCCCGCGTCATCGCGATCGCTCCTCTCGCCCGTCCCTCGCGTCGGCTCGCGAACCACGGCCAACCATCGGCGGGTCTTCCACACAGGTCGCGGCCACCGTCACCCACTGGCCGCCGCAGTTTCCTCCGGGCGTGTCGCCACACAGTCGACCGGCTTTCGCGGCCGCGGGACCTCCGCTCGCGCGGTGCGCATCACCACGAGCCGGTCGCACGCGGCCGATCATCGGGCGATCCTGGCGGCGATCAGCGACTGCTGAGCTCCGGTCGGCTTTGAACGAGCTTTTCCGCCGACACCCGCTCTATGACGTGACCGGGCGCGATCGGCATCAGCCCGATCGTCACGCAGGACGCCTGGATAGGTGACCGGCGGACGGCGTCCATGCGAGTCGATGATGCTTCGCGCGTTCACCGCAGGACCTCCGCTCGGTCGGCGCGTACCTGGACGACGTGATCGGCGGCGGCCAGCACGGTGGGGCGGTGGCCGATGACGACGACCGTCGCGCCCGCGCGGGCCCGGACCTGGAGGGCGGCCAGCACGGTGGCTTCGGCGGCGGCGTCGAGGTGCGCGGTCGGCTCGTCGAGCAGCAGGATCGGGCGATCGGTGGCCAGCACCCTGGTCAGCGCGAGGCGTTGGCGCTGACCGAGTGACAGGCCGATGCCGCCGGGGCCGACCACGGTCTGCCAGCCGTCCGGCAGATCCGCCAGCACGGCGTCGAAACCGGTCGCCAGGCAGGCGGCTTCGAGATCGTCGATGACGCGCGCCGGGCCGCGGGCGGCGCGGTCCGCCGTTCGCGCGCCGAGCAGTTCGAGGTTGTCCCGCAGCGTGCCGGGTATCAGCACCGGTCGCTGCGGCAGCCACGCCACGCGTGCCCACCATCGGTCCGGGTCCAGTTCACGGATGTCGACACCGTCGACGGTCACGACGCCTCGGTCAGGCGCGATCAAGCCCAGGATCGCCTGCACCGCGGTCGATTTGCCGCTGCCGTTGGGACCAGCGAGCACAGTGAGGGAGCCGGGCCGCAAGACCGCCGACAGACCCGCGGGGGCGTACCCGTCACGCGCCCGCACCGAGAGATCGCGGAGTTCGACCGCGCCGGAGCCTGCGGAGCTGTCGCGGTCCAGTGCCGCCGCACCCACCACACCGTGGCCAGGCACGGACGCGAGCGGATTATCGTCAAGGGCAGGGGCCGTGACGTGCGTGGCGGGCGTGGACTCGACAATCGCGAACGCTTTGTCCGCCGCCGCCATGCCGTCTTGGGCGGCGTGGAAACGTTCGCCCACCGTGCGCAGTGGCAGGTACACCTCGGGGGCGAGCACCAGCACCACCAATCCCGCGTAGAGACTCATCTCGCCGAATACGAGCCGCAGCCCGATGGAGACCGCGATCAGGGCGACGCTGAGGGTCGCGAGCATCTCCAGCACCATCGAGGACAGGAAAGCCATGCGCAGCGCGCGCATGGTGCGTTGCCGCAGCGCGTCACCGAGATCGCGGACGCGGTGCCGCATGGTGTGTGCGGCGGCGTCTGGTTCGGATTCCGCGTGGCCCGTCTCGCGGCCGAGCGCGCGCAACGTCGGCATGCCCGCGAACAGGTCGAGCAATTGGTCCGACAACCGGGTGGTGGCCGCGAGGGTGGCTTCGGCCCTTCCCTGGGTCAGCCGCCCGATGAGGATCATGAAGATCGGGATGAGCGGCAAGGTGACCACCGCGATCACCCCGGAGGTCGGATCGTGGGCCGCGATGACCGCGAGCACGATCGGCGGCACCAGCACCGCCAGCAGCAGAGCGGGTACGTAGCCGACGAGATAGCCGCGCAGCCCGGACAGGCCCGTGCCGACGACCACGGCCAACTCCGTTCGGCGCGTGTCGAGTTCGCGAGGCGACAGCCGTGCGCCCGCCGCGAGCACCGCGCCCTCCAGCTCCGCCACCACGCTCGCGCCCGCTCGGTGCGCCAGCCGGGACTGCGACCACGTGGCGAGCACCCGGCCCGCGATCACGAGCGCGAGCACGACCAGTTCGACCGTCCACGCGCCTAACGTGCGCGAACCCGGATCGGTGACCACCCCGGCCAGCACCCGCCCGAGCAGCAGCGCCGCCACCACGATCGCCGCGGTGACGACCAGAGACAGCGCGACGCTCAGCGCCAGGTAGCCGCGCGCCGAGCGGGCGTACCGCCACAGGCGCGGGTCGATCGGCGGGCGTGCCATGGCGTCAGTCCCGCACGCGCCGCATGGGCAGGCCGACCGGGGGCGGGATCTGCTCGACGGTGATCCGCTTGCGGAACACCCAGTAGGTCCAGCCCTGGTACACCAGCACGACCGGGGTGGCCAGCGCCGCCGCCCAGCTCATCACCTTCAGCGTGTACGGCGTCGAGGACGCGTTGTGGATCGTCAGGTCGAATGCCGCGTCGAGCGTCGACGGAAGCACATTCGGGAACAGTGAACCGAACAGCAGCGCGGTCGCCGCCGCGACGGTCACCGTGGTGCCGGTGAACGCCCACCCGTCACGCTGGGCGAAGTCGGCGGCCGCCGCGACGACCAGACCGAGTACCGCCAGCGCCAGCGGGATCCAGGTCCAGCCGGTCCCGTAGGACAGCTGGGTCCACAATCCGAATCCGCCGACCACGACCACCGTCGGAGCCAGCAGCAGCCGGGCGGTGCGCCGGGCGTCGTCGCGTACCTCGCCTGCCGTCTTGAGCACCAGGAACATCGCTCCGTGCAGCGCGAACAGCAATCCGGTCGCCAATCCGCCGAGCAGGGCGTACGGCCCGAACAAGTCGGCCACCGAGCCCGCGAACTGCTTCTTCTCGTTCAGCGGAACACCGTGCACGACATTGGCGAACACCCAGCCCCAGGCCAGCGCCGGAACCCAGGAACCGATGCCGATGCCGATGTCGCAGCGGGCCCGCCAGCGCGGGTCGTCGATCTTGCCGCGGTACTCGATGGCGCAGATCCGCAGGATCAGCGCGACGAGCACCAGCAGCAAGGCCAGGTAGAAGCCGGAGAACAGGCTGGCGTACCACTCGGGGAACGCGGCGAACATCGCGGCGCCCGCGGTGATCAGCCAGACCTCGTTGGCGTCCCACACCGGCCCGATGGTGTTGAGCACCGCGCGCCTGCGCCGGTCGGACCCCTTGCCGAGGATCGGCATGAGCATACCGACGCCGAAGTCGAAGCCCTCCAGCACGAAGTAGCCGGTGAACAGCGCGCCGATCAGGACGAACCAGAACTCTTGCAGACTCATCGCCGGCTCCTAGTAGGCGAACGAAAGGTGTTCGACGGCGGGCTCTTCGGCCGTGCCGCCCGAGGCCGGGTCCGTGCCGTGCGGCTCGGACGCGGCGGCTGCGGCCGGATCGGGTCCGTGGATCACGTACCGGCGCATCAGGTAGAACCACACGATCGCGAGCGCGCCGTACAGCAGCGTGAAGGTGATCAGCGAGAACAGCACGACGCCGGGCGAGTGGTCCGAGACGCCCTGCTGCACGGTGAGGCGCAGGTTCGGGTCACCGGTGGGGTTGGGCACGACCACCCAGGGCTGGCGCCCCATCTCGGTGAACACCCATCCGGCGCTGTTGCCCAGGAACGGCGTCGGGATGACCAGCAGGCTCAGCCAGGAGAACCAGCGCTGGTCGGGCACCCGGCCGCGGCGAGTGAGCCACAGCCCGGCCAGCGCGAGCAGCGCCGAACCCGCCGACAGGCCGATCATGGCGCGGAACGACCAGTAGGTGACGAACAGGTTCGGGCGGTAGTCGCCGACGCCGAACTTCTCGTTGTAGGCCTTCTGCAGGTCGACGACGCCGTCCAAGGTCACGCCGGTGAACTCGCCCTCCGCCAGCCAGGGCAGCACGTACGGCACTTCGAGCACGTGCGTGACGCTGTCGCAGTTGTTGTGCGTGCCGACGGTGAGCACCGAGAAGTCCGGGTCGAGCGCGGTGTGGCACAGCGATTCCGCCGAGGCCATCTTCATCGGCTGCTGTTCGAACATCAGCTTGCCCTGCACGTCACCGGTGTAGACCAGCGCCGCCAGCGACACGATCAGCACGGCGATGCCCGCCCGCGCCGCGGGCCGCCACATCGCCCGCGCGTCGGCGAGTTTCGCCTCGTCGCCGCCGCGGGCGTTGCGCACCATCCACCATCCCGCGATGCCCGCGACGAAAGTGCCCGCCGTCAAGAAGGATCCGGCGACCACATGCGGGAACGCGGCCAGCAAGGTGTTGTTGGTGAGCACCTCCACGATGCTCTGTAGCTCCGCGCGACCGGTTTCCGGGTTGTAGCGGGCGCCGACCGGATGCTGCATGAACGAGTTGGCCGCGACGATGAAGTACGCCGAGGCGTTCACGCCGATCGCGACCATCCAGATCGCACCCAAATGCAGCAGTTTGGGCAACCGGGTCCAGCCGAAGATCCACAGCCCGAGGAAGGTCGACTCCATGAAGAAGGCGATCAGGCCTTCCAGCGCGAGCGGGGCGCCGAAGACGTCACCGACGAACCGGGAGTACTCGCTCCAGTTCATGCCGAACTGGAACTCCTGCACGATGCCGGTCGCGACGCCGAGCGCGAAGTTGATCAGGAACAGCTTGCCGAAGAACTTGGTGAGTCGCAGCCAGTGCTGCTTGCCGGTGACGACCCATGCGGTCTGCATGGCTGCCACCAGCGGCGCGAGACCGATGGTCAACGGCACCAGAAGGAAGTGATAGACCGTGGTGATGCCGAACTGCCATCGGGAGATGTCCAAGGCGTTCAAGCCGGCCTCCTGCATATCTACGACGTGTCGTAGTAAGACTACGTCGGAGACAGCGGGGAACAATGCGTCCTAGGCCACGCCACCAGCGCGATTGCCGCCCATTTCGCCTGTTTTCCGTGCTCATCGCCACCCCGCGCCCGCCCGAGTAGGACGGAGATCACGGAGCGGCGCCTCGCCACGACAGCGCCGCCCTCCGCGCCCGGCCGACACGACAACCGATCTCGCGGGCGGAACACCCCGTCACCAGTCGCCGATGGCTCCCGCGCGCTCGATGCCGCGATCGACCAGATCGATGATCTCCTGGGCGTTGTCCGGCGCGGACATCCGCAGCCCGTCCAGCGAATTGACCCGCGCCGCAAGCGAGATGCTCGACAGCATCCACACGCTGTCGCAGGTGAGCAGGTCGGCGGTGAACAGCGAGTCGTAGCGGCAGCGCCAGCCGGCCTTCTCGGCTTCGGCGAACAGCGCGCGCTGGGTGACGCCGGGCAGCACGCCGTTCTTCGCGGGCGGGGTGATCAACTGCTTGTCGCGGGCGATCACCACGGTGGACCGCGGTCCCTCCAGCACCCGATTCTCCGTGCTGGTGAAGATCACGTCGTCCGCGCCCATCCGCGCGGCGAACCGCAGGGCGGCCATGTTGGTGGCGTAGGACAGCGTCTTGGCCCCGAGCAACTGCCAGGGCGCCGCCTGCGCGAGGTCGACCGAGATGCCGCGCGAGAGGCTCACCACGGCGACGCCTTCGGTGCGGGCCTTCTCCACGCGCTCGGGCACCGGCACGACGAGCACGAACGCCGTCGGCACCGGCACGGCGGCGGCGAGATCGCCGGTCTTGACCTTGTCGGGCGTGCCCGCCAGCTCGGAGTCGCGGCCTCGGGTCAGCACCAGCCGCAGCACGCCTTCGCGTTCGCTGCCCCATTCCTTGGCGGCGATCTCCACCGCCTCGCGCCATTTGCCCAGTTCCGGCTCGGGTAGATCGAGCGCCTGCGCGGAGCGGCGCAGTCTGCCTAGATGAAATTCGATCGCGCACGCGACACCCGCGCGCACGAGCACCGTTTCGAACACACCGTCGCCACGCAATACGCCGATATCGTCCGCGAACAACAACGGCGCATCCACATCTCGGACCGCACCATCGAGAGTTACCAGAACTCGATCCACCATGCGACGAGCGTAGGCGGTGTGAGCGGCCAATGCCTATGTCACGGCCGCTTTTGCCAGACCTTTTGTGCAGCCGCGCCACAGCGCCCGCCGTAATGCTCGGACAATGCCGATCGGCTATGCCGGACCGCGGCGCCATGGCCCGGTTCGCGCACCGCCGGGCGGACCCGCCTAAAGTGGAGAAGGTGTCCGTGGTCGTTGCGCCCAGCCCCTTGCTCAGTGTGTCGGGAGCCGTCGCGGGAGCGGCGGGTTCGCCCGACGCCGCCGTCGCCTGGCACTACGGCGATCCATTCGGCGAACAGCGCGCCGCGGCGGAGCGCGCCGCGATCGTCGACCGTTCGCACCGATTCGTGCTGCGCATCACCGGCGCGGCGCGGCTGACCTGGTTGCACACCATCACCAGTCAGCATGTCGCCGCCCTCGGCGACGGGCAGTCCGCCGAGAACCTCGACCTGGATCTGAACGGCCGGGTGCTGCATCACTTCGTGCTCACCGAACTGGACGGCACCGTCTGGATCGACACCGAGGCCGAGCGCGGTCCCGACCTGCTCGCGTTCCTGCAGAAGATGGTCTTCTGGGCCGACGCCAAGCCGGTCGAAGCCACCGATCACGCGGTGCTGAGCCTGCTCGGACCGGGAGCCGCAGGTTTGACCGAAGCGCTCGGCGTACCGGCCCTGCCCGGTATGTACGAGGCGGCGCCGCTGCCCGGCGGCGGCTTCCTGCGCCGGATGCCGTGGCCGACCGCGGACTCCTTCGACCTGATCATCCCCCGCGACCGGCTGACCGACCTCTGGTCCCGGCTCACCGCGGCCGGCGCCACCCCCGCCGGGATGTGGGCCTTCGAGGCGCTGCGCGTCGCGGACGTTCGCCCGCGCATCGGCCTGGACACCGACGAGCGCACCATCCCGCACGAGGCCCGCTGGATCGGCGGCGTCCCCGAGCACGGAGCGGTTCACCTGGACAAGGGCTGCTATCGCGGCCAGGAGACGGTGGCCAGGGTGCACAACCTCGGCAAGCCGCCGCGGCACCTGCTGCTGTTGCACCTGGACGGCTCGGCGGACGAGCGCCCGGTTGTCGGCGACGACGTCACCGCGGGTGGCCGCACGGTCGGCAGGCTCGGCACGGTCGTCGACCACTACGAGCTGGGCCCCATCGCCCTCGCCCTGGTCAAGCGTGCCGTTCCGGCCGATACCGCGCTGGCCGCCGGACCGGTGGCCGCGTCCATCGATCCCGATTCGATGCCCTCCGACGACGAGCCGCAGGCGGGCAGACTCGCGGTCGACCGGCTGCGCGGGCGTTGATCCGTTGGCGAAACACCGTTCGGCGTGGGACTTTTCCAGCCAGCACCCGCACCACTGCTCAGCGCCGAGCCTCCCCATCCGCGACGAGAGGAGCGCTGCCCATGCGCGTCGGTGATACCGGCGAGGTGCTCGCCGCCTGTGTCGTGCACGCCGACCTCGAGGTGCCGACCCGGGTGGGTCGCACCGCTATCGACAAGCGACCGGTGGCGGGCCGGGTCGCGGTGCGCGCGCTCGGCTTGGACGGCGACCACGTCTGCGACACCAAGCATCACGGTGGCGTGCATCAGGCCGTCTACGCCTACGCCGACGAGGACGCCCGTCGCTGGGGCACGGAACTCGGCCGCACCCTGCCCGCCGGGTGGTTCGGCGAAAACCTCCGGGTGGGTGGACTTCCGGTCAGTGACTCGGTGATCGGCGCGCGCTGGTCGGTCGGCGACACTCTGCTGGAGGTCAGCGCTCCGCGCGTGCCGTGTGCGACGTTCCAGCACTGGAGCGGCGAGCAGCAGTGGGTAAAGCGGTTCGCCCTGCGCAGCGACACCGGCGCCTACCTGCGGGTGGTCGAAGAGGGAACGATCGCGGCGGGGGACCGGATCTCGGTGGTGCACGTCCCCGAGCACCGCATCACCGTCCGCGACCTGTTCACCGGCGCCGATCTCGACCTGCTGACGATCCTGCTCGCCGACGAGCCGACCATCTCCGACGACGTGCGCATGCAGGTCGAACGGCACGCGCGCAGGCATACCAACGCCGCGCGGGCCGCGGCGCACCGGCACGCGGCGGCCGGCCGCACCGACGACATCGGGACGGGAGCGCAACTGTGAGTGTGGAACTGGTCGAGGTCGTCCGCTCGGGCTTCCGCGAATGCGTGCACCGCGGCTCGGTGGTGGTGCTCGACGCCGCGGGCGAGCCCACCCTCGAGCTCGGCGAAGTGCATCTGCCGATCTTCCCGCGTTCGACGAACAAGCCGATGCAGGCGATCACTCTGCTGCGCAACGGGTTCCAGCCGCTCGACGACGCCGAACTGGCCATCGCCACCGCCTCGCACTTCGGCGAACCGGACCATGTCGCGCTGGTGCGCAGGCTGCTGGACCGCTTCGGGCTGCCCGACTCGTCCCTGGCGTGCCCGCCCGATCTGCCGTACGACGAACGCGCCCGCGCCGCGGCGCTCGCCGGTGGGCAACAGCCCCATCCGATCTACATGAACTGCTCCGGCAAGCACGCGGCGATGCTCGCGACCTGCGCGATCAACGGCTGGCCCACCGAGGGCTACCAGGACCGGACGCACCCGCTCCAGCGCGCGGTGATCGCGACGGTGGCCGACCTGACCGGCGAGCCGGAAGCCGATCTGGGCATCGACGGCTGCGGACTGCCGATCATCCCGGTCTCGCTGGTCAACCTCGCGCGAGTGTTCGCGACCATGGCGACGGCCGATCCCGGCACCCCGGAACGCCGGGTCGCCGACGCGGTGCGCGCGCATCCGCGAGTGATTTCCGGCACGAACGGGGCCGATCTGCTGGCCATGCAGGCCACCCCGGGACTGGTGTGCAAGATCGGCGCGGACGGTGTGCACGCAGGCGCGTTGCCGGACGGATCGGCTTTCGCGTACAAGATCGAAGACGGCCACGATCGGGCGCGAATGCCGCTGACGCTGGCGATTCTGCATCGGATGGGGATCGAGTGGACCGATGCGCACGCGGAACTCGCGGCTCCCGCGGTGTTCGGCGGGGGCGCCCGAGTCGGTGTGATTCGCGCGATACCCGGCGTGGTCTAGGTATTCTACGGCGGGGCGACAAGCGGGCAAACGGCACCGGTTCCGGAGTTCTTCACCCACTCCTGGAAGCGAGACCGCCGGACACACGCTAAAGTGTCTGTCAGGAAGAGTATTAATTCGAACGGGGCCGCCACCAAACCCCAGGCCGCCCCGCTGTGACGCGAGGGGGTCAGCCATGGGCCGTGGCCGGGCTAAGGCAAAGCAGACCAAGGTTGCGCGCGAGCTGAAGTACAGCTCGACGCCGACCGACTTCGCGAGCCTTCAGCGCGAGCTTTCGGGAAGCCCCACCTCCCAGCGGAGTGGTGGTGTGCTGTCCGATGAGCACGACGCGGACGACTCTTTGTCCCGCTGGGACGAGGACGACTACGACGACTGGCGCCGCTGACTCGGATTTACGTCTGAAGGGGGAGGCCGACGGGCCTCCCCCTTCGAGCGTTGTCGCGGGTTGACGTCACAGGCGCCGAAAAGGCTTGCAACACAACAGAGTCCCGCATCGCACGAGGATGCGGGACTCTGACGTGTCTTCGCCGCGGTCAGAACCGCGGATGCTCCCCCACCAGGACGGCGCGCACGGCGTCGGCGTCCTTGGCCTTCTTGACCGTGCCCAGCGTCCAGCACTCGATGTGCCGCGCGGTCAGCACCGCCAGCGCCCGGTCCACGTCCTCCGGGGCGACGACGGCGACCATGCCGACGCCCATGTTGAACGTCTTCTCCATCTCGGCCCGCTCCACCCGGCCGCGCTGGGCGATCATCTTGAACACCGGCGCCGGGTTCCAAGTGCCGCGATCCAGCTCTGCCACCATGCCCGCGGGCAGCACCCGGGCCAGGTTCGCCGTCAGGCCGCCGCCGGTGACGTGGGCGAAGGTGCGCACATCGGTCTCGGCGATCAGCGCCAGGCAGTCCTTGGCGTAGATCCGGGTCGGCTCGAGTAGCTCCTCGCCCAAGGTGCGGCCGAATTCCTCGACATGGCCGGTGAGCGACATGCGGTCGATGTCGAGCAGCACCTTCCGGGCCAGGCTGTAGCCGTTGGAGTGCAGCCCGGAGGAGCCCATGGCGATCACCACGTCACCGGGACGGACCCGGTCGGGACCGAGCACCGCGTCGGCCTCGACCACGCCGATGCCGGTGGCGGACAGGTCGTAGTCGTCCGGGTCCATCAGCCCGGGATGCTCGGCGGTCTCGCCTCCCAGCAGCGCGCAACCGGCGCGCACACAACCCTCCGCGATACCGGAGACCAGTTCGGCGACCTTCTCCGGCACGACCTTGCCGATGGCGATGTAGTCCTGCAGGAACAGCGGCTCCGCGCCGCAGACCACGAGATCGTCCACCACCATGGCGACCAGGTCGAGGCCGACGGTGTCGTGCTTGTCCATCGCCTGGGCGACCGCGATCTTGGTGCCGACGCCGTCGGTGGAGGCCGCCAGCAGCGGTTCCCGGTAGCCGCCCTTCAACGCGAACAGCCCGGCGAAACCACCGAGGCCGCCTTGGACCTCGGGCCGGGTCGCCTTCTTCGCCAATGGCCCGAACAACTCGACTGCGCGGTCACCTGCCTCGATGTCCACGCCTGCCGCGGCGTATGAGGCACCACCACTGGGGGTCTGTTCAGTCATCTTCGGGGAAAGCTCCAAACCGAATCGGCGGATAGATGCCTGCTCACGCTACCGGAGCCGGATAACGACCCCGCACCGGTGTTGGCTCGCCCTCTTGACAATAGGGCAGAACCAACCGTAAAGCGGACGATCAGGCCGTCTCGTTCCCGTCGAGCCGCCCGGCCTGCTCCCGGCGGCGGCGTTGCCGCACCGGGTCGGGCACCGGCACCGCGGCGACGAGGCGCCGGGTGTACTCCTCCCGCGGCGCGCGCAGGATGCGATCGCGATCTCCCTCCTCGACCACGGCACCGTCGCGCAACACCACGATCCGGTCGGCGAGCTGGTCGACCACCGCCAGGTCATGGCTGATGAACAGGCACGCCCAGCCGCATTCGCGCTGTAGGCGGCCGAACAGCTCCAGCACCGCCGCCTGCACCGAGACGTCCAGCGCGCTGGTCGGCTCGTCGGCCACCAGCAGGTCCGGGTCGAGCACCAAGGCGCGGGCCAGGCTCGCGCGCTGACGCTGCCCGCCGGACAACTCGTGCGGGTACCGACCTTCGACACCCGCCGGCAAACGCACGTCGTCGAGCAGTCCGCGCACCCTGGCCCGGATCTGCGCGGAGCTTCCGGCCTTGTGCACCAGCAACGGCTCCGCGACACACTCCCCCACGGTGAGCCGGGGGTTCAGCGAACTCGCCGGGTCCTGGAAGACGAATCCGAAGCGCCGCCGGATCGGCCGCAGCTTGCGCTGCGACAGCCCCGCGATGTCCTGCCCGCGCACCCGCACCGTCCCGGAGGTCGGCCGTTGCAGCGCCGCCACGCAGCGGCCGATGGTCGACTTGCCCGATCCGGATTCACCGACCAGGCCAAGCGTCTCGCCGGGCGCGATGCGCAGGCTCACCCCGTCCACGGCGCGGAACCGCGGCCTGCCGAACGAGCCGGGGAATTCGACCACCAGGTCGCGGATCTCGAGCACCGGATCGGTCGCGGTTCCGGTGCGGTCGGACGGCCCGTGTTCGATCTGTTCGGCGCCCAGGTGTGGCACCGCGGCCAGCAGGGCGCGGGTGTACTCGGCCGTGGGCCGGGCGAACAGCTCGTCCACCGGTGCCTGCTCGACCACCGCGCCGTCGCGCATCACCACAACGCGGTCGGCGATGTCGGCGACCACGCCCATGTTGTGGGTGATCAGCACGATCGCGCTGCCGATCCGGTCGCGCAGGTCCCGCAGCAGGGCGAGGATCTCGGCCTGCACCGTGACGTCCAGCGCCGTGGTCGGCTCGTCGGCGATGATCACCTTCGGCTCGCAGGCGATGGCGATGGCGATCATCACCCGTTGTTTCTGTCCGCCGGAGAGCTGGTGCGGGTAGTAGTCCACCCGGTGCTCCGGGTCGGGCAGCCCCACCAGGCGCAGCAGCTCCACCGCGCGTGCCTTCGCCGCCTTCTTGGTCATCTCGGTGTGTGCCCGTAGCGCCTCGCCGATCTGGAAACCGACGGTGAACAACGGGTCCAGCGCCAGTCCGGGTTCCTGGAACACCATCGAGATCGCACCGCCGCGCAATGCGGTGAGCTGCTTCTCGCTCATCGCGGTGACCTGCTCGGCGCCCAGGGTGACCAGGCCGGACACGGTGGCGGTCGCGGGCAGCAACCCCATCGCGGTGCGCGAGCTCACCGACTTGCCCGAACCGGATTCCCCGACGACGGCCAGCACTTCGCCCGGATAGACCTGGTAGGAGACGTCGGTGACCGCGTGCACGGGCCCCGCGTCGGTGGCGAAGGTGACCGACAGCGATTCGACGGACAGGGCGGGGCGGCCCGGTTCGGCCGCGGAAGACTCAGGCATCGGTCACGTCCTTCCCTCCGCCCGGCGTGACGCCGGGCGCGCTCGCCACCGCCGCCGCGCGACGAGTGCGCAGGATGGGGTTGAGCACTTCGTTGAGGCTCTCGCCCACCGAGGTCATGCCGAGCACCACGAGCACGATGGCGACGCCGGGGAAGACGCCGGTCCACCAGATGCCGTTGGAGACGTCCGACAGCGCTTTGTTCAGGTCGAAGCCCCACTCCGCCGCCTGGGTCGGTTCGATGCCGAAACCGAGGAAGCCGAGCCCGGCCAGGGTGAGGATGGCCTCCGATCCGTTGAGCGTGACGATCACCGGCAGCGATTGGGTGACGTTGGCGAGGATGTGCCGGAACAGGATTCGCGTGGTCGACGCACCGGTCACCCGGGCCGCGTCGACGTACGGCTCCTGTTTCACGGCCACGGTCGCGTTGCGCACCACGCGGAAGTACTGCGGCACGAAGACCGCCGTGATGGCCACCGCCGCGGACAGCACACCGCCCAGGCTGGTCGAGCGGCCGCCCGCGACCACGATGGACACCACGATCGCCAGCAGCAGCGTCGGAAACGCGTACATCGCGTCCATGAACAGCACCAGCAGCCGGTCCGGCCACCGCCCGGCATAGCCGGACAGCAGCCCCAGCGGCACCCCGATCAGCAGCGAGAGCACCAGCGAGATCGTGATCACCCACAGTGCGGTGCGCGCACCGTAGATCACCCGGGAGAACACGTCCTCGCCGCGCACCGAGGTGCCGAACCAGTGTTCGGCCGATGGCGCCTGCTGGCGGGTGAACTCGACACCGTCGGCGGCGCTCTGGGCGAACCCGTACGGCGCGATCAGCGGAGCGAGAACGGCGGCCACGACGAAAACGCCGACCAACGCGAGCCCGAGGATCAGCGTCGCGCGCTGCAACCCCGCGGTCATCGCGAACAACCGCAGGCCGGGTACGCCCCTTCGCGGCGCGGACGGCATGACCGGAGGTTCGTTCAGTAGTTCCGGAGCGGTCATCAGAACCTCACCCTCGGATCGATCAGCGCGACCAGGACGTCCACCACGAAGCTCAGCACCGCCACGATCAGCGCGATGAACGCGACGATGCCCTGCACGGCGATGAAGTCGCGCGCCGACAGGTACTGCGCGAACTGGTAGCCGAGGCCCTTCCACTCGAACGTGGTCTCGGTGAGCACCGACGCGCCGAGCATCATGGCGATCTGCATGCCCATCACCGTGACGATCGGGATCATCGCGTTGCGGAAGGCATGCCGCCCGGTCACCACGCGGCGGGACAGACCGCGCGCCCGTGCGGCGTCCACGTAGTCGGCGCGCAGGGTCTGGATCAGGTTGATCCGCACCAGCCGCAGGAAGATGCCCGCGGTGAGCAGGCCCAGCGCGACGGCGGGCAGCACGGCGTGTCTCAGCACGTCGAGCAGGTAGCCGGAGTCGCCGTAGAGGATCGCGTCGATCAGCATGATGTTGGTCTTCGGCGAGACGTGCTGCAACCGCAGTTCCACGTTGGTGCTCGCCCGTCCCGCTACCGGCAGCCAGCCCAGCCGCACCGCGAACACCAGCTTGAGCAGCAGGCCGACGAAGAACACCGGCGCGGCGTAGAACAGGATGGCCAGCAGGCGCAGCATGGTGTCGGCAGCCGAATCCCGGTGGGTGGCGGCGTATCTGCCCAGCGGGACGCCGATCGCGAACGCGACGATCAGCGCCCAGCACACCAGCTCCAGCGAGGCCGCGCCGTACGTTAGCACCACCTCGCTGATCTCCCGATTGTCCTGGGAGCGGCCGAGATCCCCGCGCAGCAGCCCGGAGAGGTAGTCCCGGTACTGGGCCAGGATCGGCCGGTTGAGCCCGGCCGCCTCCTTGCGCGCCGCTATCTGCTCCTGGGTCATGCGTCCGCCCATGGCCGCGCTGATCGGATCGCCGACCACGCGCATCAGGAAGAACACGACCGTGACCAGGATCCACGCGGTGACCGGGATCAGCAGCAGGCGGACGCCGAGGTAGCGCGACAACATGCGGTGCCGGGAATCGTCGCCGCCCCTGCCTGTTCGACGCAGGCCCCAGGGCCGAGCCCGGACCGCTGCCGGCGCGCTGTCCGCCGATATCGCCGCCTCGGGCCCGGCCGTCTCGCCGGAACTCACTTGCTCAGCACCGTATAGCGGAACTTGAACGACGCGTCGAGCGTCTGCTCCACGCCGTGCACGCCTGCGGCCGAGACCGCGATCTGCTTGCCGGACAGCAGCGGGACGATCGGCAGGAAGTTCTGCGCGAGGTCGCGCTGCACCTGCTGGATCTGCGCGAGCCGCTTGTCCTTGTCGGGCTGGGTGGCCTGCGCGATCAGCTGCGCGGAGATGCCCGGGTCCTCGAAGTGCGATTGCAGGAAGTTGTTCGGGCCGAAGAACGGAGAGAGGTAGTTGTCCGGGTCCGGGAAGTCCGGGAACCAGCCGAACTGGTAGAGCGGGTAGCCGTCGCGGGCGCGTTCGCGCTGGTAGGTCACCCATTCGGTGGATTGCAGGTTGACCGAGAACAACCCGGTGGCCTCCAGCTGCGACTTGATCGCCGCGTACTCCTCGGAGCTGCTGGAGCCGTAGTGGTCCGGGTTGTATTGGAGATTCAGCTCCACCGGAATCGGCACCCCGGCGTCGGCCAGGAATCGCGCCGCCTGACCCTTGTTCGGCCGGGCGCCGTAGATGTCCTCGAATGGCTCCGCCGCTCCCGGCACGCCCTGCGGCACGGACGAATACGCGGGCAGGTACGTCTTCTTGTAGACGCCGTCGGCCAGCGCGGCCCGGTCGACGGTGGACGCGACGGCCTTGCGCACGGCCAGTTTCTGCGCGGGCGTACCGCCCGGCATGGTGTTCAGGTTGAACACCAGGTAGCGCAATTCACCACCCGGGCCCTCGTGCACGGTGACCTTGCTGTCGTTGCGCAGCGACTCGATGTCGGTGGGCGTCAGCGACCGATATCCGACGTCGAGCGAACCGTTCTGGAGGTCGAGTTTCATGTTGTCGGTGGTGGCGTAGTACTTCGTCGACACCGTCTTGGTTCTCGGTGTGCCGAGGATGCCGTTGTAGTCGGCGAACGCCCGGTACTCGACGAGTTTGTTCTTGTCGTAACCGGCGATGGTGTACGGGCCGGAGTATCCCTTGCCCCGCACCACATCCTCGTCCGGCAGCACCCGGTCCGGGGCGTACACCTTCTCGTCGACGATCGGTCCCGCCTGGGTGGGCAGGATCGCGGGGAAGGTCTGATCGTTGGCCACCTTCAGCGTGAAGGCGACGGTGCGCGCGTCCACCACGTCGGTCTTCTCCAGGTTGCCGAGCAGTGCCGCGGGCCCGTTCGGATCGTTGATCCGCAGCATGCGGTCGAAGGAGAACTTCACGCTGGTGGCGGTCAGCGGGTTGCCATTGGCGAATCTCAGGCCGTCCTTCAGCGTGCAGGTGTACACCGTGGGCGCGGTGAACTCGCACTTCTGCGCGGCATCGGGCTGCGGCGTAGCGTCGCCGGGCGCGAAGTTCAGCAGGTACTGGTAGATCTGGGTCTCGGCGACGAGCGAGCCGTTGTCGTAGGCGGCCGCCGGATCGAGCGAGAAGATCTTGTCGGTGGTGCCCGCCACGAGGCCGCCGCCGTCGTCGTCCTCGCCGGTTCGGCCGGAACCGCAGCCCGCCAGCATCGACGCCGCCAACCCCAGTAAGCCGACGGCCGCGATGGTTCGCGTCCCGATCCGTCGCCCCAACCACGAATTCCTCATCACGGCCCCACTTCTCGAGCGCCGCACCGCGCTCGGCGTGGATCGCGGGCCCGGTGCGGACGCGGGTGAACTTCCGGTCTGATCGGCACCGTACCTACGAAGCATTTTCGGCACGTTACGTTTTCGAAGAAAATCCGCGAGCCCGTCAGCAGGCGTTATGCGCGGCTCCTACGACCGCGGGTTGAACCGGTCGTATGTCCAGGACGGCGGCGTCGGACTGGGCGTCATGTCTCGAGCACGCCACGCGACGCTGCGCGACAGGACATGGCGGTACCGGCGGACGCATCACTCGACGCGGCGAAAGGGATTCCGGCGCACGCCCGGAGCGGGCGACCCACCGGCGCAGGTGATCACAAGGCGATCAGCGGCCGCTCACGGACGGCTCAGCGCGCTCGCATTCGCGTTATCGCTCAGCAGCGCGGCCTCGGACTGGCCGGTGAGCATGCCCTCGAGCACGTTCTTCCCGATGGCCGCCTCGGTGGGCAGCGGAATGGGATACGTGCCGTCGAAGCACGCGCAGCACAGCCGCGAGCGCGGCTGTTCGGTCGCGGCGACCATGCCGTCGAGCGAGATGTAGCCGAGGGTGTCGGCGCCGATCGACCGGCGCACGCCCTCGACCATGTCCGCGACGTCGCCTTCGGTCCCCGCGCCGTTGGCGATCAGTTCCGCCCGCGAGGCGAAGTCGATGCCGTAGAAGCACGGCCATTTCACCGGCGGCGAAGCGATGCGCACGTGGATCTCCACCGCGCCCGCCTCGCGCAGCATCCGGATGAGCGCGCGCTGGGTGTTGCCGCGCACGATCGAGTCGTCCACGACGATCAGGCGCTTGCCCCGGATCACCTCGCGCAGCGGATTGAGCTTGAGCCGGATGCCCAGCTGCCGGATGGTCTGACTGGGCTGGATGAAGGTGCGCCCGACGTAGGCGTTCTTCATCAGACCCTGGCCGTAGGGCACTCCCGACCCCTGCGCGTAGCCGACGGCGGCCGGCGTGCCGGATTCGGGGACCGGGATCACCAGATCGGCGTCCACCGGGTGTTCCTTCGCGAGGCGCCGGCCGATCTCCACCCGGGTGGCGTGCACCGACCGGCCCGCGATGGTGCTGTCCGGCCGGGCCAGGTACACGTACTCGAAGACGCAGCCCTTGGGTTCGGGGTTGGCGAAGCGCATCGAGCGCACGCCTTCGGCGTCGATCGCCAGCAATTCGCCGGGTTCGATCTCGCGGACGAACGCGGCGCCGACGATGTCCAGCGCGGCCGTCTCGCTGGCAACGACCCAGCCACGCTCCAGCCTGCCCAGGCACAGCGGGCGGACGCCGTGCGGGTCGCGCGCGGCGTAGAGGGTGTGCTCGTCCATGAAAGTCAGGCAGAACGCGCCCTTCAAGGTGGGCAGCAGTTCCATCGCGGCCTGCTCGATGCTCGAGTCGGCCGAGGCGTGCGCGAGCAGCGCGGTGACCACGTCGGAGTCGGACGTCGCCGCGGCGGGCTGCGGGCGCCCGCCCCGGACGGAAGCGCCGAGCAGGCCGAGTTCGCGTGCGCGACCGGCCAATTCGGCGGTATTGACCAGATTTCCGTTGTGTCCCAGGGCAAGTCCGGAACCGACGGCGGTGGTGCGGAAGATGGGCTGCGCGTTCTCCCAGGTCACCCCGCCCGTGGTGGAGTAGCGGCAGTGCCCGACGGCGATATGACCCGGCATGGCCGCCAGCGTCTGCTCGTCGAACACCTGGCTGACCAGACCCAGATCCTTGAAGACCAGGATCTGCGAGCCGTCCGACACCGCGATGCCCGCCGCCTCCTGTCCGCGGTGTTGCAGCGCATAGAGCCCGTAATACGTGAGCTTCGCCACTTCTTCACTCGGCGCCCAGACTCCGAAGACTCCGCACTCCTCGCGCGGCTCGTTCTCGTTGACGTCCGGGGCGGGACAGGAGGGGGCGGAAATGCTCTGGACCGGCAGTTCGGCGTTGGTCACCGTTTGCTCCCTGTTCGGGCGGGCTGGGGGCAGATTTCATTCTACGGGTGCTCGGTGGCGCACCGACACCGCCGCCGCATCCGAGCAGCAATCCGGGGTGACCGAAGCACGGCCGGTGCGACGCGGGCAGCTGTTACGGTGCGCACCGTGACGACTACGGACGACGCGAGCACGACGGAGTCGGGTGCGGCCCCCGCGCGCAGGCCATGGCCTCGGATGGTGCTCTTCCCCCTCGCGGTGCTGAGCCTGCTCACCGCACTGCTGGGCATCATGTACCTCGACTACGTCGTCGATCCGGAGAAGAACCTGCACGATTTCCCGATCGCCCTGGTCAACCAGGACGTCGGCGACACCATCGGCAACGGGAGCACCGCGCGGAAGGTGAATTTCGGCGACCAGATCACCCAGGCGCTGTCCGATGGGGTGCCGTCGGACAAGGTAGACCTGCGGGTGATCAGCATCAACGAGTCCGAGCGGCAGATGCAGTCCGGACAGGTCTACGGCGCGATCATCATCCCGAGCGATTTCAGCAAGCGGCTCGGGAATCTGGGTGTGGGCAGTGTCATACCGGGCGACATCCAGCGGCCGACCATCACGTTGCAGACGAATCCGCGCACCGGCGCGTTCGGCACCCAGATCGTGCTCCGGGTCGGCGACGAGGCGCTCACCGAGGTGAACAAGCAGGTCGGCAAGCAGCTGCTCGATCAGGTCACCGCGCAGCTCGCCCCGCCGCCCGGCGGTCCGCCCGCGCCCGAGCTGACCGGGGCGACCAAGGTCGCACTGGCGTCGCCGATCGAGGTGGTCACGCAGCAGTACCACCCGCTGCCGCACGGTAGCGGGCAGGGACTGACCGCGTTCTTCTACGCCCTGTTGCTGCTGCTGGCGGGCGTGGTCGGCGCGATGGTGATCCACACCATGATCGACGCGCAACTCGGCTTCGTGCCCACCGAGTACGGACCCTGGTACGTGCACTACCCGTCCACGCCGATCTCGCGATTCAGGACGCTGCTGATCAAGTGGGGCGTGTTCGTGCTGGCGGCGAGCATCGTCTCGGCGGTGTTCCTGGTCGTGGGCAAGCTGCTGGACATGCCGATCGGCAATCCGCTCGCCCTGTATCTCTACAGCGTGCTGGCCCTCACCGCCGTGGGCGTCACCGGGCTGTCCATGCTGGCGGCGATCGGCTCGGCGGGCCTGCTGGTGAACCTGATCCTGTTCGTCATCCTCGGTTTGCCGTCCTCCGGCGGCACCGTGCCGATCGAGGCGACGCCGCGATACTTCGGCTCGCTCGCTTCCTTCGAGCCCATGCACCAGGTGTTCCTCGGGGTGCGGTCGATCCTGTACTTCGACGCGAATTTCGAGGCGGGACTCACGCGCGGGGTGTGGATGGCCGTCCTGGGGCTGGCGATCGGGTTGGCGTTGGGCGCGGCGGTCACCCGCTTCTACGACCATAAGGGGCTGGAGCGCCGCAACATCGTCCAGGCGTGACACGTACGCGCGGGATTACCGGTCACCGGCGCGGAGGTCTGCCATGCGCCGAGGAGATCCCGGCGGATGGCACCGCCGAGCCGACCTCGTCGGCGGTCACGGCACGGCAGCGAAACACGCCTCGGCGCAAGGGTTGACGAGCACACCCTGACGTTCCATCAGCGCCGCATGCGGCCGGACCTCAGGCGGTGGCCCGGACGATCGGGAGCCAATGAGCGATCTCGGTCGCGCGGGTGCCGGAGGCGGTGACCGCACCGGAGGCGACGGCGTCGCCGAACTCGAGCAGGCCGGTGGCCAACAGCAGCCAGGTGCGCGGGTCGGTCTCGACGACGTTCGGCGGGGTGCCCCTGGTGTGCCGCGGCCCCTCGACGCACTGCACCGCGACGAACGGCGGCACCCGCACCTCCACCGAATGTCCCGGCGCGGAGGCCGCCAGGGAGCGCGCCGTGGTCCGCACCGCCGCCGCGAGTTCGGCGCGCGCTGGCGCGGCGACCGACTCGTCACGCAACCACTCGCTCACCACCGCCACCGCTGCCCTCGTTTGCGCCGGGTCGACCGTCCCTCGTCCTGCCACCTTCGCGACCCTACTTCCCGAATTCATCCACAGTTGTCCCCAAGCCGTACTACGCCGGGCGGGATCCGCGCGAAGAAGTCTCGATGCGGCGGGCCAAGCGCGGCGCGATCGCCCCGCCCGCGTTCATGGCGAGATGCAACAGAGCCGGGGCGACGGTGCCCGCGGTGCGGCGGCGCAGCCGACCGAACACGAGGCCGCCCGCCGTGGTGACGGCCACGGTGGCGGGGACGCTGTCGCCCACGGCCCGCGCGGGAGCGATGTGCCAGAGCCCGAAAGCCGCCGCGCCGAGCAACGCACCCGTGCGCGGGCCGAAGACGTGGTCCAGCAGGGGATCCAGCGTGCCGCGGAAAACCAGTTCCTCGCTGTAGACGGTCCCGAGGGGGATGTGCACGGCCGCCCACTCCGCCGTCGACACGTCCGGCCCACGTTCGGCGAGTTCGGCCAGTCGCCATCGCAGCGATGGAACGGCAAGGGCCGCGACGTAACCGGCCACGACGCCCGAGGCGGCGAGCAGCCCGCAGCGCGCACCACGCCACGACCCACGGCCCGGCTCGGCGCGCGACGCGAGCGCGTACGCGGTGGCGAACCCGGCGTTTGCCGCGGTTCGCCCGCGTATGCCGAGACCGAGGCGGGGCAGGACCACGTTGCTCCAGATCAACGGAAATGCCACGGCCGCAATGATTCTCGCGGGCCGCCTCCGTCTCACTTGGTCGTCCGCTCGTAATCCTCGGCGGCCTCGACTTCGGCCCGGATCCGTTCGGAACGCTCCGCGGTCCAGTCCGGCGGCGCGGCGATGGCCGCCCAGCCGTCCAGCACCAGGCTGCCATAGCGGTGTCCGTGCCCGTCGGTGACGCCCTGAGCGTTGGTGAGGTCGGCGGCCACCTGCCAGAAGGTGACGAACGGCCACCAGCGCATCTGGGAGGAGACGTCCGAGCCGCGCGGCTCGGACAGCCAATCCGGGCGCGAGAAGATCAGGTCCGGCGACCACCAGACGATCGGGTCGGACGCGTGCTGTAGATACGCGATGCGCGGCGGCCGCCACTCCGTCGAGGGCCGCGCCAGGTCGGCGCTGTCGCTGGCGAACCGGACCACCAACCCGTCCGCGTACAGCGGCTGGACCTCCCGGGACCCCGGATCGCGGCGGGCGACGAACTGCTGCCACAGCCGGTTGGAATTGGGCGGCCCGACCCAGAGTGCGCCGTCGACCTTGGCCCGCAGATCGGCCAGACCGTCGAACGCCGCCTCGGAACCCTGCGAACCCAGGCTCTCCCCGTACACCAGCAGCTTGGGGCGAACCTGCGGCGGCCGCGCGGACCAGTGCTGGTACACCGCGTCGAACAAGTCCCTGCCCGCCGCGGCGGCCTTGTTGCGGTCGGCCAGGAACGACAGGACGCTGGGCAGGTACGAGTACTGCGTGGCGACCATCGCGGTGTCACCGTCGTACATGTACTCGATCGCCCCGGCGGCCAGCGAGTTCACCCACCCGGTCCCGGTGGTGGTGACCACGACGAGTGCCTTCCGGTCGAACGCTCCGGTTCGCTCCAATTCCGCCACCGCCAGCTCGGCCGGTTCCTCGTCGCCTTCGCCCGACTCCAAGCCGACGTAGGCCCGGATGGGTTCCTTGGCCGGACGGCCGGTGACCGAGGTGATGCGGCTCGCCGTGGGGCCGTGCGAGACGAACCAGCGCCCTTCGAAGCCGAGGGTCTCCCACTTCGCCAGCGAGGTCGGGCTGCCGGAGCGTTCCGGCTGCTGCGGCTGCACCGCGTTCACCGAGGTGTGGTCGTTCTGCACGCTGAAGGCCGAGTTGGCCACCGCGAAGAACGCCTGGGTGGCCACACCGTTGAAGATCGTCACCGCCAGCACCACCAGCACCAGGAACCCGGCGGCGGGCGCGAGTTCGCGCGGGATCCGCACCCACCGATTGAGCAGGCGGGCCAGGAACAGGATGATCTCCCGCAGCGTCCGATAGGCCGAGACGGCCGCGACGCCGACCGCCAGGCTGAGCAGACCGGTGCGCAGGTAGGCGGGCGTGGTGGTGCCTTCCATGCCCATCAACGCCGTGATCTCACGCTGCCACCGCGCCGACTGGATCAGCATCAGCGCGGCGCTCAACGCGGCGGTGAGCAGTACGGCGGACTTGATCGCGTAACGCGCCCACGTCGGCGGCGGCGAGATCTTCAACCGTGGCCGTACCCACAGCCGGAACAGCCACTCCAGCAAACAGCCGGCGCCGTAGCCGATGGCGGCGTTGATTCCGCTGATCAACCCCTGGAACAGCCAGTCGCGCGGCAGCAGCGAAGGCGTCACCGACAGCGCGAAGAACACCGTGGCCACGACCAGGCCGACGTAGTTGAGATCGATGACGTCCTCGGCGTGCCGGGTCATCGCGACCGCGCGCGTGCGCAGCTTTCGCATGGTCCCGGCGCTCTCCAGCATTCGATCAGTATGGCGGTCGGCGCCGACGGCCCGGCGCGTCACCCACCGCGACGCGGGCGCACCGGGCGCGGCTCACACCGAATGGCAACTACCCATTCCGCTCGAGTAGTTGTACAGGGGTGCTCGTGCCGCGCCGTCCGGAAACTCTTATCCATGAGCACTACGACCACGCGGACGAAAGCCAGCGCCGCATACGTCGCGCAGGCCTCGCTCGCCTTCGGCATCAGCTTCGTCGGCATCGGCATCGGCATCTACGCGCTGCCACTGGATGTCTGGCAGCGCGGATTCCTGGGGATGTCGATGCTCTTCCTGGTCACGAGCACTTTCACGCTGGCGAAGGTGGTCCGCGACCAGCACGAGGCGGCGACCATAAACGGTCGCATCGATCAGGCGCGGATGGAGAAGCTGCTCTCCGAGCACGATCCGTTCAATTCCGTCGCCTGAGTACGCGCACCTGGGCGGGCCCGGTAACGAGGGGTTCAGGCCCGCCCAGGTGGGCGTTTCGTCAGACGGTGCCGGCGCCGAACAGCTTCGGCAGCGTGCCCTCGTGCGCGGTCCGCAACTCGTCCATGGGGATCGAGAATCGGCCCTGCACCTCGAGCGAATCCGAGCCCTGATCGACCACACCGATACGCACCCACGGCAGTTCGCGCGCGGTGCACATCCGGGTGAACCTGGTCTCCTCCGAGCGCGGCACGGCGACCAGCACGCGCCCCGCCGACTCGGAGAACAGCGTGACGAACGGATCCTCGCCCTCGGGAAGCAGGATGCGGCAACCGGTTTCACCGGCGAGCACGGCTTCGACGACGGCCTGGGCGAGACCGCCCTCGGAGAGGTCGTGCGCGGCGCTGATCATGCCGTCGCGCGAACCGGCGGTCAGCACCTCCGCGAGCAGCTGCTCGCGAGCGAAGTCGACCTTCGGTGGCACGCCGCCCAGATGATCGTGCTCCACCTGGGACCAGATCGACCCGCCGAACTCGTCGCGGGTCTCGCCGAGCAGGATCAGCGTCTCGCCCGGCTCCAGCCCGAGGCCGGTCGGGATGCGGCGGTGCACGTCGTCGATCACGCCGAGCACGCCGACCACCGGGGTCGGCAGGATCGCGGTCTGGCCGGTCTGGTTGTAGAAGCTGACGTTGCCGCCGGTGACCGGGATGCCGAGCGCCACGCAGCCGTCCGCCAAGCCGCGCACGGCCTGCTGGAACTGCCACATCACGCCGGGGTCCTCCGGCGAACCGAAGTTCAGGCAGTTGGTGACGGCCTTCGGCGTCGCGCCGGTGGTGGCCACGTTGCGGTAGGCCTCGGCCAGCGCCAGCTGCGCACCGGCGTAGGGGTCCAGCTTGGTGTAGCGGCCGGAGGCGTCGGTGGCCAGCGCGATACCGCGGCCGGTCTGCTCGTCGATCCGGATGACGCCCGCGTCGGCCTGGTCGGCGAGCACGGTGTTGCCGCGCACGTAGCGGTCGTATTGCTCGGTGATCCACTTGCGGCTGCACAGCTGCGGGCTGGAGATCATCCGCAGCAGCGTGGCGCGCAATTCGTCGGCGGTCTCCGGCCGGGCGAGCCGGTCCGGGGTGTCGGCGATCAGCGCGTCCTGCTCGTCGGGCCGCGCGAGCGGGCGCTCGTAGACCGGGCCCTCGTGCGCGACGGTGCGCGGCGGCACGTCCACCACGGTGTCGCCGTGCCAGGTGACCACCAGCCGGTCACCCTCGGTGACCTCGCCGATCACCGTGGCCAGCACGTCCCACTTGCGGCACACGGCCATGAACGCGTCCACGTTCTCCGGGGTGACGACCGCGCACATGCGCTCCTGCGACTCGCTGGAGAGCACCTCGGCGGGCGTCATGCCGGTCGCGCGCAGCGGCACCTTGTCCAGCTCGATGTGCATGCCGCCGTCACCGGCCGCCGCGAGCTCGGAAGTGGCGCAGGACAATCCGGCGCCGCCGAGGTCCTGGATGCCGACCACCAGCTTCGCCGCGTACAGCTCGAGACAGCACTCGATGAGCACCTTCTCGGTGAACGGGTCGCCGACCTGCACCGAGGGCAGCTTCTTGCGGCCGGAGCCGGACTCGTCACCGGAGAAGGTGTCCGAGGCCAGCACCGAGACGCCGCCGATGCCGTCCAGGCCGGTGCGCGCGCCGAACAGCACGATCTTGTTGCCCGCGCCGGAAGCGAAGGCCAGGTGCAGGTCCTCGACCCGCATCACGCCGGCGCACAGCGCGTTCACCAGCGGGTTGCCCTGGTAGGAGGCATCGAACACGGTCTCGCCGCCGACGTTCGGCAGGCCGAGCGAGTTGCCGTACCCGCCGACACCGCGCACCACGCCGTCCACCACGCGGCGGGTGTCGGCCGCGTCCGCGGCGCCGAAGCGCAGTTGGTCCATCACCGCGATCGGGCGCGCGCCCATCGCCATGATGTCGCGCACGATGCCGCCGACGCCGGTGGCCGCACCCTGGTACGGCTCGACGTAGGACGGGTGGTTGTGACTTTCCACCTTGAAGGTGACCGCCCAGCCGTCGCCGACGTCGACGACGCCCGCGTTCTCACCGATGCCCGCGAGCATGGACTCGCGCATCTCGTCGGTGGTGGTCTGGCCGAAGTAGCGCAGATGCACCTTCGAGGACTTGTAGGAGCAGTGTTCGCTCCACATCACCGAGTACATCGCCAGTTCGGCGTCCGTCGGCCTGCGGCCGAGGATCTCCTTGATCCGGGCGTACTCGTCGTCTTTGAGCCCGAGTTCTTTGTAGGGTTGCGGCACGTCGGGGTTTGCTGCGGCTGCGCTGACGGTGTCGACCTGCGGAGTCACGGAGTACCAGGGTCCTTTCGGCCGGGCATTGTGAAGCGACGAGCGTTGTCACTGGGGGGCGGCGAGATGCCTGGGTGTAAGTCTAGAGGCAGTGGGTACCGGCCATACGCACCGGCTAGTCTGAGCCGGTGAACGAAGGATCGGGGGTCGCGAATCCGGGTGAGCGATCGATCGCCTCGGACGCCGCGTCGGCCCGGAGCGGGGATTCGGGAGCCGCGCCCGGTGACGCGTCGCCGAACCCCGGGACACCGCAAGTGCGCTGGCTGATTGCTGCTGCCGCGTTGTTCGCGGTGTCGGTGCTCGTCTCGCTGCTGGCGCACTGGTGGCACGGTTACATCGACCTGCAGGTCTATCGCAACGGCGCCCGGGTCTGGTTGGACGGCGGCGATCTGTACGGCCCGATGCCACCGGTCGAGGGGATCGGGCTGCCGTTCACCTATCCGCCCTTGGCCGCGTTGTTCTTCGCTCCGCTGGCGCTGCTGCCGCTGGTGATCGCCGAGGTGGTGGTGGTCGTCACCTCCGTAGCCGCCCTGGCCATCTCGCTGTGGCTGGTGCTGGCTCGGTTGCGTCCCGGCCTGTCCCGTCCGGCCGTGCTCACCCTGGTCGTCGGCGCGGTCGCGGTGGCGCAGTTCTTCGAACCGGTCCGCCAGACCTTCGGCTTCGGCCAGATCAACCTGGTGCTGATGGCCGCGATCACCCTGGACTGCCTGGCGCGCAAGCCGTTCTGGCCGCGCGGCATGCTGATCGGCATCGCGGTGTCGGTGAAACTGATACCGGCCGGATACCTGCTGTACTTCGTGCTGCGCAAGGACTGGAAGGCCGCCGGCACGCTGGTGGTGTCCGCGATCGCGGCGGTCGGTCTCGGATTCCTGCTGTTTCCCGATGATTCCGTGGACTACTGGTTCCACACCCTCGCCGACACCGGCCGGATCGGACCGCCCTACTTCGCGGGTAACCAGTCCATCAAGGGCATGGCCTTCCGGTTGGGCATCGATGACACGGCGGCCACTCTGCTGTGGATCACGCTGTCGGTGCTGGCGGTGGCGCTGGCCGCGGTGTGGATGCGCAGGCTGATCGAGGCGGGCGCGACCGCGGCGGCGCTGCTGGTGAACGCCGCGGCGGTGCTGCTGGTCTCGCCGGTGTCCTGGTCGCATCACTGGGTGTGGATCGCGCCCGCGCTGGTGCTCACCGCCGACCTCATGGTGCGCGGCACGCGCAGCCCGCGGGTGATCGGCGTGGTCGCCGCGGGCGCCGTGCTGTTCCTGATCGGCCCGCACTGGCTGCTGCCGCACTCGCGCGACCGCGAGCTGGAGTGGGCCTGGTGGCAGCAGATCATCGGAAGCAGTTACGTGCTGGCCACGTTCGCGGCGTTCCTCGTCGCGGTGTTCACCTACCGCCCGATGGCCTCCGGCGTGAGGAAGGCGGCCAGCGCCGCGGCGTAGGCCGGGACGTCGAACACGCCCATCAACTCGCGCGCGGAGTGCATCGCCAGCTGCGGCGCGCCCACGTCGACGGTCGGCATGCCGGTGCGCGCCGCGGTCATCGGTCCGATGGTGGAGCCGCAGGGCAGGTCGGCGCGATGCACATAGCGCTGCAACGGGACCGCGGCCTGCGCGCAGGCCAGCGCGAACGCTCCCGCGCCGGTGGCGTCGGTGGCGTAGCGCAGGTTCTGGTTGACCTTCAGCACCGGGCCGCCGTTGACCTCGATGCGGTGCGCGGGCTCGTGGCGCTCCGGATAGTTCGGGTGGGTCGCGTGCGCCATGTCGCCGGACGCGCACACCGAACCGGCCAGCGCGGCAAGGTAATCGGCGCGGCCGCCGCCGCGCGCGAGCACGATGCGTTCCAGCACCGTGGGCAGCAGATCCGACTGCGCGCCGCGGTCGGACTGGCTGCCGACCTCCTCGTGGTCGAACATGGCCAGAACCGGGATGGCCGCCCCCGGCGCGTCGATCGCGGCGAGGAACGCTTGCAGGCCCGCGAAGCAGGTGCCCTGGTTGTCCAGGCGGGGCGCGCTGACCAAGTCCTGATCCCGCCCGATCAGCCTGCTCGGCGTCAGGTCGTGGGTCATCAACTCCCAGCCGAGCACGTCCTCGGGATCGACCGCCACCCGATCGGCGACGAAATCGATGAACGACGCCGCCTCGTACCCCGCGCCCCATACCGCGTTGACGTGCCGCTGCGGGTCCAGCGTGACGCCCCTGCGGTCCTCGGACAGGTGGATGGCCAGCTGCGGCACCCGCAGGATCGGCTCATCGATGCGAACCAGGCGCTCGCCCACCGTGTTTCCGTCGCGCACGCTCAACCGCCCGGAGACGCCGAGCTCGCGATCCAGCCACGAGTTCAGCCACGCGCCGCCGTACGGTTCCAGCCCCACGAGCTGCCAGCCCGCCGAGGTCAGGTCGGGATGCTGCTTGACGCGCAGGTTCGGACTGTCGGTGTGCGCCCCGACCACACGGAACGGGGTCGCGCCCGCCGTGTCCCCTGCGGCCCAGGCCACCAGCGACCCGCCGCGCACCACGTAGTGCCTGCCCGTGCCGTCCGAAGGCCAGGTCTGCGGCTCGGCGAGCCGGGTGAATCCGCGCGCGTCCAATTCCGCGGCGACCGTGCGGCAGACGTGGAACGGCGACGGAGACGCATCGATGAACGCGCACAGCCCAGCGGCCGTGGCTGCGGTGGTGGAGACGGGCATGCCTGCGATCCTAGGCAAGCGGGCCGTGACCGGTGTGTCCCGGTCGACCGGCGGGTGTGGCGAATACCCGGTCGAAAACGCCGTGGCCGATGCGGTAATCGCGAGAAATCGAGCCGTTGAATCACTACTCGGCACGAGTCGATTCGCCCCGGAACACAAGGGCGAGAATGGTCCGGCGTCCGATCACGAATCGGACGTTCGCGGCATTCATCGGATGAATGCCGGTACTTCGGAGTATTACTCCGAGGCGATGGAAACCAGGTCGAGCAATCGCATGAGTTCGGTATATCGGCGCGCGCCGATGCGCCCGCGCAACTCTTGTTCGGCACGCGCCTCCTCCGCGCGCACCTCGGCGACCAGGTCGGCGCCGAGCCTGCTGAGGCCGATGAGGATGCGGCGGCGATCGTCCTGCGCGGCGAGCCGGAAGATCAGGCCGCGCTCGGCCAGATAGTCGGCGTGCCTGGTGGCCGAGGACGGCGCCAGCTGCGATCTGGCCGCCAGTTCGGTCATGGTGATCCCCGCGTCGCCGCACAGATTCGACAGCATCGACCACTGATCCGGCGAGAGCTGCCTGGCGCACAACGCCACGTCCAGATGCCGTACCCAACCGCGCTCCGCGGCACGCAGCGCGCCATGTAGCGTCGAATTTCCGCTCACAATGGACGTCATTATTTCCCGCCTGCCGTGAATTTCGCTCGAACGAGAAGAAGAGTACCGAATGTCGACGTCGTTCGAGAGCCCTGCGGGGACGATCGAGGTCCTCGACATAGTTCCGCGACGGGGACCGGGCGCGGCCGATGAAATCAACCGGAGTGCGGGAATTCTGGGGCGCGGAATTCATACTACGAATATCGACGAGGGCGGACGGAGGTCTCCGCGCTGCTGTCCACCAGCATGATGGACGCCGTCACCGGACGCCGACCACGGCTTCTTCGTGGCGTCCAGCTTCTTCCTGGACGACCGCACACCCGACGGGTGGGACCGGATGACCCGCTATCGCGCCCGGTACGGCGCGTTCACCCCCGCGTTCACCAGCTTCGGCAAGTCACAGCCGTCCACACAACGGGCGCGACGGGGCGGGCGGCCGGATCGCTGGAAGGGCCCGAGATACGCGACTCCTTCTACCAGGGCCCGCTACTCGAAACCTTTTGCGGCGTAAGGGGTTTCCGAGGCGACCCGACAATCCAGCGCGGACATATCGCCCGCGCGGATCGGGTCGGCTTCGAGATCGTCGACCGGACCAGCGGAAGACGAATGCGAACGCTGGAGGACTACACCCCTACCAGCGAGTCCAGTACCGAGAGGAACAGGCCGAGACCGTCGTCACTGGGACCGGTCAGCGGCTCGGTGGCGTGTTCGGGGTGCGGCATCAAACCGACGACGCGACCGTTCGCCGAGGCGATGCCCGCGATGCCGCGCTGTGAGCCGTTCGGGTTGCCGCTCGCGTAGCGGAAGACCACCCGGCCCTCGCCCTCGAGCTGGTCCAGCACCGCTTCCGAGGCCTGGTAGCGCCCTTCACCGGACTTGAGCGGGACGAGGATCTGAGCGCCCGGCTCGAAGCGGGAGGTCCACGCCGTCGACACCGACTCCACGGTCAGCCACTCGTCGCGGCAGATGAAGTGCAGCCCTTCGTTGCGGGTCAGCGCGCCGGGCAGCAACCCGGCCTCGCACAGCACCTGGAAGCCGTTGCAGATACCCAGCACCGGCAGTCCGGCGCCCGCGGCACGCACGACCTCACCCATGACGGGCGCGAACCGGGCGATGGCGCCCGCGCGCAGGTAGTCGCCGTAGGAGAAGCCGCCGGGCACGATCACCGCGTCGACGCTCTTGAGGTCGGCGTCGGCATGCCACAGGCTGACCGCCTCGGCGCCGGCCAGGCGCACCGCCCGTGCCGCGTCCACGTCGTCGAGCGTGCCGGGAAAGGTGATCACCCCGATGCGCGCGCTCATGAGAGGCGAACCACCTTCCACTCCTCGATCACGGTGTTGCACAACAGCGATTCGGCGATCTGCTCGAGCGCCGCGTCGTCGATGCTGTCATCGACGTCGAGTTCGAATCGCTTGCCCTGGCGCACGTCCGAGATGCCCTCGAATCCCAGGCGCGGGAGTGCGCCGACGATGGCCTGCCCCTGCGGATCCAGGATCTCGGCCTTCGGCATCACCTCGACCACGACTCGTGCCACGCGTTGCTCCTCATGTGGTTGGGGGGTTACCTCAGCAGCGTAGTTGTGCTGGTCGAGCACGGCATCCGCGGGGTGCGCCGAGACACCCGCGATGTCGTGGAGAACACACCCGGCGTGGCTAGCATGGCGGCATGCGCATAGCCCACTTCGGTCACTCCTGTCTCCTCGTCGAGCTGCACGGCAAGAAGATCCTGTTCGACCCGGGCACGTTCTCACACGGCTTCGAGGGCCTCACCGGCCTGGACGCGATCGCGGTCACCCACCAGCATCCCGACCACATCGACCCGAACCGGATCGAGGCACTGGTCGAGGCGAACCCCGGCGCGCGGTTGCTGTCGGATCCGCAGACCGCTCAGCAGCGCGGCGAGCGGTGGGAGGCGGTACACGCGGGCAACGTGCTCACCCTCGGCGATCTCCGGATCACCGGTGGCGGGGGCAGGCACGCCGTGATCCATCCGGAGATCCCCGTCATCGACAACACCGTCTTCCAACTGGGCACCGCCGACGACCCGGCGCAGCTCGTGCACCCCGGCGACTCGCTGTGGGTGCCGCCGGTCCCGGTCGGCGTGCTGGCCGCGCCTGCCGCGGCGCCGTGGATGCGGGTCAGCGAAGCGGTCGACTACCTGCGCGCGGTCGCTCCGCGCGTCGCGCTGCCCATCCACTACGGCATCATCCGCGAGGAGGCGCAGGGCATCTACTTCGGCAGGCTGTCCGAAATGGCTCCCGCCGGAACCGAATTCCGGGTGCTCGGCCCAGAGAAGGACACCGACCTGTAGCGCTATCCGGCGTAGGTGGCCAGGAAGATCGCCTCGGCCAGGGCCATGTGCTCGATCTCCTTCGGATCCACGCTCTCGTTGGGCGCGTGGATCAGGGCTTTCGGTTCCTCGACCCCCAGCAGCATGATCTCCGCGTCCGGGTAGGTGGTGGCGAAGACGTTGCACAGCGGGATCGAGCCGCCCTGCCCCTGGGTGGTCGCCGGGCGACCATAGGACGCGGCGAGCGCCGCTTCCATCGCGGCGCGCGCCGGCCCGCCGGTCGAAGACCGGAACGGCGCTCCGGCGCCTTCCAGCTCGACGGTCAGCCTGGCGCGCCACGGCGTGTGCGCCTCGAGGTGCGCGACGAGCGCCCGGTGCGCCTGATCCGGGTCGGTGCCCGGCGGAATGCGCAGGTTCAGCCGGGCTCGCGCGATCGCGGGGATGGCGGCGGCGGAGCCGACCACCGGAGGCGCGTCGATGCCGAGCACCGTCAGCGCCGGCCGCGCCCAGAGCAGGTCGGCGACGGTGCCGTCGCCGACGAGTTCCACATCGCGCAAGACGCGCGCGTCGGCGTGGAACTGCTCGCTCGGATACTGGACGCCCGGCCAGACCTGATCGTTCGGCAACCCGTCGATGGTGGTGTTGCCCCGCTCGTCGCGCAGCGAGGCAAGGAGGTGGATCAGCGCGGCGAGCGCGTCGGGAGCCGGGCCGCCGAACATGCCGGAATGCAAGGGCCCGGCGAGGGTTTCGACCGTGACCACCACGTTCACTCCGCCGCGCAGCGTCTGCGTCAGGGTCGGCACGCCCGCGGCGAAGTTACCGCAGTCGCCGACGACGATCGCGTCCGCGCGCAGTAGTTCCGGCTCGGCCTCGACGAACCGTTCCAGCCCCCCGGTGCCCTGTTCCTCGGAGCCTTCCGCCACCACGATGACCCCCACCGGCAGATCCGCCCCGAGCGCGCGCAGAGCCGTCAGGTGCATGACGATGTTGCCCTTGCAGTCGGCGCTGCCGCGCCCGTACCAGCGCCCGGCGCGCTCGGTCAGCTCCCACGGCGGGGTGCGCCACGCGGCCTCGTCCATCGGGGGCTGGACGTCGTAGTGACAGTAGAGCAACACCGTCGGCGCACCCTCAGGAGCGGGCCGTGAGGCGACCACCGCCTTGGTGCCGTCCGGCGTTTCGTGCAGGCCGACCGTGGTGAGCCCCGCCGCGGCGAACGCGTCGGCCACCCACTGCGCCGCCGCGTCGCACTCCTCGGCAGGGAACTGCCGGGGATCGGCTACCGACTTGAACGAAACGAGCTGAGCCAGATCGGTTTTCGCCTGCTTCATCAACTCCGCCACCGCGCTGCGCAGCGCCGCGACACGCACATCGTCTGTCATTCCCCAACCCTATCCCCGGCCTTGCGGGTGAAGTTCGCACAGCGGGGCGGGTGTCCGCGCGCGAGATGTCTCCGGAGAGAAGGCGAAGTACGTCCGCGGGACGGGCGCGGTGTGTCAAGGTGAGCGAGGGAAGATGTCAGCTATCGCAGGGCATCCTCCGCGAGAGATGAGGCACACCCGCACCCTGTCGACCGGGAGGCCCGCATGTCCGAAGCAGCCGATGATCTGTTCGCCCTGCCGGGGCTCAGCCGGTCCGCGCCGCGAACCGGATTTCCCCCGCACGAGATGTTCCCGCAGGTCGCCTACGAGATCGTGCACGACGAACTGATGCTCGACGGCGTCTCGAGGATGAACTTGGCCACCTTCTGCACCACCTGGGTGGAGGACCAGGCGCGCAGGCTGATGTCCGAATGCCTGGACAAGAACATCGTCGACAAGGACGAATACCCGCAGACGGCCGAGTTGGAGCGCCGGGCTGTGCGAATGGTCGCCGATCTGTGGCACGCGCCCGACCCGGCCGGCACGCACGGCACCTCGACCATCGGCTCCAGCGAGGCGGCCATGCTCGGCGGGCTCGCGGCGAAGTTCCGCTGGCGCAAGGGTGGTGGCACCGGCACACCCAACTTCGTCTGTGGCCCCGTGCAGGTGTGCTGGGAGAAGTTCGCGCGGTACTTCGACGTCGAGATCCGGCAGATCCCGCTGCGCGGCGATCGGCTCACCATGCATCCCGACGACCTCGCCGAGTACTGCGACGCGAACACCATGATGGTCGTCCCGACCTTCGGGCAGACCTACACCGGCCTGTTCGAAGACGTCGCCGGGACGAGCGCGGCGCTCGACGCGCTCGAGCGCGAGAAGGGCTGGGACATCCCCATCCACGTCGACGCGGCCAGTGGCGGTTTCCTCGCCCCCTTCGCCGCACCGGATCTGGTCTGGGATTTCCGGCTGCCCAGGGTGAAGTCGATCAACGCCTCCGGCCACAAGACCGGGCTGGCCCCGCTCGGCGCGGGCTGGGCGCTCTGGCGCGAAGCCGGTGACCTGCCGGAGGAGTTGATCTTCGATGTCGACTATCTCGGCGGCAGCATGGCCACCTTCAACCTGAACTTCTCCCGGCCCGGCGGGCAGGCGATCACGCAGTACTACCAGTTCATCCGCTTGGGACGGTCCGGCTACGCCAGGGTGCAGTCCGCGATCTACCGGGTGGCGCAGCACTTGGCCGCGGGAGTGCGCGGCCTCGGGGTCTTCGAGCTGATCCACGACGGCGACCCGCAGCGCGGCATCACCGCGGTGTGCTGGCGCCTGACCGGCGATCCCGGCTTCAACCTCTACGACTTGTCCGACCGGCTGCGCTCCAGAGGCTGGCTGATCGCGGCCTATCCGCTACCCGCGGACCGGAACGACGAGACGGTGATGCGCGCTGTGCTGCGCCACGGCTTCACCGTCGACATGGCCGACATGCTGATCGCCGATCTCGGGCGCTGCATGCGACAGCTGCGGCGGCGGCCGTTCTCGACCTCGCTGACACGTGAGGACGCCGGCGGCTTCACACACGACGCGACCGCTGCCGTCGCGGAGACGACGATCGCTCCGTCCTGATCGTGACAGCGCCGCCGCCCGGCTACGCCATTCGCGGGCGGCGGCGCCGATCGGTCGCGCGACAGCGGTCCCGACCGGCCGCGGGCGACGGGGCCGACCCGCCGCCGCCCGCGGCGTCAGTCATGCGGCTCGGACCGCCGGGAAAGGCTCCCACCGGTAGGTCGTTGCCGCCGCACCGTGGAACAGCGCCAGGTCGACGGCGTCGAGCACGGCTTGGCGGGGGCCGGAACGCGTCAGCTGCGCGGCGGATACGGCCAGTCGCAGCACGCCGCCGCGACGGGCGGTGCGCGCGGCGCCCATGACCAGGGCCCGGCACCACCAGGGTTCGGCGCGGAAGCCATCGCCGATGCCGTACACCCTGGACTTCTGCGCCATATTGCGCTCCAGGTCGATGATCGAGGTCAACCCGAGCGCCAGCCGGAAACCGGCCTCGGGCAGCGCGTCCAGCGCGCCCGTCGAGGCATCCCAGCGCGGGGCCGCGAACAGCCGGGTACGCAAGTCGGCCTGCTCCAGCACGCGATCCGCGGCGGTCAACCGCAATCGCGCCTCGTGCCGGGGCAGCGCGGCGAACTCGGCGCGCCGCCGCTTGGTGGCCGCCTGGTCGTAGCCGTGCAGCACGATGGCGTCGCCGCGGGCCCGGCGGACGCGCAGCCAGGCCTGCGTCGCCGGGTCGTCGAGCAACCGGTATTTGCCCTTCAGCCGCGGAGCCACCAGCAGCGAGAGCGGCACGCCGCGCCGATCCATCTCCTCGGCGAACCCCATCGCCGTGTCCCGGGTGGTGTCCCTGATCCCGGAAACCGATACGACCAGCTCAGCGTTCATGAACCCACGGTGCCAGCCGCACGTGTCCGCGACGTGCAGGCTATATGACCAGGTGGCGAACACTCCGTCACGCCTGCGTCGGCCGCTCACCCCGCGGTCGGCGCGCCGCTTTCACCGGCGCGCCCGGCGATCGGGCGGTGCGCTACGCGTCGGCGAGACCGACCGTGTCGAGCAGCCAGGCGTGTTCGAAGGCCACTTCCCGCCACTTCTCGTAGCGCCCGCTGACGCCGCCGTGGCCCGCGCTCATCTCCGTCTTCAGCAGTAGCGGCGCGTCGCCGGTGGCGGTGGCGCGCAGCTTGGCGATCCACTTCGCGGGCTCCACGTAGAGCACCCGGGTGTCGTTCAGGCTGGTGATCGCCAGGATCGCCGGATAGTCCTTGGCCTCGACGTTCTCATACGGCGAGTAGGACTTCATGTACTCGTAGACGTCCTTGTCGGCCAGCGGGTTGCCCCACTCGTCCCACTCGATCACGGTGAGCGGCAGCGACGGGTCGAGGATGGAGGTGAGCGGATCGACGAACGGCACGTTCGCCAGGATGCCCGCGAAAAGCTCGGGGGCCAGATTCGCCACCGCGCCGACCAGCAGGCCGCCCGCGCTGCCGCCGTCGGCGACCATCCGGTCCGGCGCGGTGACGCCCGCGTCGACGAGATGCCGGGCGCAGGCCACGAAGTCGGTGAAGGTGTTCTTCTTGGTGAGCGTCTTGCCGTGCTCGTACCAGAGCCTGCCCATCTCGCCGCCGCCGCGCACGTGCGCGACCGCGAAGACCATGCCGCGATCCAGCAGCGACAGGCGGGCGACCGAGAACGACGGGTCGATGCTCGCCTCGTAGGAGCCGTAGCCGTAGAGCAGCAACGGTTCGGGCTCGTCGGCCGCGGAGGTCTTCTTCCGCACCAGCGAGATCGGAATCCGGGTGCCGTCCTCGGCGACCGCCCACCGCCGGTGCTGTTCGTAGTCGTTCGCGTCGTAGCCGCCGAGCACGGGCTGTTCCTTGCGCAACAGCAGCTCGCCGGTGGCCGGGACGTAGTCGAACACCTGCATCGGCGTGATGAACGAGGTCAGTCCGATACGCAGGGTCGGCTGGGCCCACTCCGGGTTGGCGCCGACGCCGACCGCGAAGAGTTCCAGATCGAAGTCGAGTTCGCGCCGCTCGCCGTAGCCCTCGGCGGTCAGCGGCCACACCGCGATCCGGGTGAGCGCCTCGCGCCGGTAGCTGAGCACCAGGTGGTCGCGGAACGCGTCGATGTCCTCGAGCCGCACGTCCTCGCGATGCCCGATCAGTGGCGTCAGGTTCGACGGGTCGTCGACCGGCGCCTCGGCCAGCACGAAATTCTCCGCCTTGACGCCGTCCACCACATCGTTGTGCAGGATCAGGAAGCGGTCTTCGCCGCCGATCACCGCGTGCTCGGCGGAGTACTCCACACCCTCGCGGCGCGGCAGCAGCACGCGGAACTCACCCTCGGGATCGTCGGACTCCAGCACCCAGCCCTCGCTGGTGATCTTGGAACCGACCCAGATCATCAGGTACTTCTCCGAGCGGCTGGCGCCGATGCTCACCCAGTAGCGCTCGTCGGGCTCGTGGAACACCTTGACGTCCGGATCGGTGCTGCCGAGCCGGTGCCGCCACACCGTGTCGGGCCGCCAGGACTCGTCGACGGTCTGATAGAAGACGTGGCTGCCGTCCAGCGACCAGGTCGCGCCCGGCGCGGTGCCCGCGATCTCGTCGCCGAGCAGCTCGCCGGTGCGCAGATCCTTGAAGCGCAGCACGTACCGCTCGTCACCGACGTTGTCCACCGAGTAGGCGAGCAGCGTGCCGTCATGGCTGATCGAGAACGCGCCGAGGGCGAAGAAGTCGTACCCTTCGGCCAGCTCGTTGCTGTCGAGCAGCACCTCTTCGCCCGGGACCTCGGTCTCCGCGCTCAGCTGGGGCGGGGTCCACTCGTCGATGCCTCGAGCGCCCGCGGCGATCGGGCACCGGCAGTGCACGCCGTACTGCTTGCCCTCGAAGCTGCGCGAGTAGTACCAGTAGTCGCCCAGCCGGGTCGGCACCGAGAGGTCGGTCTCCTGGGTGCGCGCCTTGATCTCGTCGAAGATCGTCTCGCGCAACGTGCTCAGGTGCTCGGTCTGCGCCTCGGTGTAGGCGTTCTCCGCCTCCAGATAGGCGATGACGTCGGGATTCTCCTTGTCCCGCAGCCACTCGTACTCGTCGACGAACACGTCGCCGTGGTGCACCCGCCGGGTGGGCACCGTCTCGGCGACCGGCGGCGCCACCGCGCCGCTACCGGGTTCGGAGATCGTTCCGCTGTCGAGAGCCATGGCGTCCACCCTACTGTCCGGATGCCTCGCCACCCGCCGCACGGATGATGCCGTCGAGCACGTCACTCGTCCGGCGCAGATCGCGCATCGCCTGATCGATTCTGGCGCGTTCCTCGGTGAGCTTCTCCACCAGGAACGGCGTCGCCGTGGCATTGGGTGTGCCGTCGACGTCGTGGATACACGGCAGCAGTTCGCCGATGGTGTCGCTGTGCAGGCCCGCGGCGAACATCTCCTGGATGCGCCGCACCCGGTCGACCGCCGACTCCGGATACTCCCGCTGCCCACCGGAGGTCCTGTGCGAGGCCAGCAGACCTCTGGTCTCGTAGTACCGCAGCGACCGGACGCTCACGCCGGTCCGCTCGGCCAGTTCACCGATCCGCACTTTCGCTCCTTGACCTAACATCAATGTCAGGTTTTACGGTACAGCCATGCTGCTGTTGACCGAATACCGCAACCATCCGCTCGACCTGCCCAACCGGATCGTCATGTCGCCGATGACCCGGCTGCGCTCGCTGCCCGACGGCTCGCCGACCAGCGACGTCGCCGACTACTACGCCCAGCGCGCGACGGCCGGGCTCATCGTCACCGAGGGCATCTGGCCGCATTCGACCGGCCAGAGCGAAGCCTGGGTGCCCGGCTTGCAGACCCCCGCGCACGTCGCGGCGTGGCGCCGGGTCACCGAGGCGGTGCACACGCGCGGCGGCCGGATCTTCGCGCAACTGATGCACGGGGGACGCAAGGGCCACCCGCTCGCCCGGATCGATGGGTCCTGGCCCGCCGGACCGTCGGCGGTGCTGGACGACGACCGGGTGCACCTGATCGACGGCGGCAAGGCCGATCCGATCACGCCGGCCGCCCTCGATCGCGCCGGTATCGCGGCCGCCGTGGAGCACTACGCCGCCGCCGCGCGCAACGCGATGGACGCGGGCTTCGACGGCGTCGAGATCCACGGCGCGAACAGCTATTTGTTGCACCAGTTCCTGGCCGACAACACCAACCTGCGCGACGACGAATACGGCGGTTCCATCGTCAACCGCATGCGGCTGCCCCTCGCGGTGGTGGACGCGGTGACCGGGGCGATCGGCGCGGAACGCACCGCCATCCGGCTCTCGCCGGGTAATCCGCAGTTCAACATGTCCGAGGCCGACCCGGGTCCGCTCTACCGCGCACTCGTCGCCGAACTCGACCGGCGCGGCTTGGCCTACCTGCACCTCACCGACGACGACCGCTACCCCGCGCTGCGTGACCTGCGGCCGCGCTGGCACGGCACGCTCATCGCGAACATCGGCGAGAACCGCGAGCCGACCACGGCGGCGGGCGCCGAACAGGTGCTGCGCGCAGGCCTCGCCGACTTGGTCTCGTTCGGCCGATCGTTCATCTCCAATCCCGATCTCGTGCACCGCATCCGCTACGACCTGCCCCTGGCTCCCATTCGCGAGGAATTCCTCTACGGCCGCACCGCCGAGGGCTACAGCGACTATCCGAACTGGACGGCAGCCGAATTGGTGCGCGACTGACCCGTCCCGCCGGAAGGGCGGAGGCCGAGTCGGCGGACTCAGTTCCCCAGCGCACCCCGGATCGAGGCGGCGAGATAATCCAGATCCTCCCGCCGCGGACTGGTCGGGCGGCCACGCAACCCGAACCCGTCCCCCGGGGTGCGCGGGATGACGTGCAGATGCACATGGAAGACCTCCTGCCCCGCCGTCACCCCGTCCGCCAGAAAGAAATTGACCCCGTCGCACCCCACCTCACTTGCCCGCATCGCCGCCGCGAGCCGCTGCCCCACCTGGAACAACTTTCCCCCGACCACCGGATCGAGCTCCGCCAGACTGCGCGCAGCCACCTTCGGCACCACCAGCAGATGCCCCGGCGTCATCGGTCGAATGTCCATGAACGCCACCACATCGTCGTCCTCGTAGACCTTGCTCGACGGCGCCCGCCCGGCAACGATATCGGCGAAAATCGTGTAGGGATTCACGACCCGCAGCCTATGCGGTCATCGGTTGTGTTCGTACTACGCAATCGCATAGCTCGAACACAACAGGTGCGGGGACGGTGGGCAGTCGGGTTTCGCGCTATCCGGAGTAGTTGTCGACCTCGACGCTTCGTCGCGAAAGGCGTTCCCGCTACAGGATCGGCGACGGCGAATACCGCGCCGCGTCCGGGTAGCGGTCGACCAGTTTCTGCACTTGCCCGACGACGTCGGCGACCTGCGCTTCGGCCGCGCCGACGAAGGCGGACTTGTCGGCCAGCGCCGCGTCGAGGGCGGGGCGATCGAGGGGGAAACGCGGGTCGGCGGCGAGGCGGTCCAGCAGGTCGGGTTCGCGGCCCTGCTCGCGCATGGCCAGGGCGACCGCTACGGCGTGCTCCTTGATGACCTCATGCGCGGTTTCGCGACCGACACCGGCCCGGACGGCGGCCATGAGCATGCGGGTGGTGGCCAGGAAGGGGAGGTAACGGTCCAGTTCGCGGGCGACCACCGCGGGGTAGGCGCCGAACTCGGCCAGCACGGTGAGGAAGGTTTCCATCATGCCGTCGATGGCGAAGAACGCGTCCGGCAGTGCGACGCGGCGGACCACCGAGCAGAACACGTCGCCCTCGTTCCACTGCGCGCCAGCCAGCTCGGCCGCCATCGAGGCGTAACCGCGCAGCACCACCTGCAAGCCGTTGACGCGTTCGCAGGAGCGGGTGTTCATCTTGTGCGGCATCGCCGAGCTGCCCACCTGGCCGGGCTGGAAACCCTCGGTGACCAGCTCGTGCCCGGCCATCAGCCGGATGGTGTGCGCGAACGAGGACGGGCCCGCGCCCACCTGCACCAGCGCGGAGAGCACGTCGTGATCCAGCGACCGCGGGTAGACCTGGCCGACGCTGGTGAACACGGTCGCGAAACCCAGGTGCCGGGCCACCTGCTGCTCCAGCCGGGCCAGCTTGGCCGGGTCGCCGCCGAGCAGGTCGAGCATGTCCTGCGCGGTGCCCATCGGGCCCTTGATCCCGCGCAGCGGGTAACGATCGATCAGCTCGCGCAGCCTGGTCAGCGCGATCAGCAATTCGTCGGCGGCGGAGGCGAACCGCTTGCCCAGCGTGGTGGCCTGCGCGGCGACGTTGTGCGAACGGCCCGCCATCACCAGCGCCTGGTATTCGGCGGCGCGCTCGGCCAGTCGCGCGGCGATCGCGACGCCGTGGGCGTGCACGTGCTCGAGCGAGAGCCGGATCTGCAACTGCTCCACGTTCTCGGTGAGGTCGCGGCTGGTCATGCCCTTGTGCACGTGCTCGTGCCCGGCCAGCGCGTTGAATTCCTCGATGCGCGCCTTCACGTCGTGCCGGGTGACCCGCTCCCGTTCGGCGATGGAGGCGAGGTCGACCTCGTCGAGCACCCGCTCGTAGTCCGCGATGACCCCGTCGTGCACGTCGACGCCCAGCTCCGCCTGTGCCCGCAGCACCTCCAGCCACAGCCGCCGCTCGAGGACGATCTTGTGCTCCGGCGACCACAGGTGCACCAGCTCTGGGCTGGCGTAACGGGTGGCGAGGACATTGGGGACGATGCTCACGTCCGGTCAGTCTAGTGCGCGGTAACGATCCACTTGCTGGGGCGTGGCGCGCACGGGGCCGTCCGCGCTCGCGTAGGCCGCCGGTTCGGGGGTGGCCGCCCGCGCGGGAGGCGCGACGATGTCGATGACTTCCAGCAGGGCGCCGCGGGCCATCCGCCGCGGTTCGGGGTCGATCTCGGTGAGCGCGGCGACGACCGCGCCGTCCACCACCGCGACCAGCCTGCGCAGTTGTTCCGGCCGCACCATCCGGTCGGAGCGGCGCAGCACGTCGGCCAGCAGCTCGTCCAGCTGAGCGCGCAACCGGAGCTGGACTTCGCGCAGCTCCGGGTGCCGCGCCGAGGCGACCGAACGCTCGTAGCGGGCGATCAGCTGCCCGCGCGCGCCCTCGTCGGGGCCGTCGCTGCCCACCAGCAGGTCGAGCACCAGGTCGACGGTGGCCTCGGCGCCGCGGCGGCGGTGGCTGACCTCGCCGACCCGCCTGCGCATCGCGTCCAGCTCGGCATTGCCGCTGAACTCGACCGCCCTGGCGATGAGGTCGTCCAGGGATTCGAAGTAGTAGGTGGTCGACGCCAGGGGCAGATCAGCGCGCGTCGCAACCGAACGGTGCCGCACCGCCTCGAACCCGCCTTCGAGCAGGAGTTCGGCGGCGGCGGCTATCAAAGCCTGGCGACGCCGTTCGCCTTTCGGGGTCGTCGCGGTGATCACCGTGCCATCGTGCCAGTCGTCATCAGTTCTTCCAGGGGAAATCAGCGAGGAAAAGCAACCAAGGTTGTTTTACCGCATCCGCGCGGCCAGGGTGCCGAACTGCGGAAAGTTCTTGCCGGGCAGGGCATCACCCACCTAGATAGTGCCCTAGACGCAGCAGCGCCGCCTCGATGTCGGCGGTGGCTCCGGCGAACGAGAAACGTACCGTGCGGTGTCCGTTCACGGTGTCGAAATCCACCCCCGGCGCGAGCGCGACGCCCGTGTGGTTCAGCACGTCGGCGCACCAGGCGCGGGAGTCGTCGGTGAGGTGACCGATGTCGGCGTAGGCGTAGAAGGCGCCGTCGGCGGGGGCGAGGTCGGTGATGCCCAGTTTCGGCAGCCCGTCCAGCAGCAACCGCCGGTTCACCGCGTACCGCCGGACGTGCCCGTCGAGTTCCTCCTTGGCCTCGGCGCCGAAGGCGTGCAGCGCCGCGTACTGGGAGATGGCGGGCGGGCACACGGTCAGGTTCGAGGCCAGCCGCTGCAAGGCGGGGCGCAGCCCGCTCGGAGCCAGCATCCAGCCCAGCCGCCAGCCGGTCATGGAGAAGTATTTGGACACCGATCCGATCACCACCGCTTCCCGCGAGGTCTCCCAGGCCGACGAGGTCGCGTTGTCGGCGCCCACGCTGTCGTAGGTGATGCCGTGGTAGATCTCGTCGGAGATCAGCAGGGTGCCGTGCTCCTCGCACCAGCGGGCCAGCGCGGCGAGTTCGGCGGGGGCGATCATGGTGCCGGTGGGGTTGGCGGGGCTGGCCACCACGAGACCGGCGGGCGGCTCCGGGAGCGCCTCGAGCATGGCGACGGTGGGCTGGAATCTGGTCTGCGCGCCGCAGTCGAGTTCGAGCACCCGGCAGCCGAGCGCGGCGAGGGTGTTGCGATAGGCCGGATAACCGGGACGCGCGACCACCACGGTGTCGCCCGGGTCGAACGCGGCCAGGAAGATCAGCGAGAACGCGCCGGACGAGCCGGTCGTCACCACCACGTCGTCCGGATCGACCCGGTAACCATAGGTGTCTCGATGGTGTTCGGCGATCGCTTCCCGGATCGCCAGGACGCCGAAAGTCTCGGTGTAACCGAGCAATTCGGACCGAATGGCCAGTTCGGTCGCGCGCAGGACCGGCGCGGGCGCGGGCGTCGACGGCTGCCCGGCGGCGAGCACGAGCACATCACCGTGCGTCCGGGCGCGTTCCGCGGCGGCTTTCCAGACATCCATCACGTAGAAAGGTGGAATGGTCGACCGGCGAGATTCTCTGGACACTCGACAGACGGTAGAGCACCAATTACCGCGCGGCCGCGGTTATGGTCTCCCCTGATGCTCGATAAGTCTCGACGAGGCGGGCTCGACCGAGTGCGCGGAGTGGCCGGTGTCGGCGTCATTCCGCGCGACTGGCGCGCTCGCTCGCCGCGACGATCCGGCAGGCGGCTCATCGGGGGTGGCGGCAAGCTCGATCCCCGCGCCCTGTGGGGCCGCCGTCGCCACCTGCGAGCCTGGTGGGAGCGCAAACCGGACCCGCGCGACCTGTGGCGGCGCAAACCCACCGGCGAGGAGTTGCTCGCACTGGCGCGCAAGCACCAGGTGCTGCTGGCCGGGCTCGTCGCGACCGCGGTTTTCGCCGCGGGCGACACGTCGTTCGCCGGGACGGTCACCGATCGCACTCCCGCGCCGGATCGCGGCCAGCGCGTGGCCGTGGCGTATCCGCCGCAGATGCAGAGCACCCCACCGTCGGTGACGCGGCTGCTGAACGCGATCGCCAATGGTGAGCGGCTGCGCGAACAGGCGGTGGTCGCGGCCGCCGCGCGCGCGACGCTGGAACGCGCGAAGGCCGAGGCGGCCGCCGCGGTCGCCGGTGAGCGTCAGCCGTGGATGACCGCGACCGCACCGGTGCAGCCAGGGGCGATGCCGCCGAGCGGCCGGGGCTTCACGCTGCCCGCGCACGGCGTCTTCACCTCGGGCTTCGGGTCGCGCTGGGGCACCTTCCACGCCGGTATCGACATCGCGGGCCCGATCGGCACGCCGATCTACGCGGTCGCCGACGGCACGGTCATCGACGCGGGACCGGCGCAGGGCTTCGGGCTGTGGGTGCGCATCCGCCACGACGACGGCAGCATCACCGTCTACGGGCACATGTACGACTTCTTCGTCTCGGTCGGCGAGCGGGTGCCCGCGGGGATGCAGATCGCCCGCATGGGCAACCGCGGCGACTCCACCGGCCCGCACCTGCACTTCGAGGTGATCGTCGGCGGGCAGCACGTGGACCCGCAGCAGTGGCTGGCGGTGCGCGGGCTCACGTTCGGCTGAGGAACGCACGTGTCCGGTCAGGGGCATCGGAAACGACTCCGCGCACCCGAGGATCGGCCCGCGGCGAGTCGTGGCCGACGACGGTCGGCCACCGGTTCGGTCATATGGCCGCAGCTGATCGCGCCTCCGCTGTCGGAGTGGCTGCCGACCAAGCGCAGGATCAGCGATCCGACCGTCAGTGCGTAGTCCGCCGAGCCGCGGGTTCAGACCTCGATGCGACCTTCGACGGCGGCCAAACCGATGTCCGTGCGGTAGTGACTGCCCGGCAGTTTGATCGCGGCGATGCGGTCGTAGGCGCGGGTGCGGGCCTCGGCGAGGTCGGCGCCGACACCCACCACGGACAGCACCCGTCCGCCCGCGGAGATCAGAGCGCCGTCCTCGCGCTGTGTAGTGCCCGCGTGCAGCACCGTCGCGTTCTCGTCGAGCGCGCCCTCGCCCGCCCCCGAGATCGCGTCGCCGAGGCGCGGGTGGCCCGGGTAGTTCTCCGCGGCGAGCACCACGGTGATCGCCGAGCCGTCGCGCCAGCGCGGCGGGGCGACCTGCGCCAGCGTGCCGGTGGCGGTGGCGTACAGCAGCTCGCCGAGCGGGCTGTCCAGCAGCGCGAGCACCGCCTGCGTCTCGGGATCGCCGAAGCGGCAGTTGAATTCGACCACGGCGGGACCGGCCGCGCCGATCGCCAGCCCCGCGTAGAGCAGGCCGGAGAACCCGCTGCCACGCCGCACCAATTCGGCCGCAACGGGTTTCACCACGTCCTCGACGATGGCGGTGACGGCCGATTCGGGCAGCCAGGGCAGCGGCGTGTAAGCGCCCATGCCGCCGGTGTTGGGCCCGGTGTCACCGTCACCGACGCGCTTGTGGTCCTGCGCGGGCAGCAGCGGGACCACCGTCTCGCCGTCGACCAGGCAGAACAGCGAGACTTCCGGCCCGTCCAGGAACGATTCCAGCAGCACCGGGTGGCCCTGCTCGAGCAGTTCGGCGCCGTGCTCGCGCGCGGCGGAGCGGTCGGCGGTCACCACCACGCCCTTGCCCGCGGCGAGTCCGTCATCCTTCACCACCCAGGTGGGACCGAAACGGTCGAGCGCGTCGTCCAGCTCGGCCGGGTTGTCCACCACCTCGCTGTGCGCGGTGCGCACGCGCGCCGCGGACATCACATCCTTGGCGAATGCCTTGGAACCCTCGATCCGCGCGGCCGCGGCCGACGGGCCGAAGCACGGGATACCGGCGACTCGCAGCGCGTCGGCGACGCCGAGCACCAGCGGGACCTCGGGACCGATCACCACCAGGTCGGCGTCCACTTCGGTGGCCAGCGCGACGACGTCCTCCGCGGCGCAGGGGTCGACCGGGCGGACCTGCGCGTGCTGGGCGATGCCCGCGTTGCCGGGGGCGGCGAAGAGCGCGGTCACCGCGGGGTCCCGGCGCAGGGCCAGGACGAGGGCATGTTCACGGGCTCCGGAACCGATGACGAGTACACGCACGGCAGACAGCCTAAACGAGCCGTTCGCCGTCTTCGCCGCTGCCGGTGCGCGCGAAGGGGATGATGAATAGGGACAACGGATGTGGGGCCTGACCGCTCCTGCCACCGGAGCACCCGAAGGAAGTGCTGAGAATGGGTCTGATCGACGGACTGATGGGCAACGCCGGCCGGATCGATCCCGCGCAGGCGCAACAGGAGTACGGCAAGCTCCTCGGCAGCGGTGAACAGGTCTATGCCGCCTACCTGCTGGTTCGGGACGCGATGCTGTTCACGAACCGCCGCCTGATCCTCATCGACAAGCAGGGCGTCACCGGCCGCAAGGTGAGCTACCACAGCGTGCCGTATCGCGCGATCACCCATTTCTCGGTGGAGACCGCTGGCACCTTCGATCTGGACGCCGAGCTGGCCATCTGGATCGCGGGCACCGCCGAACCGCTGCTGAAGCGGTTCAACCGGCAGGTGGACATCTACGAGGTGCAGGGCATCCTGTCGCACTTCGTCGCGGTGTAGCGCGGGACCGGAGCACCGCCCGGTCTACGCTGCGGGACATGGCTTCTGTCTTCAGCGCGATCATCGCCGGTCAGCTCCCGGGCCGTTTCGTCTGGGAGGACGACGAGTTCGTCGGCTTCCTCACCATCGCCCCGGTCACTCCTGGTCACACCCTGGTGGTGCCTCGCAAAGAGATCGACCAGTGGCAGGACGTCGACGCCGACACCTTCGCCCGGATCACCGCCGTCGCCCAGAAGATCGGCCAGGCCGTGCGTGCGGCCTGGGAGGCCCCGCGCGCCGGTCTGCTGATCGCGGGCTTGGAGGTGCCGCACCTGCACGTCCATGTGTTCCCCGCCTTCTCGATGGGCAACTTCGACATCTCCGGCGCCGACCCGAATCCGAGTCCCGAGTCCCTGGACGAGGCCCAGGCCAAGATCAAGCAGGCGCTGCGCGACCTCGGCCACGGCGCCAACGTCCCCGACTGAATCGCGTTCGGAGAGGTCCGGCCGCGGCTCGCGGTCGGACCTTCCGCTTTCCGTCAGCCCACGTCGTGCAGCGGAGTATCCACCCCTCCGACCGCCACCGTCGCGAGCGTCTGAGCCGGTGTCCAATAGATCCGGCCGTGCTCGAAATCCTGATAGGTGCCGGTGTCCCAGGGGATCTCATCGCTCGCCGGCCAGCCCAGCGGCCCGTTCTCGTAACCCGCGCGGTTCCAGCGGTCGCGGATCGCGCCGTGCACCCAGTAGACGCTGCCGCTGGATTGCCGCCGGTAGAGCGCCCCGCCCTGGAAGCCTTGCACCTCACCCGCCGTCTGGCCGTCCGGCCCGGACATGACGGCACGATCGGTGATCGGGTAGCCGAGCGGACCCGCCTCCCAGCCCAACTGCTCGAACTTTCCCCACAGCGTCTCCGGGATGGCGTGCGCACCGGTATCCGGATGCCAATAGATGTACCCGTGCTCGAACTGGGCGAAGCGGCCCGCGCCGTCGGGCGTCGCGATCTCACCCTGCGTGATCCGGGCGCCCAGCCATGGATTCGCGGCCGCGCAATCGTTGATCGCGTTCGGTTCCGACCCGGTCGGCTCGCCGGTGGCGAAACCGCGCACGTCGGCGGCGAACACGTCCCAGGGGAAATTCGGTCCCACGTCGGTGTGCGTGCCGATGCCGAGACACTCGGTGACGTACTTGTGGTCGGAGATGCCCTGACGCCGCTGATAGGGCGGCGCGATGACATACGTGTCGAACCCGTATTTGCGCGCGTCCTGCACCGCGAGCCAGGCCGCGATCCGGATGTCGTCGCGGATGCTCAGCCAGTCGTTGCGGCTCCACGCCGCGCGGCTGCCCGCGAAGCAGAGGTTGATCGTGAACGAGTTCGCGTCCAGTACCGACCAACTGGCCAGATCGGTGTCGACCACGTCTACCACCACGCGATCGCGCACGGTGTAGTGGTAGCTCACCCCATTCGCCGGATTATTCAGGTAGTTGGCCAGGCTCTCGGCCGTTCCGTTGCCTTCCTGAGTGTGCAGCAGGAAGTTCTCGACGCGCGCCCCGTGCCTGCTGGAGGCGGAGTCGCCCATTCGGTCCAATTCGACGTAATCCGGCTTCTGCATGACTCCCCCTGGATTCGAGATGGCCTTCGACCACTGGCCGTAGTCGTCGGCGAGGACTCTGTTCACATCCACCACGACGCCCGCGACCCGGTCGCGGTCGATGCGGATCTGATGGAGGTGCGCGGCGGGATGGTCGCCGTTGATCGAGGAATCGCCGGACCAGTTGTGTTGCCAGAACCAACAGGCGACACCGTCCTCGAGCGCCCAGTCGATGCACCGGGCATTGCCGTACATACCGGTCCATTCCCATCCGACCACCGATGCCCATCCCCGTAGAAACGGAGCGATCAGCGAATTCCACTCCGCCAAAGACGGATTCGCGTCGACCGGGGCATACAGCGGACGGAAACGGGGCCCGCCGGCCGCGAGGTGATAATCCAGCGCGATCCGCGCATGACGCACGCCCGCGTCGTAACCGCCTTTCCAATCCGACGTCTCGCCCTTGCCGTACTGGTAATTGCTCACTATCTCGAGCCCGATGGCGCGCAATCGGTCGCAGTATTCCCGCCGCAGCGGCTTCGCCCCGAAATTCGTGCCTGGACGGGAATCGCTGAAGTAACCGATGACGCCCGCGTATCCGGCGTCCTTGATCGCTCGCGGATCGATGAGTGCGGCGGAGAAGTCGATCAGCTCAGTCATCGCGCACCCCCGTGCTCGTACGAGCCCGCGTATCGGTCGGCAGCAACGCGTTGTATTCGTACATCTCAGCAACTTTCGGCAGATGAAGAACCCGATACAGCCAGGTTCACCCCAATGTGCGCGAAGTATGCCGACTAGTCCCGTTTGTAGCTCATCTGGTGTTTGCCCGTGACCTGAACAGGCTCATGGCGAGAGATGTTTGCGCACACCAGACTACAAACAGACTCGTAGCCGAAAACATGCTCGTCAGTCGGTAATCAGATCTGCTGGCTGTTCGCTACCGGCCGTCATACTGGTCGCCCGCTTCGCTCGGCCATTTCGACCGGATCCGACGACGAATCACCCGACGCATTCGGCCGAATTCGGACCGGACACGTTCGGAACCACGCACCACCGACCTTCACCATGAGGAAGCCCCGACCGAACTCGGTCGGCGTGGTCTCGCCGCCCGCACGAGACCGCGTATCCCAGGGCCCGGCCGCGACCCACGCTCTCCTGAGCCCGGCGCAGTGCGGCCGTCAGCTCTTTCAGCGTGCTCGGCGCGCTCAGAGGTTCGTCGTCGAACGCCAGGATCTTCCGGCGCAACTCGCGAATGGTGGCGTGCGCTCCGGCATAGTCACCCGCCGGGCTGTAGGGCTGCCCGGTCAGGTCCTCGATGTTCACGCCCAGAGCGGCTGCCACGGCTGCGATGAACGCGGGCGAGACGGGCCGGGCGCCTCGCTCCACCTTGCGCAGCAGCGACACCGAGACGTTCGCCTTCAGCGCAAGCTGTAGCTGTGAGCCGAACCAGCTTGCGCGCCCTGGCGGTCCGTTCCCCGACCCCGGCATCGTCCATGCCTCCACGGTGACGCACGAAGAGCTTCACAGGTTCTCCCGAGGACAGGTATCCGCGGGCCCCGGCGTCGGGTCCATGCAGGTCGGACAGTCAAACCGAGGTGTGACGATGGCGAGCGAACGCGAAAGCCGTCAAGCCATGTCCGGCGGGCGGTCGTAAGCGTCGATCGCGGCCTTGGATGTCGAGGAGTCCTGCAACACCAACTCCCACGGCCCGGAGTTGATTTCGAAACTCTTGCCGAATCCGACCCACTTACCCGCCATCCGGGCGCCGGTCAGCTCGATCAGCAGTTGGATGGCCCCGTGGTAGTAGGCACCGCGGTAGTAGCCGTCCTGGGCAGTGTGTTCGCGCCATGTGCCCGTAGCGACGTGCCCGTCGACGGTCAGGTCCATTTCCAAGGAGGACTGCGCGGAGTTCGGCAGGGAGCGCACGGTCAGGCGGCTGTCGTGCTGCAACACCACGACATGATGCACAGCCGTGAACGTCGCATCTCGCCCGGACGAGTAGTACTCGTAGCGGGATAACCAAATCCCTGAGTAATTGCCCGGCGTCCTCGGTCGCCGCGCGGCGGCGAACTGTTCGGGCGCGACTTCGCCGATAGCGGAGTCGACCTCGGTTCCGTCCTCACCGCCGGTGAGACTTCGGCCGGCCATCACGGCACCGAACCCCAACGACTCGATCGGTAGCCGCATCACTTTCTCCAGCGCCCGCGCGTGCGACGGCCGCGGGTTGGCGGTGAGCCCGGATTCCCAGCGCTGCACAAGGCGTTTGGTTGCGCTGGCGCACCCGGCTTCCCGGAGTGCGCGCGCTAGGTCGTCCTGGCTCATCAGGCGCGCGTTCCGGGCCGCGCGCAGTGCCGTGTTCGGTGCGGAAGCCATGTCGTCACGGTAACCCTTTGACGCCTTAATGTCGCCCTGAATAGAGGTGCATTGACGTCGGTTACGTCATCGCGCGGACACACCCCGTCAGCCGATTCTGGATGTGGCCCCGGCGTCGGGTCGAGAACCGACCTCCTCGGCGCCGGGCGCAAACCAACTACACCACAATGCTTGAAGGGGTTACCAGAATGCCCACAGACCTCGCAGTCACCCTGATCGTCATGGCCGCCGTCGGCGGACTGCTGATACTCGTCTTCTGGGTGTTGCCCTGGCTACTCGATCTCGGCGGCGAGCCCGACGAGTCGGTCTCGGCGCGTGAGATCTTCGCGCGGCTGGAGGACGAGCAGCGATGACGGCGCGGCGTTCCTGGGTGGAGGACTACTGCGAAGACGGCAATCTGCCTGCCGACGACGAACACGCGCGAGGGCTGATGAAACTGCACGCGAGCTGCGCCCCGCCGTGTCCGCGAAAGCTGAGCGCCGAGCGCTATCTCCGCGAGCACGGCCTCTACCACTGAGCTCAGACGCGCAGCGGCTGCGACGTGGAGCCCCCTGTCAGGATTGAACTGACGACCGCTCGCTTACAACACCGGGCACGGCCTCTACCACTGAGCTCAGACGCGCAGCGGCTGCGACATGGAGCCCCCTGTCAGGATTGAACTGACGACCGCTCGCTTACAACACCGGGCACGGCCTCTACCACTGAGCTCAGACGCGCAGCGGCTGCGACATGGAGCCCCCTGTCAGGATTGAACTGACGACCGCTCGCTTACAAGGCGAGTGCTCTACCACTGAGCTAAGGAGGCGGGAAAGCGGTTGTCATCATAACCGGGGGCGCTGTCCGGGGGACAGCGGAACCGCGTTCGGCGCCGAACGCGACCCTTACGACCGGACAACCGCTTTCGAACTCAGGCCCGAGCGACCGGCCCGCCCACGATGAAGTCGGCGGCGGCGGTCGCTCGGACGCGAGACATGACGGGACCACGAACCTGCCGCGCCGGGAGCGCGGCACTCGGAGGACCGATCAGGACTGCGCGCCCTGACGAGCCGCGTCGTCGGCGGCCATGGCGTCGCGCAGGCTCTTCGGACGCATGTCGGTCCAGTTCTTCTCCACGTACTCGACACAAGCGGCGCGGCTGTCCTCGCCGAACACGACTCGCCATCCGGCTGGAACCTCTGCGAAGGCCGGCCACAGGGAATGCTGTTCCTCGTCGTTGACCAGGACGAAGAAGCGGCCGTCTTCATCATCGAAGGGGTTGGTGCTCAATTTCACCTCACTGGATACTGGCGCTATGTACGGGATCGCTCCTGGTTCACCCGGTGCCGGGCTGCTGTGAACCCCTGACACCGAGAGACCCCGAGCGTTGTTTCGACACTAGCAAGCAAGACGTTACGCCTGGGCGGTTACCTAGGCCGCCACCCCGGCCGACTCACAATCAGCCCGCGAAGAAGTCCAAGAGAATCTTGTTGACCGCCTCGGGACGCTCCAAATACCCGAAATGCCCCGCGTCCGGTACCTCCTGATACCGCGCGCCCGGAATCACGGCGGCGATCTCCCTGGACAGATACGGCGGAATCATCCGGTCGTCGGCGAATCCGACCGAAAGACAAGGCACGCGGATCGCCCGGTAGGCCTGCACCCGGTCGAAATCGTGGTCCATCCTGCGCTGGGCGCGAATGCCGGGCGTGACCGGCCCGCCGGTGAACTCGAACAGGTCGAGCCAGTCGCGCGCGGCGTTCGTGTCGGCCATGGTCGCGGGCGAGAGATTCATGACCGCGGTGATCGCCGCCTCATATTTCGGCGGCAGTTTCACCCCGGCGGCGTCGAGTTCGTGTTCGCCGAGCGAAAGCGTCTTCTGGAACTGGTCCAGCCGCCCGTGCCCGGCCATGAACACCGCCTTGCGCACCAGGTCGGGGCGGGCCAGCGCCAGCTCCTGCGCCACGCGCGCGCCCATCGAGGTGCCCACCACCAGCGCCGGACCCTCGTCCAGGAATTCGATCAGGGCCGCGGTGTCGGCGACCAGCTCGTCGATGGACATGCCCGAGGCGGCCTCGAACGACGGCGCGATCCCGCGATTGTCGAACGTGCACACCCGGTAACCGGCCGCGACCAGGGCGGGAACCTGGTGCAGCTCCCACACTCGGCCGGGACTGCCGGTGCCCATGATCATGACCACGAGCGGCGCGGAGCCCTTGGCGCGGTCACCCTTCACCTGATAGTTGAGGGAAATCCCGTTCACCGTGGCCAGCGGCATATCGACCCTTTCGTGGAGAGTTGGTGCTGGTTCCCACGGTATAGGGACCGGCGGGGCGGACGCATCGACCGGGGTGCCCCGGCGGCGCGTGCCGCCTTTCGGCCAGCGCCCCGGCGGACGCACCCTCCAGCGTCGCATACCATTGGCTTTTCGCAGGGTAAGAGCGCACTGAGCCGGGAGGACTTGACGATGGCCGTGAAGGGCAGCGCGAACGACATTGCGGACGACGATCTGGAACCGCTCGCCGACGAAACCGCGCGTCAGGCGCAGCGGGTGGTCGCGGCATACGCCGAGGACGCCGATGAGTGCCGGATGTTGTTGTCCATGTTGGGTATTGGACCGAACGCGCGAGGCGAATAGTCTCGTTCTCGACGCCAACGGCGACGTCGACTACACAACTCCAGCGGGATGAAGCAACGCGCAAAGGATGCGTGAGTGGACCAGATGAATCCGTCCGACGACTCCGAGCGAGCCAGAGACACCTCGACTGCTGACGCCGCGGCGGAGAACACCGGCTCCGGTTTCGTCGTCGTCGCCAACCGGCTCCCCGTCGACCTCGAACGACTGCCCGACGGCAGCACCCGATGGAAGCGCAGCCCGGGCGGTCTGGTGACCGCGCTGGAATCGGTCCTGCGCAACAACAAGGGGGCGTGGGTCGGCTGGGCGGGGGTCCCCAACGTCGACGTGGACCCGATCATCGAGGACGGCCTGGAACTGCATCCGGTCCCGCTGTCCGCGGACGAGGTGGCCGACTACTACGAGGGCTTCTCCAACGGCACGCTGTGGCCCCTCTACCACGACGTGATCGTGCGGCCGGTCTACGACCGCAAATGGTGGAGCGCCTACGTCACCGTGAACCGGCGCTTCGCCGAGGCCACCGCCAAGGTCGCCGCCGAGGGCGCGACCGTGTGGGTGCAGGACTACCAGCTCCAGCTGGTGCCCAAGATGCTGCGCATGCTGCGCCCGGACCTGACCATCGGATTCTTCCTGCACATCCCGTTCCCGCCGGTCGAGCTGTTCATGCAGATGCCGTGGCGCACGGAGATCGTGGAGGGTCTGCTCGGCGCCGACCTCATCGGCTTCCACCTGCCCGGCGGCGCGCAGAACTTCCTCTATCTGGCCCGCAGACTGGCCGGGCAGCCGACCTCGCGCGGCTCGATCGGCGTGCGCTCCAAGCTCGGCGTCGTCCAGGTGGGGTTCCGCACGGTGCGGGTGGGCGCGTTCCCCATCTCGATCGCCTCCGCCGAACTGGACGAGCATTCCAGGCGCAGGTCGGTGCGCGAACGCGCCGCCAAGATCCGGGCCGAGCTGGGCAACCCGAAGACCATCCTGCTCGGCGTGGACCGGCTGGACTACACCAAGGGCATCGACATCCGCCTCAACGCGCTCGAGGAGCTGCTCATCGAGGGCCGGATCGATCCCGCCGACACGGTCATGATCCAGCTGGCCACACCCAGTCGCGAGCGGGTCGAGAGCTACATCCAGATGCGCGGCGACATCGAACGCCAGGTCGGCCGGATCAACGGCGAGTTCGCCCGGGTCGGCTACCCGGTGGTGCACTACCTGCACCGTCCGATCCCGCGCGACGAGCTGATCGCGTTCTTCGTGACCGCCGACGTGATGCTGGTGACGCCGCTGCGCGACGGCATGAACCTCGTCGCCAAGGAGTACGTCGCGTGCCACAGCGGGCTCAACGGCGCCCTGGTGCTGAGCGAGTTCACCGGCGCGGCGGCCGAGCTGCGGCAGGCGTACCTGTGTAACCCGCACGACCTGGACGACGTGAAGGACGCCATCGTCGCGGCTGTCGAGGACCAGCGCGACGTCAAACGCAGGCGGATGCGTTCGATGCGCAGGCAAGTGCTCGCCCACGACGTGGATCGCTGGGCGCGCGCCTTCCTCGACGCCTTGGCCCAGGACCAGGTCGCGGGCAGCGCGCTGCTGACCGACGACGACGTCTACCCCGAGGACCGCGACCCGCGCTGAGGCCGTTCACAGGAATCACCCAGCTTCGGTCCAGGAACTTCGCAGCCGGATACCGGACCATTTAGCCATGAGTGGTGCCCCCGTGCAGCAGACACCCGAGGCCAGGGTCCTGGTGGTCGACGACGAGCCGATGATCGTCGAACTGCTCGCGGTGAGCCTGCGCTACCAGGGCTTCGAAGTGGACACCGCGGCCGACGGCGCCCAAGCGCTGGACAAGGCGCGCTCCTTCCGTCCCCAGGCCCTCATCGTGGACGTGATGATGCCCGGCATGGACGGCTTCGGTCTGCTGCGCAGGCTGCGCGCCGACGGGGTCGACGCGCCCGTGCTTTTCCTGACCGCGCGCGACGACGTGCAGGACAAGATCACCGGCCTCACCCTGGGCGCCGACGACTACGTCACCAAGCCGTTCAGCCTGGAAGAAGTGGTGGCCCGGCTGCGCGTCATCCTGCGCCGCGCGGGGCACGCGGCCCCGCAGCGGGAGACTTCGCGTCTGCGCTTCGAGGACATCGAACTCGACGACGACACCCACGAGGTGTGGAAGGCGGGCGAACCGGTCGCGCTGTCGCCCACCGAGTTCACGCTGCTGCGCTACTTCATGGTCAACGCGGGCACTGTGCTGAGCAAGCCGCGCATCCTCGACCACGTCTGGCGCTACGACTTCGGCGGCGAGGTCGGCGTGGTGGAGACCTACGTCTCCTACCTGCGCAAAAAGGTCGACACCGGCAACACGCGGCTGATCCACACCTTGCGCGGCGTCGGTTATGTGATGCGCGCGCCCCATCGCAAGAGTGGTTCATGAGCCCGAGCCGGCTCGTCCTGGTGCGTGCGAAGGTCTCCGGCTTCTTATCCGCGATTCCGTTGCGCGTGACCTTGACGATCCTGCTGGTGCTCACCGCCGGGCTCGGCCTGCTCGTCTCCGGCATGGTGGTCACCTCGGCCTTGGAAGGCCAGTTGACCAACCGAACCGACCAGCAGTTGCGCGGGGGCGCGATGGAATGGTCCAGGCGCCCGCCTCCGCCACCGGTGCTGCCGCCCGAGCCGCGCCACGCCCCGAGCCAGTTCTACGTGCGCTCGATGCGCACCGACGGGCGCCTGTTCCTCGTCCCGGCGTTCGCCGTCGACTCCGAACCCGACCTGCCCGCGACCCCACCGTCCGGCCCGTACACCGTCGGCTCCGTGAACGGAGGGCCGATCCAGTGGCGCGTGCTGACGCTGCGCACACCGGAGGGCACGACGACGGTCGCACTGCCGCTCACGCAGAACACCGACACCGTGCACCGGCTCGTGATGCTCGAGCTGATCGTCGGGGCGATAGTCCTGGCCGTGCTGGCGGTGCTCTCGTATTTCCTGGTGCGGCGCAGCCTGCGTCCGCTGCGCCGGGTGGAGAGCACCGCCGCGGCCATCGCCCGCGGTGACCTGCACCGCCGCGTGCCGGTGCGCGATACCAACACCGAGGTCGACCGGCTGTCCAGGTCGCTGAACGGCATGCTGGCGCAGATCCAGCGCGCGTTCACCGCGACCGCCGCGTCCGAGGAAGCGGCACGCAAGTCCGAGGAGCGCATGCGCCGTTTCATCGCCGACGCCAGCCACGAGCTGCGCACGCCGTTGACGACCATCCGCGGATTCGCCGAACTGTATCGCCAGGGCGCCACCGGCGATCCCGCCGCGTTCATGGACCGCATCGAGCGCGAATCCCAGCGGATGGGCGTGCTGGTGGAAGACCTGCTGATGCTCGCGCGCCTGGATGCCCAGCGCCCGCTCGAACTCGGCCCGGTCGACCTGCTCGCCGTCGCCAGCGACGCCGTGCACAACGCACGCGCCGTGGTCGCCGCCGGGCATACCGACGGTCCTGGCCGCACCATCGAACTGAAGATCGAACCGGGCGAGGGAACGCTCGAGGTGGTCGGCGACGAGGCGCGGCTGCGCCAGGTCTTGGGCAACCTGCTGCACAACGCCGTCACGCACACCGCGCCCGACGCGAAGGTGACCGTGCGGCTGGCTCCCGGCGCCGACGACGTGCGGCTCGAGGTGGCCGATACGGGGCCCGGCCTGCCCCAGGAGGAGGCCGAACGCGTCTTCGAGCGCTTCTACCGCACCGACACCTCCCGCGCGCGAACCAGCGGCGGCACCGGGCTCGGCTTGTCCATCGTGCAGGCGCTGGTGACCGCGCACGGCGGCGAGGTCGGCGTGCGCAGTTCGCCCGAGGCGGGCACGACGTTCACGGTGCGGCTGCCACGCACGCTGCCGGAGTGACCTGGCGAATTCGCCCGGCTCAGACCGGGGTGACCGCCGAGACCAACCAGTGCGAGTCCGCCTTCGACAGAGTCACGCGCACGCGACTGCCGGTGGTGGTGCCCTGCGGGGTGTCCTTGCTCGTCATCACCTGGTTGAGGAACAACAGCACCTGCGCGTGCGAACGGTCCGCGGAGATGACACCGCCCGCCTGGGTGGTCGCGGTGACGGTGAGCTGCTTCTCCTTGGCACCCGGCGCGATCTGCTTGTCGATCAGCGTCAGATAGTCGTCGCGGAAGTCACCGGTCAGGTTGTCAGCGGACTTGCGCAGTTCGGTGTCCACGGTCTGCGGGTTGTAGGTGAACATGGCCTCGAGGGTGCGTCCCGCCGTCGCGACCGCGTCCTGACGCGACTGCTCGGCCTGCCGGTCGTCCCAGTAGCGATAACCGTTGACGCCGCCGATCACCGCGGCCGCGGCGACCACGACACCGAGTACCGCGAGCAGGATCTTGGCCCGAATTCCGTTCATGCTGCGTCCACCGGTCATGCCACGAACTCCACATTGGACACGGTCAGCCCGGAATCGCCGCGGGACACGGTGACCCGGAACCGGTAATACCTGGTCTGCGGCTCGGCCTGACCCGCGTTGGTGAGCGTCTGCTTGGCGGCGACCAGCACCCGCCCGGAGCGATCGTCGTCGCTCTCCAGCGCGGCCTCCACGATCTCGCCGCTGGAGACCACTTTGGCCTGCTGCACGATGCTGGTGAACGGGTCGACCCGCCCGTCGAACTCGGTCTTGAACTCGCCCGAGGCCAGCGACAGGATCCGGTCGATGTCCTGCTTGGCGGAATCGGCGCGGATGGTGGTCAGATTGACGATCGCCTGCCGGGCGGTTTCCACGTATTCGGCGCGGCGCTCGTCGCGTTCGTGCGCCGAGCGCATCGCGAGCACCGAGAGGGTCGCGCCGCAGACGAGCGCGACGACCAGCAGGGCAGCGGCGGCCATCGCGAGAATGCGCGGGAGGCCGCGGTTCTTGCCCGGGGTGGGCTGCTGCTCGGTGGACGGCGACTCGGCGGCGGCTTTCGTCATGGTGACCGTCGCCTTGTCCGCGTCGGCGGTTTCGGCCGTGGGGTCAGAAGAGACCTCGGTGGGCGCGGGCTTCGCATCGTCTGCGGCTGTGGTCTTCGCGTCAGTGGCGGCCGTGGTCTTCGCACCCGTAGTAACGGCCGTCTTCGCAGTAACGGCCGTCTTCGCATCGGTCGCGGCGTCGCTCGCGCTCGCGGTCGCGGCGTCGCTCGCGCTCGCGGTCGCGGCGTCGCTCACGGTCGCGGCACCGGTCACGGTCGCGGCGTCGGTCGCGGTCTCCTCGACCGGCGGCCCGGCCGAGCGCACCGCACGACGCCGCGTGCGGTGACCTTCTCCGTTGCTCTCACTCATCGTTGCTGCTCCTCGAGCATCGCCTGCCAGCTCGACGGTACCGTCCCCGAACCGCTCGGTCCGATATCGCCCTGTCGGTATGTCCGCCCGTCGGGGGCGATGTAGACGCCGCTGTCCGGGTCGTACGCTCGGGCGGCGGCCGGTGTGCCGACGCCGTAACTCGCCGGCGCCACGACGGGCGGCTCATCGGCGGGCGCTGCCGCGGGCGCGACCGGCCGCGGCGGCCCGAACGGCGGGTTGTCACCCAACGGAACGTACCCGGTCCGGCACATCTCCGGCGTCGGGGCGCGCACACCGGGCACTTCGGCGCACGGCGTGTTCCGGATGCCGCGCACCGCTTCGGGAGCGTCCTGCGGCACCTTGCAGTACAGGCCGGAAGGCGTGGGCGGGGTGTCGAGTTCGCTCGGCGAGCGGCGCTGGTCGGGCGGGAGGAAGCCGGTCGTGCAGGCGGGCGGGTCGTTGACCAACGCCATGAAGTCGACCAGGGCTCCGTATTCGAGCGGGCCGCGTACCGCGGTGAGCAGCGCGGCGACCAGCGGCGGATAGACCACCAGGATCTGCTCGAGTCCCGCGTGGTAGGTGACCGCGACCTGGCCGACGCTGACCAGGTTCGACAGCAGCAGCGGCAGCGTCGGACGCAGATCCTCGAACAGGTTGGTCACCCGTTGCATCGCGGACGGTCCCTCGCGCAACACACCGCGCAGCGCGGGGTCGTGACCGCGCAGCTGGTCGGTGACGGTCGCCAGATCGGCGGTCCAGGAACGGATCGCCGCGTCCGAACGGGTCTGGGTATCCAGCAGCGGCCCGATCTGGTCGAGCAACTGCTTCGTCGGTTCGGCGTTCGCCTGCGCCTCCTGCACCAGCAGCGACGCGGAGTCGATGAATCGTTGCAGGTCCGGTCCGGCGCCGTTGAACGCGAGGAACGCCTCGTCGATGACCTGCCGCAGCCGGGTGTCCGCCACGCTCGACAGCAACCGGTCGGCCTGGTCCAGCAGCGCGCCGACGTCTTGCGGCAGCTTGGTGCGCTCCACCGGGATGATGCTGCCGTCGCGCAGGTTCCCGCCGGTGCGATGCTCGGCGGGGACCAGGTCCACGTACTGCTCGCCCACCGCGGAGACACTGCGGACCCACGCGTCGACGTCGGAGGGAATCTTGTAGTCGCTGGCGATGGACAGTTTCGCGTCCACGCCCACCGGGGTGAGCCGGACCTCCTTCACCACGCCGACGTTCGTGCCGCGATAGGCGACATTGGCCGTCGGGTACAGGCCGCCGGTCGCGGCCAGTTTCACCGTGACCTCGTAGCGCCCGATGCCGAACATCGCGGGCACCTTCACGTATGTGCCGCCCATGACCACCAGGCCGATCACCGTCAGCACGGAGAAGATGATCAGCTGGGTACGGACGAACCGGGTGAGCGTCACTGGCCCGGACCCCCTTGCGGCGCGGAGTTGCCCGGCATGGGCACGGTCAATCCGGGAATGGCGGGCAGGCCGGGGATCGGCGGCAGTCCCGGGATGGTCGGGGCGGGCTGGCTCGCCGTGGGCGGCGGCGCCTGCAACGGCCCGGTGGCCGGGTCGCCGTTCTGCGCGGCCGTGCCCGGCGCGAAGCTGCCGAGAGCGCCTTCCACGCCGCCGAACCGTCCGCCCAGCGGCGTGCCGGTGAGGAAGTTCGAATCCAGCCGCTTGCCGGTGATGTCCACGGTCATGAACAGGTTCAGGTAGTCGCCCTTGATCGCGTGGTCCAGGTTCTTCATCGGGAACGGGAAGGTCGCCAGGATCTTCAGCGCCTCGGTCAGGTCGCCGCCGGTGTCCGACAGCGATTTCAGCGCGGGCACGAGGCTGCGCAGGTTGGCCTTCAGGTCCTCGCCGCTGGCGTCGACGATGCGCCGGACGACGTCGCTCAGCTCGCCGAGCGCGGTGAGCGCCCTGGTGATGTTCGCGCGGCGGTCGGCGAGCACGGTCAACGCCGGATGGATCTGCTCGATGGCCGCCGCCACCACCTCACGCTGCTCGGCGAGCTGACCGCCGAGCCGGTCCAGCCCGCTCATCGCCGCGATGATGTCGCCGGTCTGGCGGTCCAGGTTCGTGGTGAGCTCGTTCAGCTGCGGCAACAGGTCGCGGATGGCCTCCTCGCGCCCGGTGAGCGCCGAATTGAGTTCGTGGGTGATGGTTTCCAGCTGCGCGACGCCGCCGCCGTTGAGCACCACCGACAGCGAGGACAGCACCTGCTCGGTGGTCGGATAGGTCCCGGCCCGCGCCAGCGGGATGACATCGCCCGCCCGCAACCGGCCTTCGGGAGCCTGATCCGTCGGCGCGGCGAGCTCGAGATGGTTCGACCCGAGCAAACTGGTCTGCCCGATCTTGGCGACGGCGTTCGCCGGCAACTGCACGTCCGGGTTCAGCTTGACCGTGACCAGCGCGTGCCAGTCCTCCACCTCGATCTTCGACACCGCGCCGACCGCCACGTCGTGCACCCGGACGGGGGAATTCCGGGTCAGCGTGGTCACGTTCGGCATCTGGATACGCACTTCGTAGGATCCCGGCGCGGTGCCCTCGGTGCCGGGCATCGGCAGTGAATTCAGTCCGTCCCACTCACAGCCGGAGACGCCGAGCGCCACCGCCAGCCCCACCGCGACCGTGGCGGTGCGGTGCAATCGCCGCGTCGGCGTCATCGCACTCCTCCCGGAATGGCCAGTCCGGCGAGACCGCTGGGCACGCTCACCGGAGCGGGCTGCGGCCGTGCGGGAGTCTGGCTCTGCACCCGATCGGCCAGGCTGGGATCGGTGTACACCAGCTGGTCGGGGAACGCGGTCACGCCGCTGGCCGGGTTCGTCATGATCGGCACGTAGTTCATGCTCAGGCTGTTGATCACCGGAGCGAGGTACTGCGCGCAGAGGTCGGCGCTGCGATCGGCGTCGTTGGTCTCCAGCGCGCGGACCGAGCCGCACAGGAACCCGAGCGGGTCGGCCGGGTTGTTCAGCGCGATCGCGCCGGTCAGGGTGCCTTGGGCCGGCTTGTAGATCTGGTAGAAGTTCACCAGCGCGGTCGGGCCGGAGTGCAGTACGCGTTCCAGTTCGGGCCGTTTGTCGACCAGCACCTGGGTGGCGTCGGCCAGCCGCTGCACGCCTTCGGTGAGTTCGGCGCCGCTGCCGTCGATGAACCGGCGCACGTCGACGATCGCGGCGTCCAGATTGTCCAGCCCCGCGCCGAGATCGGCCGAGACCCCGGCCAGCACCGAGGACACCGACGCCAGCCGTCCGCCGAACTGCACGATCTGCTCGTTGCTCGCCGACAGCACGTCGACGAACTTCTGCAGGTTGCGCACCGTGCCGAACAGGTCGGTGCGCCCGTCGGAGAGCGTGCTCAAAGTGGCCGACAGTTCCCGCAGGGTGTCGCGGAACCGCTGCCCGTTGCCGTCGAGGTTGTCGGCGGCTGTGTCGATGAAGCGGCCGAAGGACCCCTGCTTGTCGTCACCGACCGGACCGAGGGCGGTGGCCAGCTTGGACAGCTCGGACTTGATGTCGTCCCACTCGACCGGCACCGCGGTGTGCTCGATCGGGATCACGCTGCCGTCCTTCAGCTTCGGGCCACCGGTGTAGGCGGGCGCGATCTGGATGAAACGCGCCGAGACCAGCGACGGCGAGATGATCACCGCCTTCGGGTCGGCGGGGACGTCGATTCCGCGATCGAGGGTCATGGTCACCTTCACCCGGTCGGCGCCGGGCTCGATGGAGTCGATCCGGCCGACCTTGACGCCGAGCACCCGCACGTCGTCACCGGCGTACAAGCCCGATGTGGACGGGAAATACGCGGTGACCTTGGTGGTCCCGATCCGGGTTATGCCGTTCCACGCGACCGCGACCACGAGCGCCGCGACGACCACTCCGGCCAGCACCAGCGCCCAACGGGGCAGTTTCCGTACGCCGTTCAGCATGCGCATCCCCCCGGACGCGACTCCCCCGTGGCCGGCGCGGATCTATCGACGGCTCGAGACGGGTACAGGATGGACGGGTAATGCCCACTCATCGCGGCGGCTCCTGTATCGCGGGTTCGATCGACGGGGACGGCGTGAGGTAGCTCTGCAGATCGTTCGGCAGGTGCTGCGGCCACACGAGCGCGTCCACCAGCGGTTGCAGCGTCTTGCTCGCGGCGTTGATCACGTACGCCTGGAAGTAGGGGCCGCTGCCAACCTGCTCACCGAGCGCGGCGGCGAACGGGCCGAGACCGTCCAGCGCGTCGGCGAGGTTCTGTTTGTTGCGCTGCAACAGCGCCAGCACCGAATTGAGTTTGTCGAGGGCGGGTTTGAGCTGTGCCTCGTTGTCGGCGACCAGGCCGGACAGCTGCTGGGCGAGTCCGTTGACGTAGACGATCAGCTGCCCGAGCGCGGTGCGCCGCCGGTCCAGCTCGCCGAGCAGCTCGTTGCCGTCCAGGATCAGCGCGTTGATCTGGTTGCCGCGGTCGGCGAGGATCTTCGTCACGCTCTGCGCCCGCTTCAGCAGATCGGTCAGCGCCTGGTCGCGGGCGTTGATGCTGCGGGAGAGCGCGGTGACGCCGTCGAGCGCCGAGCGCAACGGGGCGGGGGTGTCGGCGAAGGTCGCCGAGAGCGCGTCGAGGGTCTGGTCGACCCGATCGAGGTCCAGGTCGTGCACCGTTCCCGCCAGGTCGCTCAGCGCCTCGTTCAGCGAGTACGGCGACGTGGTGCGCTCCAGCGGGATGGTTTCGTCGGTGTGCAGCGCGCCGGGGCCGGACGGCGTCACCTCCAGCGATTTGCGTCCGAGCACCGTGTTGGTCTTGATCGCCGCCGAGGTCTTCTCACCCAGCACGATCGACTCGGAGAGGGTGAACCGGACGAGCACTTTCGCGCCGTCCAGGCCGACCTCCTCCACCCGTCCGGACCGCACGCCCGCGACCTGCACCGCGTCACCGGGGAGCAGGCCGCCCGCGTCGGCGAAGTAGGCGGTGAACGTCGCGCCGGAACGAATGAACGGCAGGCGGTCGAATTGCAGTGCCGACAACGCCACCGCCACCGCGAGCACGAGGCCGACGATGCCGATGGTGATGGCGGATGATCGCTGCTCTTTCATCGGTTGTCCGC
>NZ_BAFZ01000009.1 GCF_000308575.1 Nocardia exalbida NBRC 100660 | reverse complement strand
TCCGAGGACGCGGAGGGCCCGCGCGGGCGTCAGGGCTCGCCGGGCAAGGTCGCGCTGCCGCACGGCTGGCTCGACGACCCGGACGATCCCGCGGTGCCACGCGCGGCCGATGTGATGCACAGTGGCGGCTGATCGGGCAACCGTGCAGCGAACGACGTCGCCGAAACAGCTGTGACCTGTTCGATTTCTCGGTGGGGTGGCCCCCCGTGGCGGAATCGTTATCATTGCGGAATCGGTGCCGCCGGTCGAGTGTGACCTGAGCGGAAAAGCAGGATGAAAAGCGAGGTTCGTTGGTGGGTGACGATCGGCACGGGCGTTCGCCACGGCCCGGAGGTCGCGCCCCGTGGGAGCGGTATCCCGCGGCGGACAGCTCCGAAGGAGACGCCGCACGCACGTCTCGTCGTTCGCGCCATACCGACGCCACTCCG
>NZ_BAFZ01000010.1 GCF_000308575.1 Nocardia exalbida NBRC 100660 | reverse complement strand
TAGCCCGCGAGGTCCTCGGCGGGCCAGCCGATCTTCAGCAGCATCTGCTTGATGTGGCCGCGCTCGGACGGGTGCACCACCACCGTGTCGTCATCGATGCGCGCGCCGAGCATCGGCGCGATCTTCTTGTGCCGGAGTACCTCCTCCAGCACCGCGCGATCCAGGCTGATCAGCGTCAACCCGTGCGCGGGATGCTTGACCAGCTGCAACCTGCCGTAGCGGCCCATGGTGTCCACCACGTCCACCAGCAACGGCTGCGGCACCGCGTACCGGGAGAAGCTGACCAGCGCGTCCACCACCTGCTCGGCGTCGTGCCCGGCCGCCCGCGCGTTCCACAGCGCCAGCGGCGTCACCCGGTAGGTGTGCACGTGCTCCGGCGCCCGTTCCAACTCGGCGAACGGCGCGATCGCCTGCCGCGCCGCGTCGGCCAACTCGTGGTCGACCTCCAGCAGCAGCGTTTTGTCGCTCTGCACGATCAGCGGACCGTCGTTCACAGTCCCTCCTCAGCTAGATTCCCCGCCATTCTCCCCGACCCCTCCGACAACCACGCAGGTTACCGGCCCTTCCCGCGAGGCGCGGGTGCGGCAGTGACCGGGTGCAACGCGGGAACGGCGCGATGTCTTCCCGCGAACCGCACCCCCGGGCCGGCTCAGCCGCCTGCGAGCGCGCGTTCGGCGAGCGCGCCGATCACCGGTGCGAGCGCCATGGCGTAACCGCTGGTGAGGTGGTTGTCGTCCCGGTAGACGAGGTTGTTGCCGACGATGACGGGACAGCGGGCCGCGGTGCAGAACAGCGAGGTCAGGTCGGCGTATCGGCCGCCGCCCGCCGTGACCGCCGTGTGCTCGGCCGCGATGCCCGCGTCATCGACCGCGACCGGACGGGCGGGGGCGCATGCCGCAGCGTCATCGATGTGCTCGGCCACACACGCGGGGACGGTGGCGTGTGGATCGGGAACTCCGCCGAGGACGAGGACGGTCGATCCGGCGGCTCGCAGCTCGACGACCAGGCGCTCGAGGCTGTCGATCCATGCCTGGTCGTAGGACACGAAGCCGAAGTCGCCACCGTAGCGCCGGGACATGCCCACCACGATCAGCCGGGGCCGCTCGTTGCGCAGCCGGGTCATGATCTGCCCGCGCCACTGCTCGCATTCGGAGTACGAGCGGCCCAGATAGGGGCTGGTGATGGGCAGGTCGAGCAGCGGACAGGTGACCTTGGCCATGGTCTCCAGCCGCCAATGGCGTGACACGGCGATCTGCTCGAACGCGGGTTGCCACATCGCCGCGTGGGAATCGCCGACCAGGGCCACCGTGGTGGCCGCGTCCGTAGCGCCGGACGCGCACTCCCCCTGGCCCACGTCGTGCCAGGACCGGAAACAACCGTTGTCGAACACCTCCGCGCGGTCGCCGCGTGCACTCGCCAGGGAGGGGGTGAGGTTCGACGGAACTGCACGAATCTCGGCCGAGGCGGCGACCGCCGATCGGGTCTGCGCCGTCAACTGCTCGACGGCCTCGGTGTGCGGGTCGGTTGCGGTGGCCGGCGCGGCCGGTGTGGTCAGCGTGAGACTTCGCGCCGCCATGCCACGGCCGACCGGGGCGGGCACGATCATGAGCAGCGCCAGCGCTACGCAGATGGCCGTCGCGGTGCTCACGCCGCCGGACGCGAGACTGAGCCTGCCCGAACGTGTCAACCGGTCGGCGAAGCGCACCGGATCCTCGATCAGCCGCTGGGTGAGTATGGCGAGTCCACCGGCCACGGCGACCGCCCCCAGCGCGCCGACCAGCCCGAGCGGGCGGCCGAGCGCCTGCGGCGCGAGCACCAGCACCGGCCAGTGCCAGAGGTACCAGGAATAGGACACTTTGCCGATCCCCCGCAGCTCCGGCACGGCCAGGACTCGGCCGACCCCGAATCGCGTTACGGCGCAGCCGGATGCGATCACCAGGACCGCGCCCAGCACGGGCAGCAGCGCAGCGGTCCCGGGATATGGCGCCTTCTCGGTCAGCCGGGCGCAGGCCGCCGCGATCAACCCCAGCCCGGCCCATCCCGCGGCCACGGCCGCCCATGGCGGCAACCGGGACCACACGACCACCGACAGCGCCACCATGCCACCGGCAGCCAGTTCCCAGGCCCGCGCGGGCAGCGCGAAGAACGCCCACGGTGGCAGCGTCCGGGTCCAGCTCAGCGAGACCGCGAAGGAGAGCGCGGCGACCACCGCCAGGACGATCAGGTACGGCAGCGGTGCGGCCGGGCCGTTTCGCCGCCGCCGGACGAGCCAGGCCGTCGCGATCACGAGCGCGGGCCACAGCAAATAGAACTGCTCCTCCACACCGAGTGACCAGAAATGCTGGAACGGCGACGGCGGCGTGTCAGCGGCCAGGTAATCGGTGCCGTGCGCGGCTGAACGATAGTTCCCGGCATACAGCGCGCTCGCGATCCCGTCGCCGAGAGCTTCGCGAGCCTGCATCGGCGGCAACAGCACGGCCGCTGCGATAGCCGTGGCGACGAGCACGAGGCCCGCGGCGGGCAGCAGCCTGCGCGCACGCGCGCCGTAGAACCGAACCAATTCGACCGTGCCCGTCTCGGCCGCTTCCCGGCAGAGCATTCCGGTGATGAGAAATCCGGAGATGACGAAAAATACGTCCACACCGACGAATCCACCGCCGATCCCCGGCACACCCGCATGAAACAGGACGACGGCCAGCACCGCCACCGCCCGCATGCCCTCGATATCGCCCCGAAATCCCGCTCTCGGCAACGCGCCGTCGAACCGGTCCACCCGCCGATTTCCCAACCCGCTGACCGTGGCCGCCATGGGCAGCATTGTCATCGTTTTCGTGGACCGAGTCCCGCCGACGCGCCGCCGACATACACCCCTGACCAGGATGTTCGATATTTCATATCGGCTCCGAACACGGGCCACCAACCGGCATCCCAGTGGAACCGATACGGAGACGATGGGCGGCGAGCCGCTCCCATCGATCCGCTCGGATACGTCCGCAGTGGCGATGTGCTGCGTCCGGATATGCGCCTCGAGCCGGTGCCGCCGCAGTCGCCGGGAAGCATCGGGTATTTCCAGCCGGCTCGGTGAGGTGACTCCCGTCCAGCGGGTGTGAAGTGGACCGCGACAGGGGGCGGTGGGGCGAGTGAGGATCGGGGGCATGATCGAGATGGCGGCGGTGGTGGGGGTCGCGGTGGCGGCGTTGGGGATGGTGCTCACGCCCGGGCCGAACATGATGTATCTGGTGTCGCGGACGGTTTCGCAGGGGCGGCGGGCCGGGCTGGTTTCGTTGGCGGGGGTAGCGGCGGGGTTCGGCGTGTATCTGGCGGCGGCGACCGCGGGGATCACGGCGGTGTTCGCGGTGGTCCCGGGCCTGTATCTGGCGGTGAAGCTGGCGGGGGCCGCCTATTTGGGGTGGCTGGCGTGGCAGGCGGTGCGGCCGGGAGGCGTGTCGGTGTTCGCGCCGACGGCGCTGGCGGCGGACCCCACCCGACGGCTGTTCACGATGGGGCTGGTCACCAACCTGCTGAATCCGAAGATCGCGATCATGTACATGGCGTTGATTCCGCAGTTCGTCACGCCGGAGCACGGTCGGGTGTGGTTGCAGAGCCTGTGCCTGGGGGCGGTGCAGATAGCGGTGGCGCTCAGCGTGAACGGCCTGATCGTGCTCGGCGCGGGCGGTCTCGCGACGTTCCTCACCGGGCGCCCCAGGTGGCTGCGCGTCCAGCGCTACGTCACCGGCACCATGCTCGGCACCATCGCCGCTCTGCTGGCCACCGACCGGGCCCGTCCCACCCCGGCCTGAGCGGGACCGGGGCGGGACGCGCACATCAGCGCTGCTCGGGCGGGTCCGTCAAGCGATAGTGCAGTTCCGCGAATTGACCGGCTCGCTCGACGCCGGTGAGCCGCATCCGGGAGGACAGCAGGCGCCGCGGCAGCAGCGGTGCGCCCGCGCCCAACGTCACCGGAGCCACGCTCACCATGATCTCGTCGAGCAGTCCGGCGTCGGCGAATTGCCCGGCCAGGTCGCCGCCACCGACGATCCAGATATTGCGATCACCGGCCGCCTCGGTCATCTCCCGGTGGACCGCCTCGATCGCCCCCGAGACGAACCGGAGATTCGCGCCGGGTATGGCGGGGAGATCGCGGTGGGTACAGACCCAGCACGGAAGGTCACCGTAGTACTCGCGCCAGCTCTCCGGCGGCTCGTTGGCCACCATCCACTCGTAGGTGGTCGCGCCCATGCACATCGCGCCGACCTGCGCGAGGAAGCCCGCGATGCCCGCTTGTGCCTCGTCCGCGCCGTCCACCTCGAAAAGCCAGGTGAGCGAGTTGTCCGGATCAGCGAGGTACCCGTCGAGGCTGGTTGCCGTGTAGTACTGAGTTGCCATGGCAGCAACGATGCCGGGGAAACCTGACAGCCCGCGGCAGGGTTCGGCGAATCATCCGCGACGCAGTCGCCGCACCCCCTCGTCCAGCGTCTCGTCGCGCTTGCAGAAGGTGAAACGCACCAGGTGATTCCAGGCGGCGGTGTCGTCGGCGAACACGCTGACCGGTACCGCCGCCACCCCTTGACGCTTCGGCAGTTCACGGCAGAACGCCACACCGTCGGCGATGCCCAGCGGGGTGATGTCGGCGACGACGAAGTAGCCGCCCGCGCTCGTGTACACCCGCATCCCCATGTCGGCGAGCGCGGCGGACAGACGAAGCCGCTTCTCGGACAGCGCCTCCCGCAGCTCCCGCACCCAGCCCAGCTCGTGGTCGATCGCATGCGCGACCGCGGGCTGGAACGGCCCGCCCGCTACAAAGGTCAGGAACTGTTTGGCCGCGAGCACCCCGACGATCAGCTCGGCGGGCCCGCACGCCCACCCGGTCTTCCACCCGGTGACGCTGAAGGTCTTCGCCGCGCTGGACACCACGATCGTCCGTTCGGCCATGCCCGGCAGGGTCGCCAAACTGATGTGCTCGGCGCCGTCGTAGGTCAGGTGCTCATAGACCTCGTCGGTCAACACCAGAATGTCGTGCTCGCAGGCGATTTCGGCGATCGCCTGCAAGTCCGGGCGCCCGAGCACGGTGCCGGTCGGATTGTGCGGCGAGTTGACGATCAGCATCCTGGTCGCGGGGGTGATCGCGGCACGCAGGCTGTCCAGGTCGAGCACGAACCGGTCCCCGTCGGCCACCAAGCGCGCCGTGCGCCGCCGGGCGCCGGCCAGCGCCACGGCCGCCGCGTACGAGTCGTAGTACGGCTCGATCAGCACGACCTCTTCGCCCGGCTCGACCAAGCCGAGCACCGCGGCGCTGATCGCCTCCGTCGCGCCCACGGTCACCAGCACTTGCGAATCGGGGTCGTAGTCGGTCCCGTAGCGCCGGGCCCGGTCGTCGGCCACGGCTCGGCGCAGCACCGGCATGCCGCGCCCGGGCGGGTACTGGTTGAGCCCGTCGGCGATGGCACGGCGCGCCACTTCCAGCATGCTCGCGGGCCCGTCGCTGTCGGGGAAGCCCTGCCCCAGGTTGACCGCGTCGTGCCGCACGGCGAGTTCGGTCATCTCGGCGAAGATGGTCGACGCGAAGGGGCGCAGACGGGCAACGGTCCGGTGTCGCGAGGGCATAACCGGAGACTAGCCCCCTCCCTCGACGCCATCGCGAACGACGGAGCCCGCCGGGGTGCTCCGCGCCGGGCTCAACCCAGCCGGACGCCGCCCAGCTTTGCCGGATTCGCCAGATCGTAGGCCCCCCAGACCACTCCGTCCCGCACCGTGAAGCCGACCACCCGCGTGGGGTAACCGGCCCGGCCCTCGGACGCCGGACGAGCCGCGACCCGCAGTCCCAACTGCCCGTTCACCGACACGAATTCATAGACCGGCGCCTCGTCCTCCAGCCCGTACTTGCGCACCAGACCCAGGTAGAAACGGGCGATGCGATCCGCGCCGCGCAGGACGTTGATCGCGGTGGCGGTGGTGCCGTTGGCATCGCCGATCATCACCGCGTCCGGATGCAGCGCCGCCGCCACGGCGGTGACGTCACCGGAGCTCAGCGCGAGGAGAAAGCGCTGCACGGCGGCCTCGTGCTCGGCATCGGGCACCGGCTGCGGCGTCTGCGTCACCGCCTTGCGGGCACGGACCGCCAGTTGTCGCGCGGCATCGGCGGAGATGCCGAGGATGTCGGCGATCTCGTCGAACGGCACCGACAATCCGTCGTGCAGGACGAAGGCCACGCGCTGCGGCGGCGTCAGGGTGTCCAGCACGATCAGCGCGGCGAACCGGCACTCCTGCTTGCGCACCACGGCTTCCAGCGGGTCGGGCGCGGTCGACGGAGTGCGAGCGGTGACCACCGGTTCCGGCAGCCACTGGCCCACGTAGCTCTCTCGCCGCGCCGCCGCGCTACGCAGCCGGTCCAGGCAGATACGGCTCACCACGGTGGTCAGCCAGGCCCGCAGGTCATCGATCTCGGACTGGTGCGCGCCCGCCAAGCGCAACCAGCTCTCCTGGACCGCGTCCTCGGCATCGCCGACGCTGCCCGTCAGCCGATAGGCGACCGAGAGCAGATGCGCCCGATGTGACTCGAACAGGTCGGAAAGCAGCGCGGCAACCATCGAGGAAGAAGTCTACGGTCCGGTTCGAAACGTTCCTGCACGGCATCGGCGGCGAGGTAACCCGGGTGATCCGCCGAACCTTTCGTGACAGCATGACGCGATGGACCACCATGCGCTGTCGAACGGGACGATCTGGCTGTCGGCCCCGACGACGGACGATATCGACACGATCACCGAGTGCTGCCAAGATCCGGCCATCGCGGAGTGGGTGACCATCCCGGTGCCGTACGTCCGGGACAGCGCCGTCACCTTCATCGAGAAGATGGTCGTCCCGGGTTGGGCGGCGCGCAGCCCGATCTGGGCGGTGCGGCCGCATGCCGACGGGCCGGTGATCGGCACGATCGGTCTCGGCGCGCTCGACGAGAGCGCGGCAGAGATCGGTTTCTGGCTCGCTCCGGCGCACCGGTCGCGCGGCCTGATGACACAGGCGGTGGAGCTGGTGTGCCAGTTCGGGTTCCGCGCCGACGGCCTGGCCCTGGAACGGATCGCCTGGCGCGCGTACGTGGGCAACTACGCCTCGGCCGCGGTCGCCCGGCGCGCCGGATTCCGGTACGAGGGAATGTGCCGGCTGGGCAGCATCCAACGCGGACGACGCCGCGACCACTGGCTCGCCGCCCGGCTGCGCACCGACCCGCCCGGTCCGGCGGGCGACTGGCCCGCCGAGTTCACCCGTGGTGCGACGCCGATCGCGCGGGCACCCGGCCCCGCGTGAGCGACCGCCGAGCGCAACCTCCGCTGTCCACACCGGCCATGCCGTGCGCGGCCCCGTCGGCTCGCGCCGAGTCAGCTCTCGCGGCGCTGCCGCACCGCCTCGGCCAGGCGGTCCAGCTGGCTCGCGGTGGTTTCCCAGTCCAGGCAGGCGTCGGTGATCGACTGTCCGTAGGCGAGGTCGTCGGCGTGGCCGAGGGTGAGGTCTTGGCGTCCTGCGACCAGGAAGCTCTCCAGCATGACGCCGACGACCGCGGTCTCGCCCGCCGCCAGCCGCCGCGCGATGTCGGTGACCACGTCGACCTGCTTGTTGTGGTCCTTGTTGCTGTTGCCGTGGCTGGCGTCCACCACGATCCGCTCGGGCAACGACGCCTTCTCCAACCGCAGGCACGCCTCGGCGACCGAAGCCGCGTCGTAGTTCGGTCCGTTGCTGCCGCCGCGCAGGATGACGTGGCAGTCCGGGTTGCCCGTGGTGCGGATGAGCGCGGCACGACCGTCGAGGTCGGTGCCGGGGAAGACATGGCTGGCCGCCGCGGCGCGCACACCGTCTACCGCCACCTGGACGTCGCCGTCGGTGCCGTTCTTGATCCCGACCGGCATCGACAACGCGCTGCTGAGCTGGCGGTGCACCTGGCTGGCCGCGGTGCGCGCGCCGATCGCGCCGTAGGACACCAGATCCGCGATGTACTGCGGAGTGATCGGGTCCAGGAACTCACAGGCCACCGGAAGGCCGAGGGCGGTGATGTCGACCAGCAGCTTGCGGCCGAAGCCGAGTCCGGTGTTGACGTCGAACGAGCCGTCCAGATGCGGGTCGTTGATCAGGCCCTTCCAGCCCAGGCTGGTGCGCGGCTTCTCGAAGTAGACCCGCATCACGACATGCAAGCGGTCGCCGAGTTCGGCGGCCTTCGCCGCGAGACGGCGCGCGTAGTCGAGCGCGGCGGCGGGGTCGTGCACGGAACACGGGCCGACGATCACCATCAAGCGATCATCCGCACCGTTCAGCACGTCGACGGTGGCTTTGCGTCCCGCACGGACGGTGTCGGCGAGGGCATCGGTGATCGGATGCACGCGACGCACCTCCGCGGGCGAACGCAGCGGGCTGACGTTCAGGGTGCGTTGATCATCCAGATCGGAATGCCGTGCGTCGACGTCGGCTGCGGTTGTCATGTCGTGGGTTCCTTTTCTCGGGACCGACCCACGGACGAGAATCCCGCAGAGCCGGTCCATCGTCCGGCTCGGGGTGGGAGTTCGTCAGCGCACGTGGTTGCCGCAGACCAGCCCACCCGGGGCCGGCTTGCTAAACCAGAAATACACGCGCTGCACGTCCGGGACAGTACCATCCGACAACCGATCGGTGAACGAGGTTGTTAGATATGCCACGGTGTCGGTGGTCGGCGCGGAGTCACCCCCACTGGCCCGGGACGTAACTCCCCGCCGGAGTGCGCGCGATGACGTTCATCCGGTTCCAGGCGTTGATCATCGCGATGGCGGCGATGAGTGCGGCGATCTGGTCGTCGTCGTAGTGCTTGCGCACTTCCTGCCACACCTCGTCGCTGACCGCGCGACCGTCGCCGATCCGGGTGGCCTCCTCGGTGAGCGCCAGTGCGGCCCGCTCGGCCTCGGTGAAGACGGTGGCCTCGTGCCACGCGGCGATCAGATTGAGCCGCACCGAGGTCTCGCCCGCGTGCGCGGCGTCCTTGGTGTGCATGTCGGTGCAGTAGCCACAGCCGTTGATCTGGCTGGCCCGAATCTTCACCAATTCATAGGTCGCGGCGTCCAGGGTGGAGTCGTTGATCACCTTGGAGGCCATGGTGAGTCGCTTGATGAAGCTGCCGCCGACCGGGTTGGAGAAGAGTTCGAAGCGCTGTTCCATGATGTCCGTCCTTTGCCGTTCCTTGCGGGTACATCAAGAGGACGGCGCGCAGCGGCGGAGTGTGACAACCGGCGGTGAGACCTGGATCACATCGCCCGGAGGCCCGGTGACGCTTATCGGGTGAAGGCGTAGGTGACTCCGGTCAGCTTCTCCGACAGCTGCCACAAATCGGCCGCGACCTTCTCGTCCTTGGACGCTTTCGACGATCCGGAAGGCCCCGGATATCCACGCATCCCGCCGAATCCGACCGGGCCGTAGTAGCCGCCGGGCTCGACGTCGGTGGTCGCGGCGTACAACGTCGGCAGCGCGCCCATCGCGGCGCTCTGCGCGAATACCTGGTTGCCCAGCGACATCACCCGGTCCATGAACGACTCGGTGTGCGACTGCAACTCGGTGGACGCGTAGCCGGGATGCGCGGCGACCGAGACCTTCGACGAGCCCGCCGCGGTCAATCTGCGCTGCAACTCGCGAGCGAACATCAGGTTGGCGAGCTTGGCCTGCCCGTAGGCGGCCCACCGCTGATACTTGCGCCGCTCCCAGTTGAGATCGTCCAGGTCGATCTTGCCGACCTGATGCGCACCGCTGGAGACGGTGACGATCCGGTCCGAGATCTTGCCCAGCAGTAGGCCGGTGAGCGCGAAGTGACCGAGATGATTTGTGCCGACCTGTTTTTCGAATCCGTCGGCGGTGCGGCCTTCGGGCACGGCCATCACGCCGGCGTTGTTGATCAGGACATCGGCCCCGTCGACACCCTCGGCGAACGCCCGGACCGACGCGAGATCGGCCAGATCCAGCTCGCGTACCTGCGCCCGATCACCCAGCTCGGCGGCCACGCGGTCCCCTTTGGTCACATTCCGGCAGGCGAGCACCACCTCCCCGCCCGCCGCGGCCAGCGCGCGCACCGTCTCGGCTCCCAGGCCACTGTTGGCCCCTGTCACGATGAACTTCCGACCGCTCTGGTCGGGGATGTTCGAGGTGTCCCACCTGGTCATGCCGGAAAGTCTAGTGCGCGGCAGCACCGGACGGCAGAGTCGAACACGCCCGGGCCGGTCGGAGCGTCGCCATTTCAAGTAGGGTTGCCTAACCTACATCAGGGAACCCTGGCTTGAATCTTGTGAGGCAGACCGTGACTTCCATACCGACCGAGTCCGCGCATCGCGACGGCTATGTACCTTTCCCGGCGGACAAGGCCGGGGAGTACCGAGCCGCGGGATATTGGGCCGGTCGCCCGCTCGGGGATCTCTTGCGGGCGACCGCGCAGCGGCACCCACAGCGTCCCGCGCTGCTCGACGCGCAGGGCACACGCAGCTACGCCGACATCGACGCCGCCGCGGACCGGATGGCCCACGGATTGCTCGCGCTCGGCATCGCCCCCGGCGACCGCGTGGTGGTCCAACTGCCGAACGTGCCCGAATTCCTGACCGTGCTGTTCGGCCTGCTGCGCGCCGGGATCATCCCCGTGTTGAGCCTGCCCGCCCATCGACGGGCCGAAATCGAGCACCTGGCACGGACTTCCGACGCGGTCGGCTACATCGTCGCCGACCGGGCGGGCGATTTCGATTACCGGGACCTGGCGGCGACCGTGCGAGACGCGGTGCCGCCGCTGCGCCACGTCCTGGTACTCGGCGATCCCGGCCCGTTCACCGACCTCGCCTCGATACCGCGTGACGGCGGAGAACTGCCCGAGATCGATCCGGCTGACATCGCCTTGATGCTGGTCTCCGGCGGCACCACCGGCCTGCCGAAGCTGATCGCGCGCACGCACGACGACTACCTCTACAACGCCACCGCCAGCGCCGAACTGTGCGAACTCGGCGAGCGGGACGTGTACCTCGCGACGCTGCCCGCCGCGCACAACTTCCCCCTGGCCTGCCCCGGGATCCTCGGCACCATCGGGGTCGGCGGCGCGGTCACCTTCGTCAGCGACCCGAGCCCGGAGAACGCGTTCGCCGCGATCGAGCGGCACCGGGTCACGGTCACCGCCGTCGTGCCGCCGCTGGCCCAGCTCTGGTGCGCGGCCACCGAATGGGAAGAGGCCGACCTGACTTCGCTACGCCTGCTCCAAGTGGGCGGCGCGCGACTGGCCGAGGTCAACGCCAAGGAAGTGACCCCTGCGCTGGGCGCGACCTTGCAGCAAGTGTTCGGCATGGCCGAGGGCCTGCTCAATTACACCCGGCTCGACGATCCCGCCGAACTGCTGCACACCAGCCAGGGCCGTCCGCTCTCCCCCGCCGACGAGATCCGCGTGGTGGACGGCGACGGCAACGACGTGGCGCCCGGCGCCGAGGGCGAACTGCTGACCAGGGGTCCGTACACGATCCGCGGCTACTACCGCGCCCCCGAGCACAACGCGCGCGCGTTCACCCCGGACGGCTTCTATCGCAGCGGAGACCTGGTCCGCCGCCTGCCCAGCGGGCATCTCGTGGTGTCCGGCCGGATCAAGGACGTGATCAACCGCGGCGGCGAGAACGTCTCCTGCGACGAACTCGAGGAGCACCTGCTCGCCCATCCCGCCGTCCGGCACGCCGCCGCCGTCGGGCTGCCGGACGCGGCGCTGGGTGAAAAAGTCTGCGCCGTCTTGGTCGTCGACGGCGAGATGCCCACACTGGCCGAGATCAAGACCTTCCTGACCGCGCGCGGGCTGGCCACCTACAAGCTGCCGGACGTGCTGCGCCGCAGCGACGAATTGCCGATCACCGCGGTGGGCAAGATCGACAAGAAGGCCTTGCGCGCCGAGCTGTAGCACTGCCGGCAGACCGACGGGCAGCGCATCATCGGTGCGCCGCCCGTTCGCCTTCCACTACGCCTTGACGACGTAGGGCGCGATGCTGCCCAGCTTCTCGCAGGTCTCCTCGAACTCGCGCTCCGGCCGCGACTGGCCGACGATGCCCGCGCCCGCGCGCAGCCAAGCCCCCTCGGCGTTCTGGTACACCGCGCGCAGCACGAGGGTCGCCTCCATCGCGCCGGTCGGCGAAACGGTCACCACCGCACCGGAATACAGCCCGCGCGGGTCGTGATCGAGCCGGAACACCGAGTCGACGCCCGCACGCTTGGGAATCCCCGAGGCGGTCACCGACGGGAACAGCACCTCCAGCGCGTCCCAGCTGGACCGATCGGCCGCCAGCCGTCCACGCACCGTGGACGCCAGATGCTGCACACTGCCCCGCTCACGCACGGCCATGAAATCCGATACCGCGGGCGTGCCGGGGTCCGCGACGGCCGCGATCTCCGCGAACGAGGTCTGCACCGAGATCGCGTGCTCGACGATCTCTTTCGGGTCGGTCACCAGGTCGGCCCTGGCGGCGAGATCGGCCGCGGACCCACGCCCGAAGGCCCGGGTACCCGCCAGCGGTTCGGTGGTCACCACCCGGTCGTCGTCCACCGACGCGACCAGTTCGGGGCTGAAGCCCGCCGCCTCCAAGCCGCCGAGCCGCAGCAGGAACGAGCGCGCGGGTGTGTTGTGCGCGCGCCCGAGGCGATAGGTGGCCGGAACATCCACGGTGAACGGCAGATCGACCTTCCTGGACAGGATGACCTTCTGATACCGCCCGGCCTGGATCTCGCCGACCGCCTCGGCCACCCGGTCCCGGTAGCCGGTCGGATCGATGCGGATGTCGGCCGGCTGCGCCTGCGGCAGTTCGGTGTTCTGCGACTGGGCGATCAGGTCGTGGATGTCGCCGGTCTCCGTCGGCGTCGCACCCGATATCCGCACGCCGGATTCGCCCACCCGCACCTCGATCCGGGGAACCATCAGGTGCGCGATCGCGGTGCGCGGGTCCAAGTGCTCGGTGGCGTCGAGCGCCCACGCGCAGAACTCGAATCCGATCCAGCCGTAGGCGTTGCGCCCGTCGAGGGGAAGCGCGCCGAGCGCGCGATCGATCACGCCCGCCGGATTGCCTTCCCACCGGCTGGTCGTGGTCTGCCCCTCCCAGGTGACGCGCAGCTCCCGCACGTCCAGTTCGACACTGCCGATCGGATCGGCGGCGAACACCCACTCCCCCGGACGCTCGTACATCACGTACTCGCCGAACCGATCCGCCCCCGCCAGCCGGGACATCGCTGCCGCCGGATCGGTCACATACTCAACCCGCAGGCGTTCCGTGGTCGACAACGATCCTCCAAAGGTAACCCTGGCCTAACTTGTGCAGGTAAGGTTAGCATTACCTCCTTCACGGCGCGGGTGTGCTCGCGGCCACAACGCGGACACGATCACTCGGAGGCGGAGGTCTCCGTACCGCAAGTACTTTCACCGCGCTCGCCCCGCATCCCGTTCGACGATCACGCCATCCGTGCCCGCCGAACCGAACTCGACGCGCCGACTGCCTGCGGGGAACGCACCCGCCGGGATTGAATAGTGGAGAGCGTCACCTGCGGAGGGAAGAACATCGATGATCGATCACCGCGGCGATTCACCCGCGACAGCCCGGCCCGGGACCGCACCGCAATCGGTGGTGGCCCTGATCGACGCCGCATCGGGGGTGGAACGCGAACTCATCGGCAAGTGGCTTGCCGACGGCGGGATCAGCACGGAGTTCGGCACCGACGCACCGGTCACGCAGCTGGACCTGGACGCGGGCGCCATCGCCGCCCGGCTGGTCGGCAGACGCGACGATCCGCTGGTGGTGCCGATCCGCGTGCTGTGGCTGCCCCCGGAACGCGACGGCGTGCGCCGCGTCACCTTCGCCGATCTCGCCCTGCTGACCAACCCGCGCAAGCCCAACCGGCTGGCACAGCGCAGGCTGCTGGCCAAGTCGCCGGACCGGCACGTCGTGCTGACCGGCGCGCCCGCCCGGCTCAGCGAACTGCGCGCGAACAACCCGGAGGCTTCGACGCTGTTCGACAAGGGCAACGCCGAGCCGTTCGCCCGCGCCGTCGTGCGCGCGGCGGTGGTGGCGCTCGAACGCGCCGAACGCACCATCATCGGCGACCGGTACAAGGTGCCCAAGCTGGTCGCGGAGGAGATCCTCGACTCCCCCGACTTCCTGCGCAGGCTGGAGCTGATCGCCGACCAGATCGGGGCGAGCCCGCACGAGGTGTACCGCCGCGCGGAGAAGGGGCTCAACGAACTGGTCGCCGCCCAGAGCAGGCTGGTCTCCGACCTGTTCACCCAGGCCATGCGGCCGGTGCACGCTTCGACCTGGAAGGTGGACCCCGACGTGTCCGGCCTCACCGGGTTGCGTGATCTCAACCGCCGCTATCCGCTGGTGTTCCTGCCCTCGCACCGCTCGTACGTCGACGCGTTCGTACTGGGAGACGTTCTGGCCCGCAACGACTTCCCGCCGAACCACGTGATCGGCGGCGCGAATCTCGGCTTCTGGCCGATGGGCCCGATCGCCCGGCGCACCGGGACGGTGTTCATCCGGCGCAGCTTCGGCGACGACGAGGTCTACAAGGCCGTCGTGGAGGAGTACTTCGCCTACCTGCTGGCCAAGCGCTTCAACCTGGAGTGGTACTTCGAAGGCGGCCGCACCCGCACCGGCAAGCTGCGGCCACCGCGCTACGGCTTGCTGAACTACCTTGCCGCGGCGGTTCGTTCGAACCGCATCGACGACGTCATGCTGGTGCCCGTCTCGATCACCTACGAGCGGCTCAACGAACTCGGCGCCATCGCCACCGAACAGGAAGGCGGCAAGAAGAAGCCCGAGGGGCTGACCTGGCTGGCGCGCTACATCCGCAGTCAGCAACACTCCGCCGGGCACGTCTACGTCCGCTTCGGCGAGCCGCTGTCGGCCCGCGATCGGCTTTCCGCGTACGGCGATCCGCTGACGACCCCGCCGCTGACCATCCCGCTGCACCACACCGAGCCGATTCCGCCGCCGCGTCCCGAAGCGGGCGTCGTCGACAGCGATCCGCCGGAAGTCGCCGAGCTGGAACGGAAGGCCGTACAACGGCTGGCTTTCGAAGTCGCGGTCGGCATCAACGCGGTCACGCCGATCACGGTCAACGCGCTGGTCACCCTGGCGCTGCTGGGAGTGGACGGTCGCGCCCTCACCCTCGGCGAGGTGCGCACGGTGCTCAACCCGGTGCTCGGCTATATCGACAAGCGCGAGCTGCCGCGCGGCGAACTCGACGCGCTGCGCGACGAACAGGGCCTGGCCGTGGTGCTGGAACAGCTTTCGATGGCCAAGGTGGTGACGGTGTATCGCGGCGGGATCGAGCCGGTGTACTCGATCGAGCCGGGTGCGCATCTGGAAGCCGCCTTCTACCGCAACAGCGCCGTGCACTGGTTCGTCAACCGCGCCATCCTCGAGCTGTCCATCCTGGCCGCGGTCGACAACGACGAGGCCGACGCCCTCGACACCGGCTGGGACGAGGCTTTCCGCCTGCGCGATCTGCTGAAATTCGAGTTCTTCTTCCCCGAGCGCGGCGAGTTCGCCGATCAGATGGTCGCGGAGATGCTCCTGGTGGATCCGGACTGGTACAGCCACACCCGGCGCGACACCTTAGGCTCGGACATCCTGGCGAAGCTCACCGCCTCCGGCTTCACCATGGCCCACCGCGTGCTGCGCTCCTTCGTCGACGCGCAGTTGGTGGTGGCCGAACGGCTCGCCGCCCGGGACGCGTGCGACGAGATCGACCGCAAGGAGTTCATCACCGAATGCGTGGCGGTCGGCAAGCAGATGAAGTTGCAGCAACGACTGCACAGCCCGGAATCGGTCTCCACCGAGTTGTTCACCAGCGCACTCAAGCTCGCCGACAACTACGGCCTGCTGGAGACGGCGGCCGACGACGACCCGGAACAGAGCCGCGCGGAATTGCTCCGGCGCAGAATAGAATTCGCCGAACGTCTGCGCAATATCGGGACCCGCATCGCGCAGGCCGCCGCGCTCGACCCGTCCAACCGGGAGGCGCGGTGAGCGATCGACGCGAAAGCACGGCCGTTTCCGGGAGGTTCGATGACCGACGCGCGCGCTGATCTCGACACCGCGCTCGCCGCTATACGTTCCGGACCGCAGGGCCGCGCGATCGCCGCGGTCTTCGATTTCGGTGGCACCGTCGTCGACGGTCCCGGACCGCGGCACCGGCGGCGGCGCAAACCCGCCGATGTGCTGCTCGGCGGCATCCGCAAGCACATGACCGACGGCGAATACAGCCGGTTGCTGCGGGAGCTGTCCGAGGCGCTGGCCGGGCGTTCCGAAGAGGAACTCGACGAACTGGGCAGGCGTCTGTTCCAGCACACCGTCTACGAGTACCTCTACCCCGAGGCATGGCAGCTGATCCGGACGCACCGAGCGGCCGGGCACACCATCGTCCTGGTCAGCTCGCTGACCCGGTTCCAAGTCGCCCCCGCCGCCGCGCAACTGGGCATCGAGCACGTGCTCTACACGCCCATGGCCGCCGACGACGGCGTGCTCACCGGGCATCCCGATGGAAAGGCGCTGTGGGGCAACCGCAAGGCCGAGGCGGTCGCCGAGTTCGCCGCCACGCACGAGGTGGATCTGAGCCGCAGCTACACCTATGCCGGCGCGATCGCCGACCTGCCCACGCTGTCGCTGGTGGGGCGTCCCGTGGCGGTGAACCCCGACGACGCGCTGAACGCCATCGCCGACCGGCAACGCTGGAGCGAGCTGGTCTTCCGGCCGCGTCCACGGCCGCGTGCGAGCGACTACGCGCGTACCGCCGCGGGGTTCGCCGGGCTGCTCGGCGGCGCGCTGTTCGGCGTCGCGTCGAAAGCGCCGACGAAGGACCGGCAACAGATGGCCGACGCGTTGATGGCGCACGCGGCGCGCAACACGCTGCGCATCGCGGGAGTGCGGGTGCGGGTCACCGGCGCCGAGAACGCGAAATCGCCGCGGCCCGCGGTCTTCCTGTTCAACCATCAGAGCCAGTTCGACATCATCATCGTCCCCGAAGTGCTCGGCGGCGGCGTGACGGCGATCGGCAAGAAGGAGCTGACCAAGAATCCGGTCTTCGGACCGCTCATGCGCTTCGTCGGCGTGACGTTCATCGATCGCACGAACAGCGAGCAGGCCAGGGCGGCGTTGCGACCGGTGGTGGAGACCCTGCGCGGCGGCTTGTCGGTCGCGGTGGCTCCGGAAGGAACTCGTTCCTACACCCCAGAGGTCGGGCCGTTCAAGAAAGGCGCGTTCCACATCGCGATGCAGGCGGGGGTGCCGGTGATCCCGGTCGTCATCCGGAACGCGGGTGAGATCTGCCGGCGCAACGCGATGGTCGCCCGACCCGGAACGGTCGACGTGGCGATTCTCGATCCGATCGACGTCAGCGCATGGGATCCGGGCGATCTGGACGACAAAGTAGCGGAGGTACGCCAACTGTTCGTCGACACGCTCCTGGATTGGCCCCGCTGATCAGCTGAGATCACGCCGCGCAGCTTTTTCCCTGTTCGGCCGCTGTACTGCCGTGGGTGGTCGGCGGCGCGACCGTCGCCACCCGTTCGGACATCGTCGGTTCCCGTCGCCCTGTCGGCGATTCACCTGGTGCTCATGACGAGTCGAAGGCGATGGGCAACCGGCTCGTCGAACGCTGACCGCAACCACCCCGGGCCCGCTCCCTCGGGAAGCGGGGCCCGTCGGCATGTGCTCAGACCGCGCGGCCGAACAGCAGCTTCCACGGCATGAGCGCCGACTCGAGCTGCACTTTGAGGCTCATCTTGGACGCGCCGAGTGTCCGTTCCTCGAACCGGATCGGCACCTCGGCGATCGCGACACCCTTCTTGATGGTGCGGTAGTTCATCTCGACCTGGAAGGAGTATCCGTTGCTGCGGATCGAGGCCACGTCGATGGCGCGCAAGGTGTCGGCCTTCCACGCCTTGAAGCCCGCGGTGGCGTCCTTGACGCCCAGCCGCAGGATCAGGTTCACGTAGAAGTTGGCCCAGGCCGACAGCGCCTTGCGGTACCACTTCCATTCCGAGGCGGTCGAGCCGCCCGGGACGTAGCGGGAACCGAGCACCACGCCCGCGTCCGTGGTGGTGAGCTTCTCCAGCATGGCCGGGATCACTTCGGCGGGATGCGACAGGTCGGCGTCCATCTGGATCACCACGTCCGCGCCTTCGTCCAGCGCGCGCGTGATGCCGGCCACGTACGCACGCCCGAGCCCGTCCTTCTCGGTCCGGTGCAGCACACCCACCACGTTCGGCAGTTCGGCGGCCAGCTTGTCGGCCACCTCACCGGTGCCGTCCGGCGAGCTGTCGTCCACCACGAGTACGTGCAGGTCGGGCACCGGCAGCGCGGTCAGCCGCTCCACCGCAACCGGCAAATTCTCCCGCTCGTTGTAGGTCGGCACAACAACGGTAACCCTCAAGGGTCGCCCTCCCTGCTGATCCTGGTTTCCGCTCGCAGCCCACGCCAGGACCTCCGAGCATTCGTCGAGTTCTGGAGAACCGTACTCGATACACCTGATCGCGAACTGAGCGGCCGCACCCGGCACCACACCGCCCGAGCCTCCGACCTGCGGCTCAAGATCAACTTCACCGTGCGGGGGAAGACTCTCGGCGAGCCATTCCCCCGCGCCGCCTCAGTCGCCGTCCCGCCAGGCCCGGTCCCGGGCGTCTTCCCGCGTGTTGCGCGCCTGCGCGATCTCGAGCGCACGTTCCGCCGTCGCCTGGTCCGGGTACGGCCCCATCCGATCGCGGAACCAGCACTGCCGACCTTGCTCGGCTCGTTTGTGCTTCAAGCAGTAATACCAGCGCTCAGCCATACCTCCAGCATCCCACCGAACACCACGCCTCAACCGCATTTACGCCATCCGTTGCCGGACTCGGCGACCGCAATTCACCACCAGAGGCTTCGGTAATGGACGAGCGCGTCGCACAGGAGGACCACACCGAAGATCGCGAACAGTACGCGCACCGAAATCGGGCCGTATGTGGTGATAATGCGAACAACTTTTCGATACATCCGCCGCGCTCCGGTCGTCCGCCGCAGCGCGAGGCCGAGTATCAGCAGCGGCGGCAGCAATGCGAGCGCGCAATACGCGACGACGATCAGTGGCCACAACGTGGGCAGCGGATGCCGCGCGGAGATCATCGCGAGTCCGGCGAGATAAGGCACCGCTGTCGGGGCCTGCGCGATACCGATCGCCACGCCGAGGCCGGCGAGTATCCACGGTCGGCGGCGCAATGCCGGCGCCCGCCGCGGGGCGGCCGTTCCCGTCATTCGAATGCTCGCGAGAACGATCAACAACACCCCGGCGGCGAGTTCACCCCAGTACCGAATTGCCGGCGTGATCTCGAAGTCGATCAGATCGGTCAGAAAGCCGATCCCCAGGATGGTGCAGATCCCGAAGGCGGTGGTGACGGCGAAGACGCCCGCCAGCAAGCTCAGACCGCCCACCAGCGGCGAGCGACGGCTCAACCTGCTGTCGTAGACCACAGCCGTGGTGACGCCGATCAGCAACAGGTCGAGCGAGTCGAGGAAGGCGAACCCCGCGAGGGCGAGGAGAAGGGTCGACATGGCCGCGCCAGCCTACCCGCGGCGGCCGGGTGACCACCCGATCCCGAACCCGGATGCGGCACCGTGTGATTCACCACACCCACCCGCCCGCTCGCGCACAGTCGACGCCCGCCAACGGACGACCGACGCCGCCCCGCGCCGCCATATTGACGAACAGAGGCCGTCGAGCGAAATCGAGTCAGCGTCTCCTCACCAAGCGGGCATCAACGCGCCGAACTGCCGACGACCGGAGACCACCCAGAACAACCCCACCGAGTCACAAACGACACCACTCGGCAAGCGGAGAACCAAACCGAACGACAGGCCCGAACGCAACCACAACCAATGGGGGTCCGGGGGCGAAGCCCGCCGGGCGGGGCGTGGGGGTTGCACCCCCACAAGAAATGACGAAACGAGCCCCGTTCACGCATTCCGTGAACAGGGCTCGCCTACGAGTGGAGTGGCCAGGGCCGGGATCGAACCGGCGACCTTCCGCTTTTCAGGCGGACGCTCGTACCAACTGAGCTACCTGGCCGCAGGCACCCGAAGTGAATGCCATACGCGAAACGCCGGATATCTCCGGCGCTTACTTGCGACCCTGACGGGACTCGAACCCGCGACCTCCGCCGTGACAGGGCGGCGCGCTAACCAACTGCGCCACAGGGCCATGCTCTGCTACCAACGATCCGAAGATCGTACCCCCTACGGGATTCGAACCCGCGCTACCGCCTTGAAAGGGCGGCGTCCTAGGCCGCTAGACGAAGGGGGCTCGCCCCGGATTTCTCCGGACCGGCTTTCAACGGCTGTCCGTTGGGAGCTGGGATAGCTTATGACAGACCGGACTCGATTCCCAAACCGGCTGGTCAGAGGCTCAAACCGAGCTCCTCCAAGCGGGCCTGGGTGCGCCAGCCGTCGCTGCGGAACTTCTCCAGCCATTCCGGGGTGGCCATCGCCTCCATCACGACCTCGAGCGCCTCCTCGAACCGTGCCCGCAGATCGACCTGCCCGCCGAGCAGATCCACCATGTACCGCTGGCCGGCCAGCGCGGCGGCTAGCGTGCGGGTGAACCGGTCGGGGTCGGCGTCGGCGCGCAGCTGCCCGTGGTCGATGGCACGGACGGTGAGCACCCTGGTGGTGCGGCCCAGGATGCGGCCGCCACCGGCCTGCACGTCACGGTAGAAGTCCGGCTCGATGATCAGCCGGTACTCGGCCTGCACGATGATGTCGTGCTCGAGCCGCAGCGCGATCTCGTCGACCACCCCGTGCAGGATGTCCAGCGGGCTGAGATCCGTTCGGGCCAGCCAGCGCTCGGCGGAGGCGCGGTAGCGTTCCACCGCGGTCTCCAGCACCGCGCGTGCCAGGTCTTCTTTCGAATCGAAATGGAAGTACATGGCGCCCTTGGTGGCACGCGACCCTTCCAATATGCGGTTGAGCGATGCAGCGGCATAGCCGCTCTTCCCGAACTCAACGGCGGCGGACCTGATAATCGCCGCCCGTGTCCGGCGCGCCCGCTCTTGCTGCCGTGCCATGCTCGAAACGCCTCCGAAGCCTACTCGCCGCCAAATCAGCCACCCCCGAAGGAACGGACCCTCGGCGCGAATTCATGAGTTTTATCAATACGTCGAACCCGGTTTTCGCCCGATTTCAAACCTTCGGTACGAAAACTCGCGGAAAACCTGTAACACACCAGCTGGTATAGTTTGCCTGCCCGGGTGCGCCGCAGGGGGTGCGCATCCGGGCATTTCTTCGTCCTGAACGTGCCTCCTCCTGCGGCATAGAGTTCCGTCGAGCCGTGGCCGGCCGGACCGGCCGCGGCACCTTCGGACACGGAAACGACAATCCGAATTCCGCAGCGCCGATCGAGTCGACGATTCTTTCGGAATTCACCAAGGCGTCACCGTACCCGGAATCCCGATCCGACACGCGGCAAACCGAAGAGTCAGGTGGCCATCCGATTCCGCTTTCTGTTACGGCAAATATTGGGCAACCCAACCGGCCCTTCCGGAGGGTGCACGAATTCGCCAGCGTCCCAGGATTGTTCACGCGAGCCGACCCGCAAGCCGGGCAACCGGCCGCCGCCCACGTTTCGCCCGCCAACCCGCCCCACGAGCCTCGCCCGGCCAGAGCCGTTCACCCCCTGCAAATCCAAAGACATTGCCAGCCAACACGATTGAATGATATCCAGATCCAGCTAAGATGAACAAAGCTGGGTGCCAAGTGTTTACCGCCTGCATCGCCCTCCGCGCACGCCGCGTTACCCACCGCCACGCCGCCCCGCGACGCGCCCGCCCCGCCACACCGACCCCACCCATCCAACCCGCCCGCCGACACGAACTCCCCCGATTGGGGCATCCGCCCCCGATCCCACTACACTGTTCCTCCGCGCCCCTATAGCTCAGTTGGTAGAGCTACGGACTTTTAATCCGCAGGTCGTAGGTTCGAGCCCTACTGGGGGCACAACGGTCGGGCGCCCGGGCCTTCCGGGCGCCCGACCTGTTTCGCGGAGTTCTATGCGGTGAAGCACCGGTTATACCGGCCAGGACACGCCGCGTCGAGGCTGCGCTCTCCGATGTCGCGCACAATGCTTCACGGTCATCGGAGCCGAACTCGGCGCCTCGGCCGACAAGCCGTTCGATGGCTCCTTATCTTCACCCTCCCTATGCGGTGGAGATAGCGGACCGCCATGCGAGGGATTGCGGACGCCCGCTGGAGAGCGGATACGACGAGACAGAGTCATAGGCCTCCCCACGACGTCGACCGTGAGGTGCCCAGTGCGACCGGTCGGATTGTGACAAAGGACATAGTCAATTCAGGACGCGTTGCCGATCGCGCAGATCGCGACTCGCCTCTGGGCGAGCGTCCCGCCCTGTGCGGCCACGTGGTCGATCGCGGCGGATGGGCCCGCGACGCTGGGAAGCCGGTCCGGTGCGGCGGATTTCCGATGTCTCCGAGTTACCGAGGCGCTGCGTCTACAGAAGTAAGGGACGTCCAAGAACGCGCTTTCCACTACAGACCGTGCTCGGAAGTACGCCGACCTGATTGCGCGGGGGCCGGAGCAGGACAGGCGTCCACGTCGATGAGACAGGGATGGGTGGCGCTGGGGCGGCACCCGCCGGTGCCGGCCACCGCGATTTGCTCGCTGCCCGACCGAGACGGTCGTCGGACCACGCGGGCTCCTGACCGTGCCTTCCAGGAGACCGGTTCACCCGAGCACAGGCAGTTTGGTTCGGCGCGCCGTGTTCGACACGCGCGAGCGTTGGGTACTCGATTCATAGTCGGCGCGGTGGCGGATTGTGCGATTCCACACCTCCCGCTAACGGCACGAACCCCGCGTCGATAGTCCTCTCGTTCACAGGAAGAACCCATACACTCGTGTGGATCACTGAACGGCGAAGACGTCGTATGTGGTGGATCACCAGGGCATCGATCGTCTAACGGATGCGTTTCGCATCACACCTACGGTGCCGTAAGGTATGGCCGCAACGGTATCGGTCTACCTTGGGATGACCTGCACGACCGGAAGCACACACTGAAGGGTTCATACATGGCAAGGGATCTGACTCAACTCGAGCTTCTGACGGAGTTGGAGCCGGTTGCCGAAGAAAACGTCAACCGGCACCTCTCCATGGCAAAGGAATGGCATCCGCACGACTACGTCCCGTGGGACGACGGCCGCAATTTCGCGGCACTCGGTGGGGTGGACTGGGATCCGGAGCAGTCCCGGCTCAACGAGGTCGCGAAGGCGGCCATGGTCACCAACCTGCTCACCGAGGACAACCTGCCCTCCTATCACCGGGAGATCGCCGAGAATTTCTCTCAGGATGGCGCGTGGGGCACCTGGGTGGGCCGCTGGACCGCCGAGGAGAACCGCCACGGCATCGTGATGCGGGACTACCTGGTAGTGACCCGCGGCGTCGACCCGGTCGCCCTCGAGGAAGCCAGGATGGTCCACATGACCAACGGCTTCGCCTCCCCTGCCGAAGCCGACGCGGGCTTCCTGCATTCCGTCGCGTACGTCACCTTCCAGGAACTCGCCACCCGGGTCAGCCACCGCAACACCGGCAAGGTCTGTGACGACCCGATCGCCGACCGCATGCTGCAGCGCGTCGCCGCCGACGAGAACTTGCACATGATCTTCTACCGCAACATGTGCGGCGCCGCCCTCGACCTGGCCCCTGACCAGGCCATCGAGGCGATCACCCTGATCCTGGAGAACTTCCAGATGCCGGGCGCCGGCATGCCCAACTTCCGCCGCAACGGCGTGCTCATGGCCAAGCACGGCATCTACGATCTGCGCCAGCACCTGGAAGATGTCGTCCAGCCGGTGCTGAAGAAGTGGAACATCTTCGAGCGCAGCGACTTCACCGCCCGCGGCGAGGCGGTCCGGGAGCGCCTCGGCATTTTCCTGGACAAGCTGAGCAAAGACGTCGTCAAGTTCGAGGAGCAGCGGGACCGGATGCTGGCCCGCGAGGCCGCCAAGCGCGATCGTCAGATGGCGGGCAGCTCCGTAGGCTGAGCGCCCGGTTACAGCACGCCGCCGCCTCGGAGTCCGGGGCGGCGGCGGTTGTATGAACGGCGGTGTGCCGCGCCGCGCTGCGACCCGCTCCGGCCGACTTACGTGCGGAAATGAGACACTGGTCGGCGTGACGATGACTACCGAGGCGATGACGAAGCTGCGGATCGGGCCGTATCCGGTCGATCCGCCGGTCGTGCTCGCGCCGATGGCCGGCATCACGAATCTGGCGTTCCGCAAGTTGTGCCGGGAATTCGGCAGCCCCACCTCGATCTACGTGTGCGAGATGATCACCGCGCGAGCGGTGGTCGAGCGCAACGAGAAGACGCTGCACATGATGTCCTTCGATGCCGACGAGCATCCCCGCTCGATGCAGCTCTACGGCGTGGACCCCGACACGCTCGGCGAAGCGGTGCGCATCATCGTCGGCGAGGGCTGGGCCGACCACATCGACCTCAACCTCGGCTGCCCCGTGCCCAAGGTCACCCGGCTCGGCGGCGGTGCCGCCCTGCCGTACAAGCGGACGCTGTTCCGGCACATCGTGCGCGCCATGGTGCGGGCGGCGGAACCGGCGGGGGTCCCGATCACCCTGAAGTTTCGCATCGGCATCGATGACGACCACCGCACCTATCTGGACGCGGGACGCATCGCGGAAGCCGAAGGCGCGCGGGCGGTCGCGTTGCACGCCCGCACGGCTGCGCAGCGCTACTCCGGCGAGGCCGACTGGACCGCGATCGCCCGGCTCAAAGAGGCCGTCACCTCGATCCCGGTTCTCGGCAACGGCGACATCTTCTCGGCGGACGACGCGGTTCGCATGATGGATGAGACCGGGTGCGACGGCGTGGTCGTCGGCCGCGGCTGCCTGGGCAGGCCGTGGCTGTTCGCCGAACTGCAGGCGGCGCTGCGCGGGGAGCCGCTGCCTGCCGCGCCCGATCTGGGCCGGGTCGGCGCCGTGCTGTACCGGCACGGCGCGCTGCTGTCCGAGCACCTCGGAGAGGACAAGGCCATGCGTGACCTGCGCAAGCACATGGCCTGGTATTTGATGGGCTTCCCGGTCGGCGCCGACCTGCGTCGCGCGTTCGCCACCGTGGACAGCCTCGCTCGGCTGGAAGATCTTGTCGG
>NZ_BAFZ01000011.1 GCF_000308575.1 Nocardia exalbida NBRC 100660 | reverse complement strand
GGTGGGGATCTCGGTATCCGAGTGCGCGCCGCAGCCGTAGGCCACGTGGACGACCTGGCCGTCCGCGCCCATGACGTTGCCGCAGACACCGAACGCGGCGCGCAGCGCCCCGGCCAGTGGCAGGTAGAAGCCGCAGCTCCCGCAGGTGGCGGGCGCGGCCTTGGCCATCTCCGTGTCGGGACCGTGCTCGGCGTACCAGCGCTCGGCGGCCTCTTCGCGTCCCTCCCTGCTCAGCACCTTGGTGCGGCCGAGACCGATTTCATAGGCCACTTCGTCGACCACCGGATCGCCGGTCGCGACATAGCCCGGCACCAGGCGCGGATCGCCCGCTGGCGGGGCGAGCAGGTCGCCCGGCGCGAGGTCCCCGGGGCGAACTCGCTGCTCCCAGGGCACGAACTCGGGCGCGACCAAGGCTTCGGGCCCGGGCAGCAGCGCCGACTCGCTGACCGTCGCGTGGCTCGCGCCGGGCGGGGCGGCCACCACCACCGCCCACTGCCACCCGCGATAGCCGGGCAGCGTGGCCGCGAAACGGTGGGTCGCCGCGCTCTCGTCCTCGGCGATCACGCCGAGATGCGCACCCACACCCGATGGCTCCAACTCCAGGAGCGCACGGCGGGCCAAGTCGACGGCATCGGCAAGAATCGGCCGCACGCCGGACTCCGAAACAGAAACTGCGCTCACGGCCTACATTTTGCCGTATGAAGCGCAATCGGCGTGCGTTGGCCATGGGTGTGCTGGTCGGTCTGCTGGTCGCGGCTGGATGCGGCCCCGCGGACGAGTCGACACCCAGGATGAACATCGAGGTGCTCGGCACCCGGCCGCACGATCCGAAGGCGTTCACCCAAGGCCTGGAGATCGATGGCGACATCCTCTACGAGGGCACCGGCCTGGTGGGCTCGTCGAGCGTGCGCGCGTCCCGGCTGGCGACCGGGGCGGAACTGGCGAGGACCGAGTTGCCCGCCCCGTACTTCGGCGAGGGCATCACCCTCGACGGCACGACACTCTGGCAGCTCACCTGGCATGACGGCGTGGCCATCGCCCGGGACCCCGCCACGCTCGCCGAGCGCGGCCGGGCGAGCTACGGCGGCGAGGGCTGGGGCCTATGCGCCGGGGCCGGACGGCTGATCATGAGCGACGGCACCGACCGGCTCGCCTTCCGTGATCCGGAAACCTTCGCACCGATCGGCTCCATCGAACTGACCAGCCACAACGGCGCGCGCCTCAACGAACTCGAGTGCGCGGCGGACGGGTCGGTTTATGCCAACGACTGGCCCACCGACACGATTCTGCGCATCGATCCGGACTCCGGCGCGGTGCTCGGGACCGCCGACGCTGCCGGGCTACTTCCCGCGACCGAGCGGGCCCGAGCCGACGCCCTCAACGGCATCGCCCAATTGCCCGGCACCGACCGGTTCCTGATCACGGGCAAGAACTGGCCGACCATGTTCGAGGTCCGCTTCGCACCCGCCTGATCGCGTTCGCGCGTCCGCGACGATGGTCACTTTCCGCCGCCGCCTCGGAGCGCGCGTGAACGCCCAGCACGGAAGTACGCCAGAATTGGAGTCGTGACTACTCCCCGCGAACCTTCCGGTCCCGACCGTGATCGGTGGGAAGGCGAGGAGTCCCCGCTGTTCGATCGGCATCCCGGTTTCGACCGGTACCCGCCGCCCGACCCGCCGCGACGGCGCGGGCCGCTGCCGCCGCTGCGGCCCGGACGGGCCTCCGGGCGGCACGACCAGCCGAATCCGCGCCGTGAGGCGCCCCGCCCCGCGCAACCGCCGCGCACCAAACCCCTCCCGCTCGGGAGTGACCCCGAGCAACCGACGGCCTCCGAGCGCGCGCCCCGCCGCGTCTTCCCGCGTCGGCCCGAGCGGCATCAGCACACCGAACCACCGGGCCCGGCCGAACCCGACTACCCCCCGACCGCAGGCCAGGATCCGGTCGAGCCCCCCGAAAGCCCGGCTCCCTCCGAGACGCGACGAATGCCGCGCAAACTCACGGTCACCCGGGTGGCCGCCATGCGCGGCAGGGAACTCACCGAGAAGGGCATCGCGACCTTCCAGCGCGCGGCCAAGGCCGACGGCGCGGACAAGTCGGGTCTGACGGCGCTCACCTACGCGACCATGGCGAACTTCGCCCTGGACGCCGCCATCGCCGTGGCGCTGGCCAACACCTTGTTCTTCGCCAGCGCCACCGCGGAGAGCAAGACGAAGGTCGCGCTGTACCTGCTGATCACCATCGCGCCGTTCGCGGTGATCGCCCCGCTGATCGGCCCGATGCTCGATCGGCTGCAACGCGGTCGCCGCCTGGCGCTGGCAAGTTCGTTCGCGGTGCGCACGGTGGTCGCGGTGGTGCTGATCTTCCAGTTCGACAGCTGGGCGCTGTATCCGCTCGCGCTGTGCATGATGATCGGCAGCAAATCGTTCTCCGTGCTCAAGAGCGCGGTGACGCCCCGGGTCCTGCCGCCGGACATCGATCTGGTCCGCACCAACTCCCGTCTCACGGTGTTCGGGCTGGTCGGCGGCACCTTGGGCGCCGGAGCGCTGGCGGGGCTGACCGCGGCGATCGCGGGCTCGAACGGCGCCCTGGTCTTCGCCGCGCTGATCGCGTGCGCGGGAACGTATCTGAGCCTGCGCATCCCGTCCTGGGTCGAGGTCACCGAGGGCGAGGTGCCCGCGACGTTGAGCTATCACGGCGCCGACGCGCACACCGAGGTGCTCTCCTCCGGCAACGAGTCGCCGGTTCCGCCACGCAAACGCAGGCAGCCGCTCGGCCGCTCCGTGGTGACCGGGCTCTGGGGCAACGGCGCCATCCGCGTGCTGACCGGGTTCCTCACCTTCTACGTCGCGTTCGTCGCCAAGGCGACTGAGCACCGGCCGGTGCAGCAGGCCCTCATGCTCGGGACGGTCGGCGCGGCCGCGGCCATCGGCAATTTCACGGGCAATGCCACGGGCGCCCGGCTCAAACTCGGCAGACCCGCGCTGATCGTGCTCGGCTGCACGGCGGCGTGCGCGCTGGTGGCGCTGTTCGCGACGTTCACGAACAATCTGCTCGGCGCGACGGCCGCCGCCCTGGTGGCGTCCGCGACGAGCGCGCTGGCCAAGGTGTCGCTGGACGCCTCCATCCAGGACGATCTGCCGCCGGAGTCGATCGCCTCGGGTTTCGGGCGGTCGGAGACCGTGCTACAGCTGAGCTGGGTCATCGGCGGCGCGGCCGGGGTGCTGCTGCCGACGGAGTACTGGAAGGGCTTCGCGGTGGTCACCGCGATACTCGTGCTGGGCTTGGTGCAGACTTTCCTCAGCTTCCGCGGCCACTCGCTGCTGCCCGGCCTCGGCGGCAACCGTCCCCAGCACGTGGAGCAAGAGGTGCCGTCCCGGCCGCACGGATACCCGGCGAGCGCACCTCGCGCGCAGGGTCCCGCTCCGCGCGGCGGCGACACGACACGCTTTCAACGAGGGCAAGGAGACCCGATCTGGTGAGCAAGCTCAACGCACGCACGATCGCCGCGCTGGCCGCGGCCGCCCTGCTCGTGCTCACCGTCGCCTTCGCGGGCGTCCTGGCGGTGCTGGTCCGCAACGCCGACGAACCCGACGTCACCCTCACCGCCTACGCGCACGGCAAGACGGTCACCGTGCGGCCGTTCAGCTACTGCGCGGTGACCATGCGGGACTGCCGCATCCTGCCCGAGGACAACGTGCCCGGCACGGTGTTCACGACGCTGAACTGCGCCCCCGATACGCCGGACTGCCACCGCGGCCGCACCGCCGAGCTGGAAGTGCCCGCCGGTTACCCGTTGCAGTTGTCGCTCCCGAAGAAGGTCGCCGACGCGCCCTGGCTCGCCCAGCTGGTCTATCTCCTGCCCAACGGTGAGAAGGTGGACCAGGTGATCAGCCGCAACGACTACCCCGATCGCGCACTGGCCCTGACCATCGATTCCAAGCCGGAACCCGATCTGCGGCTCATCGGCGTCGAATTCCAGCTGCCGATCCTCGCCCGCGACGAAACCGGCCGGGAGTTCTACGTGCCACACGCCACCTGGTCGATCAGCACGGCGTAGCGGCGCTGCCAAGCGCCGATTTCGACGATCGGCCACCGCCATTGCGACACCGACGGCCGGTTCACCCGTGGCGTAGCGCGTGCCCCCTTCAGGTGGGTGGCCGCAATACCCTCATGTCGGACGCTTCCCCGTGAGCGCGGTGCGCACCAAGCGCGCGACGGCATCGATGCACTCGGAGGAACCGCTGCCGCCGACTCGCACCACGGTGATGATGACCGCGGTGAAGATGGCCTCCAGCGCGATCGCGGTGTCGCGCGGGTCGAGATCCGCGGCGATGTCCCCGGACTGCTCACCGGCGCGCAGCGCTGCCTCCAGCACTTGCCGGATGCGATGCGGCACAACGCCGTCGACCAGCCGGACGAGCAACCCGGGTTCGTGGCCCGCGAGGACTCGATACACCAGCGGAGAGGAGTCCAGCCTCGTCACGAACCGGCTGACGACCTGCTGCCAGGTCAAGTGGCAGGCGTCGAATACTGCCTGCGGGGCGCGATCACACCCCGCTACAGCTTCGCCCGGTACTCGACCCCGCAGGGGATCGCCGGACCACGCGGCGAATTCGACAACGAACTCCACGACCGTCAGGAAGACCCGCTCGAGGTGCGCAACCTCGCCCACAACGGCGGCGCGGCCGAATTGGTCGAGCAGAGGGACGATCTCGTCGACACCGTCGTCGCCCGGGAACTGCGCGGTAGGTGATCCGCCGCTGCGCGTCCGCGTCCGGTCGGCTCGCGTCGAGCCGGACAAAGCGCGTCGCGCGGCGGCGCGGACTACCGGTCCAGTTCGCGCGCCACCGCGCGGACGACCTCCGAGATGCGTTGCGCCGTCTTACGATCCGGGTACTTGCCCTTGCGCAGGTCCGGCTGCACCTTCGCCTCGAGCAAGGTGATCATGTCCTCGACCATGCCGTGCAACTCGTCCGGCGTGTGATTGCGCGCGGCAGGCTCCTTGCGCGCGTTGCGTTCCTGGCCCTGCCGGACCGACGGCGGCGCCTCGAGCAGCTTGAGGCTCAGCGCCTGGGGGCCGCGGCGGCCCGCGGCCATGCCGAACTCGACGCGCTGGCCGGGCTTGAGGCCCTCGACACCCTGGGGCAGCGCGGACGAGCGGACGTAGACGTCCTCACCCTCGTCCTGGGAAAGGAAGCCGAAGCCCTTTTCGACGTCGTACCACTTCACCCTGCCGGTCGGCACTGCGCTCACCCGTTCGTCATCGAAACTCGGACCCCTACGGCCCGAGCACATTTGTCTACCGGGCCGATCCCGCGACCGGCCCTCCTGTGCGAAAAGAACGCGCCCAGCACGATTGCAGGACGCGATTGCCATCGAGTCTACCCCGGTGCGAATAACGCAAGCACATCAGTTTTACCGTCGAGCCGTGACGAACCCATCCACTCCGACCCCGCCCGGTGGCGCCCCTCGGCGGCGCGGCGACTGGTTGCTGCAATTCGCGCTCGCCCTGTTCGCGCTGGGATTGCTGGCGATCGTCGTCATCTTCGCGATCCCGTTGCTGACCGACGGCGAGCCCGGGCTGTGGCTCTACTTCGGGGCGATGCTCGCGCCGCTGGGGTTCGTGCTCGCGCTCGTATTCGCGCTGCGCTCGGGGCGCAGGTCCCGGTAGAACCGGAGAACATGCCTCCGATCCGGCGTAAACCGGTTACCCGATGCGATCGTTACCCATTCCGACATGTGATCCTCGTCACATTACGAGTAGGTCACGGGCCGGTGGCGACGCGCGCCGCCTGCGGCCGCGCCCGCTCCTAGCTGCGCGAAGGCGCCGTACCCATCCGATACCGCGTCGAGACCCGTTGGTACACGCCGGTTACCAAATAGTGATTTTTCCCGCGGTTCGTCGTACGGTCTTATCCAGCCGGGACACCCCGGCGACCACCGGCCCGCCGCACCGAGCCTCGCCCCGCGGGTACCGGAACCCCCGACGGAAACGTAGGGGCGAGGGCGGAACGGACGACCTCTCAGTCCGAACCAGAACCGAAGACGTCGCAGGTGCGTCGAGAGGAAGACGAACCCGATATGAGTGGACGCCATCGCAAGCCAAGCTCGACCGGCCGCACGGTAGCCAAGGTTGCCGTCACCGGCGCCATCATCGGCACCGCCGGTGTGGCTCTCGCAGGCAACGCCAGCGCGGCACCCGACTCCGACTGGGATCGACTCGCTCAGTGCGAGGCCGGCGGCAACTGGGGCATCAACACGGGCAACGGTTTCCAGGGCGGGCTGCAGTTCTCGCCCAGCACCTGGCGCGCCCACGGCGGCCAGGAGTACGCCGCCTCGGCCAACCAGGCCAGCCGCGAGCAGCAGATCGCGGTCGCCGAGAAGGTGCTCGCCTCGCAGGGCTGGGGCGCTTGGCCCTCCTGCTCGTCCAAGCTGGGCCTGAGCAGCGCACCCTCCCAGCGCTCCGCGCCCGCCCTCGCCGAGACCCCGCGCTGGAACCCCGCGCCGCAGGCCGCACCGGCCGCGCCGGCGGACAGCTCGCAGCAGATCTTCTCGGCCGTCGACCGGGCCCTCGAGGTGGTGCAGAGCCAGGGCGTCCAGGTGCCCAAGGAAGCTCTCGACTTCTTCAACGCAGCCAAGTCCAGCGGAGCCACCCTCGACCCCGCGATCGTGAACTTCTACGAGGCGAACAAGGGCCTGCTGCCCTCCTGATCGCCACACATCGTCAAGAAGGGCCCCGCATCATCAAGGATGCGGGGCCCTTCTTCGTAGCCGAGAACGTTCCGGTCGCGCGCTCAGCGGTTGATCACCGTGTTCGGGTGCATGTAGGGCAACTGCTCAGCGGGGACCGGGAACTCGGTGTCCTCACCGTAGGGCGAGAGGCCACCGGAGCGGGCCGAAGAGAGCTCGGTGACCGCGGGGTCACCGTCGGCGACCTTCGGCCAGCCGTTGTCGACATAGGATTTCTTCGATTTGTTCACCACGGACCCATTTTGGCACGACCGCTCCGCGCGGATGCGCCGCGGCCCACACCGCCTGACCCCGGCGGGCGATCGCCCAGCATCGTAGGCTGGATCGGATGACCGCGACCGACTCCCTTGCCGGATGGCTCGGTGCCCGCAGTGATGCCCAGCTCGTGACGCTGTTGCAGCTTCGGCCCGACCTGGCCGTGCCGCTGCCTTCCTCCATGGCCGTGCTCGCCGCCCGCACCGAACAGCGCGCGTCGGTGCTGCGCGCCACGGAGGACTTGAACACCCTCGAATTCGCCCTCGTGGAAACCCTTGCCGTACACGGCACCACGCATCCCGGCAGCGGTCCGCTCCAGCGCGCCCAACTGCATGTGCAATTGAGCGAACGGGTATCGGCCGCCGCGATCGACGAAGCGCTGGCGCGGCTGACCGCTCGCGCGCTGGTCTGGCTCGACGCCGAGCAGGGGCTTCATCTGATCCCGGCCGCCGCCGAGGCGTTGCCGTGGCCGATCGGCACCGCGACCGAGATCCCCGACGCCCTCACCGAACCCGAGGTGGTGGCGGCGCTTGCCGAACTCGCACCCGCCGAGCGGGCGCTGCTGGACAAACTGGCCGCGACGGGGCCGCGCGGCCGCACCAGGGACGCCGCACCGGGCACTCCGGCCGACCGGCCGATCCAGCGGCTGCTGGCGCGCAGGCTGCTGCACTGGATCGATGACGAGACCGTCGAACTTCCGGTCACCGTCGGCCAGGTGCTGCGCCGGGAACCGGTCACCCACCCGCACGCGCTGACATCGCCGCGCCCGCAGACCACCAAACACACGCCCGCCGAAGTGAACGCGGTCGCGGCGGGCGAGGTCGGCGAGTTGCTCCGGCACTGCGCCGCCGTGCTCGACGTGCTCGGCCGAGTTCCCGCTCCCGCCTTGCGCGCGGGCGGCCTGGGCGTGCGGGAGCTGCGGCGCATCGCCAAGCAGGCCGGTGTCGACGAGCAGAGGGCGGGTTTGCTGGTCGAACTGCTGGCGGCCGCGAAACTGATCGAGAAGGGTTTGCCGGACCCTCCACCCGACTTCGATACGACCGACGACTTCTGGGCGCCGACGCCGCTGGTGGACGCCTGGCTGGAATCGCCGCCCGCGCGGCGCTGGGCCGCGCTGGGACTGACCTGGCTGGATCTGGACCGGATGCCGTGGATGATCGGCATGCGCGACGCCAACGACAAGCCGCTCGCGGCGCTGTCGCTCGAGCTGCGCACCCCGAACGCACCGCGCGACCGGCGCGCGATCCTCGCCCTGCTCGCGGAATACCCGTCCGGCACGGCACTGACCCCCGCGGACATCGGCCGGATGCTGGCCTGGCAACAGCCACGCAGGCGCAGGAACTTCCGGCCGGAGGTGGTCGAGCAGACCCTGGCCGAGGCGGCGGCGCTGGGCTTCGTCGGGCGCGGCGCGCTCGGCTCGGCGGCGCGGGCGCTGCTGCACGCGGCGCCGACCAGCGTGGCCGACGCCGAGGCGGAGATGGAGGCGGCGCTGCCGGAGCCGGTGGATCACGTGCTGGTGCAGGCGGATCTGACGGTGATCGCGCCCGGGCCGCTGACCACCGATTTACACCACCGCGTCGCCCTGGTCGCCGATGTCGAATCCGCGGGCGCGGCGACGGTGTACCGGATCGGCGAGTCCTCGGTGCGGCGCGCCCTGGACGCCGGGCTGACGGCGGCCGAACTGCACGCCTTGTTCGCCAAGCATTCCCGCACACCGATCCCGCAGGCACTGACCTATCTGATCGATGACGTGGCCCGGCGGCACGGCCAGTTGCGCGCCGGCATGGCGCAGTCGTTCATCCGCAGCGACGACCCGGCGCTGCTGGCCCAGGTGCTGTCCGCGCCGGTGGCGCGCACGCTGGCACTGCGATCCATCGCGCCGACCGTCGCCATCGCCCAGGCCCCGCTGGGCGAACTGCTCGAGCAGCTGCGCGCGGCGGGTTTCGCGCCCGCGGGTGAGGACTCGGCGGGTGCGATCGTGGATCTGCGCCCGCGGGGCGCCCGGATCTCGGTGCGGCCCGCCGCGCGGCAGCCGTATCGGCCGACTCCGCCCAGCACCGAACAGCTGGAATCGCTCGTCACCGAGCTGCGCGCGGGCGAACGCGCCGCCAGCGCCCGCTCGAGTCACGCGGTGCGCCCGGACGGCACGCGGACCAACACCGCCGCCACCCTCGCCCTGCTCCAGCTCGCGGCGCGGGTGCGGCGGTCGGTGAACATCGGCTACGTCGACGCCCAGGGGGTCGCCACGCAGCGGGTGGTGGAACCGTTGAAGGTGGGCAACGGGCAGCTGGACGCGCTGGACCCGGTCACCGGCGCGGTCCGGCACTTCACACTGCACCGGATCGCGTCGGTCGCCCTGCTCGAATGATCGGTGCTAGGGCTTGCTCGTGCAGAAGGTGACCTTGGGGTCCGTTTCGATGAGCCGGAAGCTGTCGGCGTCCTGGCCGCAGAGCAGTTCGTCGGCCTTGCCGTCGATCCGCTTCAGCACCTTGAAGGTGGCGTCCGAAGACGCGCAGTCGACGTGCTTGTAGCCGGTCGTACTGCTCTCGTTGTAGCAGCTGCCTTCCTTGAAGTTCGGCGCCAGGCACAGGAACGCGGTGGTGCCGCCGCCCAGGGTCTCCTCGTAGGAGGTGTAGTCGGCGGCGCAGTCGGTCTTCTTGTCGTAGGACTGCGCCACCTTGTAGACGGCCTTGTCCGACGAGCAGTCGACCGGCTCGGTCTTGGAATCGACCGCGGAGCCTTCGATGACGTTGATGCAGTCACCGACCCCGGCCTTGGCGGTGTCCGACTTGCTCGCGTCGCCGATCAACGAACAGCCGGTCACCGTGACCACCACGGCGGCCACCGCGAGGAGGGCGAGCACGACCCGTGCCAGCAGCCTCGCTCCTGGAAACTTCACCTGAAAACCTCTCTCACCGAACACGTTCACGGGCTCGTGAACGCGGTGAGAATACCCGTACGACCAGGACGGCCGCATCAGCTCACCGCGGGACCGCGAGCAGCGCGCTAGATGCTGTGCGTGCCGTAGAGCCCCATGAGCGCGTATCCGAGGATGCTGGGAAGCAGACGGCCGAGCAGCAGGAACGCAGAGTAATTCACTAGCAACGCCTTTCGCGTATTCGATGCAACTGGACCCTTGTCCGGTATGCGGAGTGTGTCGTCGCCCGAGACCGGGTCGTTACGCTTGGGCAGTATGACGGTCGAGGACGTCGCGCGCGACCTGTACGGGCTGCCGCCCGCGCAGTTCGTCGCCGCGCGCACCGACCGGGCGGCCGCGGCGAAGCAGGCGGGCGACAAGCGGCTCGCGGCCGCCATCGGCAAGCTGCGCAAACCCACCCTGACCGCGTGGACGGCGAACCTGCTGTCCCGGGCGGCGCCGGACGACGTAGCCGCCTTGCTGCGCCTCGGCGCCGCCCTGGCCGCCGCTCAGCGCAACCTCTCGGCCGACGAGTTGCGTGACCTGACCGCGCGGCGACAGCAACTGGTCAACGCCCTCGCCGACAAGGCGGGCGCGCTCGCCGCCGGACAAGGGCATCCGGTCGGCGAGGGCGTCGTCCGGGAGGTCGGCCAGACGTTGACCGCGGCGCTCGCCGAGCCCGAGGTGGCCGAGCGGCTGCGCGCGGGAACGCTCGTCACGGCCGCGAGCTACGAAGGCTTCGGGCCGAGCGGACCCGATCCGGCCCCGGTCCCGGAACCGGCCGCCCGACCGGGGCGAGCGGCAGCGCGGCGGAAACAGGACGGCAGCGCACGCCGTGAACTGGCGGAAGCCCAGGACGCGCTCGAAACCGCCCGCGCCACGGAGGAATCGGCCCGCTCCGCCCTCGCGGACGCCGCCGGTGAACTGTCCTCGGTCGAAGAACGCATCGCCGCGTTGCGCGACGAACTCGAGCACGCCGAACAGCAGCGGCAGTTCCGCAAGTCGGCGGAGCGGTCGGCCAAGGACGAACTCCACGCCGCACGACGGCAGTTGGAGCGGGCCGAACGCAGGGTCGCGAAGGCCCGGCAGCGCGCGGAGGACTGACGGATCAGCTGAGCAGGGCGCCCGGGAACAAGTATTCCTGCGGCGGCGGCACGGTGGTGTTCAGCCACGCGTGGAAGAAACCGGTCAGATCCATGGGCGCTCGGGACTGCATGAAGGCGCGGAACTCCGGTATCGAGGCGTTGCCGTAGGCGTGCGCGGCGAGGAAGTCCCGGACGGCGGTGAAGAACACCTCGTCGCCGATCTGCCTGCGCAGCGCGTGCAGGAACAGCGGGCCGCGGTAGTAGACGGAGGTGAACTCCCGTCCGGCGCCGGGGTTCTCCAGCGGGATGTTCCAGAACCTCTCGTTGTCGTGATATCTCCGGATGGTCTCGCGGTAGTCGTCGTCGACGTTCTTGCCCTCCACCCGCTCCGGCCACAAGTAGTCGGCGGTATAGCTGGCGAAGCACTCGTTCAGGCAGATGTCCGACCACTGACGCACCGACACCCAGTCGCCCCACCACTGGTGTGCGATCTCGTGCACGACGGTCTGCAGATCGGTCCTCGGCGCGTAGAGCGGGCGGGTCTGGGTCTCCAGCGAGAAGGTGATGTCGGCGTCGAAGTAGATGCCGCCCGCCGCTTCGAACGGGTAAGGCCCGTAGAGCTTTTCGGAGAAGTCGAGGATCTCCGGCAGGCGCAGCTCGAGTTCACGATGGCGATCCTGCGTATTCGGCGCGAACGCGCTGACCAGCGGAGTGCCGTTGGCCCTGCGCTGCTCGAGGTAGTCGAACTTGTCGATCGCGACGGTGGTCAGGTAGCCGAGCACCGGCTGGGCGTTGACCCAGCGCACCGTCCGCTTGTCGCCGCGCACCGTGTTCTCGGTCCGCACGCCGTTGGAGACCACCTCCCACTCCGCGGGAACGGTGGCGGTCAGGGTGAAGGTGGCCTTGTCCAACGGGGTGTCGTTGAGCGGATACCAGCTGGTCGCCGAATGCGGCTCCCCGGCGACGAACGCGCCGCCGCTGCGCGCGAAGGTCCACCCTTCGCCCTCGGTGTTCGCCGCGGGGCCCGCGTAGTCGACGGTGACGGTGAACGGCAGGCCGGGCAGCAGCGGGAGCAGCGGCGTCACGGTCAACTCGTGCTCGCCGTTGCGCTCGAAACCGGCGGGCTGCCCGTTCACCGACACCATGCGCACTTCGGGCCCCGCGAAATCGAGGTTGAACACGCGCAGGGCCTGGGTGGCGAGCGCGGTGACGGTGGCGGTGCCGGTCAGTGCACGGCTCGGCGGGTCGTAATCGATGCCGACGTCGTAGTGGTGGACGTCGTAGCCGCCGTTGCCGTCGAGCGGATAGTACGGATCGCCCAGGCCCGGCGCGCCGACCAGCGGGTCCGGGGGCGGGTCCGCGTGCGCGGGCACCCCAGGCGCCGCGACGAATACGCACGCGAGCGCGGCGCACATCCGGCCGGACAACTTCATACGAACGACCAACCCCTCTCCACCCCGCCTCTTGCCGGTGCCGGCGCACCGACTTCGCTGGATGGTAACGGCTTCAGTCGCCACTTCCGGTCAGCGCCACCGACGCGCCGACACCGAAGATCATCACCCCGCCCGCGCCGCCGACCGCCTCCAGCCTGCGCGGCGACTTGGCGAACCAGGCCCTCGCCGAGGCGGCCAGCAGCGCCCAGGCACTGTCGGACACCAGTGCGATGGCCAGGAAGACGGTGCCGAGCAGCAGGAACTGCCACGACAGCGAGCCCGCCGCCGGATCCGCGAAGTGCGGCAGCACCGCGGAGAAGAAGACGATCGCCTTGGGGTTCGTGAGCCCGACGATCGCGCTCTGGCGCAGCACGCGCGCATGGGGCGCCGGTTCGATCGGGGCACCCAGCGCCGCGCGCAACGCCGAGCGCTGCCGAATCGCCTGGATTCCCAAATACATCAGATACAACGCGCCCGCGAACTTGACCACGGTGAGCGCCAACGCCGACGCCGAGAGCAAGGTCCCCAGTCCGATGGCGACCAAGACCAAGGCGACGTAGACGCCCGCGGCGTGCCCGAGCACGGAGAGCAACGCCGCGCGCCGCCCGAGCGTGAGCGCGCGACCGATGGTGAACAGGACCCCGGGCCCCGGCACGACGATGATGAAGAAAGCGGCGGCGACGAATGCCAGCAGATCGGACGCTGGGACCATGTTTCGAGTGTAGGCGCCCGAGCACCGGCGGAAGCGTACGTTTCGCAGCCGGATCAGGAGCCGAGTTCGCCCGGTAGCTGGTGCGGGTCGAGCAGCAGGCGTTTCGCCGCGGAGCGCCGCACCTTCTCGGCGAGCGCGAGATTGTCGGTGAGCAGCCGCCACTCGGCCTCGCTGATCGCGGCGCGGGCGCGGGCGATGACGGTGTCGTCGGTGGTGCCCCAGGCGATCGGCATGGCGCTCACCGACTGCCAGCGCTCGCCCACCTGCCGCGGCGCCCGGTCGGTGCGCACCGCGACCGATGGCACGCGCTCCCCCGCCTTGGCCTCGTGGCCCGGGAGGGCCCGGACCTTGCGGGTCACCAAGGCGAAACGCGGGTCGCTGGCGTCCGGAGTTGACACGTCGACCAAGGCGAGCAGCACCACGCCGGAGGGCCGGGCCTCGGAGATCACCGCGGGGATCAACTCGCCGTCCGCGTAAAGCTTGTCGATGCTGGAATGCCACGGCGTCCACAGGGCGACCCACAGCGCCGTCACCGCGCCGAGCGCGAAGGCGACCGCGAGCAGATACGCCCAGGGATGGTTCAGCCAGATCAGGAACGCCGTACCGGCCGCCGCGACCACCGCCGCGGCGATCGCCAGGATACGCAGGCGGCGGAAGTCGGCGAAGACTTCGTTCACCGCGTGAGCGTGGCTGCGGTCCACCGCGAATTCGAAGCGTCGCACGCACTCATTCCTAGCACAGTTTACGGAGGAATCGCCTCCGCTTATCCGATGGCGGGGCCGAGCAAGTCGTCGGCATCCGTGATGCGGTAGGCATACCCCTGTTCGGCGAGAAAACGCTGCCGATGTGCGGCGTATTCGGCGTCGAGAGTGTCGCGCGCCACGACCGAATAGAAATGCGCCTGGCCTCCGTCGTGTTTCGGGCGCAGCAGCCGACCGAGACGCTGCGCCTCCTCCTGTCGCGAACCGAAGGTACCCGAAACCTGCACGGCCACGGATGCTTCCGGCAGATCGATGGAGAAGTTCGCCACCTTGCTCACCACGAGCACCGGGATCTCGCCGCGCCGGAACGCGTCGAAGAGCTCCTCGCGCTCCTTGGTCTTCGTCGAACCCTGGATCACCGGGGCGTCGAGCGCGACGCCGAGTTCGTCCAACTGGTCCAGATAGGCGCCGATCACCAGGCTCGGCGCGTCCTGATGCTGGGCCAGGATGGATTCGACCACAGCGATCTTGGTGTGCGCGGTGGAGCACAGCTTGTAACGCTCCTCCGGCTCGGCGGTCGCGTAGGACATCCGCTCGGCGTCGGTGAGCGTGACCCTGACCTCGATGCAGTCGGCGGGCGCGATCCACCCTTGGGCCTCGATGTCCTTCCACGGCGCGTCGTAACGCTTCGGGCCGATCAGCGAGAACACGTCACCCTCCCGGCCGTCCTCGCGCACCAGCGTCGCGGTCAGGCCGAGCCTGCGGCGGGACTGGAGATCGGCGGTCATCCGGAAGACCGGCGCGGGCAGCAGGTGCACCTCGTCGTAGATGACCAGGCCCCAGTCGCGGCTGTCGAACAGTTCCAGGTGCTTGTACTCGCCTTTGGTGCGGCGGGTGATCACCTGGTAGGTGGCGATGGTGACCGGGCGGATCTCCTTGCGCTCACCGGAGTACTCGCCGATCTCCTCCTCGGTGAGCGAAGTGCGCGCGAGCAGCTCACGCCGCCACTGCCTGCCCGCCACCGTGTTGGTGACCAGGATCAGCGTGGTCGCCTTCGCCTTGGCCATGGCCGCGGCGCCGACCATCGTCTTGCCCGCGCCACAGGGCAGCACCACCACCCCGGAGCCGCCCGCCCAGAACGAGTCGGCGGCCATCTGCTGGTAGTCGCGCAGATGCCAGCCGTCGGTGGCGTAGTCGAGTTCGATCTCGTGCGCCTCGCCGTCGACG
>NZ_BAFZ01000012.1 GCF_000308575.1 Nocardia exalbida NBRC 100660 | reverse complement strand
GGTGGGGATCTCGGTATCCGAGTGCGCGCCGCAGCCGTAGGCCACGTGGACGACCTGGCCGTCCGCGCCCATGACGTTGCCGCAGACACCGAACGCGGCGCGCAGCGCCCCGGCCAGTGGCAGGTAGAAGCCGCAGCTCCCGCAGGTGGCGGGCGCGGCCTTGGCCATCTCCGTGTCGGGACCGTGCTCGGCGTACCATCGCTGGGCGGATTCGCGATCGCTGTGATCCTGAACGC
>NZ_BAFZ01000013.1 GCF_000308575.1 Nocardia exalbida NBRC 100660 | reverse complement strand
AGGTGGATGCCCGCGGTCTGCTGTTCGAGCTGGGAGTAGCCCATCATCCCGCATTCGGCGGCCGGTCCGGTGATGTCGGAGAGTCCGACACCGATCTCGTAACCGCCGGATTCCGGCGCTGCCGCCGCCGGAACGGCGAGCGCGTCGGTCATCCCGGGCACCGTCGCGGCCGCGAGCGTGGCCGAACCGATCGCGGTCCGGGCCAGAACAGTTCTACGCGACACCGGCATACCCGTCTCCCTTCTGTCACGATGCAGCGAACCACACAACTGGTCACTCGTCCAGTCAAAATTTTTCCGGCCCGTGAATTGACTGCGCGGGCGCTGGGCGCTTAACTCCCTTGGGTGTCCTCCCGATTGAGCGTCGAAGAACGACGGGCCCACCTTATCGAGGCCGCGATCGGCCTTGCCGAGAAAAAGGGCGTTGCGGGCGTGACCACCCGCGATGTCGCTCAGGCGGCCGGTGTCTCGCTCGGTGTGGTGCATTACTGTTTCGAAAACAAGGACGCGCTGATGACCGAGCTGGTCAAAGCGTTGTCGATGGAATTACGCGATTCTGTCGACGCAAACGAAACGGTATGGCAGGACGTCGGAAGTGGAAAAGAAGCCCTTCAAAAATTGATCCGCGCGGGACTGGAACTCATGTGGCTCAACATTGAAGCCACTCCGGAACGGCAGCTGCTCACTTACGAAACAACCACTTACGCGTTGCGCGAAGGCGAGCAAACCCCGGCGAAACTCGCGATCGCGCGCGAGCAGTACAACTTCAACGACTCCACGGTCGCCGACATCCTCGAGCACGCGCGCGACGCGACCGGCACGCGCTGGTCGGTCCCGGTGCAGACGCTGAGCCGGTTCACGCTCAACGTCATCGACGGCGTGGTACTGCGCTGGCTGGTGGACAACGACAGCGAGAGCGTGCGCGCACAGCTGGATCTGCTCAGCGAGATGCTCACCGAGAACGCGGCCCAGTAGCCGTCCGCTCAGCCGCGCAGTTCCGGCGCGCGGACGTGCACGGCCGAGCCGGTCTGCCACCAGGGCACCGCGACCGTGGCCTCGATCGCGCCGCTCAGCCGCACCGTCAATTCGTGGTGCACGACCAGCTCACCCGCTTGCGGGGGCAAAGCGAACAACTGCCGCAGCACGACGCCCAGCGGCTCCGTCGCCCAACTCGTGCGGCGGCCGGTCTCGGCCACCTCGGCGGTAACGGCCTCGGACACCAGCGGCAGGTCGAGCAGAGCCGCCAAGGCCGAGGCGGTTTCGGTGTCGCCCGCCACCAATCGGTCCGGCGGCACCGCCAAACCGAACCACGCGCGATCGAGGACGAACGCGTCCGCCGGATCGACCACGGCGCCGGTGAGCGCGCGCACCCGATCGGGTGGTCGCAGATCGGTGAGATCGAGCAAGCCCGCGGCGACAGCAGCCGCCAGACGGGCGTGGGTGCGCGAAACAACCTCCGGCGATGGCGTTCTCGATGGGTCCGCGAGCGCCTCCAGCAGAGCGGCGGCCAGCTCGTCGGTGATCGTCCCCGGGTCGGCGAGGATGGCGCGGCAAGCGTCCGGATCGACGCCTGCGACGGCGAATGCCGGTAACAGCCCGTCGAACTCGGTGTCGGCGGGATGACGGAACAGTCCCAGTGGGGTGCTGTCGATCCGCGCGTATCTGCGCAGCCACCACGCGGTGTAGCCGTCGGCGTCGGCCAGCAGGCGACGGGTGCGGGGCGCGGCGGCCAACTGCCGCAACGCGTCCGGCCAGGCGGCGTCGTCGACCAGGTCGAGGTCGCGGACGGCGACCAGCTCCGGCGGATCGTCCGGCAGCGTGGACCACCAGTGTTCCTCGTCGTCCAGATCGTGGTCCGGACCGGTGGGATCGGCCTCGGTGATCACACCGAAATCCCAGCCGACGCCGAGGGCGCGCAACGCGTCCGCGCCGTAGCGCTCGACCAGTTCCGGGTCCACCGTGCCGAACGGCGCGTCGGGCACGAGCAGATCGCGCAGCGGCGCGCCGGGCAGCAGCAGTTCGTCGGCCGGTCGCGATTCACCCTCGGTGTTAGGCAATTCGAGCAGCCCCAGCCAGGACGGCAGTGCCTCCGGAGCCGCGTGCGCCGCCAGACGCAGGATGGCATCGGCGGTGTCGGGGTCGTCCGGGTGATCCTCCAACTCGGCCCGCAAGCCCGGGTCGGTCAAGAGATCCTCGGCGGTGGCCGACCGCGCGCCCAGCCGAGCCAGCAGGGGATGCGCGGCCTCGGGATGCGCCAGCCTGGCCCAGTGCACCGGGATCGCGACCTCGAGCTGATCGTCCAGCACCACGGTGCGCGGTCCGGTGACGAGCCTGCCGTCGGCCAGCGGCACCGCCAGCGCGCCCAGTTCCTCCGCCGCGAGGGGATCGACCACGAACGGTTCCAGTGCGGCATAGAACTGCCGCCACCAACTCGGCGGCCGCTCCAGGCCCCCGGATAATTCCGCGATCCGCGCCAAGCCGAGCCGGTGCACGTCCAGCGCACCCATCGCCTCGGCGTGCGGGCGCCCGGAGAGGTCCGGGATCACCAGCGGACCGGCCACCTCATCGAGCAGGGCGGCCAATTCCGGAGTCAGACCGGTGAAGGCGTAAGCGCGAGTGGGGATGGCCACGTCCTGTGGGTGCTGCACCACGGCGGCCGCCGGGGACCCGGCGATGTCGAACGGAATCGGTTCGCCTGACACCGAAGTGCTACTGGGTCCGGCGGACCGGTCTTCGGCCGTCCAGGTGCTCCGCAGATCCGACGACTCCATCGCCGCATGCGGACCATCGCCGGGCGCATCAGCCGCTCCGGCAGTCCGGATATCGCCCGGCTCGGTGCCGAGCAGGTCTGGCGAGTCGCTCGCGGCATGCGGCCCCGCACCATCGAGCACGCCCCGCGCTTCTGGGTCGGCCGCCGCGGGCGGCAGTGCGTTGTCCGCTTCGTGCGAGGCGAGGGTGTTCGATCCGGCGTAGCCCGCCGTGCGGGGCTCGAGGTCGGCGGCGAGCGGCCCGGTGTCGACGAGGCCTTCGTGCGCGCGCCGGTGGGTGACGATTACGGGCAGCCATGGCTGCGTTTGCAATTCGCGCAGGAGCGCTTCGCGCAGCAGACCATCGGCCTCGCTGCGGGCGAAACCAGGTGTGGGGACGAGCACGAGCCGGTCGCGTGGTGGCAGGGCGCGAGCGAAATCCGCGTAACCACGGGCCAAATCGGCGAGCCGGGCGCCGGGGAGCAACCTGCGGCGATCCGGCTGCATCGGAATGTCGGCGACGAGCAGCGCGGGCAGCGACAGTTCCTCGTCGGACCTGGTCGGCGCCCGCAGCACATCGGGGGCGGCCACCACCGGCCTGCCGTCGCGCACCGGCAGCAACCAGCGAGCGCGTGGGGTGCGGTACTGCCACCAGGTTCGCTGCTCGCTGCCCGGGCCGTCGACGTAGACCTCGTACATACCGTCGCCCATGTCCTCGGCACTGCTGACGAATTCGTCCTCGCCGATGTGGATGCGGTGCAGGGCGGGCAGTTCCAGGAGTAGATCGACGGCTTCGGCGCGCATCGCGGCCAGCAGCGCGTCGGCGTCGACGTCTGCGCGCAGCCGCAGCACCACCTCGGTGTCGAGACCCGCCGCCGGTCGCGCCTCGGTCGGCCAGGCCAACCGCAGCACCGGAGGATCGAATTCACCCGCGTCGACGACGGGTGTCCGGATCTCGTTGTCTTTCAGAGCTTCCCGGGTCTCGGAGCGGGAGAACCGCAGCGATCCGGAGGAAGACCGGAGTTCGATGTCCTCGCTCACCGCGAGCACCGCGGTGAAACCGACGCCGAACCGGCCGACCGAACCGTCGCCGGATTTCCCCGACGCGCGCAGAGCGGTGAGCGCGTGCACACCGGAGACGTCCAGCGGCGCACCGGTATTGCCGATGTGGAGGTCACGACCGTCGAGCCGGACGACGACGGCGCCTGCCACGCCCGCCTTGCGCGCGGCGTCGGCGGCGTTCTGCGCCAACTCGGTCAGCAACCGGTCGCGGTAGCCCGCGCGCACCAAGTCGCTCTCGGTGGCCGCATCCTCCCGCAACCGCGTCGGCGAATCACGCCATGCGGCGAGCACGGCCGCGCGCAGCGCCGAAGTGCCGAACGGATCGGCGGCCTCGCTCAGTTGCGCGGCGATGACTGGATCTCCGGCCGTGCCTCGGCCTCCGGCGCGTCATCGGTGCTCGCGCCGCTGTCGGGCTCGGCGACCGGCGCGTCCGCAGCGCTGGACTCCGGGCGGCTGGGCGCTTTGCCGGAGACACTGTCCGAACCACTTTCATCAGCAGCGCTGTCCGCTTGATCGCCAGTTCCGAGAGCCGGGTTGGTGCCGATGTCGCCCCTCGCCGCGTTCGGCTCGTTCTCAGCAGCGCCCACCGGACCGGCATCAGCGGTCGGCGTGGTGCCGTGCGCGGTCGGCGGCTCGGCGATGTCGTCCGCGCCGGGCGTCGCACGCACCGAGGACCGAACGCTCGAATCGGCGGGATCGATGCCGCCGACCGCGCCGGCGCCGACTTCGGTCCCGGTCGCCTCGGGGGCGGTGGCCCCCGCGGCCTCGATTACCGCGGAATCCCCGGCAACATGAGCGGTCTCGATGTCCGCAGCGCCTTGGGAGACTCCCACGTTCTCGACGTCCGCAGCGTCCGCGGCCACCGCGCCGCCCTCGGCGACTTCCGCCTCCCCGGCAACCGCGGTATCCCGGGCGGGTACGGCGTCCTCGGCTGTTCCCGAGTCCATACGGCCCTCGGTGATCTCCGTCGCCTTCTCTGCCTGCTCGGCAGCCGCACGGCGCCGCTCGCCGCGCGTGGATGCCGTCTTGGCCGAATCCTGCTGAGCGCGAGAACGTTCCGTCTCGAGCGAGATCAACTCGATGGCCGCGTCGTCGTACGCCTCGTAGAGCGGGGACCCGCCGCC
>NZ_BAFZ01000014.1 GCF_000308575.1 Nocardia exalbida NBRC 100660 | reverse complement strand
CGGGGTGCGCAGCTCGGGTCACTGAGCCCTTCCCCGCCACGCCCGGTCTTGCGGGTAGTACCGATCCCGGACGCACGAGCGCGTTCGAGTGCCGGATATTTCCGTGCGGCGCCCCTGCGCTCGCGAAAACTGGGATCACGAACCGATGTTCGCGGTGCGAAGCCGCACCGCGACCGGTGCGGGGCGAGTAAATTTTCGGTGTGGTCGACGACGTGCGTCGGCGCCGGGCAGGTCACCGCAGCGGTGCGCCGGTCGGCGCCTCCGGGCGTTGCTCGAAGTTCGCGGAGTTGATTCGTGCGACTATCGGGAAGGTGCCGGAATGCTATCCAAGGCTTGGTCGCTCTGGTACGTCGACGCACCCGATCCCCGTACGGTACTGCGCGCGAACCACAATCCGGATCCCGCGGCCGCACTGGCACTGGCGAAGCAACTGCACGACGACCGCGATGTGCGGCCGGTCATGGTCGGCACGCTCGCGGGTTGCGCGGGCCCGGCCGCCGATGAGGTGTGCATAGGCTGCTTTCCCGGCGTGACGGTGCTGTGCTCGGCCCAGTCCGCGCGCATCCACCCGACCGAGATCCCGGAGTTGCTGGTGCGGCCGCTTGCCTCGGAGCACACCTACTTGGTGTCGTTCGACGTCGAGCACGGCTGGGGCGCGTTCGCCCACTGGGAGCGCGGCGAATTCCGCAGGTCGTTCAGCTCGACCCGGGTGCGCATCCTGGAGGACGAGGGTCTTCCGCTGGTGTGGGAGCGGCCCTATTGGGCAGGCGAGCATCCGGTGCGCCGGCGCGCGGGCGAACTGCCCGACCCCCATTCGCTGCCGTTCGATCCGCCGGACTTCGCCGACGCGGCCAACGACGAATGGCTCGGGTTCCACTACCGCGAGCCGGCCGCGCCCGGCGCGCTCGCGCCGGGCGACATACCCGTCTGCAAGTTCGCGCTGCACCCCAAGGGCACGATGCCCGATTCGCCGATGCACAGCGCTGCCGATGGCGGGGCGCACAACCCTGCGCGCAGGCGCGGCCTGTTCGGCTGGCTGAGCGGACACGACCCGGTCGGCTAGCCGCCGAGCAGCAGCACGATCCATCCGAGCAGCACACCCGCCGCGCCGCCGCCGATCACCCACCGCGTCACCGGCGCGAAACGCCAGCGCCAAGCGGTGGGCGCGGCGCCGCCGACCGCGACCAGATTCACCACCACCGCGAGCAACGGATGCACTTCGGCCAGCGCGGCCCCGAACGAATACACCGCGACCGCGGCCAGCAGCGCCACCATCACCGCCACGGTCAGCCCTGCACCCCAGGGCGTCGGGTCCTGGTAGGACGGATACGGACGATACGGTCCGGTCACGCCGTCCTCACCCGCTCGTAGAACGCCATCGCGGCCGCCGTCGCGACATTGAGCGAGTCGGTGCCGGGCGTCATGGGAATGCGCGCGCGGACGTCGGTGGCCCGCATGGCCTCCTCGGTCAGTCCCGGCCCTTCGGCCCCCAGCAACAACGCCACCCGCTCCCCCGTCATCGCCGCCGCCAGATTCGCCGCCGACGGATCGGGAGTGAGGGCGATGATCTGGAATCCCTTGCGCCGCAGTATATCCAGACCGGCGGGCCACTCCGGCACGGACGCGAACGGAACCCGCAGCACATGCCCCATCGATACCCGCACGGCGCGGCGGTACAACGGGTCGGCACAGCGGTCGCCGAACAGGATCGCGTCGGCTCCCAGTCCGGCCGCGTTGCGGAACATGGCGCCGAGATTCTCGTGGTCGTTGACGCCCTCGAGCACCGCGACGGTGCGCGCCTTCTCGAGCACCTCGTCCATACCGAGCGCGGTGGGGCGGCGGGCGACGGCCAGCACGCCGCGGTTGAGGTGGAACCCGACCACCTCGGCCATCACCTCGGCCGTCGCGCGGTAGTACGGCAAGTCGACGGCCGCCAGATCGTCGGCGAGTTCGGCTCGCCTGCGCTCCACGCCGAGCAGGGCGGTGGGCGCGAAGCGCGAATCGAGCATCCGCTGGACCACCACGACGCCCTCGGCGATCACCAGCCCCTTGCGCCCGGGCAGATCGGGCCTGCGGTCGACCGACTTGAGATCACGGAAGTCGTCGACCCTCGGGTCCGCGGGGTCATCGATATCGATCACTTCGGCCACCGCTCCATCCTGCCGGGCGGTCGCGGCACAGGCCGAATCGGTGTTCGCCCGGCGGTCGCGAGCCACGGATAATCCGGTGCGTGCGGGTGCGCGAACGTGGGATCGTCGAGGCATGACCTCCTCGGGAATCACGGTTCGGTCGGCCACCGCGGACGACGCGCCCGCGATCACGACGCTGGTCGAGACCTCGTTCGGCACCCGCTACGACCCCGCCGAGATGCGGGGGACACCGCTGCTGTTCCCGTTGGAGAACTCGATCGTGGCGGTCGAGGGAGGGGAGGTCGTCGGGCTCACGCAGTCCACCACCATGACGGCGACGGTGCCCGGCGAGCGGACCGTGCGGGTATGTGGCATCTCGGGCGTCGGCGTGGCGCCGACGCACCGGCGGCGCGGCATCCTGCGCGCCATGTACACCGAGCAGCACCGGCGCGTCGAGGCGGCAGGCCTGCCACTGACCATGTTCACGGCGAGCGAAGGCGGCATCTACGGCCGGTTCGGCTACGGCACCGCGACGCGGGAGAACGCGGTCGGCATCGACCGCCGGTTGGCGGCGTTCCTTCCGTCGACGCCCGATCCCGGCGGTGTCACGCTGCGGGCGCCGGCCGACCTGCGCGCGGCCGCGGAAGCGATCTACGACCGCTGGCGCAGGCTGGTGCCCGGCGCACAGGTGCGCCCGGCGGCGGCCTGGGACCTCGTGTTCGACGATCCCGAGCGTTACCGCGAGGGCGGCAGCACGCTGTTCGGACTCCTGCACGCCGACGGCTACGCGCTCTACCGGTACCACGCGGACGGCAGGGCGCGCACGGTGGAAGTCGTCGAACTGCGGACAGTCACCGCGGAAGCGCACGCGGCTCTGTGGCGGGCCCTGCTCGGCCTCGATCTGGTACAGCGGGTGGATGCCGTGCTCACCGACCACGACCCGCTGCCCTATCTGCTGACCGATCCACGGCTGGTGCGCACCACCGCCCGCTACGACGGACTGTGGCTTCGCCTGATGGACGTCCCGGCGGCGTTGACGGCACGCGGCTACGCGGACGACCTGGATGTGACACTCGCGGTGACCGACCCGTTCCGGAACGCGGGCGGCACGTTCGCGCTGCGCGCGCGGAACGGACAGGCGGAATGCGAACCGACCGATCGCGCGGCCGATCTCGAACTCGGCATCGACGTGCTCGGCAGCATGTATCTCGGCGCGTATCCCGCGCGGGTGTTCGCGGCGGCGAACCGGTTGCGGGCCAAAGTTTCCGCCCACATCCGCGCACTCGACGACGCCTTCCGCGCGGAACGCGACGCGATGCTCGGCTGGTTCTTCTGACGACGCGCACCGCACCGGCGCCGCAGACTGGCATGCTGGTCTCATGAAGCCGATTCAGCTGGTTCTCAACATCCTGTGGCTGGTCTTCGCCGGGTTCTGGCTGGCCCTCGGCTACATCGTGGCGGGCATCATCTGCTTCATCCTGATCATCACGATTCCCTTCGGCATCGCGTCGTTCCGGATCGCCGCCTACGTGCTGTGGCCGTTCGGGCGGACCACTGTGGAGAAGCCGGGTGCGGGCGCGGGCTCACTGATCGGCAACATCATCTGGTTCATCGTCGCGGGCTGGTGGCTGGCGCTGGGCCACCTGCTTACCAGCATCCCGCTGTTCGTCTCGATCATCGGTATCCCGTTCGGCTGGGCCAACCTGAAATTCATCCCGGTTTCGCTGTTCCCGCTGGGCCGGGAGATCGTGGACAGCGACCGTCCGTTCGGGGAACGGTAGCCGCGCTCAGCGGACTGTCGCCTCGCGACAGTTATGTGATCTGCATCACAGAGTGTTAACGAAATCACATCTCCGTGCGAATGTTAGCTAGAAGGTAACTGATCTTTTCCAGTGCCCATCGCGCCCCGAGCGGGTGCCGAGCCGACCGCACAGGAGGGCTCCACCATGACCGACCGCACCGCCCGCAGGCCCGATTCGGAGACCGCGCCGCTCGCGCCGATCGCGGTGACGCTGGGACTGCTGCTGCTCATCGGCGCGGGCGCCCGGCTCACCCATCTGCCCCGATGGGCCGACGACTACGGCGTCCTGGTCTATCCGGCCTTCGTCCTCTGCCTGACCATCGCGGGCAGCCTGCTGTGGTGGGGCGGCGGGATCATTCTCCGGCTCGTCCGCACGAACCGTTGATCCGGGCCGCCGTCGGCGGCGATTCGATGAATTCCGTTGCGCTACTCGGACTCCGCGACGATCTGCTTCATGATCGCCACCGCCCGGGTCAGCACGACGAGCTGCTCCTCGGTGAGCGTCGACAGCTGCTCGGTCATCCACGCCTCACGTGCGCTGGCTTCATCGGCGATGAGCGCGCGGCCCGCGTGGGACAGCGAGACGATGATCTGACGGCCATCGGTGGGATGCGGGTTGCGTTCCACCAGATCGAGGTCGGTGAGCGAGGCGATCACGCGGGTCATCGAGGGGGGCTGCACGCGTTCCTTCGCGGCGAGCGCGCCCGGCGTCATCGCTCCCTCGCGCGCGAGGGTCGCGAGCGCGGAGAGTTGGGTCAGCGAGATCTGCGAGTCGGCACGACGCCCGCGCAGGTGTCGCGTCAGTCGAACGACCGCCAGCGAGAGCTCACCAGCAAGGGCTCTGACATCCGATGGCGTTGTCACAGTGGCAAACGATACGGGACCGCGGGCGGGCGGTCGCGGCTTCCGGCCACTGGCGGACCACTCGTCGCCGCGCGGTCGGCCGAGTTCCTCCGACCGGGCCGATTAGGCTGAGCTCGTGACGCAGAAAGTCCCGCAACTCCCACCGCGCCTCACCGATCCGCGCCCCGTGCTCGCGGTCGGCAGCGCGTTGTGGCTGATCGCCACCGTGGTGGTGTGGGCGGGCGGCGACCGGTGGGCCTCGGCCCGGCCGGTCTGCCTGATGGGGCTGGTGGTCGGACTTATGGCGCTAGTGATCTATCTCGTTCAGCGGCGCGGCGCGCGGCGCGGAGACAAAGGCGCGCAGACCGGTTTGTAGCCGATCCGGTCAAGGTCGGCCGATATCGAATTCGTCGGTCGTGCCGGTGATCGGGTAGAGCGCGCCACCGGGATCGAGACGGGTCGCGTAGTGCTGGAAGCGATGACGTCCCGGCTCGGCATCGAGGGGGATGTCCCAGGTGAATCGGGCTATCGATTCGGCGGGCCCGCGCTTGCTCCAGTGGTATCTCACCGCCCACTCGCCCTCGTTCGCCACTCGTAGCCATTCGCCGGACGCATTCCTGCGCTGCACTTCCAGGAACGTCCCGTTGCGGCGGTTGTCGTGCTTCGGGTGCGCCGAGACGAACTCGGCCACCACTCGGTCGCCGGGGTCGTAGGACGGATTCGGCTGCACCAGTACGTCACCGAAGCCGCGCCCCCGCACGGCGGCGTCCGGACCGGCGCCCGGCTGGAAGTTCGGTTGCAGATGGGACACATCGCGCGGCGCCGGGCCGCGCGGCACCGGCGTGCGGGCGGCGAAAGCCGTGGCCAGCCGGGTGAACTCCTGCTGATAGGCGCACAGGGTGTAGCGGCCGAACAGCGTCGAGGCGCCCTCGTACTGCTGGGAATCGTATTCCTCTGGCGTAGTGACGTATTCGTGGTAGGCGTTCGCGTATCCCTGCATGAGCACCTGCTCCAGCGAGACGTCCAGCGCCGCGGCGACCGCGCGGCGAATGCGCAACCCCGACGTGATGGTGAATTCGCCTCCCGCGGCCGCCAAATAGAGTTCACCGATGCGAACGAGCTGAATCGGCAGCACATTCGGCACCCAGGCCACCGGGGGCAGCAGGCCGAGCGGCACCGCGATCGCTTTCGGCGCCTGCGCGTCCGCCAGCCAGGCCGGCGCGGGCCGAGCGGGGTCGCCGAGCGCCTCGAGAAACGGATTGCGCACACCCTCCGGAATCGGGCCGCCGGGCAGGCCCGGACCGTCCTCGACACTGCCCGCGATCAGCGAGACGCCCGCCGCGGCCGGTGCGGTGCGCCGCGGCAAGCCGTCCGGTGTGAAACGGCCGTCCACGGCGATGTCCGCCAGATCGATGTAGCAGAGCATCCCGTCGACCGGGCCGGAGATCTGCCGCGCCCGCGCCGCCGCGTCTTTCGACGCCGCGTACTGCCGCTCGCCCAGGATGCGGGTGTTCTCGAATTCGTCCTCGGTCGGCCCGGAGCCCTGGCGCAGATTCAGATTCGGGGACATGTCACCGGCGTTGGTCTGCGCGAAGGCGGCGACGAACGCGGGCTCGCCGTCCAGATAGCGCACACCGTGCTCGATGTGCTCGGCGGAGAACGAGGCGTAGCCCTTGTTGTCCGAGCTGATCAGCCGGTTCGCGTTGGTCATCGACGTGTTGTGGGTGGCGAACCAGGTGATCGCGCCCGCTATCCGCCCACCCTTGCGCAGGACGAGAGTGGTCACGGCGGGATCGATGGCGTCCGGGAAATGTTGTTTGTCCGCAGGCGGATTGAGTTCCCAGGCCACCCGCGAGCGGTTCACGCTCGCGTTGTGTAGTTCGGCACGGCCGAGCGCCAGCGAGCCGGGCCCGAGATCGGCGTGCGCGGCGGCGATCGCCTCGACGATCCCGTTCACCTCGGCGTCGTACACCTGCTGCTGGAAACCGAGGATGGACAGGTTGTAGGCGTAGTCGTTGCTGGAGCCGCCACACGTCGCGTGCGAATGCGTCGAGGTGAGCAGCACGTTCTGCTCGGTGTACAGATCGCCGAAGCGCCGGGCCAATTCGGCGAGCACGCCGCGGTGCACGGACTGGAAGATCATCCCGTTCTCGGCGACCACGAAGACGATCCGCCGCCCCGCGCCGCCGATGACGAACGCCCGCGCCCGGGGGCGC
>NZ_BAFZ01000015.1 GCF_000308575.1 Nocardia exalbida NBRC 100660 | reverse complement strand
GAAGCTCATGGCGGGCTCGACGTGGGTGCGCAGGGTGAGGGTGTTGACGAACATGCCGACCAGGTCGTCGAGGGCGCGTTCGCCGCGGCCGGCGATGGGGGTGCCGATCGCGACGTCGGGGTCGGCGGTCAGGCGGGCGAGTAGGACCGCGAGGGCGGCGTGGATGACCATGAACAGGGTGCAGTTGTGGTCGCGGGCCAGTTCGGTGAGGGCGTGGTGGATTTCGGGGGGCAGCCCGAATCCGGTGTTGGCTCCGCGCATGGAGGGGATCGGTGGGCGGGGC
>NZ_BAFZ01000016.1 GCF_000308575.1 Nocardia exalbida NBRC 100660 | reverse complement strand
AGCACGTCGGTGCGCTCGGTGTCCGTGAGGATCTCGATGTCCCCGACCGGGACGCTGGGGTCGGCGACCACGGCCGCGAGGACACGCGAGAACCGCGCCGCGAAACCCTCCACCGTCGCCCGATCGAACAAATCCGTCGCATACGTCAAGAACCCACCGATACCAGCAGCCGCACCCGACTCCGCATACCCATCACCCACAATCAAATGCAGATCGAACTGCGACACATCCACATCGGCATCCACACCCGACACCATCAAACCCGGCAACTCCAACGCCGCACGCGCAACATTCTGAAACGACAAACCCACCTGGAACAACGGATGCCGCGCCGTCGACCGCGACGGATTCAACACCTCCACCAACCGCTCGAACGGCACATCCGCATGCGCGAACGCAGCCA
>NZ_BAFZ01000017.1 GCF_000308575.1 Nocardia exalbida NBRC 100660 | reverse complement strand
ACAGATTGAACAACTCGGTGCGTGGATTCTCCCGCAGGAACCGCCGAGCCACCGAACCCGGTAGAGCCTCACCGATCGCCAACACCCGTCGCGGCGACCAGGCCCCGGTGTCCGTGGTCGCCCGGCGCACGAGCAGCGCGTCGAGCATCGACGGCACCACATGCAACGTGGTGACCGACTCGCGCGCCAACAAATCGTTGAGATACCCGGGATCTCGATGGCCCTCAGGCGCGGCGATCACCAGACGGCCACCGCATACCGCGGCCGACCAGAACTCCCACACCGACAGGTCGAACGTCGCCGCCGTCTTCAGCAGCACCGAGTCGTCCTCGGCCAGCTCGAATTCGGCCGCTTTCCAGAGCAACTGGTTCACGATCGCCGAGTGCGGCACCGCGACGCCCTTCGGACGCCCGGTCGAACCCGACGTGAAGATGACGTAAGCCGTGTTCTCCGGCCGAACGGGCGTGACGCGCTCGGAATCGGTGATCGGCACGCTGGCGACCGCGCTCAATTCCAGGTCTTCCAGCCGCACCACCGGCGCGACGTCGGTATCGAAATCCGACTCGGTATTGCTCAACACACATACCGGGGCGGCGGCGGAGAGGATGTAGTCGGTTCGCTCGGTGGCTTGGTCGGGGTCGATCGGTACGTACGCCCCACCGGCCTCGGCCACCGCGTACATCGCCACCACCAGATCCACCGATCGGCGGAACGCGAGCGCGACCCTGCTCTCGGCACCGACACCCACCGAGATCAGGTAGCGGGCTAGTCGATTCACCCGGGCCGACAGTTCGGCGTAGCTCAGCTCGACGCGTTCGCCGTCGAGCAGGTCCGCGACCAGCGCGACCGCTCCCGGCGTCGCCGCGACGGTCCCGCGCAGCAACGATCCCAGTGTCGCGGCGGAATCCACCGGATGGGCGGTGTCGTTCCATGCGGTG
>NZ_BAFZ01000018.1 GCF_000308575.1 Nocardia exalbida NBRC 100660 | reverse complement strand
AAAGATTGAACAACTCGGTGCGTGGATTCTGGCGCAAGAACCGCTGGGCCAACGCCCCTGGCAACGCCTCACCGATCGCCAGCACCCGCCACAACGAATCCGGCATACCCGCGGTCAGCAGCGCGTCCAGCATGGACGGCACGACGTGCAGCGTAGTGACCCATTCCTGGGCCATGAGTTCGTTGAGGTATGCCGGATCCCGATGACCATCCGGCGAAGCGATGACCAGACGGCCACCACACACCGCCGCCGACCAGAACTCCCACACCGACAAGTCGAACGTCGCCGCCGTCTTCAACAAAATCGCATCAGCCGCATCGAGACCGAACTCGACACTCTTCCACTGCAACTGATTCGCGATCGCACCGTGCGGCACCGCCACACCCTTAGGACGACCCGTCGAACCAGACGTGAAGATGACGTACGCCGTGTTCTCCGCACGCAACGGCCCAACCCGATCAGCATCCGTGACCGGCTTCGCGTCCACACCCGACAAATCCAGCTCATCAATGCGCACCACCGGCGCGACATCGGTCTCGAACTCCGCCTCCGCGTTCGACAACACGCACACCGGTGCCGCCGTCTCGAGGATGTAGCTGGTGCGCTCCGCGGCCTGGTCCGGATCCACCGGCACATACGCACCACCGGACTTCGCCACCGCATACATCGCCACGATCAGATCCACCGACCGACGCAACGCCAGAGCAACCCGCGACTCCGGACCCACACCCAACGAGATCAGATGCCGCGCAAGACGATTCACTCGCGTATCGAGTTCGGCGTAGGTCAGCTCGACGCGTTCGCCGTCGATCGAATCGGCGACGAGCGCCGTGGAACGCGGGTCCGCCGCCACGCTGGCATCGAGCAGCGAGACCAGGGTCGCGCCCGCATCCACGGACTGCTCGGTGGCGTTCCAGCGCGCC
>NZ_BAFZ01000019.1 GCF_000308575.1 Nocardia exalbida NBRC 100660 | reverse complement strand
CACCGGAAGCGAACACCAACCGCAGCGAACCACATTGCGCGGCCCCGGCATCCGCCACGAACACCGCCAACATCGACGGCACGAAGTGGGTGACGGTCACCTTCTCGGCACTGATGATCTCCGCCAGATAGGCCGGATCACGATGGCCATCCGGCTTCGCCACCACCAAGCGGGCACCGACCTGCAACGGCCAGAAGAACTCCCACACCGACACATCGAACGTCGCAGGCGTCTTCTGCAACACCACATCAGCACCGGTCAACTCGTACGCGGACTGCATCCACACCAGGCGGTTCACGATCGCCGCATGCGAGACCGCAACACCCTTCGGACGACCCGTCGAACCCGACGTGAAAATCACATACG
>NZ_BAFZ01000020.1 GCF_000308575.1 Nocardia exalbida NBRC 100660 | reverse complement strand
TAAGCCACCAAACGATCACCAGTCTTCGGATCCGACTTCGCAACCACCGCCGTCTGCGCGACCTCCGGCAACGCCAACAACGCCGCCTCGATCTCACCCAACTCGATACGGAAACCACGAATCTTCACCTGAAAATCCGTACGACCCCGATACTCGAGCTCACCGCGACCGTTCCAAGCGACCAGATCACCCGTGCGATACATCCGAGCACCCGACTCGAACGGATTCGCCACGAACCGATCCGCCGTCAAATCCACACGACCGAAATAACCACGCGCCAACTGCGCACCAGCCAAATACAACTCACCAGAAACACCCACCGGAACCGGACGCAAACGCCCATCCAGCACATACACCCGACTATTCCACTCCGGCGCACCAATAGGCACCGACGCCTCGTCGGCGAGCGTCACACGATGGCTGGTAATAGACACCGCCGCCTCGGTCGGCCCAT
>NZ_BAFZ01000021.1 GCF_000308575.1 Nocardia exalbida NBRC 100660 | reverse complement strand
GGTCCAGGGGGAGTTCGGCTTCGCCGGTGAGTCCGTCGAGTTGGGTGCGCCAGTAGGCGAGTTGGCGGGCGGCGACGGAGGTGGGGTCGTCGTCGGTGCCGATGACGTGGCGTTGCCAGATGGCGTAGTCGGCGTATTGCACTTCCAGGGGTGCCCAGCGGGGGGAGTTGCCGCCGATGCGGGCGAGGTAGGCGGTGACCAGGTCGCGGGCCAGGGGTGCCATGGAGGCGCCGTCGGCGGCGATGTGGTGGGCGACCATCGCCAGCAGGTGTTCATCGGGGCTGGTTTCGGCCAGCAGGGCGCGGACGGGGACTTCTTCGGTGACGTCGAATCCGGTGAGCATCAGCTCGGTGATGGGGGTGAGGGGGTCGTGGGTGGTGACCAGTTCCAGTCCGGTGGGCAGGGCTTGGTCGACGGTGAGGATCTGCTGGAACGGCAGTCCGCCGGGTCCGCCGGCGGGGTAGCGGGTGCGCAGGGATTCGTGGCGTTCGAGGACGTCGGCCAGGGCGTAGCGCAGTGCGGACACGTCCAGGGCGCCGTGCAGGCGGATGGCCAGGGGGATGTTGTAGGCGGGGGAGGTGGGGTCGAATTGGTTGAGGACCCACATTCGTTGCTGGGCCAGTGACAGGGGGATCGGGTGGCTGCGTTCGGTGCGGGTCAGACGGGGGCGGGTGCCGCCGCCGGCGCCGGGTACCACCCGCGCGGCCAGCGCGGCCACGGTGGGTGCTTCGAACAGTTCGCGGACCACCACGTTCGCGTCGAGGGCTTCGTTGATGCGGGCGACGACCCGGGTGGCCAGCAGCGAGTT
>NZ_BAFZ01000022.1 GCF_000308575.1 Nocardia exalbida NBRC 100660 | reverse complement strand
ACCGAACTCATCGACCGCGCCCGCGAAACCGACCTCGCCGCCTTCGCCAACGCCGACATCCCCTTCGAACGCGTCGTCGAAGCCGTCGCCCCCGCCCGCGCCACCACCCACACCCCCCTGTTCGGGGTCGTCCTGTCCTTCCAGAACAACGAACAACCCACCCTGCAACTGCCCGGGCTCACCATCACCGCCCTCGACACCGGCACCGTCGCAGCCAAATTCGACCTCCAAGTCAACATCCACCCCCACCACCACCACGACGGCACCCCCGCCGAACTCGACACCATCTTCACCTACGCCACCGACCT
>NZ_BAFZ01000023.1 GCF_000308575.1 Nocardia exalbida NBRC 100660 | reverse complement strand
TCGTCGGGCACACCCCCGGCTGGAAACGAGCCCTTCAGCAGTTCGCCCTGATCTACGGCGACCGCATCACAGACCACACCGAAAAGTAGAATCAGAACCGATCGCCCTCACCCACAAAGGTTCTGACACTCCCCCACTCGCGGCCCCATGCGCATTAGTCCGCAGCTTGTGATGCGAGCGTCTTCACGGATGTAAGTAGAGGCGCTCGCAGGGCAAACGGGGTAGCCAGGCGGTATCGCCAGGAACAACGATGAGGTCGGCAGCGATGCGTACGGCGCGCCACTCTCGGATGAATCGCACGGCTGCGGTGTGGCAAGCGGCGAAGTCCAGACTCAGGTCGCCGAGCAGGACGCGCAGGTGGACATCGGGCTCCTCCGGACGCGGGGTGGTCACGTCGCCGGGTCGCATGGTGCAGCGGCCGATACGGGCTGCGCGGTGCGCGGAATCCTCAATCGCACCCGTCCAGCGGCGACGGCTTCGATCATGGCGTTGAACCCGTCCCAGTGCCGCACGTGGTGGAGCACCTGGTCCTCGGTGATTCCGCCGGGTTGCCGTTCCTCTCGACGGCAGCGCACGAAATCCGCGGTGAGCAAGCTGACCATCTCACCGTAGGAGTAATGCATCTCCTGTGCGTCCGCGGCAGGCCGGTAACCCTCTCGCCCCGCCGCTTCGAGCATGTCTTCCACATATCGGTCGATCGCCCAGATATGCAGGTCCATCAAATAGGCGAGCTGTCGGTCCATCGGACGAGCGGGCTTGCGGCTCTCGTAATGCCGCACCCACACGCCGAGCAGCCCCACGGCCGACACCATCAGCGCGTCCGCAGGCTCGATGCGGCAATTGAAGATATCGAAGAAGGCGCGGGTGCCGGGCAGGCGAAGTTCTAGGAATCGGCATTCGCTCGGATGAATTCGCGGATCGGTTGTCACCGAACTCCCCTGGCCCACGTGGATACTCCGGGAAGACCGAGGGCGGACAGGTTGATCGCTCGCGGCGGAAGGCATCTGCTGATCGCCGCGACCACCATCATCGCCGAGGGGCGGAAACAGTCCCGAGGCGGCTCGACCCAATGCCGTACCGCAGGAGGGCGATCGGCCGGTGACGGCAACGCGATCACGCGGCCATGGCCGTAAACCGTGACACCAGCCCGATACAACTGGGCGAACACAGCGGTCGAGTCCGGGAGATCGGGGCGCACGAGAAAGACCCAGCTGCGCGATCTCGGGTACGACACGATCGGCCCGGTAGCGCTTCCTCGCCGCCGGAGTTCTTCGCGGACCTCGTGGCCGAGATACGCCGCCATCCCCAAGCCCCATACGCTCCCAGCCGGGACCGTGATGCGTCCGGTGTGCGGGTCCACGCCTGCGGCGAGTCCGCCGATACGGCGGTAGAACGCGCACCTGGTGGTGGGAGTGTCCCGAAAGAAGCCTTCCTGCATGGTTTTCCCTTGCCGTCAAGTGAGTCGGAAGTGCGCCCTATCGCGGAATGCTTGCCGCTTGGCATCGAGAAAGTCCTGTTCAGCGGCCTGGCGCACGCACAGCACACCAGCCGGGCACCGCCCACTTCGACCTGATTCGCGTATTCCCGACAACTTCTCCGAAAGCCCAGGACAGCATCGACTTTCGGTGTATCAATGGATGCAGTTCAGACCGAGTGCTGGATTCATTCATCTGGGGGAATGCCGATGACCGAAGTCGAGTCGCCGACGCTGCTGCGCCGCCAGCTCGGCAGATTTCTGCGCGAGGCGCGGGAAGGCCGCGGCCTGACGATCGCCGTCGCCGCGACCGAAGTTCAACTCAGCTTCAACGGGCTACAACGCCTCGAAACCGGACGGGCGGTGAAGCCGCGCCGCCAGGACGTGCGCGAGCTGTGCATGCTCTACGAGGTGAACGCCGAGCAGACCGAACAGGCGGTGGGACTGGCGTCGCGTGCGGCGACGGCTCGTGACGAGGACGGCATCACTCCGCTCGGCGGACTCTTCTCTGATGCGTTCAACATGTACGTCGGGATGGAGCGGTCGGCGCGGCGGCTCACGTCTTACGAAGTCCAGGTACCCGGACTGCTGCAAACCGCTGACTACGCCCGCGCCTTGATCGGCGCGTTCCTGCACGATGGTTCCGCCGAGGAAATCGAACAACGCGTGCGAGTTCGCCTCAACAGGCAGGTGGCTGTCACCCGGAAGACCTGCCCCGTCGACCTTCACGTGCTTCTGGATGAAGCCGCGCTGTACCGGATGGTCGGCGGACCGAAGGTGATGGCCAACCAACATCGCTACCTGGCCGATGTCAGCACTCGACCGAACGTCACGCTGCGCATTCACCCGTACTCGGCCGGATACACGCGTGGCATCTTGCACGGTTCGTTCGTTCTCTTGGACTTCGGCACCAACAGCAAGGGATTGCCCATCGAACCGCCGGTCGTCTATCTGGACGGCGGGATGAGCAGCGATCTCTATCTCGAAAGGCCTGAAATAGTACGGCGTTACACTGAGATGGCCGAAGCCATCCGCCAGACGGCGTTGGACGAGAAGACCTCGCGAGACCTGCTCCGCCGGGTAGCAAGGAGTTATGACGGTGACCGTTGACCTATCCGGAGCCCGCTGGTTCAAGAGCAGCTACAGCGCCTCCAACGGCCAGTGCGTAGAGATCGCCCACCTGAACGACGGCACGGTAGGCATGCGCGACTCCAAGAACCCAACCGGCCCGGCCCTGACCTTCACCCCCGGCGCATGGGACACCTTCTTGACCGCAACCCAAGACGGCGAATTCAACCGCCACTGAACCCCTCGGGCCCGGCACCCACCCTCGCGTTGCCGGGCTCGATGCTGTCGCCCACTTCAGCGAATGATCGAGGGGCTATTGCCAAGTGGCGAAGAACATGCCCCAGCCGCAATGACGCGTCATCGGGCATCCCTCCGATGCGACGTCTCGACCTGCAACCGCAGAAGCAACTCCGCATCCCACCTTCTCACGCATGCAAGTAGGGATCGTCCGCCCAGGGATCACCATAGTTCTCATACGGATCGCCCAGCTCCCCCAACCGCCGTCTGCCACTTTCGGTCATGCGCGCCCTGAAGATCTCAGTGGAGCCGATCTCGCTGTCAGCAATGCTCAACTCGGGCATCCGGTTATAGCCATCGGAAATCAGCCTGTTGCTTCCCACGCACCGACACTCCATAGCTCCCACCCATTGCCGTCTCCAGGAGAGGCTCCGAGCTAGATGTATCGACCGAGGCCGTAGCTGTCCTCCGGATACAGATCAGAGATGCGCGAATTTCTACTCACTCTTCGGAGCCACGTAGCCGAAAAGCTGCTCGATTTGATCTATTCCTTCGCTCACTTCAGGCGAGAGCGACTGAATGGATATCTCACGAGCCTCCTGCAGGATCGGTATGCGACCGATGGTTTGCAACTCTTGCAGACGGTAGGCAATATAGTCCGAGTCGGGATCGTCGATACGTCTCCCCAACTCGCCCAAGATGGCCACGAGTCCGGCACGGCCACCGAAACGAGCCAAAACCTCCGTTGCCTCCAGTTCTACCGCCATATCATCGTCACCGAGAAGTTCAGCCAGTCGTTCGATCACTTGCTCCGATGGAAGCAATTTTCCGAGCTCGGTAGCCGCACCCTCACGGACCTTCCAGTCCGCCGAGTGCGAATCAGCCAGCACACGCGCTAGTTCCACACCGCTCCTGTCCGTAATCTCGTTCGATGTCCCGGGCTCATCCTCGCCGCTTGGACACCTGCCTGGCCGTAACCAAGCAGTTGGTGGCCGCTTGGTAGTAAGCCTTCGGATCGACAGCCAGAGCCGTCATACCCCGAGGATCCTCAAGCCTCTGCGACAGCGCCGGTGTAGCCATCATGGGCGAGCTTCACGGCTTCCTCCAGGGCCGTGAGCCCTTCGGTGATGTCGGTGGCTCCCGCCAACCACTCGTCGTGCGCTTCGCGGTAGGCCGCCATCGCCGCACCGGCCGACGCGGCGTCGACTTCCTTGACTTTCTGGTCGATCGCCGCCAGCTGGTCGGAAAGCAACCCCGCGAAGCCTCGGATCCGGGCGGCCAAGTTTTCGAGTTTGTCGAGATCGACCGAGAATGCCTCTGCGTCGGACATACGCTCCCCCTCAGGGCAGATCGAGCGAGCTGACGCCCGCCGCGAATGATTGATCGGCGCCACGCACGGTTGCTGCGGTGATGCCCAGCTTCCCCGCCAGCTCGAACAGCGCATCCCAGACTTGCACTGCGCCCTGATGGAACTCCTCCCATCCGACTGTGAAAGCGCGGGAATTGGTCCCCGTCCAACTCTCCAACATCTCTCGCACGTCGGTCTCCAATGTGGAGTATCCGTCCCGGCATTGAGTGGCAACCTCGAACGCCAAGCGTCCCAGTGCTTTGACCTCAGCGGTGTCGATCGACAGTGATGACTGTTCCCCCGTCACGCCTCTGTCCCCCTCTACCAGCGGATGATTCAGAAAATGTACCCCAGTCGCACATGCGCCGTCACTCATCGGAACTGGCATCCGCCCACGCTGTCGCGCACCTCTGTCACCGCTGGCCGCGGGCGTCGGTCAACGGCCGGGCGGCATCTTCTTCGACGGCACCGGCCGTGCCGGATCGGATATTCGCGTGTCACCGTCCGGGCTGGCAAGGCGCCGTTCCAAGGCGGTGAAAGCGGTGATCGCCTCAGGTGACTCGAAGGCCCTGTTGCGGCGACCCACACTCAGCTGGCGGAGGATTCCGGCGTCGGCCAAACGCTGCACAGCGGCATTGGTGGCGGGAAAACTGCGGCCGATCAGTGCCGCCGCCGTGCCGACGGTGAGGACCGGAGCTCCGACCAGCTTGCCGAGCAGCAGGTCCAGCGCGGAGTTCGCCCGCACCGGCGCCACTCGATCCCGCCAAGATTTCTGCAGATCGGCGGCCTTCATCTCGAATTCGGTAGCGTCCTGCGCCGCACGCGTGCAGGCGGCGGCGAAACGCGCCACCCAAATATTCAGGTCGTCGGTGGCCTGCTCGGAATCGGACGCGCCGACGTGCCGAAAGCGCGTCAGACCGTCGATGTAGCTGTCGCTCCATGTCGCAAGAATCAGCGACACGGGCGCGACGACGCGTTCAGCTACGCCGCGACGGCGCAGTATCAGATGGATCAACGCACGACCGGTTCGGCCGTTGCCGTCGATGAACGGGTGGATCGTCTCGAATTGCGCGTGGGCGATGGCTGCCTGTGCGACAGCGGGCAGATCCTCGGTATTGCAAAAGGAGATCAAGTCCTTCATCAGGCCGGGTACGAGTTCCGCCGGTGGTGGTACGAACGTGGCCGAGCAGGGATTGAAGGAGCTGCCACCGATCCAGTTCTGCACATCTCGGAAACATCCTCCGTGCTGTGCGAGCCTGGTGCCGGTGAGCAACCGTCGATGTATCTCGAGCAGGACATCTTCGGTAATCGATTCCCCCCGGCCAACCGCATTGGCGGCCACAGCCATGGCGTCGATATTCGCCAGCACCTCAGCGGCCGTCACATCCGATGATTCCCCCTCGAGCTGGCGCGCCGCTTCGGCGCGCAGCAGTCGACGTGCACCGACTACCAATCCCTCGATCCTGGATGATGCGATGGCCTCGGCGCGCAGCAGCAAACGAGACAGCGCTTCCGTCTCGACCAGCGCCGCCGCCTCCGTATCGAGACGGGTGATCGCCACCTCCGCATCGACGACGTCGGCTGCGGTTTCGCTGGTCAAAATGACGCGGCGACCGGATAACGGATCGGGCAGATACACCCGATACGTGCCGGAACCACGATCTCGGCGAGACAGGCCTCCGCCATCCAGATTGCCGACCCACCGCCGCTGCGCAAACTTTGCCATGAGGCCTCCTTATTTAAGGTTAACAGATAACCTTAAATAAGACTCCGCTCGGTTACTGCGGATCGAGAACGCGCTGGAATCGGTCTCGAAGCGGTGCGACCAGGTTCACGCGCCGACACCGGTGGCGGCGCGGAAATCTGTGGGGCGGATACCTCGGAGGCGCTTGAACGCCGCGCTGAAACCGAAAGCGTCCGCATAACCGACGGCCTTCGCCACCTGCGCCATCGTGAGACTCCGGTCGGCCAGCAGTTCCTCGGCCTCGTCCATCCGGCATTCGGTGAGGTACGCCAGGGGTGACTGGCCCATGACCTCGGAGAACCGCCGTGCGAACAACGCACGGGACACCCCCGCCTCGGCGGCCAGCGACGCGACCGTCCAACCGGCGGACGGCTTTCCGTGCATGGCCTCCAACGCCGGCCCGACCACCGGATCGGCCGGCCCGCGATACCACCCCGGCGCGTCGGCGTCCAGTTCCTCGAACCAGTCGCGCAGCGTACAGACCAGCGCCCAGTCGAGTAGCCGGTCCATCATCGCCTGCGCGCCGGCCGGACGCCGGGACGCATCCACGGCGATCGACTCCATCCACGCGCACACTTCCACATCGTCGGTCACCACCAGGACGGGCGGTAGAGCACGCAGCAGACGTTCGTGGCGTCGGCCGGACGCCCGATAGGCGCCCACGATCAGAGCCGTCGCACCGGCGGGGTCGTTCTCCCAGCGACCGCGATCGAGCGCGGGATCGCATTTCGCGTCCGGCGCGAAGCAGGCGACCTCGTATTCCTCGTGCGGCAGGTCGACAGTATCGGCGTGGTCGACGAGAACGAACGGTTGCGGGCCGCGCACGATCGCGGTGTCCCCCATAGTGATCCGACGTTCGAGACCGCCCGGCAGCAGCAGTGTCCCCGCACCGCGCAGCACGGTGACCATGATCAACGGCGCCTCGTCGGCGAATCGAATGCTCCACGGTGCTTCCAAGACCGCGGTGGTGAGCACAGCTCCCTCGGCGCGTATACCGCCCAGCAGTTTGCTCAGAGGATCCACACCATCGAGGGTAGACGAACTCCTATCAGATGTAGATCTTCACCCATAGATCGTCCATGGGTCAGGGTATGTAATGAAATCCGGACCGAACAACCGATCGTCCGGAACTCCGGACCCACAGTGGAGGCCACCTTGCCGCACAACCCGACCGTGGACACCGCGATCACCCGCACCGCGCTGGTCGTCGTCGCCCATCCCCGGCCCGATTCGCTGACCGCTCATATCGCCGAACTGGCCATCCGGCGGCTCACCGCAGTCGGCTACCGGATCGACCTGCTGGACCTGCACGCCGAGAACTTCGATCCCCGGATGACCGCCGCCGACCTCCCGGAATGGGGCAACCGGGAGAAGGCCTACTCCCCCGAAGTCGAGAGCCATATGCGGCGCATCCTCGACGCCGACGTGATCGTCGCGGTGTTCCCAGTCTACTGGATGCAGGTCCCGGCGATTCTGAAGGGCTGGATCGATCGGGTGTGGAACTACGGATTCGCCTACGGCCGCAGCAAACCCCGGCTCGCGGGCAAGCGGATGCTGTGGCTGGGCCTGGCGGGCGTGGCAGACGACGACGCGCTCGTCGGACCGATGCAGGATGCGCTCAGCGCGCAACTCGACGAAGGTATCGCCTACTACTGCGGTCTCACGCAGTCATCGGTGGGCTTGCTGCCCGGCGCGGAGGAAAAGCGGCAGCGCCTGGATGCCGCGGGCAACCTGCTGCTGGACGAGGCCCTCACCGGCGCGGCACGCGAGGCCCACTACGCGGACTTGGAGAGCCGGGCGCTGAACTTCGTCGACGATTTCCTCGCCGCCGACCGGGTTTCGGCCTGAACAGATCTCGACGTCGGGCACGTCCGCGGACATCGGCTACCACACCACGGTCACGCCGGACCTGAGCACGGTCTCCGCCACGCTGGATGTCGGCACGTTCCAGCTCGGTGAGACCTCGATCAAGGTCGTCGTGAACAAGGCCGGCGCGGCGGTCACCGAACTTCCGCGCACGCTGGCCACGCCGTCCGGCACCACCATCGCCCTGGATGCCAAGGTGTCCGAAGACGGCCGCACGCTGTCGGTGACGACCCCCGCAGTCTCGGCGGCGACGGGTGCGGAGCTGAAGGACATCGCGACCGATCCGGGCGCGCAGTACCCGGATCCGGTGATGAACGGCGCGGCCGCGGGCGCGGGCGTCGGTGCGGTCGCCGCCCTCATCACCTGCATTCCAACCCTGGCGATCTTCGTCGTCGGTTACGCGCTGTGCGCCGTGGTCGGCGTGGTGACCACCGCGATCCTGGGTGCCGTGATCGGCGCGCTCGTGGGTACGGTCGCGCCCGATGTCATCCCGCAGGTGCTGCCCTGACGGTCAGCGATTGACCTGCTGAGCTGAAGTCGGGAAGGGCGCTGCGGCGGAGACGATCCGCCGCGGCGCCCTTCGTGGTATCAACCCGATCACCCGCTGCGCCAGTCCACACTTCCTGGCCTACCACCCCGTGGATTCCACCTGCCGGGGCATCCCAGCAGGGTCTTGGCACATCTCGCTCCCACGTTTGTTCTTCTGCGTCGCACTTTCGTTGTGAGGCAGCGATTCCCGGTTCCGGTCGTTCGGTGTGTCGCTGCGGCCGACACTGGGCGGGCACACGTCAGCCGTGTCCGTGTGTGACCGAACGCACCATGGGAGACATCATGACCGAGCCCGTCGCTCAGCTGCCTACCGCTGGCGAGTTGGTTTTCGATACCTTCGACAGGATCCGTCGGCGTGGACCGATCGTTCCGATCGAACTGCCCGGCAATGTCGTGGCCTGGTTCGCCGTCAGCCACAAAGCGGTGAGCGAAATCCTCGCCGGAGACGGCACCGTCTTCAGCAAGAATCCGCGCAACTGTCCGGCGCTGCAGGACGGCACGATTCCAGCCGACTGGCCCTTGCGCGCGCTCACCGATATCGATCACATGATCAACATGGACGGTGAGGACCATCGACGGCTGCGGAGAACGATCAGCCAGGCGTTCACCCCTCGCCGAGTCGCCGCGCTCGAGCCCCGAATCCAGCAGATCGCCACCGAACTCCTCGACGATATTCCCAACCACGAGGCCGAAATCAATCTCGTCTCCAGCTACACCACTCCCCTGCCGGTGCGGGTGATCGGCGAACTGTTCGGTGTACCGGCGTCCGAACAACAACAATTCCGGATCTGGGCGTCCACGGTCATGTCGCATCTGAGCTCGGGCGACGAGATTCAGGCCGCGATGGCGGATATGCTCGGCTACCTCGCCGAACTCCTCGACCGCAAACGGCGCACACCCGGCGACGACCTCACCTCCGCCCTGCTGGAGGCCAACGAAGCGAACGGTTTGACCGACGACGAACTGGTCAACATGTTGTGGTTGGTGCTCATGGCCTGGCTGGTGACCCCACCCAGTTCTACGGCCCGAATTTCATCACCTGCGGGCCCCTCGCACTTCCCGCCCTGCTGGAACCCAGCGCGTAGTGCAGAGTGAATTCGGCACAGCCGGGGAGTTTTGCGCTTCTGCGAGACCCGATGTGTCCGTCGCCGACCGGAGTGACGCTCATGACCGACGCTGCGATCGAGCGTCGGTCACACCGATCGTTCGCAGCGTTTCCCGCTTGTCCCCTTCTCACGACGGGATATGCAGAACAGCTACAGGTCCTCCGAGGTGATGTTGAATCGTGAAGCCCCGAATTACACATCCGCCAAGGCGTCATCATGATGTACACCGAGCTTGTTACGAAAGACATCGACGAGTGGGAAGCACTCAGCGACAGCTTTCTGCCGTCCGAGTCCCGGTATCGTGATCCCCGCAACTGGTGGATCCGCGCCACCGTTCAGGACACTGTTGCGCACACTCTCCTGCGCTTCGACCAACGCAGCGAGCGTCTAGCCTGGCGGACCCCGTCACACACCCGGCAGGGCGGTAAAGACTACTGGTTGGTCGTGCCGCAGCGGGCTGTGGGGGGAGTCAACACCTTTGAAATGAACGACACGGTAATGCGCGTTCAAGGCACGCTACGGCGAAACACCCCGAGATTTCCAGAAGCGTCGATCGAGGGAACTGACCGATCGACTGGTGTCGGGCCATGACGGATCTCATCCAACTGCATTCGAAACCCACCACGCCGCCGGGGTTCCCACGGCGACCGGGCGCCGTTATGCCACGATGCCGCCGGTGGTGCGCTCTCCGACATGGTCGGACCGGGTGGGCACCGCGCTGGAGGGCGCCCTCACCGAAGGTACGCCCTCGCTGGCGGACGCCGCCCGACTCCTCGAGGTCGGGCCACGGACGCTCCAACGCCGGTTGGCCGACGAAGGAACAACGTGGAGCCGCGAACTGAACCAGGCACGCCGACGGTACCTCGACAACACCACCACATAAATCTCGCCGGGCAACTCGCGACAGGGCGAACCTCCTCGGCCGCGCAGGACGGGTGGGCGCGCCTCGAGCACGGCAGCGATGAGAGATAACAGAGAAACTCCTGGAGACAGCAAGGGCACGGACTCGTGTGAGTCCGTGCCCTCGCTGTTCGGTTATCCGGGTGCGCTCGCCAGAAGCGTCAGCTCACCAGGAGCTCTTGTGCACGCCCGGCAGCTCGCCCCGGTGCGCCATTTCGCGGAGGCAGACGCGGCAGAGGCCGAACTTACGGTAGACCGCGTGGGGGCGGCCACAGCGCTGGCAGCGGGTGTAGGCGCGGACAGCGAACTTCGGCTTGGCGTTGGCCTTGTTGACCAGTGCTTTCTTTGCCATGTGCTCAGTTCTCCTTGAACGGGAAGCCGAGGTGCTTGAGCAGGGCACGGCCTTCTTCGTTGTTGGTCGCGGTGGTCACCACGGTGATGTCCATACCACGCGGACGGTCGATCCGGTCCACGTCGATCTCGTGGAACATCGACTGCTCGCTCAGGCCGAACGTGTAGTTGCCGTTGCCGTCGAACTGCTTCGGCGACAGGCCGCGGAAGTCGCGGATACGGGGCAGCGCGATGGAGACCAGGCGGTCCAGGAACTCCCACATCCGGTCGCCGCGCAGGGTGACCTTGGCGCCGATCGGCATGCCCTCACGCAGCTTGAACTGCGCGATGGACTTGGTCGCCTTGCGGATCTGCGGCTTCTGGCCGGTGATCAGGGCCAGGTCCTCGACGGCGCCGTTGATCAGCTTCGCGTCACGGGCGGCGTCACCGACACCCATGTTGACGACGACCTTCACCACGCCGGGGATCTGCATCACATTGGCGTAACCGAATTCCTTATTCAGCGCGTCCTTGATTTCCTCGCGGTAGCGCTGCTTCAGCCGGGGCTGCACTTTTTCCGTCGTGGTCATGTCAGATGTCCTTCCCGTTCTTACGGGAGATCCGGACCCGCTTGCCGCTCTCCTCGTCGGTCCGGTAGCCGATACGGGCCGGCTTGCCGTCGGAGTCGACGACCATCACGTTCGAGACGTGGATGGGGGCTTCCTGGGTCACGATGCCGCCCGAGGAGGCGCCGCGCTGGTTGGCGGAGTTCGCGACGTGCTTCTTGATCCGGTTCACGCCCTCGACGAGGACCCGGTTCTCCTTCGGGTAGGCCTGGATGACCTTGCCCTTGGCGCCCTTGTCCTTGCCCGAGATGACGAGCACGGTGTCACCCTTGTGCACCTTCATGTCAGAGCACCTCCGGAGCCAGCGACACGATCTTCATGAACTTCTTGTCGCGCAGCTCGCGGCCGACCGGGCCGAAGATACGAGTGCCGCGCGGGTCGTTGTCCGCCTTGATGAGCACGGCCGCGTTCTCGTCGAACTTGATGTAGGAACCATCGGGACGACGGCGCTCCTTGGTGGTGCGCACGACGACGGCCTTGACGACGTCACCCCGCTTCACGTTGCCGCCGGGGATGGCGTCTTTCACGGTAGCGACGATGATGTCGCCGATACCGGCATAGCGACGCGACGAACCACCGAGAACGCGGATGCAAAGGATTTCCTTCGCGCCCGTGTTGTCGGCGACGCGCAGTCGCGACTCCTGCTGAATCACTTCAGCGTCCTCCTTGACCTGGACGTATGTGCACGCCGGATTGCCGACCCGACGGGCATGGTCGGTTGCCCTCCGGACGCGCGCCTGCCAGCGGTTTCCTCGGTTCGAGCAAGAAACGCGGAACCAACCACTGGGGGTTCACTGCCGGATTGCGGGCATAGCTCCCGCAGGCAACCGGTCTAGTGTAGGGGAACCCGCAGGTCGTTCCCAAATCGGGGCCACACGGCGGTGCCCGATTCCCCAATCCCGGCCTGCCCGGCGCCGCGCCGGTAGCCTCGTGTCCTGCAAGGCTGCCTTCGTACATCTGCGGCACCGCCGCGTCGGGGAGAGGATTCTCGTGACATCTACCGGTCGGCCAGCAAAGCTGGATCGTCGTGCCTTCCTGGTCGCCCTCGGGGCCGTGCCGGCCGCCGCGGCGCTGGTCGCGTGCTCGGACGACACCGAACCCGCGAGCAGGACGCTCACTGGCGTCGATCTCAGCGGCGTGGACGAGACGATCCGGCCGCAGGACGACCTGTACCGGCACGTCAACGGTAAATGGCTGCGGGAATACCAGCTGCCGCCGGACAAGGTCAGCTACGGCTCGGGCAGTGAGGCGGGCGAGCGCACCGAGCAGCAGTTGCGGGAGATCATCGACGGCATCCGGGACCCGAAACCCGGCTCGGAAGAGCAGCAGATCAGGGACCTCTACGACGCCAGGGTGGACTGGGACGAGATCGAACGGCTCGGCATGACGCCCCTGGCGCCGCTGTTCGCCAAGATCGATGGCGCCGCCACCAAGCCGGAGCTGGCGAAGGTGATGGCCGAACTGCCGATCGACGGGTTGATCGGGCTCGGCATCGGCGTCGACCGGAAGAACTCGAACGCCTACATCCCTTCGGTCGGCCAGGCCGGACTCGGCCTCGGCGAGCAGTATTACCGGAAGCCGGAATACACCGAGGTGCTCACGCAGTACCGGTCCTTCCTCGAGCGCATCGCCGCGGGCGCGGGGTTCGCCGATCCGGCCGGTCTCGCGCAGCGGGTGTTCGACCTGGAGAAGCGGATCGCGCCCGCACACTGGGACAACGTGCGCAACCGCGACACCGACGCGACGTACAACGTGTACAGCTGGGCCGATATGACCGCCCTCGCTCCGGGCTTCGACTGGGACCCGTGGCTGTCCGGGAACACCGACCGCCCGCGCGAGCTGTTCGCGACGATGGTGGTCAACCAGCCCTCCTACGTCACGGCGGCGGGCCAGTTGTGGACCGAAGTGGATATCGCGACCTGGCGGGACTACCTCAAGCTCTACGTGCTGCGTGAGTTCGCGCCCTACCTGCCCAAAGCCGTCAACGACGCGAACTTCGAATTCAAGGGCAAAGTGCTCAACGGGCAGGACGAGCGGCCCGAACGCTGGAAGTACGGGGTTTCGATCGTCGACGACAAGCTCGGCGAGCAGCTCGGGAAATTGTATGTGGCCAAGCACTTCCCGCCGGAGGCCAAGGAGCGGGCCAAGGAAATGCTCGCCGACGTCGTCGCGGCCTACCGGGAGAACTTCACCAATTCGACCTGGATGTCGCCCGCGACCAGGGCGGCGTCGCTGGCGAAACTGGACAAGATCGATCCCAAGATCGGCTATCCGGACAAGTGGGTCGACTACTCCAGGCTCCGGATCACCAGGGGCAAGCTGATCGAGTCGTTGCTCGCCATCAACGCTTTCGAGGTCAAGCGCGCGTTCGCGCGACTCGGCACGCCGGTCGACAAAGACGAATGGGGGATGTCGCCGCAGACGGTGAATGCCTACTACTCGTCGAACTCCAATCAGATCGTCTTCCCGGCGGCCTACCTCCAGCCGCCGTTCTTCGACAAGGACGCGCTGCCCGCGGTCAATTTCGGCGCGGTCGGGTCGACCATCGGGCACGAGATCGGCCACGGTTTCGACGACCAGGGCTCCAAATACGACGGGGACGGCAATCGCCGCGACTGGTGGGCGCCCGAGGACCGCGCCGCGTTCGACGCCAAGGCCAAGCAACTGGTCGACCAGTACAACGCGCTCGTGCCGGAGGGACTGGAACCGAACCAGCACGTCAACGGCGAACTCACCGTCGGCGAGAACCTCGCCGATCTGCGCGGACTCCAGATCACCTTGGCCGCTTTCCGCATCGCCGAGAAGCGCCGGGGTATCGACAATCCCGACTACCGCACCATGTTCCTGTCCTGGGCCCGCAGCTGGCGGGAGAAGCAGACGAAAGAACTCACCGTCCGCTACCTCAGCATCGACACCCACTCCCCCAACGAATTCCGCTGCAACCAGGTCGTCCGCAATCTCGACGAGTTCTACAAGACCTTCGAGGTGAAGGAGGGCGACAAGCTGTTCCTGCCCACCGATCAGCGGGTGACGTTCTGAGTCTCACGTCCGGAGCAGGCCCTCGATGAGGGCGTCCAGTCCGAGTTCGTAGGTGTCCTCGGCGGCGAGGGATGAGTAGTCGGAGTCGAGGGCGGCGAGGCGGGGGTAGGCGTCGGCGTCGAGGTCGGCGAAGACCTGCGCCCGGAAGGCCGGGCGGTCCCCCGTGGCCCGGCGGGCGGATCGGGCGCGCACGATGAACTCGATCGACTTGTTCGGCCGCGCGATCAATTTCGGCCGCGACGGCCGGGTAGCGGCCGGTGAACGCCGGATGGCCACCGGTGACGGCGACTGGCAGCTCGCGACGTTCCACGTCGAATCCGACGCCGACGCGCACGCCGACCACTGGGAAGTCCATCCCGGCAGTGACGAAGCGGTGTGCTGCCTGACCGGCGCGCTGCGCCTCTATCTGCGACCGGAGCACGAGGGCGACGACGAGACGATGGTCCGCCTCACGCCGGGCACCGCCTTCGTGGTCCCTCGGAACCGTTGGCGTCGCATCGACTCGACGAACCCTCCGACATCATGTCCATCGGCCTGCGTCACGACACCCGCCAGGAGCCGGTCGCGGCGCAGTGATCCGCCCTTCGGTTCCCGCGCCCGCGGCGCGTGCGCGGGAACCGCCTCGGCGAGCATCGCGACGTCCGAATACCGCCGGTCCCGCCCGCATCCGGCCGTCAGACTGGCCGTATGACGCGATCGACGACCGACTCGATGACCGTGCTGACCGGAATGTACGCGGCCGAAGCGGAATACCTGGCGGCCGGTGGGCCGGGCAACGCCTCGTTCGACCTGCTCGCGCCGTTCTTCCATCCAGCGGTGGTCCTCCATCAAGCCGAGAACCTGCCGTATGGCGGGATCTGGCGCGGTCACGACGGCATGGAGCGGTTCTTCCGCGCGATGAGCGCCACGTGGGAAGCTTTCGATCTGCTCGAACAGCGTTTCCTCACGGCCGCCGAGACTGTCGTGGTGCATACGGAAGTCCACGCTCGCGCCCGCGCGACGGGCCGCGAACTCACTTTCCCGATCTTGCAGACGATCACCTTCGCCGACGGCCGTATCGCCGAGGTGCGGCCCTTCTATTGGGATACCGCGGCGGTCGCCGGGATCTGCGCGTCGACCGGCCGATGATTCACGGCCGCCACAGCCTCCGGCCATGCACGAGCCAATTCGAGCAGAAACCGGAATTCCGCCGCACGATCGCGAGCTTCCGCCTGCGCAGCGCCCGCGACGGCGACGCCCGGCGCCGGGGCGCTACCGCCGCGCTTGGCTCGCACGGCCAGCGCGACCTGGAGCGCATAGCGACGCGCGTCGGTGTCGATCCCGGCGGGCGAGCCGGGCGCATATGGTCTCAGGTGCAGCAGCGCGTCCCAGATCTCGACGGTCATCCGATAGAGCCGGGACGTGGCCTCCCTCGGCGCGGAAAGATCCTCGGCCAGTACGACTTCCGGCACCACGGCGGTGAGATCCCGCCACAGCGGCCGCAGCCTGCGGCAGGCGCGCCCGGCGCGATCCAGGCCCGCCCGCGCCAGCAGCGCCGCGACCAGGGGGATCATGGTCACCAGGGTGATGGCGGAGAACATGAGGATCGCCGCGACAGCCCACAGCTTTCCCGGCTCGCTCGGCGGCGTACCGGCGAGCGAGCGACCGACCATGATCGTCATCGAGATCAACCAATAGATCGCGAACGCGAGCAACGTCGCGAAAGTGAGCTTCTCCCTGATCGAAACGCCTCTGGAGCGCAGCTCGCGAACGCAGGCACGAGCGAAAAGCAACGCACAGACGCCCCCGGGTAGCGCCGACAGTGTCCATACGACTTCGACGTAGTCGATCCGCCACGCCCATCGCAGGATCGGTGTGGCGACGATCAGCGAAACGACGACAGCGACCGCCGTCGTATCGTATCGCCGCTGACGCCGGTGGACGGTCGCCGCGTCGGCGCCGTCGACGAGCCTGGCCAGCCCGTAGAAGCTGGCGACCGCCATGAGACCACCGCAGAGGTAGACGCGCGGCCCGATGTCGGGACGATCCAACGCGACGGCCACCTCGTACAGCAGCAGACCTACGAGGTTCCAGCTGAAGGTGCGGTTGATCAGCCGATCGGTGGCCGTCTCGTCGACGAGCAGCCACCGCCCCGCGGTCATGAGGGCGACGAAGACGACAACCGACAGCACCACCGGAGTCGGGACAGCGTTCATCTCGATCGACGTTAAGTCCTCGTGCGGTGCGAGGCCAGCCCGGGCGCGAAACCCGTTGCGCCGATCACCGATCAGCGGACGGGGACCGCGGCGTTCAGATCCTCCGCCGCCGGTCCGGCCGCGGCGAGTTCGGCCGCCTCGTCGTAGACGTATTTCGCACCGATGAACCAAGAAGCCAGCGCGGCAAGGAACATCATCACGGCGGCCGAGACGAACACCACCACCAATCCGGAATGGAACGGGCCGGTGAGTAGATCGGGGAAGAACTCCTGACCGGTGAGGGTTTGCGCGTCGACGCCCGGCTTACCGAGTTCCCCCGTGGGACCGAGCAACTCCTGGATCGGGTTGTAGCCGAGGAACGCGGCGAACATGCTGGCCACCGGCGGCATCGCGGCCAGTTCGGCGGCGGCCCCCGCCGAGACGCCCTGCGCGCGCAGCCCGGAGTCCAGCGCGGACGGCAGGTTCGCCGCCAGCCCGACGACCATCAGGGAGAAGAAGATTCCCATCGACAGCGCGTTGCCGCCGTTGAAGAGGGTGCCGCGCATGCCGGAGGCCGCGCCGCGCTGGGCGGCGGGGACGCTGGACATGATGGCGGCGGTGTTCGGCGAGAAGAACAAACCGCTGCCGATACCGTTGAGCAGGGTGATCAGCGCGAACAGCCGGTAGTCGAAATCCACCGGGATGATCAGCAGCAGCAGGAACGTCGCGCCGGTCAGCAACGCGCCTCCGGTGGTGAACAGCCGGGGCCCGTAGCGATCGGACAGCCAGCCCGAAATCGGTCCGGCGGCGAGGAATCCGATGGTCAACGGCAACAGGTAGATGCCCGCCCACAGCGGGGTGGACTCGAAGTCGTACCCGTGCAGCGGGAGCCAGATGCCCTGCAACCAGATGATCAGCATGAACTGCATGCCGCCGCGTCCGATCGAGACCATCAGATTGGCGAAATTGCCGAGCCCGAAGGCCCGGTGCCGGAACAGCCCCAGGTGGAACATCGGGTCGGCGACGCGAATCTCCACCACGCAGAACACCGCGAGCAGCACGAGGCCGCCCAGCACCGCGGAAAGCACCCACGGGCTGGTCCAGCCGGTGGCGTGGCCGCCGTAGGGCTGGATGCCGTAGGTGATGCCGGTCAGCAGCGCGGTGAGACCGAGGCCGAAGGTGATGGTGCCCGCCCAGTCGAGCTTGCCCGCGGTCCGGATGCCGACTTCGTGCAGCGAGCGGTAGGACCAGACCGCCCCGAGGATCGCGATCGGGACGCTGACCCAGAACACCGCGCGCCAATCCCATTCCGAGAGCACGCCGCCGATGAGCAGGCCGAAGAACGAACCGGCCACCGCCGCGACCATGTTGATACCCAGCGCGGTGCCACGCTGACCGGCTGGAAAGGCATCGGTGAGGATCGCCGAGGAGTTGGCGGTCAGCATCGCGCCGCCGACACCTTGGACGACGCGCCAGACGATGATCCACATCGCACCGGCGCCCCCGTGCCACGGATCGAAGGACAGCGCGACCGCCGACAGCGCGAAGATGGTGAAGCCGAGGTTGTAGACCCGCACCCGGCCGAAGATGTCGCCGAGCCGCCCGAACATCACCACCAGCACGGCAGTGGCGAGCAGGTAACCCATCAGCATCCACAGCAGGTATCCGACGTTGCCCGCCTCTAGCGGGTTGAGCCCGACACCGCGGAAGATCGCGGGCAGCGAGATCAGCACGATCGATGAGTTGACGGCCGTGAGCAGGACACCGAGCGTGGTGTTGGTCAGGACGATCCACTTGTAGCGCGGATGATCCCGGTCGTAGCGCAACCGGCGCCGGATGGTCCGGACGTCGCCCGGATCGACTTCGATGGATGGATTCGTCACGGTAGCCCCTCACCAGATAGTTACCACCGCAAACTATATAGTTAGCGGATGTAACCATCAACCGGATATCCGCCGCGGAGCAAGATAGGTTAGCCTTGGCTGATTTGCTTTGAAGGAAGGTGCGACGATGAAGTTCGTTCGGACGCGCGGCCGTTGGCCGCGGGCGGCGCTGACCCTGATGGCGGGAGTTCTCGCCCTCACCGTCGCCGCGTGCGGATCCTCCGAGGACGAGTCGGCGTCCGGCGGCGAGAAGGTGACCATCACCCACGCCCGTGGCGAGACCACCGTCGAAGGCACCCCGAAGAAGATCGTCGCCCTCGGCAACCAGTGGCTGGACACCACACTCGCGCTCGGCGTCGTCCCGGTCGGATACCTCGACAATGTCGCGGTGGCCTCCAAGAGCACACCGCCGTGGGAGCCCAAGAGTCTCGAGTCGGCGAAGGCGCTCACCAGCACCGGGAATATCGCCGAACAAGTCGCGACCCTGGAGCCGGACCTGATTCTGGTCGACCCGTTCATCGCCGATCAGAAGACCTACGACGAGCTGTCCCGTGTCGCACCGACGCTGCCCGCGCTGAGCAAAGAGTCGGTGGCGCCCTGGCAGGACCAGGTCACCGCCCTCGGCAAGGTGCTGCACAAGACGGACGAGGCGAGCAAGGTGATCGCGAAGGTGGACGACAAGATCGCCGCCATCGCCGCAGCGAACCCCGGCCTGAAGGGCAAGACGTTCGCCAGTACCTGGCTGGCCGGTCCGGCGCAGCTGATGGTGTTGACCGACCCCGACGACGGGTCGTCGAAGGTGTTCACCCAACTGGGTCTCGGCATTCCGAAGAACCTCACCGACCTGCCCGCCAACCAGGGCAGGCTGGCCCTGTCACCGGAACGGGTCGACGAGCTGACCGCCGATCTGTTGCTGGCCGGCTATGCTCCGGGCCTCGACGAGAAGTACCGGCAGCTACCGGGATACGCCGACCTGCCCGCGGTCGAAAAAGGCTCGGTCGTCTTCCTCACCACTCAGGAGATCAGCGCCGTGAACACCCCCACCGCGCTCTCGGTGCCCTACATCCTGGACAAGCTGGAACCCGCCTTCGCCGCCGCGGCGAAATAGGCGACCCGCCGGTCAGCTCGATCCCACAAGCGGAGGTTCGGTCTTTGCCCGCCGCCACATATTCACAGCAGACCAGATTCGCGTTCCGGCCCGGCGTCACCTGCCCGACCGGTACGGCGGGCGCGGTGCTGACCGATCCGTCGCGCGAGGAGAAGCTGACCGGCCTGACCGCCGGTCAGCTCCAGGCGCTGGAAACACTGAACCGCGGACCGGCGACCCTGGCGGAGATGGCTACGGGCGGTGCCGATGTCGCCGGACTGATGGGCAGGCTCGCCGACGACGGCTGGCTGTCGATCACGGTGCGGGACGGCGGACGCGACCTCTACACCATCCGCCCGTTCACGCGGTCCGCGCCGCGACCGAGCACGCCGCTCCCCTGGTCGGCGACGCTGTCGAAATTCGCCGTGCTGCATCGCGACTCGGAAGGCTTCGTGCTCGAGCACCCGCGGGCGTGGTGCGATCTGCGCATCCACGACCCGCGCTTGCTGGCGTTGCTCGACGGGCTCGGCGCGGCCGACGCCGACGTGCCGATCGCCGTCAAAACACAGTTCGCCGACGACCTGCACTGGTGCGGATTCCTCGTCGCGGACGCGTACACGGAGGACGCCGAGTTCCCACAAGCGGAAGGCGCCTGCCCGTTCTGTGGTTCCGTCGCCGCGGCACGCTCGGCGAGCACGCCTCGAGCCGGGAGCATTCCGGTCCCGCCACGAGGAACCATCGCCTGAGGTCCGTGCGTGCACGCCACCGACGGTCGTGCGCGCCTGCGACCGGAATGCGGTCGACTTGCCGCGCCGCCCGCTCGTCGGACCGTGACCCGGCGCAGCCGAGCCCCTCGTTACGTCTGGGCGAGGATCTCCTCGTCCGTCATCGATGCCACCTCGAGGTAGAGCCGGGCGACCGCGGGCAGCCTGCCGTCCTTGCCTTCGCGTTCCTGTAGCCGCTCGGCGAACCGGGCGACGGTACGAGTGGCGAACAGGTCCGCGACCAGTGCGTGGTCGGCTTGCAACCACTCGCGTACCCGGGCGATGACGGTGGTGGCGAGCACGGAATCGCCGCCCCGGCCGAAGAAGTCGTCGTACACGCCGATCGCGTCGATCCCCAGGACGGTCGCGACGATATCGGCCAGCGCGGCCTCCACGTCGTCGCGCGGGGCGGTGGCCTGATCCTCCTCGGCCTCCGGTTCGAGGATGCGGACCACGGCGCGGCGGTCCAATTTACCGTTGGCGGTCAACGGCATCCGCGCCAGGAATTCGACGCGAGCGGGGACCATGTAGCCGGGCAGCAGATCCGAGACCGCCGCGGTGATGTCGCCGATCTCGGCCACGTCACCCGCGACGGCGGCGACCAGCTTGGGCGCGCCCGCACCGACGACCGCCGCGACGGCGTGCCGCACGCCCGGCACCGTGCGCAGCGCGCTCTCCACCTCGCCCAGCTCCACCCGGTACCCGCGGATCTGCACCTGATGGTCGGCGCGACCGAGGAATTCGATCGTGCCGTCGGGCCAGTACCTGGCCAGATCACCGGTCCGGTACCAGCGGATACCGTCGTGCTCGACGAAACGCTCCGCGGTCCGCTCCGGGTCGTTGCGGTAGCCCGCGGCGACGCAGACACCGCCGACCCACAGTTCCCCGGGCACCCAGTCGGGGCAGTCTCGGCCCGCGGGACCGACGACTCGGCACCTGACATTGCGCAACGGAACGCCGAACGGCACGGTCGCCCAGTGCGCCGGCGGCTCGCCCTTCACCTCGCAGATGGTGGTGTGGATGGAGGTCTCGGTCGCGCCGCCCAGACCGGCGAAGCGGCAACCCGGCACCTGGACCGAGAGCCTGCGGGCCAGATCCGCGCCGACCCAGTCGCCGCCGAGGACGACCGCGCGCAGCGAATCGCCCAGCTGGTCACCGCCGATCTCCAGAATCATGTCCAGCATGCTCGGCACACAGTTGAGGATCGACACCCGATGCGTGCGCAGCAGTTCCACCCACGTGGCCGGATCGGCGCGTTGCTCCGGATCGACGGTCACGACCGCTCCGCCCGTCGCGAACAGGCCGAAGATGTCGTAGACGGAGAGGTCGAATTCCAGGGCGGACAGTCCGAGCGCGCGACCTGTGCTGTCGACCTCGAACCATTCGTTCAACGCGTCGATGGTGTTCATCGCGCCGCGATGCGGGATTTCGACGCCCTTGGGCACGCCGGTCGATCCGGATGTGAAGAGCACGTAGGCGATCTCGCCGGTATGCGGGTAGACGGGCGCGGCCAGCGGCCGCGGGTAGTCGCCGGCCGCGTCGATGGATAGACACGCGATCGGCGCCCCCAGGTCCGCGCACTCGACCGTCAGCGCCGCGGCGATGCCGCCGGTGCGCAGGATCTCCGCGCGTCGCCCGACCGGCTGATCGAAACCGATCGGGACGTAGGTCGCCCCCGCCGCGAGCACACCGAGCACAGCAAGGACCTGGTCCGGCCCCTTCGGTAGCTGAACCGCGACCGCGTCGCCGGGCTGCACGCCCTCGGCACGCAAGGCGCCCGCCACGGCCAGCGCCCGGGCGGCCAATTCCCCGTAGTTCCACACCCCTTGCTCGTCGCCGAGACCCCACAGCACCGCGGGTGCACCGGGATTCGCCGCCGCGTGCTCGAAGAAGCCCTGGTGCAGACAACGCCCACTGACCGGGCCGTCGGTGGCGTTGACCGCGGCGCGGACCTCGGCCTGGGCGACCGGCAGCCGCACGGCGGCCTCCGCGTTCCACCCTGCCGCGCCTTCCCCCAGCCGCCCGATGGCCGCGCAGTACCAGGCGAACATGGCGTCGATCAGGCCCTCGGGAAAGGCCGACGCGCGCACGTCCCAGTTCAACAGCAGCCCGCCACGGACCTCGGTGACCTGCGCGTCGAGCAGCACCTGCGGTCCCTGCGAAATAATCCACACCGGCTCACCGAAGGTTTCGGTGACCTTGTCGGCGAACAGTTCGCCCAGATTCAGAGCACTGGTGTAGACGACCGGGGCCAGCACCGGCTCGCCGCGCTGCCTACCCAGATCGCGCAACACCTCGAGCCCGGAATAGGCGGTGTGCGCGCCGCTTTCGTGCATCCCCCGCTGTAGCGCGCGGGCGCGGTCGGTGACCGACATGCTCTCGGTGACGTCGACCTCGAGCATGATCGAGGAGGTGAAATCGCCGATCACGCGGTCGATGTCGGGGTGCACCGGATCCCGGTGGAACAGCGGCACATTCAGCAGGAAGCGACTCTGCGCCGACCAACCGCCGATGGTCTCGGCGAACACCGCCGCCAATGCCATCGCCGGTGTGATGCCGCGCTCGTGCGCGGCGGCGAGCAACCGCTGCTTGGCTTCCGGCGGCAGCCAGTGGTCGTAGCGCACGGTGCGGTTCGGGTCGGTGCGCTCGCTGACCGGAACGGTGGGAAGCTCCGGTGCGCCCGGCAATTCCGGCAGCCGCTGCTGCCACCACTGCCGGTCGCGGTCGCGAGCGGTGACGTCCTCTCGATGCTCGGTGCGGTGGCGACGGTAGGTATAGCCGGGGGCAGGCACGGCCGCCCCGTGGTACAGCTCGGCCAGATCGGAGATCAGCACGCGGTAGCTCATAGCGTCGCCCGCGAGCATGTCGACATCCAGGTGCAACCTGCTGCGGTCCGGGTCGCGCAGGGTGAGCGTGACGTCGATGGCCTGGCCATCTTCTATGTCGAGGCGCTGATGGGTCTTGCGCTCGCGCAACTCGGTCAAGGCGGCCTCGGTCTCCTCGGGCGACCGATCGCGCAGGTCGACGACGCCGAACACCGGTTTGCCCGGGGCCGTCATGGTCTGCTGAGTGCCATCCGGCAGGAATCTGGTGCGCAGCATCGGATGTGCGGCGACAAGCTCGGCCACCGCGCGCTCGAGTCGCGCGGGATCGATGCGGCCGCCGTCGAATTCGACGTAGAGGTGCGCGGCGACTCCGCCGAGTTCTTGCTCGTCGGAGCGGCCGATCCAGTACGCGTGCTGCATGGTGGCCAGCGGGAACGGAGCCGACTCGTCGTCGGCGGCCGCGATCGGTGCCACCAGCTCGACCGGCACCGGCTCTGCCGATCGCCCGGCGGCGTCGTTCGCGTCCAGCAGAGCGTGCCACGAAGCCACCGTGGGACTGGAGGCCAGCTGAGCGAAGTTGATGTCGGCGCCGCGCTTGCGCCAGCCGCCTGCGAGCTTCATCGTGCGGATCGAGTCGAGCCCGAGTTGGATGAGGTCGTCGTGATCGGCGATGTCGGCGGCGGTGAGCCCCAGTTGACCGGCCACCGCGGCCCGGATCTCCTCCAGGCCGATGTCCACCATTCCTTCTGCCCGACGCTGTGTCGACTCCATCGCGCTGCCACTCCTTGTCTGCCGCCGGATCGGCGGACCGAGACTGCTGCGGCATAGCTTAGCCGAGCCTAAATAGGTTTGCCTAACCTACATCGGCGCGCGCTTTCGGCCATTCCCGGGCCAATTCGAGCAGCTGCCGCAGACCGTGGGCACGATCGCGGCTACCGGATGGCAGCGCGGCGAACGGGGCCGTCTGCGCGACCGGCCGGAGCCCGGCGGCTCTGGACCGGATGGCATGGGCGATCCGACGGGCATGATCACCCGCACCGGGACCGGAGGCGGACTCGCGTTCCGGCGCCGGGAACGGCATATAGGGCTTCAAATGCAAGAGGGCGTCCTGGATCTCCACCGTCATCCGATAGAGCCGTGACGCCGCGCCGCTGTCCTCCTGGTTCAAGACGACTTCCGGGACGGCGGCGGTCAGGTCACACCACAGGGGATGCAGGCGGCGACAACGCCGGCCTGCCCGATCCAGCCCCGCGCGCACCAACACGGCGGTGAACAGTGGTATCGCCGTGAGTGTCGCGATGACCAGCAGGCAGAAGAACGACCAGACCGCCAAGACATTCCCCGGATGGCTCGGCGGCACACCACCTATCGCGCGGATGACAGTGAGGACTGCCGCCACCGCCCAATACACTGCGAGGCACAGCAGAACCGAATAAGTCAGCTTCTCCTTCGCCGAATGTGCCGCGGTCCGCAACTCCCGGACACTTGCCTGCGCCACCAGATACCCGCTGGCGGCCATGGGCAGCTCGGACAGCGTCCATACGATCTCGTCCAATCCGACATGCAGCACGTCCCGGGCGGCGGGCGAAATCACCAGCGTCACCGCCGAAGCGATGGCGGCGACGGCGTTGTAGATCCGCTGCCGTCGCAACGTCACCTCGGGCCGCGCCCCCGCGACCAGTTGCGCGAGCACCAGAACGACGGCGGTGGTCAGCAATCCGCAGCACAGGAACAGCCGCTGGCCGAGCACGGGGAATCCCGCCGCGCTGACGGTGACATAGAGCGCGAGGCCACCGACATTCCACGCCCATGCCCGGTTGATCATGCGATCGGTGATGGTGTCCGCGACGAGAAACCATCGCCCGGCCGCGATAGCCGCGACGGCCAGGATGACCGGGAACATGAACCACGCAGGCACGGAATCCATCGCCGAAGATCCTAATCGCCGCGGGCCGATCGCGAGCCGGTCGCGGTCCGCCGACCACGACCGGCTCTCTCGGATCATCGTTGCGCGGACCAGGATTCGCGCAGCATGGCCAACGCGTCCCCGGACAGCCCCGAGGCCGACATCGGCTCGTACCGATGTTCCTCGGGTACCCGCGCCGCCTGCGCGGCCTGATCGGTGGCCGCGTCCACCGCCGCCGCCAGCTCGTGGAGGGTGAAGTACTCGAAGATCATCTGCGGGGTCAGCGCCAGGCCTGCCTCGCCCGCTCGCGCCGCCCACTGGATCGCGATGACGCTGTCGCCGCCGAGCGCGAAGAATCCGTCCGTGCGGCCCACGTCGGTGATCTCGAGCAATTCCTCCAGGAGCGCGGCCAGCGTGCGCTCGGTCTCGGTTTGCGGCGGGCCTGGTTCGGCCTCGCCGACCGCGACCTCCGTGGTCGAGTAGCGCACCACGGTGCGCGCGGTGTCCCAGCCCTCCGGCGCGAGGTTCGAATCCCGGACCGCTGTATCGGGTTTCGTGGCGAACGCGGACAAGACCCGCACCAGCGTGTCGGCGAAGACCTCGCCGGAGGCCGGGTCGTAGAGCTCGGAGTTCACCACGACCCGCACCAGCAGCTCCCCGCCGGGTTGCACCAGGAAGTCCAGGTGGAAGTCCATGAACGCGGCGTCGTACTGCGGCGTGAGCGGAGTCAGCGTCGCCTCCCCGCGCGCGGCGAAATCGACCGTCGGCGCGGTGTGCCCGAACTGCATGATCACCTGGAACAGCGGGTTGCGGCCGAGTACCCGGGGCGGGTTGAGCGTCTCGACGATCCGCTCGAAGGGCACGTCCTGATGGCCGAGGGCGCTGAGCGCGGACTCGCGCACCCGCTCGAGCACGGTGCGCAGCGTCGGTTCGCCCGAAAGGTCGTTGCGCAACACCATCATGTCGGCGAACAGCCCGATCAGCCGGTCCACCGATCGTCCGGGCCGGTTGGCGACCGTCGCGCCGATCGGCACGTCGTCACCACCGCCGAGCGTGTGCACCAGCACCGCGGCCGCCGCCTGGCACAGCATGAATTCCGTCGCGCCGGACGTCTCGGCCAGCGATCGCAATGCCTGCCACGTCTCGGCGGGAACGATGCGGGTCGCGCTCACACCGGCGTGGCCGAGCCGCGCGGGCCGCGGGCGGTCGTGCGCGACCGCGATCTCCACCGGCAGCCCCGCCAGGGCGCCGCGCCAATAGTCGAGCTGTCTACGGCCGTATTCACTGAGATCGTCGCGGCCGGGTGCGTGGTCGAAGGTATCGCGCTGCCACACCGCGAAATCGGCGAATTGCAGCGTCAGCTCCGGCCAGGACGGAGCGGCGCCGCCGACCCGCGCCCGGTAGGCGACGGTGAGATCCTCGATGAACACCCGGCACGATTCCCGGTCGGTGACCATGTGATGTGCCAGCACCGACAGCACATGGGTTCGCTCGTCCAGGACGAACAGGCGCAACCGGACCAGCGATTCCGCCGCCAGGTCGAAGACGTGGCTCGCCTCGGCTTCCAGAGCTTCCTCCAGCCGGGCCGCCACCGTGTCCGGATCACCGTCGAGCGCAGTGTGCGGCAGCTCGACCGGGCCGGCCGGGGCCACCCGCTGATACGGCGTCCCCTCGTGTTCCGGGAAGCTCGTGCGCAGCGACTCGTGGCGGCCCACGACGTCGGCGAGGGCGTCGGAGAGCGCGTCGACGTCGAGCGCACCGTCGAAACGGATGGCGAACCGGAAGTTCTCCCAGCCGAACGGACCCTCCAGCTTGCGGCGCAGCCACAACGCGCGCTGCGAGTACGACAGCGGAACCCGCTCGGGGCGTGCTTGTTTCGTCGGCATCGCGGCGTCGTCGCCCGCTGTGCGCCCGGTGGGGGTGACCTCGTCGAGGTTCTCACCGAACTGGTCGTGATACCGGGCGACCAGATGCGCGGCGAGTCCCGCGACCGTCGGGGTGTCGAACGGCGCGCGCACGTCGATGTCGACCCCGAAGGTGTCACGCACCAGCGCGACCAGCCGGGCCGCGAGCAGGGAGTGGCCGCCGAGTTCGAAGAACGAGTCGTCGGCGCCCACCCGCTCGGCGTCGAACAACTCGCCGTACAGGGCGGCGAGCCGGATCTCGGTGGGTGACTCGGGCTCGCGATAGCTGTGGGTCTTCGCCAGCACGGGCTCCGGCAGCGCGCGGCGATCGAGCTTGCCGTGCGCGCTCAGCGGCACCTCATCGATCACCGCGAACGCCGCCGGGACCATGTGCTCGGGCAGTGTCGCCGCGACCGTCGCGCGCACCTGCTGCAAGTCGATCTCGGCTCCCGGCGCGGGTACCAGGTACGCGGCCAGGATGGGGCCGAGCCGCTCGTGGTCGGTGACGATCGCGACGCACTGCGCGACGCCGGGGTGGTCGGCGACCGCCGCCTCCACCTCCCCGAGCTCGATCCGGAACCCGCGCACCTTCACCTGTTCGTCGGCGCGGCCGACGAATTCGATCTCGCCGTCGGCGGTGCGCCGGGCGAGGTCACCGGTGCGGTACAGCCTGCCGCCGGGCAGGAAGGGATCGGCGACGAAACGCTCCGCGGTCAGGGCGGGCCGGTCCAGATAGCCGCGTGCGAGCTGACGGCCGCCGAGGTAGATCTCCCCGAGCACGCCCGGCGGCACCAGCCGCAACGAGTCGTCGAGCAGGTAGACGTAGACGTTGCGGTTCGGGAATCCGATCGGCACGATCCTGGTGCCCTGCGGCCCGTCGACCGGCATGGAGGTCGAGCACACGACGGCTTCGGTGGGGCCGTAGTGGTTGCGCAGATCGGCGTCGAATTGCGCGGCGAAGCGGTCGGCGATCTCGCCGGGCAGCGCCTCACCGCCGACCGGCACGTGCCGCAACGCCCGCCAGTCGTTCGCCTCCGGCAGCATGAGGAAGGTCGCCAGCAGCGACGGCACCATGTGCAGCACGGTGATCCCGTGCCGGGCGATCAGCTCGGCGACATAGGGAATGTCGCGGTAGGCGTTCGGTTTCGGGACCACGATGCTCGCGCCGGCGATCAGCGGCAGGAAGATGTCGGCCAGCGAAGCGTCGAAGCTCACCGAGGTCGCCTGCAGGACCCGCTCCGGGATGCTCGCGTCCCAGTCGGCCGCGAAATTCACCAGGTGGTCGGCGATCGCGTCGTGCGGGACGGGCACGCCCTTGGGCTGGCCGGTGGAGCCCGAGGTGTAGATGACGTAGGCGATGTTCGACGGGCGCAGCGGTGCGGTGCGGTCGGCGTCGGCCGGTTCCGTGTCCGGCAGGGCCGCCGCCTCGGTCATCGCCGCGGCGATCGCGTCGGCGTCGAACGACAGCGTCGGACGGGCGTCGGACAGCAGATATTCGATGCGATCCGGAGGATAGGCCGGATCGATCGGCAGGTACGCGGCGCCCGACTCGAGCACCGCGAGGCTCGCGACGATGAACTCGATGGAGTTCGCCATGCGCAGCGCGACGAGCTGCTCGGGGCCGGCACCGCGGCGAATCAGCCAGTGCGCCAGCCGGTTCGCGCGCCGTTTCAACTCGGCGTAGGTGAGTTCGGCGTCGTCGGATACCACCGCGACGCGATCCGGGGTCGCCGCCACCTGCCGCCGTACCAGGTCGACCAAGGTGGTCGCCGGTGCGTCGACGAGCGGACCGTGCGACGCCGCGATGATCTCGGCGCGGTCGGCGGCGCCGAGGATGTCGATCGCGCGGACCGGTTGCCCCGGATCGCCCACCGCGCCGGCGAGCAATGCCAGGTAGTGCCGCAGCAATTGATCCACCACCGACCGGTCCAGCTCGTCGACGAGATAGGTGGCTTCCACGCGCGCACCCGCGTCGTCGAGGACGACCATCAGGCCGAGGGGCTCCTGCGCGACCGCGCTTCCCCACGGCAGCTCGATGGATCCGACATCGGCGAGATCGAAGCCGTTCGCCCCGCCGCGCACGCTGAAGCTCAGCTGCACCAGCTGGGCCAGGCCGTCGCTGCCCGCGATGCGGTCCGAGCTCACCTCGCGGACGACCCGCTCGACGCCGACGCCTTGGTGCGCGAACGCGTCGCGGGCGGCGTCCCTCGTCGCGTCGACCAGCCCGGCGAACGTCTGCGCCGGATCGATGCGGGCCCGCAACAGCAGCGTGTTGCCGAAATAGCCGATCAGTGCCTCGGCGTCGCGGCCTCGGCGGTCGGTCACCGGCACCGCGACGAGGAAGTCCGTCGCCGCCGTGTACCGATTGACCAGCGCCTGGAAGGCGGACAGCAGCACCATGAACGGGGTCGCCGACCGTTCGCGCGCGACCTCGGTGACCCGGTCGAGCAGTTCGGGCGGCAACGGCAGCACGCACTTGTCGGCATTGCGCGTGGCGGCGGTCGCGCCGAGCGCCCCGGGCAACTCGAGTCGTTCCGGCAGCGGAGTCAGCCGGGCGCGCCAGTACGCCAGGTCGGCGTCGTCGTCGGCGGACCGCTCGGCGAGCGACACGTCGACGTACTGCGACCGGATCTCCGCCAGTGCGTCACCGCGGTAGGCGGCATTGAGCTCGGCGAAGAAGACCGACCAGGAATCGTCGTCCCAGCCGATGTGGTGGATCGTGAGCACCAGCACGTGTTCGGCCGGGCCGGTGCGCGCCAGCGTCACCCGCAGCGGAGAATCCGAGGTGAGGTCGAACGGACGCGTGAATTCCCGCCTCGCCAGGACTTCGAGCCGCCTGCCTCGCCCTTCCTCGGACAGGTCGGTGAGATCGTGCTGCTGCCAGGCGATTCCCAGATCGGTGTGCGCGATCTGATACGGGTCGCCGTCCGCGCCTGCGTGGTAGGTGGTGCGCAGGATCTCGTGCCGCGCGACGACGGTGTCGAAGGCGGCGCGCAGCCGCGCGGTGTCCAGCGGACCGTCGAGACGGTAGCCGACGCAGACATTGAGCGTGGTGTCCTCCGGCGCGACCGTCTGCAGGAACCACATCCGCTGCTGCGCGGACGAGAGCGGAGCCGGTTCGCCGGGGCGCCTGCCGCGCTCGGGTGTCGCCTGGGCGGGCGCGAGTTGCTGTTCACGCAGTCGCTGCTGGAGCAGCCGCTTGCGCCGCTCGAGGATCTCGTCTGACATGGGGGTCCTTCAGGCTGGGAATTCGAATGGGCTGAGTGGCTGGGAGATCGCGGTCAGTCGGCGCCCACGGTCACCACGGAGACGGCGCGCTCGAGCGCCGCGACGGCGTCGTGCCACAGCTCGGCGAGCCGGGCCACCTCGGCGGCGGTGAACACCGCCTCGCTCCAGCGGAGCATGGTGACCAGCTGCGGCCCGTCGGCGGTGGTCCGCACCGCCGAGACGACATCGAGCGCGTAGCGGAGCGGGAAGTCGGGCTCCGCGACGAGCGGAAGACACTCGTGCAACGCCAGATCCGGGATCGGCGCCCATGGCCGCCCCGCGCCGGCCATGTCGAACCGGCCCAGGTAGTCGAACAGCACCTGCGGCTGCGGCGCGCCGGCCAGCTCGGGCGCTCGGTCGAGGTAGCGCAGCACGCCGAAGTCCACACCGCCGTTCGGCAGTTCGGCCAAGTGCTCCGCGACGTGCTCGAGCAGTGCGGCCGCACGAACCGGATCCGCCAGTGCCGTCGCCACATCCACGCTCTCGGCGTCAGCGCCGAGCCGGGCGGGCACGATGCTGGTGAACCAGCCCACCGAGTGCGCGCTGTCGACGTCGGCGCCGAGTACCTCGTCCTCCCGGCCGTGGCCTTCCAGCGCGACATACGCGCCCGCGGCGGGGTCCTGACCGTGTTCCGCGCGCCAGCTCGCCAGCGTCATCGTCAATGCGGCCAGCAGGAATTCGCGCACCCCGGCCGCGCCACCGCCGAGGCTGTCCAGGATCGCCGCGCTCGTCTCGGCCGAGGTCGGCACCGGGTGGACCCGGTAGGAAGCCCAGGTGTCGGACGTCGGGTCGGGCAACCGGGCGCCGAGCACCGGATCCGGTGCGGCGACCTGGCGCGTCCAGTAGTCGCGCTGAGCCGAAACCGCCTCGGAGCCCACCCGTTCACGCAAGAGCCGGGCCCACTGCCGGTAGCCGGTGTGCTCGACGGCCGGGGTCGGCGTGCGTCCCGCGGCGACCTCCGCCCAGCACGCCTCCAGGTCGGCGGAGATGATGTACCAGGAGACCGGGTCGACGGCCAGGTGATGGATGGTGAGCAGTAGCACGTCAGGGGCGCCGGATCTGGTGAACCACACGGCGCGCACCAGGTCGCCGGTGAACGGATCGATCTCGTCGGCGACCGCATGGCCGCGAGCCGCCAGCGTCGCGTGGAAGTCGTCGCCTTCGTCGACCCGGGACAGGATGTCCTGCGCGCGTACGCTGCCCGGAGCGCGGGTATGGAGTTCGTAGCCCTCCGATGTGGTGACGAAACGGGCCCGCAGCATGTCGTGGCCGTCCAGCAACGCCTGCAACACAGCGGTGAGCCCGTCCTGATCGATGCCGTCGGGCAGCTCGAGCAGGTTGCTCAGGGCGAGCCTGCGGTAGCCCCCGTACTCGTGCATCCAGGACACGATCGGCGTCGGACCGACCGGGCCGTACCCCTCGGAGGTCGACGCCCGTTCGCGGCCCGCTTCCGCGTCGATTCGCGCGGCGAGCTCCCGGATCGTCGAGGCGCTCAGGACCGTCTTCGGGCTGATCGAAAGGCCGTCGCGCCGTAGTCGATTCACCAGGGAGATCGCCACGATGCTGTCCAGGCCGAGGCCGACCAGGTCGTCATCGATACCGGGGACGGGACCGCCGGACAGCTCGGCCACCGCGGCGCACAGCCTGCGTTCGGTGCCGGTGCGCGCGGGGGCCGCCCCCGCTCCCGCACCGGCGGCCCGATCCTCGGCGAGCACCGCGAGCCGCTTCGCGTCGAGCTTTCCGTTGCTGGTCACCGGCAGCTGCTCGACGACCAGAATCCGGTTCGGCACCATGTAACTCGGCAGCCGCTCGGTCAGCGCGGCGCGCAACTCCACCGCGTCGAGACCGTCACCCACGGCGAACGCGGCCAGGGCGGGACCACCCGCTCGGCGCACCACGACCACCGCGGCGGCCCGCACACCCGGCAGCGCGAGCAAGGCCGTCTCGATATCGCCGATCTCGATCCGGTAGCCGCGGATCTTCACCTGGTCGTCTACCCGGCCGACGTAGGCCAGATCGCCGGAGGGCAAGCGGCGCACCAGATCACCGGTGCGATACATCCGCTCGCCCGCGCGGTGCGGGTCGGCGACGAACCGGCCCGCGGTGATTCCCGGCATGCCGACATAACCGCGCGCGACCTGGGCGCCGGCGAGATACAGCTCGCCCACGACGCCCACCGGCGCCTGCCGCAGCCGCGAATCCAGGACATAACCGGTCATCCCGGTGACCGGTGCCCCGATGGCCGGTTCGGCATCGCCGTCGACCACCGCGGCGACCACCGCCTCCACCGTCGTCTCGGTGGGGCCGTAGCAGTTGTGCACGGCGGTATCGGGCAGCGCGCACAACTGCTTCCACAGCGGCACGCCGATGGCCTCGCCGCCGAGCGCGAGCACGGACAGCGGCGTGGCACCCGCGTCGACCAGCCCGGCCGCGGCGAGCTGGGCGAACATCGAGGGGGTCGTGTCGATCATGTCCAGTCCGTGCCGGATGATGCCGTCGACCAGACGTCGCGCGTCGCGCATCTCCTCGGCGTCGAACAGGTGGATGGCGTGTCCGTCGAGCAGTCCGATGAGAGGCTGCCAGGAGGCGTCGAAGCTGAGCGACCAGGCGTGCGCGATCCGCAGCGGCCGTCCGAGCCGCGCCACGGCGGGCCGGTAGACCCGGTCGCGGTGGTCGGCGAAGTACGCGGCCAGCGCGGAGTGGGTGCCCACGACGCCTTTGGGTTCCCCGGTGGAACCGGAGGTGAAGATCAGGTACGCGGACTGGTCCGGGCGGCGGCCGGGCGCGGGTGTGAACGCAGGCAGATTCTCGGAGAGCTGGTCCATCAGCAGTATCCGCGGGCTGTCCCCGATCTCGTGGAGCGCGGGCAGGCCCCGGGCGTCGACCAGGATCAGTCGAGGACGGGATCGGCGCACGATCGATTCGATGCGGGTGGCGGGCAGCGTGATGTCGACGGGCACATAGGCCGCGCCGGTGGCGAGCACGGCGAGGATGGCCACGATCGACTGAGCCGACCGCGGCAAGGCCAGGGCGACGACGTCTTCCGGACCGGCGCCGTAGGCGGCGATGACACCCGCCGAACCCACTGCGGCATCGAACAACTCGCGGTAGGTGTACCGATCGTGCTCGGCGCTGAGCGCGAGCGCGTCCGGTGTGGCGGCCACCTGGCGCGCGAACAGCTCCCATATGGTCGCGCCGCGCACGTCTTCGGCGGTGGCGGCCGGTGGCCGCGCGCTCTCGCCCGGTAGCAGCACGTCCAGAGCGTCGGGCCCGCGCTCGCCGATCTCGGGTAACTGCCGCAGCACCGAGATCAACCGCGCCGCGACGTCGGGACCGGACAGCGTGCGCAACGCCGCCCGCACCGCCTCGACCGTCACCACCAGCTGCCCCTCGTACAGGAACGAGGTCACCGCGAGCGGGTAGTGCGTCAGGCTCTCCGACGTGATCGGCCGGAACCGAACGCCGTCGGCCGCCTCGATGGGGCGCAGCACATCGGACATGGGCGCGTTCTCGTACACGAACAGCGTGTCGAACAGCGTGCCGGAACCCACCGACCGCTGAATCGCGGACAGGCTGACGTAGGCGAGATCACGCATCGGAGCCGCCTCGCGTTGCAGCCGCGCGCAGTCGCGCACCACATTGCCCGCGCCGATAGCCACGCGCACGGGGACGGTGTTGATGAACAACCCGATCATGGTCTCGACACCGGACAGCTCGTCCGGCCGTCCCGAGACGGTGGTGCCGAAGACCACGTCGCTCCGGTCGGTCAGCCTGCCGAGCACGACCGACCAGGCGTACTGCACGACGGTGTTCATCGTCAGCGCGTTCGCCCGCGCCCATGCGGTCAACCGGCTGGTGTCGGCCGCGTCCAGCGTCAGCGTGTCGATCGTGGGCACGATGGTGTTGACCGTGGAATCACCGCGGTCGGCGATGATCAGCGGATCGAGATCACCGAGGTATTCCCGCCAGGCGCGCAGCGCGGTTTCGTTGTCGCGGGCGGACAGCCAGCCGATGTAGTCCCGGTAGGGCCGGGGTGCGGGTAGCGCGTCCGCCGCGCCGTCCGCCTGGTACAGGGCGAACAGTTCCCGGAAGAAGACGCCGAGCGACCAGCCGTCCAGCAGGATGTGGTGCGCGGTCAGGACTAGACGCCGGGTGTCGTCGGGCAGCCGCAGCAGCAGCACGCGCAGCAGTGGGCCTCGGGCCAGGTCGAACGGCGCCCGTGTTTCGGCGGCGATGACGGCGTCGAGGTCGTCGGCCGGGTCGATCGCGCGTTCGGCCCACGGCAGCTCCGCCGTGACGGGCACGATCTGCACCGGCCGGGGAAGGTCGCGATCCCAGAACGACGCGCGTAGGTTCGCGTGCCGTCGCAGAATCGTCTCGACGCTGCGGCGCAACAGCGCCACATCGACGGGCCCCGCGATCTCGTAGACGAATTGCAGTGCGTACAGATCGCCTTCTCCGGCCAGCCTGGCCAGTGAGAACAAGCCCTCCTGCAACGGGCTCAGCGCGAGCACGTCCTCGATCTCCGGCATGGGCGCCTGCGTGTTCTCCGACATGAAGCGGCCTCCTGAGCCTTTGTTCTCGGCCACCATCAGCCTCGGTTCTCGGACATGAGCAGCACGACGTCGTCCAGGGACGCGCCGCCCAGGATGGCCGCGACCGGGAGTTCGCGGTGCAGCGTCGTCTTCAACCGGGCGCGCAGATCGACCGCCTGCAACGAGTCGAAGCCGAGCGCGACCAGCGGGACCGAGCCGTCGATGTGGTCGGGACCGTCGAGGAGCATCACTTGCCCGAGTTCACGCCGGATGACCTCCGCGAGATCGTCTGTCACGTCCGCTTCCGGCTCGGCTGCCCGTGACGGCGGCGTAGACGGCGTGGCGACGGGCGCCGAAGGCTCGGGAGCCGGGAGGGCGGGTGCGAAAACCGTTGTCAGGCCCACGAGTTCGACCGTCTCACGCAGCCGCTCCCAGTCCGCGGACAGCACGATCCCGTTGCCGGTGCGATCGGCGAAACCCGCCGCGATCGCGGGCGCGGCGGGCATCGGCTGCAAACCCGCACCGAGGATTCGCGCCTCCACGGCGGCGTGTTCCGCACCGGGCAACCCCCACAGTCCCCATTGCACCGACACGCAATCCCCGCCCTGCGCCCGCAGCCGTACGGCGAGGCTGTCGAGCATGCGATTCGTGGCCGCGTACAACGCCTGGTCGCGCCCACCGAGCGTGGCCACGAACGAGGAGCACAAAAGGACGGTGCAGTCGGCGGCCGATGGCACCGAGCGCAGCACCCCGGCGAGTCCGAGCACCTTCGCCGCGGCTGCCTCGGCGACCGCGTCCGATTCGAACCGGGACCACACGTACCGGACCGCGGCGTGCACGACCACGCTCACCGGACGATCGGCGAAACGCCGCGCCAGGTCGGCCACCGCGGCCGCTTCGGTGATATCGCAGGCCACCACGTCGATCTCGGTTCGGCCGAGTTCGCGTATCGCCCGCAGCCGCTCGGTGAGCGCGCTCGTCTCCCCGGTGCGGTTCACCAGGGTGATCCGGCGCGCGCCGTCGCGGACGAACTGCGCGCAGAACTCGAGGCCGACGTGTCCGGTCCCACCGAGAATCAAGACCTCGCGCAGATCCGGAGGCGTCGACGCACCGCCCGGCTCGGCGCGGACGAGACGCTTCGCGTGCAACTTCCCGTTCCGCAGCGCGAGTTCGGGCTCGCCGAGCACATGGATGGCTTCGAAGATCTTGTCGGCCACCGCGGCCGGGTTCAGCGACGCGGCGTCCGGCGGCAGGTCGAGGTGCCGGAAGGCGATGCCGAGATGGTCCAGGCCCAGGCTGCGATACGCGGCGCTCACGGCCGAGTGGGCGAGGCACGGGTCGTCTTGCGGCGTCGCGGCCTCCGCACCGGTTGTCACCAGCCAGCATTCGGTGACGCCCGGAGCGATCGTGGTCAACTGTTCGGTGATGCGAGCGAACTCGGCGAGTTCCGCGACCGCGCCTTCTTCGTCCACGGCCACGGCCGGCGCCAGCAGCAGCACCATGGTGTCGGCGGGGGTCTCGGTGTCGGAGATGGCGGCGCCGTGGCGCGGGGCCCGCGCGCGCATCGCCGCCGCGAGTTCGTCGGCGCGAGGGTCGTGATCGGCGAGCAGCACGGTCCGCGGTGCGGCCAGCGCGATCCGGGACAACTTGGTCCACTCCTCGCGCAACCGCACGGGCGGCACGGCGACCGGGACCGGCGCTTCGGCCCCCGATTGGTACGGCGCCCACAGCCTCTTCTGATTCATCACCGTGGCGGGGAAGTCACGCAACGGCAGCGTCGGGCGCTCCTGCGATCCGGTGCGCAGTGCCTGCCAGTCGTAGTGCAGGTCGTGCACCGCGATCTCGGCCAGATTCCTGGTGAACTCACCGAGCCCGTTCGCGGTGCGCAGGGACGTCCCGGCGATGCGGAACTCACGGGCGGCCCGCCCCGGCTCCGACGCGACGTGGGCCAGATTCTCCCGCAACGCCGGCTGCAACGTGGGATGCTCGGCGATCTCGATGAAGGTGTCCACGTTCTCGGCCGCCGCCGCGATCGCGCGATCGAAGCGGACCCGGTTGCGCAGGTTCCAGTACCAGTAATCGTGATGCGTCGACTCGTCGGTGATCGCCGCCCCGAGCGTGCCTCCGTAGCAAGCGATCTCGCCGATCGCGAAGGTCTTGCTGCTCAGTTCCTCCAGCCCGGACTGGAATTCGCCGCGCAACCTCGTCATCGCGGAGGTGTGCGACGGGAAGGACATCTGAATCTGCCTGGCGAACAGCCCTTTGGCCGTCGCGGTCGCCACGAGTTCCGCGATGGCGGCCTCGTGGCCGGAGACGCCGATCAGAAGAGGCGAGTTGACGATGGAGACCTCCGCCCACCCCGAATTCCGGGCCAGCAGCTCCTCACATTCCTCCCGGTCGGCGCCGAGCACGGCCACCGCGTACCCGTCCGACAGGTCCCGCTCCAGCAGTTCGGCCCGGTGCGTGACGATCGACACCGCATCGCGCAACGTCAGCGCACCGGCGACCACGCAGGCGGCGAGTTCACCCTGGCTGTGCCCGATGGTGGCGGCGGGACGCACGCCCGCCGCCCGCCACATGGCGGCCAAACCGATCAGGTGGAACATCCTGGCGGGCTGCACTTCCCAGAGCGTTTCGCCGTATTCCTCGTCGGCCGCGAGCAGATAGTGCACCGGCCGCGCATGGCCGTATCGCTCCTCGTGCACCGCCGCGCACTCGTCCACGGCGGCCCGGTACGCGGGCGAGAAGTCGTAGTACGGCTTGCCCATGCCGGGGCGCTGGCTGCCCTGGCCGGGGAAGACGAATCCGACGCGGCGTGCCGCGACGGCGCCGCCGGAGGTCACCACCGCGGGATGCGCGGCGTCGGCCGCGACCGACCGCAACGCGTCGAGCAACTCCTCGCGCGTCGTGACCATGGCCAACGCGCGAAACCTGCGGGCGATCCTGGTGCGGAACAGATGGCTCGCCAGTCGATCGGGGTCCACCCGCGGGTGGGTTCCGGAGTAGTCCAGGATCGCGGCGGCCTCGGCACGTAGCCCGGCGGCGCTGTCCGAGGAGAACAGGACCGGGGTGGTGCCGTCCGGTAGCCGATACTCAGGCATCACTGTCCTCCTCCAGAACGGGCATCCCGACGATCGCGTGCGCGTTGGTCCCCGCCACCCCGAATGCCGACACCGCTCCGTAGCGGACGCCATCGATCGGCTCCCATGGTGCGTATTTCGTGGCCAGCCGCAGGCTCGTGGTCTCCCAGTCGACCGCGTCGGTCGGGTTCTCCGCCCACAGACTCGGCACGACGTGACCGTTCGCGCCGCACAGCAGCATCTTGATCAGGCCGAGCATGCCCGCCGCCGCCTGCGTGTGACCGATGTTCGACTTGACCGATCCCAGCAGCGCGCCCCGCGCACGCTCGGGCGCGCCGTACATCCGGATGAGCGCGGTCAGTTCGATGGGGTCACCCACCGACGTGCCGGTGCCGTGCCCCTCGACGAGTCCGATGTGTTCCGGGGCGACGCGGGCCGCGGTGAGCGCCGCGCGGATCAGCCGTTGCTGCGCGTCGGCGCTGGGCACGGCCAGCGGGGCGCCCTTGCCGTTGTGATTGACCCGGGAGCCGAGCAGCCGCGCGTAGATCCGATGACCGAGCCGCCGGGCCCGCGATTCCGTCTCCAGCACAACCACGCCCGCGCCCTCGCCCCACAGGGTCCCGGTGGTCCCCGCGGAGTAGGCGCGGCAGTGGCCGTCGGTCGACAGCGCGTTGTTCTTGGCGAACTCGACGAACATGCCGGGTGAACCCATCACGCACACGCCACCCGCCAGGGCCCAGTCGCATTCGCCCGCCCGGATCGCCGCCGCCGCCTGATGCAGGGCGGTCAGACCGGCCGCGCAGGAGGTGTCCACGCTGATCGAAGGCCCGATCAGCCCCAGGCTGTGCGAGATCCGGCCCGCCACCGCGCCGAGCGTGGTGCCGGTCATCCGGTAGCCGCTGTGCTCGCTGACGCTCGCCATCCGCGGCCCGTACTCCAACGGCGTGACGCCCATCCAGCACCCCGCCTCGGCGCCGTCGACGGCGCCGGGATTCAGTCCGGCGTCCTCGACCGCCCGCCACGCGACGCGCAATCCCACGCGTTGCTGCGGATCCATCGCGACGGCTTCCCGCGGCGTGATCCCGAAGAACGCCGCGTCGAATTCCGTTGCTTCGGAGAGAAACCCGCCCGCATCGCGAACGTCGGTCCAGCCGTCGTTGCGGCCGAGGGTGAGCAGCTGTTCGATCGGCCATTCCCGGTCGCGCGGCAGCGGCCCGATGAGTTCCCTCGAGTCGGTGAGCGCCGACCAGAATTCCTGTGGACTGTTTATCCCGCCGGGGGCCTCGACCCCGATTCCGACGATGACGATATGGTCTTCGTCCCCCGAAGCCGATCCTGACATGCTGAACCTAACTGGAAAGAGCGGACTGTCCGGCGTCGGCGGCCGCGGCGGAAAGCAATTCCGCGATGCCGTCGATGTGGTCGTACAGATAGAAGTGCCCGCCGTCGAAGAGCGTGACCGAGCCGCCCCGAGCGCTGTGCGCGAGCCATGGGCGCAGTTCCGCGATGGTGACGAAGTCGTCGTCGGCGCCGCCGATGACCTCGATCCGCGCGCCGACCCGCACCTCCGGACCGCACACGTAGGCATCGAAGGCGCGATAGTCGGCCCGCAGCGCGGGCAGCGTCATCCGCATGATGTCGCGATCGGCCAAAACGTCCGCGCCGGTGCCGTTCAGGGCCGCGAGCCGGTCGAGCAGCGCCTCCTCCTCGGTCGGCAGTGGTTCGCTGTCGGCCACCAAGGCGGGCGCCACCGCGCTGGACGCGCCGAGCAGCGCCACCGGCACCCCGGCGGCCTCGGCCTGACGGACGAACTCGAAGGCCACCATCGCGCCGACGCTGTGCCCGAATACCGTGATCGGAATACCGCGGTGATACGGGGATTCGAGGAATTCGGCGAGCGCACCGGCCGCGAGTTCGGAAAGGCCGGCGGGCATCGGTTCGGCGGCCCGGTCCTGACGTCCCGGATATTGCACGAGGACGACGTCGAAATCCGCACTGAGCCTCTTGGACATGGTGCGGTAGGTCGAGGCTCCACTGCCTGCGTGGGGGAACAGCACCAGGGGCGGCAGCGTTTCCACGGCGGGCTTGTGGAACTTCCGAATCCACCCGGGTTTTCTCGACATCCAACAGCTCCTACACATAACGCGGTATCAGCGAAAAGACACCGCGGACAAATGGATTCGGCCGCGGCGCGCTGCCCCGCGCCGTCCTCCGGGAACGGCAGGGCCTCGCCGACCACGAGAGGTTAGCATAGGATAACCTTATATTCATCCAGCTGGGCCACTACCGAACGGAGCTCGACGACCGATGAACCCCACTGAAACGCCCTATGTCATCGCGCGCGAGCTGACCGACATCTCCGACGAACTGCGGGCCGTGCCCGCTCCGCCACTGCCCGCCCTGCCCGCTCCGTTCGACATCCGGACGGTCGACGCGGACGGCGCCGACGCCGAGCTGCTCACCGAGTGGATGAACCGGCCGCATCTGATCGAGTCCTGGGAGCAGCCGTGGCCCGTCGAACTGCGCAGGCAGAATCTGCGCGCGCAGCTGGCCGGAACCTATTCCCGCCCATGCATCGTCGGCTACGACTTCGCCGCCGCGGGCAGGCCGGAACTGGGCCGTCGCGACATCGCCTACCTGGAGTTGTATCGCCCGGCCAAGGACGAGATCGCCAGGATCTACCACGCCGACCCCTATGACGTGGCCTTCCACCTGGCCACCGCCGACCCGGAGGCGATCGGGCGAGGCATCATGTTCGCCTTCGTCAGCGGTCTGCTGGCCGGGATCTTCGCGGAATCGAACTGCCGTCGCATCCTGGTCGAACCCGATCACCGCAATGTCGCGGTGCGGCGCATGACCGAGCGGTTCGGCGTTCCCGACCTCGGCGAGTTCGACATCCGTCCGGACCGCCGCATCAGGCTCTACTATCTGCCACGCACCCCGGCGGACATCCCGACTGTGCGGCAGTGAGGCGCGGTGCGCGGCGCCGACAGCGTGGGCACTCATCCGAGCGCCCGCGCGGCGGCGCCCGTGAGGTACGCACCGGACCGCCGGGTGACCGGTTGCAGCACCCGATCGGAAAGTTCGCCCAGGCAACTGAGATTCGGGAACCCGGGCCCCTGCGCGACCGCCGCCAGGTTGGGCAGGTAGAGCTTGGTCTCCATCCCCGACACCGCGAGGTCGTAGCCGATCGATACCTCGATCCGCTCCTGGGTGGGCCTGCCGCCGACCGCCAGCTCCAGCAGGTCCGCCGCGTCCTGATCGAAAAGGTTCAGGAACCACAGCGGCTGACCGCCGGTGGCATCGATGACCAGGTCGAAAGTATGCGATTGATCCGGACGCCGCTCGTTGCGCAGCGTCAGCGCCACCCCGTCACCCTGCTCGGCGACGCGAACCGCACGGCCCTGCAAGTGATGCACCCGGCTGTCGCCGAGCAGGCTCTCCTGCACCCGCACCGAGAAGACGCCGCGGTCGGTCCTGCGGATGACGTCGCGCCGTTCCTGGACGGTCAATGCCGCCCACTTGACCGGATCGCTGAACAGCGAGTTCTCGAAATAGCTTTCGCCACGGGTGTAGATCGTCGCCATCGGCGAGATCACCGAGATCGACAGCATGCCGTGGCGCACCAGCTCGTCCAACGCCGATCCCGCCGTCTCGCCGCCACCGATCACCGCGACCCGGGAGGCGACGGGCAGGCTGCGCCGCCCGGCCAGATCCCAGAATTGCGCGATGCTCAACACTCGCGGATGGTCGGCGAGTGCCTTGGTGCTGACGCCGGGGCCGGTGATCATCAGCCCGGTCGCGTCCAGCCGGATCGTGCCGCCGTCGGGATCCGTCGCGGTGACGAGCCAGCCGTCGGCGGCGGCGGCGATGGAACGCACGGTGCCGGAGACGAGTTCGAGATCGATCCGGCGCGCCACCCACTGCAGATACTTGGCCCAGACGTTATGGGCCGGATTCGGACGACCTCGATCGATCCATTCCGCGTAGGTGCCCTGCTCGATCAGGAACGACGTCCAGCTGTAAGCCATCATGGCCGTGTTGATTTCCTGGTTGCGCCCGCGCGCCCAGGTCGAGTGATACGGGAAGCCCACGTCCTTCTCCGGGCTCGTGCCCAGCCGGTGCCTGCCGTCGGTCCAGCCGCCGCTCGGCAGCCAGTTCCCGCCCACCGCGTGCGCCTCGACGACGACGACCCGAGGCGCCGGCAAGCCGAGTTCGCGCAGCACGTGCGCTTTCGCGGCCACCGCAAGGGCTTTCGGGCCGGCTCCGATCACCAGAAGCGTTTCCACCGGTTCTCCACTCTCTCCGACGTCCCGCGGCTTCCCGCTGGGTGCGCGGGTTCACTCCCGCGCCGACAACCAGAACCCGTCCGGATTATGTTTGCATAGGCTTACCTTATATTGCACACTCGTACCCGACCAGAGCGGTGATACTCACACCCGCGAACGATTGGATGAACAAATGACCAGGACTTCGAACAAGGCCCTTACCCGGCTCGCCGCAACGACGTTCGCGCTCGCGGCCGCGCTCGCCGGCACGGTGGCCACCGTCGCCCCCGCGGTGGCGGCGCCCATGGTCGCGCCCCTGCACGCCCAGGCCCCCGGCGCGGGCGAGCTGACCGCCAAACTGCGCGTGGCGATCAACACCGGCGCCTCGCGCAGCGCGCGGGCGGCGGAGCTGGAATCGGGCGACGCGGGAGTCGCGACGATGGACAAGATCGCGGGCCTGCTCGCGGCCGCTCCGCCGAGCCTGCGCTACAGCGTGGTCAACCCGTCCACCTCCGGCGACCGGATCGATGCGCAATTGCTGGTCACCACCGAGGGTTACCCGGACTTCACCTACGACGTCTCGTGGAAGCAGATCGACGGCTACTGGAAGCTGACCCGCCAGGCGGAGTGCAGCCTCGCCTCGGCGCTCGCGCTGTCCTGCTGATCTCGAACCCTCGCACCCTCGGGCACTGCCCCGGGGGTGCGATCCTCGGCGGCGCTACGGAAAGCACCACGCGACATTCAACTTTCGTTAGGCTAACCTTAGTGCCATGGGCAAAGGCTTAAACGGTCTGTTAGTCAAGGCGTGGGGTGGGAACGACTACCGGCTCACCGTCACGTCGACCGAACACGTCACCGACAAGTACGTGCGACTCGGCTTCACCGCCGGCGGGCTACTCGCCGATCACCCGGTTCACCCCACCCAGTGGGTTCGGTGCTGGTTCCCGGACAACGAGAGCGGCAAGCTGCAACAGCGCGGCTACACCCTCGTCGACCCGGACCCGGACGGTGACCGCTTCGCCATCGAGTTCGCGCTGCACGATGGGCTGGCCGCCCGCTGGGCGCAGAACGCCTCGGTCGGTGACGAACTCGACGTGTCGGTGCTCGGCTCGAATTTCCAACTGCCGGAATCCACCCCCGGCGAATACCTCATCTTCGGCGACACCGCCTCGCTGCCCGCGATCAACTCGCTGCTGGACGCCATCGGCGACACCCCGGCGCGGGTCTGGCTGGAGTGGCAGCACGAATCCGACACCACGATCCCGCTGCGCAACAAACCGCACCACCGGGTGACGTGGTTGCAGCGCATCGATGACGGCCGATTGCTGCGCGAAGCGGCCCAGGAACTCACCTGCGCGGCCGACGCCTTCGCCTGGGTCGCCTGCGACGGGCACACCACCCGCTCGATCGTGAAGAGCTTCAAGACGACGCACAATCTGCCCAAGACCGCGATCAAATCCCAGGCCTACTGGAAGTAGCGTCTTTCTCCGACCACGCCGCACCGCTCCCCCGCGCGGTGCGGCGTTTTCGTCTACCCGACAACCGCTAGGTGGCAACAGGTTCCAGATGCCAGCCCGCCGCGCGAGATCGCTCGTTCCAGAACGCGGCGTAGCGACCGTCGAGGGCGAGCAGTTCCGCGTGCGTACCGCGCTCCACGATCCGTCCACCGTCCACGAACAGGATCTGGTCGGCGTGGGCGATGGTGGCCAAGCGGTGCGCTACGACAATCACCGTCTTGTCCTTGGTGATCTCGTGCATCCCGCGTACCACGACCGCTTCGCTGTGCGGATCCAGCGCACTGGTCACCTCGTCCAGCAGCACGATCGGCGCGTCCTTCAGCAGCGCCCTGGCGATCGAGACGCGCTGGCGCTCACCGCCGGACAGCGCCGCGCCGCCCTCGCCGACCCGGGTGTCGAAACCGTCGGGAAGACGCTCGACGATCTCGTCGACCCTGGCCGCGGCCGCCGCGCGACGCACCTCGGCGTCATCGGCCTCCGGCTTGCCGATCCGGATGTTGTCGGCGACCGACCGATCGAACAGGTACACGTTCTGGAAGACCAGCGACAGCTGATCGAGCAGCGTCGCCGACGGCTGATCACGAACGTCGTGCTCGCCCACCACCACCCGGCCCGAATCCACGTCGTAGAAGCGGGCGGCCAAGCGCAGCAAGGTCGTCTTGCCCGCGCCGCTCGGCCCGACGATGGCCGTGGTGGTGCCGGCGGGCACGCTGAAGGTCACCCCCGACAGCACCGGTTCACCGGGGCGGTATCCGAAACTCACGTCGTCGAAGACCACCGAAGGCGTTCCCGGCGTGACCGGTGCCTCCGCCTCCGGCAGCACCGGTTCGTCGAGCAACTCGGTGACGCGGTCGGCGGCCGAACCGGCCGAACGCAGCGCGCCGCCCAGCTGCGCGGCTTGATTGAGCGGTTCGATGAACCGCGAACTCACCGCGATGAGCGCGATCGCGACAGCGGCGGAGATGGCGCCGTCGGTCACCCGCGCCACCGCGACGTACACCAGTACCAGGAAAACCGCCTGCACGAAGAGGGCGAACAGAATCAGCCCCGGCACGCTGGCGAACACCATGCGCGACCCCGCCGAGCGCTGCCCGGCCAGGGCGGCGTCGAGCGCCCGGTTTCCCGAGCCCACCGCGCCGAACGCGCGCAGTACCGGCTGGGCCTGAGCGAATTCGATGACGCGCGAATCGGCTTCGGCCGCCGCCGCGTGCATGCGCTGGTCCGCGCTGGTGTAGGCGCGATTGGCCAGGCCGTTCACCAGGTAGAGCACCGGCGCGGCGAGCAGCATGGCCAGCGCGATGCGCCAGTCGACCATCAGCATGCCGAGCGCGACCCCGAGCGGGACGATGACACCGGTGAGAATCCTGGCCAGCAGATAGGCGACCAGGCCCTGCAGCTCACGCACGTTGTCGACCATCAGCCGCCCCAGCGGTCCGGCATCATGGGTCTCGAACCAGCCCAGGGGCAGTGCGTTCAGATGGTCGCCGAGCCGAGTCTGCAATCCGCGCTGCATGCCGATGCCGACGCGCAACCCGATCGCCGCCTGCAGATAACCGAACACCACCACGCCCGCGACGGCGGCGAGCATGCCGAGCGCCCAGAGCCAGGCGCGGCCGAGGCCGTCGTCGAAAAGCGCCGTCAGCACCGGAACCAGCAGCAGATACGCCACGGCCTGACTGAGGGCCTGCGCCACGATGACGGCGAACAGTTTCGGGGTCAGGTGGGCGAATTCATCCGGAACCAACCCCAGCACCTTGCGAATCATCGGACACCCTCCGCACTGTCGACGAGGGCGATCCGGCCCAGCGCCGCTTCATTGATCTCCCACAGCCGCTGATAGGCGCCGCCCGCGGTGACGAGACTCGCGTGATCACCCTGCTCGACCAGTCGTCCCTGTTCGAGCACCAGGATTCGATCCACCCCGGTGACGGTGTGCAACCGGTGCGCGATGACCAGCACCGTGCGGCCCGCGACCAGCACAGCCAGCGCGTCCTGCACCGCCGCTTCGGATTCCGGGTCCGCGAAGGCGGTCGCTTCGTCGAGTACGAGGACGGGGGTGTCCGCGAGCAGGGCCCGAGCGATGGAAAGCCGCTGCGCCTCGCCGCCGGACAGGGTCGCGTCGACGCCGAGTTCGGAGTCGTAGCCACGCGGCAGCGCCACGATGCGATCGTGGATCTGCGCGGCGCGAGCAGCCCGCTGCAACGCCGCGTCGTCGGCGTCGGGCCGGGCCAGGCGCAGGTTCTCCCGGATGCTGCCGCGAATCAACCGCACGTCCTGGAAGACGAATCCGACCGTGCGGTAGAGCTCTTCGCTCGGGAAGTCGCGGACGTCGCGGCCACCGATGGTGATTCGGCCCGATCCCACGTCGTAGAAGCGCGGAAGCAGTTTGGCCAGCGTCGACTTACCCGATCCGCTCGGGCCGACCAGCGCGGTGATGGTGCCGGGAGCGAGTTCGAGGTCTATGTCGTGCAGCACGTCGTGGCCGGAGCGATAGCCGAAGCCGACCCCTTCGAACCGGACCAGGCCCGCGGGCGCGGATGCCGGTTCGGCGGCCTCCGGAGCCCCGGTGCTCAGTTCGGGGGTTTGCTGTAGATCGTGCAGGCGCTGCGCGGCCACCGCGGCCGCCCGCAGCGCCTGCGCGCCGTAGCCGAGACTGAGCAACGAGCTGCCCAGCCCCAGCCCGACCAACAGGAACGGCAGCACATCCAGGGGCTCGACCCAGTCCAGGCCGACTGCCGCCAATCCCCCGAAGACCACGACCAGCATCACGAACACCGGGGTGACGACGATGTCGGAGGCCGCCTGCACCTTCAGGATCGGCATCTTCAGCCGGTGCACGCTACGCGCCTGATGCTCGACGGCGTCCTGGAACGCGCTGTGCGCCTTGCCCGCCTGGCCGAACGCGCGCACCACCTGGATGCCGTCGACGAATTCGATGGTCGCCTGCTTGGTGGCCTGTTCGGAGCGCGTGTAGACCACGAAACGGTCCCGCCCGTCCCGGTCCATCATCCGGCTGTAGAGCACGGCGTACGCCAGGACCGGCAGCAGCAGGACCACGGCGAGCCGCCATTCGACGGTGAACAGATAGCCGAGGGTGATCAGCGGAACGGTGAGCGCGCCGACGAACTCCAGCCGCGCGTGCGCCACCAGGTAGTGCAAGGCCTCCACGTCGTCCTGCAGATATTTCTTCACCTCACCGGACGTGCGCTCGCCGAACCAGCCCAGCGGCACCCGGGTCAGCTTGGCCGCCAGCGCCCGGCGCACGGTGAGCTGATATCCGGCGTCGACCAGATGCGTCCAGGTCAGCGCGGCGGCTTGGAGCAGGGCGCGGGCCACGAGGACCAGCACCGCGATCGTCAGCATTCGCCACACCCGATCGGTGTCCACCTGGTCTCGGAGCAGTTCGCGGCAGACCTCCACGATCAGCACGAAGGGCACGACCGCGCACGCCGACGCGACGGCCATGATGACGCTCGCGACGGTCAACGGGCCGCGCACGGGCGCGAGAATCTCCTTGCGGGCCCGCGCCTCTTGCTGCTTGCGTTCTTTCAGCACCGTCTTCGGCGGCCGGTTTCCCGTCTGCGCCGCGGGCAGCGGCGCGACCTCTACCGTCATCTGGACCCTCGTCTCTCACCCTTGCGGCATCCGTCACTGGAATCGCCCCATCCTCACACAGGAACGCCCAGTAAGAAAGGTTAGCCTAAGTTACCTTGCCTCGTCCGGCACGTCCTCATCGCTTCGCGCTCGACGCTTCAGCCCCTGCCAGATCCGGCCACGCGTCCCGCATGCTCGACCGGCTCGCCGTCTCGTGCGGCAAATCCCGCGCCCCATATCGCGCAACGGGATTGCGCCGGACACTCGACGACATACCGGCTGTGGTCCTTGCCGACCTATTTCGTCAATGTTCGAAAACTGTTCCGGACTCACGGTTTTCGAACTTCCGACGCGCCGGGCGAAGCCTCCGTGAACGGCGGCGCATCCTGGTCCGATAGCTCGTGCGCATCGCTGAATTCAACCGAAAGCGAACCCATCCGACGCGCAGGAGCACCGAATATGTATGGCACGGCGAATTTCTCGGTTCTGTCCGATTACGCGAAAGATCCCCGGCGAACTGACCGCGGGCCGAGCGCACACGGCCATGCAGGTGCACCTGGATTGCAGCGTCGAATTGTGCCGGGTGCGGCGGCGCGCACGCGGAACGCTGGTCGAGGCCCGGCTGATGGTGCTCGACGAGCGGGCAACGCCGTAGTGGCGTTCGCGATGGACGCACGACGCTCGTGCTTCGGCTCGCCGGTGCGGACGGCGATGAACTCGCACGCGCCGGACCGGCTTTTGTGCATGGAGCGGAATCGTCCCGGCGGCCGAGGTGTTGACCCTGCCATGACCGCAACGGCATCCGATCGATCCGCCAGCCCCGTCGTGGATACCGAGACCGAATTCGGCGCGAAAGTCGCCGGACGACTCGACCGCGAGTCCGTTCTCTGGCTGACCACCGTCGGCCCCACCGGCACACCGCAGCCGAACCCCGTCTGGTTCCAGTGGCGTGACGGCGGATTCCTGATCTTCAGCAAGCCCGGCCAGCCGAAGGTGCGCAATATCCAGCGCAATCCCCGGGTGTCGCTGAACCTCAACAGCACCGAGCACGGCGGCGACGTCGTCGTGCTCACCGGCACGGCGCGCGTGGTCGACCAACGCCCCGGCGCGGATGAGATCGACGCATTCACGAAGAAGTACGCCGATGGCTTGCGCTCGCTCGGCCTGACCGACGAGCAGTTCTATGCCGAGTACTCGGTCGTGCTGCGCGTCACCCCGGACCGGCTGCGCGGATTCTGACCCCCATGATGTTCGAGCCGCCGCCGCCCACCGCCGCGTGGCGACACCGCACCGCCCGCGAGGGATTCGAGGTGGCCTATTTCCGGGTCACCGAACTGGGCGTGCTGATCGACGGCTGCACGACGGCCGTCGAGGACGGCGCGGCATGGGTGGTGGACTACCGGATCGCGCTGGACACCGAATGGCGCACGTGCCGGGCCCAGGTGGGCGTGCGCAAACCCGGGGGCTGGAACACGCTGGTGCTGGAGTCCGACGGCGCGGGGTCCTGGCTGCTGGACGGCATGCCCGCGCCTCTGCTCGACGGCTGCCTGGACGTGGACTTGGAATCCTCCGCGCTGACCAACGCCCTCCCGGTGCACCGGTCGGCATGGGAGATCGGCGACGGCGCGGACGCCCCAGCGGCGTACGTGTACGCCTCCGGCGCCGCGGTGGCCCGGTTGGAACAGCGCTACGTCCGCATCGCCGACGGCGCGCACGGACCACGGTTCCACTACGACGCCCCTGAGTTCGACTTCACCTGCACCCTGGACTACGACAAGTCCGGCTTGGTGCTGGATTACCCGGGTATCGCGGTCCGCGCCCACTGAGCGCCCGGCGCGGCACGGCCTCGGTTATCCCGGATCCGGCCTGCGGTTAGGGTCGATACCGATGAGAAGGCGGCAACAACCGCCGTTGCCCAAGCGGCACGGCTTGGACCCGGCCCGGCTGCGACTACCGGAGCAGGGTCACTGGGCGACCATCCGGGACCACCTGGTGGAGCGCCTGCCCCGGGTGCCCGCGACGCGGATCGACGAACTGCTGCACGCCGGCGGCATAGTCGACCTCGACGGCCCGATCTCCCCCGACGCGGCGTACGTGCCCGGCGGCGCGGTCTGGTTCCACCGTGATCTGCCCGAGGAGACGGTGGTCCCGTTCGACATCCCCGTCGTGCATCGCGACGACGACCTGCTCGTGGTGGACAAACCGCACTTCCTGGCCACGATTCCGCGTGGTCAGCACATCTTGCAGACCGCGCTGGTGCGGCTGCGCCGGGAGTTGGACCTCCCCGACCTGATCCCGGCGCATCGGCTCGACCGCGTCACGGCGGGCCTGCTGTTGTTCGTGATCAACCCCGCCCGCCGCGGCGCGTACCAGACCATGTTCCACAAGCGCACCGTGCGCAAAGAGTACGAGGCGATCGCGCCGTACGACCCCGGTCTCGAACTGCCCCGCGTGGTACGCAGCAGGATCATCAAGGAGAAGCAGGTGCTCGCCGCCCGGGAGGTGCCGGGCGAACCCAACGCGGAAACCGAGATCGAACTGCTCGAGCACCGCGACGGCCTCGGCCGCTACCGGCTGCGCCCGCACACCGGCCGGACCCACCAGCTGCGCCTGCATATGAACAGCCTCGGCATTCCCATCCTCGGCGACGACTTCTACCCGGTGCTCACCGACAAGCCCGTCGACGACTTCACCAGGCCGCTCCAGTTGCTCGCCGCCTCGCTCGAGTTCACCGATCCGATCACTCGCGAGGCGCGCCGCTTCGAGACCACGCGCACCTTGCAGGCCTGGACCGATCCACAGGGGTGGACCGGCTGGCAGGCATCGATTTGTAGACTTGGCCGCGATGTCTGAGCCGGCTCTAGCAGCACCGCCCCGCCCACGCCACGAAGTGCACGCCTACGTGGACGTCGCCGTCGTAGTGATCGTCCTGGCGGGCACCAATCTGATCGCGCACTTCACCACCGCGTGGGCGAGCATCGTGACGGTGCCGGTCGCGGCGCTCGCACTGCTCGCGCTGGTGCGCAGGCGCGGTCTCGGCTGGTCGGAACTGGGCCTTTCGCCCCGGCACTGGCGGCGCGGTTCGCGCTACGCGCTCGCCGCGGTGGCGCTGGTCCTCGCGGTCGTGGCGATCGGGGCGGCGCTACCGCTGACCCGGCCCTTCTTCCTGGCCGATCGCTACGCGACCGTCTCCGGCGCGCTGATCGCCTCGATGATCGTCATCCCGCTACAAACCGTGATACCGGAGGAGCTGGCCTTCCGCGGCGTGCTGCACGGCACACTGCTACGCGCCTACGGTGCGCGAGGCGTCTTCGCGGCGGGCTCGCTCTTGTTCGGTCTCTGGCATATCGCGTCCTCCTTCGGTCTCACCTCGGGCAACCGCGGTCTGAGCGGAGTCGTCGGCGGCGGCGTCGCCGGACAGGTCATCGGGATCCTGCTCGCCGTCCTCGCGACAGCCGCGGCGGGCGTGGTGTTCACCTGGCTGCGCCAACGCAGTGGAAGCCTGCTCGCTCCGATCGCCCTGCACTGGTCGGTCAACGGCGCGGGAGCCTTGGCGGCCGCCATCGTGTGGCACACCACGCTGAGCTGAGCTGAATCGTTTTCCAGCGCCTGCGGCGCTGGGTGTTCGCGGCCCCCTCTTGGCCGCGAACGGCGCATGCTCGGTCTCGCTTCGCTCGAAACCGGGAGTTGCGGTGCGCTGGGCGCGGGAGTGTGGAAGATACGGACAGTGGCTTGCGCAGGATCAGGTGATCGGTTCAGGCACGTTCGGTACGAGCACGGCAACCATTTCGGACGCGAACGACGCGGGCTTGGTGTCGCTACGTTTCCACGACGCGGGCGCGGTTGGCTGGGTGGGTCGGCGTTCGGCTGAGGCATAGGTGTGCGGGAACGTGGTAGCGGAGAATTTCACGCGTTTGTCATGCGATGATTCGAACGGAGTTTCGACACGCGGACAGTACCGATGAATCCGCCGCTCATCCGGATTTTCGAGCCGGGCCACGAATTTCGCCTGTTCGGCGTGTCGCCTTCGGTCCGGCGACCGCCACATTGACCACGAGCAGAGGTCGGTTTAGTCTCACTCCGATCACACATATGTTCGAGCACTCATGTCTCCACCACCCGACATGACACCTGCTCTTGGGAAGGCTCGCGATGCCCGACGAACCCTCGAACGGTAGTTCCGAGATTGCCGCGCTGGCACAGCAAGTCGAGACCGCGCGCGGCAAATTGCCCCTGCAATTGGATCCGGCGCTGTTGGAAGTGCTGTCCGAACGCGAGATCACCGCGGAGCGCGAACTCGCGGAATGGATTCGTGCGCAGCGGCGCAAGCAGCGGCGCCGGGAAATCGAGGCGGAGCTGGCCGCCGAGCAGCGTGATCGGAAGTCGGCGGCGGCATTGCGCCGCTCGGAGGAAGCCGACGACCGCTGGCACCGGCGCGCGCTGGCGGCGCGGCGGCGGGCCTCCAGCGAGGACGCGCGCCTGGCGCAGCTCTACCGGCGGGCGGAGTGGTCGTCGCGCGCCTTGATCTCGGTAGTCGTCCTCGGCATGGTGTGGGCCGGAGTCAACGTGCAGCACAATCTGGTGCCCAGCGGCGACATGTCCGATCCGCTGTACTGGTTGAGCTACGGCATCGAGGCGATGATCTCGATCCCGATCATCACCATCATGGTCGCGGCCACGACCGCGGCGCGGTGGGGCCGCGAGCTGGCGCGCGGCAAGGTGCTCTTCTTCGAGGCGGCGCTGCTCGGCACCACCGTCGCGCTCAACACCGGACCGCACCTCGCCGCGGGCGACCTCGGCCGCGCCGCCGAGTACGCGATCGCGCCGGTGATGGTCGGCGTCGTGATCTGGCTGCACGCCTGGGTGGCCGCGCGGTACGCGGTGCTGATCGACGGCGCGCCGGTGATCGAAGGTGACCGGCGGATGATCCGTCTCGATGCGCAACCGGGCATGCCGGAAGCCGATGGATATCACTCGCTCGACGGGGCGGCGACAAGCCGTCCCGGGAGTGAAACCTACGCTCACCGCCCGATTCCGGGCGTATCGGCCGGCATGCGGCGCGACACGCAGGACGAGTCCACGAGGCCGACGACCGTGCCCGGCGCGTCAGACGCCGACCACGCCTTCCTCGCTGCGGTGAGTCGTGAGGATGGCGACGAAGAAGTCGCCTCCGACGAGGCCTCGGGCTCGACCGACACTCACTACACCAATGGCCACGCCGTCCTTTCGCTGACCAACGGCCACACCCGCATCGCGTCGGTCGACGGCCGTCCACTCGGTCGCTCGTCAGTCGATCACGCCCAGTTCGCTGCGGCGAACCCTGAGAATGGCGAGACGCGTGAGAGCTACTCCACTTCCGGCCCGGCCGACGAGCGTTCGACCAGCGGCCATACGGTCGGCTTCCGGCCGAACGGAACCACACTTCCGCAGGCTCCGAACGGTCTCCCGGTCGAGACCACCGTCAACGGCCATGACCTCTCCCTGAACGGCCGATCCATCCGGCGGGTCGACTGCGAGACCCCGGTCGACGGGACCGCACACCTTCCACAGATAAACGGACATACCGTTCGCCCGGCCACCAACGGCCACACCGCCGACGGCAGTGCCCATTCCCCGCAGATCAACGGACACACCGTTCACCCGAACACCAACAGCCACACCGCCGCGCCCCCGGACGACGGCAACGCCCATCCTCCGCAGATCAACGGGCACACACTCCACCCGACCACCAACAGCCACACAGTCGGGTTCCCCGCCACCACCGGCCAAGCCGCTCCCGAGCAGGCCCCCAGTACTCCAAAGGCCAACGGCCGCAACGTCGAGCGCCCCGGCGACAGCAACGCACACCCCCCGCAGATCAACGGATACACCGTTCGACCGGCCGCCGACATCGCTGCCGCCCCTGCCAACGACAATGCACACTCCCCGCAGGCCGACGACAACCACGCCGTTGGCTCCCCGGCCGAGACCAACGTGCAGCAGTTGCGGGCCAACGGTGATCCGGTTCGGCCCACTCTCAACGGCCACACCGCCGAGTTCCTCGCGACCGGCGATGCTCCCCACGGGCCGATCACCGGCGTCCACGGCATCAACGGCCATACCGTTGCCGCTCCCGCAGGCAATGGGCACAACGTTCGTCCGACCACCAACGGTCACACCACCGACATCAGTCCGCACCCTCTTCCGATCGACAGGCACACCGCGTCCCTCGCCGCGGAAGACCACCTGGGCACCCACGCTGCCGACGGGAGTGCGACGGCGTCTGTTGTCAGTGGCCAAGAGGCGCCCTCATCCGAGCCGGTCGCGTCGATCGACGATCGCGTCTCGGATGTCCGCACCGACGGACCCATGAGCCGAGCGGCCGACCCGGAAGCGGCACAGTCCTTCCCGGTCGCTGCCGAGCACGCCGCGATCAGCGGAGCGCGAGCGTCTGCGCCCGGCAGCGGGAAGCCGCGTCTGGAACCCGCGCAGTCCGCTGCGGCCCAGCAGATCTCGCTCGATGATCTGCACGACGGCTTCGGTTTCGATGAGCGGTCGGCACGGACGAATACCGCGACATCACCGCACGTGAACCCTCATCCGAGCGAACATTCGATCGAGCGCGCACCTCGTGGCGACGACGCGGCCCGGCACCCGGGCTCCACCGAAGCCACCCGCACGCCGCCCGCCACGACCGCCGGCACTGCCGCACAGGTGCATCCGAACGCCACCGCCCCGCGCGCGGCGAAGCGCGGAAAGTCGACGTCCGCCGAGCAGAACGACCGCTCCGCCGACGCGGAGAGTGAACAACTGGCCCTCGAGGAAACCCCCCAGCCCACGCACCCGCGCGTCGAACCGATGCCGATCCTCGATGCCGACGACGAGGACGACGAATTCCCCACCGAGCCGGAGGAAGCCGCCACCGACGACGACGAGATCTCCGCGATCGCGCGGGCCATCACCGACCGGCGCCTGTCCGCCCTGCCGATCGAGGAGGTCAGGGAGATCCTGACGCTCGCCGATCAGGGCGGTTCGACCCCCGCCATCGCGAACGAACTGGGTGTCTCCCGCTCCGCGGTCACTCGCGTGCTGGACTCGGCGCTCAAAGTCCACCGCCCCTACGCGGCCATCGGCTGAGCGCCGCCCGTCGGCCGGTCGCTTCGGCCCGCCGGAGTCGCGAGCGAGTTCCTCCGACAACCTGGCACCGTTCCTCGCCCGAAAAAGCTGTGCACCCGGTGGATCCGGGTGCACAGCTCTGTTCCGGGTCGAGCACCCGGGCCCAGCGGCTCCTATTCCGATCGGCTCACGCCGACGGCGGGTTCCACGACGCGCGCGCCGGTTCCCGAACCTTCGGGTTTCTGATCACCATGACCCGGCCACCACGCCTTGTGCCCGATGATCGCCGTCAGCGCGGGTGTGAAGAACATGGCCATGACGAAGGCCGCGATCGCGATACCCACCGAGATGGCGAAGCCCATCTGCGCGAGGACGTTGTTACCCGCCAGCATCATCGACGCGAACGTTCCCGCCAGGATCACGCCGGCCGCCGCGATGGTGGGGCCGGTGTGCCGCAGAGCCAGTGCCGCGGCCTGTTTCGGCTCGTTGCCCTCGCGCGCCTCTTCCCGCAGCCGGGCGACCATGAGGATGTTGTAGTCGGTGCCCAGCGCGACCACGAACAGGTACATGATCACCGGCAGGGTGAAGATCAGGCCGGTCTCGCCCCGGAAATGCTGGAAGACCAGCACCGCGGCGCCGAGCGTTGCGGCGAAGCCGAGGAACACCGAGGCCATCAGATACCACGGAGCGACCAGACTGCGCAGCAACAACCCGAGCACGATCATGATCAGGATCGCCGCCACCGGGAAGACGATCGCGTAATCCCGCGCCATCGCGTCCTGGAAATCGACGAACACCGAGGTCAAACCACCGACCGCGGCGGTCGTACCTGCGGGCGCAGCGGAGTGCGCGGTGTCGCGCAGCCGCCCCTTGACGGTGTCCAGCGCGGCATCCGACTCCGGCGCGGCATTCAGCGTCACCGCGAAGTCGGCGATCGTCTTGTCCGCGGACAACTTCGGCTCGGCCACCTGTCCCACACCGGGCACACCGGCCAACTCGTTGCGGTAGGCGGTGAGCTGCTCGGTGGTCAACGCACCGTCGGATCGCAACAGGACATCCGAAGGCTGGGTCGTCCCGGCGGGCAATCCCTTGACCAATTCCTTGCTGTAGACGACGGATTCCGACGCCTCCGAGGTCGATCCGGAGCTGAGATCGAAGGTCGGGTGGAAGCCGAGGGCGAAGATCCCCAGCACCACCAACACACCGCCGGAGGCCACGGCGAACACAGCGGGCCGGCGACCGAGCGCGTTGCCGACGGCGGTGAACCGCGCGCCCTTCGGTTCGGTGCGCCACGCCTTGGACGGCCAGAACACCTTGGTGCCCAGCAGCGAGACCACCGCGGGAACCAGCGTCAGCCCCGCCGCCAGCGCGATCGCCACCGCGATCGCCAGTGCCGGGCCCATGGCGCGGAACATGCCGAGCGTGGACAGCACCAGCGCCATGAACGCGATGATCACCGCGCCGGCCGCGGACGTGATCGCCTCACCCACCCGGGTGACGGCGCTGACCATGGCGGTCTTCGGATCCTCGCCCGCCCGCAGCCGTTCGCGGTAGCGGAACATCAGAAACAGGATGTAGTCGGTGCCGACACCGAACAGCACGACCACCAGGATGGCACTGATCGATGCGTCGATCTCCAAGTCGAAGGCCTTGGCCACCACGGCGATCAATCCGTTGACCATGCTGGAGACCGCCCCGATCACGACGATCGGGAGCAACGCGATCACCGGGCTGCGGAAGATGATCAGCAACAGCACCAGGATCAGCACGACGGTGGCGATGCCGATGATGGCCATGCCCTTGTCGCCGGATTCGCGCTGGTCCAGCACCTGCGCCGCCTGGCCGGTGATACCCGCCTTCAGTTCGGTGTCGCCGACGCGCTCCTTCAGCTTCGCTCGCAGCGCCTTGACCGCTTCGCCTTGGGTGGTGTCGTTCGGGTTGGTCACCTTCGTCATCTGCACCGCGATGATCTGGATCAGGCGGTTCTCCGACGGCGGCGTCGGTTGCATGCCGATGACGTCCTTGATCTGCGCGTTGCGCAGGTCGTTGCCGATCGACACGACCGAAGCCGCGTCCGCGTCGGTCAACGGCGTGCCGTCCTCGCGGGCGAACACGATGATCGCCGCGGGGGCTGAGCTGTCCGGGAAAGCTTTCTGCTGTAGCTCCAATGCCTGAATGGACTCGTAATGGGAAGGCAGGAAGGCGGATTGGTCTGTCGTTGATTTGAGTTCCGGCGCCGCGGCCACCACCGCGATGGTGAGCAGCAGCCACAGGCCGATCACCTTCCACGGATTGTGGACGACCACGGCCCCCAGTCGTGCGAACATCTGCGAAGAAATCCTTTCCGGATTCGCCGAAAGCGGCGGTGTCTCAGATCTGAAGGTCTTGCGAGGTCGGGTTCTCGGCGATATCGACGACCGTCCGGTAGATGTGCTCCGGAATCCGGCCGTCCAGTTCAGCGGGCGAATCCACGATCTCCACCGTGTAGTCACCCCATTCGCGCTCACCGCCGCCGACCCCCAGCAGCTCGCGCCAATTCTTCCAGTCCGTCCAGTCGATCGCGCCGAACATTTCGCGCCAGTTCGATTCCCGCCGGTGCACCACGTACTTGCCTTTACGGCTCACGTAGACGCGCACCACGTTCATCCCGGCCTTGTCGTACTCCCGCGACTCACCGAGCAGCCTGCCGACGAACCGCTGCCTGCGCCCGCCGCCCGGACCCACCCGCAACACGATCTGGCGGAGGTCACCCGGTTCGGTGGGCGCTTTCACGATGGTGACGCCGGATTCCCGCTCCTCGACAGTGCCTGCCCCGCTCAGGTCGTTCGGATCGGTCGTCATGATGTTCCCCGTTTCATAGATCAGTGCGCATCCAGGCATGCGTCTACCGCAGGTCGGCCCGTTCCGAATCCGCCTCTCCGAGCGCGAAATCCACGTTTCCAGACTGACCGAGCCGCCATCTCACTATAAGTAGATGTATACGTATAGCGCAAGCCCTGGTTCACCAACGCGCCGAGGCCGCGCGCAGCTAATCGACCGGCCCGAGCGGACGGCCGTGTTCGAGGTAGCGAGGCAAGCCATCGATGTGCGCCAGGTGCGCCTGCCGCACGCGCCGCGCCAAGCGCGGGATCACGACCGCACCGACGTCGGCGATCGCCACCCACCGCCAGGCGTCGAGTTCCGATTCCTGCAAGCGGATCGCTCGCTCATCGGCGCCGAGTTCGCCGCAATCGAAGACGTACAGGACCTTGTCACCCTCACCAGGATTCGGCGCCCAATCGTGTACCAGCAGCCGACGAGCGACCCGGTCGATCCCGAGTTCCTCACCGACCTCCCGCCGACAGGCCGCCGCCGGTGCCTCCCCCGGCTCCACATACCCGCCCGGCAGATCCCACCCATCGCCATACGTCTTGTGCACAAGCAGAATTTCATCGCCGCGAACGAACAAAGCCCCCGCAGCCAACCGCGCTCGCCCGACGTTCATTACCCGCGCAAATCGCCGAACCCGCGGTCAGGACGTTGTCCAGCACCGGGAGTCGCACTGTCGCCGAACATGTGGCACATCTAGGTAGCGGGCCGCCAATCGTCCGGCAATATCCGGAACGCCGAGTAGCGACCGAGCGGACGCAAGGTTCGGAAGTCGCGGCGGTCGAGCGTGAGGATGGTGTCGGTATCGAACTCGTCGGCCAGAGCCACACACACCGCACCCACCAGGTCGAGATTCAGGTTGCCGTATTTTCCACGGACATCGACCGCAGTATGCAACTGTGCCGCATCGACGCCTGAGATGACGATCCGCGTCGACGCCACTCGGTCAGCTATCAAACCGAGGATGCCATCGGCCACCTTGCGTCCGGCGCGAGCACTTGCAACATGATGCACCTCGGTCAGCGCCAGCAGAGTGACGACAATGGCGCTCGCTGAATCTGCGGCTCGGCGCACCGCGAAATGCTCAGGATCCGAACGATTGAAAAGCGCGAGGATGCCCGAGGTGTCTGCGATGACGATCATGCGGGCCGGTTCATATCAATAGCTAGTTCTGGTCGATGACAAGATCGTGTGGTGCGCGTTCTCGTCACAGGAGCGAACGGCTATCTCGGCCGGGCGGTCGTTCGCCTGCTGAGCAGAGCCGGGCACGAGCCGATCGCGATGGTTCGCAAGCGCGTTTCGCCCTCGCGGACGGCGGCGCGAGTCGCCGACCTGATGGATGACGCCGCACTGCGCGAGGCGCTGGAGGGCGCGGAGGCGGTGTGTCATCTCGCCGGGCTCACTCGCGCGCGCGAGTCGATAACCGAACCCTTGCGGTACTTTCGCGTCAATACGGGCGGGACGGTCGCATTACTGGAGGCCATGTCCGCGGCCGGAGTATCGCGGATCGTCTTCGCCTCGACCGGCTCGATATACGGGACTCCGGAGATTCAACCGATGACGGAGAATCTGCCCGACGCACCGCCGCACCCGTACGCGGCAAGCAAACTGGCCGCCGAGTGGGCGCTCCACGCACAGGCGGGCACTGGACGCTTGTCGGCTGCCGTACTGCGTTTGATGAACGTGGCAGGCGGCGCCGACCCGGACCCCACGCGCCTGATTCCCCGCACGTTCGCCGCCGCCCTGAACGGTTCGGCATTGGAGGTGAACGGCGACGGCAGCGCGGTACGCGATTACCTGCACATCGACGATGCCGCAGCCGCTTTCGCCGCGTGCCTCGAGCAAACACCGCCGGGCGGGTTCGAGCGGTACCTCATCGGCAGTGGGCGGGGCAGCAGCGTCCTCGACGTCGTCGCCGCCGTCGAACAGCAGACCGGCCGTCGAATCCAGCTGATCCATCGTCCACCGGCGCCCGAACCGGCCGCATTGATCAGCGACCCCGCCAAGGCGGCGGCCGAATTAGGCTGGTATCCGAGGCATTCCGAGCTCGAGAGCATAGTCCGCGACATCTCCGACCACGAACGGCGGAATTCACGCTGACGTCACCGGCCCAGACCCGCCCGGTCGAGCAGGTAGGTGGTCAACGGCTGGTAGTGGTCGGGGCGGATGCCGTCGTCGAGGGGCACCGTGACGGCGATCTTTCCCTCGGCGTGTCCGGCGAACAGGGCGGGATCGTTGCTGTCGGCGAAACCGACGGTTTCGATGCCCGCTTCCCCCGCCGCACCGGCCCACCCGTGGTCGGCGACGACCAGGTCGGGCCAGTGGTCGGGCTCGGTGTCGCGCAACTCCCGGAGCATCGCCCGCATCGGGTGCGGGTCATGCGTGTGTTCCAGCCTGCCGTCGGTGCCGAGCGCGGCAACACCCGAGGTGTAGATGATTTCGCGATTCTGCGGTCCGAAACGGGTAGTGACCCGGTAGGACCATCCGGCGGCGGGCGCGAGCACCACGCATCCCGCGGCACGCAACGCATCCTCGACGGCACGATAGACGCCCAAGAGCGTGTGGGGATGCCCGGTCGCCAGGATCACGGTTTCCCGACGGCGGGCCGCCTGGCCGATCCGCGCCCCCATCGCGTCGAGCGCGTCCAGGGTGAGGTCGACGTCGATGGTGTCGGGACCCCGCCGATGACGTGGGTCCGGGTCGACCCCGCACAGACGCGCCATCATCTCCAGGGTTTCGCCGAACGTCCAATCCTTCAGCGTCAGGCCGAACTGGTACCCCGGATCTTTGTCCACCATCTTGCGATAATTCGAGAGATTCCCCTCCCGAGGCGTCGCGACATCCCCCGCGATCCGCGTCCTGAGCAGATGCTCCCGCAGCGGCGCTCGGTCATCGGGCCGGCCGGGTCGAGTCCCATATGCCACCGCGCACACCTCCACATCGGCCTTCGCTCGCCGTATCGGTCAGGCTACGAGCCTGCTTGCGGCGCGCTCGATCGCCGCACACAACACAACCACGACAGTACCCATCGATGGGTACTCCATCGCGCTTCCGTGAAATCCGGACATGCCCGGATACGGCGAAGGCCCGCCTCCCGGAACAGGAAGCGGGCCTTCGGGTTTCACGCCGTGGAAAGGCTTACTTGGCCCTCTCCAGGACCTCGACCAGGCGCCAGCGCTTGGTGGCCGACAGCGGACGGGTCTCCATCAGCTGAACGCGGTCGCCGATGCCGGCGATCTCGTTCTCGTCGTGCGCCTTCACCTTCGAGGTGGTGCGAATGATCTTGCCGTAGAGCGGGTGCCGGTGGCGGTCTTCCAGCTCGACGACGATCGTCTTGTTCATCTTGTCCGAGACAACGTAGCCGACACGCACCTTGCGGGTGCCGCGCTGCCCTTCTACTTTGTCGCTCATGCGGCATCTCCCTTGCCAGCGGGTCCGGTGGCCAGACCGAGCTCGCGCTCACGCATGACCGTGTAGATGCGCGCGATCTCGTGACGGACGACGCGCAGACGACGGTTGTTGTCCAGCTGACCCGTCGCCATCTGGAAGCGCAGGTTGAACAGCTCTTCCTTGGAGTCGCGCAGCTTGGCCACCAACTCCTCTTCGGTGAGCTCGCGGAGCTCTGCGGCCGGTGTTCCGGTAGCCATCAGAACTGCTCCTCCCTGGTCACGATCCTGCACTTCATCGGGAGCTTGTGCATCGCGCGGCGCAGGGCCTCACGAGCGGTCTCCTCGTTCGGGTAGCTCATCTCGAACATCACGCGACCGGGCTTGACGTTCGCGACCCACCACTCCGGCGAACCCTTACCGGAACCCATGCGGGTCTCGGCGGGCTTCTTGGTCAGCGGGCGATCCGGGTAGATGTTGATCCAGATCTTGCCGCCACGGCGGATGTGGCGAGTCATCGCGATACGCGCCGACTCGATCTGCCGGTTGGTGACGTACGCCGGCTCCAGCGCCTGGATGCCGAACTCGCCGAACGCCACCGAGGTGCCGCCCTTGGCCATGCCGGAACGACCCGGGTGATGCTGCTTGCGGTGCTTCACCTTGCGAGGCATCAGCATGCGTCAGCCCTCCTGTGTCTCTGCCGGCGCGTCGGCCACCGCGGTGGCGGCGCGCCCGGCCTCGGTGCTGGTCGCGGTGGTGCCTGCGGAACCGGACCGACGCGGACGGCTCGGCCGCTCCCGGCGCGGACGCTCGGGCGCGGCGGCAGCGGCGGCGAGCTCACGCTTGCCACCGACGATGTCGCCCTTGTAGATCCAGACCTTCACGCCGATGCGACCGAAGGTGGTCTTGGCCTCGTAGAGGCCGTAGTCGATGTCGGCGCGCAGCGTGTGCAGCGGCACCCGACCCTCGCGGTAGAACTCCGAGCGCGACATCTCGGCGCCACCGAGGCGGCCCGAGCACTGCACACGGATGCCCTTGACGTTCGGCGAACGCATGGCCGACTGGATGGCCTTGCGCATCGCGCGACGGAACGCCACACGGTTGGACAGCTGCTCCGCGACGGCCTGGGCGACCAGCTGCGCATCCGACTCGGGGTTCTTGACCTCGAGGATGTTCAGCTGCACCTGCTTGCCGGTGAGCTTCTCCAGCTCGGCGCGGATGCGGTCGGCCTCGGCGCCGCGGCGGCCGATCACGATGCCGGGACGCGCGGTGTGGATGTCCACCCGAACGCGGTCACGGGTGCGCTCGATCTCGACCTTGGAGATGCCCGCCCGCTCCATGCCGGTGGCCAGGAGCTTGCGGATCGCGACGTCTTCCTTCACGTAGTCCGCGTACTGCTTGTCCGCGTACCAGCGCGACTTCCAGTCGGTGGTGATACCGAGGCGGAAGCCGTGGGGATTGATCTTCTGTCCCATTTACTTTGCCCCTCCCTTCCGGCGGTTACGAGTGGATCCACCGGCGGTGGGGATGCTCTCGACCTCGATGGTGATGTGGCTGGTGCGCTTGCGGATGCGGAACGCACGGCCCTGGGCACGCGGCTGGAACCGCTTCAGGGTCGTACCCTCATCGACGTAGGCGGTCGAGATGACCAGCGTGGCCGGGTTCAGGCCGAGGTTGTTCTCGGCGTTGGCGGCGGCACTGGCGACGACCTTGGCGACCGGCTCGCTCGCGGCCTGGGGCGCGAACTTCAGCAGGGCGAGGGCGTCCTCGACGCGCTTGCCGCGGACCAGGTCCACGACACGGCGTGCCTTCATCGGGGTCACGCGAACGTGCTTGGCGGTCGCGCGCGCAGTCGGGTTCTGAGTCTCGGTCGTCGTCATCGCCGCTTGCTCTTCCGGTCTTCCTTGACGTGGCTCTTGAACGTCCTGGTCGGCGCGAACTCACCGAGCTTGTGCCCGACCATGTTGTCCGAGACGAACACCGGCACGTGCTTGCGGCCGTCGTGCACCGCGAACGTGTGCCCGATGAAATCGGGGATGATGGTCGAACGACGCGACCAGGTCTTGATGACCTGCTTGGTGCCCTTCTCGTTCTGCACGTCCACCTTCGCGAGGAGGTGGTCGTCGACAAACGGGCCTTTCTTGAGGCTGCGTGGCATTTCTTACCTCCTCCTTCAGCGCTTCTTGCCGGTCTTGCGACGGCGGACGATGAGCTTGTCGCTCGGACGGTTGGGCTTGCGGGTGCGGCCTTCCGGCTGACCCCACGGCGAGACCGGGTGGCGACCACCGGAGGTCTTGCCCTCACCACCACCATGCGGGTGGTCGACCGGGTTCATGACGACACCACGGACCGTGGGGCGGCGACCCTTCCAGCGCATACGGCCGGCCTTACCCCAGTTGATGTTCGACTGCTCGGCATTGCCGACCTCGCCGACGGTGGCGCGGCAGCGCACGTCGACGCGGCGGATCTCACCGGAGGGCATACGCAGCGTGGCGTAGGGGCCTTCCTTACCGAGCAGCTGGATGCTCATGCCGGCCGAGCGGGCCAGCTTGGCGCCGCCGCCCGGACGCAGCTCCACCGCGTGGATGGTGGTACCGGTCGGGATGTTGCGCAGCGGCAGGTTGTTGCCCGGCTTGATGTCGGCCGTCGGGCCGGACTCGATGCGGGTGCCCTGCGTCACGCCCTTGGGGGCGATGATGTAGCGCTTCTCGCCGTCCACGAAGTGCAGCAGCGCGATATTCGCGGTGCGGTTCGGGTCGTACTCGATGTGCGCGACCTTGGCCGGGATGCCGTCCTTGTCCAAACGACGGAAGTCGATCAGACGGTAGGCCCGCTTGTGCCCGCCACCGCGGTGCCGGGTGGTGATCCGGCCGTGGGCGTTGCGGCCGCCGGACTTGGACAGCGGGCGCAGCAGCGACTTCTCCGGGGTCGACCTGGTGATCTCGGCGAAGTCCGAGACGCTGGCGCCACGACGGCCCGGCGTAGTCGGCTTGTACTTACGGATTGCCATGAGTTCTTCTCTACTTTCTGGATTCCCGAGCGCTTACGCGACCGGGCCTCCGAAGATCTCGATGGGCTTGCTGTCGGCCGAGATGGTCACGAGCGCGCGCTTGGTGTTCTTGCGCTTGCCGTAACCGAAGCGGGTCCGCTTGCGCTTGCCCTGACGGTTGGCGGTGTTGACGCTGGTCACCTTCACACCGAAGACCTTCTCCACGGCGATCTTGATCTGCGTCTTGTTCGAGTCCGGGTGCACCAGGAAGGTGTAGGTGCCTTCCTCGATCAGTCCGTAGGACTTCTCGGAGATGACCGGCGCCAGCAGAATGTCGCGGGGGTCGGCGATGGTGGTCACTTGCTCTCCTCCTGTGCAGCCTCGGCCGGGCCGTGCACGAACGCGTTGAGCGCCTCGACGCTGAACACCACTTCGTCACTGTTGAGGACGTCGTAGGTATTGAGCTGGTCGGGGGCGATCGGGTGCACGTTCTGCAGGTTCGCCAGGCTCTTCCACGCGGCGACGTCCTCGCGGCCCACCACGACCAGGAACTTCTTGCGGTCCGACAACTCGGCCAGGAAGCTCTTGGCGGTCTTGGTGGACGGGGTCTGGCCGGCCACCAGTTCGGTGATCACGTGGATGCGCTCGTTGCGAGCCCGATCGGACAGGGCGCCACGCAGGGCGGCGGCCTTCATCTTCTTGGGCAGGCGCTGGGTGTAGTCGCGCGGCTGCGGGCCGTGCACGGTGCCACCACCGGCGAACTGCGGCGCGCGGGTCGAACCCTGGCGGGCGCGGCCGGTGCCCTTCTGCCGGTACGGCTTCTTGCCACCACCGGAGACCTGGCCACGCGTCTTGGTCGCATGCGTGCCCTGGCGGGCCGCGGCCTGCTGGGCCACGACGACCTGGTGCATCAGCGCGATGTTGGCGGTCACGTCGAAGATCTCCGCGGGGAGATCGACGGTGCCGTTGGTCTTGCCGCCGATCTCCTTGACCGGCAGCGTCAGGTTGGCCTTCTTCTCGAGGCTGGTCATGCGTGCGCACCACCCTTCACGGCGCTCTTGACGATCACGACGCCGCCCTTGCGACCCGGGATCGCTCCCTTGATCAGCAGCAGGCCGTTCTCGGCGTCGACCTTGTGCACCGAGAGGTTCTGCGTGGTGACCCGGTCGTTACCCATCCGGCCCGACATGCGCATGCCCTTGAACACGCGTCCGGGGGTGGCGCAGCCACCGATCGAACCCGGACGACGGTGCACGGCCTGCGCACCGTGCGAGGCGCCCTGGCCACGGAAGCCGTGGCGCTTCATGGTGCCCGCGAAGCCCTTGCCCTTGCTGGTGCCGGTGACGTCGACGTAGCTGCCCTCTTCGAACACGTCGGCGCTGATCTCCTGGCCGACCTCGAAGGTGGTGGCGTCCGCGACGCGGATCTCGGCGACATGGCGGCGCGGGGTGACGCCTGCCTTGGCGAACTGGCCGGAGACCGGCTTGTTCACCTTGCGCGGGTCGATGGCACCGAAAGCGACCTGGACGGCGCTGTAGCCGTCGCGCTCCTCGGTGCGGATCTGGGTGACGACGTTCGGCCCGGCCTTGATGACGGTCACGGGAACGACGCGGTTCTTGTCGTCGAAGACCTGGGTCATGCCGAGCTTGGTGCCCAGGATGCCGGCGGCCGGCCTGTTCTTGTTGTCAGTCATGTCTCGAGTCCCCGTCACTGAATGTTGACGTCGACGCTGGCCGGCAGGTCGATGCGCATGAGCGCGTCCACCGTCTTCGGCGTCGGGTCGAGGATGTCGATGAGGCGCTTGTGCGTACGCATCTCGAAGTGTTCGCGCGAGTCCTTGTACTTGTGCGGCGAACGGATGACGCAGTACACGTTCTTCTCGGTCGGCAACGGCACCGGGCCGACGACGCGTGCCCCGGTGCGGGTCACCGTCTCCACGATCTTGCGCGCCGATGCGTCGATCGCCTCGTGGTCATAGGCCTTGAGCCTGATGCGGATCTTTTGTCCCGCCACGCTAAGTGTCCTTTTCTCCGCTTTCCTTCGTGATCCGGAAGCCGGCTACGCCGGTCCACTGGACCACCCTCATTTGCACAGCCCGAACACACGAAGACGTCTCAGTGGAGACTCATGACCGGGCACGCCCGATCTCGCCGCTGTTCATCTGTCATGGTTCTCCGGTCCACGCGGTCGGGCGTGTCGCCCGTCCGCTCATTCCTCGGCCTCGGATCGCACTGCGTCTCAGACCTGGAACACTGTCCCGGACGTACCCACGCCGGAAACCCGGCGAGGTACATGATGGGGTACTGCTCGCCCCGCCCGACCACCCGCTTCACTGGGAAACAGACATGGCCCGGTGCAGGGCAACCCGAACAGTATGCACGACCCCCGGGAGTCACTTCAAATCGGTGGGGTGTCGAGAAACTTACTTTTGAGTAAGATACGCGTATGGCGAACGAAACCGCGACCTACCGCGGGTGGAAGAAGCTGCCCGACAACCGGCTGGGGCACGCCCTGTTCTCGCTCGGGATGGTGGCCCGGGTGCCCTACTTCGGCACCGTGTTGCCGAACGTGGTCCGGCTCGAACCGGGGCTGTGCGAGGTGACCTCGCCGAAGTGGTTCGGAATCCACAATCATCTGGGCACTTTTCACGCCATCGCGGCGTGCAATCTGGCCGAGGTCGCCATGGGCATGCTCAGCGAGGCGACGGTGCCTTCGACGCACCGGTGGATTCCCAAGGCGATGAACGTGCGGTACCTGGCCAAAGCCGAGACCGCGCTGCGGGCCGTCGCGAAGCTGCCGGAACTCCCGGATTTCGCGACCATCATCGAGGGCCGCGAGATCGTGGTGCCGGTATCGATCTACGACAAGCACGGCCTGGAGGTCGTGCACGCCGATATCACCACCTGGGTCACGCCCAAGTAGCCACGAGCCCGCGGTCGGCGCGCGAAAGCCGCGAATGCGCCGGGATCGAGCCGTCACGCGGTAGCGACGACCCGACCGTGATCGATGCGCAGAATCTCCTCCGCGCATCCGGCGAGGTCCTCTTCGGCACAAGCCGAAACGACGATCGTCATACCCTGCTGGGCCAGGGCTCGCAGCGTTCCGGACAGATAGCGCCGACCTTCGTCGTCCAAATCGGCCATCGGGTTGTCCAGCACGAGCGCGGCGGTACCGGCGGCCAGCGCCACCGCCAGCCCCAGCCACTTCTTCTCGCTCCGGCAGAGACGGAGAACGGGCGTCGAAGACGAATCCGTCAAACGTGTGAGATGCAATGCCCGATCGACCAATTCGCCGGCCGCGGCTCCGGTGTGACCGGCGATTTTCGCGGAATACTCCACCACTTCCCGGATCGACCAGGTCTCGGCGCCTTCGTACACGTCGGGAACCCAGCCGACCCTGGATCGGACCACCCATGGTTCGACGCTCGGATCGGCGTCCTCCACTCGCAAATGTCCTCGGTGCGGCCGCAATCGACCGGCGAGCATCGACAACAGGGTCGTCTTTCCCGCGCCGTTCGGTCCGGCCACGCCGGTGACTCGGCCCGCGGGAGCACGGAATGTCACGTCGTCGACCACGACGACTCCCGCGAATTCGCGGCGCAGACCCCTACAGGTAATGCCGAGACCCACCGCGGTTCTCCATCTTCGTCTCGAATGATCGTGTCCGGCCCGGGTCTGGATCAGCAGGGCAACGCTCGCTCGTCTCCGGCGAGTGCGGAGAGCACGGCCGCGGCGGCGCGCGGGTCTTCCAGCATGCCGCTGTGGTCGGCGGTGTCGCCAGGGCATCCGTCCTGCAACCAGACGTTGCGATCGGCGGCGGCGGGCGCGACGAGCACGGCGGTGTCCTGCGGCGTGATCACTCGGTCGGCGCGGGAGGCGATGGCCGTGTACCGGACACCGGGCACGGTCTCGCCTCCCGCGTTCAGCCGGTTCAGCAGCGGTGACCCGACCACCTGCTGTTGCCCCGGAGTTCCGAAGACCTGGGCCGCGATCTGCGCGTTGCCCAGGCCGAGTGCGGCCAGATCCGGGTAGCCCGCGCGCAGTCCGTCCCAGGTCGTGCCCCGGTACGGGGTGCCGAGCGTCACCACCCGCGACACCGCCTCCGCGCCGCGAGCGCGCAGGTATTGCCGGATCACGGTGCCGCCGGTGGAGTGGCCGACCAGCGCCACCCGGCTCGCACCCGTGGTCTCCCGCACCGACCGCACGACTTCGGCGAGTTCGACCGCCATCCGATCGATGTCGGCCACGCCGTAGACCGCCCGACCCAGCAATGCCGCGCCGATCGGCCCGATGCCGGTGGAACTGGAGCCGGTCTGCCCGCTCACCGCGTCGACCACACCCGGAGCGGCACCGAGATTCGCGGCGAAAACACAATGCCCCTCGGCCCGGATGGCGGGCGCGAGCAGGGGGAAACTGCGGCCGATATCGGTGCCCGAGCCGTGCACGAGCACCACCGGCTCCGGCCGTGCCCCGGTGGGCGTGCACGACCAATCGTTGGCGCCGTCCAGCGCCGGTGTCTCCGGTGCGGCGCCCGCGCTCGGCGCGTGCGACAGTGCCGCGCAGGCCGCGACCAACAGCAGACCGACGACTCGCGCGGCCCGGGAGCGAATAGGCATCTCTTTTTCCCGACGAATCAGATTCCCAATGGACCGGCGAGAGTCGGCCACGAGTCCTTCAGCGCGTCCTCCCAATAGCCCCAGGAATGAGTACCTTCCGGGCGGAAGTTGTATCGCGCCGGAATGCCGAGGCCCTCCAGCCGGTCTTTCATATTGTGCGAGCAATAATTGGTGGCCGCCTCGATGACGCCGCCGACCACCAGTTGATTGGCGAAACCCCACGGACCGTTCAGCGAATATTTTCCGCCGTACTGGTCGTAGACGCCGGGCATGCCATTCCCACTGGCGATGTAGATGGATTTTCCGCGCAGACCCTCGGCCTGCACGTATGGATCGTTGGCCACCCATTGCTGGTCGCCCGCGGGTCCCCACATGTTGTCCATTTCCGCGAGACCCCATTCCTCGACCGTCAGCCGGACGAACTCGCGGCCGACCGGATCGCTGGTCTGCGCGCAACCGCTGTAGGCGGCCACGCTGGAGAACAGATCACCCGTGGTCGCGGCGAGCGCGAGGGTCGTGGTCCCCGACATCGAGAACCCCGCGAGGGCATTGCGCCCGCTGGTCCCGAGGTACGAGTCGATCAGCGGAGGCAGTTCGCCGCTCAGGAAGGTCTTCCACTTCTGGCGTCCCAGCCTGGCGTCGTCCTTCTGCCAGTCCGCGTAATAACTGAACATGCCGCCGATCGGCGTGACCGCGTGCACGTTCTTGTCCGCGAGGAATTGCATCGCATCGGTCTTCGTGGCCCAAGTGGAGCCGTCGACGCCACCGGCCGCACCGAGCAGCAGATACAACACGGGCCGGGGAACACTCGTGTCCGCGGCGCGCTGCACTTCCACCGGGATATCGAGATCCATGGCGGCGGAATGCACCGTCAATGTCAGGTTCCGCGCATCGTGCTCCTGCACGGAAACGATGGAAGACTTCGCGGGCGTCGCTTGCGCCGACACCGAAACCATTGCCGATGCGACAGCGCCGACGACGGCCGCCGGCAACACCAGCCGGCGGAGGTGGCTTCCTCTCATGACTCCCCTTATCCCGAATACCGGAACGCGTCGCGTTCCGAGCCCAGGCTATGGTGCGCGTCGAGCCGATTCACGACTGAAGTTGCTGGGCCACCGATTCTGGGGGCATGCGCGAAAACGCGATTCCCACCGGCTCGGCTCGATCCGGAAAATGCGAGACCCGAATTACTCGGTCTCGCACGCCGCGAATAGTTGCGCTCGCATCGGCCGAGCGGATTGAATGCCGGTATGGGTGTCAGCGCGGGCCGGGAAGTCGATGTGTGCGTGGTCGGGCTCGGCCCCACCGGGCGGGCACTCGCGCACCGCGCCATGCGCGCCGGATTGTCGGTGACCGCGATCGACCCCCGCCCCGATCGGTTGTGGCCGCCCACCTTCTCCTGCTGGGTCGACGAGCTGCCGGAGTGGCTGCCGTCCACGGTCATCGCGACCACCATTCCCGCGCCCACGGTCTGGACGAAGACCGAGCATCGCATCGACCGGCCCTACTGCGTGCTGTCCAAGCCGGGCTTGCACGCGGCGCTTCCGCTCGACGACGCGACGGTCGTCGCGGGCCGCGCCACCCGGGTGGACGCGCGCGAGGTCGAGCTCGCCGACGGCACGGTGCACCGGGCGAGCGCGGTGTTCGACACCCGTGGGCTGCCCACGCTCGGCCGCCGCCGGGCCGCGAGCGCGCACGGCATCTTCGTCGACGCCGAGACGGCCGCGCCGATGATCGGCGAGGGCGAGGGCTTGCTGCTGGATTGGCGGCCGGAGAACGGCGCGGGGCCGCAGGAGCCGCCGTCGTTCCTCTACGCGGTGCCGCTCGGCGATGGAACGGTGATCTTCGAGGAGACCAGCCTCGGCCTGCGGGGCGGCATGCCGCAGCACGAACTGCGCAAACGCACGCTCCAACGGCTCGCCGCGCACGGCATCCGGCTCACCGGCGCCGAACCGAGCGAGGCGGCGCACTATCCGCTCGACCAGCCGCCGCCACGGCGCGGCGCGGCGCGCGCGATCCCATTCGGTTCACGCGGCGGCATGATGCACCCGTGCACGGGCTACAGCGTCGCCGACTCACTGGCGCTGGTCGACACCGCGATCACCGCGCTGCGCCAGGGCCGCGACCCGATCGCCGCGCTCTGGCCACCGCGCGCGCGACTGGTGTATTGGATGCGGATGCGCGGCCTCTACGGCCTCGGCCGACTCACCACCGAACAGTCCATCGCCATGTTCGACGCGTTCTTCAGCGCCTCCCCGCGCGGGCAGCGCGCCCTGCTGACCGCGCACGACGACTACGCCGCCCTGGGCGCGGTGCTGTTCGGCACGGTCGCGCACACCTGGCCGTTCCGTTGGCGCTACGACCTGGTCGGCTGGCGGAATCGGGACCGCTGGCTGGACTACGACTTCGCCGAACCGCGGGAAGAGGCCGAGCGCCGGACCCGGTGACCGGGCCGGCGGGCGGTACACCGGTGGCTAGGGCCCCGTCTCCGCGGCCCGCCGGTATCCCCTGACCGCGGGGTAGGCGAAGACGACGATCATCCCGATCGTCCAGGCGAGCGTCTGGAGCAGCGGCTCGGCCACCGCCCCGCCGTAGGACAACCCACGCATCGCGTCGATCGCGCAACTCATCGGCTGATTCGCCACCACGTCCTGCAACCAGACCGGGTAGGCGAAGACCGGGACGAACCCCGAGTTGAAGAACATCAGCAGCGTGCTGATCATGCCGATGATGTTCACCAGCATCACGCCCTCGGACACGGTGGCCAGTGCGGTGACCAGCACGGCGAACGCGACTCCGAACAGCACCGGGATGCCGATCAGCGCCAGCGCAGCGACCGGCCCCTGACCGAACCGGAAACCGAGCAGCAGGCCGACCGCCACGACGAATGCCGTGGTCACCAGGACGCGGATGGCCTCGGCGAGCAGGCGTCCGGTGAATCCGGCCGCACGGTGCACCGGCATCGTCCAGAACCGGCCGAGCAGCCCGGTCATCTTCTCGGTCTTGAATCCGAGGGCGCTGACCACCGCACCGGACATCGCCGCGACCAAGGTCAACAGCGGGACCGTGCCGTACACGGCGGGCATGCCGGTGGCTCCGGAGACGGGCTTGTTCAGCACGATGTAGAACATCACCAAGGTCAGCGCGGGATACACCAGCGTCTGGATGGTCGTCGCCGGATCACGCGCCCAGACCAGCAGCAGTCGCTTGCACTGGATCAGGCTCTGCGCCACCCAGGTGACCAGCGACCCTTCCGGCCGCGCCCGGACGACGGGCAGCGGTTCGGTCGCGCGGGACTCGGGCTCCTCGGCCCGGTCGGCGGTGCGCTCCACGGTCGATTCCACCGAACTCATGACCGCCTCACACTCGCCCAGATCGCCAGCGGGACGAAAGCCGCCGCCAGCCCGATCAACCACACCAGCGGAACCCACAGCACCTGCCAGGTCACCCCGTCGGCCGCCATATCGCGCAAGGCGAAGGAGAACTGGGAGATCGGCTGATTGCGCACGAACGGGCGAATCCACTCCGGGAAGTTGCGTTCCGGCACGAACCCGCAGGAGAGCATGCCGAAGATCAGCGTCGGCAGGGTCAGCGCCTGGCTCAGCGATTCCGGACTCTTGGTCAGACTGCCGAGCCCGTCGGCGCCGATCGCGAGCACCGTGCCGACCGCGAGGGAGAACGCGCAGAACAGCACGGCCTGGCCGACGCCCGCGACGAAGCGGAAGCCGATCAGATGCCCGAACAGCACCGCCGCGGTGAGCGAGGTGACCGACCGGACCAGACCGGCGCAGATGCGGGAGGTGAAGGGCACCAGGATCCCGATCGGCATGGTTTGCAGGCGGGTGCTCAGGCCGGTCATGGCCTCGAAGGCGGCCAGTTGCGCGTTGGACATCATGGTGAAGGCCATGGTCTGCAACACGATGATCGGCATGACGTACTGGGCGTAGTCGACGCCCTGGATCTTCATCACGTAGCGCAGCGGCAGGTAGAAACCGAGGGTGAAGATCAGCGGCGTGATCATCGCGACGATCAGCTCGCCCTTGGTCGCCATGGTGCGGACGATGCGGCCGGTCAGCGCGCGCCACTGGGCGAACGACGACAGCCGCGCCGCGGGGAGTTCGGCGAACAACCTCACATCGGCCTGGACGTGCTCCGGGGCTGTGGCAGCGGTCACGCGTGGCCGCCCGAGTGGCCGGTGATGGACAGGAACACGTCGTCGAGCGAGGGGCGGCGCAGCGCGATGTCGGCCAGGTCGACGCCGGCGCTGTCGAGCCTGCGCAGCGCCTCGGTCAGCGTGGCGGCGCCCTCCGGCGCCGGGATGGACAGGCGGTCGCCGCCGTTCAGGTCGGCCATTACCGCGGACGGCACCAGATCGCCCAGCGCGTACGCGGCGGTGCGCAGCTTCTTCGGATCCAGCGGAACGACCTCGCAGTAGCTGCCGCCGGTCTTCTCCTTGAGTTCGTCGGCGGTGCCCTCGGCGATGACCGTGCCCTTGTCGATCACGATGATGTTGTCGCTGAGGACGTCGGCCTCCTCCAGGTACTGCGTGGTCAGCAGCACCGTGATGCCCTGCGTCTTCAGCGCGGTCACCAGGTCCCAGACGCCCTGCCTGCTGCGCGGGTCGAGGCCGGTGGTCGGTTCGTCCAGGAACACCACCTCGGGGCGCACCACCAGTCCGCACGCGATGTCGACGCGGCGGCGCATGCCGCCCGAGTAGTGGCGCACGGCGCGGCGGCCCGCGCTCACCAAGTCGAATTCCTCCAGCAAGGTGTCGGCACGCTTGCGGGCCGCGGTCTTGCCCAAGCCCATCAGCCTGCCGAACAGCTCGAGGTTCTCCCGCCCGGAGAGGTTCTCGTCCAGCGCCGCGTACTGACCGGTCATCATGATCGAGCGGCGCACGCCGGCCGGGTCCTTCAGCACGTCGTACCCGGCGACGACGGCGGTGCCGGAGTCGGGGCGCAGCAGCGTGGAGAGCACCTTCACCATGGTCGTCTTGCCCGCGCCGTTGGGGCCGAGGATGCCGAGGACGGAGGCGCGTTCGGCGACGAAGCTGACGCCTTGCAGTGCATGCACATCGCCGAACGACTTGCGGACGTCCGTTGCCCGGACCGCTGGGTCACCCGCATGCGAATCTGCTTGGTTGGAACTCGGCATCAACTCTCCACTATCGGCCGGTGCGGCGACCAGGTCGCCCGAGCGCAGGCGCACGCTCGGATTGGTGATCCGTCGCGCTCGGCGTGATGTTACCGGCCCGATCGCGCGGGGCTTCGCGTCGCGCGTGGTACCCGCAGCAGCGCGCGCCCATTGTGTCCTTACTCACATTTCTCGCTGCCCGTCGGCCGCGCAAGGGATCCACGCTGGTGAGCGCGATCCGGTGCGGCCGCGAGCCGACGGCCGAGCCTTGTCGGCCCGCCGCGCCAGACCATAGTCTGCTTTGCGGGGGAAAACACTCACTCGTCCGCGGCTGTGGGCCCGTTCAGTGGTCCGCACGCCGGTTTCGACACTGCGAGAGGTGATCATGGCCGAGTCCGCGCAGCCACGATTGGCGGCGCGTCCGGGAGGAACGGGCCGAACGAACGTGCTGACGTCCTATGATCCGCGCACCGGCGAGGTCGTGGGCAACTACGCCGTAATGGGTGCGGCCGAGCTGAATCGCGCGGTGCGCGCGGCTCGCTCGGCCGAAAAATGGTGGGCGGAGCTAGGTTTCGGCAACCGGAAGCGGTGGCTGCTGGACTGGAAACGCGAAATCGCCCGGCGCTCCGGCGAATTGGTCTCCCTCCTGTGCGAGGAAACCGGGAAGCCGGAGGCGGACGCCGCGATCGAGGTGATGCTCGCGGTGGAGAACCTGGACTGGGCCGCGCGCAACGCAGGACGCGCGCTGGACCGACGGCGCATCGGTTCCAGCTGGCTCACCCGCAACCAGCGGGCCTCGGTCGGCTATCTGCCGCTCGGCGTGGTCGGCGTGCTCGGCCCGTGGAACAACCCCGTGTTCACCCCGATGGGCTCGATCGCCTACGCGATGGCGGCGGGCAACGCCGTGGTGTTCAAGCCGCACGAACTGACCACCGGCGTCGGCGTGTGGCTGGCCGACAGCTGGTCGCGGCTCGCGCCGAACCAACCGGTGCTGCAAGTGGTCACGGGAGACAACGCCACCGGTACGGCGCTGTGCCGGGCGAAGGTCGACAAGATCGCCTACGCCGGTTCGGAGGCGGACGCGCGCGAGGTGATCTCGGTGTGCGCGCAGACCATGACGCCGGTCGTGGTGGAGCGCAGCGGCAAGGGCAGCATGGTCGTGCACGTCGACGCCAAACTGGACGACGCCGCCGAGGCCGCCGTGTTCGGCGCGATGGCCAACGCCGGGCAGAACGCCACCGGCATCCAGCGGGCCTACGTCGCCCAGTCGGTCTACGACCGCTTCCTCGACCTGGTCGCGGAGCAGGCCCGCAAGCTGCGGCCGGGTGCGGACCGGAAGGCGTCCTACGGCCCGATGATCATGGAGTCGCAGGTCGACGTGGTGCGCAGGCAGGTGCGCGACGCGGTGGCCCGCGGCGGCCGCGCGGTGGTCGGCGGTCTGGACTCGATCCGCGACCCCTACATCGAGCCGATCGTGCTGGCCGAGGTGCCGGAGGAGAGCATCGCGATCACGGGCGAGGGCATCGGCCCGGTGCTCATCGTGAACAAGGTGGCGAGCATGGAGGAAGCCGCCGAGCGGATCAACGCGGTGGGCACCGATGTCGCGGTGTCGGTGTTCACCAGGGACGTGCACGAGATCGAGGCGTTCGCCGAGCAACTGCGCGCCGGGGTGGTGACCATCAACTCCTCGACCGCCTACGCGGGCATTCCCGCACTGCCCTTCGGGGGAGTGGGCGAATACGGCCAGGGCCACAGCCACGGCGACCAGGGATTGCGGGAGTTCAGCCGGACCCTGGCCATCACCCGCAAGCGCTACCAGGCGCCGGTGAACCTGTCCACGTTCGATCGGCATCCGCGCCATCTCCGCGTGGCCAGGGCGATCTTCCGGATCCGGCACGGCCGCCGTCCCTGACGCGGACGGCTAGTCGAGCAGTACCGCGTCCATGAGCGCGGTGACCCGGGCCAATTGCGCGGGGCGGGAATCGAATCGGATCAGCCTGCCCACATCGATCACCTGACTGATGGCGGCGTGCACACGGAAGCGCGCCTCCACCGAGTCGCCGTCGAGCAGGTTGGCCCACTCCAGCACGTTCTGCCGCTGAATGGCGCGTAGCTTGTGCTGCTCGGACTGCGGCAGGTTGCCGAACTCGGCGTAGTAGACCGCCATGATCTCCGGCATGGCGAAACTCAATCTGGCGTAGCGGTCGGCCACGCGCCGCGCGGCGTCGGGCCGGCTCGTCGCCTCGGCCAGCGCCTCGGTGATCGCGATGGCCAGCCGATCGCCGGTGCGATGGAACGCCGCGGCGAGCAGGTCGGCCTTGCTCGCGAAGTACCGATACACGCTGGAGGCGTTGATGCCGACGGCGGCGCCGATCTCCTCGATGCTCGCCTCGTGGTAGCCCTGCCGCCCGAAGATCCGGATGGCCTCGGTGAGCAGCTGTTCGCGCTTGGAGGTGACCGGGATGCCGCGCACGGGCGGGCCGGGATCCGGTTCGACCGGGGCGGGAGGCAGTTCGGTGCGCAGGATGGCCCAGGACATCTGGTGCAGCAGCGGAAGCAGCCGAGCGCTGGACAGCGCGGTGCGGTGCGCGGCGATGCTGGCGATCGCGCTGAGCACGCCCGCGGCCAGCATCGCCACGTCCGCGGGCGGGGCCTCGGGTCGCAGCAGCGCGATCGGCGCCGCGAGGGTGTTGTTCAGGTCGTCGTAGATCTTCCTGATCCGGATCCGGTCATCGCGCTCGAGATAGCGCCGTTCCCAGCGGTAGAGGCCGGCCTCGCGGCGGATCTCGACGGTGTGCTCACTGATCGCGCGGATCAGCGCGTCCGCGCGCCGCACCGGGTCCAGCCGGATGTCGTCGGCCGACTCGGCGACGGTCAGCAGGTGCCGCGCGCCCTCCTCGGCGGCCGCGACCAACAGCGCGTACTTGTTCGTGAAGTGCCGGTAGAGGGCGGGACCGGAGATGCCGACCTCCGCGGCGATCTCGTCCACGCCCACCGGGTAGTACCCGCGTTCGCTGAACGCGCGCGCGGCCGCCCGGATGATCTGGACTTTGCGGTCCTTCGGACGCCGGCGCACCGACGGCGCGCCCTCGGCGCCGGTCCTGCTGCCCGGTTCGGGCCGCGCGGGAGCGAGGTCGACCTCGCTGCGATCCGCGACCATGCACCTCTCCGTTCTCCGGCGGCGCTGGTTGACAGCGCCCGACACTGGAACCTAAGTTAACCACAATTCGCAAAGTTAACCACTATTCACGGCCTGGCGTCCGCCGAATTGCAGCGTAGGAGCGAACATGAGCAACAACGATTCCGCGGCCCCAGCCGCCCCCGCCGCCGCCAAGTTCACGGCGGTCCAGGCCGGCAAGGTGCTCCGGGTCACGATCACCAACCCGAAGCGGAAGAACGCCATCGACTACGACACCATGGTCGCGCTCGGCGATACCTTCCGCGCGGCGGCCGAGGACCGCGCGGTGCGGGCGATAGTACTCACCGGGGAGGGCGGCGATTTCTGCACCGGTGCCGATCTGTCGGCGAGCGCGGACGAGGCGCAACGCGGCATCACCTCGGACATGGTCATGGACGCGGCGAACCGGCTGGTGCGCGCCATCGTAGGCGCGCCGGTCCCGGTGATCACGTCGCATCCGGGGCGCCGCGGCGGGCGTCGGCGTCGGCATCGCGCTGGCCGCCGACCTGGTGTACGCGAGCGAGGACTCC
>NZ_BAFZ01000024.1 GCF_000308575.1 Nocardia exalbida NBRC 100660 | reverse complement strand
AACCGGCTCACGTCCGCCACGTCGGCCACTGATCACCGGCCGACGGGACAACCGCCCACCACAACGAACCGCGTGCACGAGGTCCATGCCTCGCGCCCCTACGTACCCAGCGCACCCCAACTCCCGGTTTCGAGCGAAGCCAGACCGAGCATCCGCAATCCGCGAACCGGCTCACGTCCGCCACGTCCGCCACTGATCACCGGCCGACGGGACAACCGCCCACCACAACGAACCGCGTGCACGAGGTCCATGCCTCGCGCCCCTACGTACCCAGCGGCACCTCAACTCCCGGTTTCGAGCGAAGCGAGACCGAGCATGTTCCGTTCGCGGCCCGGCTCGCGTTTGCGCGGCCGCCGCGTACGCGACGAAGGAGCAAGCGGCGGTCGCGCAAACGCGAGCCACAAAGGGGCCGCGAACACGCAGCGCCGCAGGCGCTGCCAAACTACACAGCCGCAACCCGCTTGGCGAGGTCGTCGGCGAGCTGGCGTGCTTGGCCGGGGTCGGTGGCCTCCACCATCACGCGCACCAGTTCCTCGGTGCCGCTGGGGCGCAGCAGTACTCGCCCGGAGTCGCCCAGCACGCGCTCCGCTTCCAGCACCGCTTCCCGGATCTCGGGTGCGCGCGCGACTACGGATTTGTCGCTGACCGGCACGTTCACCAGGATCTGCGGCACGGTCTGCAGCACGCTCGCCAGGTCGGCCAGGGTGCGCTGGGATTGTGCCATTCGCGCCATCAGGCGCAGGCCGGTGAGGATGCCGTCGCCGGTGGTGCCGTATCGGGGGAACACCACGTGCCCCGACTGCTCGCCGCCCAGGGTGAAACCGCCGCGCCGCAATTCCTCGAGCACGTAACGGTCGCCGACGGCGGTGGTGCGGACGGTGATTCCGGCCGCGCGCATGGCGATGTGCAGCCCGAGGTTGCTCATCACGGTGGCGACCAGGGTGTTTTCGGCCAGCTCGCCCGCGTCGTGCATGGCCAGGGCGAGGATCGCCAGGATCGCGTCGCCGTCGACCACATTGCCGTAGGCGTCGACGGCCAGGCAGCGGTCGGCGTCGCCGTCGTGCGCGAGACCGAGATCGGCGCCGTGCTCCACCACCGCGGCCCGCACCTGGTCGAGATGGGTCGAGCCGCAGCCGTCGTTGATGTTCAGCCCGTCGGGCTCGGCGTTGATGGCGATCACCGTCGCCCCGGCCTCGCGGTAGGCGGCAGGACCGACTTCCGCGGCGGCGCCGTGCGCGCAGTCGACCACGACGGTCAGTCCGGACAGGTCGTGGCCGGTCGCCTCCACCAGGTGTTCCACGTAGCGTTCGTGGGTGCCCGCGAGGCTGTACTGGTCCGGGATGCTGAGCCCTTGATCACGCGCGCCCGCCGCGTTGCGCACCCGTCCGATGCCCGCGCCGGTCGGGCGAAACGGCGTCTGCGCCGCCATCAGCGCCTCGATCCGGTCCTCGATCGCGTCGTCGAGTTTGTGCCCGCCCGCGGCGAAGATCTTGATCCCGTTGTCGGGCATCGGGTTGTGCGAGGCGGAGATCATCACGCCGAGACACGCGTCGTACAAACCGGTGAGGTAGGCGACGGCGGGCGTCGGCAGCACCCCCACCGCGAGCACGTCGACGCCCGCCGCGGTCAGACCCGCGGTCACGGCGGCCTCGAGCATTTCCCCGCTGGCCCGCGGATCGCGGCCGACCACCGCGAGCGCCCGCATCTTGCCCCGGCTCAGGATCTGCGCGGCCGCGCCGGAAACGCGCAGCGCCAGCTCCGGACTCAGTGACTCGTTGGCAAGCCCGCGGACTCCGTCGGTGCCGAACAACCGTCCCATACCTCGCCCCTCATTGATGATCTGTGGCGTAGGCGTCGACCTGGGAGGCACCGGCCTGTGCACCACGAAGGCCCCGCGAACGCCGCGTGTTCATACAGCGCGAGAGCAGGCGACCAGCTGTTCGCTGGGTGCCTGCTCTCGTACAGCTGCCGCGACGACCGTACCGCGTCCGGCACCGCTGGGGCGCCGGACGCGGAAGATCGACGATGCCGATATCAGCGCTTCGAGTACTGCGGCGCCTTACGCGCCTTCTTCAGACCGTACTTCTTGCGCTCGGTGGCACGCGGGTCACGGGTCAGGAAGCCGGCCCGCTTGAGGGCGGGACGATCCTCGGGGGTGACCTCGATCAGCGCGCGGGCGATGGCCAGCCGCAGAGCGCCTGCCTGCCCGGACGGGCCGCCGCCGACCAGGCGGGCGTGCACGTCGAAGGACTCGGTGCGCTCGACGGTCACCAGCGGCGACTTGACCAGCTGCTGGTGCACCTTGTTCGGGAAGTAGTCCTCGATGGTGCGGCCGTTGAGCACGAAGTTGCCGGAGCCGGGGAGCAGGCGCACGCGCACGACGGCCTCCTTGCGGCGGCCGACGGTCTGCACCGGGCGGTCGATCACGACCGGAGCGTAGGACGCCGAGTCCTCGGATTCCTCGTAGCCCGCGCCGTCCTCGACAGCCTCGGCAGCGTCGAATTCCTCGACGAAGTCCTCGTTGAATTCCTCGGGAGCGGTCACTGGGCCACCTGCTTGATCTCGAACGGAATGGGCTGCTGGGCGGCATGCGGGTGCGTCGGGCCCGCGTAGACCTTCAGCTTGCCCGCGATCGCGTTGCCGAGCTTGTTCTTCGGGATCATGCCCTTGACGGCCTTCTCCACGAGCCGATCGGGACGCGTCTCCAACACCTGACCGACGGTCCGCGACTTGAGGCCGCCCGGGTGCCCGGAGTGGTGGTGGATCAGCTTGTCCTGCCGCTTGTTGCCGCTGATGGCAACCTTGTCGGCGTTGATGATGATGACGAAATCGCCACCATCGACGTGCGGGGCGTAGGTCGGCTTCGTCTTGCCACGCAGCAGATTCGCTGCCTGGACGGCGAGACGGCCGAGCACTACGTCAGTGGCGTCGATGACGTACCACTTACGGGTCACGTCACCCGCCTTGGGGCTGTACGTAGGCACAGTGCTTCCCTGTCTGTCGTCGGTGTTGCCGGCCCAGCGTGTGGTCGAGGTGTTCCCGGCGGCCGGTGGAGACCCGGGACTCGGCGGACGTTCGGGCGATTCATCAGGAGTCGACCGGACGTTCCACACGCCGACGAGCCACGATACCAGTGGGGTATCGCGGGAAGAAATCGCCTCAGGTCTCGATCGGCGGGCCGAAGTCCATGGCGCCGGGCGGTCCGGGGATCAGGTAGCGCAGGGTGTCGACGTCGGGCCGTCCGCACTCGGCGGTGCTTTCCCGCACTTCCCGCTGGTCCCCGCGTGCGTTGGTGACCCCCGGTCGCGGCTTGGTGATCGCGTAGGGGGCGGTCGCACAGGCGGCCGGATCGGCCGCGGCCATCTTCTCCGACACGACCGAACCCGTGTCCAGGACGACCGACTCCGCGGTCAGCTCCACCCGATGATTCCCGGACGGGAGCGCGACCACGGCCAGCGCCACCGCCCCGACCACGGTATTGGCGCCGAACAGGTTGCCTTTCATCTTGTTCCACAGCTTGCCCTTGCGGTGCCGGTCCTCGTCGTCGGACTCGGCGCCCTGGTCCTGCCATGGTCCCTGGCCGCCGGGGTACTGCGACTGCTCCGGTGCGCCCGGATAGGGCGGCCGTGGGCCGAGGGGCGCCACCGGCCCCCCGGGCGGCGGCCCCGCGAGTCTGCCGCCTGCCTGCTGATCCTCGGACGCGCTCGGCGGCCGGGTGAAACGGCTGCCCAGCTCGGCGAGGTTCGGCGGGAGGCCGCGCGGCGCTTCGTCGGGTCCGGTCCTGGTCGTCGCCTCGTCGGGCTGGGTCGGATATCCGGGCCCGTACTGGACGCCGGGCACCGGCCTGCTCGACCGCTGTCCCGCGTCCGCCGGTTGCGGCGGGGGCGTGGCCTGCGACGGGTACTCGACGGGGCGCTGCGGGGCGGGCGCGGGTTCGGCGTGGCCGCTCACCGATTCCGGCTCGCCCGCCTCCGTATCGCTCACCAGCAGGTGCGCCGCGCCGAGGACGAGCGCGTGCATCGGATGGTCGGCTACCTGCAGGCGGTGCCCGAGATGGTTCTGGAAGGCCAGCCGCAGCGCGTCGTTGAAGCGCACGTTGCCCGACAGCAGCACCGTCGAGGTGTCCGCGCCGATCGAACGTGCCGCCGCCATCACCTCGATCACGACGTCGTCCGCCGAGCGGGCGTCGCGCATGGCCTCCGCGTCCACCGGAACGTCGACCGATTCGGTGGGCTGCTCGTCGTCGCCGTGCACCGCCACCACCAGCATGCTGCGGCCGTCGGAGTACACGCCCGTCGCGCCGATGCCGTTCGGCCTGGACCGGTCGGGCGGGTGCACCAGTCCGAGCGCGCGGACGTAGCCCGACAGCGCGACGCTCTCCGGCAACGGCTCGACGACGACGTCGAGCTGTTCCACCATCGAGGCGTAGACCTCGACCTTCTCGTCCGGCCAGCTGTCCGGGAAAGGCAACGCCACCAAGTCCGGTTTGCCGCGCAGGTGCTTGCCGATCTCCGCGAGCGGGTTGTACATGCGCGCACGGAAGACCAACTCGGCGGGCCAGGTGGCGCCCGCGACCACGATCTGCGGATGTCCGAGGATGTCGCGCACGTCGGCGATCGCCATCCCGAGATCGGGCCTGTTGCGTTCCACGCCCGCCGTGTGCAGCCGACCCGACGAATCCGCCAGCAGATATGCCGGCGGCGTCCACATACCTTCCACTTGCACCGGGCGGATGGGAACGCCACCACCACCCGCGGCCACGGACACCACATCCCAGCCGAGATGCACTGCCCCTACTCGCACCGTCACAGGCATAAGTGTGCCCGGTTCGCGGCCGAGATGCTCGTCGGTGCCGTGCGTTGCCGTCCGGCGCCCCTTTCGCGTACCGGGGCGCTCGCGCCGCGTTCGAATCGCGTCATGCCGACGACTTCTTCAGTCGCAACCGGCGCCACGTCATGACCGCCAGCAACAGGGTGATCAGCAGCAGCACGCCGACGTCCAGCGCCCAGATCTCCGGCTTGTGCTGCCAGAGCGTGTCGGGTTGCGCGTTCAGGAACAGTTCGCGGATGTTCACCGTCGACGCACCGCTGGCGTATCCCCACCGCGCCGGGAACAGCCAGGACACCTGCTCGAGCACGACCCGCCCGGTGACCGGGATCAGCCCGCCCGCCATCACCAGCTGGCACATGATGGCGACCACCAGCAGCGGCATCACCTGCTCGTTCGACTTCGCCAGCGACGAGAGCAGCAGGCCGACGACCACGCAGCAGATCGCGGTCAGCGCGATATCTATATAGAGCTCCGCGCTGCCGGACGCCAGCACCGCCCCTTCGCCCGGCCGCTTCTTACCCGCCAGCACGATGCCGACCAGCACCGCCGACTGCAGCAGCGCGGTCAGGCTGAACACGGCGATCTTCGCCATCAGGTACGCCGAGGGCAGCAGCCCGACCGCGCGTTCGCGGTGGAAGATCGTCCGCTCGCCGACCAGGTCGCGCACGGTGAGCGTGGAACCCATGAAGCAGGCGCCCAGGATCAGAACCACCAGCAACTGCTGCGTCTCACTGCCGCCTTCTGGCACGAATGTGCCATCGGGTAGCGCTTTCAGCGCGCCGCGCTGGAAGCCGTTCTTTCCCGGCACCACCAGCGAGAGCCCGCCGAGAATGAACGGCAGGATCACCAGGAACGTCAGATAACCGCGGTCGGCCAGGATCAACCGGACCTGACGACGCGCCAGCGTCGAGAACTGCTTGCCGCGACTGGACTGCGGCGGACTGCCCGCGGGCCCGTACGGCTGCGCGGGCGGCGGCGGTGGCGGCGCGAACGCCTGGCGGGAGCGATAGGCCGCGAACGCCTGATCCGGGTTGGCCGCGACGTTGGCGAAGATCTCCGCCCAGTCGCTGGTACCGAGCGCCGCGCCGACGCCTGCGGGGTTGCCGCAGTAGGCGGTCTTGCCGCCGGGGGCGAGCAGCAGCACCTGGTCGCACATGTCCAGGTGCGCCACCGAGTGGGTGACCACGATCACCACGCGGCCCGCGTCGGCCAGTTCGCGCAGCATCACCATGACCTGCCGGTCCAACGCCGGGTCCAGGCCCGAGGTCGGTTCGTCCAGGATGAGCAGCGACGGACCGGTCAGCAGTTCCAGCGCCACCGAGGCGCGCTTGCGCTGGCCGCCGGACAGGCGGTCGACCCTGGTGTCGGCGTGCTCGGTGAGCGAAAGCTCTTGCAGTACACCGTCGATGACCTTCTGCCGGTCCTGCTTGCTGTTGTCCCTCGGCAGCCGCAGCTCGGCCGCGAATCCGAGCGCTTGGCGCACCGTGAGCTGGCGGTGCAGCACGTCGTCCTGCGGCACCATCCCGATGCGGGAACGCAGCGCCTCGTACTCGGCGTGCAGATTGCGCCCCTCGAACGTGACCACGCCGCCCGACGGCTGGGTAGTGCCCGCGATCAGGCGCGACAGCGTCGACTTACCCGCGCCGGACGGCCCGATGAGCGCGGTGAGCGTCCCGCGGCTTGCCGACATGTTGACATCGACGAGCAGTTGCTTGTTGCCCTCGACGGTGAAGCCGACCCCGTGCACCGCGAGGCCCTGCTCGGCGACCGGCTTCTGCCGGTGCACCAGCGCGCCCTGCTGGACGACGAAGTCGATGTTGCCGATGGTGATGATGTCCCGCTCGCGCAGCACCGCGCGCTGCTGGCGGTGCCCGTTGACGAACGTGCCGTTCGCCGATCCGAGGTCCTCGATGGTCAGGCCCTCCGCGGAGGCGACCAGGCGGGCGTGCTTGCGCGAGGCCAGCGGATCGTTGACCACGATCTGGTTGTCGGTGGTGCGGCCGATGCCGAGACCGCCGGCGGGAATGCGGTCGGGGCGGGCGATGGGCGCCGTGCTCGCCCTGGCCCGGACCGGCGGCATGTTCGAGGTGTCCGCCCTGGTCGTCATGTTGACGTTCAGCGCGGGCGACGGCGCGTCCTGCGGCGGCGGATAGCTCGGACGCTGGAATTGCTGCGCGGGCCGCCGGACCGCGTGCGGCGGCGGTCCCGGCTGCGGCGCCTGGGCCGGTTGCGGCGGGCGCGCCGAGGGCCGTTGCGGTGGTTGCGGGTTCGCCGGCAGCAGGTGCAGCAGCGGGCCGCTGATCGCATCACCCAGCCGGACCTGCGTGGGGCGGTCGATCGACACGGGCTGGGTCAGCCTGCGCGCGTCCACGAACACCCCGTTGGTGCTCTTGTTGTCGGTCAACACCCAGGCGCTGCCGTGCCAGGCCAGCGTCGCGTGCACACGCGAAACGAGCGGGCTGTCGACGAACAGCGTCACCTCCGGCGCACGGCCCATCGTGACCTGCTGGCTCGAATCGAATACTCGTTCGTTTCCATCATGGCGCACGGTGATGGTCTGCGCCCCCGGTGAAGACATGCAGCGGATACTATTCCATCACCCGGACATCGGCGGTGCCCCCGATGCGCCAATTGCCCCGATCCGGCGACCGATGTGAACGTATAGCGGCCGACGAGGGGGAGCCTTGCCGAGAGTCCGTGCGACCGTGCTTGTCGCGGCGCTGCTCAGTATTCTGGCGCTGGTCGGGGGCTGTGTCCGAGTGGTCGACGGCCGGGCCGTCTCCATCTACGACGACCCGTTCAAGGTCGCCGGACTGCCCACCACGAGCGGCCCGAGCGGCCCGCGCACCGGCGTCCCGGACAGCACACTCAGCGCGACGAACGGCGACGGCGGGTCCATGGATACGCTGGCGCTCAACGCCATCGATGACATCCAGACCTTTTGGCGCGGCGAGTTCGGCAAGGAGTTCCAAGGCGAGTTCAAGCCGGTGGACAAGCTGCTGTCCTGGAGCGCGAAGTCCGGGCGCAGCGAGGCGGTCGAGTTCTGCAAGGAGACCACCTACCGCTTGGTGAACGCCGCCTACTGCCGCCTGGACAATTCCATCGGCTGGGATCGGTCGGTGCTGCTTCCCACCATGGAGGAGGCCTTCGGGAAGATGTCCGTGGTGATGGTGCTCGCGCACGAGTACGGGCACGCGGTGCAGACCATGGCCAAGATCGTCGGCCCGAAGGATCCGGTGATCGTGAAGGAGCAGCAGGCGGACTGCTTCGCGGGCGCGTTCATGCGGCACGTCGCCGAAGGCAAGGCCAGGCATTTCACGATCAACACCTCCGACGGCCTCAACTCGGTGCTCGCGGCCACCGTCGCCATCCGCGACTCCGACCCCGACGATCCGGAGAGCGTGCACGGCTCGGCCTTCGAGCGCGTCACCGCGGTGCAGATCGGTTTCACCGACGGCCCCAAGGGATGCAAGGGCATCGATCAGGACGAGATCGATCAGCGCCGCGCGAATCTGCCGCAGAGTTTCAGCGACGACCAAGGGCACGGTGAGTTCCCGATCACGAAGGAGACGCTGATCGAACTCACCAAGGCGCTCGAATCCATCCTGCCGATCGACGAGGAGCCGACCTACGACTACTCCCGGGCCGAGATCGACTGCCGCGACGGCGCGGTCACCGAACCGGTGTCGTATTGCCCGGCGAAGAACACGATCGCCACGGACATTCCCGGCCTCGCCGAGCGGGGGACGTCGAATTCCGGTGCGGACGATCCCCTGCCGCTCAAGGTGAGTGGCGACTACAACGGCTACGTCGTATTCATCTCCCGCTACACCCTGGCCGTCCAGCAGAGCCGTGGCGAGAGCCTGGTCGGCGCCAAGACCGGACTGCGCGCGGCCTGCCTGTCCGGAGTGGTCACCGGCAAGCTCGCCGAATCCGGGCGGCCGATCAGTCAGGGTGACATCAAGCTCGCCACCGGCGATCTGGACGAGGCGGTCTCGGGTCTGCTCACCGACGGCTTGGCCGCGAGTGACGCCCAAGGCAGAACCGTGCCCAGCGGTTTCTCGCGCGTCGAGGCCTTCCGCGCCGGAGTCCTGAGCGGCGAGAGCGTCTGCGCCGCGCGCTATTCGTAGCGTGGACTCAGCGGCCGAACGGCGGCGGCGCGGCCAGTTCGAAGCGCAGCACGCGGTTGCCGAGCATGATCTCGGTGCCCGGTACGAGCACCATCGACTGGTGCGGCGCCAAGCGCACCCAGTCGCGGTAGCCCGGCAGGCGGGTGCGGGTGCCGTTGGTCGAACCACAGTCCACCACCGTGACATCCCAGTTCACCAGGCGGATTTCGGCGTGGGCCCTGGACATGCCACCGGAGGCGTCGTCGACGCGCAGCGGCACGAGTCCGCTCTCCGCGGCGGGGGAACGCTCCGGATCGCGACCGACTACCGCGTCGGCGGCGAGCATGTAGGTCATGCCGTCGTCGAGGATCAGCATGCCCAGCGGCGGGCGGACCACTTCGATCAGTGCCTGGGTCTGGTCGACCGGCATCCCGCAGACAGTGCAGAACGCCGCCCTCGGATCGCTGGGATGCGCACGCGCGCACTTGAACCCCATCACCTTGACGGTCAGCGCGGTGGCCTTCGCGGTCGCCTCCAGCCTGCGCTGTAGTTCCGGGTCGGGCCGCGGCGCGGGATTGGTGCCGCCCACCTGGGTGGGCGCGTGGTGCGGGTCGATCGGCGTCTGCTCGGTCTCCGCGTCGAGCATCGCGGTCGACGGCGCGGTCGGATACCGCGGGCGCCCGGCCACCGGCTGCGGTTGCGGCTCGGACCGCTCCCGCCGTCCGGTTGCGGCGGACGGCTCGTGTTCGACGCGCGCCGTGGGCAGCGACGATGTCTCCGGGCGGCGATGCGTGCCCGCGGACCGGGATTCGCTGCCGTTACCGGAAATCCCCGCCCGGGGACCGTCCGACCAGACGATCGCGCCACCCGCCTGGGCGATGCCCTCGACCAACCTGCCGATGCCGGGCTCGGGCGGCAGGTCCGGGATGCGGCCCTTCCCGTCGTCGACGAACAAGGCCGCGGCCCGCGCCGGGACCGCCGCCACCCGATCCACCGTGAAGGCCGCGTCGCTGCCGCGATATCGCTCGAGCACGCCGTCGCCGGCCAGCACGGCGGTGATCGCGCCGTGCAGGAAGATCGCCACGCCCCCGTTCTCGGCGGCGGAGAGGATGCCGAAGTCGATCGGCTCACCCGGGCTGATCTGCTCGGCGTGTTTCATCAGCCAGCGCGTCGCCTGCCGCGCCACCAGGGCGCCGGGGCCGCCCGGCTCCCGATCGGTCGCGTCGCGCACCAGTTCGGCCAGCGACTCGAGGGCGACGACGGCGGGCGAGTCCTGGGTCGGCCTGCCCGGCTTGCGGTGCGCGACCACGACCACCGCGCCCGCGACCCGCGCCACGGCGTGGCTGCCTACGACGACCTCGACCTGCCGATCCTTCACCGGTATCGGCCTCCGCCGGAGGTGTGGTTCGGGGTCGTCGTCACACCGACAAGGGTACCGATAAAGGGTATTGCGATAGGAAGGCCATCGGTCCCCCTCCCCGGCGTCCGTCGGGTAACTTCAGTGTCAGCAACGGGAGGAACGAGGGGCCTGAGATGGTTCGGACGCAACGCATCGCGCTCACCGCGTCATGTCTGGCACTGGCAGGGATGCTGGCCGGTTGCTCTGGCGTGCAGGGGACGCCGACCGCGGGCGAGATCGACGTACGCACGCTGGAAGTCGGCACCTATCCCGTCGACAAGCACGAGTACAGCCAGGATTCGGGCGGCAAAGGCGCACTGCTGGAGGGCATGCGGATGTCGGACGCGGTGGTCCCCACCGTGCGCATCGACCCGGTGCTGAAGTTCGGTCGCGGCAGCACCGTCGTCGCGGATGCCGAGCAGGCATTGGGCTTCGTGGCCAAGGTGTCCAGGCCGGTCTTCGACAACCGCAAACTGGTCGCCGGATACGCGGCCAGCGGCGCCGACCGCCCCGATCCGGCAGGCCAGACCAATCCGGCGCCGGAAGCAACCGCGGTCACCAACGCCCTGTTCCGTTTTCCCGACGAGGCCGCCGCCAAGCTCGCCGCCCGCGAGCTCGAGGATGTCGACATCGCCGTCTCGCCGGACAACCGCAAACTGACGTCGTCGAAGTATGCCGACGCCTACATCCACTGGCGGCCGGGCGTCCCGAACGTCGGTGCCTTCATGGCGCACAAGGAATTCGTCATCTCCTTGTTCATCCAGCGTCCCGTGGCGGATGGCGACGACCTGGTGAAGTGGGTCGACAAAACGCTGGCCGCCGAGGTCGCGCAGCTGGACCGGTTCACCGCGACGCCGGTGAGCAAACTCGACACCCTGAAGGCCGACCCGGACGACCTGCTCGCCCGCGTCGCGGTAACCGACCGCAAGAACCGCGCGCCCGACCCGGCGACCTTCGCCGTCTACAGCGGATACCACACGGTGCACCGCGCCGACGACGAGTCGGTACACCTGCGCCTGATCGAGGACGCGGGCGTGGACCACATCGGCCTCGTCGACGACAGCTACGTCGCACGCACCCGCGACGCGGCCGCGGCCCAGAAGCTGGTCACCGGCCTGCTGGAAAGCGAAGGCGCGCATTACGACACCCTCGGCGCTCCCAGGGACGTCCCCGGTGCCAAGTGCCTACAGCTCAACAGCAAGGGTGACCCGGACCGGGAGTACAAGTACCGCTGCTACGTCGCGTACAAGCGGTACGTCGGAGTCGTCACCAGTGATAAGGAACCGGACGTACGACAGAAGGTCGCCGCGGAGTACGCGCTGTTGGCGAACAGTTTCTGAGACGAGCAGCGGTAGGCGCCCGGCGCCTTCGCGATCCCGGGCCATGGGTCGGCCCACGTAGGATCCGGCGCAACTACCGCAGTCAGGGGAGGGAAGAGTGCAGCACGGCGCTATGTCCAGACCGATTCGAACCGCCTGTGCCCTGGTGCTGGCCGGCGCTGTCGCCTTGGGCGGCGGCGCGTGCGACGGCTCAGAGGCCGCGACGGAGCGGCCCGCGCAGCCTGTCGATCTGGCTCAGCTCGACGTGGGCAATTACCCGACGAAGCCACGTGCGCTCGCTACGGCGAAGAATCCCGAGCAGGCGCGCATGATCGAGGCGGAGCGGCTGGCGAACTTCGTCCCGCTGTCATCGGATATCGACCCGGCGTTCGTTTCCGCGAATCCGTCCATCGCCAAGGTGTTCATCGATCCGAAAGGTTCGCTCGGCCGCATCATGCAGGTCTCCCGCTTCGCGGAGGCCGCACCGGATTTCGTCGCCGGGTTCCTCAGCAGCGCGGGCAGCGCGCCGGACAACCGCGGCACCGACCTGGTCAACGCCGTGCTGATCTTCCCGGACGAGCAGAAGGCGGCCGCGGCCGCCGCTGCTTTGGAACGCGTCGACTTCGAGGCGAACAACCGGAACACGCCGGTGCAGATCCCGAAGTACCCCGCCGCGCACGCCCATTGGCAGCCGCAGGAACAGTCGATCGGGTCGTGGTTCGCCACCGGCAAATTCGTCGTCTACACCTGGATCTTCGACTACGTGAAGATCTTCCTGGAGAAGGTGGACCTTCCGCCGCTGCTCAGCCTGGTCGAGAAGAGCCTCGACACCGTCGTCCCGGCGATCGGCCGGTTCACTCCGACCCCCGTCGATCAGCTGATGACAGCGCCGATCGATATGGACGGCATGCTCAACCGGGCGCTGCCGCGGCCCCGGGAAGACTCCTGGATCGACCCGCCGGGCGCGTACACCGGCGCGGGCGCCCTGCACTTCACCACCGATTCGGCCGAGGACCGCAGGATCATCGAAGCCGCGGGGGTCGATCGGTACGCCACCGACGGGACCGATCTGTTCCGCACGCGCGACGCCGACGCCGCCGTTCAGTTACGCGAGCAGCGCGGCGGGCTGTCGAAGAAATTCCGCGCCGCCGAGTCGCCGAAAGGCCTGCTCGCCGCCCACTGCAAGGAATACATCGGCAACAAGACGGTGGTCGTCCGGTTCTACTGCTCGGTGGCCTACGACCGCTACACGGCGTTCGCGTGGTCGCATCAGCTGCTCGACGCGCAACAGCGCATCTCCGCCCAGTACGCATTGTTGGTGAATGCCGCATGACGAAACTCCGCACCGCCGTCGCCGTGCTCGCGTGCACCGTGACCGCCGCGCTCCTCACCGGCTGTGGTTCGACGATGACGGGGGCCGCGCAGCCGGGTGAGATCGACATTCGCGATCTCGACACCGGCAACTACCCCACCGAGCCGCCGAACGCGCACGACGACGACTACCAGCCGCTGTTCATCGACATGAACAAGGTTGCCGCGATGCGGCTGGCCGACCACGTCGCGTCGGCCTACGACATCGACCCCAGGATGAAATACAGCTGGACGCCCTCCAGCATCAGCAAAGGGACGCTGCCCGGCGAACTCGGGAACCCGGCAGACCTGCGGCCGATCGCGGAACGCAACCGGATGATGTTCGGGTTCCACACCAACGGCTCGGATCAGGACATCAGCCTGATCGCGTCGGGATGGCCGACCAAGCCCCGGCCCAATTCCACGACGGTCGGCACGATCGTCATGCAGTTCCCCGACCCGGAGCGCGCGCGGCAGGCCGCGACCGAGTTCTACGAGGCCGATTTCGGCGCCTACCGCGAGCAGAACGAGCCGGTCACACTGCCGCGGCAGCCACAGGCGCGAGCGCACTGGCGTCCCGGTTCGCCTTTCCTGCGCACGATCCTCGCGCACGGCTCCTACGTGGTGGCGTTCCTCCTTTCGGCCAACGCTCCCGACCGTGCCGCGCTCGTCGCGCTGGCGGAGAAGGCGTACGACGTTCAGCTGCCCCTGCTCGACCAGCTCCCTCCGCTGACCGAAGAAGAGATGCTGCGGTTGCCCTGGGACCCCGACCATCTGCTGAGCCGCACCCTGAATCCGTCCAAGGTCCAGTCGCCGAGCTACGACGATTCGAACGCGCTGTTCGGTCTGCGCGGAATCATGCAATACACCGGAGACCTCGACTACGCGAAACAACGTTTCACAGCGATGGGCGCCCAGAAATTCGCGGCCAACGGCGACACATTGGTGATCCGCACCGCCGATGCGGAGACGGCGCGGCGGGTTGTCACGGAACGTATCACGCCAACGGTGGTTGCCGGTCCGGCAGATCCGCCGCCGCATCTGCCCGATTCGGCATGTGTGGAGAACCGGTCCGGACTATTCGACGACCGGCGATTCAGCTGCGTCGTCGCGTACAAAGAATACGTCGGATTCGTCGCGGCGAATCAACTGCTGGACGCTCAGCAGCGCGCTGCCGCACAATATTCCGTTTTCGCGAACAGCCGATAATGCCGCATTTTCGTCGTACATCGGGTCGAGTATGCTGCGGGGCGAACGCCAGCGGCCCGCGTGGAGTCAGGAGATCGTGAAGATGCCGATGAGCCCCGGGACCATCGTCGGCGGGTACCGCATCCTGCGGGTGCTCGGCGCGGGCGGCATGGGCACGGTGTATCTGGCCAAACATCCCAGCCTGCCAAGAACCGACGCGCTGAAGGTGCTCGGGGGCGAACTCAGCCGCGACTACGAGTTCCGCACCCGTTTCGAACGCGAAGCAAATCTCGCCGCCGGGCTCGACCATCCGAACATCGTCTCGGTCTACAACCGCGGTGAGGAACACGGCCAGTTGTGGATCGCCATGCAATACGTCGACGGCACCGATGCCGCCGCCGAACTGGCCCGTGATCCGCACGCGATGAATCCGCTGCGCGCCCTGCGTATTACGACCGAGGTCGGTAAAGGGCTCGATTACGCGCACCGTAAGGGCCTGCTGCACCGTGATGTCAAACCGGCGAATTTCCTGCTTTCCTCCCCGGCCGACGGTGAAGAAGAACGCGTCCTGCTCACGGATTTCGGCGTCGCGAAATCCAATGACGACACCACCGAACTCACCCAGACCGGCAGTTTCGTCGCCACCATCGCCTACGCCCCGCCCGAGCAGCTCACCGGCAGCCCGCTCGACCACCGCGCCGATGTCTACAGCCTCGCGTGCTCGTTCTTCAAACTGCTCACCGGTCGTAACCCCTACCCGGGAACGCAACCCGCGCTGGTGATGATGGGCCATCTGCACGAGCCTCCGCCGCTGGCCACCGCGGTCAATCCCGGCCTTCCGCAGGCCATCGACCATGTCTTCGCCCGAGCCTTGGCGAAGAACCCGGCCGAACGATTCCACAGCTGCCGCGAGTTCACCGACGCCGCCGCGAGCGCACTCACTCCCGGCTACAACCCCGTGGCCACCAACACTTCCCCCACTTATCCGGTCCAGGTCTTCGATCCGCGGCCGGGAACCGATCCCCGAGTCGCCGTCTCCGGTCGGGTGACCGCCGCACCCCCGCGCAAGAACTGGCTGCTCGCCGCGGCCGCCGGCATCGTGACCGTCGCCCTCGCCGCGGGAATCGGCATCTGGGCGCTGAACCGGGACGAGTCGGGCCCCGCGTCCGCGGCCGCCACGCCGAGCAGCACGGCCGCCCTGGCGCCGCTGGACCGGGCGCGGGCGGACAATCCGGTGTTCCGGGGCAAGACGATCACGATGGTGGATGTGCCACGCGGCTCGCAGGTCTCGATCTTCCTGGGTGGCACCCCGCAGACGAAATTCCTGGAAGATCTCGGATTCGTCTACAACCTCAACTACGCACGTCAAGGCGACGAGGCATCGCCTCGGGAACTGACCGGCTCCACCAGGCTGGAGGCCGCGGCGGACGGCTACGTGCTGGCCGTGCGCAGCGACGAAAAGGCCGGTGGCGGTGGACTGCTCGGTCTGCCCTACCAAGTGGCGGGCACGCGCGCCACGGTGATTCCGCTGGACGATCCCGCCGCCGTCGCCGCGGTCCGCAATTGGAGCGAATCGTCCGAACAGACCCTGCTCGACCGTCTGGTACCGGTGCTGCGCAATCGCGTGAAGTGATTCGGTCACCTTCGCTGAAGCGAAGGCTTCGTTGGCTTTTCGAATTCCGCGACCACTGGATTTCGGCATTCTGCTGGTAGCGGCGAACTTAGGCGTTCGGTAAGGTGTACCGCAGCCAGCCCACTCGCCGATCATTACAGCAGCGAGCAGGGGGAAGGAGGGGAGCCGAGCGCTGGCATTACAAGTCATGCGGACCCGGATTGCGTCGTGGTCTTCCGAGCAGGCCCGTACGCGGCCGCCGAAATCACGGAAGAGCCGGGCCGAAGGGCGCAGGGTCCTGATCCCGTGGGGCGATGCCGAACTATTTCGAGTCGGATGGAACCGATCAGAGCCACACCGCGTCCAACCAGATGTACAGGCCAACTGAGGCTTCCGCCGTTGGCCGAGACGGGAACCGAAAGGAGCCGAAATGGCAGGACAGCTCGAAGCGAGTGAAGAGGCGATCTCGAAGTTTGTGGACAACTGCCGGCAGCGGCACCAGGATCTGCAGACCGCGATCACCGCACTGAACAGCAAGTCGGATCAGACCACCGCCACCTGGAGCGGTGCGGCGCGTCAGGCGTTCGACACCTTCATGGACAGCTACTTCGCCCAGGCGCGGAAGCTGAACGACCAGCTGGATCAGACGTCGGACAAGCTCGCCCACGCTGGACGGAAGTTCGCCGATCAGGACCAGCAGTTCGCCCAGCAGGTGGCCGCGCAGGCCTCCAGCCTGGACCTTCCCTGATCCGATAGCCGTACCACAGACAACAAGGAGCTCCACATGGTAGCGAACGATCCCGGTCGGATTGCCTCTAACTTCGGTGAGGTCGAGGCGGGCGCCCAGTCCATCGTGGCCGAGGCGCGCAGCGTCATGACCATGCTCGAGGATTTCCACAAGCAGGTCACCGACTTCGTGACGAACTACTGGAAGGGTGACGCGAACGACGCGTTCGCCTCACTGCAGGCCCAGTGGAACACACAGGTCACGCAGCTCAACACCACGCTGGAAAGCGCGGGCAAGATGGTCAGCAGCGGAAACTCCGACCTGCAGGGCACCGACACCGCGCTGGCGGGCCTCTTCTGAGATCCCGTCTCGGCTGATTCGAGCCCCCGGTACTTCGGTACCGGGGGCTCGAATCGTTCTGCACAGAGCAACATTCGATCAAGTACGGCACGGCCGCGCAGGTCACGGGACGACGCGGACGGTGTCTCCGAAATGCGAGCACGGGGCCTCCAATTGCCCCCACTCGTCTCCCGCGTACTGGCAGCCGATACTGATCTGAATCCCGAACTCCAGCAGAACATGCCAGTGAACGGTTGATCCGTCTTCCGGATGTTCCAGGTAGGCCAAGCCGGAACGGCCACCGAACATGACGTCGCGCTGCAAGTCGGTCAGTACCCCCGGTGGCCGCTGAGCCATCTGTGTCTCCAGCTTCGCCGCGACCTGCGCATAACTGGACGACGCCGTCAGCGGTGCCTGCATCACCGTGATTCGCTGCCGAGCACCGGCTTCGGGCACCAAATCGAGACGAGCACGTCCGGTATCGGGCGATTGGGTGACGCGCCAGCCGGGCGGGACGCGGAATCGGAGGCGGCCGAATGCTTCCGGTGGCGCTTCATCCGGCGGGCCGATCGGCGGCGGCGCGGCGATCGGCGATGCCACTCCCGTGCCCGGCGCCGCTGCCGTCTCCTCACCTCGGCGACCGGACAAGATGACCGCACCGGCGACGATCAGAACGACGACTGCCAAGGCCGCGACGGCGGCGACCGCGAAACGCGCGGTGTCGTGTCGGGGCTGCTGGGCAGCGGCGCGTTCCCGGAGCGATTGCATCCACTCGGTGGGGGCGGTCGACGCTTCGCGGCGGTCGTTCGGCTCGGCCCGACGACCCTGGACGAGATCGGCACCGGCGACGGTACGTAGCTCGACCTCGGCGCCCGCGGTCTGATCGATCGCGGCACGGAGCAGGTCGAGTTTCGGGGGATCCGCGATAGCGACCACCTGCACGAGATCGATCGGACCGCTGTCCAGCAACCGAGCGATCAAGTTGCACAAACCGGCGTATCCCGCTGATTCCGCGGTGATTTCGGCCAAGGCGAGGGTCGGCTCGTATTCACAGGATTCGAGATGCACGCCGCGATGGCTGCGGATGACCGCTGAGGCCGTGGTGGCCAGCATTCCGAACTCCAGTACCAGGGTTCGCCTGCTATGGCTGGTGCCCTCGTCGGACGCGACCGAACGCACTGCGATGTCCTCGAATACGACGTCCGTGGCGTAGCGGCGCGCCGCCTGGTCGAGCACACCGCGACGGCCGGCGCCCCATTCGGTGGGGCAGATCAATGTCATCCGGGCACACGGGGCCGCGACACGCAGTTTTTCGAGTAGACCTGCGAAGACAGCGCCCATCGCGTCCACCACCGAAGGCGTGCGAGGCGGTAGGGCGATGGCGTCGGCGGGCACGAACTGGATCACCGAACCGACCTGGGTGGGCGGCGTCAGCGGCTGCCCCACCACGAGGTCGAAATCGTTGCTGCCCAGAACAACCGAGGGCGGCATGTCCCAGTGCGTGTCGGCGCCGCGCGCCCAGATACGCGCTTCCGTGACGACGAGCTCGACCTCGGACATCAGGGCGACGGCATCCACGCCGTCTGAACCAGGCCCTCCATATTCCGGGTGACATAGGTGCCTCGGCCCGGCGGCATCGGACTCGGCCGCTTGGTGCCCATCAGGACGCCTTCGTCCTTGCTGCAGCTCAGGATCAGGCCCGCCGAGCCCAGGTCCCGCATCCTGGCCAGCGTCGCCTCGAACATCGCCCTGCTCGCGCCACCCGAACGCCGGGCGATGATCACGTGGAAGCCGAGGTCCCTGGCGTGCGGCAAGTGCTCGAGCAGCGCCTGGACCGGGTTGCCCGCGGAGGTGGCGACCAAGTCGTAATCGTCGATGATCACGTACAGCTCCGGCCCGCTCCACCACGAGCGATCCCGCAACTGCTGCGGAGTGACATCCGAGCCGGGAGTGCGCTTGCTGACATAGGCCGCCAGGTCGTTCATGTTCTGGGTGAACTGCGGCGCCGTGGAGCCATAGCCCGCGAGGTACCCCTCCGGGACGAGCCCGAGCATGCCGCGCCGGTAGTCGCCGAGAATGAAGCGGGCCTTGTCGGGGGTGTTGGACGCGGCGATGCCCTCGATCAGCGAACGCAACAGCGTCGTCTTCCCCGATTCGGTGTCACCGATGATGATGAAGTGCGGGCTCTCCGCGAAGTCGATGTACACCGGCGCCAGCTCGGATTCGTTGATACCGAACGGGATCCGCAGGCACTTCGTGTTCGGGTCGACCTGCGAGGGCCAATCGCCTGCCAGGTACAGCAGTTGTTCGCGCGGAAGCTGTTCGGGCAGCATGCGCACCTGCGGGGCATGACGGCCCGGTGTCAGCCTGGCGATGGTGGCGACCGCGTCCGCGACGGCCTGGGTGAGGTTGGTCGGGTCGGGGGTGCCGTCGATGCGGGGCAGGCCGGTCAGCATGTGCAGGCACTCGGGGGTCATACCGCGGCCGGGCCGCCCTTGCGGGACCAGCGAGGCGAACTTGCGACCCAGATCGGAGTCCATCGGATCACCGAGGCGCAACTCGATCCTGGTGCCGATCTGGTCCTTCAGCGCGGGCCGCGCCTCCGCCCAGCGGTTCAGCGCGATGACCACGTGCACACCGTAGGACAGACCCTGCACGGCGAGGTTCATGATGGTCTGCTCGAGCATCTCGAAGTCCTGGCGGATCGAGCTGAAGCCGTCGATCACCAGGAACACGTCGCCGAACGGATCCTCGTGCGCGCCTGCGGCGCCCGGACTACTGGCCGGGTCCATCGCGCGCAGTCTGCGGAAGTCCGTCATCGATTCGATGCCGAGTTGCCGGAAGCGCGCCTCGCGCTGCCGGACGATGGTGGTCATCTCCGCGATGGTGCGCCGGACCTGGTCCTCGTCCAATCGGCTGGCGACCGAGCCGACGTGCGGCAATCCTTGCAGGCTCGACATGGTGCCGCCACCGAAGTCGAGGCAGTAGAACTGCACCTGCTCGGCGGTGTGCGTCAACGACATCGCCATGATGAGGGTGCGCAGCGCCGTCGATTTACCGGACTGCGGACCGCCGACAATGGCGACATTGCCACGGGCGCCGGACAGGTCGATGACCATCGGGTCGCGGCGCTGGTCGTAGGGCCGGTCGACGATGCCGATCGGCGCACGCAGCGTGGACACCGCGGAGTACTCGCCGGTGAGGAGGGAGCGCGGGAGGAGCTGGTCCAGCGTCGGCGCCTCGTCCAGCGGCGGCAACCAGATCTCGTGTGCCGGGCGGCCGTGGCCGCGGATCCGGGAGACCAGCATGTTCAGGTTGGACAGCTGCTCGCCGTCCTCGTCCTGCTCCTGCTCGAGGCTCGGTTCGGGCGGCAGCGGAACGCGGTCCGCCGCGCGGAAGTCGACATGCGTCGCGGTGAACTGTCTTGCCTTGACGTCGATCTCGCCGGACTGCGTGGCCACGATCATGTCGCGCTGCGAGCCACCGCCGACATACTGGCCGGAGACATAGGAAGCCTGGAAGCGCTGGATCTCGCCGGAGTCCGCCTTCAGGTAACCGCCGCCGGGGTTGTTCGGCAGGTTGTAGGCATCCGGCACACCGAGCACCTGACGGGACTCGTTGGCGGAGAACGTCTTCAGGCCGATGCGGTAGGACAGGTGGGCCTCCAGGCCCTTGAGCTTGCCTTCTTCCAGGCGCTGCGAGGCGAGCAGCAAATGTACGTGCAGCGAGCGGCCGAGGCGGCCGATCATGACGAACAGCTCCGCGAAATCCGGGTGCTGGGTGAGCAGTTCGGAGAACTCGTCGAGCACCACGAACAGCGCGGGCAGCGGATCCAGGTCGGCGCCCGCCGCCCTGGCCTTCTCGTACTCGGAGACGTTGGCGAAGTTGCCCGCGGCCCGCAGCACTTCCTGGCGGCGGTTCATCTCACCGGCCAGGGCATCCTTCATACGGTCGACGAGGTCGGCCTCTTCCTCCAGGTTGGTGATGACGGCCGCGACGTGCGGAACACCCTCCAAGCCGAGGAACGTCGCGCCGCCTTTGAAGTCGACCAGCACCAGGTTCAACTGGTCGGGTGAGTGCGTGGCCAGCAGGCTGAGCACGAGGGTGCGCAGGAACTCCGACTTACCGGAACCGGTGGCGCCGATGCACAGACCGTGCGGGCCCATGCCGTTCTCGGCGGCCTCCTTGATGTCCAGCTCCACCGGAAGGCCGTCGGCGCCCACCCCGAACGGCACGCGCAGGCGTTCCCGTCCGTAGCGCGGCCGCCAGGCGTGTTCCGGGTTGAACGCGCCGATGTCGCCGAGACCCATCAGCTGGCTCCAAGTCGAGATCACCTCGGAGTCATCGGTTTCCACGTCGCTGCTGCGCTGCGTGGCCGCACGATAGGGCGCGAGCCTGCGCGCCACCTGCTGCGCCTGCTCGGGGCTGATCCGGTCGATCAGTGCGAAGCGCTCCTGATTGCCGGTGGCGCCACGGCCGACGCACTCGCCGTTCTCGACGATCATCTTGATGCCGCGCGACACCGCCAAGCGCGGCGCGTAACCGCACAGGTCGATGATGGTGACGCCCTCGTAGCCGGACTCGCGCAGTTGGTCGTCCTCGGCCTCGAGCAGACCGCCGTCGACCACGAAGACGATGTGCACCATGTTCGCGTTGGCCGGCTGGTTGCGCGAGTACCTGACCCGATTGCCGAGCAACGGATGCAACCCGGCCATGGCCTCCCGGATCGAACCGTAGAACATGCGCTGGGTGCCGATGCCGTCCTGCGCGTCGGGATGCTGGGTGTGCGGGAGCCACTTGGTCCACTCCCACTCCGGCGCGGTGTCCGGTCCGCAGACGACCGCGACGAGCACCTGGTCCGGCGCCTGGAACATGCACAGCTGCACCAGCATCGCGCGGGTCATATCGCGCGCCTGTGCCCGGTCGCCGTCCAGCGCGATGGTGGCGAAGCCCTTGACCGCGATGGCGGTCGGCAGGTCGGGCACGGTCGAATGGGCGCGCACGAAGCGGCGCAGCGAGACGGCGGCGATCGGCTCGAGTTCCTCGACCGGGCCGGTCTCGGGGGCGACCAGCCTGGTGGCCAGGCGCTGCCCGCCGAGACCGATGCGGGCATGGCAGAAGTCCTTGTCCCCCGCCCGTCGTTCCCACATGCGGCTGGTGCCCGCGAGCATCCAGACCAGTCCCGGCTCCGGGTGGCTCCATTCGACGGAAGCCCGCTGCTGCGCGGCGGTCTCGTCGACGTCCTTACGAACCTGGTCGAGGTAACGCAGGTAATCCTTGCGATCCTCGTTCGCCTCGGCGGCCTTCTGCCCCTTTCCTCCGCCCTGACCGGCGAACATGCCGACCATCGAGAACATCATCATGAGCGGGAACATCATGCTCATCGGGTTGGAGGCGATACCGCCGCCCTGGGTGAACAGCAACGCCATCATGCCGACCATGCCGATCACCATCACGACGGGCATGAGCTTCATGACGAGGTTTCCCGGTGTGACCCGGGGGATTTCGGGCGGGGGCTGCAGCGTGACCTCGCCACCGGGTGTTCGAGGCATCTCGCGGCGCGCACGGCGCTGGAAGCGGACAGTGCTCATCGACGAGATTCCCCCTTCGGCCAGCTGTGATCCGGCCTCAGTGTAGAGGTCACAGCCGACATGTCGTACAGTTCGACCAGCATTCTGCTGCCCGGACCGTGGGTTCGCAAGCTCTCCCCCGGCCTGCGGGGCCGCGGAATCACGAGGTAGAAGACCGAGTTGGGGGAAGCTTGACGCACGCGCGACTTGACCACATCGACGAAGAATCCTCGCGCGGGATCGTCCGCGCTCCCGATCTCGCCCGGGTGACGATTCTGGCCAAGCACACTCAGGTCGACATGGCCATACCGGTCGACGTGCCGGTCGCGCTGGTGATTCCGAGTGTGGTCGACATGGTCGCCCAGCACAGCCGCAGCAACGATTTCGACAACGAGGGCGAGCGTTACGAGCCCGCGGAATGGGTGCTCGCCCGGATCGGCCACCCGCCGTTCTCGAACTCGCTCAGCCTCGGCGAACACGGTGTCCGCGACGGCGAACTACTGATGCTGGAAAGCGCCTCGCACACCGCGCCGACACCGCTGTTCGACGACATCATGTACAACGTCGCGATCGCCGACACCGACCACTACCGCAGCTGGACCCCGCGGATCGCGCGGATCACCGGCTCGGTGCTCGCGGCGATCACCATGATGGTGGGCTGCCTGGGTCTGCTGTTGTCCCCCGGCTCGCTGCCGATCGGGGTGGGCGGCTCGATCGCGCTGATTGTCGCGATTCTGCTCGTCGTGAGCGCGATGGTGCTGAGCAGGATGTACGGCGACACCGGCACGGCACTGGTGCTCGGCGGGTGCGCACTGCCCCCCGCGTTCAGCGCGGGCATGCTTTTCGTGCCGGACGATTACGGCTGGGCGCATATCCTGCTCGGATCGGTTCTCGCGGGGGCGACGGCGATCCTGGCCTGGCGGGTCATCGGCGTCGGTCTCGCGTTGTTCATCGGCGTGGCTACGCTCGCGACGTACGCGGTGCCCGCGGCGCTGGTCGGTCTGCTCACCGACCATCCGGAGCGCGCGATCGGCGCGGGCGCGGCGGCGCTCGGCCTCGGCGGGCTCTCCCTGGCGCCCCGGGTGTCCATGCTGCTGGCGAAACTGCCGCTGCCGCCGGTCCCTTCGCCCGGCACCCCCATCGATCCCACCGAGGACGACCCGGACGATCACCGCGCGCTGCCGACCATGGAGGCGCTGCGGGTGAAGTCGGATCACGCCCGCAAGTACCTCGCGGGCCTGGTCGCGGCGACCACGCTGGTCACCGCCGCGGGCGCGATCGCCGCCACCGACCCGGCCTCCGACGACCCGTACTGGCAGGGCATCGCGCTCGCACTGGTCTGCGCGGCGGTGCTGATGTTCCGCAGCCGCACCTACGCGGGCGCGGAGCAGGCCGTCGTGCTCATCGCCGGTGGCGCGGGCATCGTGCTGATCATGCTGGTGGGCGCCGGTTTCGCGATGCACCAGCCGCTGGCCGTCTTCGGCGCGGCGATGGTGGTCCTGGTCGCGGCGCTGATCCTCGGCATCATCATCCCGAACCAGTCGGCCACCCCGCCGATGCGCCGCGGCGTCGAACTGCTCGAGTACACGTTCGTCGCCGCGGTACTGCCGCTGGTCTTCTGGGTGACGGATCTCTACGCCCTCGTCCGCGGGCTGTGAGCTCGGGCCGATGAGTTCGAAACAGCGGCACGACAGTTGTTTCCGGGCGGTTCGGTTAGCGACGGCAGCATGTGTGCTGGCGCTCGGCGTCTCCGTCGGGCTCGGCGCACCCGGCGGAATCCCGGATGCACGAGCAGAGAAGCCCACCGTGAGCCCGAATACGCCACCGCCGCCGGGTGAGCCGGCCGCTCCGCCCGACAAGACCGAGCGGGCGTCGAATACTCCGTGCGCCAGTACCGGCTCCGGAGGCAACGGGCCCTCCACCCCAGAAGCACAACGGTCCCTCGACCTGGAGCACGCCTGGCGATTCTCCAAGGGCGCAGGCCAACTCGTGGCCGTCATCGACACCGGTGTCGCGCGTCATCCGCGCCTACCGGGATTGATCGCGGGCGGCGACTATGTGAGCAATGGTGACGGAACCGAGGACTGCGATGCGCATGGGACGTTGGTCGCGGGGCTGATAGCGGCGACAGAGGTCGACGGTCAGGGCTTCTCTGGAGTCGCCCCGGAGGCGCGAATCCTCACTATCCGCCAGACCAGCAAGCTGTACCAGAAAGAGGGCGCGAACCGGGACAAAGGGCCCGATGCGCTACCCCAGGGGTACGGCACCACTCGAACCATGGCGTCGGCGATCCGTCGTGCTGCGGACATGGGAGCGAGCGTGATCAATGTATCCGAAGTCGCGTGCAAGCCGACTTCTGAGCCTTTCGAAGACACCGATCTGGGTGCCGCTGTCCGGTATGCCGCCATCGAGAAGGACGTGGTCGTGGTGGTAGCAGCCGGCAACAGCGGCGAGAGCGCCGACGGTTGCAAGGGCTCCAACGCGATCATAGATCCTCTCGATCCCGCCGGCGACCCATGGGGCAAAGTAGACCTGAACGTATCCCCGGCCCGTTATGACGACTACGTGCTCGCTGTCGGTTCCATCAACGGGAACGGCCAGCCGTCAACCTTCACAGTGCCCGGGCCATGGCTGGGCGTGGCGGCGCCCGGCGAGAACATCACTTCCCTAGATCCACTGTTCAATGAGCCGAACAGCAAAGGTACTGCCGTCCAAGTCGGCAGCGTGCAGCAATCAGGAAAACTCGGGCCGATTCAGGGCACCAGTTTTGCCACCCCGCTGGTCTCAGGCGTAGCCGCACTGGTGCGAGCACGTTTCCCGGAGCTGAGCGCTCTGGAGGTCATCAAACGCATCGAGGCCACCGCCCACGCCCCTGCAGAAGGGTGGAACCCCTACGTCGGCTACGGCGCTGTCGATCCGATTGCCGCGCTGACCGCCGAAGTACCGAAAACGCTCCCACCCAAGCGGCCTGCGGCAGCCTCCAGTATGCAGTTGCAAGTTCCGGCGCCGACCCCACCGCCCGACCATCGCACACGAAACGTGGCGCTGATCGGCAGCGGCGGCATCGCCGGACTACTGGTTCTGGGCATGCTCGCCTCATTCCCGATCCGCCGCCGATTCGGCATCCGGGAGGACGAGTGACCGGCCGGAAACGGTTGTAGCTGTCGCCCAGGGGCTACAACCGCTCGGAATCATGCGACTCGGGTCAGGGGTAAGAATTGGCCTTGACAAACAAGCCCCACGATTTGTTTTCCACCCACTCCCACGGCTCACAGTAAAAAGTGACGCCAGGGGCAGTCGAGTTCGCATTTTGCCTCTGATAGTCGGCGTTGCGCCTCGCCGCCTCCTTCTCACATGCTTCCGAACTGCGGTATTCGACAAGCGGATCCGCGTACGCAGGCCCGGCATTGAACGCACAGACTCCCCCGATTACGGCAACCGATGCAGCAAGCGATGCCAGCACCGAAACCTTACTATTCATGCGAACCCCTTCCCTGACCCACCGTTCAGCAGTTGCTGCACGGCAATGTGGCGACGAACCTTGGAAACAAAACTTGGTCCGTCACATGGGTTGGATGTCGGTTGGAGGAGTTCGGTTCCCGCCCAGCAGAAGTCAGACCAGTGATCTACGTCATGGTCATGGGCCAGGCGTCAGACATCGGCCACGGGATTATTTCGCCGAAGCCACCGGCTGCCTAGCGGGTGAGGAATCCGGAGCGACACCGTCGTCGACCATAGCGCCCTCACGGCTGAGGGCGGGGCCGCTCGCGAGCAGTCCGACGATCGGCCAGGGCGCGGGTTCCGGGGTCACGCCCGATTCCTTGTCCCGACCTGATGCCTTGTCACCGAGTTCCGGGTCGCCGATGAGAACGGAGGTGCTGCGGTCGTCGGTGCCGTCCGTCTTCAACGAATCACACACCGTCCAGGCCCGCCCCTCGCCCTCGCCAGGATCAGTCCCGCCGCGTAGGCGCGGGACTGGGATCGCATGGGGTCGTGCAGCATTCGCGCGTCCCGGCGCACCAAGGCGTGCTCCATCCGCCGGACCAGAAAGCGGTAGCCGCACTGCCAGCGTGTGGTGGGTTTCGAAGGCACTATTCCTCCCCCGAACAGTGCTCACGTTCGGAACACAGTACAGTTCCCGGGGACTCTTGTTCAGCTCGGCCACAGCGAATCGGCCGATTTCGGGTACTTTGGGGGACGAGGATGGCGGAACCGGCAGGCGCGGGACCACGACCGCTTCTCGGGCGCGTCTCGATGCAGAACCTGCTGATCGCGCAGATCATCGGGCTGATCGCCGGAGTCGTCGCGCTGTTCGCCGGACTGCCCGGCCTTCCCGCCTTCGCCGTGGCGGTGGTCGTCGCGTTGATCCCGCTGGTTCCCGTCGCCAAACGCACCCTGCTGGACTGGATCGGTACGTATTGGCGCTATCTCACCCATCGTGACTACGAACTCGGCGACACCGTCGACTTCCGCGGCACGGACGGACGTTCGCTCGGCCTGTACTGGGACGGCAGCCGCGTGGTGACGGTGGTCGAGGTGCTGCCCCCGCCCGGCGGGCTGACCAGGATCGCCCGCACCACGGTGCACGCCTCGCACCTGCTTCCGCTCGCCGAGCTGGCGAAATGCCTGAACCAGCACGACATCCTGCTCAGCGGCATCGACATCATCAGCCACGGGCACCGCAGCCGTTCCGGCACACCAGCGGGCAAGATCTACGAATCGCTGCTCGGCCCGCTGCCCGCCACCGCCCACCGCACGGTGTGGCTCGCGATCGGTTTCGACGCGGTGGCCTGCCCGGAGGCCGCGGACCGGCGCGGCGGCGGAGCGGAAGGCGCCTCACGCGCGGTCACCATCGCCACCCAGCGGATCATGCGCACACTCGAGGACGCCGACTGCAACGCCCGCATCCTGACGGCGCCCGAGATCCGCAAAGCGGTCCTGCAGATCACCGGTGGCTACGACCCGCGCACGCTCGAACACCGCTGGCGCTATGCCGAAATCGGCAACAACGTGAACATCGGCAGCGCCGTGGATCCCAAGCGGCTCGCGTCCGATCTGCTCGCCCAGCTCTGGGTGGCTCCCTCGCGCGGAACGACGGTGGCGGTGCGGCTGCGCCCCGGCAGTTCGGCCGACTCGGTGAGCATCGGCGCCGCGTGGCGGCTGACCGCGCGGGAACTGCCGGAACGGTCCGAGTTGCCGGGCATGATCTCGATGAACGGACGCCACCGCGACGGGCTGCTTGCTCATCTGCCGCTCGCGGTTCCCGGTGTGGACGACACCGTCCCGATGATCGAGCACCTGATCGACATCGTCGACGATCTGCACCTGCCCTCCTCCGGCTGCGGCCAGCTGATCGGGTCGGACGACGAGGGAAACGGTGTGGCGGTCCGCATCGTCGGCGCGGGTATCTCGACGGTGTACGTCGCGGGCGAGTTGTATCTGGCGCAGCAGTTGGTGTTCCGCGCGCTCGCGGTCGGCGAACGGATCCTGATCCGCACCGATCGGGCGCGGGCATGGGAGAACCTGGTCACCACGATCGGCAATCCGGAGCGACTGACCATCGCGGCCGAAACACATCAGTCCGACGCGGGATTCACCGCCACGGTGGTGGACGGGGTGCTCGCGCCCGCCCCGCACGCGGGCGTCACCACCATCTATGTCACCGGTGACCCGATGGGCTGGCCCGCCAGCCGTCCCGACTTGGCCATCCACCAGCCCGGCGCGATCGGCAACCATGTGGTGCTGCGCACCGGCACCGCGCAGGTCGACCTGACCCTGGTGTCCATTCCCAGCGAAGCCACCTACATCGGTCAGCCGCGCGGCCGTCGGGCAATGCAACCGCAGTAGAAATCGCGAGTCTCCGCTCCCAAGCCATGCCCGGTGGCGGTCAACCGGGATACGGGTCAGCAGTGCGGGCGAATCGCAAAGTGCGCGCCCACCAGCCCAATTGGCGCAACATTCGTTCCGCCGCGTCGATGGCGGCGCCGTCACGAGTGTCGCCCGTTTCATCGAACGACTTCTTGGCCTGGTGGAAGCTGACCGTCTCGCGCACCGACACCATGTGGATTTCGGCGACGACCTGGCGTAGTTGCTCTACCGCACGCAGCCCGCCGGAAAGTCCGCCGTAGGAGACGAAAGCGATGGGTTTCGCGCGCCACTCGTGCTTCGCGGTGTCGAAGGCCGTCTTCAGCGACGCCGGGTAGCCGTGGTTGTACTCGGAGGTGACGACGACGAAAGCGTCGGCCTGCCGCAGACGCGCGCGATAGGCCACGGTCTCGTCGTTCTCGGTGAGTTCCACCGGCAATGGCGTGTGCGCGAGATCGATGACGCCGGTGTCGAATTCGGGATGGGCGCGCACCGTACGCAGGAACCAGTCCGCGACCACCGGCGCGAACCGCTCCGGACGCACACTGGCCACGATGACCTCGAGCCGTAACGGAGTATCCACCGCGCGAGCCTAACTCGGGACCTGTCGACCGCCGGGCACCGCCGCGCACGGAACACCCCGCGAGCCGGGCCTACCACCGTTGTCGGGCCACCCAAGTACCGATACGCAAGTCGCAATTCACCCGCCACGGACGTACTCAGAAGAGTTGCCGCGAACCGGCTTCCCGGCAGTGGCGAATACCCGGCCCCCAATACAGCGGATACGCTTTGGCCGATCAGACGCCTACCCTTCGCGCGTCGGTAGACACCCCGAACGAGCACAGCATTGAGCAGGCGCTGAAGGCACCGCAACTGGACCAGCGAGCGTTCGATCCCGCGTATATCCCTCGCGCAACATCGGCCCAACCAAGTCCATCGAGCCGAGCATTGCCCGTTCGCGGCCCGGCTCGCCGTAAGCGGGCCGCGAACACTGTGCACCGCCGAACTGGAAGACGAAGACGGAGACGAAATGATCCTGGTAACCGGCGCCACCGGCAATGTCGGCGCGGAACTGGTGCGGACTCTCACCGGGTCGGGCGAGCAGGTGCGAGCACTGGTGCGCGACCCCGCCAAGGCGACGCTCCCGACGGGCGCCGAGGCCGTCACCGGCGATCTGAATCGCCCGGAGACGCTGGCCGACGCACTGGACGGCGTGGACGGAATGTTCCTGCTCCCCGGCTACGACAACCTGCCGGATCTGCTGGAACGCGCGAACAAGGCCGGAGTGCGCCGGGTCGCGCTGCTCTCCGGCGGTTCGGCCGCGCTGCGGGACATGGACAACGCCGTATCCCGCTACATGACGCTGTCCGAGGACGCGGTGCGCGCCTCCGAACTGAGCTGGACCCTGCTGCGCCCGCGGTCGTTCATGTCGAACGCGCTGCGCTGGTTGCCGCAACTCGCCGCGGGCGACGTCGTCCGCGTGCAGTTTCCCGGAGTCCGGGTCGGCGCGATCGACCCCGCCGACATCGCGGCGGTCGCGGCCGCGGCGCTCACGCGAGACGAACTCTCCGGGCAGGTGCTCGAGCTCACCGGCCCGCAGGCGCTGCGACCGGCGGAACAGGTCGCTGTGCTCGCCGCGGTGCTGAACCGGCCGCTCGTGGCACACGAACTCAGCGACGCGGAGACCGAGGCCGAACTGGCCGCCACCATGCCGAGGCAGTACGTCGACGCGTTCCTCAGCTTCTTCGTCGAGGGCACGCTGGACGAGGCGACGCTCTACCCGACCGTCGAGCAGGTGACCGGCCGATCACCGCGCACCTTCGAGCAGTGGGCGAACGACCACGCCGAAGCCTTCGCGCCGACACCGAGCTGACGGCTTCCGGCCGAGGGGCCAGAACCTGCCGAACGCCCTGGTCACCACCATCGGACTCAGGGCAGTTCGAACGGCAGCGACACTCCCGCGTGGACGCGGCAGCGGTCACACGTGTCGGTGCCGTCCACCCCGGCCACCGCGCGGCGGATGAGTTCTTTGAAGGGCGCGAGGTTGCGTTTGAACTCGGCGAAGACGTCGACGGCGTGCACTCCCTCGCCCTCCTCCAGACCGGCGTCCAGATCGGTCACGAGAGCGACGGCGGCGTAGCACATTTCGAGTTCGCGGGCGAGCACCGCCTCCGGATGACCGGTCATGTTCACCAGGTCCCAGCCCTGCGCGGCGAACCACCGGCTCTCGGCGCGGGTGGAGAAGCGCGGTCCCTCGACCACGACCATCGTGCCCGCGTGCATCATGTGCAGCGCGTCGGACTCGGCCTTGATGGCGGCGGCGCGCAGTTCCTCGCAGTACGGATCGGCGAAGGACACGTGAATGCCGCCACCGTCGAAGTAGGTCTGCGGACGGCCGGAGGTCCGGTCGACCAGCTGATCGGGCACCGCGACCGTGCCGGGGCCCCAGTCCGCCCGCAGGCTGCCCACCGCGCAGGGCGCGAAGATGCGGCGCACGCCCAGCGAGCGCAGGGCCCACAGATTGGCCCGGTAGGGCAGGGTGTGCGGCGCGAATTCGTGGTTCTTGCCGTGTCGCGGCAAGAACGCCACCTGCCTGCCCTCCACCTCTCCGACGGCGATCCCCGCGCTCGGGGCGCCATAGGGAGTCTCGACCTCGATGGTGGTCGCCTCGTTGTCGAAGAAATCGTAGAAGCCGCTGCCGCCGATGACGGCGAGCGCGGGCCGGGGGTGCGAACTCATACCCCGATTGTCTCGTCCCGCGACGGCCGTCGCGCGGCGGGCTGCGCGTTACCCTGCTTCCGGGGCGGCTCGTCGACTGTTGCGGCCGGCCGCCGGGTAGTCGTCACGCGGGTCCGACCTGACAAGACGACCCGAAAACTGTACCCTAGGGGGGTATTGATCCGGTTCCGGCGACCGGCAGGCAGCGAGGAGACATCGGTGGAAGATTCCCCCCACGACCACACGGCGGCCGAGCACGCCGGGCACGGCTATATCACCGCCAAAGACGACTACCTCAAGCGGCTGCGGCGCATCGAGGGCCAAGCGCGCGGTCTGCAGCGGATGGTCGAGGAGGAGAAGTACTGCATCGACATCCTCACCCAGGTCTCCGCGATGACGAAAGCCCTGCAGGCGGTAGCGATGGGCCTGCTGGAGGACCACATCAGCCACTGCGTGGTCGACGCGGCCGTCGCGGGTGGCCCGGAGGCCGAAGCCAAGATCAAGGAGGCCACCGACGCCATCGCCCGCCTGGTCCGGTCCTGACGTCGCTAGCCGTGCCAGCGGCGGTAGACCGCGGCCGCGCCGGGATGTAGCGGAATCGAGCCGGTGCTGATCAGCGAGCGCCCGTCGAGGAACTGGGTGCCCGCCGCTTCGGTGGGCACCAGCGCGTCGGCGTGCCATACCAGCAGTTCGACGATCGAAGCGGCCACTTCCTCGGGCATGGCGGGGGCGGCGAGCAAGAGATTGGCCACCCCGATGGTGTGCACCGAGACACCGCCCGGATAGGCGTCCGCGGGAATCGCGACCCGGTCGTACACCGGCCCGAACAGCTCTCGCATCGGCGCGGCCAGTTCGCCCATGTCCACCAGCCGCATCCGGCTCGGCACCGCGAGCAGCCTGGTCGGGACGCCGCCCGCCCACAACAGCGCATCGGCCTCGCCTGCGGTCAGGGCGGCCACCGCCTCCGTCAAGGGGCGGTGCGAAATCTCAACGTCGGCATGCGGGTCCAGCCCCGCGACGCGCAGGATCCGCTCGCCGGTCAGGGCCGCGCCCGACCCTTCCGCACCCAGGCTCACCCGGGTTCCACGCAGGTCCGCGACCGAGCCGATCGTGCTGTCCGAGCGCACGACCAACTGCAGGTAGTTCTCGTAGACCCGCCCCAGCGCGCACACCCGATCGGCGTCGTCTCGCAGCGAGTCCGCGAGCGCTAGTGCGGCATCGACCTCGCCGCGCGCCAGCAAAGCCAGATTGGCCTGCGAGCCCGAGGTGGCGACCCGCTCGATCCGCACGTCTCCGATGTTCTCGGCGGCCAGCCCGAGCAACCCCGCGAAGGCGTGATAGAAGCCGCCGACCTCGCCCGAGGCCAGCCGCACCGTGGCTTCCCCGCCGCTCGGAGCGCAGCCTGCGAGACCCGCGGCGACAGCCAACGCGAGGAAGCCGCGCCGATCGATGCCGCGCCGGCGGATCGGCTCGCGGCCGGTCACCGGGCCTCCGCCGCGGGCAAGCGCACACTCACCGCGAGACCGTGCGGACGCGTCGCCACGACGGTGAGAACGCCACCGCGCGCCTGCGCCAACGCCGCGGCGATCGGCAGGCCCAGCCCCGAGCCACCGCTCCCCGCGGACGAACCACGGAAGAAACGCGTGGTCAGCTTGTCTATCTCGTCGGGGGGAACACCGATGCCGTCGTCGCGGACGGTCACGGTGACCCAGCCCGGCTCCGTCGCGACGACGAGATCGACGTGCGCGCCCGCCCCCGCGTAGCGTGTGGCGTTGCTCAGCGGTACGTCGAGCATCTGCGCGAGCACGTCGGCGGGGACCGCGACGTCGGCGCGCTCGGTCATGGGCGGCACCCGCAGTCGCTGGCCGGCCGCCTCGAACGCCGAGCACCAGGCGTCGAATCGGTCGGCCGCCACCTGCACGGCGTCGCAGTGGTTGTCGCCCTCGGCGGTGTGCGCCATGTCGAAGGCCGCGGGTGTCTCGGCGACGGCCAAGCTGAGCAGGCCGTCGAGCAGCGCGGTGAGCCGGTCGACCTCGGCGCCCGCGCCGCGGAAGGTGCTCGCCGCACCGGCCGGGATCGCGGGCTCCAGGGAATCCAGGCGGATGGTCAGGGCGGCGAGCGGGTTGCGCATCGCGTGCGCGGTGTGGGCGACCAGTTGGCGCTGCGCGTCCGCCGAATCGGCGACCGCCAGAGCCATCGCGTCGAAGGACTCCACCAGCGCGCGCATCTCGGGCGGCCCGCCGTAGCGGCCCGCGATCGACACCGGAGCGATTGTCCCCGCCCGCGGCTTGGGCAGCGTCGCGGTCAATTCCGCCACACCCTGTGACAGCGCCGCCAGCGGCCGCAGCACCCAGCGGCCGATCGTCACCGCCAGCAGCACGAACAGCGCCATCGCGACGACGCCGCCGAGCACGATCACCGCCCAGGCCCGCGCGATGTCACCGCGGGCGCGCGCCGTCGACGCCTCGATCACCACGGCGCCGTTCACCTGCACACCGGTGCCGACCGGCCGTGCGACGAGCATGGTCGGCGCGCCCCACGGCGTCAGCTTGTCCGCCGCGTGCGGGCGCTGGTTGCGGCGGGCGGCCGCCACCGCCGCTTCGACGTCGCGATCGTTCACGTCGGCGCCCGCGTTCACCGTCGTCGCACCCCTGGCGTCGACCACCAGCACGTTCTCGCCGTACAGCTCGTGGTAGCGCAGTACCTCGTCGACCAGCGCGCGGCTGTCTCCCGCGGTGACCGCGTCGTCGGCCAGGGTGGCGAAGCGGTCGGCGTCCCCGGACCGGGCCAGCACCAGCTGCTGGGTGCGGCTGGTGGCGACGGTCAGCGACAGCGGCACCGCGAACGCCAGCACCGCGATGGCCGCGAACAATGTCAGCGCGACGAGCAGGCGACGCCGCATGGCAAACCTCCGGCCCACCGGACCGCGCTCACTGTCCCCATCGATACCCGTATCCGCGGATGGTGGTGATCAGGCCGGGCCGGTTGAGCTTCGCCCGCAGCCCGGTCATGTGCACATCCAGGGAACGCGAGACCGCGACGAAGGCGTCACCCCAGATGCGATCCATCAACTGCTGGCGGCTCACCGCGGCCCCCGGCCGTTCCACCAGCGCCTCGACCAATTCGAACTCCTTCTGGGTCAACGGCACCGGCGCACCGGCGACCTCCACCACGCGAGCGCCCAGGTCCACCCGCACGTCACCGGTGACAACGACCGATTGCGCCTGCCGCGCCGCGGCCGCCGCCCGCCTGGTGACCGTCTCCAGCCGCGCGACGAGTTCCGCGATCCGCGGCGGCTTGACCAGATAGTCGTCCGCGCCGCCGCGCAGGCCGCGCACGATCGAACGTTCGTCGCTGCGCGCGGTGAGGATCAGCACCGGAACCGAACTCACTTCGCGCAGTCTGCGCAACACCTGCAGTCCGTCGCCGTCGGGCAGTCCGAGGTCGAGGACCACGGCGTCGAAGTCGCGGTGCGCGACCAGCAGATCCGCTCCGCGACGCATGCGTTCGGCGCGGTAACCGCGGGCGTTCAAGGCCTCGACCAGCGCGTCTCCCACGCCGTCGTCGTCCTCGACCACCGCAAGCCGCACGCGCCGATCCTCCCACAGCGGGGGGACCGGCGCGTGCGCCGGACGGTCAGTCACGCACGGTGGCCATCCGCCGTCGCGGCGCCGCCGCCGCGGCGCCGGTGGACTCGCCGTCGATCTGCGACGAGGCCGAGGTCTCCCGCATGAAGTAGTAGGTGATCAGCGAGATGGCGATGCAGCCCGCGACGTACCAGAAGTACAGCGACTCGTGGCCGCCCTTCTTCAGCGCGAGCGCGATCGTCTCCGCAGTGCCGCCGAAGATGGCGACGGTGAGGGCGTAGGGCAGCCCGACACCGAGCGCGCGGATCTTCGTCGGGAAGAGTTCGGCCTTCACGATCGCGTTGATCGAGGTGTATCCCGTGATGATCAGCAGGGCGACCATCATCAGGCCCCACGCGGCGACCGGATTGGTGGTGTGCGCGAGCACCGTCATGATCGGCACGGTGAGCAGCGTGCCCGCCACGCCGAAGAAGATCAGCAGTTTGCGCCTGCCCACCCGGTCCGACAGCGCGCCCGCCAGCGGTTGCAGCACCACGAAGACCAGCAGCGCGATGAAGTTGATCCACGCCACCGTCGATTTGGAGATGCCGGAGGTATTGATCATGAACTTCTGCATGTAGGTCGTATACGTGTAGAACGCGACCGTTCCGCCCAGCGTCAACCCGACCACCAGCAGACACTCGCGGGGGTATTGCAACAGGATCCGCAACGAACCACGTGACTGCCCCGCTTCGGCGGCCGTCGCCTTCTTCTGCGACGCCTGCCCGGATTCGGCGCGGAACTGCTCGGACTCGTCCATGCCGCGCCGCAGCCACATCACGATCAGCGCACCGGCGGCGCCGATCACGAACGGAATCCGCCAGCCCCAGGCGTTCATCCGGTCGGCGTCGAGGAATTGTTGCAGCACGATCTGCACCCCGAGCGCGACGAGCTGGCCTGCCACCAGGGTCACGTACTGGAAACTCGAGTAGAACCCGCGCCTGCCCGCCGAGGCCACCTCGGACAGATACGTCGCGCTGGTGGCGTATTCGCCGCCGACCGACAGACCTTGCAGGAGCCGGGCGATCAGCAGCAGGGCCGGAGCGGCCACACCGATGGTCTGGTAGCCGGGTGTCACCGCGATCAGCAGAGAACCCGCCGCCATCACGGTCACCGACAGGGTCAGCGCCGAACGACGGCCGAACCGGTCGGCGTACCGGCCCAGTGCCCAACCGCCGATCGGACGCATCAGGAAGCCGACCGCGAACACGGCGGCGGTGGACAACAGCTGTGCCGTCGGATCGTCCTTGGGGAAGAACGTCTTCGCGAAGTACACGCTGAACGCGGCGTAGACATACCAGTCGTACCACTCGACCAGGTTTCCGATGGATCCGCGTAGCACGTTCGCGACCACCCGGCGCTCACTCACGGGCTGTGTCGTAGTCACAAGATCTCCTCCTCCGACGCCTCATCACGTCGTCGCAGATCAGTGTGGCGACAGTCACAAGCTCGCGGAATGGCTCTCGATGCTTCCTAACAGTCCCTTAGGACGATCGCCGGCAAACACCTCGGCCCCGGCAAGATGCCGGGGCCGGAGGCGAGCCGATGCTCAGGCTTTCGCGGTCAGCAGCGGGGCGAGGGTGCGCAGCGCGGGGAGGTAGTTGTCGCCGAGGATCTGCACCGCGACATGGTCGGCGCCGGCGTCGAGATGCTCCGACAGCCGGGCAGCTATCCGCTCCGGCGTGCCGTACGCGATGACGGCGTCGAACACGCGATCACCGGGCGGGACGGCGAGGTCGGCGTCGGCGAAGCCGAACCGGCGCAGGTTCGACGCGTAGTTGGTCAGGCCCAGGTAGAACTCGACGGTCCCGTCGGCGACGGCGTGCGCGGCTCGGGTGTCGTCGGTCAGCACCACCTTGTGCTCGGTGGCCAGCAGCGCGTCCGGGCCGACGATCTCGCGGGCCTTGGCGGTGTGCGCCGCGGGTACGAAGTACGGCAGCGGCCCCGAGGACCGCTCGGCGGCCAGCTTCAGCACCCGCGGGCCGAGTGCGGCCACCGCGCGCCGTTCGGCGGGCACTCCGGCGGCGTCTAGGTCGTCCAGGTATTCGACCAGCGCGTCGTACGGCTTGCGGTACTCGCCTGTGTGCTCGGGGTGTCCCGCGCCGATGCCGAGCAGGAACCGGCCGGGGAAGCGCGCCTCGATCCGGTGGAAGGAGTCGGCCGTCTCCTTCGCGGGCGACGCCCAGATGTTCACGATGCTGGTGGCCACGGTGATCGTCTCGGTCGCCTCCAGCAGCGGTTCGACGGCTGCCAGATCCGCGGGCGGCGAGGCCCCCAACCACAGCGCGCCGTAGCCCAGCTGCTCCAATTCCCGTGCGTCCTCGGGGCCGAACCCGTTGAACGCCCGCCACACTCCGAACCGTCCGAGACTGTCGAATGCCATGTCCCGAGCCAACACGTGCCCGGAGACGGCTATTCCGGGCCGGCGGATCTCGCGGTCGCGCATCCGTCGGGCTTGATGCTCTCCCGCTTCAGGAGGGCTACTGTGGCTATTGCACAGCTATGGCGTTTGCCGCCGTGGCAGGCGTCACCACTAACCAGATGGAGGTGATCGCTGTGCTGAGATTCGATCCGTTTCATGACATAGACACTGTCGCCCGCCAGTTGCTCGGCGAAAGCGCGGGAACCGGTCGCGCACCGCGATTCATGCCGATGGATCTGTTCAAGGCGGGAGATCATTACGTCCTGAACGCGGACCTGCCCGGCGTCGATCCCGGCTCGATCGACGTCAGTGTCGACAACGGCACGCTCACCCTGCGGGCCCAACGCACCGTGCCGAGCGAGGAAGGCGTCCAGTGGATCGCCTCGGAACGCTTCGCGGGCACCTTCATGCGCCAGGTGTCGCTGGGTGAGAACGTCGACGTCGAGAACATCAGCGCGACGTACAACAACGGTGTGCTCTCGGTGACGATTCCGATCGCGGAGCGCGCGAAGCCGCGGCGAATCCAGATCTCCGGCGCGTCCCAGGAACCGAGGACGATCGAAGCGCAAACGGGCCGTTCCGGACAGCCGGCGCAGGCCGAGCAGCAGGGACAGTCTCAGCAGCAGTACAGGCAATCGTCGAAGTGAGCGCCGCCGCGCTGCCCGCACCCGAGCACGGGTGCGGGCAGCCCCGCATTCCTAGTCGCCGCAGCAACCCGCCGCGGGGACCGACCGCATCTCCCGCGTCTGCGCGTTGCGGGCGGCGAGTTCCCCGTCGGCCGGGTAGTCGACGGCGATCAGGCTCAAACCGTGCGCGGGCGCGACGGTGACCGAGCTGGAGCGCTCCGTCTCCCGCAGCAACGCGGCGACCCATTCCACGGTGCGCCGCCCCTCGCCGACGGCGAGCACCGCGCCGACCAGGCTGCGCACCATCGACCAGCAGAACGCGTCGGCGCTGACGTAGGCGACCAGCAGATCACCGTCGCGCACCCAGTCGAAGCGCTGCAACTCCCGGACCGTCGTCGCGCCCTCCCTGCGGCGGCAGAACGCGGCGAAATCGTGCAGCCCCAACAGTGTTCGCGAAGCCTCCCGCATAGCCCCGACATCGACGCCGGATCGGCAAGCGACCACGCTGCGGGCCTGCAGCGGCTCCGCCCCGTACGGCGCGGTGGTCAGCCGATAGGCGTAGTGGCGGCGGATGGCGGAGAACCGGGCGTCGAACTCGGGCGGGGCCGGGCGCGCCCCCGTGATCCGCACGTCCTTCGGCAGGAATCGCGCCATTCGGTGCACCAGCTTCTCCGCGTCCAGTTCGCCGGACGTGTCGAAGTGCGCGACCTGCCCCTCGGCGTGCACACCCGCGTCCGTTCGCCCCGCCACGGTCAGCTGGATCGGCTCACGGAACACCTTGCTCAGCGCGTCCTCCAGCACGCCCTGCACGGTGCGCAGACCGGGCTGACGTGCCCAGCCGGTGAAATCCGTTCCGTCGTAAGCGATGCTCAGCCGGACCCGCGACATGCCGGTTTCCGGCACGTCCTCGGGCGGCCGGTCCGCACTCGATCCCACCGATTCCTCCACGGTCACATGATCCTCCGGTCGAAACGAACGAGCCCGCCGACCCAGTGCGGGTGGCGGGCTCGTGCGCGAACTCCGAACGCTCGGCGTCAGGCGTCCTTCTTGTCCTCAGCGGTTTCCTCGGCAGCCGGAGCCTCGGCGGTCTCGGCGGTGGCCTCCTCGGCCTCCTCCTCGACGACCTCGGCGGCCGGAGCCTCCTCCGCCTTCTTCGACGCGGCGACGCGACGGGCGCGATCGGCCTCGTTGGTCACGGTCTTCTCCCGGACCAGCTCGATGACCGCCATCGGCGCGTTGTCACCCTTACGCGGCAGCGTCTTGGTGATGCGGGTGTAACCACCCTCGCGTCCCTCGAACGACGGACCGATCTCGGCGAAGAGTTCGTGTACGACGTTCTTGTTGCGGATGACCTTCAGCACCTCGCGACGGTCGGCCAGAGTGCCGCCCTTCGCCTTGGTGATCAGCTTCTCCGCGTAGGGGCGCACGGCCTTGGCCTTGGCCTCGGTGGTGGTGATCCGGCCGTGCTCGAAGAGCGCCGTCGCCAGATTGGCGAAGATCGCCTTCTGGTGCGACGCCGACCCGCCGAAGCGGGCACCCTTCTTGGGCTTGGGCATTGTGGTGTTCTCCTGTGTGTCTTTTGCGGCGCTCCCGGCGCCCTGCGTGGTTACGCTCTGCTACCGCTTCCGGGCGCGTCGCTCACGCCACGGGTACGAGGCCGGGCCGGGGCGCCTACCCCGGGGGCCTAGAGCTGTTCGGTCTCGGCGTAGTCCTGCTCGCCGCCATCGGTGTCACTGAACGTGCCGCTGTCGCTCCACGTGCCGGTGCTCGCGTCGTAGCCGACCACGCTGGACGGATCGAACGACGCCGGGCTGTCCTTGAGCGAGAGGCCGAGCGCGTGCAGCTTGACCTTGACCTCGTCGATGGACTTCTGGCCGAAGTTGCGAATGTCCAGCAGATCCGACTCGGTGCGGGCGACCAGCTCGCCCACGGTGTGCACACCCTCGCGCTTGAGGCAGTTGTAGGACCGGACGGTGAGGTCCAGGTCCTCGATCGGCAGGCCGAACGAGGCGATGTGATCCGCCTCGGCCGGCGAGGGGCCGATCTCGATGCCCTCGGCTTCGACGTTCAGCTCACGGGCCAGGCCGAAGAGCTCGACCAGGGTCTTGCCCGCCGAGGCGAGCGCGTCCCGCGCGCTGATGGAGTTCTTGGTCTCCACGTCCAGGATGAGCCGGTCGAAGTCGGTGCGCTGCTCGACGCGAGTGGCCTCGACCTTGTAGGTCACCTTGAGCACCGGCGAGTAGATCGAATCCACCGGGATCCGGCCGATTTCCGCACCGGAGGCCTTGTTCTGCACGGCGGGGACGTAGCCGCGACCGCGCTCGACGACGAGCTCGATCTCCAGCTTGCCCTTGTCGTTCAGGGTCGCGATGTGCATGTCCGGGTTGTGCACCACGACGCCGCTGGGCGGGACGATGTCACCGGCGGTGACGGTGCCCGGACCCTGCTTGCGCACGTACATCGTGACCGGCTCGTCCTCCTCCGAGGACACGACCAGGCCCTTGAGGTTCAGGATGATGTCGGTGACATCTTCCTTCACGCCCGGGACGGTGGTGAACTCGTGCAGGACACCGTCGATGCGGATGCTCGTGACCGCCGCCCCCGGAATCGAGGACAGCAGGGTACGCCGCAGCGAGTTGCCGAGGGTGTAACCGAAGCCCGGCTCGAGCGGCTCGATGGTGAACTTCGAGCGGTTCTCGGCGACGACCTCTTCGGTCAGCGTCGGACGCTGTGAAATCAGCATTAGGATCATCCTCCTTTTTGGGCGCCCGCTATTTGACGCCTCGTCTCAGGGGTTGTGTGTGGCCGCCCGTGTCCGGGCGACCACACACCAGCAGCACGTGCCGATTACTTCGAGTAGTACTCGACGATCAGCTGTTCCTGCAGCGGCACATCGATCTGGGCGCGCTCCGGCACCTGGTGGACCAGGATCCGCAGCCGACCCGGGATCACCTGCAACCAGCCCGGCACCGGGCGGTCGCCGACGGTCTCGCGCGCCACCTGGAACGGCAGGGTGCCCAGCGACTTCTCCTTGACATCGATGATGTCGTACTGGGTGACCTGGAAGCTGGGAACGTCGACCTTCTTGTTGTTCACCAGGAAGTGGCCGTGCGAGACCAGCTGGCGAGCCTGGCGGCGGGTACGCGCCAGACCGGCGCGGTACACGACGTTGTCCAGCCGGGTCTCGAGCAGACGCAGCAGGTTGTCACCGGTCTTGCCCTTGAGGCGGTTGGCCTCTTCGTAGTACCGGCGGAACTGCTTCTCCATGACGCCGTAGGAGAAGCGGGCCTTCTGCTTCTCCTGCAGCTGGAGCAGGTACTCGCTCTCCTTGATCCGCGCGCGGCCGTGCTGGCCGGGCGGGTAGGGACGACGCTCGAACGCCTGGTCGCCTCCGACGAGGTCGACGCGCAGACGACGCGACTTGCGGGTGATAGGGCCTGTGTAACGAGCCATTGTTCGCTATTCCTTTCCCGCTAGACGCGACGCCGCTTGGGCGGACGGCAGCCGTTGTGCGGCTGCGGGGTGACATCGGAGATCGTGCCCACCTCGAGGCCCGCGGCCTGCAGCGAGCGGATCGCGGTCTCGCGGCCCGAACCGGGGCCCTTGACGAACACGTCGACCTTCTTGACGCCGTTCTCCTGCGCCTTGCGGGCGGCGTTCTCGGCGGCGAGCTGCGCGGCGAACGGGGTCGACTTGCGCGAACCCTTGAAGCCGACGTGACCGGACGACGCCCAGGAGATGACGTTGCCACTCGGGTCGGTGATCGACACGATCGTGTTGTTGAACGTGCTCTTGATGTGCGCGTGGCCGTGCGGGACGTTCTTCTTTTCCCGGCGACGCGACTTCTGGGTCTTCTTGGGGCCGGAGGCCCTGGACTTCGGAGGCATCGGTTATCCCTACTTCTTCTTGCCGGCGACGGTGCGCTTCGGGCCCTTGCGGGTGCGCGCGTTGGTCTTGGTGCGCTGGCCACGGACGGGCAGGCCACGACGGTGGCGCAGGCCCTGGTAGCAGCCGATCTCGATCTTGCGGCGAATATCGGCCTGCACCTCACGGCGCAGGTCACCCTCGACCTTGAACTCCGAAGCCTCGATGTAGTCACGCAGCTTCGTCAGATCGTCGTCGCTGAGATCCTTCGAACGCAGGTCCGGGCTGACGCCGGTGGCGTCGAGGATCTCCTTGGAGCGGGTACGGCCAATGCCGAAAATGTAGGTCAGTGCGATCTCCATGCGCTTCTCGCGCGGGAGGTCGACGCCCATGAGACGTGCCATCTGGCAGCTTCCTTAATCGTTGCGGAGGTCTGCTCCCTGTCCGTCCCCTCGTCTTGGTGGGGCACCGGCCTCCGAACCGGTGGTAGGCGCACACGCCCAGGGCGAACCCTGATATCCGCAGCGTGCGGCTGGTGCTGGGAGTTCTTCTTGCCAATCCGAACTGCGGTTCGGTGCTTGGCTGGTGTCGCGTCGAGCGGCGCCTTCGGCAAGCCTCGGGCGGGTGGGACGAGGTCTCCCTCGCCTCCGCTCAGCCCTGGCGCTGCTTGTGGCGCAGGTTGTCGCAGATCACCATGACCCGGCCGTGACGGCGGATCACCTTGCACTTCTCGCAGATCTTCTTGACGCTCGGCTGAACCTTCACGTCCGTCCAATCTGTTGTGGTTCACAGGGGTGTGAACACAGTTTTTCCCCAGTCGGCGACTGGGGAAGTTCTGTAGCGAGTCTTTCGACTCGGCCCCGGCTCACGCCGGGACTGCCGGGTTCGTATCGACCCGATCGCGCCGGGCGCGATCACTTGTAGCGGTATACGATCCGGCCGCGCGACAGGTCGTAGGGCGAGAGCTCGACGACAACGCGGTCCTCGGGCAGGATGCGAATGTAGTGCTGCCGCATCTTCCCGCTGATGTGCGCGAGAACCTTGTGCCCGTTCTCGAGCTCGATCCGGAACATCGCATTGGGCAGCGGTTCGACAACTCGACCCTCGACCTCGATGGCCCCGTCTTTCTTCGCCATGTCCTCCGCGATCCCGGTTACGCTCAACCTGGTTTGTTTGCCTGAGTCTGCTCGGATGGATCGACCGCCGGAGCGGACCGCTCGCACACAAACAGGCGGCGCGTAGGTGCACCGCCGCTCCAGCTTACCGATCCGTTCCGGATCGGGCAAAAATGCCTCCCTGTATACCCGTGTCGCCTGGGGTTTCGCAGCCGTCTTCCCACTACTGGCGGGCCTCGCACGCTGTGCCGCGACGGGGGCGGGTTGTCGCGTAAACTGGCCGCTGTCCAGGTATTTGGGTCGAGCAGATCGAGGGGGATGCGTGAGCCGGCGCAGCGAGCGAGCCACCGGCGGAGGCGCCCTCGGTCCGGGTCGAAGCGAGCGGCAGGGAGGCGAGGCCGTGAGTAAGCGTAGCGAGCGAGTCACCGGCAGAGCGCCCCTGGCCACGACCGAGCCGAGCGGCAGCGAGGGAAGTCGTGAGTGAACGCAGCGAGCGAGTCGTCGGCACGCCGAGCGGCAGCGAGGCGCAGTCGTGAGCCGTAGCAACGACGGCCTGCCCATGCTGCCGCCCTGGCTGTCGGAGAGCGAGGTCGGCCACAGCGGCTACGAAGCGCCGGTACAGAACCTTCCGCACGAAGAACTCATCGAGGAAACCCCAGGCCGCAGGCGCGGACGTTTCAAGAACCGCGCGCCAGAGGCCGACCGCCCGGACGCCGCGCGCCCGGAGAAGCGCCGCAAGGGCTGGCGCCGCGACAAGCACGAGGGGGCCGCCGACGAGGAACAGCGGCAGAGCGAGGCGAGCCGCCCGCCCGCGCCGGTCCCGGACGAGCCCGTGCCGGCTCAGCTCCCGCCCGAGTCCTGGCAGCACCCCGGCTACGACCGCACACCCCCGGCGCAGGACAACTCGTGGCAGGCGCCGCCCCAGCCCGACCACATCCCCGAGCGCGACAACACTCCGCAGCACAGTCTGCCCACCCGCAATCCCTCACAGCCTTCCCCCGGTTTCCAGCCGCTGGGCAGCAGGGCCGCGAACCCGGCCGGGTCGAACGACCAGCAGGCCGGCAGGCCGGATCTGCCGCCACCGCCGCCGCGCCGATCGGCCGACGAGCGGCCCGGTCCGGCGCCGGCCGACGAGCACGCCCGGCCATCGCGGGGCGAGAGTGCGCCCGGCCAGGCCGCTGGTGGCCGGCCTCCGCTCGGTCCCCAGAACGGCGGATGGCCCTCCACCGGGAACCCTCGGCTCGACGCCGCGCTGTCGGCGGTGCGGCCGAGCCTGTGGCCCGCGTCGACGCCACCGGGCCAGTCCTCCGCCACGCCGGTGCCACCGGCCGATGCGCCTCAGCCGGGTAGCGAGTCGCGGGACATCCCGCCGACCGGCCCGGCTCAGACGTGGCCGACCGGCAACCAGCCCGCGGCTCCTACGGGCAGCGATATATCCGCTCCGCCGCCACACGGGGGATACCCCGCCGCGTCCCCGTCCGCCTCGGACAACATGGCATGGCAGAACGGTTACTCGTCGACGCCGACGAGCGCACAGCCCACGCCACCGCCCACCGCCGACCCGGCGACGGCACCCGCCGGCCAAAGCCCGGCCGAGCGAGCGCACGACCAGGACACCGCTGCTCTGCCGATCCCGAGCACGTCACCGGTTCAGCACCCGACGGCATCGGCCGGCCCCACACCGGGCGCGAGCGACGCCACGCCCCCGATCGATGTCCACCAGACGCTCCGAGGTGACCTTCCGGCGCAAGCACCGCAGGCCGCGCCACCCGGGCTTACCGCGATAAACCCGGATGGGCCGCCACCCTGGCTCGCCGCGCCGCGGCCCGAGGCCGAGGCATCCGCGACGGACACACCACGCCGTCTTCCACCGCTGCCCGATCCGCCCGCGCCGCACCAGCAACCGCACAGCGGCGGGTCCGGCGCGCCCGCACCGGCTCCGGCACACGAGGAGTACCGGTCGCCGCGCGGCACGGACGGCCCGCCACCCTGGCTCGGTCACACCGCATCGGAGCAGACCGGCCGTCCTGGCCGGCCCGGTGTCCCGCCCGCGCCGAACGACGCTGCGGCACAGATCGACAGCGCGGCGCACGAATCCCGTCCGTCGGCCGAATCCGCACCGGCATCGCACCCGCGGCCCGCAGAGCACGGTGCTGTGGGACCCGCCCCCGCGCTGTCCGCGACCGGCCCACACGCCGAACAAGGTGGGGCAGCTTCGGTTTCGCCCGCACCACGCACGGCCGCCACGATCGGCGCTGCGCCTGTCTCCGCCCCTGCGCCGGAAAGCGCCACGCAATCGGATGCGGCCGGGTGGGCGAATACGACTCGCGTCCAAGGGGATGCGGGCGCTTCGACCTCGAACTGGACCAGTGCGACCGAAGTAGGTCCGGCGTCGGCGCGCCCGGTGGCCGGTGGCGGGCGACACCGGCTGTCCGCCGAGTCCAACGACCCGGCGGTTCCGCAGGCGCCGGTGGAACACGCACCGAACGTCGACCACCAGCCGGTTCCGCAGCACCAGCCGGTTCCGCAGCATCAACCGGATACGGCCTACCACGCGGGCGCCCCGCACGCGGCGAGCGACGTATATGCCGGTCCGCCAACGCAATTCGCGAGTGGCCAGGCGCCGGGTCTCCCACCTCAGGCCCCTGTCGCCCCGTGGGGGAATGCCGCCGCACCGGCCCCTGCACCCGAATCGGGTTTGGTAGGCCCACATTCCGCGCCTCCGCAAGATCACCCCGAACATCAGGCCGCTGGGCAACCGGTACCGCAGCCCGGACAGTGGGGCACGCCGCCGGGTTACCCGCAGCCGCACGCGCAACCGCCGGGCGCGCCGTTCCAGCAGCCCTCGCTGGACAACGTGCCGATGCGCCGGGCCAAGAAGGCGCCGGGATCGGGGTGGCGCAAGGCGGTGCACCACGTATCCGGCGGCTCGATCAACCCCGGCATGTCCGCCGAGGAGCGCAGACTCCAGGAATTGGTCGCGCGGATCAGGCAGCCCGTCCGCGGCGACTACCGGATCGCGGTGCTCTCGCTCAAGGGTGGGGTCGGAAAGACCACCACCACAATGGGTATCGGCTCCATCTTCGCCTCCATCCGGGGCGACCGCGTGATCGCGGTGGACGCCAATCCCGACTTCGGCACCCTGTCGCAGCGGGTGCCGTTGCAAACCAGGTCCACCGTGCGCGACCTGCTCCTCGATTCGTCCATTCAGCGCTATTCGGATGTGCGCAGGCACACCTCGCAGGCGACGAGCCGGCTGGAAGTGCTGGCCAGCGAACGCGATCCGGCCGCGTCGGAGGCGTTCAGCGAAGACGAGTACCGTGCGGTCGCCCGGATCCTGCAGCGGTTCTACAACATCATCCTCACCGACTGCGGTACCGGACTCATGCATTCGGCCATGGCAGGCGTATTGGACCTGGCGCACTCGCTGGTGCTGATCTCCTCGCCCGCCATCGACGGAGCCCGCAGCGCCGCGGCGACATTGGACTGGTTGTCGCTGCACGGCCACGACCACTTGGTGCGCAACGCGGTGGTGGTGATCAACTCCCCGCGGGCCGGATCGCCGAATGTCGGTATCCAGCAGCTACGGGAGTACTTCCTGTCCCGGTGCCGCGCGGTGCACATCATCCCGTTCGACCCGCATATGTCCGAGGGCGCGGAAATCGATCTGCACCGGCTGCACAAGCAGACCAAGCGGGCCTACGTCGAGCTGGCCGCGACCGTCGCGGACGATTTCGCCACCGATCACCGCCGCTACCAACCCTGACACCCGCCGGGCCATGGCCCGGCGGGCAAGAAGGGCGAGCGGATCAGCCGCTCACCACTCGGGCAGACGCCGCCTGCCCGCCATGACGTCGCGCACCAGATCGTCGTAGGCGTCCGCGAGTTCGGCGAGATGATGCCATGCGTTGTGCAACAGCTCGTCGTGTGCGTTCAGAGTCATCAACGCGTGGTGCGCGCGCACCGACGACTCGGCGAGGCGATCGATCACCGCGCCCACCGTTTCGGTGTGCAGCGTGGCGCCGAGCCGATGCTGCGGCACGCTGCGCATCACCCAGTCGTCGATGGCCATCACCAATTCGACTCTGCGACGCTCGATTTCGCGGATCACCGCCACGGCGGTATCCACCGATCCACCGCGGCCGACCAGGCGGCGCTCATGTAGCACTGCCAGATCACGAGCGAACCACAGGAGCGGGCCACCGACTACCCGATGCCCGCGACACGCCCGAACCAATAGGTCGGACGTGGGAAGCAATCCCGGTGCCGGAGAGCGCACCGAGGGATCGACACACCTCGGTGTGCCGGGGAGGGCCATTACGACCGTTGTATCCGAACCTGCCACGTTGCCTCGCCGTCATCGCCGCACAACACCGGATCAGGACTTCATTACAATAAACCTCTGAAGGCACCTGTCAAGCGTTACCCGGCCGTAGGGAGTCACGAAGAGTACACTTCGTTACCTGCATGACCAACCGAGGAGCATGATGGCGGACGGTCCGACGTATCACCGGATCGCAGACCTCCTCCGCGAGGAGATCCGCGCAGCGAAGTGGAAACCGGGTGACCGACTGCCCAGTCATTCCGAGCTTGCCGATCAAATGCAGGTCTCGATAACCACCGCCCGCAACGCGATCCAGGTGCTGGTGACCGAAAATCTGGTCTATACAGCTACTTCCCGCGGGACGATCGTTCGAAACCAAGAAGTTCTGGAATCCGTGGTCACCGACTCTATCCGTCCCGACCGGCCGCAGACACCGCACGACATCTTCGAGGAGATCGCGCGGGCCGCGGGCCGGGAACCGTCGAAGGAGTTCAGCGCGAAGATGGAGCCGGCGAGCCCCGAAGTCGCGACTTGGCTGGGTATACCACCGGAGTCCTGGGTGCTGGCCAGGACCGTCGTCCAGTTCCTCGACCACGAACCGTGGTCGTGGGAGGTCAGCTTCTATCCCCGGGACCTGGCCGAGGCCACCGGGATCGACTCCCCGCACGACATTCCGGAGGGCACCACCCGCCGCCTCGCCGACCGGGGGCATGCCGAGACCGCGCACCGTGACACCCTCGTCGCGCGGCCTGCCAGTGCGGAGGAAGCCTTGGTGCTCGGCGTCGCCACCGGCACCATCCTGCTCGACCACCTACGTATCGGCGCCACCCATGAGCGGGTCACCCGGGCCACGCGGCATCGCTCGCTGGCCACCGGCAATCGGCTCGCCTACGAACTCGGCGATGCCGAAGGCACCGCGGTCATCCGCACCACGCTGGCCAATCCGCCCGGGTCCGGTTCGGCCTAGCCCATGACGATCGTGCTGCGCCAGGCGACAATAGGAGATCTCGGCATGATCTGCCGCCTGCGCGTGCAGCGCACGGCATGGCTCACCGCGCGCGGCTCCGACCAGTGGACGGTCGCCGGACGCGGCCTGCCCATCGAGATCTTCGCCCGCGCCGTCGGACGCTCGCTGGACGCCGGTGAGACCTGGATCGCCGAGATCGCGGGCGAGCCCGCGGGAACCATAACGGTCAACGACCGCGCCGATGCCGGTCTGTGGTCGCGGTGGGAACTCGGCGGCGCGGTGATCGTCCATTTCATGATCGTGGACCTGCGCTTCGCGGGCCATCGGGTCGGTCACCGGATGCTCGCCCATGCCGCAATGCTCGCCCGCCACCAGCGACGCGAGTGGGTCCGGCTGGACGCCTGGACCACCAACACCGACTTGCACGACTACTACCGCTCGGCGGGGTTCCGCTTGGTGCGCGTCGCGGGGCCGCTCGCGGTGGGACCTTCTCGCGCGCTGTTCGAACGGCGGGTCGACAGCTGGGACGACGAACTGCCCGTGCCGGTTTCGGCGGTGGCGCATGCGGCGCCCTCGGCGTTCCTGCGCACACCACGGCCGAACAACTGACCGGAGCGCGCGGGCTGTGGCACGTCCGCCGCGGGCCGCCCGGTGCGCGCCGGAGGTATGCGGCGCGCGAGGGGTTTCGACGGCGCGCCGATCCCAGCCATGCTTCCGCCACCGAAGTCCAGGCAGTAGAACTGCGCCTGTTCAGGGGTGTGCGTGGCCGCGGTCGCCATGATGATGGTGCGCAAGGTCGTCGACTTGCCCGACTGCGGGCCGCCGACCACCGCGACATTGCCCTGTGCGCCCGCCAGATTGATGGTGAGCACGTCACGCCGCTGCTCGTATGGCTTGTCGATGACGCCGATCGGCATCCACAACTGGCCGTGCCGGTTGACCGGCGAACGCCAGTCCGGGTCCGGCAGCAGCATGTCCACCGTCGGGGATTCGTCCAGGGGCGGCAACCACACCTCGTGCGCCGGGCGGCCGTGCCCGGTGAGCCGCTTGACGACCACGTCGAGCAGCGTGTCCGGGATACCCTCGTCGGCGCCGGGCACGCTGCCGACGGCCGACGGTGGCGGCGGCAGCTCCAGCAGCGGGTTCGACGGCGAGGCAGGCGCCACCTCGGCCTCGGTGTCGATCGGCTCGGGCAGTTCCACCGGCGCGGCGGTGAACAACGCGGGCCGGTGTCCCGCGACCGAACTGCCGTCCTCCCCGGTCACCGCTCCCTGCGGCGCGACGTACGGTCCGGACACGTAACTGGCGTTGAACCGCAACGGATCCGACGCATCGCTCTTCAGGTAGCCGGAACCGGGCACGCTCGGCAGGTGGTAGGCGTCGGTGATGCCGAGCACCGCCCGCGATTCGTTCGCCGAGAACGTGCGCAGGCCGATGCGATAGGACAGGTGCGACTCCAGGCCGCGCAGCTTGTTCTCCTCCAAGCGCTGCGAGGCCAGCAACAGGTGCACGTGCAGGGACCGGCCGAGCCGGCCGATCATCACGAACAACTCCGCGAAGTCCGGCTTCTGCGACAGCAATTCGGAGAACTCGTCCACCACGATGAACAGCGCGGGCAGCGGGTCGAGCGGCACGCCCGCGGCACGCGCCTTCTCGTAGTCGGTGACGTTGGCGTAGTTGCCCGCCGAGCGCAGCAGCTCCTGGCGGCGGTTCATCTCACCCGCCAGCGCGTCCTTCATGCGGTCGACCAGCGACAGTTCCTCTTCCAGGTTGGTGATCACCGCGGCGACGTGCGGCAGCGAGTCGAGGCCGAGGAAGGTCGCGCCGCCCTTGAAGTCGACGAGCACCCGGTTCAGCGCGTCCGGCGAATGTATGGTGACCAGCGAAAGCACCAGGGTACGAGGGAACTCGGACTTTCCGGAGCCGGTCGCGCCGATGCACAGGCCGTGCGGGCCCATGCCGTTCTCGGCCGATTCCTTGATGTCGATCTCCACCGGCGTCCCGTCGGGAGTGATGCCGATCGGCACCCGCAACCGCTCCCGGCCGGTACGCGGACGCCACACCCGCGCCGGATCGATCTGGGCGGCGTCCGGGATCTTCAGCAGTTGCGCCACACGTCAATATGGCAGCCGGTTCTTACGGCACACCAAATATCGGTTTACGACGCACCGACGATTCTATGGTCAGTCGGGTTGTCTCCACATGTACAGACCCGAATCCTGGTGGGCCCTTCCCGCTGCCCGCCGGTTCTGACCAGCCGGTTTACTCCGAAGATGAATTCTTGTGGCTCAGCGCTTTTCGTCGTGTGGCCAGGGCGCGCCCACCGGACCGTGCCGGTCCCGGAACCTCCGCTCGAAACCGGCGAGGTACACCGACGGCGCCACCGAGGACGAAGACCGTTCCAGCACCCCGTCATCGGCGATGTAGTAGATCGCCCGGCCGATCGCGATCTCCCCTGGTTCCACCGGGACGTACACCATCCAGCCGACGCCGAGCCGATCGGCGCGCAGATCCTCCAGCGGATAGTCCGCGGTGTCGGCGCCGCTGTTCCGGATGAACCGCGCTACCGAGGCGATCGCCTCCTCCCGCGCCATCGGCCCCGGCGCGGTCATCGTCACCCCGGCCATGGTGAGCTGGAAGAAAGCGCCGTTGACGTCGAATTCGCCGTCGTCACCGAAGACACCGGTGAGAATGTCCCGCGTGACGATACCCAGCTCGGCCGCCGACACGAGGTCGCCGACGGCGGCGCGCCGCCGCGCGTCCACCTCGTCGCCGAGCAGGTCGGCGACGATGTCCACGACGGTCTCCGAGGTCCACACGCCCGGCACCGCTTCGGCGAACCGCCCAGGCCCCGGCGACTCACCGCGGTACCAGCGGCCGTTCTCCCACCAGTAGCAGAACGACAGCAGGCCGCTGGCGCAGCGGTGGTTCAACACCTGGCCCGCCACCCACTCCGGTGCGCCCGCATACAGATCGGGCAAGCGGACGCCGTCGTTGTAGGCCGCCGCCAGTTCCGGCGCGTTCCACACCCCGCCCGAGAGCACCGCCCGTCCACCGGGCAGCGCGTACAGCGAACAGCCGCTGCGCTTGGCGCCCTCGAACCAGCCCACCGAGGGCAGCAGGCGTGGGCCCCATTGGGATTCGGCCGCGACGAACGCCGCGCCGAGCACCGCCCACCGGGCGGCCATGAGCGGGAACGGGGGCAGCTCGTCCTCGCACGGCACGGCACGCACGCCCGCCTCCCGATCCGCCCGCGCTTGCGCCGCCGCCACCTGCGGGGGCCGTGACTGGCGGTCGCCGTGCCCCAGATAGGCGCCGAGCCAAACCGGCAGCGAAGTCCGTGGGAACGCTGCCAGATCCGCGAGGTAGACCTCGGGCGGGAACAGCTGATCGTCCGGGAAGGGCTCGTCGCCGTAGTCGTAGTCGACCTCCATCCGGCCCGCGCTGGTCAGCGTGAAGAGCAAACGCCACCATGGGCCGTCACCGAGCCCGGCCGCCAGCTGCCGATGCTCCCGGACCAGCGCCACGATCCCGGGTTCCGGAGTCACGCGCACGGCGCGGTCCTGGTCGTCGAAGTAGACGGCCAGCGCGACCTCCGCGGCCACGGTCAGCGTGAACACCGCGTCCACCCGCTGCCACCCCGGCGGGCCGCCCGCACCCAGCTCGCGGGCTACCTGGTGCATGAGCGCCTTGGCTCGTTCGGCGACATCCTCGACCGGAGCCGCCGCGGACATGGTGAAGCCGACATCGGGCTCCTGCGCTTCGGACGGGGTCACATACGTCTCGGCCTCGCCGTGATCCGGGGCATCGGCGGGTTCGTCGGCGGATGCCTGGCCGCCTGGGTTGGTCACGTCGCGGAAATCCCCTCATCCACTGCATCGGAACCGGCGCACACGCCGCGATGCCTGCTTCGTTCGTCGTTCATCCTGGCACCGCGCCGGTGCGCGGGTCAGGGCTCCTGCCGCAGGCCGAGCAGCGGCAGATCCAGCTTTTGATTTTCCCAACGTTCATTCCACGCGACATAGGCCAAGGCCGTGGGGGCGCCGGTACCGAACCCGTCGCGCAACCCGGTGACGACCATGTCGGCCAGCCGCCGGTATCCGGCCGTGGAACTGGGCCGATGTCGACGATGCGGCCGTCACGACCATGGATCTTCCCGCTGGCCATTCCGAATCCGGCATCCAGCATCGCCCGGTCCGGGTGGACGGTCAGCACTTTCCAGCCGAACGACTCCGCCAGCCGCGGAACCGTATCCATCGGCTGGGAGCCGTCCAGCGACCGCAGGCCGGTGGCCAGGTCGACGATCTCGCTGTCGGTCAACGCGCGCCATTCGGTGATGGGCTCACCTCAGGTCGTGACATCGACGATCACCGGGCCGACCGGCGACGGTCGAGCTCTTCGATCTTGCGGGCCAGCGCCTCCTTGCGCTCGCGGGCGTTGGAACCGTCGAGCTGGCCGGCGAAGGCCGCGCGGGCGGCGTCGACCAGCGCGTCCGGCACGTCGGGATACGCGCGGGCGATCGTCCACAGCGCATCCTCGGTCTTCATGTCGAGGCCGGTCTCCGTGCGGATGCCGCCGCCGGTGAGCACCGAGCGGAGCATCTCGTCGAAGTTCTCCCGCAGTTCGTCATCGGTCGGATGGTCTATCCGCACCCTTGCTCCTCACGTCGAGGGTTACCTTGTCGCGTCGCCGACTCGCGGTCATCCGGCGAAGATCTCGGTGCGGCGCACGGGGTCGGCGAGCACGGCGCGGATCAGCGCGCCGATGTCCATCTCCTCCGGCACCGAGCGATAGATCAGCTCGCAGAAGACGACACCGACGACGACCACCGCGAACCGGGTGGTCCGCCACCCGACCGTGCCCCACTCGACGCCGACCGGCCCGTCCAGATCCACCGCGCGATCGCCGACGCGCAGACCGAGCCCGCCGTCATGTCGATAGAACACCACCGAGACTCCGTCGAGTTCACCGTAGACGCCGCTGTGCGTTCCCGCCTCGGACGGGTTGGCGCGCAGCGCGCCGGTGACCGGGTCGAACTCGGCGGGCACGCCGAAGCCTGCGAACGGGCGGACGGAGAGGCTGCGATCCGTGCGACGATGCCCGTTGCCGTGCCGGCCGCAGGTGTTCGTCGGTCGGCTGCCGTTCATCGGAGGCGGCATGGGCATGCCGGGCGGAGGCATGGGCATGCTCGGCGGGACTGCGCCGTCGGGATAGCCGGGGGCGTCCGGGGGACCCAGTGGTGCCGAGAAATACGGCGGTCCGGACGGTCCTGGATACGGCGTCGACAGGTGCGGGGGCGGGGTCGACGGGTATGGGGGCAGCGGTCCCGGAAGTGGCGGGTAGAGGGGCGGCTGGCCAGGTGTCGGCGAGCCGGGTGGGTACGAGGGCGTGGGCGGCTCCGTTGGGTTCGTCGGCGGGACCGGCGCAGTCGGTGGCACCGGTGGCACCGGTGCCACCGGTGGGGCAGGAGGCGTGGGCGGCTCCGTCGGTACCGGTGGATACGGCGGTGTCGGCGGCACCGGTGGGACCGGCGGAGCAGGAGGGGTAGGCGGCTCCGTCGGCGTAGGTGGCTCCGTCGGTACCGGTGGATGCGGCGGGACCGGCGGTGTCGGCGGCACCGGTGGGACCGGCGGTTCGGGAGGCGTGGGCGAAACCGGAGGCGTCGGCTGCTGCGGCGGATCCGGAGGCGTCGGCGGCTGCGGCTTCGGCGCAACGGGAGGCTGCGGCGGCGACGGGGGGTGGGGTGGGTTCGGCGGCTTCGGGGGTTCCGGACGCGGCATCGGGACGGGCCACGGTTCCACCTCGTTCAGGAACGTGCCCGGCATCTCGAACTCGTAGTCCTTCGGCGGATGCGGAATGTGCGAGCGCAGCGCCCAGTTCGGCGGCATCCGCTGGGAACGTGCCCGATTCGGATCCGACGGCCCCTCGGGCGGCTCCGAATCCCCGCCGCGATTCGCGCGTGCACCGCCCAACGACTCCTCGCCACCGTCACGATGCGCGCGAGCACCGCTGTTCGACGAATCGTCACCACCGCCCCGCGCCGAAAGAAGCGTCCCCATTCGTCTCCCTGCCACCGCGAGCCGCCCGCGAACCGGACTCCCCCGCCTGCGGAGAATGCCTGAAACGTTCCCGATCACCCCCGCACAGCGGCTTCGGCCCGGCCGAGCTCGTCCTCGGCATCGAACATACGCCGAGCCGCCCGCTCGAGACCCGCAACCCGCTCCTGCCACGGCCCCTGCTCATCCACCCGCATCGTGCGACCACGCAGACCGTCGAGCGCATCATTCAACGCATCCCGCGTCAGGTCCTCATCGTTGACCGGCAGACCACGGCGAGCCGGCGCGAGATCGGCCTGCGCGTCCACCAGCGCCCGCGCCGCCACGTCCCGTTGCGCGGACAGACGCGCCGCCTCGGCACGTGTCGGGCCCTCAGCCGCACCATCTTCCGTGGGCGGAACAGCTTCGCCGTCGCGACCGATCAGTGATGTCCCGGTCACCAGATCGGCCTGTTCGAGAGCGTCGTCCGACCGCGCAACCTCCTCCTCGGCGTCGAACTGTTTGCGGGCAGGCACCGCCGCAGGTAGGGCGCGGGCCGGAGCACGAAATACTGCGGGGGACCCCTATTTTCGGGGCAATACGACTCCGGTTCACAACTCCAGCATGACGGTGACCGGGCCGTCGTTCACCAAGTCGATGTGCATGTGCGCACCGAATCGCCCCGTAGCGACTGTTGCGCCGAGTTCGCGCAGCGCGTGCGCGAAGACGTCGACCAGAGGTTCGGCGATCGCGCCGGGAGCGGCCGCCGACCAGGACGGACGCCTGCCCTTCTTCGTGTCCGCGTACAGCGTGAACTGGCTGACCACCAGGATCGGGGCCCGCAGATCCGCGGCCGAGCGCTCGCCGTCGAGGATGCGTAACCGCCACACCTTGTCGGCCAGGGCCCGCGCGGTCGCCTCGGTGTCGGAGTGCGTCACGCCGACCAGGGCGACCAGGCCGTGCGGGACACCGTCGGCCGCCGGGTCGATCCGGCCGACGACCTGGTCGTCGACGGTCACCCGCGCCGAACTCACGCGCTGTAATAGGGCTCGCACAACCCTCGATCATGCCTGCTGCCGCGCCAGTAGCCGCCGCACGGGTGGCGGTCCGCCGAACGACCCCGCCTGCCTGGCCGGATACAGGTGCGCGCGGGCGGCAAGCGTGACAAACTCGGTGCGCAGAAGGTTATGTTGCGCGGTTGCCGCGCGTTGGCGGAGGATCATGCTGGAAACGAGGAGCGCGATGGATCTGGACGCGATGGAGCGCCAGATCGCCGCGGATCGGTATGCGGCACTCGACCGTACGGTCGAATCCGAATTGCGCTTGGCCACCTCCCTCGGCGAACTCGCCAAGGGACTGATCGCCACCAAGACCAACGGTTCGATGCGCGATCGCACGCGCGAGGCGCTGGCGCCCGCCGAGGAAGCGGTGGCGATCCGCTTGCGCCTGCTGTCCAGGGGCCAAGTGCTGACCGCCCGCCTGGCGGGTGAGTTGAACGACGCCCTGCGCTCCTTCGAGCAGGCGGCACGGCACAGCGGCCGCAGGGAACTGGCCACTACGACGATCCGTCGCGCCTGTGACGTCTACCGTCAGGTGGCGCGCGAGCATCCCGAGGTCGCGGGCCCGTGCGCCGACGGCCTGTCCAAATGCGGCGTCTGGCTGGGCAGGCTGGACCAGGACGCCGCCGTCGCGGCGACCGAGGAGGCGGCCCGCATCCGCGCCGCCCTGGCCGCGGCGAACCCGGAACTGTCCGGCAAGTACCTGGCCAGTTTGAGCACGCTGCTGCGGACGCTCATGGTCGGCCGGTCGCGCAAGCAGGCCATCGCCATGTACCGGGAGCGGTACGCCGCGTTCACCTCGACGACCATGTCGATCCGGCTGCGCGCGTGCGGTATCCAGGACCTCGATCTCACCCCGAAATCGCACCGGGCGCTGGTGGAACTGGGCTGCCGCACGCTGGAACAGGCGGGACGGCTCACCCAGCAGCAGGTCATGTTCAAGTCCTCCGGCGACCTGTCGACCGTCGAGGAGATCAACTGGAAGCTGGCCCTGGTCGGCCTGCGCCCGCTCGCGCCCGGTACCGAACAGGATCAGCCGGCCACGCCCGTGCAGATCGGCTCCACCTTCGGCGCGCTGAGCGTGTACTTGCCGGCGCGGGACGCCATAGCCCAGGTGCGCGCCGCGATCATCGCGGCCTATGCCGTCGACGACGCCTACCCCCTCGACCGGGAGAGTTACCTCGGTACGCACGAGTCGAAGTGGAAGATCCGCGAGCCCGAGCTGAACACCTCCCCCACCCTCGGCGACGACATCGTGCTGATCGACCAGCCCTACGGCGGCTGGGTGACGGTCATGAGCCTGAACTGGGAACTCACGCCGGTGGCGAAAAACCCGCTGGCGCTGCGCCTCTCCCAGGACTGGCCGGTGGCGGCGATCACGGTGACCGAGAACGTGGCCTATGAGCTGTGCTGGTACGAGCACGGCGCGGCCACCCAGTACGCCGCGCTCGGCCGTCCGGCCGGGCAAGCGCCCCTCGAGAAACCGCTCGCGCCATTGAACTTCGAAACGCTGGCTCTGTACAACCCCGACCGGGCGACCGAGAGCAAGCTGCGCGCGGCCTTCGGCAACACCAAGGTGTTCGCCAACCTCACCTATCTGCCGGACTGCGGCCTGCGCCAGATCAGTGTCGACACGCCGCTGTCCGAGCACGGCGACCGCGCGCTGTTCTTCCGTACGACGCCCTGAGGCCGGGCTCCGGATACGCCTGTCGCGGCGCAGATTTGCGGCAAGGTAGCACAGGAGGTCGCGGCGGCGGTGAACAAAATAGCCGGCTCCCGACCTCCGCATCGCCCCAGGTCATTTGATCAGGTGGGGCGTATGCCGAAGTGAACGGGGAGCCGTGCCGCGCCCCCGGCCGGTCACCGCACCCGCCGGTAACCAGCGCGCAAACGAATTTCTGGAGAACTAATTGAACGGAATGTTTGATCCGCTCCATGGAGTGCTCTACTGAAACAACGCTCGCACGGTGTACCGCATCACAGCATCGATGCCGCAGTACCGTCCGAGCGGCTTGGAAAAAGTCACCCGAAGCTACCCGAGGGCCCCATGGACCAACTGGCGTTGGCGGACACCCCGACCGCCCGATGCGCCTTCTATCGACACACCTGCGACCTGCCCGCCGGAGTTCATCCGGAGATCGGCCGAATCGTCTTACGCGCCGGATTCGTCGGCGCGATCACGATGCCCGCCGCATTAGGGCAGCGAGTGCGCGACGATCTCACCCATCGACGAATCGGTCTGGGTCCGATCATCTCGCACGTCCGGTCCAAACGGTGGACCTTTCTGACCCGCCCCGATCTACCGGACGACGTCCGGCTGTTCGCCGAGCTGTTCCGCCTGAACGTCTCGATCGTGCCCAGCGGCGGTGAGATCGCCCTGCCCTCCCCCGCCGCTGCCGACTCCGACTACCGGCACTGGATCGTGGCTCCGCAGAACGGTTTCCGTCCTGCCGGCTCGTCCATCGTCGATACCGTCCGTTCCTGCACGAGAACGGCTGCACGATGACGACCGGGGCACTGCCCGCCAAACATCAAGTCCTACAAGCCTGCCGAGGCGAACTGCCGGAGAGCAACCCCCTGCTGCGCAGTGCGCACGAACTCACCACGTTGCACGAACGCAGGCTCGGCGCGGCACAAGATTCGCTCGACGAGATCGACGCTCTGCGCGCGAGCTTGATTCGTGACATAGACCGCTGGATCACGGTGCAGCTGCCGCCCGCGCACGGCGCGGCACACGTGCACACCGAGACCGTCGGCGCCGTGATCGACCGGCTGGCCCAGTTCACCGCGAACGCCTATGCGGCGCTGGCCAGCGCCTCCGAATGGGATCTGTGGGACGCCTGGCAGCGCTTGGCCGAGCTGGCCGTCGGATACGACGACCTGGCCGCCGAGGTCTGCGCGGGCGTGCGCAGACTTCCTGGCGCATCGTAGGTTCCGCCGCGGCTCCCCATCCGTAAGCTGGGACGGATGGGGAGTCCGGACGACCATGCCGATGAGGCGCTCGCCCTGCACAACAGGAGGGCGGGTTCCTTCGGCGCTCGTGCCGCGGCCTACGTGGAGCACCGGCCCGATTATCCGGCCGCGGCCATCCGTTGGGCTCTGGCTCACGTCGCCGATCGGAGACCACCGGTACGGCCGAAGCCATCCCGCTCCCGGATCATGCGGTGGACGCGATCATCGCCGGGCAGGCGTTCCACTGGTTCGACTTGGACCGCGCCTACCCGGAATTCCTCCGGGTGCTGCGGCGGCCGGGCGGCGTTCTCGCGGCCCTGTGGAACACCGCCGACGACTCGGTGAAGTGGGTCGCCGGGCTGAAAGAGGTCGACCGGTCGAGCGTGTCGGCGGCCCAGCCACCGAGCGGACAAATCGTTGTGCCCACGCACCCGCTGTTCGATGAGCACGAGGTCGAACGATCGACGTTCCCGCATCGGCAACGCCGCACGGCCGAGTCCCTGACGGCAACGATCGGCACGCAATCGCACACATTGGTGATCCCGCCCGAGGAACGGGCCGAATTGCTCGACCGGATCATGGACTCTGCGCGCGCAGCCGGAGACGGCAGAGGGCGAATTCGACCTGCCCATCGTCACTTCGGTACTGCGAACCACCCTGCGCGCCGCGGACTGAACGGCTACTTACGCAGACGAAACGCCCAGGCCACAACGCTTCCGTCCCCCGTGCGGACGCGACGAACGGGCTCGATCGCATCGAACTGCGGCGTGCGCCAAGCCAATTCGAGTAGCGGCCTACTCACGTCCGCGCCACCCGCCCGGCCATACGCTGACGGCATCGTTCAGAACAGTATCGAACCAAGGAGAAAGTAACCGTTCCACCCCGCACGGGCACCGCCCAGGGCCCACCGCTTCGGCTCAACGCGCAGGACGCGGGTGCAAGGAACGACGTCACCGATCCAGCGAAAGCTGGGTATCGCCCGATGGGCGTGTCGGCGCAAGGTGCCGGCACGCGGCGACGCGGCGAGATCGACCAGGAAGCCTGGCGTCGGTGCGGCTCGTTTCCTCGCCGCGCAGTGTTACCGAACCGGGCCGCCCGACGGCCGCCCACCGTGCGCTACTCCGGACGCAGCGTCAAGATCCGGGGTCCGTCCTCCGTGACGGCGACAGTGTGCTCCCAATGTGCCGCACGACTGCCGTCCACGGTGACCACGGTCCAGTCGTCGTCGAGCACCTTCGTCTGGGTGGTGCCGAGCGTGAGCATCGGCTCGATCGCGAGCACCGACCCCACCACGAGCTTCGGGCCCTTACCCGGCTCGCCTTCGTTGGCGAGGAACGGGTCGAGGTGCATCTCGCGGCCGATGGCGTGCCCACCGTAGCCGTCGACGATGCCGTAGGCGCGCCCGTGCTCCTTCTCGGCCGCGCGGGTGCCCAACTCGATCGCGTGCGAAACGTCGGTCAGCCGGTTACCGGGCAGCATCGCCGCGATTCCCGCTTCCATCGACGACTTGGTCGCCTCGCTGAGCAGGCGGTCGGCCTCGATGATCGTGCCCACACCGAAGGTCCAGGCCGAATCACCGTGCCAGCCGTCGAGAATCGCCCCGCAGTCGATGGAGACCAGGTCGCCTTCGGTGAGGATCTCCTCCACCGTCGGGATCCCGTGCACCACGCGATCGTTCACCGACGCGCAGATCGACGCGGGAAAGCCGTGGTAGCCCTTGAACGACGGCACCGCGCCCGCGTCCCGGATCACCTGCTCGGCGACCTCGTCCAGTTCCAGGGTGGACACCCCGGGCTTGGCTGCCGCGCGCACGGCAACCAGGGCGCGGCCGACGATCGCGCCGGCCGCCGCCATGGCATCCAGTTCGCCTGCCGTCCGGAACGGCACGACCTTCTTCTTGCGGTTGAAGACCATCCCGCCTCAGCGCTCCATCGTGAGCCGGCTCAGTGGCCCAGCGCGCGCAGTGCCCGCGCGTTGACGTCATCGACCTCGCCGACGCCGTCCACCGAGACGACCAGGCCGTCGTAGTGCTCCAGCAGCGGTTCGGTCTCCTCGCGGTACACCCGCAGGCGGTTGCGGATCACACCCTCGTTGTCATCGGTGCGGCCACGGGCGAGCATCCGCTCGACCACGGTGTCCTCCGGCACGACGAAGCGCAGCACCGCGTCGAGCTCGGTGTTCATGTTCTCGAGGATCTTCTCCAGCGCATCGGCCTGATCCACCGTCCGCGGGTAGCCGTCGAGTACGAACCCGTTGGCGGCATCGGGCTCGTTGACCCGCGCCTCCACCATGCGGTTGGTCACATCGCTGGGCACCAAGTCGCCCGCGTCCATGTACTTCTGCGCCTCGCGGCCCAAGGGGGTCTGCTGGCTGATATTCGCGCGGAACAGGTCCCCGGTGGAGATGTGCGGAACGCCCAGCTTCTCCGACAGCAGGACAGCCTGGGTGCCTTTACCGGCGCCCGGCGGACCGAGCAGTACAACTCTCACTTGAGGAACCCTTCGTAATTTCGATTCATCAGCTGGCTCTCGATCTGCTTCACGGTGTCCAAACCGACGCTCACCATGATCAGCACCGCGGTACCGCCGAACGGAAGGTTCTGGGTACCACCGGAGGCGCCGATGTCGAGGAACAGGTTCGGCAGCACAGCGACCAGACCGAGATAGATCGAGCCGGGGAGGGTGATACGGCTCAGGACGAAGTTGAGGTAGTCGGCGGTCGGCTTGCCGGGCCGGTAGCCCGGGATGAAGCCACCGAACTTCTTCATCTCGTCGGCGCGCTCCTCCGGGTTGAAGGTGATCGCGACGTAGAAGTAGGTGAAGAACACGATCAGACTGAAGTAGATCGCGATGTACACCGGGTTGCCCGGGTTCACCAGGTATTTCTGGATGATCTCCTGCCACCAGCTCGGGTTCTGGTTGTTCTGCGCCCCCGTCAGCTGCGCCACCAGGTTCGGCAGATACAGCAGCGACGAGGCGAAGATGACCGGGATGACACCCGCCTGGTTCACCTTCAGCGGCAGGTAGGTCGAGGAGCCGCCGTACATCTTCCGGCCGACCACACGTTTCGCGTACTGCACCGGAATCCGGCGCTGGCCCTGCTCGACGAAGATCACCGCGGCGACGATCGCCAACGCAGCGACGCACACCAGGCCGAATACCAGACCACCCCGGCTGTCCAGGATCGCCTTGCCCTCGCTCGGGATGCGGGCGGCGATACCCGCGAAGATCAGCAGGGACATACCGTTGCCGATGCCGCGCTCGGTGATCTGCTCGCCGAACCACATCACCAGCGAAGCGCCCGCGGTCATCACGAGCACGATGATGATCATGCCGAAGATGCTGGTGTCGGCCAGGATGTCCTTCTGGCAGCCCTGCAGCAGCTGACCGCGGGCCGCCAGTGCGACCAGACCGGTGGCCTGCAGAATCGCCAAGGCGACCGCCAGATATCGGGTGTACTGCGTCATCTTCGTCTGGCCTGCTTGGCCTTCCTTGCGCAGTTCCTCGAACCGCGGGATGACGACGGTGAGCAGCTGGATGATGATGCTCGCGGTGATGTAGGGCATGATGCCGATCGCGAAGACCGACAGCTGCAGCAGCGCACCACCGGAGAACAGGTTGATCAGCTGGTAGATGCCGCCCGATTCACCACCGGAGACCAGGTCGATACACTCCTGGACAGCCTTGTAGTCGACGCCGGGGGACGGCAGCGAGGCACCCAGCCGGTACAACGCGATCAACCCCAGCGTGAAGAGAATCTTCCGCCGTAAGTCCGGAGTCCGGAAGGCCGATACGAAGGCGGAAAGCACTGATCCTCCTGGCGAACGACATGGTCATGACATGGATGTTCAGCGATGTCCCTGCTCGACACAGAAGGGACGCCGAAAACCACGACGAGGCTTGGCAGACAACAATTGAACTCTAACAGTGGCACCGGACGAGCCGTTCACTCGTCCGGTGCCGCTGTCATGCAGAGTACCGTCAGCCCAGCTCGGTGACGGTGCCACCGGCGGCGGTGATCTTCTCTTTCGCCGAGCCGGTGACCTTGTCCACGGTCACCTGGACCGCGACGCCGATCTCACCATCGCCGAGGACCTTGACCAGCTGGTTCTTGCGAACCGCGCCGGCCGCCACGAGCTCGGCCTTGCCGACCTCGCCGCCCTCGGGGAACAGCTTCGCGATGGCGCCGACGTTCACGACCTGGTATTCCGTGCGGAACGGGTTCGTGAAGCCCTTGAGCTTGGGCAGCCGCATGTGCAGCGGCATCTGCCCGCCCTCGAAGGCGGCCGGGACATTCTTGCGCGCCTTGGTGCCCTTGGTACCACGGCCCGCGGTCTTGCCCTTGGAGCCCTCACCGCGACCCACACGGATCTTCTCGGTCTTGGCGCCGGGAGCCGGACGCAGGTGGTGCAACTTGATGGTCATGTCAGACCTCCTCAACGGTCACGAGGTGGCGCACGACGTTGATCAGCCCGCGGTTCTGGGCATTGTCCTCGCGGACCACGGTCTTGCGGATACCGCGCAGACCGAGGGTCCGAAGGCTGTCCCGCTGATTCTGCTTGGCGCCGATCGAACTCTTGATCTGGGTCACCTTGAGATCTGCCATTACTTGACACCTCCGGCAGCCTGAGCGCGCGCACGCAGCATGCCGGCAGGGGCGACGTCCTCGAGCGGCAGGCCACGGCGAGCCGCGACCTCTTCGGGACGCTGCAGCTGCTTGAGGGCAGTGACAGTCGCGTGCACGACGTTGATGGCGTTGTCGCTACCGAGCGACTTCGCCAGAATGTCGTGGATACCGGCGCATTCCAGCACGGCACGAGCCGCGCCACCGGCGATCACACCGGTACCCGGCGAGGCCGGACGCAGCATGACCACACCGGCGGCCGCCTCACCCTGAACCGGGTGCGTGATGGTGGAGCCGATCATCGGGACGCGGAAGAAGTTCTTGCGAGCCTCTTCGACACCCTTCTGGATGGCCGCGGGAACTTCCTTGGCCTTGCCGTAGCCGACGCCGACCAGACCGTTGCCGTCACCGACGATCACCAGGGCGGTGAAGCTGAAGCGCCGACCACCCTTCACGACCTTGGAGACGCGGTTGATCGCGACGACCCGCTCGAGCTGGTTCTTCTCGGCGGCGTTGTCGCGACGGTCGCCGCCGCCCCGACGGTCGCCACCACCGCGACGGTCGCCGCGGCCGCCCTCGGGGGCGCTGCCATTCTGTCCGGCGGGTCCGCTTCCGCCGTCACGCCTCTGACGTCCCGGCATCAGACGTTCCTTCCGTTCTTGTTGACGATCATCAGAATTTCAACCCACCTTCGCGAGCGGCATCGGCCAGTGCGGCGATCCGGCCGTGGTAGTCGTGGCCACCACGGTCGAACACGACGGCCTCGACACCGGCGGCCTTGGCGCGCTCGGCCAGCAGGGCGCCGACCTTCTTGCTCTTGGCCGACTTGTCGCCGTCCAGCGCCCGCACGTCGGCTTCGATGGTCGAGGCGGCGGCGATGGTCTTGCCCGCCGAGTCGTCCACCAGCTGCGCGTGCAGGTGCCGCGAGGAGCGGTTGACCACCAGGCGCGGACGCTCGGTGGTTCCTTCCACCTTCTTGCGCAGACGGAAGTGACGGCGCGTCTTCGACAGACGGCGCTGGGTCGACACGTCCTTGCCCAGGGGGATGCGCTTGGCCTTCTGGTTTTCGGTTTGCGCCATGATCACTTACCCGTCTTTCCGACCTTGCGGCGAACGACCTCGCCGGCGTAGCGGATGCCCTTGCCCTTGTACGGGTCGGGCTTGCGCAGGCCGTGGATGACCGCCGAAATCTGGCCGACCTTCTGCTTGTCGATTCCGGACACGGAGAACTTGGTGGGCGACTCCACCGCGAACGTGATGCCCTCGGGCGCCTCGATCGGCACCGGGTGGCTGTAGCCGAGGGCGAACTCAAGGTTCTGGCCCTTCAGCGCGACGCGGTAACCGACGCCGAAGATTTCCATCTTCTTCTCGTAGCCCTGGGTCACGCCGACAACCATGTTCGACACGAGGGTGCGGGTCAGGCCGTGCAGTGCGCGACTGCGGCGCTCGTCGTCCGGACGGGCGACCTCGAGCTGGCCGTCCTCGCCCTTGGCGACGGTGATCGGCTCGGCGACGGTGAGCGACAGAGTGCCCTTGGGCCCCTTCACCGAGATGTCCTGGCCGTCGATGGTCACATCCACACCGGACGGAAGGGCGATGGGCTTCTTACCAATACGCGACATAGTCCCTGCTCCCTTACCAGACGTAAGCGAGGACTTCGCCGCCCACGCCCTGCTTGGCCGCCTGCTTGTCGGTCAGCAGGCCGGAGGACGTGGAGATGATCGCCACGCCGAGGCCGCCGAGCACCTTGGGCAGATTGGTGGATTTCGCGTACACGCGCAGACCGGGCTTGGAGACACGGCGCACGCCCGCGAGGCTGCGCTCGCGGCTCGGGCCGTACTTGAGGTCGACGATGAGCGTCTTGCCCACCTGTGCGTCCTCGGTCCGGTAATCGGCGATGTAGCCCTCGCGCTTGAGGATCTCGGCGATGTTCGCCTTGAGCTTCGAGTGCGGAGCCTTCACCTGATCGTGGTACGCCGAGTTGGCGTTGCGCAGACGTGTCAGGAAGTCTGCGATCGGATCAGTCATGGTCATGGTTCGACCTAGACACCTTTCTCGCCGCGGTTCCCATACAGCGCTGACATGCACATCGGCATGCCCAGCGGTGGGCCTACGACAATTCGGATGGTCCGGCCGACACTTGCCGACCGGAGGAGGTTCGATCGCCCGGGCGCACGCATGCGGGCATGGAGGTGCCCAGGCAACCGCTCTAGTGTAGGCAAGGGGTTCACCGGGGCAAAATCCGGGTCTGTGAGCACGGCGTTTCATCCGGTTTGTGACCAGCGGAAATGAGCTGTCGCCGGTCTACCATGATGCTATGCCGAGCCCAGGCGTCGAACGACCCGACCTCCCGGAGTCCATGACCTGGGAGGAGCTCGAGCAGCTACCCGAGGAGATCGCGGCACAGATCGAGCTGTGGAACGGGCGCGTCGTCCGGCGACAGCGGGGACCCGCCGAACATCAAGCGTTCACCTTCGCGCTGACCGGCGCGCTCAAGCGCTGCGCACGCGACGGCATGGCCGAGCAGCCGCAGAGCTGGTGGCGCGTGGATTTCGAAACCAACGTCTTCTTCGGCACGACCGGCAAGTCGGACTTCGCCACCCCCGACGTCCTCGTCTACCGCCGCCTCGACACCCCCTACCAGGACATCCGCGCCCAAGACGTGCTCCTGGCAGGCCGAATCCATACGCCGTGGAGCACCGCTACCGATCCTTACGACGACCAGAGGCGCTACGCCGATGCAGGCGTTCCCTGGTATTGGGACGTGACGCTCGCGCGTGAGAAGAGCACCATCGCGCAGGTCCGCGCATACGCCCTGCAAACCACCCCGGGCAAGCTCCCATCCGGCGTACACCCGCTATATCCGACGAACTACCTCCTGATCGGCGAGTGGGCACCGAACGAGTCCGACGCGATCACCATCGACTTCCCGTTCCCGATCCACATCCCCTGGTCGGAGTTGGACTTCTAAAACTCGAACAGGCTGGGCTTGTGGTCTTGTCGCCCCTGGTTCTCGCCGAGGTCGACCATGTCGCCCGCCGGGAACTCGGCCCTCGCGTCTCCACGGAGATGATCGAAGACCTCACCGCCCAGGCGCGTACCAAGCACTTCGAAGTCGCTGTGGTGACTGCGGACGTTCTCGAGCAGGCCAGCGCCGTCCGCAGGCTCTATCCCGACCTGCGTCTGGCTCTCGCGGACGCCGTGACAGTCGCCCTGGCCGCCGACTACGAGACGAACGAAGTCCTCACACTCGACCGGAGGGACTTCCGCGCGGTGACCCCACTCACCGAGCACAAATCCTTCCGAGTACTACCGGACGACCTATAACTCCACAGACCACACCCCCACTCACCTTCGACCCCCACAGTCTTGACTCGCGAGTGGCACACCACTGCGCCATCGGCCGAGTAAGCCTCTCGACGGTGTGCCACTCGC
>NZ_BAFZ01000025.1 GCF_000308575.1 Nocardia exalbida NBRC 100660 | reverse complement strand
CGACCTGCTCGGTGACACCGCACCCGATTACGACCGCGTGGTGCAACGCGAACGGGGCATCTTCTTCTGCCCGCAATGCCAACCCGTCCCGAGCGAGCCCGGGGCAGCGTGAAAAACCCCTCCGCCCTTGACGAGTCACCGCCCGCCCGCATAACTTACAATTTGTAAGTTAAGACGGGAGAGCACCATGAGCGACCCACGGCGATACGTGGTGATCGGCGGCGGCTTGGCGGGGCTCGCGTCAGCGGTCTGGCTGGCGGAGGCGGGCAAACAGGTCACCCTCCTGGAGCGCAGAGGACAGCTCGGCGGACGCACCCACGCCATGCGGGCCGAGGCGGTGGACGACCCGCCGGACAACGGCCAGCACGTGATCGCCAGTGGATACGACCACCTGTTCCGCTATCTCACGAGCGTCGGCACCCGGCAATACATCGCCTTTCCGCACGGTGCCACGCTGCGCTGGCCGGACGGTCGCAGCTTCACGATGCGCACCAAGGGAATCGCCGCCCTGCGCACGCTGTTCGGCGCACATCCCGACGCGAATCCACTGGAACGCGCGCGGGCCGCGGTCGCCACCCTCCGCCTCGGCCGGCAGTGCCTCAACCAACCCGCCGACCTGCCCGACCTCACCACCGAGCAATGGTTCGACCGGGTCGGCATGCCCGCGAAAGCGCGGGAGGCGCTGTGGGATTGGCTGGCGCTCGGCATCGCGGCCGAGCCGGTGCAGCAGGAGTCGGCGAAGGTGTTCGCCGATGTGATGGCCACCGGCATCCGGCTGGGCCTGCGCCATCGGCGAGCCGTCGGCATCGGTTACCCCACCACCGATCTGGACACGCTGTATGTCACCGGGGCGCTGCGCGTCTTCGAGAAGCACGGTGTGCAAGTGCGCTACCGAGCCGTGGCCCGCCGCATTCACATCTCGGACGGCGAAGTCACCGGCGTCGCACTGGCCGACGGCACCACGATCCCGGCCGACGCGGTGGTCTGCGCGGTGCCCAACTCGAACATCGGGGGCCTGCTCGACGAACTGCCCGAGCACGCCGAGATCTACGCGGCCGCGGACAAACTGGGATACACGCCGATCGTCAGCACCAACCTCTACCTCGATCGCCCGCTCGGCACCACGGCCGAGTTCGAGGCCCTGATCGGCGGCACCGGCGTCATCGACGAGGTCTTCGATCGGCAGCGGATGACCGGGCGCAGCACCGCGAAAGCCTGGCTGTATTGCCTGACCACCAGTGGCGCCTACGAACAGATCCACAAGACCAGCGACGAGATCGTCGACGAGCAAATGGCGCTGCTGCGCCGCTACTACCCGGCGGCGCGCACGGCGAACGTCGTGCAGGCGCAGGTCGTACGCATGCCGAAAGCCACCTTCTCGCAGGTGGTCGGCACCCACGCGTTGCGTCCGGGGCAACGGACCTCGGTGCCCGGCTTGGTGCTCGCGGGCGACTGGACCGCCACCGACTGGTCGGCGACGATGGAGAGCGCGGTGCAGAGCGCGGCGCGGGCGGTCGATCTGCTGCTCGAGCTACCGTCGACTGCGTGACCACGGATCGCTCCACGGCCGAGCGCGCGAGTACCGAGCCCGCGCGGCCGAAGCGCCGGATGTCCGCCGCCGACCGCCGTACCCAACTGCTGGACGTGGCGCGTGACATCGTCGCCACCGAGGGCTTCGGCGCGGTGAGCATCGATCGGGTGGCGCGCGCGGCGCGCGTGGCCCGTGCGCTGGTGTATCAGCAGTTCACCGATCTGTCCGGGCTGACGGCGGCACTGCTGGATCGCGAGTCGGCCATCGCGTTCGCCGGTGTGCGCAGCGTGGACTGGGACCACGGCGACGTGGACCGTGTCGGCCGTGGCATCCTCGCCTACCTGCACGCCGCGCCGACCAGCTGGCGCATCATCCTCAGCCCGTTCGACGGCGGTCCGCCCGAACTGCGTGAGCGCCTCGCGCTCGGCCGCGCCTACGCCAGGGCGATCGGCGCGCGCCACCTGTCCCGATATCTCGGCGTCACCGTGGACCCGAACGGCCCGACGGAGCGAATCCTGTTGGCCGCCATGGAGGAACTGGCCCGCCTGCACCTCATCGACCCGATCGGGTACCCGGACGAACTGGTGCTGCGCTATCTGCGCTCCCTGGTCGACTGGGCGATGCGGATGGAAGCGCCCGTCGGCGAGGACTGATCGCACTCCGAGGTGCGACCGTCCACCGGGTTACCGGCGGGCTCAGCCTTCGGACGGCACCGGCTCCAGAATCTCGGGGCGCGGCTCCGGAGCAGCGATCCGCAGGGCATCGGCGGAGGCGTCGTCCGGTTGGGTCTGCGAGTGGACCTCCGCGTCGACCCGCGCCTGATAGGTCTGGACCTCTCGGTCGATCTCCTCGTCGTCCCAGCCCAGGATGGGTGCGATCAGCTGGGCCACCTGCTCGGCACAATTGGCCCCGCGATGCGGATACTCGATCGAGATCCTGGTCCGCCGGGCCAGGACGTCGTCCAGGTGCAGGGCGCCCTCGGCCGCCGCCGCGTAGACCGCCTCCACCTGTAGATAGGATGGCGCGTCCGTAATCGGCTGCAGGAGTTCGGGTTTGTCGGCGGCGAAGGCCATGACCTCCTCGATGAGCGACCCGTACCGGTCCAGCAGGTGCTTGATCCGGTACGGATGCACGCCGAAGGTCTCGGCCAGCTGCACCGTCTGGTTGACCAGCGCGAAATACCCGTCGGCGCCGAGCAGCGGCACCTTCGCGGTGACCGACGGCGAGACCCGGGCCGGAATGTCCTCAGCCACTTCGTCCACCGCGTCGTAGGCCATCACGCGATAGGTGGTGTACTTGCCACCCGCGATGCCGACCAGACCGGGTGCCACCCGGGCGACCGCGTGCTCGCGCGACAGCTTGGACGTCTCGTCGCTCTCCCCCGCCAGCAGCGGGCGCAGCCCGGCGTACACGCCGTCGATGTCGTCCGGGGTGAGCGGCGTGACCAGCACCTCGTTCACCCGCTCCAGCAGGTAGTCGATATCGGCCTTGGTCGCGGCCGGATGGGCCAGGTCGAGATTCCAGTCCGTGTCGGTGGTGCCGATGATCCAGTGAGCGCCCCAGGGGATGACGAACAGCACCGAAGTCGCGGTGCGCAGGATGATCGCGGTGTCGCTGACGATCCGGTCCCTGGGCACCACGATGTGCACGCCTTTCGAAGCCCGCACGTGGAACCGGCCCCGCTGGTGCGACAGGGCTTGGACTTCGTCGGTCCACACGCCGGTCGCGTTGATCACCACATGCCCACGGACCTCGCCGGTACGCCCGTCCTCGGTGTCGCGCACCTTCACGCCGACCACCCGGTCCGCCTCGCGCAGGAACCCGACCACCTGGGTGGACGTGCGGATCACCGCGCCGTAGTGCGCGGCCGTGCGCGCCACCATCATGGTGTGGCGCGCGTCGTCGACGACCGTGTCGTAGTAGGCGACACCGCCGATCAGCGAGTCACGCCGCAGTCCCGGCGCCAGCCGCAGAGCACCCGCGCGGGTCAGATGCTGTTGACCCGGTACGGATTTGGCGCCGCCCATGGTGTCGTAGAGGGCCAGGCCGGCGGCCACATACGGGCGCTCCCAGACCCGGTGGGTCAGCGGGTACAGGAACCGCAGCGGCTTCACCAGGTGCGGCGCCAGGGTGGACAGCGTGAGCTCGCGTTCCCGCAGCGCCTCACGCACCAATCCGAACTCCAGCTGTTCCAGATATCGCAGGCCACCGTGGAACATCTTCGACGACCGGCTGGAGGTGCCCGACCCGAGATCGCGGGCCTCGACCAGGGCGACCTGCAACCCCCTCGTCGCCGCGTCCAACGCGATGCCGGCCCCCACCACGCCACCGCCGACGACGACCACATCGAAATGATCCTTGCCGAAGCGCTCCCAGGCCACCCTGCGCTGCTCCGGCCCGAGGGCCTGCGAATCCGGTTTCTTGGCCATGCTCGACTCCTCCAGCCGACGCGGATGTGTCCGATCGAGCGTTCAGGTCCAGGCTAGGCGAACCGCCACGGATCGAGCGCCCGCGCCCCGGTTCGTGTCGCCCCGGCCTACTCGCCGGTAACAAGACCCACCCTAGTCGAGCGGCGAGTTGTCCCCCACCCTGGTGAGGCAGCCCACACCGCGCCGCGCTCACCGCCTTCTCGAGTCAGCCGCCGCAAGTCGCATGCACCATTGCCATGCGCTGAGCGTGTGCCGTTCGCGGCCCGGCTCGCGTTCCACTGGCGGCCGTGTAGGCGCCGAAGAAACAAGCAGCGGTCACGCCCGGGACGACAGCCGGCCACAGCGAACCGTGTGCGCGGTATCCAAAGCTCACGCCCTACGTGCCCAGCGCACCCCAACTCCCGGTTTCGAGCGAAGCGAGACCGAGCAAAACCAACACATCCACAAAGGGGCCGCGAACACGCCGCCACGAAGTCGCGGCAAAATAGACTCAGCGCATGCGTCGCTATGTGGCCGCCATCGATCAGGGCACGACCTCGAGTCGGTGCATCGTCTTCGACCGTCAGGGGCACGTCGTCGGCGTCGCCCAGCGTGAGCACGAGCAGATCTTCCCGCAACCGGGCTGGGTGGAGCACGATCCCGAAACCATATGGCGCGATACCGAATTCGTCCTCGGCGACGTGCTGGAGCGCAGCGGGCTCAGCGCTGAGGACATCGCCGCGGTGGGGGTCACCAACCAGCGTGAGACGACGGTGGTGTGGGATCGCGCGACCGGGCGGCCGGTGTACAACGCGATCGTCTGGCAGGACACCCGTACCGACCGGCTGTGCGCCGAACTGGGCGGCGAGGCGGGACCGGGCCGCTACCAGGATCGCACCGGACTCCCGCTGTCCACCTATTTCGCGGGGCCGAAGCTGCGCTGGATCCTGGACAACGTGCCCGGTGTGCGAGAGCGCGCGGAGGCGGGCGAGCTGTGCTTCGGCACCGTCGACAGCTGGGTGCTGTGGAATCTCACCGGCGAGCACATCACCGATGTGACCAACGCCTCCCGCACCATGCTGCTGGACCTGCGCTCCTTGCAGTGGGATTCGGAGATCTGCGCGGAGTTCGGCGTGCCGGAGTCGATGCTGCCGCAGGTGCGCAGTTCCTCGGAGGTCTACGCTCCGATCAGTTCCGGGCCGCTGGCCGGGGTGCCGGTCGCGGGCATCCTCGGCGACCAGCAGGCCGCCACCTTCGGCCAGGCCTGCTTGTCGCCGGGCGAGGCCAAGAACACTTACGGCACCGGCAATTTCATGCTGCTCAATACCGGCACCACACCGGTGTTCAGCAAGCACGGCCTGCTCACCACGGTGTGTTACCGCCTCGGTGACGCGGACGCGGTGTACGCCTTGGAGGGCTCGATCGCGGTCACCGGCTCGCTGGTGCAGTGGTTCCGGGACAACCTGGGCATCATCTCCGCCGCCGACGAGATCGAGCCGCTGGCCCGCAGCGTCGACGACAACGGCGGCGCCTACATCGTTCCCGCCTTCTCGGGGCTGTTCGCTCCCCGGTGGCGTCCGGACGCGCGCGGCGTGATCACCGGGCTCACCCGTTTCGTCACCAAAGCACACCTCGCGCGCGCGGTGCTGGAATCCACCGCGTTCCAGACCCGCGAGGTGGTCGACGCGATGCGCGCGGACGCCGAGTCCCAGCGGCTCGGCCTAGAGCTGACCACGTTGAAGGTGGACGGCGGCATGGTCGGCAACGACCTGCTCATGCAGTTCCAATCCGACATTCTCGACGTGCCCGTGGTGCGCCCGGTGGTCAACGAGACCACGGCGCTGGGCGCGGCGTACGCGGCCGGGCTCGCCGTCGGTTACTGGGCGGGCACCGACGACATCCGCGCCAACTGGACCGCCGACAAGACCTGGCACCCCGCGATGTCGGACGCCGACCGCGCCGAGCACTACGCCGCGTGGAACAAGGCCGTCGAGCGCACCTACGGCTGGGTGGACTGACGACCGCACCGGATGGGATTTCGCTCGCCGTGCCGCCTCCGCGCGATCGGTCGGTCCGACCCGGCCGGGAAGTGATCGGCGACCGCTGCGAGCCGAGTTCGTGCGGCGGCAGTGTCTCCGTGGATGTGCGCAACCCTATCGGGTGAAGCCATCCGGAGGCAATCGAAAGTCGTTGCGCCCGAGACTATTCACCTATCGCGTGCGCCAAGCGCGCGACCGCCTCCCGAAGCGTCGCCGCCTCCGACGTGGTGAAGCACAGACGCATCGAATTCCGATGGGCGCCGGAGACCGCGAACGCCTCGCCGGGGACGTAGGCGACGCCGAGATCGACGGCGCGGGGCAACAAGTCCACGGTGTCGGTGCCATCGGTGAAATCGACCCACACGAACATGCCGCCCGCGGCGTCGGTGCTCACCAGCCGGTCACCGAAGCGCATGCGCAGCTCGTCCACCAGGACACGCGCTCGCGCGCCGTAGACGCGCCGGACCTCCCGCACATGCGCTCCCAGCCACTCGGCATCCGCGAGCAGCTCAGCGGCGATCTGCTGGGTCAGGGCGGATCCGCACAGGTCCGCGCCCTGCTTCAGCAACTCCACACCCCTGCTCACCGCGTCGGGCGCGGTCATCCAGCCCACCCGCAAGGTCGGAGCCAGCGTCTTCGACGCGCTCGACAGCCGGATCACGTGGGACGAATACGCCGCGACCGGCTCCGGCGACGGGTTGTCGAACCACAGCTCGCCGTATGGATCGTCTTCGATTACCCAGAATCCATACCGTTCGGCGAGTTCGGCGAGTTCACGACGACGCCCCGGGCTCATGGTGACGCCGCGCGGATTGTGGAAATTGCTCACCGTGTGCACCAGTGCGGGCCGCTCGCCGCGGCCGAGCAGGTCGGCCAGCGCGTCGACCCGCATACCCTCGGCATCCAGCGGAACGGTGACGATGCGCGATCCGGCGGCACGGAACACTTGCAGCGCGCCGACGTACGCCGGATCCTCGACCACGACGAGCGCACCCGGGTCCAGCAGCACTTCGGCGAGCAGCGACAGCGCCTGCTGCGAACCGTGGGTGACGAACACCTCCTCGAGCGGCACCGGCCGCCCCAGCCGCACGGTCTCGCGGGCGGCGAGCACCTCACGCAGCGGGCCCCAGCCCGCCGATTCGGTGTATTGCAGTCGCGCGCGGTCCGCCAGCGCCGACTCCGCGGCCTGCGCGATCCGGTCACGCGGCATCAGCTGCTCGTCGGGCAGGCCGCCCGCCAGACTGACCACGTCGTCGCGCGCGGCCACCTTCAGCAGATCACGAATCGCCGAACTCTGCAGACCGCCGAGACGCCGGGCCAGCGGTGGAGTGATCGACGACATGGACACCTCCGAGGAATACGCGATACCCCACTGTCGCACATTCATACCAGACTCTGAAATCAGAATCTCACATTTTGAGAAGCTGGGCTCAATCGATCAGATAGATGAGGGTCCGTCCGTCCAGGTTCACGGTGGTGATCACGGGGAAGTACTTGGCCTCGGTGCCGTCGGGGCGGCGTTCGGTGAGCTCGACGTTGAAGCGATCGGGGGCCATCTCCGCGATCCGCAGGCAATAGGCCGTGCCCTGCGGGATGTGCTGGTCGATGGTCTTCTGCAGGTCGACAGGCGGTTCGACGTTCGCGCCCGGTGCCACGAAAGTATGCGCGCGGGTAGCGCTGCGCTCGGAATAGTACGCATGCTCGAAGCCGAGAATCGCGCGGATCCCACTGCTCGTATCACCCGCGCCGTTGCCGAAGGTGACATTGCCCTCGGTGCGGGTCGGGCAGTTCATCACCACGGCGCTGGTGGCCGCCGAAGCAGCCGTGCCGTCCTGGCCGTCATCGCCGCCGCCGGCCAGGACGATGGTCACCGTCAGCGCGACCAACGCCACCACCGCCGCGAGCGTCCCCAGCACGACCCAGCGCCGCGAGGGACTACGCCGCGCAGGCGGGGGCTTCTCGGGAAGGCGCAGCGCGAGCCGCATGGCGACCGGGTCCTCGGCCCAGGACAGAGCCGACTCCGACGGCGGCGGAGGCTTCGGAACGCCGCCTTCCAGCGTCGGCCGGTTCCACCACGAGTCCTGCTCGCCGTCCTTGGGTTGCGGGCGCGGGACCTCCGCGGCAGGCGGCTGGGGCTGGGCAGCCGCGGGCGGCGCTACCGGCCGTTCGGAGTAGACCGTCGAATCCGGCGCGCGAAACTGCGGGGACAGTGCGGGCGTCGTCTCCGGCTGCCCTGCCGGACGCCAGGTGAGTTCGGGGTGGTCGATCGACTGCTGCGGCACCTGCCAGCCCGGGCCGGTGTTCGCGCCCATCGGGGGACCGAATTCCGCGACGGGCGGCCCGAACTCGGAGACCGGCGGCCCGAACTCCCCCAACGACGGACCGAACTCCGAACCGGACTGGTCGGATTCGTTCTCCCTCGCATCACCCTCGGAGGTCACACCCAATCCTTTCCCAGGACACACAAGTGGGGCGGCCGCGAACGGCCGCCCCACCCGTCGAAAACAGCACGTGTCAGTACTGGAGTGAACCACCCCACTGCGTGGTGGCACCACCCACGTCGACGGTCTGCGGAGCGAAGTCGCCCGGCTGAAGCGGAAGCTTAACCTGTGCGGCGGCTTCCAGGGCGGCCGCGCCGCCCGGCTGCTCGCGGATCCAGTCCTCCACCGCGGCCTTGGCCTGGTTCAGCTGCGTGGTGTCGAACACCGAGGTGGTGTTGTTCGACGCCAGGCCCTCGCCACCGGTGTAGGTGGTCAGCTTGACGGTGTTCTTGTCGACGAACTCCACCGAGACACCGGCTTCACCCGCGCCGGTCGGCGTGCGGTAGCCGATGGTGCCGACGTACCCGGCCTCGTTACTGAAGTGGTGGGTGTTGGCCACGTGGCCCGGCAGCAAGGTGCCGCCGTCGATGTTCGCGCCGATCTCCGCGTGCGGACCGGTCATCTCCACGACCGGGGCGGCCGGGGCTGCCTCCATGCGTGGCGCCTGCCAGCGCGGCTGCGCCTGCGGCTGCACCAGCGTGGAACTCTCCGGCTGCCGCGCCGGGGCGTTGTCGCTCTGGGCGTCCGGCTGCGGCGCGGCCTGCTGGCCGGGCTGCGGAGCCGCCTGCTGCCCGGGCTGCGGCGCGGCCTGGTCCGGCGAGACCGCGGCCTGCGGGTCGCTCGGCTTCTGCTGGCCGGGGACCGGCAGCGGCGCGACACGCGGCGGGGTCACGCCCGGCTGGGTCGGCTTGGCGAGCTTCGGATCCTTCTGGTCGGGCGCGGCGTGGTCCGACTCCGGCGTGGTGACGCCCGGCTGACGCGGCGTCGGCTTGCTCTCCGGCTTCTCCGAATCCTGCTTGGACTCGGGCTTGTTCGGCTCCGGCTGCGTGGTCTCCGGGGTGCTCGGCGACTCGTTCACACCCGGCTGGGTGGGAGCAGGCGTCGGCGGAGTGGTCGGATCGTTCGGAGCCGCCCCGCAGGCGCAGCGAAGAGAGTGGCCACGGCAGCCGCTGTGGCCAGTGGCAACGAGGTGCTCGCCATCGCTCGCTGCGCCCGACTCGGCTTACGATGTTTCACTTTTCGCGCTTCCTTCCCGGGTGCGGCCGAATCGGCCGCATACAGGTTGTCCCTGGGTGAGACGCCTGATCGTCGAACGACCCGGGCCGTTCGCCGTGCCGATTCGGAAAGGACCCTTCCCCCCACACCGAACTTCGCGACCGTCCTTCGATCGCATCTCTGCCGAGAGTGAACCACATGTGCGCACGATGGGCAACGCGGCGAATAGCCATGGCTGGCAAGAGCGCCCGCACTCCGCGCCTGCCCCGAGTTCACCGGGCACGATGTCCGGGATCGGACACGGCACCGGACGCGCCGGAAAGAGGTCAGTCGAGGTCGTCGTGCCGCATCAGCAACCGCGCCGCCTCGGTCACCGAACCCGTGAGCGACGGGTACACCGAGAAGGTCTGGGCCAGGTCGTTGACCGTCAGATTGTTCTGCACCGCAAGGGCGATCGGCAGGATCAACTCCGAGGCGATCGGCGCGACGACGACGCCGCCGATCACCACGCCGGTCGCGGGACGGCAGAAGATCTTGACGAAACCACGCCGCAGACTCGACATCTTGGCGCGCGGGTTCGTGTTCAGCGGCAGCATCACCGTGCGCGCGGGAACCTCGCCGTTGTCGATCGCGGTCTGGCTGACGCCCACGGTCGCGATCTCCGGCCGGGTGAACACCGCGGAGGCGACGGTCTTCAGGCGAATCGGGCTGACACCCTCGCCGAGCGCGTGGTACATCGCGATGCGTCCCTGCATCGCGGCCACCGAGGCCAGCGGCAGCAGACCGGTGCAGTCGCCCGCGGCGTAGATGCCGGGCACCGAGGTGCGCGATACGCGGTCCACCCGCAGGTAACCACCGCGGTCGAGTTCGATGCCGACCCGTTCCAGCCCCAGGCCTCCCGTGTTGGGCGTCGAACCGACGGTCATCAGCGCGTGCGAGCCGGAAACCGTGCGCCCGTCGGAGAGCTTCACCACGATGCCGTCGGCGGTGCGCTCCACCGCGTCCGCGCGGGCGTGCTTGACCAGTTCGACGCCGCGCTCGGCGAGCGCGTCCTCCAGGACCAGCGCGGCGTCGGCGTCCTCGCCGGGCAGCACGCGGTCGCGGCTGGAGACCAGCTTCACCCGCACACCCATCTCGGTGTAGGCGGAGACGAACTCCGCGCCCGTCACACCGGAACCGACGACCACCAGGGTCTCCGGCAGCTCCTCCAGGTCGTAGAGCTGACGCCAGTTGAGGATGCGCTCACCGTCCGGTTCCGCGCCCGGCAGCACCCGCGGGCTCGCGCCGGTGGCGATCAGCACGACCTCGGCCTCGATGGTCTGCTGCGCGCCGTCGGCCAGCTTGGCCAGCACCCGGTGCGCGGCCAGGCCGCCGCCGCGTTCGATCAGCTCGCCGTAGCCTGCCAGCACGGTCACTCCGACGGTCTGCAACTTCGAGCGGATGTCGGAGGACTGCGCGAGCGCCAGCGCCTTCACGCGCGCGTTCACCTCGGTCAGCTGCACCTGCGCCTGGTTCGGGTCCAGGGTGATGCCGAGATCGCGAGCGCGGCGCAGGTCGGTGCGCACGCCGGTCGAGGCGATGAAGGTTTTCGAAGGGACGCAGTCCCACAGCACGCAGGCTCCGCCGATCCCGTCGGAATCGATCAGCGTCACCGACGCTCCGTGCTGGGCCGCCACCAGGGCCGCCTCATAGCCGGCCGGTCCGCCACCGATGATCGCGATGCGGGTCATTGATACCTCCGCTCGTGCTGCACGCCGGGATCTCCGGCACGGGTAAACGTTATCCGGCAACCACCTCGCACCACCGACCGCGTTACCGCTGCGCAACGGGTCCCCGCCGCGCGCCGCGCCGCAGGTGCGGCAATCGAACGCGGTCTGTGAAGGTTATTGGCTACCCTTTGCTGGTGCCGATCTATGCCGCTTACGGGTCCAACATGGACTCGACGCAGATGCTCGAGCGCTGTCCGCACTCCCCCATGTCCGGGACGGGCTGGTTGGAGGGCTGGCGGCTGACCTTTGCCGGTGACGACATCGGCTGGGAAGGGCCTCTCGCGACGGTCGTCGAGGACCCGGGTTCCCGGGTGTTCGTCGTGCTCTACGACGTGTCGCCGGAGGACGAGCAGCGGCTGGACCGGTGGGAGGGTTCGGACTTCGGTATCCACAAGAAGATCCGCTTGCGCGTCACCCGCAACGCCGACGGCGGCGAGCCCACGCTGGCCTGGCTCTACGTGCTGGACGCCTACGAGGGCGGCCTGCCCTCGGCCCGCTACATCGGCGTGATCGCCGACGCGGCCGAAAAAGCGGGCGCGCCAGAGGATTACGTGCACGCCCTACGCACCCGCAACAGCCGCAACGTCGGCCCGGGCAACTTCGGCTGACCCGCGTCACACCGCAACGCAGGCGGCGGGGCCGTACCTTCCGGGTCGGCCCTGCCGCTGGCGCGTTCCAAGCCCATCGGGCGCGAGCCATCGAGCACCATTCGCGGCCCGGCCGCTGTCGCACTCACAGCCCCGTTGAGTGCGAGGCCATCGAGCACCGTTCGCGGCCCGGCTCGCGTCCGAGTGGGCGAAGCGCATGCGCCGCAGGCGCGAGTCTCGCCCGCTCGGACGCGAGCCACAAAGGGGCCGCGAACACCCAGCGCCGCAGGCGCTGGAAATCAGACAGAGCCGAGCACGAGATTGCTCAGCACCCGGACGCCGACCGCGAGCGCCCGCTCATCGATGTCGAAGGTCGGCTGGTGCAGATCCAGCTGTTCACCCTCGCCGGACCAGACGCCCAGGCGCGCCATCGCGCCCGGCACCTTCTCCAGGTACCAGGAGAAGTCCTCGCCGCCGCCGGACTGCGGGGTGTCGGCCAGCGCGTCTGGGCCGAGCGCGCGGATCGCGTCCTCGAAGATGCGGGTGGAATGCTCGTCGTTGACCACAGGGGGCACGCCGCGCCGGTAGTTCAGCTGGTAGCGCACTCCCGTCGGGGCCAGCAGGCCGTCGACGATCTCGCGCACCATCGGCTCCAGCAACGACCAGGTGCCGTGATCTCCGGTACGGATGGTGCCGGTGAGCATGCCGGTCTGCGGAATGGCGTTGGGCGCCTTCCCCGCGCTCACCGCGCCCCACACCATCACGGTGCTGGTGCGCGGATCGATGCGGCGGCTGAGCAGGCCGGGCAGGCCGGTGATGACCGAGCCGATCGCGTAGACCAGGTCACTGGTCAGGTGCGGACGGGAGGTGTGGCCGCCCGGCGAGTCGAGCACCAGCTCGATGGTGTCGGCGGCGGAGGTGATCGCGCCCACGCGGATGCCGATCCGGCCCACCTCGAGGCGCGGGTCGCAGTGCAGCGCGAAGATCCGCTCCACGCCCGTCATCGCACCGGCGGCGACCACGTCGATCGCGCCGCCCGGCATGATCTCCTCGGCGGGCTGGAAGACCAGCCGCACGCCGACCGGCAGTTCCGGCGCCTCGGCCAAGGCCAGGGCCGTGCCGAGCAGGATGGTGGTGTGCGCGTCGTGGCCGCACGCGTGCGACACGCCCGGCACCGTGGAGGCGAAGGGGAGTCCGGTGAACTCTTGAAGGGGCAGCGCGTCCATGTCGGCGCGCAGGCCGATGCGCGGGCCCTCCGGTCCGATATCACAGATCAAGCCGGTGCCGCCGGGCAGAACCTGCGGCGCCAGACCCGCCTTGGTCAGCCACGCCGAGACGAACTCGGTCGTGCCGAACTCGGTACGGGACAGTTCCGGGTTGGCGTGGATGTGCCTGCGCCACTGGACGAGATCGACCGTGTGGTCGGCCAGCCACGACTCCACCGCTTTCCGCCCGGATCCCACGGTCTCCGACGCTGCGGAGCTGCCGGGGCCCTCCGTGGCCACGCGGACGCCCGTTGCCGGGCCCGTCGCCTGCGCCGCCGAACGGCCGGTTGTGCTCACCGAATGTCCTCCTGTCGTTGAACTAGCCGTTGCAACAACCTGTCTCTATGGATGTCATCGCGGGCGACGGCGATTGCGGTACGCGCGAGCGCGAGCGCACCGTCGAGGACCGCACGATCCGCCGAGGCGTTGACGCTGGCCGCGGCGAAGCCTGGCTGATGTGTCACCGCGCCACCGGCATCGATGCCGATGACCGGGTGAATGCCCGGAATGACGTTGGTGACGTTCCCCATATCGGTGCTGCCCAGCGGTCGCTGCGCCTCGAACTCCGGAGCGAGCGGCACGCGTCCCAATCCGGTGAGCTGGTCGCGATAGGCCAGCAGTAATTCCGGATCCGGGGTCAGCTCGGTATACGTCGGCGCGAGCGTCCGGATTTCGTGGGTGCAGCCGGTCGCGAGGGCGCCCGCCTCGAAGCAAGCCGACGCTCGTCGCGTCAGATCGTCGAGGGATGCGGAGTCGACTGCGCGTAGGTAATACAGCAGTTCCGCACGTCCGGGCACGATGTTGGGAGCTACGCCACCGTCGCCGACTATACCGTGTAGTTGCTGGCCAGGCAGGAGATGCTGCCGCAGCAACCCCAGAGCAACCTGCGCGACGGTCACCGCGTCGCCCGCGTTGCGACCCTGCTCCGGGGCCGCGCTGGCGTGCGCCTCCCGTCCGTGGAAGACCACCGACACGTCGGCCAGAGCCAGCGAGCGGGCGCCGACGATGTCGAGCGGACCCGGGTGCACCATCATCGCCATCGCGACGTCGTCGAACACTCCGTGCTCCAGCATGAGCACCTTGCCACCGCCGCTCTCCTCGGCGGGCGTGCCGAACACCAGCACGGTGAGATCCAGCGCGTCGGCGACCTCGGCGAGACCCAGCGCCGCGCCCACCGCGGCCGCGGCGATGATGTTGTGCCCGCAGGCGTGCCCGATCTCGGGCAGTGCGTCGTACTCCGCGCAGAGACCGACGGTCAGCGACCCGCCGCCATAGCGCGCGCGGAAGGCCGTCGGCAGGTCGGCGACCCCGCTCTCGATCTCGAAGCCGCGCTCGGCCAGCGGTGCCATGGTCTTGGCGACGCTGCGGGTTTCCTCGAATGCCAGCTCGGGTTCGTCGTGAATCGAGTGCGAGAGCCCGATCAATTCGGCGGCCGCCGCCCGGATGGCGGCGTCACTGCGAGCGACAGCGTCGACCTCGCACACGGCGTTGCCGTCGTGCTGCGCTTCTCGGCGCCCGCTGCGCGATGGTGGCATGCAACACAGTCTCGCACTGTATTTGTTTTCCAGCGCCTTCGGCGCTGGGTGTTCGCGGCCCTGTGTTGGTTTTGCCAGCGCCTGCGGCGCTGGGTGTTCGCGGCCCCTTCATGGCTCGCGTTTGCGCGACCGCCGCTTGCTCCTTCGTCGCCTACGCGACGGCCGCGCAAACGCGAGCCGGGCCGCGAACGGCGCATGCTCGGTCTCGCTTCGCTCGAAACCGGGAGTTGGGGTGCGCTGGGCGCGTAGGAGTGACCGCTGCGAACCCTGGCCCGCCGTTTTACAAGGTGTCGTCGTCGTAGTCGGTGGCTGGACCGCCGACAGGCAGGTGGGGTGCATACGCGGTTCAGGCGTCGCCAAGCACGAGGTTGTGCGGGTTGCCGATGCCGAGGCCGGGGCCGATGGGCGCGCCGAGCGCACACACGGCCCACACGTCGCCAAGCACCTGGGGTGGGTGGCATCGCGGGGATCGCTACCCCGTAGTTCGCCGCGTGGCGGCGGCTGGCCGGATGAGTGCCGCAGCGACTACCTCGCAGACGCAGCCAGCGGATTGAGCACGGGCGGAGACGGGCTCCGCCGTCTGCGGACGGCGGGTCAGCTCGCGGCGAACGCCAGGTTTTCCGGAGTGGTCGCGACGGCGAGGCCGGCCAGGGCCTTCGCGTGCAGGGCGCGCTTGATCACGGGGAGGTTGGGCTTGCGGTTGCTCGCCAGTGCCGCGGCCCGCTCGATCGCGGTCGCGAGCAACTCGGGGGCGTCGGCCTTGGCGTCGGCGATGCCCGCGGCGATCGCCTCGTCGGCCGGATAGCGGTGGCCGGTGGTCATCGCCTGCACACAGACCTGGTTGGACAGCCGCTCGGTGAGCAGAGCGTTCATCCCGATGGTGAAGGGCATGCCCAGGTGCACCTCGGGCAGGCAGTAGAAGCCGCGATCGGCGCGCATCACCCGGAAGTCGTGCGAAGTCGCCAGCATGGCGCCCGCTCCGAAGGCATGGCCGTTGATCGCCGCGACGGTGGGCAGCGGGAAGGCCAGCAGACGGGTGTAGAGCGAGTGCACGCGGTCGAGGTAACCGTGCATCTTGTCCAGATTGCCGAACAGCCAATCGGTGTCCAGACCGTTGCTGAAGAACTTCCCTGTCGCGGTGGTCACCAGCGCGGCAGGCCCCTCGGAGCTCTCGACCTCGTCCAGCAGCCCGTGGAAGGCGTCGATCCAGTCCGGGTGAAAACGGTTCTCGCTGTCCGTCTGTCCCTCGGCGCCGAGGTAGACGACGAACACTTCCCCGTGGCGTTCCAGATACGGCATGCCGTGCAGCGTATCGGGCACCGACAGCTACTCCTACTCGCGGGTAGGGGTCTAGTGGAACTCCTCCACTCGACCCCAACGCACCCCAACTCCCGGTTCGAGCGAAGCGAGACCAAAGCACCGTTCATCGCAAGGCAGACCAACCCCACACAGTCCACTCAGCGCCCGAGTCCCCACCCGCCGCGTACACAGCCACGGCCCCGATCGACCTCACGACCAGCCGGTGAAACCGCGCGCACAATGCCAGGAATTCGCACATCAACGCCCCCAGCACACCTCCACTCCCCAGTTTCGAGCGAAGCAAGACCGAGCATCCGCCGTCCGCGGACCGGCTCACGTCCGCCACGTCCGCGACCGATCACCGGTCGAAAGGACAACCACCCACCACAACGAACCGCGTGCACGAGGTCCAAACCTCGCGCACCGACGCGCCCGGCGTACCCCAACTCCCGGTTTCGAGCGAAGCGAGACCGAGCATGCGCCGTTCGCGGCCCGGCTCGCGTTTGCGCGGCCGTCGCGTAGGCGACGAAGGAGCAAGCGGCGGTCGCGCAAACACGAGCCATAAGGGGGCCGCGAACACGCCGCGCGAAGGCGCGGCAAATCAAACCCAGCTATGGTGACGATCATGCTTGCCGAACAGGCCGCCGAGGCGATCGCCGAACGTACGGGAGTGTCACGCCACCGGGTCGCGGTGGTGCTGGGGTCCGGCTGGCAGGACGCGGCCGCGGAGATCGGGGCGCCGCGGGCGTCGGTGCCGATGCCGGAGTTGCCCGGTTTCGGAACGCCTACCGCGCAGGGCCATGTCGGCGTGCTCCATTCCGTTCGGGTGGACGACAACGACGTGCTGCTGTTGATGGGCCGCCAGCATCTCTACGAGGGGTATCGGCCCGCCGATGTGGTGCATCCGGTGTCGGCGGCGGTGGCGGCGGGCGCGGAGATCGTGGTGCTGACCAATGCCGCGGGCGGTATCCGGGCCGGTCTGCGGGTCGGTGAGCCGGTGCTGATCAGCGACCATCTCAACTTGACCGGTCGCACACCGCTGGCAGGCGCGACTTTCGTCGACTTGGTCGACGCCTGGGATCCGGAGTTGCGGGATTTGGCCAGGGAGATCGATCCGAGCCTGACCGAGGGTGTCTACGCGGGCCTCACCGGGCCGCAGTACGAGACGCCCGCCGAGATCCGGATGCTGCGCACGATCGGCGCGGATCTGGTCGGCATGTCCACGGTGCTGGAAGCCATCGCCTGCCGCGCGCTCGGTGCGCGCCTGCTCGGTATCTCGCTGGTCACCAACCTGGCCGCGGGCGTCACCGGCGCGCATCTGTCCCATGCCGAGGTGCTCGCCGAAGGCCATGCCGCGGCTCCGCGCCTCGGCAAACTGCTGCGCGGCGTGCTGGAACGGGTGTAGATGCTGCGCTTCGGCACGGCGGGCCTGCGCGGGCCGCTGCGCGAGGGCCCGGACGGCATGAACGTCACCACCGTGAGCAGGGCGACCGCGGGAATCGTTGCGTGGCTGCGTGACCGCTGTCTCGGCGGCGGCACGGTGGTCGTCGGCCGCGACGCCAGGCACGGTTCCGGCGAATTCGCGACGGCGACCGCGGAGATCTTCGCCGCGGCGGGCTTTCCGGTGACGTTGCTGCCGCGTCCGCTGCCAACGCCGGTGGTCGCGTACGCGGTGCGTGAGCTGGGCGCGGTCGCGGGCGTGCAGATCACCGCCTCGCACAACCCGGCCACCGACAACGGCTACAAGGTCTATCTGGACGGCGGGTCACAGCTGATCGCCCCGGCCGACGCCGAGATCGAGCGCTGTATCGAGGCGGTGACCGAGCCGATCGACCGCGTGCCGGTCGTCCCCGCCGACGACGACGTGGTCCAGCGCTATATCCGCCGCGTTGCCGAAATACCCTCCTGGATCGGTGGGCCGGGCGAGCGGGCCGGTATCCGGATCGCCCTCACTCCACTGCACGGCGTCGGCGGTGACCTCGCCGTCGAAGCGCTGCGCGCGGCGGGTTTTCCCGACGTCCATGTGGTCGAGGAGCAATTCGCACCGGACCCCGACTTTCCGACCGTCACGTTCCCGAACCCGGAGGAACCCGGCGCGGCCGATCTGCTGCTCGCGACGGCGGCCCGGGTCGGCGCCGACGTGGCGATCGCGCTGGACCCCGACGCGGATCGGTGCGCGGTGGGCATTCCGCGGCCGGACGGCACCTGGCGGATGCTGCGCGGCGACGAGACCGGCGTACTCCTGGGTGACTGTGTGCTGCGCACCGCCCCGGATGATGCGCTGGTGGCGACGACGATCGTGTCCTCGCGGCTGCTGTCGAAGCTGGCTCCCGCGCGCGGCGGACGCTACGCGGAAACGCTCACCGGATTCAAGTGGCTGGCCCGCGCGGGCGACGGCTTGGTCTACGCCTATGAGGAGGCGATCGGCCACTGCGTCGACCCGGCAGCCGTCCGCGACAAGGACGGTATCTCCGCCGCCGTCCTGGTGGCCGACCTGGTGGCCCGGTTGAAGGCCGCCGGCCGCGGCCTGAACGACGAACTCGACGACTACGCGGTCGAATTCGGCCTGCACGCGGGCGACCAGGTGTCGCTGCGGCTCGGCTCGGCCACCGACGCGGCCGCCGTGGTCGAGCGATTGCGGGCCCACCCGCCGCGCGAGATCGCGGGCGAGCCGGTCGAATACACCGATCAGCTTCGGGTCCGGGGCCGGATGCGGACCGACGCGCTGATCTTCGAGGGTGTCTCGTCCCGCGTTGTCGTCCGCCCTTCCGGTACCGAGCCGAAGCTCAAGTGCTACCTGGAGGTGGTCGAACCGGTGGGCTCGCGCGCCGGTCTTCCGGCCGCGCGAGCCGCTGCCCGCGAACGCCTTTCGGCATTGCGCGACTTCTGCCGGACCTTCTGACCGCGGCCCGGCAGGGGTTCAGCGCGGGCCGAATTGCCGGTCGCCCGCGTCGCCGAGACCGGGCACGATGTAGGCGTTCTCGTTCAGTCCGGAGTCCACGACGGCGGTCACCAGCCGTACCGGCAATCCCGAGTCCTCCAGTGTCGCAATCCCTTCCGGGGCGGCGACGACGCACACGGCGGTGATGTCGGTGGCGCCGCGGGCCGCGAGCAGCTGCAAGGTGTGCCGCATCGAGCCGCCCGTGGCCAGCATCGGGTCGAGCACGAAGACCGGCAGGCCGGCGAGATCGGCGGGCAGCGACTCCATGTAGGGCACCGGCAGGTGGGTGTCCTCGTCGCGAGCGAGACCGACGAACCCGATTCTGGCGTCGGGGATCAGCTCGGCGGCCGCGTCGATCATGCCGAGCCCGGCGCGCAGCACCGGAACCAGCAGCGGCGGATGGGCCAGCCGGATGCCTTCGGTGGGAGCGACCGGCGTGGTGATCTCGAAGCGCTCGACCTCCGCGTCGCGCAGCGCCTCGTAGATCAGGATGCCGGTCAGATCACGTAGTGCGGCACGGAAAGCCGGATTGGCCGTTCGCTCGTCCCGCATCGTGGTGAGCAGGGCGGCGACGAGTGGATGGTCCACGGTGAGGGTGCGCATGAGGGAACGATAAAGTCGGTTGCGGGTGCGCCGCCGGATGCCACCGGACTTTTTTTTCCGAAGCGGCGGAACCGAACCGGAACAGCGCGCGTCGAACCAAGTGGATGACGTACTCTGCCTGGGAACAACAGATGGGGGAAGCTCTGATGCGGAAGATGTCGGCGGACACCGAAGGCATTGCGGCCTACGGCGCGACCGCTCACGTCATGGCGGGTGAGATGGCGGCGGCCGGGGTGAGCGCCGCGGCCGCGGAGCCCGCGCTGCTGGGCCCGATCATGGGACTGATCGGCGGTGACTTCATGGCGGCCTACGCCGCGGCGCACGCCGGGCACGTCGCCGCGATCGGCCAGCTCTCGGCAGTGCTGACCAGCATGGGTGGCGCGGCCACCGGCGCGGCGACCGTCCTCGCCGAGACCGACGCCACCCACGCGAGCGCGCTGCGGAACGCGGCCACCGAGGTGGAGTGAGCCTGTGATCGATGTCAACGCACTGGCGCAACCGATCCTCGACCTGCTCGCCAGCTTCGGCAGCGGCGTGCTGCCCGCGGGCGGTCCCACCGACGCGCTGCGCAGCACCTCGTCGGTGGTCGACCAGATCCACCAGATGGGCCGCGACAGCATCAACGGGATGAACGCCGCGTGGGACGGTCGCGCGGCCGACGCGGCCACCGCCAAGGCGCTGCGCGTGCAGACCTCCGCGGCCACCATCTCCGATCGTGGCAACGAGATGGCGACGGTCGTGAACCAGGCCGCGGGCGAGGTCGAGACGGGCCAGAAGGATCTCACCGACATCGCGCAGTCCTTCGTGAGCACCGCGGCGAGCATGGGGCCGGTCCTGGCGACGCCGGAAGGTCTGACGGTGCTCGTCGGCTCCGCGATCGACCATCTCAACCAGGCCCTCAACGTCGTGGGCCGGGTCCAGAACGAATTGCAGACGCACACCGCGTCGATGAACGACCTCACCCCGCCGCCGACCACCCCGGCACTGGCCGGTGTCCCCGCCGCGGGCGTGCAACAGGCGGCGTCCGCCGCGTCCGGCGTGCTCAACGGTGCGGGCTCTTTTCTGAGCACCGCGATGGCCACACCGCTGCAGTCGCAGTCCTCACGCGGTTCCCGCGGCACGCCCGGCACGACGGGCACCCCCAAACCGGACACCGGTTCGTCGGGCACGCCCGACGACGGCAAGGGCGTGAAGATCACGCTGCCCGACGGCAGCGTGGTGGAGGCACCCAACGAACAGGCCGCCACGGCGGTCCGGTCGGCGATCGGCGCGGTGGGCACGCCCTATGTCTGGGGCGGCAACAGCCCGGGCGCGGGATTGGATTGCAGCGGGCTCACCAAGTACGCCTATGGCGAGGCGGGCGTCGACCTGCCCCGGCTCGCGTGCGACCAGGGCAACGGGGCCACACCGGTGTCGGCCGGTGATCTGATGCCCGGCGACCTCGCGATCTGGGACGGCCATGTGGCCATGGTGATCGGGAACGGCCAGTTGGTCGAGGCGGGTGACCCGGTCCAGATCAGCTCGATTCGAACGGAGAACTCAGGCATGGACTTCTACGGTTTCTACAGGCCGACGGCATGACCCGACCGCCGGTTCCCAACGTCACGGTGGCGGCCAGCAGCAACCGGTCGGGCACCATCTCGGTGCGCGCGACCGATCAGGGCATGCCGGTCGAGATCAAGTTCGAGCGCAGCGAATACCGTTACGGCGCACAGTCGCTCGCCAACGAGATCCTGCGGCTCACCCAGCGTTCCGCCATCGCGGCGCGGGCGCGGCGGCGCGAACTGCTCGCCGAGTCGGGCATGCCCTCGGACATCCTCGACCGGCTCGGTCTGCCCACCCGCCAGCAGGCGGTGGACGAGCTGGACCGGATCGACGACGCGGACACGGGACCGACGACCTGGATGAGGCCGGTATGAGTGCGGAAATGGACGCCCTTGTCGCGGCGGCCACCCAGAAACTGGAGGCGCTGGAAGCCGCGCTGTACGGGTTGAAGCAGGTGCGCGGGCGGTGGACCTCCGAGGACGGCGCGGTGAGCGTCGAGGTGAACAGCGACGGCGCACTGGTCGGCCTGAGCTTGGCGGAATCGGTCACATCGCTGCCGCCGGCCGAGGTCGGGCAGTTGATCGTCTGGGCCTGCAGACAGGCCGCCGAGGACGCCGGAGCGCAGCGATCCAAGGTCGTTGCGACACTGAACGAGTCGTTCGTCCCCGCCGCGCAGCCGCCCGCGGGCACGAATGGGGGCGGGCCGGATAGTGCCTGACGCGGAAGGTCGATAGGCTTCCGCACATGGCTTCTGGAGACATCGTCCCGATCGAGCTCGGCCTGACCGACGGCGATCTCGTCACCCTGTGGGCACCGCGTTGGCGAGACGGTGACGACGAGTGGGAGGCGTTCCTCGGTCACGAGGACGCCCTCTACGGTTTCGAGTCCGTGGCGGAGCTGGCCGCCTTCATCCGCACCAACGCCGATAACGACCTCGTGGACCATCCGGCCTGGAAGGTCGTCGCGGGTCTCTCGGCGGTCGAACTGGAACCGGAGGAGAACTTCACCTTCGATCTGGTCGCGGTGCCGGAGCTGGCGGCGGGCGAACCCGACGTCGACAGCGTCGCCGAGCTGGAGGACACCCTCGGCATGGTGCGCAACATCGGCGAGGTGTGCGAACTCGAGACGGTCACCAAATTCTTCGGTTCCCATCCGGTGCTCGGCGCGCTGCCCGGCGGCGTGAGCGCGTTCGTCGGTCGCGACGGCGAGGAGCTGTGGGACCAGATCGGCGCCGCCATCGCCAAGGGCTGGGACGACGTCCTGGACGCCATCGACTCCGTCGTGCAGACGCCCGAGGTCGACGCCGAGGCGGTCGCGGTCGCCGAGGCCGAACTGCTGGCCGCCGAGGAGAACGTGGTCGACGCCGATGACGCCGCCGACAGCGACGAGGAGGAGGAGTTCGAGCCCGTCGACCTCGACGCGGAAGAGGACGACGAGGAAGACGAGGACGAAGACGAATCGTTCTGGCACGAGGTCGGCATCGACCCGGTCAAGATCGTCACGTCCGAAGGCAGCGTCTTCACCCTGCGCTGTTACCTCGACGACGAGCCGATCTTCCTCGGTTCCAGGGGCTCGATCACGGTGTTCTCCTCCGAGCGCGCGCTGGCCCGCTATCTCGCCGACGACCACGAGCACGACTTGGCCCGCGTGAGCACCTTCGCCGACGTGCAGACCGCGGCGGTGGACGGCTCATTGGAGGTCGAGGTAACCGACGAGAACGTCTACGTGCTGCCCGGCTTGGCCGAGGACTTGGCCGAAGGCCCCGAGGCGGTCGACATCGAACAGCTCGATCTGGCGGTAGAGCTGTTCACCGACGCCGCCGACTACGCCGACGACGACACGGTGGAGCAGGCCCTGGCCCAGTCCACCCCGCTCGGCTGGTACGTCTCCTACCTGCTGAACCCCGACCCCACCCGGTTGGCGCCCAACCCGCCGTTCACCGCGGAGGCCCAGGCCTGGCGCGAATTGGAACGCAACCTGGAGTCCCGGCTCGACAAGCAGTAACTAGGGCAGCCGGATCCAGACCTGCTCGGCCTGTCCGAGCAGGCGTTCGTCGGCGCCGTAGACCGCGGTCGAGGCCCAGCATTTGCGTCCCTGCTCGCGGTGGAACTCGCCCACGACGACGCAGCGCTCGTCGACTTCGGGGATGTCGTGCACGGTGGCGGTCATCGAGCCGAGCAGAGCGGGACGTTCCAGCATGCCGGGTAGCGACCAACCGCCGGGGCAGTCCATCGCGGCCCACAGCAGCGGCGGCCCCAGCGGCATGGTGTCGTCGGGTACCCATGGCGCGGCCACTCGGTGCTCGTCGACCCGGCCGGGTTCGATGCGCAGCCCGTCCGCCCGGCCACTGCCGCAGACGAAGCAGGACGCGAAGATCTCGATGCCGGTGTAGCTGCGCGCTGCCTCGGTCGCATCGGTGAACGGGACACGCCCCGGGGCGTCGCGTTCGAGTTCGCCGCTCTCGGACTCGGCGATCAGCGTGTCACCGTCGTAGAGCCGTTCGGCCCGCACGTCGAGGGGCGTCTCCAGCGGCGGTGGGCTGCGCAGGATGATGGTGACCGTCCGCTCGTCGCGCTGGGCGGCGAGCAGACCGGCCACGTAGCCACCGTTGCCGGAGCCGGGTGGTCCGTTGAACCGGCGGGATATGCGCAGGGTCGCCATGTCGCCACGCTAGCGAACCGGTAGCCGGGCGGGCGCCGCACCTCGCAGCCGACGCTGTCGCGTGCCCGTAGGACGCGCGCCGCCCTAGCCGATGAGCACCGCGTATCCGGGCTTGATGATGTCGTCGATGATCCGCAGCCGCTCGGGGAACGGGATGAACGCCGACTTCATGGCGTTGATGGTGAATCGCTCCAGATCACTCCAGCCATAACCGAACGTCTCGACCAGCTTGAGCATCTCCTGGCTCATGCTGGTGTCGCTCATCAGCCGGTTGTCGGTGTTCACCGTGACGCGGAAGCGCAGGCGGGCCAGCAGGTCGAACGGGTGCTTGTCCAGCGAGGGCACCGCGCCGGTCTGTACGTTCGACGACGGACACAGCTCCAGCGGGATGCGCATGTCCCGGACATAGTTGGCGACCAGCCCGAGCTCTGCGTCCTCGACCGCGCCGGGCACGCTGATGTCGTCGGTGATCCGCACGCCGTGGCCGAGCCGGTCGCAGCCGCAGAACGCGAGCGCCTCGTGAATCGACGGCAGGCCGAAGGCCTCGCCCGCGTGGATGGTGAAGTGCGCGCTGTTGGCACGCATGTACTCGAACGCGTCGAGGTGTCTGCTGGGCGGGTAACCGGCTTCCGCGCCCGCGATGTCGAAGCCGCCCACTCCGCGATCACGGAAGCGCACGGTCAGTTCCGCGATCTCCCGCGAGCGCGCCGCGTGCCGCATCGCGGTGAGCAGGCAGGTCACCACGATCGGATGTCCGCGCTCCGCGGCCGCCGCCTCGCCTTCGCGGAATCCGGCCAGCGTGTGCTCGACCACCTCGTCCAGTGTCAGGCCGCGTTCCAAGTGCTGTTCGGGGGCGAAGCGCACCTCCGCGTAGACGACGCCGTCGGCGGCGAGATCCTCGGCGCATTCGCGGGCGACCCGGCGCAGCCCCTCCGGGGTCTGCATCACGGCGACGGTGTGCGCGAAGGTCTCCAGGTAGCGTTCCAGCGATCCGCTGTCGGCCGCGTCACGGAACCAGGCCGCCAGCGACGCCTCGTCGGTGGCGGGTAGGTCCTCGTAGCCGCTGTGCGCGGCGAGTTCGAGCACCGTCGCGGGCCGCAAGCCACCGTCGAGGTGATCGTGCAGCAGCGCTTTCGGCGCTTGGCGGATCGAGGCGAGAGTCAGAGGCATCGGTCCAGTCATGTATCGACGGTAGCCGCAGCGCGCCGAAACGGCAGCCGAGTCCGGCCGTGGCAACCATCTCGTTGCCCGCCGGATGCGGGCCGGACCACGACCGGATACCGCTCGGTTCGCCGCGCACATGCTGTGCGCGCAGCTTCCACCCTCGCGCGGGCATGCGGTCCGGCGCTCCCCCCGTGATCCGGCGGCGCAGGCACACACGCGCCCCGCGCCGCCCGCTGGGTTACCGCGGACAGTTCAGGATTCGATGCGGTCGAGGATCAGCGCGGCTGGACCGGGCGCGGCAGTTGCCTCGATGGTGACGGCGTCGCGCAGGGCTGCCATGGCGCCGGTGAAGGCCTCGGGGGTGTCGGTATGCAGGGTGAGCAGCGGCTGGCCCGCGCTGACGGTAGCGCCCGGTTTGGCGTGCATCTCGATGCCCGCGCCGGACTGCACCGGATCGCCCTGACGTGCCCGGCCCGCGCCGAGACGCCAGGCGGCGATACCGACGCTCAGCGCGTCGAGCCGGGTCAGCGTGCCGTCGGCGTCGGCGCGCACGATCTCGGTGTGCTTCGCGGTGGGCAGCGGGGCGTCCGGGTCGCCGCCCTGGGCGCTGATCATCGCGCGCCAGTGATCCATCGCCCGGCCGTCGGCCAGCGCATCGGCGGGGTCGCTATCGAGCCCGGCCAGCGCGACCATCTCGCGAGCCAAGGCGATGGTCAGCTCGACGACGTCTTCGGGACCGCCGCCCGCCAGCACCTCCACCGATTCCGCGACCTCCAGGGCATTGCCCGCGGTACGGCCGAGCGGAGTGTCCATGGCGGTGAGCAGCGCGACCGTCCGGACGCCCGCGTCGGCGCCGAGTTCGACCATCGCGGTCGCCAACTCGCGCGCCCCGTCGAGTGTCTTCAGGAACGCTCCGGAGCCGACCTTGACGTCGAGCAGCAGCGCCGCGGTGCCCTCGGCGATCTTCTTGCTCATGATCGAGCTGGCGATCAGCGGGATCGACTCGACCGTGCCGGTGACGTCGCGCAGGGCGTAGAGCCGCCGGTCCGCGGGCGCGAGGTCGGCGCCTGCCGCGCAGATCACCGCCCCGACGGCCGGGTCGGCCAGCAGGTCACGCATCCGCGACGCCGGCACGTCCGCCTGCCAGCCGGGGATGGACTCCAGCTTGTCCAGCGTGCCGCCGGTATGACCGAGGCCGCGCCCGGACAACTGCGGCACCGCGGCGCCGCACGCGGCGACCAGCGGAGCCAGCGGCAGCGTGATCTTGTCGCCGACGCCGCCGGTCGAGTGCTTGTCCACGGTGGGGCGCGGCAGGCCCACGAGATCCATGCGCCGCCCGGAAGCGATCATGGCGGCGGTCCACCGCGCCGTCTCGCGCCGGGTCATCCCCCGCCAGACGATCGCCATGGCCAGCGCGGACATCTGCTCGTCGGCCACCGTGCCGCGGGTGAACCCGTCGACCACCCAGTCGATCTGCGCGTCCGACAGCTCGCCGCCGTCCCGCTTGGTGGTGATGATCGAAACCGCGTCGAGTGCCGTCACGGTGGCCAGTTTGGCACGAGCCGACGTGCACCCGGGTTCTCGCCGATGGGATGGAAACGCGGGCCCGCCGGGATGCCGCTACCTTCGCCCGGCGTCCAAATCGTCCGGCCCGAACGCGTCCGGCAGCAGTGCGCGCAACGGCACCGCACCGGCCTTGTGATCGACCAGGAGATCGGCCCCGCCGTGCTCGTGGAGCAATTGGCGGCAGCGACCGCAGGGCATCAGGATTTCGCCGCGAGAATCGGTCACCGAGACGGCCACCAGACGCCCCCCGCCGCCCGAAATCAAGTTACCGATGAGTACACATTCGGCACACAGGCCTAATCCATATGAGACATTCTCCACATTGCAACCGCTCACCATGCGACCGTCGGCGCTGAGAGCCGCGGCGCCGACCGGAAACCGCGAGTACGGCGCATAGGCGTTTCGCATAACTCGAAATGCATTGTCACGCAGCAGTTTCCAGTCGATTTCCGGCATGGGGAACCTCTCTCGGACCGGCCCGATCACGGCCGCGCAAGGGCCACGACGGAACCCCGCACACATCAAGAAAGGTAAGCCTAACCCGATCGACTGTCGCGCAACGCACGGTACGCCGAATTAGTTCCGGGATTGCTGGAGGATTAGAGTCCAGAACAGATCGGTTCAGGTTCCTGCGACGGGCCGGAGTACAGCCACCTGGGCATTCGCCCGCCACGCCGTCGGCGTCGGACCTGCGACCGGGTCCATCAACGACGTTGGAGGCACCGCACTCTATGACCACGATTGAAGCTCCGGCCCAGCCGAAGCGGAAGACGCTGTACCGAGGCGACCCCGGAATGTGGTCGTGGGCGCTGCACCGGATCACCGGGGTCACCATCTTCTTCTTCCTCTTCGTTCACGTACTGGACACCGCCCTGGTGCGGGTGAGCCCGGACACCTACAACGAAGCGATCGAGACCTACAAGACGCCCATCGTGGCGTTGATGGAGATGGGCCTGGTCGTCGTCGTCCTGTTCCACGCGCTCAACGGCGTCCGCGTGATCCTGGTGGACTTCTGGTCCAAGGGCCCGAAGTACCAGCGCCTGATGCTCTGGATCATTCTCGCGATCTGGTTCCTGCTGGCCGTTCCCGCGATCGGGCGCCAGTTCTTCTACCTGTTCACGGAGCACTGATAATGAGCGAGCGAAGCGAGCGACCCATGAACACAGCCGCCAGTGCGGTCATGCCGGAGCCGAGCGCCAGCGAGGTGCAGGCATGAGCGCACCTGTCATCGGTAAGTCTTATGACCGTCCGGCCAGCCTGGATCTGCCTCGCTCGCCGCGCGCGCGCTCGAGCAACAACTTCGAGAAGTACGCCTGGCTGTTCATGCGCTTCTCCGGCCTGCTGCTGATCGTGCTGGTGCTCGGGCACATGGCGATCATGCTGCTGCTCGACGGCGGCGTGAAGCGGCTCAACTTCGCCTTCGTGGCCGGTCGCTGGTCCAGCCCGTTCTGGCAGTTCTGGGACCTGACCATGCTGTGGCTGGCGCAGTTGCACGGCGGCAACGGCCTGCGCACCGTCATCGACGACTACTCCCGCAAGGACTCGACCCGGTTCTGGCTGAAGACCCTGCTGGCCATCTCGATGATCCTGATCATGGGCGTGGGCACCTACGTCATCTTCACCTTCGACCCCAACATCAGTTAGGAACAGGCCCCCTCGCATGAGTGAGCGCAGCGAACGAACCACTGGGACCGGGGAATCTCGTCCTGTCCAGGAGCACCGCTACGACGTCGTCATCGTCGGCGCGGGCGGCGCGGGCATGCGCGCCGCGATCGAGGCCGGCCCGCGTGCTCGGACGGCGGTGCTGACCAAGCTGTACCCGACCCGCAGCCACACCGGCGCGGCCCAGGGCGGCATGTGCGCCGCGCTGGCCAACGTCGAAGAGGACAACTGGGAATGGCACACCTTCGACACCGTCAAGGGTGGTGACTACCTGGTCGACCAGGACGCCGCGGAGATCATGGCCAAGGAGGCCATCGACGCGGTGCTCGACCTGGAGAAGATGGGCCTGCCGTTCAACCGGACGCCCGAGGGCAAGATCGACCAGCGGCGCTTCGGCGGGCACACCCGCGACCACGGCAAGGCCCCGGTCCGCCGCGCGTGCTACGCCGCCGACCGCACCGGTCACATGATCCTGCAGACGCTGTACCAGAACTGCGTCAAGCACGACGTGGAGTTCTTCAACGAGTTCTACGTGCTGGACCTGGTGCTGACCGAGAGCGATCGGGGCCCCGTCGCGACCGGTGTGGTCGCCTACGAGCTGGCCACCGGCGAACTGCACGTCTTCCACGCCAAGTCGATCGTGTTCGCCACCGGCGGCTCGGGCCGGATGTACAAGACCACCTCCAACGCGCACACCCTGACCGGCGACGGCATGGCGATCGTGTTCCGCAAGGGCCTGCCGCTGGAGGACATGGAGTTCCACCAGTTCCACCCGACGGGTCTGGCCGGGCTCGGCATCCTGATCTCCGAGGCCGTCCGCGGCGAGGGCGGCATCCTGCGCAACGCCGACGGCGAGCGGTTCATGGAGCGCTACGCCCCCACCATCAAGGACCTCGCGCCGCGCGACATCGTCGCCCGCTCGATGGTGCTGGAGGTGCTGGAGGGCCGCGGCGCGGGACCGAACAAGGACTACGTCTACATCGACGTGACCCACCTCGGCGAGGACGTGCTCGAGGAGAAGCTGCCCGACATCACCGAGTTCTCCCGCACCTACCTGGGTGTGGACCCGGTGAAGGAACTGGTGCCGGTGTTCCCGACCTGTCACTACGTGATGGGCGGCATCCCGACCCGCATCCGCGGCGAGGTGCTGCGCAACAACAGCGACGTCGTCCCCGGCCTCTACGCCGCGGGTGAGTGCGCGTGCGTCTCGGTGCACGGCGCCAACCGGCTGGGCACCAACTCGCTGCTGGACATCAACGTGTTCGGCCGCCGCGCGGGCATCGCCGCCGCGGAGTACGCGCAGCGCAGCGAGTTCGTCGAGATGCCGGAGAATCCGGCGCAGATGGTGCAGGACTGGCTGGCCCAGCTGCTCAGCGAGCACGGCGACGAGCGGGTGGCCGACATCCGCACCGAGCTGCAGCGGTCGATGGACAACAACGCCTCGGTGTTCCGCACCGAGGACACGCTCAAGCAGGCGCTCACCGACATCCACGCGCTCAAGGAGCGCTACGCGCGAATCACCGTGCAGGACAAGGGCAAGCGCTACAACAGCGACCTGCTCGAGGCCGTCGAGCTCGGCTTCCTGCTCGAGCTGGCCGAGGTCACCGTGGTCGGTGCGCTCAACCGCAAGGAATCGCGCGGTGGTCACGCTCGCGAGGACTACCCGGACCGCGACGACGTGAACTTCATGCGTCACACGATGGCCTACAAGGAGGGCTCGGATCTCCTGTCGGACATCCGCCTGGACTTCAAGCCGGTGGTGCAGACCCGTTACGAGCCGATGGAGCGTAAGTACTGATGACTGCTGTTGCCGAAGCACCCTCTTCGCAGAAGCCCGCTCCGGTCCCCGAGGGCTCGGTGATGATCACCGTCAAGGTGGCTCGGTTCAATCCGGAGGACGACAAGGGCGCGCACTGGGAGTCCTTCCAGGTGCCGGTCCTGCCGACCGACCGTTTCCTGAACGTGCTGACCTACATCAAGTCCTACCTGGACGGCACGCTCACCTTCCGGCGTTCCTGCGCGCACGGCGTGTGCGGTTCGGATGCCATGCGGATCAACGGCGTCAACCGGCTGGCCTGCAAGGTGCTGATGAAGGACATGCTGCCCAAGGGCGACAAGTCGATCACCGTCACCGTCGAGCCGATCCGCGGCCTGCCCGTGGAGAAGGACCTCGTGGTGAACATGGAGCCGTTCTTCGACGCGTTCCGCGCCGTGAAGCCCTACCTGATGACCTCGGGTAACGAGCCCACCCGCGAGCGCATCCAGAGCCAGGCCGACCGCGCCCGGTTCGACGACACCACCAAGTGCATCCTGTGCGCCTGCTGCACCACCTCCTGCCCCGTGTACTGGAGCGACGGCAGTTACTTCGGCCCGGCCGCGATCGTGAACGCCCACCGCTTCATCTTCGACAGCCGCGACGAAGGCGCCCGCGAACGCCTCGACATCCTCAACGACGTCGAAGGTGTCTGGCGCTGCCGCACCACCTTCAACTGCACCGACGCCTGCCCGCGCGGCATCGAGGTCACCAAGGCGATCCAGGAAGTCAAGCGAGCGCTGCTGTTCACTCGCTGATCGCTCGCACAAGCCGATCGAAGGTCGCCTCTCTCTTTGGAGGAAGGCGACCTTCGTCGTTCCATATGGCAACGACATCCTCGGACGACCAGTACGTCGCGTACTTGACGTACTTCCATAGGGGCGCGAGTATGGATACGCAGCGATTTGGAGGTGACCGATGTCAGCGGTGCACTATGACAGCTACACCGACGCACGTGCTCATCTCAAAGAACTATTGGATGCGGCCGTACGAGGACGTGTAGCGACCGTTCGGCGCGACACCGAGTACGCCGCAGTCGTCGATGCCGAACGGCTCCGCTACATGCTTGCGAAGGTTTGCCCGTCCGGGGCAGAAGTGGTCGCCGAGAACGGGGGGTGGTCGGTGTTCCTACCAGGCTTGCCTGTGGCCGCCGACGGCAGCACGCTCGATGAGGCCATCGACGAGACGATCGCCGCACTACGCGAATACGCCGAGGACTGGCAAACCAGACTGCGGGATGCGCCGAACCATCGGGACAACTGGGGCCTCATTCAGCTGATCGGCCTCAGCGACGACGATCAACTTCGAGAATGGCTGGTCGGAGCCACGAAGTGACCTGGCCGCAGCCGACTCGCAAACGCCACGAACAGTTTTGCGAGATCGAGGGGTGGGAGCGGATACGGGACGCGCGAGGCCGCACTGGAGCGCACCACGTCACGTACGAATTGGGCCTACCGGATGGCAGGATTCTGCGCACACGCATCTCCCATCCAGTCCACCGCACAAGTTACGGCGCATCACTGTGGGCGCACATTCTGCGGGATCAACTCGACGTCACCGCGGATTCGTTCTGGGAGTGTGTCTTGAATGATGTGCTGCCGAACCGCGGTTTCCCAGAACTGCCCAAGGCATCGCTGCCCATCGATCTCGTGCACCTGCTGATTCATCGGGTGGGTCTCACCGAGGACGAAATCGCCCAGATGAGCAGGGAAGAAGCGATCGCTCGCATAGAGCGGTTCTGGACCGAAGGACGGTGATCCCACCTTTTCGAAGAAGGCTCCAGGCTGCGGCCGACGAGCCATCCGCCGCCCTCGGGCCACGTTCCCACCGACGGGAAAACCAGCGAACCTCGCTTATGCTTCGGCTCCGGCCGGCCTGGCGCGTGGCGGTTCGCCGATGCGTGACGTCCCGTTCAGCAGCCGACGACGGCCGGGCCGTCTCGATATCGACCCAGGGGGTTGCGTGGCCGAATCACTGTCGGTCGACCCGGCCCAGCTGCGCGAATCGGCGGCGGAGCTGCGGCAGGCGGCCGAAGACGCCGAACGGGTGGCGAACGAACTGAAGGCGGCACTCGCCGACGAGGGTGAGTTCTGGGGTGACGACGAAGCAGGCGAGACGTTCGCACACACCTATAGGCCCGGTGCCGACCGTACGTTGGAGGGGTTCGACGATCTCGTCGCGGACATTCGGGCGATGAGTTCCGCGATGAAGCATGCGGCCGATGCGTTCGAGGACGGGGACCACTACGGGCGGCAGAACATCCGGAACTCGGCCGACGATGGCATCCCGTACACGACCGCACCGAGCCAGAATCGGCCGGCGGGACCCATTCCGCAGGCGACGTCCAGCGAACCCCTCCGCCACACAAACGATTCCGCACGGCCGTCGGGCACGCCCGATCGCCCGGCGAACGGAGACTCCGCCCGTCCGCAGCCGGACGCCCCGAACGACCGCGGCAGTATCGATACACAGCAACCCCTGGCCTCCGGCCGGCAACCCGCAGCGTCCGGCGAGCAGCCCACGGAGTCCGGCCGGCAACCTCCGGAATCCGGACAGCCGGACGATTCGACGAGCAATTCCCCACAAACCGAATCGCCCGAGGACGAATCCGGCGACCAACCCCCGGCAACCGAGACCGGATCGCCGACGACGCCCGGTATCGGCACAGAGCGACAGGGAGCGCAGGCGAATACACCCACCGGGAAGCAGGCGGGTCCGCAGCCGACACCGAGCGGCCCTAACGACTCCGGCAAGCCGTCGGCGAATACGCCGTGGACGCGGAACGGGCCGGGCGCCCCTTGGGCGAAGGCTCCGAGCCCCTCGGGCGCGCCGGCGAACGAAACCCCGCCTCGGGTATCTCCTCCACGCACCCCGGACCGCCCGCCCGCGGGCAAGAAGCCGGAGCCGGCTCCGAAACGTCGCGAGCAGAAGCGGGCCCCGAAGCCCGCAGGCGTGCGTGCGCACCGAGCGACCGATGCCGAGGCCATGCGGATCGCTCGGGAGATGGCCGCTCGGCACAACATCGAGATCGTCGGATTCGACGCGGCGGGTATCGCCGCGGCGACGGTCCAGGACATCGCCGATGCTGTCGACACCGTCCTCCCGCGGATGCCGGCCGCGCTGCGCGGAATCGAGATCCGGGATGTGACGGGTTCGCTATCCGCCGTCGAGAATCGCAGTACGGCGAAGCGGTCGGGGGAGGTGGCGCCGTGGATCGTGCTGGCTCACACCGCTGTGCTCGATCCCAGGAGTTTGGCCGGCCGTTCCCGGGCGACGACCCGATCCGGTCCTGCGCGGCGACCGATGTATGCCGCGATCCTGCGGGAACTCGGCGCCGCGATCGACCTCATCGGCGGGTTCCGGGCACACAAGGAGGCGCAACGCGCGCTCATCACCGAATACGTGCGGATCAACGACCCCCGGGGCGAGACGCTGAGCCGGGTGGTCGCCGGCTACAAGCGATGGCGGGCGCAGCTCGGCGACAACTGCTTCGAACAGGGTCTGTTCCTTCCGGGCAGGGCGCTGGCCGAGGGATTCGCCGCGGTCGAATCGAGTGAGGACGCGGCCAACGGCCCGCAGAAGGTGCTGGGTCGGCTGCTGGTGACGATGTCGCGTGCGGCACTGCCGGACCGGTGATGAGACCCCCTGCCGCCTGAGCGGACGGCGTCTGGTTCTTCCCCTTCCCACCAGCGGTGAAAGTCGCCACGCACCTCTGGGTCATCATTGTGGGCACGTTCGGAGGTCCGCGGTCGTCGCTGCCCGCTGACGATTTCGAGTCGGAAGGTTGTGGCATGGATCGATGGGAGCGCGAAGGCCTACGCTCGGCCAACAGCGGCATGCGCAACCAGCTCGAACATCTCCTCGACTCCTTCGAACGTCAGCAGGGCCGGCTCACCGAGGTGTTCAGGGAATTGGAAAACGCTCGCACGCAGGCGAGTTCTCCCGACCAATCGGTAGAGGTGACCGTGGATGCCGCAGGCGTGCTGACGGACCTGCGCCTCACCGCCGCGGCGATGCGCCAGACACCGGAGCAGTTGAGCAGAGCGATCGTGGACGCTACTCGGGCCGCGGCGTGCCGGGCGCAGCAGCATGCCGAAGCCCTCGCCGCACCCCTCGACGACGACTTGAACGACCTGCCCGACCTGCCCGATATCTCCCCGGGTGCCCCCAGCCTCAACGAGATTCGCGCCTTCTTCCGCGGGGACAACGAAGGTTCCCCGAGATAGCACCTGGCCGCGTAGTGCAGACGATGCTGCGTACCTGCCGACAACCGGAGAGGAATTCCCCGCCGGCGGAAGGGCCTGGGATTCGGACGCGGCCGTGCGATGTCGGCAGCGGTAGCGTTCACGGAGCCGCTTGCCGGATACGCATCGATGAACGCGAGCGCACATGACGCTGCGTTTGCCGGACTGGCTCCCCCCGGCCGTAGTGATGTGTGTCGCCGGGCACTTCCCACTGGGCGACGAGGACGCGGAACGACGCGCCGCCGATGCCTGGTCGGATAAGGCCGAATGGTGTCGTGCGCAGGCCGAATATCACGAAGCCAAGGCAAGGCCGCCCGAGGGCTCACACGGCGAAACCGTCGCCGCGATCGCCGAGAAGCACCGGCACATGGCCGAACGCTTCCGACAGCAGGCCACCGATTGCGACAGCCTCGCCAGGCAGCTCTACGAGAGCGCCAACGCCACCGAGCTGCAGAAGATGGTCATCATCAGCATGGCCGTGATCCTGGCCATCCAGCTGGCCCGGTGCGCACTGATGTTCGCGGCGGGTGGTCCGATCCAGGCCGCCATAGCACAGATGGCGACCCGAACCGCGGCGCAGCGCGCGTGGATGAGATTCGTGGCATTCCTTTCCGGACGCGGTGCGGAACTGGCCGCGGAACGCGGCTCGATGGTGCTGCTGCGCAACGGAGTCGTGATCGGTGTAGCGCTGGGCGGCGGCACCCAAGCCGGCGCCCAGGCGATTCAGGTTGCCAAGGGTGACCGCGAACAGATGGATTGGAAATCGGTCGGCGTGGCAACGGCCGCCGGCGCTGTCGGTGGCCTTTTCGGCATGCTGTTCGGACTCTGGGCAGGCCCGAAGGTCGCCACCATCGGCGCGAACGCCAACAGCACCGCGGGACGGGTGGCCCTGCAGCTCGCCGGCACCACCATGGTCGGCGCCGGAGCCGGAGCCGTCGGCGCTGTCGGCGGCACCGCCGTCTCGCTTGTGCTGTCGGACCAGCCGTTCAGCCGCAAGGCGTTCACCGAGGGCCTGATCCCCGGTATGGGTAGCGGATTCATCGGCGCGGCGGCCTTCGCGGCCCAGGGGATGCGCGGCCGGGCACCACTTCCCGAGACGACTGCCGGCCCCGCTGCCGCACCGGATGTCACCCCGGCCGAACCGTCGCCTGGTTCGCTCGTCGACGCACTGCGCTCGCATGGCATAGTCACCGCTGACTTCGATCCGAACAACCCCTCGCCCACCCATCAGCAACAACAGATCGACAATCTTGTGGCGCTGCTGCGCCGAACCGGCGCCACCGTGGACGACGCGGCTCGTCCCCCGCTCCCCTTGAACAATGCCGATTGGCAGCCCGCGAATCTGTCGAATGCGTTGCCCGACAACCTCAACCCGGTCAAGTCGGCCAAGCCACCCTCCGGCGCCGTTGCCACACCGGCGGAGCCGGTCCCCGCAACCCCCGCAGGGACAACGCCGAAGGCTGACGGAGGCCATCAACTCCCCGACGTGTCGCCGCCGAAAGAGTACAAACCGCGCCCGGAGCAGCCCTTCTCCGTGCCGAACAACAGCATGGACTGGGAAGCGCCCGCAGGCATGCCCGGCGCCCTGATCGACAACGTCAATCCCGTCAAGACCGTCACCTACCCCGCAGCCGCCATAGCGTCCACCGTCAACCCGGTCGGCGTGCCGAGCGTCGGGACGGATCCGACATCGGCGGAGGCGCCCGGGCCACGGAACGGTCCTGCCGCACGACCGGATTCCGAGGCCGTCGGCGCCGCTGAGGCTCCTGTCGACGGGGAACTGCGTCCAGCACCCCACGACTCGGATAACAGCACCGCCGAGAATGCGGGCACAGCACGGCAGATCACCGAACATGATCACCCGGAGGCCGGGCCCGACCACTCGGTGCGGCCGCACCCCGCGGATACCGGCGAAGGCAGCGCTCGACCGGCCGATGCCGCGCCCGGCCACTCGGTGCGGCCACACCCCACGGATACCGGCGAAGGCAGCGCTCGGCCGGCCGATGCCGCGCCCGGGCAGGCTCACGGTAACCGGGTCGGCTCCGAAAACACCTCGTCGGCAACGCATTCCACGCCGGAGCACGCCGCGGTGCCGGACAACGCCGCCGCCACGGCCCGGCCGCACCCCGGCGGCCGGGACACGGCGAGCGAGGGGCAGGCCGGGCGAGGCCGCGCCGTCGCGGATGCCCGCGGCGCCGATCCGGCGGCCGGGCCGTCGTCATCGGTTCGGCAACGAGGTGTCGCAGCGGACGAGGACGCCGGTCCGCGCCCCGTCACGGCCGACCCGCACGACGCTTCGCAGCAACAGAGCCCGACCGTGTCGGCGACCGAGAGTGCGGGGGCACAGCGGGTTCCTGACGGCGCCACCGATCCCGAACCGGCCGTGCCCGAGCTGGTACCGGCTGCGGCGCACAAGGATTCGGCCGACGGCCTGTCATCGGACCACGACATGTCCCCGAGCATGACGATCACTACCGACCCGTCACCCGCTCCCAGACGCGGTGATTCCGGCCCGCGCTCCCCCGGCGGGGACAGGTTCGCGGACGCGGCCGGGCAGCGGCAGGCCGTGCAGCCGTCGGGCGGCCCGGCGCGACCGGCCGCAGGCGTCCAGCCCGGCACACCCGCCGCCGGTGGTTCGCCCGCTGCTGCCGGAGGCAATCGTCCGCCACGTGTGTCGGCCCCGAAGAATGCCGCCACGGAGCGCCCTCCGGCCGTCGAACCGGTCGAAGGAGCTCGCGGGCAGGCCCAGGACGGCCATGCCCCCTCCGGGTCGGCGGCCGCCCACGCCACCGACAATGACAACCGGAACACACCGCCCGCGGCCGCCGAGCCGGATTCGGAGCACGGTCGCACGGCCGACGGCGCCACCGGCGACGAGACCGCGCGAGCCACGCATCCGGAGGAGGCGAATACACCGGAGCACGCACGCGCGGCCGACGACAGCGCGAATGGGCAACACGCCAAGGGCAATCCCGATGTAGTCGACGAGGCGGGACCATCGCAACCGAAGCCCGGTGAGTCCGATACGAGCGGAGACGATGCCCTCGGCGGTCGTGCGGGCGACGATGGTGCGAGTGAGCAGCAAGCGAAGACGAAAACCGATAACCCCGACGACGCGGATACGCCACCACCCGAGTCCGAACACACTCGCGCACAGAATGATTCGGATGGGCCACTTGCAGTTCGCGATGAAGACCCCGCTGCGGACGGGCATGCGAGGGCGAGAGCCGAAGTAGAGCAGCGTATCGCCGCCGAGCGGCAGCAGAACGAGCTGGTGCGCGAACACCACCGGCAGCGTGTCGAAGCGGCGGCCGAGCGCGAACGGGCCGCCCATGCCGAGCTGCGGCGGCAGGAGAAGGCCGTACGGGTGGCGGAGGAGCACGAGCGGGCCACCCGCGTCGGCTTCGGCGACAAGATGCGCGATCTGGTCGGGCGGGGCACGGCGGAGGATCGGGTGGCCGTCGAAGCCGCGCGGGCCGCTCAGGAACAGCTCCGGCAGGCTCGGGCGACGTTGGCCGAGTGCCGGGACGCGTACGAGGCGGCGGTGGCCCAGCACGACGCCGCAGCCCAGGCCAGAGCCCGTGACCTGGTCGAAATCTCGGACAACGCGGGCGTTTCGCTGATGAACGACTACGAGGCCGGGGTGCTCACCGATCGCGACGCCGTGTTCGAGGTGGTTGCCCAGGAGCGGGTACGCACGGCCCTGGATGCCGGTCGCGCGATCGGGGAGTTGCGGGAGCCGGGCAGCACGGCCGACGGTACGAGCCCGTTCGCGAACGCGTCACCGGAGTCGCTGGCCGACACGATGGTGCGGGGATCCAGGGAGGAGCGCGTCGCGGCGATGACGGAATGGATTCGCCGTGGCGACGACCGGCATCGGCTGGTGCGTGAGACGCAGGCCGCGGCGTTCCTGCTGCTCGAGCACGGTCCGGTCGATATGAAGACCGGTGAGGGCAAGACCATCGTCATGGTGATGAAGAAGGTGTCCGACGCCATCGATCACGGCACCGCGCATGCGTGGACCAGTAGTGATCTGCTCGCCGGTGAGCTGGCCGGTGAGTTGCACGCATTCGTGGCGCGTCCGGAGTCGGATACCGGGATCGACGTGGTCCGGATGGATCAGGACGGTCCGCTGCCTGATCCGGTACCTGGCCGTAGCCGGATCGTCGTCGGCACGAAGGAGGACTACCTGTTCCGCGCGTTGAAGGTCGCGGATTCGATGATCAACGAGCTCGCGGCCGGTGGCATGTCGCACCAGGAGGTGACGGCACTGCGAGACTTCCTCAACACGAAACCGTCGATCGATCTGATCAAGGAAAGGCTGGATACCGCGGCATCCGACCACGGTCTCGACCTCCGGTACGACCCGTTCCCGGCGGGCAAGCTCACCGTCGACGAATTCGACACCATCTTCGACGGCAATTCCGAATGCGTACTCTCCCCCGGGGCGGCGGAGGAGGCCACACCCGAGGTGGTCGCCGAACTGCAGGGGATCTGGGATCGGCTGACGACCGCGGAGCGCGAACACGGGTTGACGGCAGCGGATTTCAAGAGGCCGGAGAACACCCGGGGAATGTGGGCCGCGGAAACGACCCCGGCGGCGGTCGCCAAGCTGGAGAAGGTGGCGGGTGGACCGGTCACCGGCTCGGAGCTGAAGCTGTACGCCGATGCCGCCAACGCCCGCTGGGGGCTGGAGAAGGGCACACACTACATAACCCGGGCGGACGAAGGCGAGGGCGCGAAGATCGGCATCCTCGCGCACGAAACCAACGACAAGGCGATGTGGGACAGGACCAAGTCGACCGAGGTGCGCTGGCAGGACGTCGGTCAGTTCGTCGACCTCAAGGAAGGGCTGCCGGTCCGGGCGAATCAGGAACATTCGCTGCGCATGTCGGATCAGCAGTTGATCGGCAGCAAATTGCTGTTCGAGCCGTCTGGTTTGTCCGGGACCATGAAGGGCGTCGAGGGCATCACCTACGACCTGTACGGCGTGGGGCCGGTGCCGGAGCTTCCGACGTTCTATACATCGCAACGGGTCGTGGAACCGCCGAAATTCTACGAGAACACCCATTCGAAACTCACTCAGCTGGCCCGTGACATCGTGCGGGACGCACATGTTGTCGACGGGGAGCAAACGGGCCGTGCGCAGTGGGTCGTGTGCATGGACAACGGCGAAATCCGGGGTGATCCGGACGCCGGGCGGATCGGACTGATCGACCTGCTCCGCACCGCGGCGAAGGACGAACACGGCGCGGACTTCGAGCTGAAATTCGAGGTGGTCGATGCGGATTTCTACGCCGAGCACGGCGGTAGCAATGCCGACGCCGAGGCCCTGGTCAGGCAGAAGATCGAGGAATTCGGGGACAAGGGCACCATCTATATCACCAACAAGGACGGAGGCCGCGGCGCCGACCCGACACCGTCGCAGGAGGTGATCGATCTCGGCGGTGTCGACGTCAAGGTCAGCGGCGGGCCGTCGTACTCCGAGCGGGTGAACGACCAGGTCGATGGTCGTGGCGCCCGTGGCGGATCCGGCGACGACCGGGAGCACGGCGGCACCCCGGGTTCGGCGGTGCACTACGTCTCCCCCGAGGACTTTCTTGGCCGGGTCACCGACCACGGCGTCACACAGCAGATCGTCCAGTACACGGAAGCCGTCAAGGCCCACCGGGCCGCCCAGGAACAGCACGAAGCCCTCAACACCGAGGCGACGCGCATCGAACTCAACAGGACCGAAACGGCGCTGCGAAACGCCGAGTCCGATCTCTGGAAGCATGCCGTCCCGGCGATGAAGGACGCCGTCGAGCAGCATCAGCTCGCCTCCAAGTACGCGAGCGCCAACCAAGCCAACGCCCCACCCACGGACGCACATGGCACCGCGCCCCAGCAACCCCAGCAACCCCCTCCCCGATCCGCAGGGACCACGGCTCCGCATGCGACCGCGCACACACCTGCCGCCACTCACAACGGCACCCCCGCCCCGACCGTCGCCGGCCTCGCCGCCGAGGCGGCATCCAACCTGGCTTCCGGTAACCCACCGGTCGCACCCGGCCTGCGTGACGAGCACGGCGACAGCACCCTCCGCCACCTCCTGCGGGTGCTGGACGCACCCGGCGGACAGGCGGCCGCGCCGTTGCTGCCGATCGCGCAGGCCGTCCGCGACGCGGCATTCGATCAGGTCGAGTCGCAAGGGATCCCCATCGGCGCCGACGTCGCCGACCACGTGCGCGAGACCGCACGAAATCTTCTGCACACCAGCCTGAATCAACTCGATCCGGCGCAGCGCCAACTCGTCACCGACGCCGGGACGGTGCTGCAGCAAGGACACCGGCTCGAAGACGCGCACACCGCGGCCGTCGCCCAGTTGGTCGCGCAGGTGCCGACCGCCCAGCCCGTCATGGCGGCCGCTGCGGGCACCACCGTCCCGTTCGACCAGCTGCCTCCCGGCGACCGCACCGACACGCTGCAGCGGGCGCAGCAGGGCGACCGGTCCGCCGCGCAGGCCTTGGACCGCCATTTCGGCCCAGCCACCGCCCAGGCCATGTGTGCCGTACTCAGCGGGGATTCGGAGCACGGCACCCCACCCACGCGGATCCAGCTCCTGGCGCACGCCGTCGCCCGGGCCACACTCGGCGCCGCCGACGCCGGTGGCTGGCAAGTCCCCCCGGGCATCGACATCGGCGACTGGCTGCTCAGCGAAGCGCGAAACACGTGGCTCGACAGCCTCAATCACCTGAATCCCGCCGTACGCCGACTCGTCAACGAAGCGCTCGATCCCAGATCCCGCAGCGACGACCTCACCGACGCTCAGGTCACCCTCTTCGGATGGGTCGCGCAGGAGATCGCAGTGCGGGCGGCCGATTCGACGGCCCGGCAACGGGAACCCTCGGCCGTGAACCGCGACCGTGCGGACTCCGCGCGGACGGCCGAGGCCGATCGAAAGACCAAGCAGGCCATTGCCCGGAAGTTGTTCGAGAAGTTCGACATCGAGGTGCTCGGTCTGGACAAGCCGGAGATCTCCGTCGACACGGCTCTGTCGATCAGGAATGCGATTGTCGACGGTTTCGCGGCAGGGCAGGAGATCAAGCTCGACGTCGTACTGGTCGCCGCCATGGCCGGCAATACCGGTGCCTGTATCTGGACTCCAGAAGGCATCGAAAAGGACGCCCCGACCTTCATGGTCCTGAACGAGAACCTCTTCGGTGACCCGGAGAGATTCCGGAACACCATGCGGAAGGAGGTGCAGGCAGGCCGCCTGATGGCCCCGACCGGCGATCCAGCGTACGACGCCGTCAGTCACGAGATGGGCCATCTGCAGGATCGAGCCGCGCGGAAGGGGCTCTACGACGAGAAGCCGATTGCCCACCTACGAGACGGAGCCGTCCAGGGGAAGGACTACGAAGACTCCAAAGAGGCACGGGCATTCGGATTCCTGTACACGCATTTCGCCGAGTTCAAAAAGGCCGGCATGCTGGCGCCGGACCTCGATTTCGACGATTGGCTGGGGCAGCTCGATTCGTACAGCCGCGTCAAGCAGACGCGGCGCGATGGAGACCGCCTGTTCGCAGCATTCGACATCTGGTTGAACGAATTCAAGAGTCGAGCGGCTTTCGATGAATGGCTACGACAGTCCGGACTCTCCCGGAGAGACGATGGCGGGGCTGCCAGCGCGCGGCGGCGGACCCACCAGGGTCCATGGGATGCGGAAACCGAAGACACGGGCTGGGTCGACCTGAAGTCCGTATACGACGCCTGGCTCGACCAACTCGACAGCGATACCCGTAGCCGGATCGTTGCGGGCGAGGAATACAACCGAATACGTGCGGGCGAAGAGGCGCAGGGGCCGGAAATGGGCACCTACGAGCCCAAAATGGGTGACCTCGCGGTATTCAATCCGGCGGAAGCACTGGCCGAGGCGAACAATGCGTTCGGCAGGACCGCACCCGCCGAACGCACACATCCCGCCTACGTCCTGCAGGCTCTGCTTCGTGACATTCCGTATTTCCAGGTGTTGCAGGAAGCCGAACAGCGCAATGCCCTGGTGCAGGCGGACTATCGCGGTCCGGTCCCGGCTGCATCGGAGTTCGGCACGAGCATCGCCTCGAACGGCCCGTCCGCATCCCTGGCCGCGAGATGGCGCGCTATGTCCCCCACCGCGCGCGCCGACTACGCGGAACAGCAAATCGCATATTTGAATCCGGACACCGGTTTCGTGCTCGACGAGTTGGACCGGCTCCAGGCGGAGCATCGCGCCACGGTCACATCGACCCCGGACGGCACCGCGCAGAAGCCCGAACCGCGACCTGACGACAGGTGGGCGTTGCCACCGGAGTTCTGGCAGCAGCACAGTCGGTCCCACGCGCGGGCAGCTGTCCCGGCCCCGATCCACCTCGGCGACCCCGACAATGTGCAGCCGGACCCGACGCAACCCGTTCCGGACTTGCCTCGCTCAGCCCAGACGTCGGGGCGTGCTGCTTTCGACAGCTTCCGGGGGCAGATCTTGGCGATCTACGTCGCCGGCCCGTCGATCGAACGGAGCGATGCGGTAGCTCGCGCCCTGGCCGATGCCGACCCCGAGGATCTGCGGCGCGCTCTCCGCGAGGCCGGGCTCGACCCGAACCAGCAGCGGGTACTGCGCCAGTTCTGGCCGGGCCAGTCGGACCGGACAGCCGCAGCGGTGCTACCGGATCCCGGCGAGGACATGGACCCTCTGCTATGGGCTGCGATTCGCAGATTCGCCTCGGCAGTCGCTCGCGTCCGGACATCCGGGGAATCTCCCGAACGGGTTGTTACCCAGCCAGATCAGACCGAATCCGACGCTCCGATCCCCGACAGAGGCGGGCTGACCCCCCGGGAGCTCGAGGTGTTGCGCCTGAGTGCGCGCGGCCTGTTGTACCCCGAAATCGGCCCGCTTATGGGCATCTCGCACAAAACCGTCCAGAGTTATGCCCGCCGTGCGTGCGCCAAACTCCGCTGCCCGAGCCTGATTCCCGCGGTCCTCGCGGCAGATCGGGAGGGATGGCTGGACGAACCATCCGGCCCGCACATCGACGTCGAATTCTCTCCGGACGAGGTCGCCATTCTCCAGCTGGCGGCGAACGGCCTGGACAATCGCGAAATCGCTACCGAGCTGGCGACGACGCGGTATCGAGTGCGGACGTTCATGGCCGCGCTCCCCGGCCGGTTGGGTGTCGAGGGCAGGCTGCCCGGTCTGCTGGCGGCACAGCGGCAGGGGGCCTTCCAGCCCGGCGATCCCCACTCCGCGGCAACGCGGAAGCACGTCGACTTGTCTCCCCGCGAACGCGAGGTTCTCGACCTGGTTGCGGCCGGTCTCACGGATCAGGCGATCGGTGACCAGCTGGGAGTTACCGCGACTACGGCACGGGGCTATCGGGTCCATATCCAGGCCAAGCTGGGCACCTCGGATCACGAGGAACTCGCCGCCCGGGCGCGTAGCCTCCAGTCGCCTCGCGCAGAGGCGAGGACCGTCGAACTGAGCGAAGTCGAGGCGCTCCTGCTCCACCTGGTCACCGAGGGAGCGCCACCCGACGCCCTCGCCACCGCACTCGGCATGCCGGAGAGCCGGTTGGATCCCTTGCTGGTGCAACTGGCCGACAAGCTCGGTGCGCGCGGCCGGATTCGGGTGTCGGCGCGGCGACGAGAACCGTCATCGCAGCGCGAGAGGCTCGAGGCGCTCGCCGAGTCGCTGCCGGGGACGAGCCATGATCCGGCAGCGGTGTCCTGGACCACGGTGCGCGCCTTCCGATCTCGGATCGCCACCCGCCCCTCCGAACTGACCGGGCGTGAACCCGAGGTGCTACGGCTGGCCGCACAAGGCTTGTCGCTCAATGCGATCGCTCGCACGTTGGGCGGATCGCACGCCACGGTGATCAATGAACTCGACAGCATCGCGGTGAAGCTCGGAACCCCTGATCGGGCCGTGCTCCTGATGGCGGCGCAGCGGGCATGGTCGGCCGACCACCCGGAATCGATACCCGAACCAACGGCCGACGTCGGTCTGACACCGCAGGAAACCAGGGTCCTGCGCCTGGTGGCCCAGCGGTTCACGAACCCGGCTATCGCGGCAGAGCTGAGCATCTCGGTGCCGTTAATGAAATACATCCGGCGCGGCCTACGCGCCAAACTCGGTATCGACGACACCGCCGGGCTGGTCGCCTGGGCACTGCACAGCGGTCTCGCCGTCGACGATCCCGCCGACGCCCCGGACCCGGAGTTGCAAGCGAGCGTCACGGACGCTCTGCGGCGGGCAACGGCGACGGATACCGGCGACGACCGAGACGAGTCGACACCCGGCTCCCACGAGGCCTCGCCCATCCCCGCCGACACCGACGGATCCGGCGAGGCACAATCGGCCAAGCCCGCCGAAGCGGCCTCGGACCCGGCCCAGATCGCGCTGGCCGAGCACCTCGGGCTGCCACCCGGTGCGGTGACGCGGGGAGCTGTACGTCAGGCCCTCGCCCTCGTCGCGGAACAGACACAGGCCATGCCCGCCGCCGTGACCGTCGACGCTCAGGCGCTGAGTCGATGGATCCGGTTCCAGCTCGAACTGCACGCGGATCAGGAAGCGGCCACTCACGAGGGGGCGCTCGCCGAGCTGGAGCGGCGCGACGGCGAAGAATCCGGTCTCCGGGATGCGGCCGATCCTGAGGCCGATCCGTTGGACCAGAACGGTTTCGACAACCGGCGCCGGGCCCTCGACCAAGAATTGCGGGCACTGCTGGGGTCGCAAGACCTGAGCCCACCCCAGCCGATGACCACGGGCGAGGTGCTGGCCGAGCTGTACTGGATCACGAGCCTGACGGACTCGCCGGAGCTGGAACACCTCGTCGCCGCGAGTGAGGCCTTCCTGTGCGCCACTCTCGAACCGCCGGCGGCAGTCCCGCTGGACACGGTCCAGATCCACACGCTGCGCAACCAACTGGCGCAGCAGGTGGGCGTCGCCGACGACGAACTGACCCGCACGCACGCCGAAGTGCTGGCCGCCGACGAGAACGTTGCGCCACAGACGCGCCGTCTGGCGGAGCGCTACCTCTCCCTGCGCCGGATCGAAGCCGCGCAGAAAGCCACGCGGGCCGATATCGCCCGGCTGGCGGGTGTGGGCGAGTCGTATGTCAGCAGTGTGTTCAACGGACGGTTCGGCGCGAAAAAGCCGTGGCACGGCGAGACTACGCAACGCGTCCTGGCTGCGGCTCACCGGTTGGGTGTACCGCCGGACCGCGCGGACATCGCGGCCCTCACCGATCCGAACTTCGTGACGCGTCGCGTTCGCCCGGCACGTTGGGTCGGTGACGAGTTCGTTCCGGCGCGGATCAAGCCGCAGCCATCTCGCGAGACGTTGGCCGAAGCGGCGGGCACGGCCAAGGCCACGGTCCGTGATGTGGTGAAAGGTTCGGGCACGCCCGATGACATGCGGCTGGTGCGCGGTGCGGCCGACGAGATCGGGTTCTGGTATCACCCGGACGGCCCGATGGGGACGGTCGACGCGATCACACTGTCGGAGGGCGAATTCCACGTTCTGCGATTGATCGCCGACGGCATCGCCGAAGATTCCCTCGCCGCCCTGCTCGGGATGACGCCGGACCAGTCGAACCGGCTGCTCGTCCGACTGGCCGAGCGGGTGGGACTCGAGGGGCCCGTCCGCATGCCCACGGACGCACGATCGAGCGGTTTGCCCGACGGCGCCGTGCCGTCGTCCCCAAAGCAGACCGGTCTGTCACCTCAGCAGGTCCGGACTCTGCGACTGGTGGCGGCGGACATGCCGTATACCCCCATCACGGGCACGGTCCCCGCGGACACCGTTCAAGCCTTCCGTTCCGCCCTCGCGGAGCGGCACCCCACCGCACTCACCGGCAGGGAAAGGGAAGTACTCGCGCTACTCGCCGAGGGCCTGACTTCCGGACAGATCGCGACCAGGCTGGGATTGTCCCGCAACACGGTGAACGGGTACATCGCGCGCGCGGAAATCAAGCTGCATACCGACGGCCTGCGTCGTACCGTGCGGGCGGCACAACAGGCAGAGCGATCACAAGCGGCCAGTGAACAGCAGCCGACCAGCGATCGTGAGGCGACATCCGGCACCCGCATCGATCCTGTCGCGATCGATCTCGGCGATTCCGACGAGCCGGACACCGCTGTGCAGCGCGCGCGGCAGGGGGATACGACGGCGTTCAACGAGCTGCGCGAGCGATACGGCCGGGCCTCACTCCGGGAAGTGCTTGCCCGGTTCGGGGTTCCGGCTTCGCCGGTCGGCCGCGACTTGCGGCCGCTCCTGCAGGTGGCACAGGAGCTCAACCGCATGGCATTTCGGATCGCGGAGGCGCACCGATGGCGTGCCGACGCGGGCACGGATCCCAGCGAATGGCTGCACAGCATCGTGAGAGGTCTGGTAGACGGCTGGTTCGAACTGAATGCCACGCAGCGCAAACACGTCACCGAGGCGGTGGACGCAATGCGGCGTGGTGCAGCGATCAATTTGGTGCAAAGAGGTGCGCTCAACAGATTGGTCGACGCCGGCGAGCAGGTTATAACAGACGCCGAAACGCACGCGACCGACACGTCACAGCAGACGGATAGTGGGCTCACCAACCGTCAGTTCACGGTGCTCGAGTTGATGGCCGCGGGAATGACCAGCCCTGAGATCGCGGAGGAGCTGGGGTTGTCCCCGGGGACCGTGAGCATCTACGCGACCCAGGTTCGCCAAAAACTCGGTGCCCGTACCCGGGCGGAAGCGGTGTACATCGCACTGAGCACAGGCATCCTCCCCGGCGGTCCCCGCGCCGACGGCGAGACACGTGGTCGCGAAGATCTCCCACTGACCAGTCGCGAAATCCATGTACTCGGGCGGATCGCGAACGGAGACACCAGCGACGACGTCGCTCAAGACCTGGAGATCTCTCCGAGAAGCGTGGACCGGTTGGTGAGTCGAGTCGGCCGCAAGCTGGGCGCGCGCAACCGTCCGGAAATCGTGGCTGCCGCCGTGAGAACCGGCGACCTCCCGCTCGCCGACCCTGCCGACGCCGTCCCGGGCACCGGCCGAATATGGCTGGCCGATTACGAAACCAACGTGGTCACGCGGATCGCGAACGGTGAGACCAGCAAAGACATCGCGCAGGCGCTGGGCATGTCCTCGCTCACCGTGGACGAGTACCTGATGCGTGTCTGCCGAAAACTCCGCGTGCACAACCGGGCGGCGATGATAGCCGTCGCCATCCGCACCGGACTCCTGCCTGGGACCACCCGAACCGCTGTGGAAGTTCCCGAATCGACCGCCGCCGATATCGATCTGCTCGCGCGGATCGCGAACGGCGATACGAACGCCGATATCGCGGAGGACCTCCAGATTTCGCCGAGCGCGGTCGACAAGGCGCTCGCCCGTATTCGCGAGAAACTCGGCACCCGTAACCGGCCGCAGACGGTGGCAGTGGCTATCCGTGCCGGCATCCTGCCCGGCGCAGACACGGTCGAAGCGGCTCCCGCCCCTCCCGCAAACCCGGCGGAACTGAGGGAACAGTACGGGCTCGACACGTTCGGACACGTGCTATCGCTGCTCGGGGTATCAGCGAGGGGCGGGCGGCGAAGCGAACGGCTTGCGCGCGCCGTGCAGCTGGCATTGGAGATCAATGACGATGTATTCCGGCTCTCGGACTCGAGATCGGACGGCGACGTCGCTCGACGGTTGCGCGAAGTTGCGCGAGAACTACTGGAGCAAAGATGGTTCCGCCCTCTCCGCGCGAAGATGCTGGCAGTGCTGCGTTCCGATGGCATCACCGAATCAGACCCCAGGTACAGCCGCCTCGCCGAGTTGACCGTCACCGAACTCCGGGATTACCTCGACCAGATCGGTGTCACGACGCGATGGGTGTTTCTCGAGCTGGCGGACGGTCTGCATCACGGCCGGGACATAGGTTCGTTGTCGCGGCAGGAAAAGAACAGCGTGCTGCGGATCGCAAAAATAACGCGTGCGGAGGAAGTCTCGCCACCGCTGCTGGACGCCTCGCCGCACACCGTCTCCGGAGCCTCGCGGACCGGTGAGGAGGAACCCGAACCGGCGACCGCGACCGATCACACCACCTCTGATACAACGCATCCCGGCATGACCGAACACGAGATCGCCGTGCTCGCCCTCGTTGCCAAAGGTCGTTCCCACCGCGACATCGCCACCATGCTGGCACTTTCGGATCGCCAGGTCGGCGCAGCCGTCCGTTCGATCGCAGTGAAGTTGGAGACCCCTCACTGGGCGGAAATGCTGGAGGTGGCCCGGCGCAGAGGGATCGATGTATATGCCGACAGCCCGGCCACTCCAGGGCGTGACCGGCCCCGCGACGACGCTGCCGCCCGATTCAACGCCTACCGCTCCGCACTGGCGCATGCCTTGGCGGCAAGGACCGGCGAGCTGGGTTCTGCCGCGGTGCTGGCCGAGGCCACCGCCGAACAGATCGCGCAAGCCAGTCGCCAGCTATCCTCCGCCGAGCGGGAAATTCTGGCGGAACTCCGCTCGAGACAACCAATTCCGCGCGATTCGGCCGTCCGTCCGGCCGTCGCCGCAGCTCGACGTCTGACTTCGATTCTCGTCGTCGAGCAACACACGTTGGACATCCAACTTGCACAGGTGCTCGCCGAAGCTACCCCCGACCAACTGGAGGAAGCACTCGGCACGCTCACGGACCGGCAACGGAAGATCATCCGCGCTGTCTTCACGCGCAGGCTGTCCGTCGAAACCATGGTGTCCGGGCTCGGCTATCGGGATGAGGCGACAGCCAAGTCGTTCGTGATGAACACAGTCCGGCAACTCGGCGAGCACCTGGCCGGAATACCCGTCTCCGCACCGCTGAGTGACGCACACTCGGGTGGCGCGATGCCATTCGGGTCCGAGCGGCATATGGCTGGACGCAGCGCAGTCGCCCAGGCACCACCCGGCGAAACCGCCTTCGAGCGCGGTCGTCGTGAGGCCGAGGAGGAACGAAGGGCCGCCGCCTCAGGTATCAGCGAAGCCGAAATCGACCTGCTCAACCAGCTTTTGTCCCGTCTGGATCTACTCGCCCCCACCACCGATAGCGCGTCCGGCCCCGATCCTGTCGCGATCGACCTCGGTGATTCCGACGCACTCGACCCGGAATCGGTGGAATCCCGGGCAGGCAGGCACGGCGTCACCGAATCCTCCACGCAACGGTCGAGCCGGGATTCGGCAAGTGGGATCGACGAAGAAGCGACGGCCGCAACGCATACCCCCGCGGATGTGACCGCAGCCCTGCGGAACAGTCTCCCCGGCGCGGTCAAGCAGGTACTCGACCAGATCGATGTCGAACTGCGATCGATGACCGACACCGAGCGCCGCGACGCCGCCGACCGAGCCGACCTCACCCGGCTCCCCGGCTGGGTGGTCGACCGCCTCGCCCACGAAGCCAAGGCTCAGGAGCTCGCTCGCGGCACAACCACCCCCGAGCAGCGCGCCGAATGGCAAGACCGGGCAGCGCGATTCGACCACGAACTCGCTCATATCCTCGGTTTGCCCGAGCCGGGAACCGGATGGACCGACCGCATCAGCAGCGATCCGCTGCACCACCTCCGCGCACTCGCGCGGCGCCCGGACGCCCCCGCCGAACTCCGTCACCTCGTCGACACCGCCACCCGACGCCTGAATCTCGAGGACGTCGCCGCGGCCGTCGAACCGCTGCACCGGGCGCTGGCCGACTGGCCCATCGCCGAACACACCGACCGGGCCGCCGCCATCGCCTGGGAACTCGCGTCGCAAGCCCGCGCCGACGGCGGCGGGACACCCGAAATCTCCGCAGCCATCCATGGACAACCAGGTCAACGGTGGATCGAGATCCACGTCAGCGACGACGGCCGCACCCTGCCTGCGCGCGAGAGCGGTGACCGGCCCGGGTGGCGCGCCGTCGACCTCCTCGACACGCACACCGAAACCTGGGGATGGGTGCTCCCTCGCAACAGCGGAAAACAGATCTGGTTCAAGCTTTTCGAAACCGCCGACACCAGCGACCCCTCGCAACCACCCCACGAACTCATCCTCGATCTGCCCATACCGCAGGACTACTTGCAACAGGGCCCGGGCCTCGCGCGGCGAGCAGTACGACAGCGCTTGCGGCAGGCCGGCCACCCTGATCCCTACGACCTGACCGTCCTCGTATCCGACCTCGTCCAAAACGTCTACCGCTATGCCGACCAAGGCGACGCCCGGGTACGAATCCGGCTCGACGGAGACACAATTCGCATCGGGATCACCGATACCAGCCGTGGCCTACCCGCACGACAAGAGGCAACCACCCAGGGCACCGTCAGCGCCGCCGCCTTCACCGATGACCAAGCCGCCGAATGGGCGGAAACCGGGATCGTCGCCGACACCCACGGCTTCTTCCTCGGCATGCTCGAAGCGATGGCCTCGGCGTGGGGCGTGACCCTGGAACGCGCCGGCGGCAAGACCATCTGGTTCGAAGTGCCGATGCCGCCACCTACGGCACCCGACACCACCACCGATCAACCACCGATCACACCCGCATCCGATCCGGACACCCCCGCATCGATCGGCATCGACCGCAGCGCCGGCGACCGGACCGGACTCGGCCAGGACCCTTCGACCATTAGCTCGGACCCCGATCCCACCCACCCGAACGATGGGACGCGGAACCGGTCGACCTCACCCACCGACACCGACGGCCAGCGCCCGCCCACGCCCGGCAACCGAATCGACCCGGTCGCACTCGCCCTCGAACCCGACGAACCGGAAACGCCCGAATCGACGGCTTCTACCCACCGGGCACCGACCGACCCGAACGAACACGCCCCCGCCCCGCTACCAACAACCCGGGAACTGGTCACGGATCAGGGAAAACTGAAGATTTTGCGGCAGGAAGTCGACGCACTGCGGCGGCAACTGCTCGAACTCAGCAACGGGCGCGCGGATCTGTCGAGCGCAGCAGCGGTGGACAGGCTGCTCGGGGCGCTGCTGCAACTCGAGCGAGAAGACAAGCTGAACCCGCGCCAGGCCCGCGCACTCCCGCTGGTCGAGGAATATCGCGAAAAGTCCGGTCTCCTCGACGACGCCGAGCGAGTCCGCGGCGAATACCGAGAACACAAAGCCAATGCCGCTCGCCGGACCGATCAGCCGGAAGACGCCAGGCCGACCACCTCCCGCGGACCCGACCCCGTCGCTATCGACCTCGACCCCGACGAAAACGCGCCCGCGGACCGGCAGGACAATGCGGAATCCGATGACACCGAACAGCTGCGGACGCTGCGTGCCGCGGTCGCCGCGAGACTGGCAGGCACGGCGGAGACTTCGAACGATCCCGTGCTGAATCGCGCCCCCGCTCTGATCGATGAACTGGTGGCCGCGCGGAGCCGACCGGATGCGCAGGTCCCGGCGGATCGGCTGCGGTTGCTGGAGCAGTTCGCGCACCAGATGTCGGCATGGTTGGCCGGCGCGGACGAAGCCGCCGAGGCGAACGCCGCCTACGAGCAGGGGCTGCGGGAAGGGACGCCGGCCGTCCTGGGGGCCCGGCAGGACGCCGCGGAGATCCGGCTCGGATCGGCTCTCGCCGCCGTCGCGGAGGTCTGGGCACAGACCCGCCCCGGAACAGACACGCCGATCATGACCCGACCCGCGGACCATCTCCGACCAGGAGAGACGGAACGGCTGCGCGACGTGGCCGAAACGATCTTCGTGGAGATGGTGGCCGCGGGGGCAGCGGTCGATGCGGTGAGCACCACCGACCGCCAACAGCTCGACGAGGCCACGCAGCGCTATAACGCGCTGCGAGATATGTCGCAGTGGCTCGAGGAACTGCTGACCTTCGCGGAGCAATGGGATACGACACGGATAGGCCGGGAGCGCCTCTCGTTCTTGCTCGACCACTTCCGCGCGACCTCAGAACTGCTGGCGGCGACCGTCATTCGCGATACCGCGGCCAGCGCCCTGGCCGGTGCCACCGATCGAGAACGACGACGCGCGCAAGCCGCCGAGAACTACGGCATGGCCGACCGCGCGGTCCGCAATATCGCGGAGATGCTGGGCGAACCGCGGCATCGCGTGACGGCCACTCCCCCGGCGGCGCAACCCGGCGCACCCGTCGTCTGGCCCGGCGCGGACGGACAACCCGACTTCATCGCACAGACCCAGCCCTCGCAGCACCATCTCACCGAGCCCGGCCTCGTCGAGTCGGCGTCGCCCGATCGAACCCCCGAGGACCGCGCAGCGCAGCCCGGATCGAAACACGCACGGGGACACCACGTCGATGAACCCCGCGGCTCCGAGGAAACCGCACCGCGGCGCTATGTCGAACAGAACCTGACGGTGGAGGATCTGGGTTCGGTCGCGGCAGCGAGCGATCGGGGCCTGCACGCGCACAACGAGGACGCCTTCGCCCTGATCCGAGTCAGTGTCGGTGGCGAAGAGGCCACCGCACTGATCGTGAACGACGGTCTCTCCCGGCCGAAGGGCGGTCACCGCGCCTCCGCGGCCGCCAGGGCAGCCGCCCACGATTTCGTGGTCGCGGCACTGCGGCGGGCCGACCGCGACGGCCGGATCGATCCGGTGGCCGTAGTCGAGGGCGCCGTGGCCGCCGCCCAGGAGGCGGTACTCGCCTTGCCTCCGGAGTCTCCCGCGGACAACCCGCCCGCCACCACGATCGTGGTCGCGCTGATGGAGTCGGGACGGCTCACCGTCGACTGGGTGGGCGACAGCCGCGCGTACTGGATTCCGCTGGACGGCAGCCCGCCGATACAGCTGACCAGGGACGACTCGAAGGTCCAGGATGTGCTGGACGTCTTCGAGGACACCACTCGTGAAGAAGCCGAACACTCGCCGATCGGCGGCCCGGGTCTCACCCACAACCTGGGCCGGTCTCTGGACGGGCTGAAACCGCGCGAGAAGACCCGAGACATACGCGGCAACGGGGTCGTCCTGGCGCTGACGGACGGTGTGTGGGAACCGATCAGCCCCGACGACCCCGAACCCGTCGCGGCCATCGTCCTGCGGTCGCTCGCCGAAGCCCCGGGCGATCTCGGCGCCGTCACCCGCGCACTGGTACGGGCAGGCATCGAAGCGGGCACAGCCGACGACGTGACCGCCGCGGCGGGATTCCTGTCGGCCGCGAACATCGACACCCCCGCGGATACGGCGACGGACCACGACGGGCCCGCGACCCCGGCCGATGGCGGCGCCGACCCCGTCGCGATCGACCTCGATCCGGAGGAACCTGACACACCGGCGGACCAATCAGCGCAGGGCACCGCGACGCCCGGCGCCACCCCGTGGGCTCGGCCCGCGCAGAGCGAGACACCGCGGGGAACGTCGGCGCTCGATATGAGCGTTTCGCGGCCCGGTTCTCTGCTGCATCGAGTCCAAGAGGCGGAGCTGGCCCGGTACCTCTACGGTCGGCCGGAGGTCAAGACTGCGGCGGTGGCGGTGCTGGACCGGCTGGAGACGGTGATCAAGGGCCTGTTCCAGGACGTGCTCGAGGATCTGCCCCCGACGGAGCGAGACGAGCGGATCCGAGCGGTTTTCGACGCGTCCGCGAGGCCGCGGTGGGGCGGCATGGTGCTGCCGTCGGTGCCGATGGACGAGCTGAAGCGCGACGGAAACCTGCGCGAACTGTTGTCGGCCATGCTCAACGCCATGATTCGCAACGCCGAGCTGGGCGAAGCGGGCGCGGGTCTGACATTGGACCAGGGCATCGCCCGGTACATGAATCAGACGCGGGAGTGGCGACGGAGCAAAGCGCGCGAACTGGGGCTGGACTTCGACGCGCTGGAGGCGGTTCGCGCGGCCGTCCTCGGGGACAAGCAGCCCGGAGAACCGGTCACCTGGAAAGACCTCAATCCGGTCGAGTATGTGCGCAGGCACGACGACGTGGCCGATCGGGCCTACGCGGAGTACGAGCGGCGAAATGCGGCATTCCCCGCACGAAATTCGGACACGCCGCATCTCATTCCAACCTCCCGGGATGCCGCCGCGCTGGGTATGCCGCTGTCGCTGCGCGAATTCGCCGCACTGCCGGAGCGGAGAGTGCTGCGGATCGGCAAACTCGACCTCGGGGGCAGCATGGCGATTCCCCGTCTCGACGACGGGCGCGTCGATACCGCCCGCTTGGAAGCCCAGCTGCGAGAACACGACGACTCTGTCGCCCATGTCGCGCCCAGGTATTTGCTCGACCCGCGCGGACATCGAATCGTCGACTCCGAGGGTTGCCGCATCGCATCGATCAGCGTCTACCACGATGAGGGCACTGTCGGTCCGGAGGAAGCCTTCGCCCTCGACCACAACGAACGGGTCATTCAGCTCCCGTGGCGACCGGGTTACGTCTACGTCGACCCCGATACCAGCAACGACGACATCCGCAGGCTGGCCGAACGGCAAATTTCCTCGAACGCAGGCATTTCCGGCACCGCCACCCGGATGCTCGCCCGCTTCGACTGGCTGCGACCGCCCGGCGTCTCCCGGCACGATTTCATTGCGGCGTTGATCGCCTTCATGCTTCCCCACCAGCACACGGTGTACGAGATCGTGCGAGGCTTCGAGATGGCGGGCGAGCGGATGGGCGACGACGCGGAGTCGATGTACCGCACGATCATCGAACAGTTCGGCCCCGGGCGGCTGTCCGACCGCCCGCCGCATGCCGAGCGGAGTGATACCGAACGGCAGCCGGCCCGGACACCGTGGCAGCCATCCGAATCCCCATCCACCGCTCGGCCGGATCCGGCCGCATCGGATCCTCGAACAGACGGCTGGACACCCTGGAAGGACAGAGCGTCCCTCGCCGAGGCCGCGCGCAACGCAGGCAGCACATGGAAAGAGGTGGTGCCACAAGCTCTGTCGGGCCCTCAGGCGCGGCCGACCACCGCGCGCACCAATTCGTTCGACGAATGGATCCAGGAGCTTCGGGACCTGGGAATCGACACCGAACAGATCACGTCGGATCTGACCGAAATCTGGGACCACCTGCGCCTGGACCCGAAAGCCCACGCGACGATTTCGCTCCGCTACGCCCCGCCGGACATGCCTGAACGGGAACTCGTGTCCGCCATCGCGCACGAGGTGCGAGGACTCATCGAGACATCGGCGCTGGGACACATCGTCGAGCAAGGAGTACCTCATAACGTACGCGTCGCTTACCAGAACGTGGCCGGGACGCTCGAACTCGCCCGAATCGGGTCGACCCGACAAGAGTTCCGGGTGCTCACGCGGCTTGTGCAAGGCAAGACCTATAAAGAAACCGCAGCGGAACTCGAAATAACGCCGTGGGCGGTGCAGAGACACGCCACGTCGATCTACGCCAAATTCGGCATCGGGGGGCGCAACGAGCTGGAAGCAGCGATCCGAGCCCGCCACGCCGGCAGCACCGCCGCGGCCGCCCCGAGCAATCCGGCCGCGCCGACCGAGACCGCCGATCAGACACCGCAGAACGACAAATCAGCGCGCCGCCCCGGTGGCATCGACCCCGTAGCGATCGACCTCGACGATCCGGACGAGCCCGCCGAGGGGCTCGCCCCCGCCCACCGCGCCCGGCCCGATTTCCCGCACCGCAAACACCCGGTGAAGCTCCCTGGCCGACCCGAGGACGTCGGCGGGGACGCGGTATCGCGGTTGAGCCCGGCGGAGGTCGGTATATGGCTGCGCGACGAACTGCGCCGACTGACGAACAATCCCGACGTCGAGGTCCACGAATTCGACCGGCCCGATCTCGACCCGGAGACTATCCGTGAGATCGCCCGGGCTCTGGTCGACATGGCCACGCAGCACCCGCAGGTCGATATCGGCATCATCGACATCGGCCGGCTCTCGCCGAAGACGGGCGCGGCGGCGATGTCGAAGACCGATCCCGTCACCGGTCTCGTCACAACCGAATACATGACATTCAACGTCGACCTGGCCACGAGTCCGGACAAACTCCATCGGTGGATTCAGGACCGAATCGCCTCTGGGAAAGCGCATCCCAGCATGGCACGCCGTCCCGCGTATGCGATCGTCGTGCACGAGTTCGGCCACATGCTCGACTACGCGGGACGGACGGATGCTCGATACCGTGCCGAAGACATGCTGTTCGATCACTACAAGGCAAATCGCCTGGGAGAGAACACTTACGCGGCGTTCACAGCCTGGCTGCGCCGCTACCTGACCGTCTACAGCTTCGACAAGAACCGCTATTTCAATCCGACCGAGGCGTTGGCCGAGGCCTTCGTCGATGTCGTGCTCAACGGCCGCGACAGGGTCAGCGAGCCGGTGGGGCTGCTCTATGACCTGCTGGTGGACTCCGTCGCCGCACCCCGGACAACGGCCGACAGCGGCGAGGTGGACCACTCACCGGCTCCCGAGCCCGAGCAGGAGGTCACGCAGGTCATCGGCCAGATGCGCGACCTGGAGAGTGCGCTCGGGCAACTGGCCGACGGCGCCGGAATGATCGACCTGCCCGTGCTGCTTCGCATCCGCGCCGAATTGGACGCCCTCGTGGACGACCGGCTGGCAGCCCGCCCGGATACCGCGCGGCGGCACGATCAGACGATTGCCACGCTGCGGGATTTGACCTCTCGTTCGGACCTCGCCGAGAGCGATATTCGAACGCTCGCCGAGATCGTTCCGATGAAACGCAGCCGAATGTCAGGGTTGTTGCCCGGGGCGAATGATCGCTACGTCCAAGCGCTGCTTTCGGCCGCCCGTTCGCTGCTCGCGGATCTCGACGCCGACCGGCCCCCGCGCGTGATCGTGGACATGGCTATCAGCGAATTCTTCCATGGCCTCCGTGCCGCGGTCGATGATGTGACGCGAAAGTTGTACTCGGGCAGTGGCTCCGCGTGGACCGTACAGCGCTTGCTCGACAACAGCCGTTCGATGCTGTCCGCTGCCGAGGCCGCTCGGCAGGCCATCACCGACGCGTGGCGCCGCATCCCTGAGGATCGGCTGCTGCCGCTGTTGTCGGAACTCGCCCGAGGCCGGCTCAGCCGAGATGACGTCATCGATGCCGTCATCGCCAGATTCCCCGCACCGCCGGGTGTGTCGGGCGGCGCGCGGGAAGCACTGCGCCGGGCAGAGAATGCGGTGTTGCGCAGTTACACCGAAGCCGCGGTACGCGGGTACGTGTTCGGGGAGCAAGACGCGCGGACGATAACGGCCTTCGAAGAGGCCACAGCGAGGGTGCGCGCCGCGGTGGGACTGTCAGCGACCGATCGGGACCTGTCCGCCGAGGTGCGCGACGCCGTCGCGATCCGGCCCGACTCTCCGAACACCGCACATCCGTCGACGCACACAGGAACGACCCCGGGCAACAGCGCAGACCCCGTCGCGATCGACCTCGGCGACAGCGAGCACGAACCCGAACCACTGATCGACAACGCCGGACCCGAGCCGCATCGGTCCGAGACTGATACGCCGGGGGATCCGGAACAGCAGCCGGGAGCAGACGGCAGCGCGACGCCGGGGCGGTCCAGCGACATACCAACAAAACACTTCCGAATGCAGCTGGAACAGCTTGTCGCGCAGGGACGTACAGAGCAGGCGGTAGTCATGCTTCGAGAACGGTTCGCGCGCAACGTATTCCCTTGGATACAGGCGAATCTGCGAACACCGAGAGTAGCTCGGGAAGTCTTCGACGAGGCGTGTGCACATGCGGTGGCACAGTTCGGCCGGATCGGGCAGCGCGACGTCGAGGAATGGGTTGTCCTCAACGCCAGAAATCTCATGGCCCAGCATCGTGAGATCGCCGAAATGTGGCACCGTATCGGAGATTTCGTGGCCCGCGGTGCGCGGTTGCGCGCTTCGGATCCACTGGCCACTGTGTTGGCCGCGGCGGATACCGTGCGGGTGCGCCAGCACATGCGCGCGCTCACCTCGACCCAGCAGCAGGCGCTACGCCGATTCGCGTCGAGGCGTTCGGGTCGCGATGCACAGTTCGAGATGCCCGGCGACCCGGCCGCCGAGTCCCTCGTGCTGTGGCATGCGGTCTGCGAACTGGCCACTGCGGTTGCCGACGAGGGCGGCGTGCAGGCATCACTCCCGGACGAACCGAGGCCGCAGCGTGCGAAATCCAGCAGCACCCCCGGGCCGACCCCCGCGCCCCGGGCCGAACCTGGAAACGCTTCGCCCATATCGGACTCTCGTGCAGAGCGGACGGACACTGCTGCCCCGCCGGATATCCCCGCCGAACCGACGGCCGCGGAGCTGGTGGTGGCGCTGGCCCGGAACGCAAACGCCCGGCTCCTGCCACCGATCGTTCGGGAGGCACTGAACACCGACCGGCTGGCGCTGCAGGGCTGCATCGAACAACTTGCCCCGTCGCAGCGACGGATTCTCCAACTTCGCTTCGGACTCGAGATGTCACCCGACCGGACCGCGGATTTGCTGGATCGCAGCCCAGGGGCAGTCCGCACCGCACAGCACGCCACCTTCGCTCGTCTCGCTCGCCTGTTGCAGGAGCATGCGGGCAATCAAGCCTCGGCGGTGGTCGAGGAGGCCCGGGAACAAGATCCCGACGCATTCCACCGCTGTCTGGCCGCCCTCGGTGAGAAGCAGCGTGCCGTCGTCAGGGACCGGCTCGTACTCGGGCATGCCGGTCCCGAACTGGCCGAAGCGCACGGAAGGGACCACCGCAGTATCTTTTATCGTGGCATTCAACGTCTTTCGGCGCTGCTGCTCGGCGATGCCCAAGCGCGTCCAGGGGCAGAAGCCGATCGGGAACTGGTTGAGCAGACCACGCAGGAAGCACTCATACTCGCCCTCCCCGGACTCACCAACGACACGCATCGCCAGACGCTGATATTGCGGTTCGTGCGCAGCCTGCCACGCGCGGAGGCCGCGGAGGCGGCCGGCGTCGGTGGTCATGCGTTCGAGATGCGGGAGTTCCGCGCGATCCGTGCCGTCGCCGGACTACTGCGCACAACCACCGACGTACCGGCAACGACCGAGCCGCCGCCACGCTCGGCGGTGCTGTCCGATCGCGAGACAGAGATCCTCCGAATGCTCTCGGCGGACATGTACTCCACGGAGATCGCCGCAGCGCTGGCGATCACTCCGGCAGCCGTCCGCACGCACGCCCAACACATCTACCGCAAGCTTCGGGTAGGCAACCGGGCACAGCTCGCGCAGGCGGCACGGTCCGCCGGAATAGATCTCCGCTTCCCCAACGAGCAACCGGAAGCAGCCGAGAGCGACGACCGTCCGGCAACGAGATCCACGGCATCGGAGGCGACTCCGCCATCATCCGGCAACCACATCGACCCTGTGGCCATCTACCTCGACGACGGCGATGAGTCCGAGCTGAGGACAGCCTCATCCTCGGGGACGAGCCGATCCACCTACGACACAATGCCATTGCCGGAAATTCCGCTCGAGCCTGCGGACGACATCGAACTGGTATGGCCTGAGGTGGATTCGCGCGGCTGGTTCATGGTGCCCGGAACGGCACCCGACAAGCAGCCTTATCACACCAGCGACCCCGAAATCGGCGACCCTTTCATCCTGCTCGCCAGCGGAAGGTTCGTAACCGCCGACGCGTCGCACGAGGATCTGCTCAGCGCACTCCTCGCGCGGGGCGTATCGCTGGATGAGATCAGCGGCTTCGGATGGTGGCGGGTCGGCGGCCGGGTGAAGGGTCTCGATGCGTTCAGCCAAGGTTTCGAGGAATGGAACGGGGATCCGATGAACCCCGCGCAGGTCCTCGACGCCTTGGAGAACAGCGGAGCCGATCTCGGCGTGTGTGAATTCGACGCACAGTTCGGTTCCGAGCACCAGGGCCTGATGTGGCGAGACGCGGCTGCCGAGATGCCTGTCGGGCAGATACTCAGCTACGAAGGCGACGCGTACAAGCTGCTGTCCGGCTACTCGTCCGCCGACGACGGCGCGGGTAACCGTGTTGTCTTCTGGACCGACCTTGTCGCCTGGGACGCTACCGCCGAGGGCCAGTCGTTCACCATCCGGGTCAACGCGGCCCGAAGTGAACCCGCCGAGTTCACGATCACCGTGCGCCCCGACGGTGGCTCTGTCACAGCGCATTACACTGCCGTCCGGTTCGGACAGGATCGAGCGCGAGCAGCGGCCGCGTCGTCGGTCGTGCACGACAAGTTCACCTCCTGGCTCACCGAATCCGGCGCGTCCTGGGCGATGGGCAGCGAAACGGCTCCGACCGAGGATATTTCCGTCGCGGCCACCCGACCCGCGACAGTGGCGGAGTCGGCCCAACGGTCCGAGCGAATCATTCGTGCCGAGCCGGAGGGCCGATACAGCCCGAACGCGGCCTCGGAAGCCGCGTCCTGGCTGGCCGGACAGCTCGACGGCTGGCCCACCGAACGAGTGAACCTCGCGTGCGCCGAACTCACGGCCATGGTGACCGACGCCGCCGAACACCGCCGCGGCAGGATCCATCTGGTGGTGCAGACAACCGATGACCGGCTGCGCGTGACGCTGCTCGACACGCACGCCGCCTCGATGCCGCGGAACGCGCGAGGCGGTATCCCGACCCGCTCCGGTCTCGCCGTCCTCCCCGGACGCGCTGTGGCAGCGGATGATCCGACGCCGATACGCTCCGGCGTCGAGCTGTTCAAACGCCATGAGCACGGCTGGCACCAAGCCGTATGGTTCGAACTGCGTAAGCCTCACCCGGACCGGTCCGCACCGACGAACAACCCGCCGGTCGGCAACCGCACCGACCCAGTCGCAATCGACTTGCTCCCCGAGCCCCAGCCGGACGGCCCGGCGGGTGACGGGCATCGAGCCGACGCGGATGCACTGCAAGCGAGGCTGGAGTGGTTCCGGCGCAATGCTGCCGAAGGCGATGTGGCCCTCACGCGCATCCGGAACGGCATGGGCCGGGTGCATCTGGCCCATGACCCGACGGGAAATCGGGCGGACGAGATCATCGACGCGTTCCGGGAATACACCAAATTCGCCGGGCCCAACATGCCATTACGCGCCATGGGCCGAAACCTGACGCCGCAACAGCGAATCGAACTAGCACGACGGGAGGTGACTCGGGAGGAGGTGCTCGCGGCCGGAGTCGGCCTCGGCTGGCCGGAAGCTCGGTTCCGGGAGGAAGCCGGCATCATTGCCGCTCAGATCAACCGGATGGACTGGGCATTCCGGAACGCCCTTCCATCCACCGGGCCGGTCACCATGATCCGAAAGCTGGACGATCTCGTGCGGGTCTTCGGTCGCACCGACAACTTGCTCGGTCACCGATCGATCAACTCCGGTTACACGTCGCTTTCCCTGGGGGATGACGTGTTCGCGGACCACGATGTCGAGGTCATCGTCTACGCGGATACCGGATCGGCGCTGATCGCCGTGGAGTCGGTTTCGGCAATGGACACCGCGGGCGAGGGTGAGTACCGCGAACGAGAAATCATCGCCCCGCGTGGATCGACTCTCGTACTGCTCACCGAGCCAACCGCAGTCGACGGCAAAATAAGACTCGAAGCCGAACTCGTCACCGGGTTGCACGAGGATGCAGCCTCTCCAGACCCCACCCGGTAGGAGAAGCGCAGCGAGGGCCGAGCGCTGGGGCAGAGGCTCGTGGCCCACCTGCCCGATCGCTCGCTGTCGAGCCACGGCAGCGGAAACACCCGCGATAACAGGAAGACCCCCGGCAACGGCATCGACCCTGTTGCGATCGACCTCGGCGACGAAGACGCCGACAATTCTGCCGAAGGTCCGCTGACCGACGCTCCTGTGCATCCGCTCGACGGCGCTCAGGTGGTACGGCTGATCCTCGACAGCCAGTCGGTACCGGTGCAATGGCAACCGGCCGCGCAACTGCCGGATAGTGTGCTGCTCGCCTCGGCCGCCGAGCAGGATGTCGACCTCGACGCGATCCGTCGCGGTTGGGAAGCACTCCAGGAGGACTATCCGGAATCGGGGTGGCGTATCGGCGGAGGGCTGTTGTTCCGTGGCGACACGCGTCCGCGCAGCGTCCTGTGGGCGGACGGGTTCCGCCCGCTGTCACAGCGCGACGGCAGGGTTGTCTACACGACGGTGCGGGTGAATCGAGCGGCTGATCACAGCCAATCGGTGATGATGGACGACGAGACCTCGGAGTTGACCCTCGTCCATCAGATCTACGTCATCGACGCGCCCGGCGGATTCGGAGTGGTGGAGAAAGGCGGCGTCATCTCCGTGCACTGGCCGGGTGGCCTGCGCAGCGACCGCGTCATGGGCTGTTTCGAGATTCCCGCGCATATCTGGCGAGGCGATTTCGCCGCCCAGGCCGACGAGTTACCGCGGTACTGGCGCCCCAACCCCGGATACTCGCGGGACGTGCCCACCGATACAGGGAAAACACCCGGCACCCCCTGAGACATCGGTACCCCGACTGGGGTTGCGCAACTGCCGTCAGCAGTCGAAGCCGTCGCGGCGCGCCGCGGCGGTGAAAGCCGCCCACACCCGCGAGGAGAAGACCAGCGCGGTGCCGCAGGGGTTCTTCGAATCACGCACCCCCACAAGCTCGTTGGAGAAGAACGCGACTTCGACACATACACCACCCCCGGCTCACCCCGACCCGCCATGCCGGATTTTCCTTTGAATTTCGGATAACCGCAGGAAGAAACCCACCCGGCACTGTCGCCGCACGGCAGATCAAATGGTCCGGCAAGTCACCTGCTCCTGATCAGCAACTCTCGAAACTGTGCGTTGTCGACGAGACAACCGAGTGGATCAGGCCGCAGTTTTCACGATGGCCCGGTGCATCGTGCAGCCGTGCCTGCCAGTCGCCAGGCGTAGTCGCGGAGCGTTCACCTTTCAGCCGCTTGCCACCCCGGGGCGCTGGCCCATCTCTCCCCGGCGAGCACGACGTGGTCGAGAAAGCGCAGACCTACGGTTCGCGCCGCTTCGGTAAGGAGGGTGGTGGTGCGGCGGTCGTCGGGGCTGGGGGTGGGGTCGCCGGAGGGGTGATTGTGGACGATGGCGAAGGCTCGGCCGTCGTGGCGCAGGACGGTGTTGAGGATTTCCCGGACCGGAACGGCTACTTGGTCGATGGCTCCTTCGGCGACGAAGACCTTTTGACGCAGGCGGTTCTGCGCGTCGCACACGAGGACGAGCAGGCGCTCGACTCTGGACCCGGCGAAATGCGGGCGCGCGGCGGCAGCCACGTCGGCGGGGCTGGTCAGCCGGATCGAGATGTCCGGCCTACTGCGTGCTCGCGCGCCGAGGTGGAAAGCGGCGATGATGGCGGCGGCCTTCGCGATGCCGACGCCGGCTCGGCGCGACAACTCCTCCGGGCGCGCCGACGACAGCCCGGCGAGCCCGCCGTGCTCGACCAAGAGTTCCACCGCGAGGTCCAGCGCGCTCGCGCCGCGCCTGCCCTGCCCCAGCAGCAGGGCCAGCAACTCCGCGTCGCTCAGCGCGTGCGGACCGAGTGCCAGCAACCGCTCACGCGGCCGCTGCGTCACCGGCACGTCGACTAGAGAGACCGCCATGACTCCCACCCCTCGGTCACGCCAACAGTGCCCGGGATTCTGCCAGGGGCCACCGACACATCACGCATATGCTGGCTGGTGTGCGGTTCGGTAGCCGAGGGGTCACGAACTGGGGAGCTGATGTGCGATGTGGTATCTGAAGGCGCAATGGCACCACGACTTCGATGACGAGCCGGTCGAGCTGTTCAGCGAGATCGGCGACGACGGTTTCGAGGTGCGCAAGGTCGAGGTGTTCCGCGACGGGCACGCCGACTGGGCCGATTCCGGCAGCGGCACCGGTACGACCGAGCTGGGGCAGATTCCGGTTCCGACCCCGGAGGAAATCAATGCCGAGACCGAGTTCACCGCGCTCCAGATCGACGCTCACGAGTTCGAGGCGGTCTGGCAGCGCGCTCTCGACGAGCAGCGGCCCGTATCGCCCAGGTAGCCGAAAGGGCGTCCGCGGAAAGCGCCTAGCGGTCCACCACCGCGACGTCCGGTAGCCCGACGAACGCCTTCGCGGCCAGCCGTTGCAGATTGTGCAGCTGACGCTCGTGCACGACGATCCGGCGCAAGGCCTCGTTGATGGTGGCGTAGCTCGTCGACGTGCCCATGATGGCGGCGGCCGCGGCGAGCAAGTCCTGGTCGAGATCGATCCGCACGGATTTCATGCGCCCTCCTTCGTACTTTCGCCATCTTGCGGCATAACCCGGGTTCATGTCCGGCAAATCACGAACTACGGGTTGCACTAATACCCTACGGGGGTATAGTTCCTCGCATGGAACACAGGCACGACCCGTCGGACGAGCACACCTCGCACACCGCGCACGCGACGAAGGACGCCGGTCAGCACACCGCGCACCACTCCCCCGCAACCTGGCGGATGGCGGCCATGGCCACGCTGCACTGCCTCACCGGCTGCGCCATCGGCGAGATCCTCGGCATGGTGATCGGCACCGCGCTGGGCTGGAACAACGCCTCGACGATGGTGCTGGCCATCGTGCTGGCGTTCGTGTTCGGTTACGCGTTCACCATGCGCGGCGTGCTACGGGCGGGCCTGCCGTTGGCGGCCGCCGTCGGCACCGCGCTGGCAGCCGACACGGTGTCCATCACGGTCATGGAGATCGTGGACAACGCCGTGATCCTGGTGGTCCCGGGGGCGATGGACGCCCACCTGGACACCGTGCTGTTCTGGACCACGCTCGCCCTCGCCTTCGCCGTGGCGTTCGTGGTGACCACGCCGGTCAACAAGTGGCTGATCGGACGCGGCAAAGGCCACGCGGTGGTGCACGCACTGCACGGCGCGCACTGATCAGAACGACGCCCTATTCGCGCCTTCCACTCCCGGATTTGCCCGGAATAAGCCCGTTCGGCTAGGCAGATTGTCCAGCTGAACGGGCTTTTGTTGTCGCCGGGTCCCGGTGGTGCTTGCATCGAGATATGTTCACCGAGGCGCAGTTGTACTCGCCGGTGACCCGCACCGGCGACGGCGACGTGACCGTGCACCTGAGCGACCAGCACCCCGGCGTGCACGATCCGGCATACCGGGCCCGGCGCAACGCCATCGCCGCGCTGGCGCTGGACTACGCGCCGGGCAAGCCGCTGCCCCACATCGCCTATACCGACGAGGAGCAGCGGGTCTGGCAGATCGTGTCGGCCGAGCTCGCCCGCAAACATCGCAGCCATGCCAGCGCGGAGGTACTCGCGGCCGCCGAGGCGCTGTCCTTGCCCACCGATCACATCCCGCAACTGGACGAGGTCTCCGCCGCGCTGGCACCGCTGACCGGATTCCGCTACGCACCGGCCGCGGGCCTGGTGCCGCTGCGCGAGTTCTTCGGCTCCTTCGCGGATCGGATCTTCCACTCCACGCAGTACATCCGGCATCATTCCGCGCCGCTGTACACCCCCGAACCGGACGCCATCCACGAGATCATCGGGCATGCCAACCAGATCGCGAGCCCCCGCTTCGCGGCAATCTACGCGACGGTCGGCGCGGCGGTCGCGCGGCTGAGCACCGACCGCGCATTGAAATTCCTGGCCGACGTCTTCTGGTTCTCGATGGAATTCGGCGTCGTCCGGGAACACGGGGAGATCCGCTGCTACGGCGCGGGCCTGCTGTCGTCCTACGGCGAGATCGAGGAGTTCCGGCACGCCGAACTGCGCCCGCTCGACATCGCCCAGATGGGTACCGCGACCTACGACATCACCCACTACCAGCCGATTCTCTACTGCGCGGACTCGATCGCCGAGATCGAGGACGTGATCGGCGGCTTCTTCGCGACCATGGACGACGACACCCCGGATCGGTTCCGGCAGGCCAGCACCGCCGGGGCATAGGCCGGTCCGGGGCTCGGCCGTCAGGGCCGGCGATCCGGCCCGAGCGGGAGTCCGGCGTCCAGGAAATCCATCGTGCGCGCGATGTTGTCGAGGTTCATCGGCGCCATCGCTTGGACCGCCAGCCCGGCGCCCGTCATCGCGCCTGCCGCCACTCGCACCTCGAAGTCGTCGGGCGAGCGGCCGAGGTGATCGGCCAGCAATCCGGACAGCAGATCGATGCTGCGCATCATCTCCAAGCCGATCGCGGAGCGCAGTTCCGGCACGTGGAACAGCAGCGCTTGGCGCTCCTGCTCGAACGCCAGCTCGGCGGCGGGCAGGTTGGCGAAGACCTCGCGCACCGCCTCGCGGAAGGCGGCCATCGGGCGGACGTCGCGCGGCTGACGGCGCAGCGCCTCGATGATCACCGGATCGAGATCGTCGGCCAGTACCAGCTGTTCCTTGGACGGGAAGTAGCGGAAGAAGGTGCTCGGCGAGACATCGGCGGCCGCGGCGATCTGCTCGACGGTCGTCTCGCCGTACCCCTGCTCGCGGAACAGCCGGAAAGCCTCGAGGCGAATCGTCCGCCGGGTCCGTTCCTTCTTCCGCTCGCGCAGACCTCGCGCCGTCCCGTTCGCGGGTAGCTCAACCGACATGAATCGATTCTGCCGCACCCGGCTCCCGCGCCCGGTCGGGTTGCCGCACGCGGATGAACGTCGCCGTGAGCACGGCCGCCAGCAGGCACAGCGCGGCGCAGGCCCAGAGCATCGCGCTCATGCCACCGAGGAAGGCGACCTGCACCTGGTGCAGCATCGACTGATCACCCAGGCGCCGCGCCGTGGCGACGCCCGCGTTCACGCCGTCGTCGATCGGTTCGCGGTTCAGCGCGCCGAGCTCGGACCGATACCGGGTGGCCAGCACGGTGCCGAGCACCGCGACGCCGATGGTGCCGCCTGCCTGACGCAGCGCCTGCAACAGCGCGGAACCGGAGCCGGAGCGCTCCGCGTCCAGTTCGCCCATCGCCATGCCCATCGCGGCGGGCATGACCAAACCCATCCCCGCGCCCAGCAGCGTCAGCCACAGGGCGGTGAAGCCGTAGCCGCTGTCCACGGTGGTGAGCGCGCCCAGCACCAGGGAACCGGCCAAGACGGTGAACCCGGCGGTGATCACGACGCGGATGCCCAGTTTCGGCAGCACCTTGTCGACCAACCTGCTGCCGACCAGCAACCCGCCGATCAGCGGAAGCAACCGCAGGCCGCTGCCGAGCGCGTCCACGCCGAGCACCGCCTGGAAGTACTGCGGAACGGTGAAGAACATGCCGAACATGGCGAAGTTCACCACGATGGAAAACCCCGTGCCCCAGCGGAATCCGTCGGCGGCGAACAGGCCGAGATCGACCAGCGGATGCGTCGTCCTGCGTTGCCAGGCCAGGAAAGCGCCGAACAGGAGCACACCCGCCGCGACGATGCCCCAAGCCACACCGTCGCCCCAGCCTTTCTCCCCGATGCGGATGAAGCCATACGTCAGTCCGAGCATGCCCGCGGCCGACAGCACCACCCCGGGCAGGTCGAGCCGGAAGCGTCGCGTGCTGCGCGATTCCGGTACCAACGCGGCGACGGCGAGCGCGCCGATCACGACCATCGGCACGTTGATCAGGAACACCGAACCCCACCAGAAGTTGCGCAGCAGCCAGCCGCCCACGATCGGGCCCAGCGGAAGACCGATCGCGGTGGAGGTGATCCAGATCGTGAGCGCCCGCTGGAGATCGGCCGGTTCGGGGAACATCGCGGGCAGCACCGACATCGACAGCGGCATCATCACCGCCGCCGCGAGCCCGAGGACGACGCGCGCCGCGATGAGCTCGCCGGGCGAGGTGGCCACGGCGCAGGCGACGGACGCGACACCGAACAGCACCAAGGCGGCCAGCAGGAACTTCTTGCGGCCGTAGCGGTCGCCGAGCGCGCCCGCGGGCAGCATCACCGCGGCCAGCGCCAGCGTGTAGGCGCTGCTGAACCATTGCAGCGCGGCGGTATTCGCGTTCAGGTCGACCGCGAGCGTGGGCAGCGCCACGGTCAGCACGGTGACATCGAGCCCGATGGTCAGCATCGCCACGGCCAGCGCGCCGAGGGCGAGCCAGCGGCGGGTCGAGTCATTCTTCATGACGCCTCCGAAAGTGGTAGATACAACTTTTTGATAGTAGCTGTCATTTGGTAGTAGATGTCAATATTGGTGCCCGGAGGGCTGAGTGTGTGCGGCCGATCACCGACTCGCTCGCTAGGCTCGTCGGCGATGAAGATCACTCGCCGTGCCCTGCTCTGCGTGGGCGCCGTGCTGGCCGTCGCCGCGATCGCAACGACGGCCGCGCCGTCCCTCGCCGAGCCCAGCACCTCTACGCCGTTCACCACCCCGAACACCGACGGCTGCCCGCAGAAGACGGTGCCGCCCGCGCCGATCGACGCCTCCGAGGTGCCCGCGCCCGGACAGTCGGCTCCCGCACCGCTGCCGATCCCTTCCCCGCCGATCGGCGGGCCCCGCCTCGGCGAGTGCGGGGTCGTGCTTCCCAAAGCCGCACCGCCTGCCCCGCAGGAGATTTCGGCGACGGCCTGGTTGGTGGCGGATCTGGACACCGGCGAAGTGCTCGCGGCGAAGGACCCGCACGGGCGCTACCGGCCCGCCAGCACGATCAAAGTGCTGCTGGCCACGCTGGCGCTGCGCACGCTGAATCTCGACAAGGTGGTGGTCGGCACGCAGGCCGACGCCGATGCCGACGGCACCCGGGTGGGCATCGGCCCCGGCGGCCGCTACACGAACCGGCAGCTCATGCAGGCGTTGATCATGGCCTCGGGCAACGACGCCGCGCATGCCATCGCCACGCAGCTGGGCGGCGACGCCGCGACCGTCGCGAAGATGAACGACCTCGCGAAATCATTGCGCGCCATGGACACTCGCACGGCCACACCGTCCGGGCTGGACGGGCCCGGGATGAGCACTTCGGCCTATGACCTCGCCGTGCTGTTCCGCGAGGCCATGACCATCCCGCTGTTCGCGGAGCTGATCCACACCGAGCAGGCCGACTTCCCTGGCTACCCCGCCGACCCGGCGGTTCCCGGCGACACCGACCGCCCCGGCTACCCGATCGGCAACGACAACCAACTGCTCTACAACTACGACGGCGCCCTCGGCGGAAAAACCGGCTTCACCGACGACGCGCGCCAGACCTTCGTCGCCGCCGCCCAGCGCAACGGCCGCAGGCTCGCCGTCACCCTGCTCAAGGCCGACGTGCGGCCGATCCGGCCGTGGGAACAGGCCGCCCGCCTGCTCGACTACGGATTCGCGTTGCCCCGCGGCGCCTCGATCGGCAACTTGCCCGGCGCGGTGGTAGCCCAGCGCGACCAGAGCGCGGTCACCCTGGCCGCGCCGCCCACGGCGGGCAGCGACCGGGCCACGCCTTCGGTGCCGGGCAGCGACCCGTCAGCCATGCCCGCGGCCGAGGACCGCCGCACCGGCGCCAGGACCATGCTGATCATCGGCGGTGTCCTCTTGGTCGCCGCGCTGCTGCTCGGCGCACGTCAGGCCAACCGGCGACGCTGATCGAACGTTCACCGACGGCCCGGCAACCTGCGCAATCCGGAAAGCGCGAGTGCCGCGAGCGCGCCCGCACCGAAGTAGGTGGCACCCACGCCCACCGATATATCGCGTGCGCTGACCCGCGGCGCGATCACGGCGGGTCCGGGTGCGGGAATCTCCGCTTCCGGCTCGTTCTCCGCGGCGGTGGCGGCCCATGCGGTGGCGAACAGGACGATGCGATAGGTGATGTAACTGAACACCATCAGGCCGATGATCGAGCCGAAGGTGGCGCCCGCCGGGCTGCTCAGCACCGATCGCAGATAGATCGACGCGACGATTTTGAACACTTCGAACACCAGCGCGGCCAGCGCGGCCGCCTTGACGGCGCTGGCCAGCGTCACCGGCTCCCGAGGCAACCTCGCGATGACCCACGCGAACACCGCCCAGGAGGCGAGGAACCCGAGCAAGGTCGACGACAGCCACAGCAGCACGCCCGCCCCGGGCGCTTCGCCGAGGCCGAGGCTTTCGAGTAGCCGCGAACCGAGGGTGCTCGAGGCCAGCGCCGACAACCCCAGCGATACCGCGAAGGCGAGACCGAGACCGACGAGTGCCCCCAGATCGGAGAGCTTGGTCATCAGCCAATTGCCGTCCGGAGACTTCTGCTCCCACTGCTCGGTGAGCGCGGCCCGCAGGTTGGACATCCAGCCCAGCCCGCTGTAGACGCCGGTGAACAGACCCAGGACACCGACCGTGCCCCGCGACTCGACCGCCTGATCGACCAGGTCGTTCACTTGGGTGCCGAACGAGCCCGGAATGTTCTCGATGATCTTGGCGCGCAACTCCTCGAGCAGATCCGGATTGCTGGACAAGACCAGGCCCGCGACCGAGAAAGCGATCATCAGCAGCGGGAACAGCGACAGCACAGTGAAATACGTGATGCCCGCCGCGTAGTAGTCACCCCGTTGCCGCTGGTAGCGCCCCGCCGCACGGACCAGATGGTCCAGCCACGGCTGTCCCTGGACCCGGCGTTCGATCCCGGCCTTGACATTGTCGATCACCTGCACCATTCGCCCCTTCGACCAAGAGACCTCGCACGACGCCTGACGGGGCGCACGAAGGTGAAGTAGCCGTTCAGCGACTCAGCAAACCGACCCGGTCGTAGACCTGTGCGAGGGTGTTGCCGGCGATCTCTCGCGCACGCTCGGCCCCGGCGGCGAGTATGCGGTCGAGCTCACCTTGATCCGACATGTACTCTTGCACCTTCGCACGCAACGGCGTGACGAATTCGACCAGCGCGTCGGCCACGTCGGCTTTCAGCTCGCCGTAACCCTTCCCCTCGAAATCCTTCTCCAGCGTGACGATCGGCGCGCCGGTGAGCGAACTCAGGATCACCAGCAGGTTGCTGACGCCCGGCTTGCGTTCCGGGTCGTAGCGGATCTCGCGTTCGGTGTCGGTGACCGCGGACTTCACCTTCTTCGCGGTGACCTTCGGGTCGTCGAGCAGATTGATCAGGCCCGCGTCGGTGGAGGCGGACTTGCTCATCTTGGCGGTGGGATCCTGCAAGTCGTAGATCTTCGCCGTGCCCTTGACGATGTGCGCTTCCGGCACCACGAACGTCTTCTTGAACCGGCTATTGAAGCGCTGGGCCAGGTTTCGGGTCAGCTCCAGATGCTGGCGCTGGTCCTCGCCGACCGGCACCTGATGGGCGCGGTAGAGCAGGATGTCGGCGGCCATCAGCACCGGGTAGGTGAACAGGCCCACGGTCGCGTTCTCCGCACCCTGCTTCACCGACTTGTCCTTGAACTGGGTCATCCGGCCGGCCTCGCCGAAACCGGTGAGACAGCTGAGCACCCAGGCCAGCTCGGCATGCTCGGGCACCTGGCTCTGCACGAACAGGGTGGACTTCTTCGGGTCGATGCCGAGTGCGAGCAGCTGGGCGGCGGCGGCCTTCGTGCGCGCCTTCAGCTCCTTGGGATCCTGCGGCACGGTGATCGCGTGCATGTTCGGGATGAAATACAGCGCGTCGTAGTCGTCCTGCATGGTCACCCAGTACTGCAGCGCGCCAAGGTAGTTCCCGAGATGAAACGAGGAGCTGGTCGGCTGGATCCCGGAAAGAACCCGCTGCTTGCGTTCGGCGGCCGGGCTGGGCGCAGGACTGGACATACTCCGATCTTCCCATGCGGCTCAAGCGGAATTTCGCTGCACCCAGTTGCGCGCGTCCACCCCCGGCATACTCGGCCGTCCGCCGCTGACCAGTTCGTGTTCGCGCTGGGACAGCCTCTTGTAGACCGGCGCGCTCGGCCCGGCGAGCGTGCCACGCAACACCGGTGGCACCAGCGGAACCGATATGTGCGCGGTGCGGACCGCCCGGGACAGCCCCTGGTAGGCGACCTCCTCGGCCACGCCCCACCGCATCCCGTACATCCGGCGGATCCGCGGCGGCAGGCTGCCCTGCACCAGCAGGTAGAACGCGGAGGTGACCTGCTGCAACGGCACGCCCTGCGCGTAGGGGACGCGCTGTCCGGCCAGGTAGGAGCCGACCAACCGCGCCTCGTCGGTGAGGAACAGCTCGTCGGAGGCCAGGTAGCCGTCGAAGTACGCGCGGAACTCGCGGTAGCTGCCCGGCGCCGCGTCCGCGGGCATGCCGAACAGCTCGCCCCAGCGCACGTAGTCCTGGTAGAGCCCCTCGCGCTCGCCCTCGGTCATGGTGCGCACCAGCAGGTCGTACATCACCTCGGCCGAGTCGAAGGTGAAGGCCATCGTCATGAACATCAGGTGCGGATCGAGCGCGGAGTACCCGGTGCCCGCGGGGTGGTGGGCTCCGGCATCCTCCGGCAGCGCGCCACGCACGCTGACGTGCCGTTTCCTGGTGAACGCCAGGGCGCGGTCGGCCTCGGACCTGCTGCCGAGGAAGACCGCCTCGAACAGGCGGCCGGTCAGCGCGAGCCGGGTGTAGGGCGTCATCCGATGCTCGGTGTTCTCCGCTGTGCCGACATAGAGCAGCGGGTGCACCGCGCCGATCACCAGTGCGCGCAAGCCGTAGGTCAGACCCACCGCGCGCTTGCTCATCACCCGCCGGACCATCGAGTGGTCACTGAAATAGCCGGGCTCGGACATCGTTGCCTCCTCGTCGAGCGCATCTGGCAACAGCATCCCCCAGAATTCGCATTTCTGGCAAGACTCTCTGCCAGAATGTTGCCTTGTCGGCACCCGGCGTGGGCTCCAGCGCACCTGTAAGAATCGAGGGGTGACGGCGCAACGGACGTACGGGGGCATCTCCGCCGAGGAGCGCCGGGCGCAGCGGCGTGCGGCGCTGCTGGAGGCAGCTCTGGAGATCATCGGCACGGAAGGGCTCGAGAAGCTGACCGTGTCGGGGCTGTGCGCGCGGGCCGGCCTCAACGAGCGGTACTACTACGAGAACTTCGACAGCCGTGACAGCGTGCTCATCGCCCTGACCGACGGAATCGCGGAGGAACTGGCGGCGGCCATCCTCGCCGCGGTGCGCACCGCCGCGCCGGACACGCGCGCGACCGCGCACGCCGCGATCACCGCGGGCGTGCACCTGCTCACCGACGACCCGCGCAAGGCGAAAGCAGCCCTGATCGCGGGCATGGCGACACCGGAGCTACGCGCCCGCACCACCGAGACGGTGCGCGCGTTCGCGCACATGGTGGCCTCGGAGGGCACCGACTTCTACCGGATGTCCGATTCGGCCCCGGCCTCCGCGATCGACTTCCGCGCCCTGTACCTGGTCGGCGGGCTGGTGCAGACGCTGACCGCCTGGTTGCAAGGCGATCTGAACCTCACCCGCGACGAATTGATCGAGCACACGGTCGACGTGTTCGTCCTGCTCGGCGAGGACCTGGCGGAAAAACTGCGGTAACGGTCCCGCTCACAGCCGCAGGGACACGTCCTCGAGGTCGGGCGCGTCGCCTTGCAGGACGACCCGGAAGAGCACGTCGCGCCGCGACCAGTAGGCCGCGCAGTCGCGCATGGCCTCGGCGAACCAGTCACGCTCGATCGGCTCGTCGGCGAGCAACCCGGCCGAGTCACGCACCACGGCAACGTATCCGGCCCCTTCACCGAGGAAATCATCCAGATCACGCAGGCATTCGTCGAACGCGTCCTTGTTCTCGCCGAAGTAGTACGGGAATTGGAACGCGGCGGCGAACTCGTCGAAGAGTCGGGCGGTGGTGGGCATCTTCGCGCCACGCAGCTCGCGCACCAGGTAACCGGGGGGCGCCTTGTCCCGCACACCGCTGAACTCGGCGGCATCGACGGCGAGGGCGCCGAACGTGACACGCGGCGGGGCGAGTTCCGACCTCGGCGGCGCGTCGTCCACGTCGGGACGGGCAAGGAACCGCGACAGCGTGACGGTCTTTGTCATCAGCGCATCCTCGTGAAGGTCTTGTAGTGGTCACCGGTGTACCAGGCCGAGCCGTCGCTGCCGGTGACGATGCGTTCGGCGTCGCGGGATCGGCCGGACTGCTTGGGATTGACGTCCCATTCCTGATAGGTGATCGGCTTGCCGGAACCGTCCGCGGCGGGCAGGTTGCCGCCGCGGTTCTGCCATCGCTCGCCCCCCTTGGTGCCCGGGGCATTCGCCGAGCCAGGCCACCGGCCCGCGTCGATCTCCCGCAGCGTGACGTACGCGCGCTCCGGCACGCCGGACGCCTGGGTGACCGGCGACGCGCTGTCTCCGCCCCGCGGGACGGCGGCGGTTGGCGTCACCGTGACGGTCGCGACGGTGGTCGCGCGGCTCGCCGGAGTCGATGTGGTGGTATCGCCGCCGTCGTACAACGCGAGCACCGCAGCCAACACCACCAAAGCCACCGCGCAGAGCAGTCCGAGGCCGCGCTTGATCGACCGGTTCATCGGTACTGCACCGTGACGGGCGCGTGGTCGGACCTACGAGAGTCACCCTGGAACAGTGAAGGAACCGGAATACAGACCCCGTTACGCCCCTTGCTGGTGGCGCGGCTATCCGTCATGACTGACGAATCTACGTCACCTGCCCCACAGTTGGGCTCACTCGTCTGGCGTGTACTCGGCGTACCGCCCCGACTTGGGGAAGGTGACTACCGCCAACTCCTCCGCAGCTTTGGGCAGTGCGGCTATGGCCCGGTGGTCGGGACCGAGATACGGGTTCACTTCCTCGGCGATCTTCTGCAACCGATCACGGACCACCACCGAAAGCTCTCGGAGCAGCTTCCCGGGGAACTCCGGCGGGTTATCAGGAAAGTCCGATCTTGCGCCGGGGTCACGTTCCGGAATCATCTATGAACCGCCTTCACGTTCGATTCGTTGCTGAATCGCCCGTACGGACTTCTCTTTCGGTATCCGCTGAGGCCAGAACACCACCGCGAAGAAGGCGACCAGCGGGACAGCGAACGCCACGAACAACCCCATCACGCGGACTCCGTCTCGTCGTCCACCAAACCGAGTCGTTCCGCTTCACCACGGCCGAACGTCCGAGCTTCGTTACACGACTCCCCGGGGTGATGGAACTCGACATACACGCCCGGCTCTGCGTCTTCGGTGTCATCCCACCGTTCGAACACACCACCGGGGAACGGGTAAAGCGCTGCGCCCCTGCGTTGTTGGTCTCCGTCTGCGGTCATTTCAACCCCTGTAGTAGGCCAGTGGTAGGCACCCCGTGACCGGTTGGCGTCACATGTCACGGGGGCCGACTCCGACGGTACGAACCGTCTACCGAGCCGGTCCACGATCGTGCTCAATCGTGCACGAGTCAAAGATTTCCAGTGCTTACCTGGTATCTCTGAGCCACAATCGGATCTGTACGTGCAATCTCGTGCACGACATAATCCGGAGGTACACAGATGCCGTTACGTTTCCTAGGCAAAGGCGGAAGCACCAACAATGGATGCCCTACCTTGCTGGCGAACGACCCCGGCGGGTACGTCGTCCAAGCATGGAAGACAGACCGGGCCGACACCGTCGAGTTGCCACACCTGCTACTCGGGTTCTTGGAACCGGATACGTTCATCGGTGCGACGTTGACCGACACCGGCCGGGGAACATTTCGGCTCACCGGTCGGCCGGTCACCGAACCGGAACTACTCGCACAGCTCGACATTGCCGACGACGAAACCGCTATCGAGGTTCCGAAGCTAGAAAGGACGTTCTACGGTGCTGCTAGTGCCCGATGAAGGGTTCCCGGACCTACTCCGGACCTGCAAGCGGGAAGCGTTTCACCTCGAAGTGCTCGACTCGTACGCCGAACCGAACGAGCATGAACCGTTCCGGCGATTCCTGGCAGACGAGCCGGATGACTACGCATGGTTCCAGCCGTGGACCGAGCTAGTACAGGAGGCGACCAGCCGGGGCGTAGCGGTTACACGGGTACGAATCGTCACCGAACCCCACACCGACTACACCCGGTTCGCGCTTGCCGTGGCAGCGCTCAACGTACGGGCAGGCGAAGACATTCGATATCTGCCCCGGCATCGTGCCGGGGAAGTCCCTTCGGATGACTATTGGCTACTTGATGACGAAACAGTGGTCTTCTCAGCGTTCGGGGAGTCCGGAGGTTGGTCCGGTGCGGTAACCAGCGACCCGCACATTGCCGCGTACTGTCGCGGGCTCCGAGTCCGGTTCTGGTCTCTCGCCACTCCGTTTCCGGAGTACGTCACACAGTGACCGGTTCCGTTGACCAGCAGCGCGAATATCTCGGGGCGCAACTCCGGGGTATTCGTGTTGCCGCTGGGTTGTCCGGTGCGGAGTTGGCACGCCGTAGCGGATGGGACGCCAGCAAGGTCTCCAAGATCGAATACGGACGGATACGGCCGTCTCTGGAGGACATCTCGGCGTACTGCCGACACTGCAACGCGGGTGACCAACTAGCAGACCTCCACGCGGCGCGGCAGAGCATAGATACCGCGTACCTCGAATGGCGGAAGATTCTCGGTACCGGAACGAAGCGCAGGCAGCAAGCGTCGATCAAGTGGGAATCCGAAGCTCGGATCATCCGATCGTTTGAACCGGTCTTGGTTCCCGGTCTTCTACAGACCGCCGACTACGCGGCGGGCATCCTGCGGAAGGTAATCGAGTTCCAGCAGATTCCGAACGATCTGGACGCGGGTGTATCCAAGCGGATGCAGCGGCAACAAGTCTTGTATCAGCGGGATCACTTGTTCCACTTCGTCCTTGGTGAACAAGCGTTGTACACCACCGTTGGCGACGATCAGACGATGGTCGGCCAGCTCGACCGGCTCTTAGCTGTCCAAGGTATGCCACGTGTGACGCTCGGAATCGTGCCGATGCTGGCACCGTTCGAGACGGCTACCACGTCGTTTCTGATGTTCGATTCGAGTCGTGTCCTGGTCGAAAACATCACGGCAGAGCTGTCGATCACGCAGCCGCGAGAGATCGCGGTATATCACCGGACGTTCGATGTTCTGGCCGGTCAGTCCGTGACCGGTGAAGCAGCACGGGAGCTGATCCGCAAGGCGCTGGATGCTCGTACGCCCCGCCCGTGACCGTGACCGTGTAGGGGGTATTCGTTGGTCAGCGGTGCGGGAACCTTCTCCGCGAACTCCACCGTGACCGGAGCATGGTCAGACCAACGCTCGGCGTACGTCGCCGCACGCTCCACCCGTGCCGACACAGCGCGGGAGGCGACCCCCTCTCTTGCGTAAACCGCGTCGATGCGCCAACCGCTGTCGTTGTCGAACGCGCGGCCCCGGTAGGACCACCAGCTGTACGGGCCGTCGACCCCGGGATGCAGGTGGCGCACCACGTCGACGTAGCCCGCGGCCAGCAGGTCATCGATCCACGCCCGCTCCTGCGGCAGGAAGCCGGCCGACTTCAGGTTGCCTTTCCAGTTCTTCAAGTCCCGCTCGGTGTGCGCGATGTTCCAGTCCCCGGCGACCACGAAGTCCCCGGTTCGCGCGGTGAGATAGGCGCCGAGTTCGGCCATGAAGCGGTACTTCTCGTCTTGGCGCACCGTGCCCGCGTCGCCGGAGTGCACGTAGACGCTGGCCACGGTGACGTCCTCGAAGTCGGCCTCCAGATAGCGTCCCGCGGCGGCGAACTCGCTGCTGCCGAAGCCGACTCGCACGGCGCAGGGCGTCCGCCGGGACAGGATGCCGACACCGGCGCGGCCCTTCGACTCCGGCTCGGCGTGCGACAGTTGCCATCCCGCGTCGAGCGCGGGAGCCAGCGCGGCCCGGACCTGCGCGTCGGTCGCGCGGGTCTCCTGCACGCACACGACGTCGGCTTCGGTGACCGCGAGCCAGGCGAGCAGCCCCTTGCCCGCGGCGGCGCGGACACCGTTCACGTTCACTGTCGAGATATACGGCACCTCACGACCGTACAATGCTGGTCAGATGAAGTCCCCCCGGACACTGCCGTCCAGGAAGGGGTGAAGACGATGTCGTCCGATACCTCCCAGTCCTCCTCCGCCGCCGCGCGCGGCTCCACCCCGGCGAAACAGCCACAGCCGATCAAGGCACTGCATGTAGGTTCCGGCGATCCCCTGCTGTTGCTGCACGGATTCATGATGTCGCCGCACTGCTGGGAGCAGACCGCCGCGCGGCTGTCGACGCACTGCGAAGTGTTCGCGCCCGCGTTCGCGGGGCACTGGGGCGGTGCGCCCACCGAGGGCCCGGCGGTGAACGTCTCGACGCTGGCCGACGGGATCTGTGATCAGCTCGACGAACTGGGCTGGCGCACCTGCCATATCGCGGGCAACTCCCTCGGCGGGCTGGTCGGCGTCGAACTCGCCCGCCGCGGACGCGCCCGCACCTTGACGCTCATCGCGCCCGCGGGCGGCTGGCACGCGCCCTCGCTGACCCAGTGGCGGATCAACCTGAAATTCCTCTCGCTGGTGCCGATCGTCCAGATCGGCAAGCGCCTGGGCGGATTCGCGATCGGCAACCCCCTCGCCCAGCGGATCGCGCTGCTCGCACTGAGCAAGCAGGCCTCCGCGGTCTCCCGCCGCGACGCCGCCGCCGCCCTCGCCGCCGCACTGCACTGCCCGGCGATGGTGCCGATGATCCTCGGCGCGATGCGAGCGCCGGCCCAGGAGGACCTGTCCTCCCTGCGGACGCCGGTCCGGCTGCTGCTCGCGGAGTACGACCGGGTCATCCCCAACCGCGTCTACGCACGCCGCTACCTGAAGGAACTGCCCGAATCCGCCGACCGCATCCTGGTCAACGGCGTCGGCCACGTGCCGATGCTGGAAGCGCCCGACCGCATCGCCACCCTCATCGCCGAGCACGTGTACGCCAGCCGCACGCGGTTGCGCGCTGTGTAGTTTTTCCAGCGCCTTCGGCGCTGGGTGTTCGCGGCCCCTTTGTGGCTCGCGACCGGGAGTCGGGGTTGAGCTGGGCTCGTTGACGATCGAGCTCTCGATAGCGGGCCCGCGGCTCGTGGGGCGGGTGGGCAGTGCCAGTTCGCTTCGGTCGAGACCCCTGGTTGGGGTCAACTGGACGCGTCGGCAGCTCAGGGCCACATGCACACGGTCAGAGCGGCCCGACTCGATTGCCGGCAGGGTCGCGCCTCGAAGACACGAGCCCCGGACAGGACACGGTGAAGGTCGCCCGGCTCGACCGGCGGTAGGGCCGATGTGGTCGTGCGCAGCAGTGTTCATAGGACTGAAGGCGGCCGAGCCGTGATCACACGGCGGCCGTCGAATGACCGCCGTCCGCCCGTGCGCTGAGACGGCAGACAGCCCGGTCACAAACGGCCGAAGCTCGGCTGTTTCGCTCGAATCCATGAGCGCCGAGCAAGTTGCCGAGCGAGTCGGCCGCTCGAAACTACTGCGCCAGAAGGCCCTTCGCGATGTGGGTCACCTGGATCTCGTTGCTGCCCGCGTAGATCATCAGCGACTTGGCGTCGCGCGCGAGTTGCTCCACGTGGTACTCGGTCATGTAGCCGTTGCCGCCGAAGAGCTGGACCGCTTCCATCGCCACCTCGGTGGCCGCCTCGGAGGCGTACAGCTTCATCGCGGAGGCCTCGGCCAGGGTCGGGGGTTTGCCCGCGCGGCCCCGCTCCAGCGTGTTGAACACCATGTTCTGCACGTTGATCCGCGCGATCTCCATCTTCGCCAGCTTCAGCTGGACGAGTTGGAAGCGCCCGATTTCCTGGCCCCAGAGTTTGCGGCTCTTGGCGTACTCCAGGCACAGTCGATGACACTCGTTGATGATGCCCAGCGCCATGAAGGCCACGCCGATGCGCTCGGCGGTGAAGCTGGACCGGGCGCTGTCGCGGCCGTCGCCGCCCTTGTGCTCCTCGGTCTCGCCGAGCAGCCGGTCGCGGCCGACGCGCACGTTGTCGAAGAACAGTTCACCGGTCGGGGAGGAATGCAGGCCCATCTTCTTAAACGGCTTGCCCTGGGTGAGGCCTGGCATGCCCTTGTCGAGCACGAAGGTGAGCACCTTGCGGTCGCGCTTGTCACCGCCCGCGCCGTCGTCCAGCTTCGCGTAGACGATCATCACGTCGGCGAAGGGACCGTTGGTGATGAAGGTCTTCTGCCCGTTGAGCAGGTAGTCCTCCCCGTCGCGCTTGACGTAGGTCTTCATGCCGCCGAACGCGTCGGAACCGGAGTCCGGTTCGGTGATCGCCCAGGACGCCACCTTCCGCATGGTGACGATGTCCTCCAGCCAGCGCTGCTTCTGCGCCGGCGTGCCGCGCGACATGATGGTGGTGGCGCCGAGACCGATGCTCACGCCCATCGCGGTGACCAGGCCCATGCACACCCCGGACAGCTCACCGATGAGCACCGCCATCAGCGATTCCTGTCCGGCGAACGGGCTCGAGCCGGAGGCCTTCTTCTCCGGCTTCGGCTCCCCCGCCGCCACGGCGGCCTGCCGCGCCTCCTGCTTGGCAAGCATCTTCTGCACGGCCTCGCCGCCCATCACGTCGATCCCGAACTCGCGGAACAACTTCCGGATGACGGGGTACGGCGGCAGTTCGCCGCTGTCGAGCGCGTCCAGGTTGGGGCGGATCTCCTTGTCGATGAACCCCCGGACGGCATCGCGGATCATCACATCGGTCTCGGACCATTCGAACATCGTCGTTCTCCTCACATTCCCCGGGATCAGGGCAGCCGGGCGGCGATGTCGTCGATCAGCCACGGACCCTCGGTCTCGATGGTCTTCACATCGTGCCAACCCGCCAGCTCGGAGATCGCGCCGCCCTGCACCGCGAACACCTTGCCGGTGATCGGGCACGTCTCGGCGGCCAGGTACGCGACCAGCGGCGCGATATTGGCCGGGGCGAAGGCGTCGAACCCGCCCTCGGACGACTCCGCCTCGGCCGCCAGCATCTCGCCCATACCGGGAGTGGCCAGGGTGAGCCGGGTGCGCGCGATCGGCGCGATCGCGTTGACCCGCACGCCGTAGCGGGCCAGTTCGTCGGCGGCCACCAGGGTCAGGGCGGCGATCGCGGCCTTGGCCGCGCCGTAATTTGCCTGGCCCGGGTTGGGCAGGGTGGTACCGGACGCCGATGCGGTGTTGATCACCGCGGCATCGGGCTGATTGCCCGCCTTGGACTGCTGCTTCCAATACGCGGCGGCATGGTGCAGCACCGCGGCGTGCCCCTTTAGATGCACGGCGATCACCGCGTCCCACTGCGCTTCGGACATGCCCGCGATGAAGGCGTCGCGCAGGATGCCCGCGTTGTTGACCACGACGTCGAGGCCGCCGAACTCGGTGACCGCCTGTTCCACCAGCTTCTGCGCGCCGTCCCAGGTGGCGACGTCGTCGGTATTGGCCACCGCCCTGCCGCCCGCGGCGACGATCTCGCGCGCCACATCCTGGGCGGGACCGCTGTCGGTCCCCTCGCCCGCGTTGCTGCCGCCGAGGTCGTTGACGACCACCGCGGCGCCCTCCTTCGCGAACAGCAGTGCGTGCTCGCGGCCGATGCCGCGGCCCGCACCGGTGATGACGGCGACCCGTCCGTCCAGTACGCCCATGTGTTGTCTCCTGAAGTCGCGCCGAATCCGGCGATGGGAAAGAACGCGGCGGAATTCGTGCCGCCGCTGGAGGATCAGTCGGCGATCTCGGCCAGTCCGTCGCTGAGCACGACATCGTCGCCGCGCACGGTCTCGAAGGCGTAGCGGGTGATCCCGTCGGAGGAGCCTGCCTTCCAGATGCGGGTCTCCAGCTCGTCACCGGGGAAGACCAGCTTGGCGAAGCGCACCGCGAACCGCCGGAGCCTATGCACATCCGACTCCGCGACCTCCGTGAGCACCGCCCAGGACGCGAACGCCATGGTGCACAACCCGTGCGCGATGATGCCGGGCAGTCCGGCATCCTTGGCAACCTGTTCGTCCAGGTGCAGCGGCACCGGATCACCGGAAGCCGGTGCGTAACGGAAGGTCTGGTCATGGTCCACGTGCTGCGCCACCACGGCGACCGGATCCTGCTCGCGCAGCCGTTCGTCGAACTTGTGCGCCGGAGCGGCCGCGCCGACCGTCGCGCCCGCGTCGATATTGCGGAAGAAGGCGGTCAGGTATTGGTCGTTGACCGGTTCGCCCGCGTCGGTGCGGCATTCGATGCGGATGGTGATGGTGGTCCCGTTCGGTCGGCTGGTGTAGCCGATCGCCTTGGCGCGCGACACCAGCCGGTCGCCGGGCCGGATCGCGCGGTGGAAGTGGAAATCCTGCTCCCCGTGCACGACCCGGCCGAAGATGTCCATCGGCGCGACATCGATGACGGGCATCATCATGGCCTCGAAGACCGGGACGATCGCGAACACCGGCGCGGCCACCGTACCGGCCAGATGCGCGGCGATCGGATCGTTCGTCGCGGCCGCGTACTCCGCCACGCGTGCGGCGGTGACCTCGAAACGCTCCTCGTCGGACCAGGTTTCCAAACCACTGTCGTCGAACTCGGCGATGCGGGCGGTGGTACTCATGCCGACTCCTCTCCGGCACGAGCGGGGCCCTGCGTGGTCACGCTCCGCTGCCGCCTCCGGGCCTGACCGCTCATGCCGTGTCCGATTCGGCATGAGCGGGGGCCCTGCGTGGTCACGCTCCGCTGCCGCCTCCGGGCCTGACCGCTCATGCCGCTGCGGCCAAGGCGTCGAGTTGTTCGAGTGATCGGTCCAGCTGTTTGACGCCGTCCTTCTCCACCGCTTTGCCGAGCGCGCCCTTGATCAGGGCGCCCTCGAAGTCACCGGACACCAGGATGCTGCTTCCCTCGCCGTTGGGCCGGATATCGAAGGTGAACTCGGTCTTCACCCCGGCCATGCCGGTGCCGCCGAGGGTCAGCTTGTGCGGCGCGTCCACCGAGACGATGGTCCACTCCAGCTTGTTCGCCATGCCGAGCATCACGATCTTGGCGACCAGCTTGACGCCCTCGGTGAGCACAGCGGGCGGCTCCTCCATGAAGCGCTCGTGGATGGTGAACCATTTGTCCCAGGTCTGCGGGTCGGAGACGACCGCCCACAGAGCTTCCGGGGCGGCGTTGACGTCCTTGGTGGCTTCGATGTGTCCCATGTGTCGACTCCTCGTCGAGTTCGTCCGCGGCCGGGCCGCGTCAGCGATCGGCGCGCTGGTAGGCGGTGACGACGGCAGCGCCGCCGAGGCCGATGTTGTGTTGCAGGGCGGCGGTGACGCCGTCCACCTGCCGCTTGTCCGCGGCGCCGCGCAGCTGCCAGGTCAGCTCCGAGCACTGGGCGAGCCCCGTCGCGCCGAGCGGATGCCCCTTCGAGATCAGGCCGCCGGAGGGGTTGACCACCCATTTGCCGCCGTAGGTGGTCTGACCGTCGTCGACCAGCTGTCCCGCCTCGCCCTCGCCGCACAGCCCGAGCGCTTCGTAGAGCAGCAGTTCGTTGGCCGAGAAGCAGTCGTGCAACTCGATGACCTGGAAGTCCTCCGGGCCGAGCCCCGCCTGCTGGTAGACCTTCCGCGCGGCCTGGACGTTCATGTCGTAGCCGATCAGGTTCTTGGCGGTCTCGTCGAAGGTCGAGGCGAAGTCGGTGGTCATCGCCTGGCCGACGATCTCCACCGCCTGCCCGGCGAGGTCGTGGGCGTCGACGAAGTCCTCACCGGCGAGGATGACCGCACCGGACCCGTCGGAGGTCGGCGAGCATTGCAGCTTGGTGAGCGGGTCGTAGATCATCCGCGAGGCGAGGATGTCGTCGAGGGTGTACTCGTCCTGGAACTGCGAGAACGGGTTGTTCACCGAGTGCTTGTGGTTCTTGTAGCCGATCTTGGCGAAATGCTCTGCGGTGGTGCCGTACTGCTTCATGTGCTCGCGCCCCGCGGCGCCGAACATCCACGGCGCCACCGGGAACAGCACCTCGGAGATCTCCGCCAGCGCCATGATGTGCTTGGCCATGGGCTGCTCGCGGTCGTCCCAGGTGGATCCGAGCGAGCCGGGCTGCATCTTCTCGAAGCCGAGCGCCAGCGTGCATTCCGCCAGACCGCCCCGGATCGCCTGCGCGGCAAGGTAGAGCGCCGTCGAGCCGGTGGAGCAGTTGTTGTTCACGTTGACCACCGGGATGCCGGTCATGCCGAGTTCGTAGACGGCACGCTGCCCGGAGGTGGATTCGCCGTAGACATAACCGACGTAGGCCTGTTCCACCAGGTTGTAGTCGATTCCCGCGTCGGCGAGCGCCTTGGTTCCGGATTCCCGGGCCATGTCCGGGTAGTCCCACGCGCGGGTGGTGCCGTCGGCTTCCTCGACCATGCGGCGGCCCGGCTTCTCGAACTTCGTCATCCCGACACCGACCACGTAGACCTTGTTCGCCATCGAACTCCTCAGTTTGTACGTACGCCGCGAGGCGGCCGAACGAGTGAAAACAAACATACAAGGTTGTATGTAAGTGGGCAAGAGATTTGTGCGGCAGCGCAAGCTCCATGCCGGTAACCAGCTGATTGCGTCTCACCTGCTACATACAGTGAGACATGCATGTTCTCTGATTACCGGGCTGGATCGATCTGATCAGATAATCGCCGGTGGATCGATGACCATGACGGTCGCGCGGGCGGAGCAGGCGCGCATCGGACGATTTCCGAGCCAGGGCGCATCCCCTCGGCCGACCAGAACATACAGCAGTGTATGTAAGTGTAAGATCGAGCGATGGCCAGGAGCGTAGTCGTGAAGCAGCAGCGCCGGACGCAGGAGCAGCGCAGCACCGAGATGCGCACCCGCCTGCTGGACGCGACGGTGGACTGCCTGGTCGAGTACGGATACTCCGGCACCACGACGCCACGGGTGGCCGAACGCGCGGGGGTGACTCGCGGAGCCCAAGTGCATCACTTCGGCTCGAAAACCGATCTCGTGGTGGCCGCGATCAGTCATCTGGCGCAGTTGCGCGCCGAGACCGCCATGCGGGAGATGTCGCGGGTCGAAGCCGGCGACGATCCGGTGACGGCGGCGCTGGAGTTCCTGTGGGACCTGCACCAGGGTCCGCTGTTCATCGCGACCGTCGAACTGTGGGTGGCGGGGCGCACCGATCCGGTGCTGGCCGCGGCGATGGAGAAGGTCGAGCCGTTCGTCAACAACGCCGTCCTGCTGGCGGTCGCCCGTTTCGTGCCGGACGACGTGCGCCGCAAGGAGGCGCGCGACTTCATCTACACGGCCATGGACGCGCTGCGCGGCATCCTGATCTCGAATTTCGTCGATCCGGACGACGAACGCGCCCGGCGCCGCTGGCGCCGCGCCTCGGCGCACCTGCACGAGATCGCGGGCCGCGCGCTCGCCCGCCGCCCCGCCGAATAGTCCTCAGCGGCGAGTCCGGATTCCGCTGCTTCCACCGGCGCCCGCCCGCGCGTTGTCAGGCGCGGTTGTCGAACGTCGGGAACACGACGTAATAGTCGCCGTCGGGAACGATGTTGTCCTCCGTCACGATGCCGGTTTGGCCGTCGAGATAGTAGATGTCTCCGTCGATGTTGGCGACGTTGTAGTGATGACCGAAGGCATCGGAGTACCGGTTGCCCGACATGATCGCGTTGTGCCCGGATTCCTGCAGGTTCTCGGATATCGCTTCATGGATCTCGCGATGGCTGTCGCCGTGGAAACGTTCTGTCGAGGGCTCGATGAACTTCTGGGCACCGCTCGGCCCGGCGACGGCGGGACGTCCGGCCAGGATGTCGCGCACCGCCCAAGAGCATTCCATGCAGTTGCCCGCCGTCCGTGACCTCGTCGGGTTGACCAGCAGCAGCAGTTCACGCACCTCGGCGAGGGTCGGCGGCCGGTCGATGATCCGGGACAAGATCGTGGCCTGGGCCGCGTGGGCTCGCCGCATGGCATCCGCCTCCACCGGCGTCGGCTGATGGGCGTTGCGAATCAACCGGGACACCCCGGCCGGGCGTATCTCGGCGAGTGGGATCGCGGTCGATCCGGTCGCCCCAGCGGGCGTCGCCCCGGTCCGCGCAGGGCCGATCCCCGCGATCGCTGCCGCGCCTTCCCTATCGGCTCGGTCGAACTCTTGCGCCCCCGTGCGCAAGGTCTCGCCTTTCTCCCGGTAGAACTGGCCCAGTGCCTCGCCCGCGGTGCGGCGCCCACCATCGGAGTCCGCCGGAGTTCCGAGCAGCCCCCTCAACTTTCGGCGTACCTCATCGAAGGCCGCGGACAGCGGACCCTTCATCCCGACTTCGGCGAACCGTGGGAATTCATACGGCCACGGTCCAACGGGCGGCTTACAGTCCCCTTACCGTTATCTTGTCACCGCTCGCGCCCGTCACCGGATGACGAGCGAAAGCGCTACTGCGGCACTGCCACCGTGCCGCCCGCTGTTCGGTCCCGCGATTTCCGCGCGGTCCAGACCGTCACCGCGAACAGCAACACGCCGGTCGCGGCCAAGGCGGCGCCGACCACGGCCGGGGCCGTGTAACCCAGGCCCGCGGCGATGACCAGGCCGCCGAGCCAGGCTCCGGCGGCGTTGGCGATGTTCAGAGCGGCGTGGTTGAGGGCGGCGGCGAGGGTCTGGGCATCCGCCGCGACATCCATCAGACGCGTTTGCAGCCCGGGCGCCAGCGCGGCCCCGGATGCGCCGACCAGCAACGCGCCGAAGGCCGCGGTATAGGGGTTGTGCGCGGCGGCGACGAATCCAGCGAGGATGACGGTCATCGCGACCATCGACACCGAGATGGCACGGTCCACGCCGCGGTCGGCGAGCACACCGCCGACGATGTTTCCGATCACCATGCCCACGCCGAACAGCATCAACACCAGGGGGACCGCCCCGGCCCGCAGACCGGCGACGTCGGTGAGCGTGGTCGCGATGTAGGTGTAGACGGCGAACATGCCGCCGAACCCGACCGCGCCGACCAGCAACGTCAACAGCACCTGCGGACGCCGCAGCGCGCCGAGTTCGGTGATCGGATCGGTCATGGTGATGCCGGTGAGTACCGGCACGAAACGCAGCAGCGCGGCCACGGTGCAGACACCGATCAAGGCGACCACCACGAACGCGTCGCGCCAGCCGAGATGCTGCCCGAGCCAGGTAGCTGCGGGAACGCCGACGACGTTGGCGGCGCTCAACCCCAGCATAACCGCCGCAACCGCTTTGGCCCGCTGTCCCGCCGGGGCGAGAGTGGCCGCGGCCAGCGAGGCGACGCCGAAGTAGGCGCCGTGTGGCAATCCCGACACGAACCGCGCCGCGACCAGCGTCTCGAACGAGGGTGCCACCACGGACGCCGCGTTGCCAACCGTGAACGCCGCCATGAGCGCGATGAGCAGCCGCTTGCGTGCCACCCGCGCGCACAGCGCCGCGATCAACGGCGCGCCGATCACCACGCCGAGCGCGTAGGCCGATACCGCGTGCCCCGCGGTGGGCTCGGAGACGTGCATATCCGAGGCGATGTCCGGCAGCAAACCCATGGTGACGAATTCGGTCGTCCCGATCCCGAATCCACCGAGGGCCAGTGCCAGCATGGCCGGTACATGCCAAGCGGTTCGTCCGGGTGGGGCGGCGGTGCTGGTCGTCACGGGGCTGGTCACGTGTTCATGTAACCGGTCCCGGCCCGTATCCGCTTCCCGGGCGAACGTGAGTTCGCCCACCGTGACGTCGATGAACGACGCTTGTCGACCCCGCGAATCGTCCTGAACCGCTACACCCGTCGCGCATCCCCCGCTGCTGCGGCTGTTCGAGGCGGAGGTCGAACGCGGCAACGGGGCGGCCGGCTTCACCCGGGCGCTGGTGGGCGAAACAGTGCGGGCACCCGTTCCACCGGTGGGTGGGGCGGGTGCCCGATGTTCAGCCCGGCGCTGGGTGAGCACCCAGCGCCGGAGTCGGCCGAGCGATACGGCTCGGCCCCGCGGTTCGGCGCCTTGTCGGCGCCCGCGAACTCAGCGCAGTGCGCGAGCCAGGTTGGCGTCCAGGGCGCCGAGGAATTCCTCGGTGCTCAGGTAGCCCTGGTCCCCGCCGACGAGCAGCGCGAGGTCCTTGGTCATCTGGCCGCCCTCGACGGTCTTGATGACCACGTCCTCGAGGGTCTGCGCGAAGCCGATGACCTCCGGGGTGTTGTCCAGCTTGCCGCGGTGCTCGAGCCCTCGGGTCCAGGCGAAGATGGACGCGATCGGGTTGGTCGAGGTCGGCTTGCCCTGCTGGTGCTGGCGGTAGTGCCGGGTGACGGTGCCGTGCGCGGCCTCGGCCTCACAGGTCTGCCCGTCCGGGGTGAGCAGCACCGACGTCATCAGGCCGAGCGAACCGAAGCCCTGGGCCACGGTGTCGGACTGCACGTCGCCGTCGTAGTTCTTGCACGCCCAGACGTAGCCGCCCTCCCACTTCATGGAGGAGGCCACCATGTCGTCGATGAGGCGGTGCTCGTAGGTCAGGCCCGCGGCGTCGAACTGGCTCTTGAACTCGGCGTCGAAGATGTCCTGGAAGGTGTCCTTGAACATGCCGTCGTAGGCCTTCAGGATGGTGTTCTTCGTCGACATGTACACCGGGTAGTTCTGCTGCAGGCCGTAGTTGAACGACGCCCGCGCGAAATCCTCGATGGACTTGCGGAAGTTGTACATGCCCATGACGACGCCGCCGTCCTCGGGCATCTTCACGACCTCGTGCACGATCGGCTCGCTGCCGTCGTCCGGGGTGAAGGTCAAGGTGACGGTGCCGCCCTGGAACACCTTGAAGTCGGTGGCGCGGTACTGGTCGCCGAACGCGTGGCGGCCGATGATGATCGGCTTGGTCCAGCCGGGAACGAGCCGGGGAACGTTCGAGATGATGATCGGGGCACGGAAGATGGTGCCGCCCAGAATGTTGCGAATGGTGCCGTTGGGCGAACGCCACATCTTCTTGAGGCCGAATTCCTTGACCCGCGCCTCGTCCGGGGTGATGGTGGCGCACTTCACACCGACACCGTGCCGCTTGATGGCTTCGGCGGCGTCGACGGTGACCTGGTCGTCTGTCTTGTCGCGGTACTCGATGCCCAGGTCGTAATACTCCAGGTTCACATCGAGATAGGGGTGGATCAGCTTGTCCTTGATGAACTGCCAGATGATCCGGGTCATCTCGTCGCCGTCGAGTTCTACGACGGTGCCTTCAACCTTGATCTTGGACATGGATCTTCGTGTCCTCCTAGGATGGTGCCCTCATTGCACGGCCAGGCGAACACGCTTGTGAGCGGACCCCAGCTGTTCCAACAGACAACGTATATGTCCCGCGTTGTCGGCGAGACGTGTGGTGCAAACAAGACGAGCGTACTGCTGCCCGAGTCCTCACCGCACGGGCAGCCCCCGGAGTGAGCTGCGCCACCTTTGTTACCGATTGGTAGGTCTGCGACGGCTTCGAGCACCGCGAAGGGCGTCCACGCAACCGTCGTCGCCATGATCCGCCTTCCGTCCGAGCCCGGCAACCATCCGGCACACGACGAGGTCCGCGCGGCCTCACCGGCGTCGCGCGGACCTCGTTCGCGGTGGATCAGACCCCGACCGGGATCCGGGCCCCCTCCTCGGAACCTTCGATCAGGTTCTCCGGCCGGTCCCGGATCATCAGCGCGATGATCGGGACGGCCGCGAGGAAGAACCCGGCGCCGACGTAGAAGGCCACGTCGTAGCTGTGGATCGCGGCCCGCGCGGCCAGGTTGTCGATGCCCGGGTTGTCCTGCGCGAAGGACTTCGCGACCTGCACCGAGATCGTGGTCAGCAGCGCCGTCCCGACCGCGCCGCCGACCTGCTGCGCCGCGTTCAGCAGCGCGGAGGCGACACCGGAGTCCGCTTCCTCGACCTGATGCAGCGCGACCGTCTGCATGCCGACGAACAACGGGCCCATCCCGAGCGCGATGAGCACCTGCGCGGGCAGCACGCCGGCCAGGAAGCTGTCGCCATAGCTCAGCTGGGCCAGCAGCAGCAGGCCGATGACGCCCAGCACGGCGCCGGCCAGCATCAGCGGACGCGGGCCGAGCTTCGGCAGCAGAGCGCTGGTGACACCCGCCGAGATCGCGATGCCCGCCGGGAAGGGCAGGAACGCGAAGCCCGCCTTCAGCGCGGAGTAGCCGAGCGTGATCTGGAAGTAGAAACTCAGGAACAGGAACATCGCGAACATCGCGATCGGGATGAGCAGCGCGGCGAGGAAGGCGCCGCCGCGGTTGATCTCACCCGGGATGTGCAGTGGCAGCAGCGGGTTCGAGGAGCGCCGTTCGATCGCCACGAAGGCGACGAGCAGAGCCAGTCCGGCGACGAGCAGCCCCAAGGTGCTGCCCGCCAGCCAGCCGTCGTCGGCGGCGCGGCTGAAGCCGTAGACGATGGCGATCAGGCCGAGCGTCACCGTGACGGCACCGGGCACGTCATAACCCCCGCTGCGCGGCGCAGGCACGTCCTTCGCCACCCATGCCAGCGCCCCGACCAGCGCGAGCAGCGCGATCGGCGTGTTGACCAGCAGGCACCAGCGCCACGAGGCGTACTCGGTGAGCGCGCCGCCCGCGATCAGGCCGAGCGCCGCGCCGCCCGCGGAAATGCCCGCGAACACGCCGAACGCGGTTGCCCGCTCTCCGGGCTCGGTGAAGGTCACCGACAGCAGCGAGAGCGCGGCCGGGGCCAGCAGCGCGGCGAACGCGCCCTGCAACGCGCGCCCGGCGAACAGTTCCGCGCCGGTTTGAGCGAGCCCGGCCAGCGCCGAAGCGCCCGCGAAGCCGATCAGGCCGACGATGAAGATCCGGCGGCGGCCGAGGTAGTCGGCCAGCCTGCCGCCCAGCAGCAGCAAGCCGCCGAAGATCAGCGTGTAAGCGGTGAGCATCCATTGCCGGTTGCCGTCGCTGATGTCGAGATCACGCTGCGCGAACGGCAGCGAGATGGTCACGATGGTGGCGTCCAGCACCACCATGAGCTGGGCCAATGCGATCACGGTCAGCGCGAGCCAGCGCGCTGAAGCGGCCGATTTCCGCGGCGCGTGCGCCGCTGTCCCGGGTTCCGTCACGGTCGTCTCCTCGTCCTTCGATGTCGGAGACCATCCTGTCATCGAGCGACATTTGTCGTCAAGAGAAAAGTGTCGTAGTACGACATTTGACCGTTAAGGACAGGAAAACAACAGGTTGCGTTACCATGGGGTCATGCTCGAGTCATCGACGCCGATGGGCGCGAGCGCTGCGGCCGACCGCGCCGCGAGCGCCCCCGCGACCCCAGGGCTGCGCGAACGCAAGAAGCAGCAGACGAGGTTGCGCATCATCGCGGCCGCCCTGGATCTGTGCGACACGCAGGGCTTCGACGCGACCACGATCGAGCAGATCGCCAATGTGGCGGACGTCTCGCCGCGCACGATCAACCGTTATTTCGAGAGCAAAGAGGACATCGTCCTCGGGCCGGTCCAGGATTTCGGGCGCACGATCGCCGAGACGCTGCGCGAGCAGCCACGCACGGGCAACGAACTACAGGCGCTGCTCGCGGCCTTCCTGCACGTGGTCGATCAAGCCGCCGAGGGTGGCGAGGCCGACCCGTTGTCGTTCCGGCAGTTCCAGAAGATGCAACGGATCCTGCGCAGCAGCCCTTCGGTCAGCGCGCGCAGCACGGAACTCGCCGACGACAAGAACACGGCGATCGCGGCGGTGGTCGCCGAGCGCCTCGGCACCGAACCGGACGCGCGCGCGGTGCGGCTACTCGTCGGCACCTGGCAACTGATCGGCCACATCGGCATGGAGTGCTCCGACGATGCGTTCCTCGACGAGGACCTTGCGACCGCGACCAGGGCCGGGCGCACCGCGTTCACCGAGGCGTACGACGAATTCGTACGCACCTGCTGCGGGGCGGCGACCGTCTCGGACCAGTGAGTTCGGCGGAGGATTTCGGACGCCGACCGCCCGCCGGTTATGATGCCGGGCAGGTTATGAGTACCAGCGTCAAGCCCCGGCTCGCTGGTCGGCAACCCTCCAACCGCGGTGGGGTGCTCCGGGTGATGACCTGGCTCCCGAGAGTCGGGAGCAAGCGCGTAACAGGAGGTCGCCGGCATGTGTTGTTGTTCGTTACCCACACACCGCTAACCCTTGCTGTACCGGCGAACACCTTTTGGGAGCAAACCATGAGTGAATTCACCGCGCCCGGGACCGAGCGGGACCCGGCAGCGCCGTACAGCCGCGTGGCCGCCACCGTGGACATTCCGGGCGATCTACGCGCCGGCTTCGCGACGGCGGCGACGTGACCGTGAGCACCGAACCGAGCACGCGGACCTCCGGCAACGTCCTGCCGCCCCCGGATGGACAGCTCGGCACCATCGCCATCGGGGACGTGCGACTGGAGAACGGCGCGGTCATCCCGGACGTCCACCTCGCGGTGCAGCGCTGGGGTGAACTCTCCCCCGGACTGGACAACATCGTGCTGGTCGAGCACGCGCTGACCGGCGACTCGCACGTCGTCGGCAAGCCCGACGACGTGCACGAGATGCCCGGCTGGTGGGACGGCATGGTCGGCCCGGGTGCTCCGCTGGACACCGACGAATGGTGTGTGATCGCGACGAACGTGCTCGGCGGCTGCAAGGGCAGCACCGGGCCGTCGAGTCCCGCGCCGGACGGGAAGCCTTGGGGCGCAAGGTTTCCCGAGATCTCCATTCGCGATCAGGTGACCGCCGAGGCCGCTCTGCTCGACGTGCTCGGTGTCGAGCGGCTCGCCGCCGTTGTCGGCGGGTCGATGGGCGGCATGCGGGTGCTGGAGTGGATGGTCGGCGCACCGGAGCGGGTCGCCGCGGCGCTGGTGCTCGCGGTCGGCGCCCGCGCCACCGCCGACCAGATCGGTACCCAGACCACCCAGATCGCGGCGATCAAGGCCGATCCGGACTGGCAGGGCGGCGACTATCACGGCACCGGCCGCGCCCCGCTGACGGGCATGGCCCTGGCCCGGCGGATCGCACACCTGACCTACCGCACCGAATTCGAGCTCGACCACCGGTTCGAGAACAAGCCCCAGGGCGACGAGGACCCGCGACACGGCGGCCGCTACGCGGTGCAGAGCTACCTGGACCACCAGGCCGAAAAGCTGTGCAAGCGCTTCGATCCCGCCACCTACGTGCTGCTGACCGAGGCGATGAACCGGCACGACGTCGGCCGGGGCCGGGGCGGCATCGAGGCGGCGCTCGCGGCGACGCCGGTGCCGTGCGTGGTCGGCGGCGTCGACTCCGACCGGCTGTACCCGCTGCGGACCCAGCAGGAACTCGCCGATCTGCTGCCCGGTTGCGACGGACTGGAAGTCGTGCACTCCCGCGACGGGCACGACGGATTCCTCACCGAGGCGGCGGCGGTCTCGAAGCTGCTGACCGAGACCATGCGACTAGCCCGGGCGGGTGTGCGACCCGAACGCTGAAGGTCCGCCGCGCCGAAGCGTCCGCGCGCGACGTTCCGAGCACTGTCCGCCCCGCGCTCAGAGCGCCGCGCCTCGTCGCGCCGCCTCGATCCGGTTGATGTTGCTCTCGATCCAATCCCGCAGCGCCGCGATCGGCGTGCGCAGGCTGTGGCCGAGGTCGGTGAGGGTGTAGTCGACCCGGGGCGGGACCGTCGGATGCACTGTGCGCGTGACGAATCCGTCCGCCTCCAATTGCCGCAGAGTTTGCGTCAGCATCTTCTGGGAGATGCCCTCGATGCGGTTGCGCAGATCGGTGTAGCGCATGGTGCCGTCCGCGAGTGCGTCGATGATCAGCACCGTCCATTTGCCCGCGATGTGGTCGAGAACCTCCCGCGTAGGGCACTTCGCGGAGTACACGTCCGCGGGGAGACCGGAACCTTCGAGGTATGTGGGCACCTTTCGGAGTGTAGCGCACTATTTAGTGCCTTCTTCCTATTCGAGTGTCACTCTCCGATAGTAAGAATCATGGAAACGCAGACGCTTTCGGTCGCCGAAGCCATTCGAACCCGCCGCACCGTCCGGCATTACCGGGCCGATCCGGTAGCGCCGGAGCTGCTCGAAGAACTCCTCGACCTGACCATGCAGGCCCCGAGCGCCTGGAACATGCAGGACCGGTCGGTCGTCGTGGTGACCGGCGAAGCCGGCCGCCGGGCCCTGCACGAAGCCGCGTTCGGCCAGCCCCAACCGCTCGAGGCGCCGGTGGTGCTGGTCTTCCTCGCCGATGTCGACGCCTGGCGCGCGGGCAATGCCGATATCGCCGAACTCGCCGGCCGCAGCGGCGCGTGGAACGCCGACTTCACCGCCATGTTCGACACCCGCGCGGAGTATCACGCGCTCGAACGGCACGGCCTGCTGCGGGAGAACGCGGTGAAGAACGCGATGATCGCGGCCACCTACGCGATGCTGGCGGCCACCGGCCTCGGACTGGCCTCGGCCCCGATGAACGGGTGGGACGCCGAACTGGTGAAGCATGCCGTCGGCGTCGGCGATCGCGCCGATCTGGCTGTCGCGGTCCTGGTCACGGTCGGTTACAGCGACACCGTTCCGCCTCATCCCGGCCGCCGTCCGCGCGAGCGGACGGTTTTCGCCGAGCGATACGCGGCCGCCCGCTGACCCCGCTGGGCGACCCGGCGGGGGCGCCCCTTCCCGAGCGGTCAGCCGACGCCGAGCGTGTTGATCGTGGCCGCCAGGAACAGGATGCTCGAGCCGAGCAGCGTCAGCGCGCCCACATCGAAGGGCTTGCTGCGCACCGCGAGCAGCCCGACCCGCGCGGTCGGCAGGCACAGCCGGAACGCCGCCGCCAACAGCGTCGCACCACCGAAGAAGAACGCCCCGCGCCGCCACCGATCGGACGCGACGAACACCACCGCCACCACGATGACCAGCGTCACAACCACCATCGGCAGCTGGGAGCGCAGAAACTGCGCCCCCGCACTGCGGCGCCCGGAGATAGGCGCGTCGGCATCGGTCACCCCCCGATTCTTGCAGACCCGCCGTTCCGGGCCCGCCGGAGGTCTCTGAGCCCGGAGAAACGCCAAGCGATCCGGACGAATCCCACCAACGCGCAGGTTAGGGGCTAAAACCGTCCGCCGTTCCCTATCCCGGCGATGGCCGGGACTGATAGAACTCCTCGGAATCGTCCGGGGGGTCAGAGCCTCCCGGCTCATCAGGAAAGGTCCACGATGGTCCAACAGCCACCACCTCCGCCCTACGGGCAGAATCAGCCTTCTTACCCGTACCCGCCCCAGCCGCCGCGGAAACGCCGGATCTGGCCATGGGTTCTGATCGGGGGGCTAATTCTGCTGTGCGGTGGCTGCTTCGGCATTGTCAGCCTTGCCGCCAACGACACCAAGGACTCTGCGTCGAGCACCGGCAACCACGCGGCCGCATCAGGCGGACCGGCGGCCCCTGCAAAATCCGATGCGGCACCCTTGGGCACGGAAGTCCGCGATGGGAAGTTCGGCTTCGTGGTGACCGGTGTAGAGGCGGGTGTGCCGTCGGTCGGAACGAATCCATATTTGAAGAAGGATGCTCAGGGCAAATTCGTCCTGGTTCGGGTGACGGTCACCAACACCGGAAACAAGCCGCAAACCTACTTCGGCCAGAACCAAAAGCTGATCGACAGCCAGGGACGACAGTTCACTAACGATACGACCGCCGAAATCAACGTGAACGACAGCGGGGTGATCGGAGCCGAGATCAATCCCGGCAACAAGTTGAACGTCGTCTTGGTCTTCGATGTCTCGCCCGACGCGGAACCAGCCCAGATCGAGTTCCACGATTCTGCGTTCTCCGGAGGGGCGCGGGCGTCTCTGCGGTGACGGATGACGCGAGGGGCTCCCCTTCCGGCAAGGGAGGGGAATCTCCCCAGTTCGCGGTCTGATCCACGGTCACTCGGATGGATGCCCACCTGATCGACTGGCACCCGTGTTCCATCCGATGTTCCACGAGCCGAGGATCACCACTCGCGGAACGTCGGCCGCACCGCGAAAGGCCGGACTATCCAGCGGCAGGCAAGGGTAGTGCGTAGGCAACGGAAACGCGGGTCGGGCCTTCTACCGAGGCCACGTTCCTGGAATCCATCGCCAACGACGAAATCGAGGCCATCGATCTCACCCGGACAGATCTGTTGCGGATGGCCGAGTTGGTGCGAAAGCTGCCCGACTGATCGTCGGTCGCTCTCGCCAACCTGATTGACTGGCACCCGTGTTCCATCTGATGTTCCACGAGCCGTGCATTCCGCCGAATACCGGCAACGCGATCCGGTTGGTCGCGGGGGCCGGGTGCCATCTGCATCTGATCGAGCCGTTGGGGTTCGATCTGTCGGAGCCGAAGTTGCGCCGGGCGGGGTTGGATTACCACGATCTGGCGTCGGTGACGGTGCATGCGAATCTGGCGGCGGCGTGGGAGGCGTTGCGGCCGGAGCGGGTCTTCGCGTTCACGACGCAGGCCACCACTCGGTTCACGGAGGTGGCCTACCGCGAGAACGACGTGCTGCTGTTCGGCACCGAGCCCACCGGCCTGCCCGCGGAGGTGCTGGCGGACCCGCACGTCACCGACCGGCTGCGCATCCCGATGGTGCCCGGCCGTCGCTCCATGAACCTCTCCAATGCTGCCGCCGTCACCGTCTACGAAGCCTGGCGTCAACTCGGATTCCCCGGCGGTGTCTGATCCGCTCCGTCCATCTTCTGTGCGGAACCCACAGCGAGACAGCGTGTCAGGGTAGGTCGATCTCGAATCGTTTGAAGCGCGATGTCGCGCCCGCCGCCAGCCGGACGGCGGACTTGGCGACTCCGAAGTGTTCGGCGAGCAACTCGATGGCCGCCTTGTTGGCTTTGCCCTCGACGGCCGGAGCCCGCACGTACAGGTGCAGGCTGCCGTCGTCGAGGGTTTCCACCAGCGGGCCCTTACGGCTGTTCGGTTTGATCGTCGCCCTGACCACCGTCGGCACGCTTGCCTCCTGCGCTGGTTTCCGCGCCCTCGGCGGCGCTGCTCGCGGACTTCGCGGGCGCTGATTCTCCCGCACCCGAGGCGGGCTTCCGGCGGCGGCGCACCAGGCGCACGATGCCCCACAGCACGGCGGCCGCCACCGCCAGGAAGCCGAGCCACGGAATCGCCTTGCCGCTGAACACGACCGCGTCCCGCAGCCAGTCCACCAGGGAGTTCCAGCCCGCGACGATGCCGTCCCAGAAGCTGTCGGGGTCGTCGCCGGGCTTGTTCTTATCGGTGGTGATCTCGATGGTCAGCGTGGACAGGGCGACCTGGTCGTCGAGCCGCCGCTTCTGCGCGGTGAGGCTGTCCAGTTCGCCCTGGCGGCTGGACAGCGCCTGTTCGGCGGCGAGCAGGTCGGAGGTGCTGGTGGCGCCCGCGATGAGCGCGCGCAGCCGCTCGACCGAGGCTTGCAGCGCCTTGATCCGCGCGTCCAGGTCCTCCCACTGCATGGTGACGTCGTCGCGGTTGGTGGTGACCCGGGTGACCAGCCCGACCCCGCCGAGGCCCGCGATGAACGCGTCGGTCTTGTCCGCGGGCAGCCGGACGACGAGCGTGGCGCTGGGCTCGGTGTCGTCGGTGCCGGGCTGCTCGGTGCGGCTGTCGACCCGGCCGCCGGCGGCGCGCACCTGGTCGATGATCGCGCCCGCGGCGGCGACGGGCGCGCCCGCGGTGATCTCGACGCTGCCGGTGACCACTTCCTTGCGTAGGGACACGGGCTCGCCGCCGGAGTTGTTGTCCCGCTTCGGGGGCGCCAGTTCGTGTGCTCCCGGCGGCACGAGCGCGGGGGCGGCGGGCCCGGTGATCGCCGTCGACGTCCGGTCTCGAGCGGGCTGGGGGTTATCGGCACCGCAGCCGGCGAGCAGACTCAACCCCAGCACGCCGACACACAGCACAGCAAGCTTCCTCATGCCTGGCACAGTAGCCCTTTGCGCTGCGCGAACAGCCCCGCATAACCGTTTCCTAGAACGCTTCTAATACTTCTTTAATGCACCGGCTCAACGGAAGTCGCGCGACTTGGACGCCATCCGCAGATCCATGCGCTGTAGATGTTCGGCGACCACGCTGACCACGCCCTCGGCATTCTGCACCCGGCCGCGGATGAGCAGAGCGGCTGCGCCCTGGGCGAGACGCCGGTACCGCCGCCACAGCCCCAGCGAGCAGACGATGTTCACCATGCCGGTTTCGTCTTCCAGATTGAGGAAGGTGACGCCCTCGGCGGTGGCGGGACGCTGCCGGTGCGTCACCGCGCCGCCCACCAGCACCCGCGAGCCGTCGGGCACGGCGAGCAGGCCGGAGGCCGGTATCACGCCGAGCGTGTCGAGGTGCGGGCGCAGGAACTCCGTCGGATAACTGCCCGGCGAGACGCCCGTGGCCCATACGTCGGCGGCGGCCAGTTCCAGATCGCTCATCCCGGGCAGGGCGGGCGCGGTGGTGGCCGCGCCGGTACCGGGCAACCGGTCCGGGCGCTCGCCCGCGGCAGCGCCCGCCGCCCAGAGCGCTTCGCGGCGGGTGCTGCCGAGGCTGCCGAGCGCGCCCGCCGTGGCGAGCGATTCCGCCTGGGCGACAGTGAGTTCCACCCGCCCGGTCAGGTCGAGGAAGGACGTGTAGGGCCGCTCGCCCCTGGCGGTGACGATGCGTTCGGCGAGGTCGTCGCCGATCTGGCGGATCGCGGCGAGACCGAGGCGCACCTCGGTGCCCTTCGCCTCGAGGGTGGGCTCGGCCCTGCTGGCGTTGACGTCGGGGCCGTGCACCGCGACCGCGTGCCTGCGCGCGTCGGCGACCAGCGACTGCGGCGAGTAGAACCCCATCGGCTGGGCGCGCAGCAGACCCGCGCAGAAGGCGGCGGGATGATGCAGTTTGAACCAGGCCGAGTAGTACACGATCGCGGCGAAGCTCTGCGAATGACTCTCGGGGAAGCCGAAATTCGCGAAGGCGTAGAGCTTCTCGTAGATGCGGTCGGCGACTTCGCCGGTGATGCCGTGACGCTCGCGCATGCCCTGGTAGAGCCGCGCCTCGAGGCGCTTCATGCGTTCCGGTGACCGCTTGGAGCCCATGGCGCGGCGCAGTTGATCGGCTTCGACAGCGGTGAATCCGGCGACGTCGACGGCCATCTGCATGAGCTGCTCCTGGAACAGCGGCACGCCGAGCGTGCGTTCCAGCGCGTTCTTCAGCGCCGGATGGTCGTAGACGACGTCCTCCACACCGTTGCGCCTGCGGATGTAGGGATGCACCGAACCGCCCTGGATCGGGCCGGGACGGATCAGCGCCACCTCCACCACCAGGTCGTAGAAGCTGCGCGGCCGCAGCCGGGGCAGGGTGGCCATCTGCGCACGCGACTCGACCTGGAAGACGCCGACCGAGTCCGCGCGCGAGAGCATCTCGTAGACCTCGGGTTCGGCCAGGTCGAGCGAGTGCAGCTCGACGGTCTCGCCTTTGTGCTCGCGCACCAGGTCGATCATGTAGTGCAGTGCGGAGAGCATGCCGAGGCCGAGCATGTCGAACTTCACCAGATCGATGCCGGCGCAATCGTCCTTGTCCCACTGCAAGACGCTGCGGCCGGGCATGCGCGCCCACTCCACCGGGCAGACGTCGGCGATCGGCCGGTCGCAGATCACCATGCCGCCGGAGTGGATGCCGAGATGCCGCGGCAACCCCTCGATATCGGCGGCCAGTTCCAGGACCTCGGCGGGGATGTCGGTGTTCGTCTCGGCGCCGACCCCGGTCCAGCGGCTCACCCGCTTGCTCCACGCGTCCTGCTGACCGGGCGAAAAACCCAGCGCCCGCGCGGCATCGCGCACCGCGGACTTGCCGCGATAGGTGATCACGTTGGCCACCTGCGCGGCGTACTCGCGGCCGTACTTGCGGTAGACGTGCTGGATCGCCTCTTCGCGGCGGTCGGATTCGATGTCGACATCGATATCCGGCGGACCGTCGCGCTCCGGGGAGAGAAAGCGCTCGAACAGCAACTGGTTGCACACCGGGTCGACATTGGTGATGCCGATCGCGTAGCAGACCGCGGAGTTGGCCGCCGAGCCGCGACCCTGACAGAGGATGTCGTTGTTCTTGCAGAAGCTGACGATGTCGTGCACCACCAGGAAGTAGCCGGGGAATTCCAGCTTGCCGATCACCGCGAGTTCGTGCTCGATCTGCCGGTATGCCTCCGGGTTCTCCTCCGGCGGCCCGTAGCGCGCCGCGGCGCCCGCCATGGTGAGTTCGCGCAACCAGGACTGCTCGTCGTGTCCGGCGGGCACGTCGAAGGGCGGCAGGTGCGGGGCGATCAGCTTCAGGTCGAAGGCGCATTCGCGAGCCAGTGCCGCCGCGTTCGCCACCGCCTGCGGGCAGTCGGCGAACAACCGCGCCATCTCCGCCCCGGACCGCAGGTGCGCGCCGCCCACCGGGGCCAGCCAGCCCGCGATCTCGTCCAGGCTCTGCCTGGCCCGGATCGCCGCCAGCGCCATGGCTCGGCGACGCTGGCCAGGCGCGGCGAAATGCGCCCCGGTGGTGGCGAGCACGGGCAGGCCGAGACGATCGGCCAAGGCGATGAGGTGAGCGTTGCGCTCATCGTCCTCCGGGACGCCGTGATGGGTGAGTTCCACGCTCACCCGGTCGGTTCCGAAGCGCTCGGTCAGGTCACGCAGCGCCGCTTCCGCGCGCTCGAGCCGGGTGCCGCCGCTGCGTAAGTCGAGCTCGAGCGCCTGGCGCAGGTGGCCCTTCCGGCACCCGGTCAAGATGTGCCAGTGCCCATCGGCCGCCGCGGTGAGCGTGTCGAGGTCGTAGCGCAGGATGCCTTTCTCTCCGGCGGCCATGTGCGCGGCGGCGATCTCGCGGGAGAGCCTGCGGTAGCCCTCCTGGCCACGAGCCAGCACCAGCAGGTGCGGCCCGGCCGGGTCCGGCGCGCCGGTGCGCGGCGCCGAGTCGGGTGCGGCGGCGTGCCCGCGCGCGGTGCCGGGAACGTGGGGTTCGGATGCCGTGCCGAGCGACAGTTCGGCTCCGAAGACAGTGGGCATCCCCCACTCCTTGGCCGCCTCGGCGAAGCGGACGGTGCCGTAGAAGCCGTCGTGATCGGTGAGCGCGATCGCCGCCAAGCCGAGCCGCACCGCCTCCTCCACCAGCTCCTCCGGATGGCTGGCGCCGTCCAGGAAGCTGTAGGCCGAATGCGCGTGCAGCTCCGCGTACGGGACCGGCGGTTCCGCGGCGCGCAGCACCGGCTCGGGCCGGTACTCGCCGCGCTTGCGCGACCACGCCGGGCTGTCGCCGCCGTCGCCCTGGACCACCGCATCGGGATTCGTCCGTCCGGAGCGCCCGGACAGCACCCGCTCCATCTCCGCCCAGCTGGGCGGACCGTTTCCCCAGCCCACAACTCACCTCCTCGTCTCGAACATACATTCGATTCAGGTCGATGTACAGGCTGGTCAGGCCACCGAAAGACGTTCGACGGAACCGGCGGCGAGGGCGGCTTCGACACCGCTCAAGCGAGTCCGGATGAGCGCGCCGTAGGCATCGGAGGCCAGGACGTCGAGATGCCCGCGCGCGATGGCCAATTGCATCCTGGCCACTTCGAACTCGCCGACCCGGCGGTGACTGTCGGCCAGGTTCAGATAGAGCGACGGCAAGAAACCGCGCAGACCTTCGTCCAGCGGCACGCCGGGAGCGAACACCGCGGCCAGCGCGCGCTGATCCCAGCGCAGTGCCTCGGCGGCCTCCTCCTGGAGGTCGGCGAGATGGTGGGCGACCACGCAGCGTTGCAGCGCTCCACCGTGTTCGCCGAGTTCACCCCAGAGCTTTTCCAACGCCCGCCGCCCCGCCGCCGGGTCGACGCCACCGAGCCGCACCGCGGCAAACACCTCCGCCATCCGATCGTCCGACATGCGCAGAGTATCGCACATATGTTCGAACGTTTCGACAGTTGCTCGAACGTTTCGCACACCCGGAAAAACCCCGCACCCGTGCGGTTCTCGAAGACGCCGAGCCGCGCCGGGCGACACGCCGCCGCCATCGGGCCTGGCGCTCGCGACTGTGACCACGGCCACTTGGCAGGGAACTTACTTCAGAGTAAGTTTCATTTCGACCACACCTGCAAAGGAGCAGCGATGACCGACGCATCCGCCGAACCCGCCCGGCGCGGGCGCCGCAACCGCGACCTCACCGGACGGCACGTTCTCATCACGGGGGCGTCCTCCGGAATCGGCCGGGCGGCGGCGCTGGCGGTCGCGGGCAAGGGCGCCACGGTGTTCCTGCTCGCGCGCCGGGGCGAGGAACTCACCGCCGTCGTCGACGAGATCAGGGCGGCGGGCGGCTCGGCCTACGGATACTCCTGCGACGTCACCGATTCCGACTCCGTGGACCAGGTGCTCGAGACCGTCCTGGCCGAGCACGGCCACGTCGACATGCTGGTGAACAACGCGGGCCGTTCGATCCGCCGTGCCATCCACCGCTCCACCGATCGGATGCACGACTTCGAACGCACCATGGCCGTCAACTACTTCGGCGCGCTGCGGCTGACGCTGGCCCTGCTGCCGCAGATGCGGGAACGCAAGTTCGGGCACATCGTCAATATCAGCAGCGCGGGCGTGCAGGTGGCCACGCCGCGGTTCTCCGCATATCTGGCCAGCAAGGCGGCGTTGGACAAGTTCACCGAGGTGGCGGCCGTCGAGACCATGGCCGACGGCGTCACGTTCACCACCATCCACATGCCGCTGGTGCGCACGCCGATGATCACCCCGAGCGGCGACCAGGGCCCCGCCGAGTCGCCCGAGTGGGCGGCCGCGACCATCGTGCGGGCGCTGACCGAACGCCCCAAGCGCATCGACGTGCCGCTGGGCACCATCGCCGAATACGGCGCGCTGCTCACCCCGAAGATCCGCGACCGTGTCCTGCACCGCTACTACCGCGCTCTGCCCGACTCCCCCGCGGCCAAGGGCGAGCCGACCGAGCCCGACGACGAACAGGTCGTACCCGTCGACTCGCTTCCCGTGCGACGGCCCAGTTCGGCCGCGCGGCGCGTCACGGGCACGGCCTTGCGCCGGGCCGCCCGATTGGTGCCCGGTACGCATTGGTGAACCTCAGCCGGCCAGGAACGGCCGGACGGTCGCGGCGAACTCCTGGTAGCGGTCGCGATGGATGCTGTGGCCGCAGGTGAAGGTGGTCACGGTGCAGTCGGCGAGGCCGGCTCGCAGGTCGGCGAGTTTGTCCGGATCCACCATGCCGCCCGGTCCGCCGCACAACACCAGGGTGGGTGCGATGATGTCGGAGAGCCGGTCCCACCATTCCGGGTTCGGCTTGCGGAACTGCTCCAGCGCCGTCTTCGTCATGGCACGGTCGAACGCGACCACCGCGCGCGGGTGGCGCACCAGGCTGGATGTGGCGTGCCACAACTCGGGCACGGTGGGAAACCGGCGGGTCAGGCGCATTTCCTCGACGCCGGATCGCAGCGGAAGCGGGCACTCCTCCATGACCAGCCGCCGCGCCAGCTCCGGTCGTTCCTGCGCGACGCGCGACACCGCGTAACCGCCGAGCGAATGCCCGACCAGATCCACCGCGGGCAGCTCCAGATGTTCGCAGAGGCGCAGCAGATCATCGCCGAACTCGTCGAAGAGGTAGGAATCGGTATGTGAGCTACGACCGTGTCCGCGCAGATCGGGAATGATCACTCGGCGCCCGGATTGCACCAGCACACGCGCGAATCGGTCCCACGTGTGCCCGTCGCCGCCCATGCCGTGCACCAGCAGTACAGGGATGTCGCTGACGGCGCCCACCCCCGAATCGCGATAGGCGATCCGCACGTTTCCGAATGTCACCTGGTCCAGCGTCAGATCCACGACCAACGAGGATACCGGCAGTCATGCACTCCCCCTGCGTCATGTAGCGCGGATCACCGCCGGAAGAGGTGTAGTACGGGACCTGGGCTTCCTGAAGCTCGCGAAGACTCATGCGAATCAAGGTGTTTCGACTCGCTCGATAAATGGCTGGTGCGAGAGCGAGCCCGGAACAATACTCACCGCATGCCCTCCTTCGCCGACTTCGACCGCCGCGACTACCGCACCGTCGATGTCGCCACGGGATACGACGGATGGGCGCCCACCTACGAGCAGACGGTCCTGGACGAAATGGATCTCGTTCTGCTCGGGCGATTGCGGTTGGACCTCGGCCGGGTGCGGCGCGCGGCGGATCTGGGCTGCGGCACCGGGCGCACCGGAACGTGGCTGCGGGACAACGGGTCGACGCACATCGACGGGGTCGACGTGAGCGAGGGAATGCTGGCGCTGGCCGCCGAACGCGGCGCCCACACCACGCTGACCCGCGCGGATGTGCGGGACACGGGTCTGCCGGGCGGCGCCTACGACCTGGTGATCGCGTCGCTGATCGACGAGCACCTACCCGAACTCGCGCCGTTCTACGCGGAGGCGTGGCGCCTGGCCGCACCGGGCGCCCGGTGCGTATTGGTCAGCTACCACCCGCAGTTCATCATGGTGTCGGGAATGCCGACGCACTACACCGACCCTTCCGGCGAACCGGTGGCGATCAGCACCCATCTGCACTTGATCAGCGAGCACCTGTCGGCCGGCCTGGCCGCCGGATGGGTCCTCACCGAGGTGGCCGAGGCACTGGTGGACGACGCGTTCCTGGCCCGCAAGCCGAAATGGGCTGCCCTGCGCGGACATCCGTTCACGTTGGCGACGGTGTGGTCGCGGCCGGAGTGAACCAGCCGCCGGACCCGGGTGCGGTGACGGCGGCAGCGCCTGGTCTCCGACGCCGATTCCGTTCCGGGCCAAGCCGGTACCGGCCGAGAGCAACCCGAGGTCGGCGGGCGGGTAACTGTTGTGGCCCTCAGTCGTAAAGTCCCTCGGCGCGCCAGGTTTCGGCGCGGTAGACCAGCAGCAGCACTCGGCTGGGGGCGGGAGCGTCGTCGAGTTGGACCTGGGCGCGGGCGGTGAGTTCCGCGTCGTCCGCATCGGGCGCCCACCAGCGTTCGTCCACCGGCCACGGGCCCGCCCAGCCGGTCAGCCGCCACTGTTTGCTCCCCCAGCGCAGCAGTGCCGGCTCGGCGTCGAACATGGCGCGGTCGGTGACCTTGACGGGCGCGCCGTCGGCGGTTTCGAGTCGCACCAGCGGACGGTTCAGCAGAAGTACGGCGGGGGCGGGCTCGGGCAGCCGGCCCGGCCATGGTTGCGCGGGGTCGGCCGCGGGGACGAGTTCGTCACCCAGCGTGACCATGGTGATTCGTTCCGCGGGCCCGCGTCCGCCGCTCAGCACGCCGACCCGCACCGCTTCCCCGCCCAGCAACCCTTGCACCCGGATGAGCGCGCGCCGGGCTCGCTCGTCCTCTTCCCCGGCCCCGCCCCACAGCCCGAGTTGCAGCGCGCCCGCCGTGACCACCTCGACAGGTTCCAGCCGCAGCACGGTGATGGGCGCGGTGGGCCGCGCGCCGTCGCGCCGGGTGAGCCAGCCGTCCAGCTGCCAGCGCACCCGGTCCGCCGTGTCCTCCGGGGTGAGCGGCTCGGCGCAGCGCCAGATCCGCGCGAGATCCTCCCCCGCCGCGGTTTCCGCGTGTACCGAGAGCCTGGTGCAGGCCAGTCCGGCCTCCGCGAGCGCGCTGTGCAGCCGGGTGGCGAGCAGGCGACCGGCGAAGGCGGCCGCGTCGACCCGCTCGATCGGCGGATCACAGCGATACTCCACCACCAGATCCGGCGGCGGCTGCCGGGCGGACGGCGGACGCTCCGGCTGGGCCCTGGCGCATCGGTGCGCGAGCACGGCGTCGGTCCCGAACCGGGAGGCGACCTCCGCCGCGGAGAGCGCGGCGAAATCACCGATCCGGCGCAGACCCAAGCGGTGCAGCAGATCGACCAGATCGGCGCGTTCCGGGGCGGCCAGGCTGGGCTCCACCGCGAGTTCCCCGATCGGCAGCGGCGCGAGAAACCGCGCACCCGCCCCCACCGGCACGATCGCGGCCCGCCGGGCGGCGATCACCGCCGTGGACAACTCGTCGGCGATCCCGATCTGCGCTTCCGCCCCGGCCGCGGCCACCGCGTCGACCAGGCGCTCGGCCGCCGCCTCCTCGGACCCGAAGAATCGCGCCGCACCGCGCGCGGCGAGCACGAGCAGTCCGGGGCGCAGTACCTCCACACCGGGCACCGTCGCGGCCACCGCCGCGACCAGCGGTTCGAACAGCCGCGCGTCCCGGTCCTGATCCTGCTGCGCGAGGAACAGCTCGGGGCACCGCGCCTGCGCCTCTCGGCGCTTCAGGCCGCGGCGCACCCCTTCGGCTCGGGCGATCGCCGAACAGGCCACCACCCGGTTGGCGAACAGCACCGCCACCGGCCGCGTCGCGGGCAGTCCCGCCGACGCCGCCGCGGCGACCGCGGGCCAGTCCGGGCACCACAGGGCGAGCACCCGCTTCGACCCGGGCCGGATCACGGCGACGAACGACTTTCGTCCCCCACGGGTGCACTCACGAGACCGCCTCCTGCGTGTCGGCGACTTCGGCTGTCCGGGCGGATTTCTCGCGCAGCACCCATTCCACGCGCCCCGCATTCGGGCACAGATCCAGCCGTCCGCGCCGCGGCGGTCCCGCCTTGCCACGCACCTCGACCGTCAAGCCGAGCGAACGCAAGCGCCCGCGCCCGCGGCCGAGTCCGGCATAACCCGCGATGCGGGCGTCGAGCTGGAGGGACGCGCCGGGCCAGCGACCGTCGGCGACCACGAGGGTGGCGCCCTTGTTGCGGGCGCGGGCCGCGATCACCCGGCTGCGAGCGGGCGCGACGGCGCCGCCGCCGAGTCCGAGCACGACCAGATCGAGCCCGTCGAGCAGCACCGCGGCCACCTCCACCGGATCGGGACCGGGGTCGGCGATCACGGCCAGCCGCCGCAGCTGCGCCCCCATCTCCACCGCGGCGAGCAGACCGAGCCGGGGCATGCCCACCACCGCGGCATGCCCACCGCCCTCGGTCACCGCGGCGAGCAGACCGGCCAGCAGCGAACTCGCCCCCGTGTACGCCACCACGGAACCCTTGGGCAGGCCACCATCGGGCAACAGGGGCGCGAGCGCCGCAGGCACCGGCAATGCCGCGCGGCGCGATTCGGCGCCGAGCGGGACCCGCTGCGCCGTGGATTCACCACGCCCCGGCACCGCGGCCATGCGTCTGCGCAGTTCAGCCAGGGAGGGAGCATCTTCCCGCCCACCATCGCGCCGCAGCGCTCCCCGATTCACCCCTCCCTGCGATATCGCATCCGAACCCATCTCAACCACCCACTTCCCACGATGGACCCGAGGCGAAGCATGGCGGAACCGCCCTCGCTTTCGAGCGCAGCACCGATTCAGCTATCGATTGATATCGAATATACGTTCGATACCGACACAGTAGAAACCGACCCCTGGGTTTCGTCAAGAGCGGAGGCCTTCGTGTCGCGCCGTCCCCGCCGAGGTGAAAGTGCCCGGCTCGGCAAACCGGCCCCCGCAACCACCGCCATGGGCCGGAAATCCGCGATCCCTTCCGAGCGACGTGATTCTCGATGCGAGGAGCGAACCCGGCGCCCGCCCGGCTACGACGCGACGGCACCCATTCATCGGTATGGTGTGTGGCACGCATCCCGACCGAGCGTCAGCGAGCGGGCGCGGCACATGGCCGTGCCCCGTGTCTCGCCCTATGCGCGAACACGAATCAGGCCAGCTAGCCTCATTTTCCGCTACCCTGCACCCGTGACCGAACGCGCTCGTCCCACTGTCGGCCCCCAATATCTCGTCGCAGGCCGCTATCGCCTCCAGTCGAAGCTGGGCGGCGGCGGCATGGGCGCGGTCTGGCTGGCGCACGATCGCCTGCTCGACCGGGACGTCGCGATCAAGCAGGTGCTCACCACGGCCGGGCTCGGTGAGGCAGAAGCGGAGGCGGTCCGCAACCAGATCCTGCACGAGGGCCGGGTCGCCGCGAAACTCTCGCACGACCACGCGATCGCCGTGTACGACGTGGTGCTCGAGGCCGGTGAGCCCTGGTTGGTGATGGAACACCTACCCTCCCGCAGCGTCGCGAAGGCGCTCGCGCTGGTCGACACGCTGCCGCCGATCGAGGTCGCGCAGATCGGCGCCCAGGTCGCCGACGCGCTCGCCGCCGCGCACGCGGTCGGCATCGTGCACCGGGATATCAAGCCGGGCAACATCCTCGTCGCCGACCGCGGCCCCGGCGTGGGTATGGCGAAACTCAGCGACTTCGGTATCTCCCGTGGCGCGGGCGATCTGTCCGACGAACCGGACGGCGTGATCACCGGCACCCCCTCCTATCTGCCCCCCGAGGTGGCGCGCGGAGCCCAGCCGACCAAGGCCAGCGACGTGTTCTCCCTGGGCGCCACGCTCTACACCGCGATCGAAGGGCAGCCGCCGTTCGGCTTCGACGAGGACAGCGATGTCATCGTGCATCGCGCCGCCATGGCGCAGATCATCCCGCCGACCCGCAGCGGTGTGCTCACCCAGGCCCTGCTGCACATGATGGAGCCCGCGCCGCAGCGCCGCCCGACCATGGCCGAGGCGCGGGACGAGATACTCACCGCCGCTTTCGGTCCCGGCACCGGGCCGCACATTCTCGGCGCGCCCGTCCGTACCGAGGACGGAACCATCCCCTCCTGGGCCGCGCGCAATTCGGCGTCCGGGATCCGCAGCCCGCACTCCACCCCGCTGCCCCGCCCGCACCGCAACCACGTGGGCGCGACCGCGGCCGCTACCCCGCAGCGCGCCAGGAATCCCCAGCCGAACAATGCCCCTCTGGCCATCGCCGTGGGACTGCTGATCGGCCTGATCATCATCATCGGGATCATCGTCGCGGTCCTTTGACGTCGCCGCACCGCACCGGCAGGCGCGCGGCCGTCAGTCGATGCGGCGGCGGTGGGCCCAGCGGGTCAGGGCGTTGCGGTTGGACTGCTGGGTCTTGCGCAGCACGTTGGAGGCGTGCGTCTCCACGGTTTTGACGGAGATGAACAGGGATTCGGCGATCTCACGGTAGGTGTAGCCGCGCGCGAGCAGGCGCAACACCTCCAACTCGCGCGGGGTCAGCGAGTCGAGTTCGGGATCCAGGGGTGGTTCGGGTACCGGGGACCTTCCGGTGAACGAGTCCAGCACGAAGCCTGCCAGGCGCGGGCTGAAGACCGCATCGCCGCCCGCCACCCGGCGGATGCCGTCGGCCAGCTCGGATCCCGAAATCGTCTTCGTCACATACCCTCTGGCCCCCGCCCGGATCACCGCGATCACGTCCTCCGCCGCATCGGACACGCTCAGCGCCAGGCACACCGGCCCCGGCTCGATGCCGGCCAGCACCGCCACCCCGCCGCCGTCGGGCATGTGCACGTCGAGCAGGACGACGTCCGGGCGCTCGGCGTTGATCCCGGCCACCGCCTCCGCCACCCCACCGGCCTCCCCGACCACCTCCATGTCCGCCTCCCGGCTCAACTCCGCACGCACACCCGACCGGAAAACGGCGTGATCATCGACGAGAAAGACCCGCACGGCCACCTACTTCTCCTAACCGACCCTTGACCCCCAACCGGTACCACACTCCTCCCCCGCGCGCTCCTCGCGCACTCCACGGCAGCTGTGCGGACCCCGCGGGTCCGCGGGAAATGGCCGACTAGCGGACGACCCCCGCGGCGGGGGTGGGCTCTTCATCGTGGGCGGGGCAGCCGGAATCGGTGCGCGGCATGATGATCCGTACCTCGGTGCCACGGCCCGGCCTCGACAGGATGTCCACCTGACCGCCGCGACGCTCGATCCGGCCGCGAATTGATTTGGCCAGGCCCCGGCGATCCTCCGGCACGGACGCGAGGTCGAAGCCGGAGCCGCGGTCACGCACGAAGACGCTCACCTGATGCGGCTCGACCTCGGCGAACAGATCGATCTCCGGGACGCCCGCGTGCTTCGCGGCATTGACCAGCGCTTCCCTGCTCGCGCCGAGCAGCGCGGTGAAGTGCTCCTTCGGCAGACCGGATCCGGAACCGTCGATGTCCATCGACACATCGCCGACGGTCACCGGCGCCACCTTCACGCCGTGCTGGTCCTCCACCTCGCCCGCGATGGTCCGCAGGGCCGCGGCCAAGCTCGACTGCGCGGGACCGGAATCCTCGAACAACCATTTCCGCAGTTCCCGCTCCTGGCTGCGGGCCAGCCGCAGCACCTCCTGCGGGTCGTCGGCCTGGCGCTGGATGAGCGCGAGCGTCTGGAGGACGGAATCGTGCAGATGCGAGGCGATCTCCTCGCGTTCCTCGTTGCGGATGCGGGCGGCGCGCTCGGCGTTCAGCGCGCGCATCATGCGCAGCCACAGCGGAACCGTCAGCAGTCCGGCGCCGACCAGCGTGACCGCCACCGCGAGCAGCGCCGAGCCGAGCGAACTGAGATCGATCCGCGCAAGCACCACCACCCCGAGGCCCGCCACGATCAGCGTCGCACCGGCGACGATCCGGGACCAGGTGATGACCGAGGGCCGTGCGGGCAGCCCGAGCAGCGAACGCGGCCCGTCCACGTCGTACTCCCGCCACACCAGCGCCGCGCCGACCGCCACCACGATGATCGGCGCGATCACCTTCGCCGCCGTCCCGCTGAACACCCATGACACCGCGACCGCGAGCCCGAGCCCGAGCATGGCCAGCCCGATCGCCTGCCGCCGCTCGGCACCGGAAGGTTTCGCCTGGTCCGACCCACCGGGCGTGAAGATCCACAGCAGCCCGTATGCGGCGATGCCCGCCCCGGCCAGCGCGCACAGCAGCACGAACGCCATCCGCACCTTGAACACGTCGACGCCCAGATGGTCGGCCAGACCGCCCGCCACGCCGCCGACGACCCGGCCACCCGAGCGGCGGAACATCCGCGCCTGCGGCGGCCCGGGGACCGGCGCGGGCGCGGAGCCCAGTCCGCGCGCAGCGTCGAACCCCCGAGTGTCGAACGCGGGAACAGACGGGTACATGTCTTCGATACTGCCCGACAACGCAGCTGCCAGCCATCCGGATTCACCCTGATCTCGAGCGGCGACACCCGCGCCGACCAGCGCAGAAGCGGCCGGATCAGCGAAACTCGGCATAGCTGAACAATTGCTCCATCAGTGGATCGGTCCAAAGTGTTCAGGCCGTTTTTCAGGGTTCCCCCCGATGCGCCGATTCCGCGGGTCGGCACACCATGGGAGACATGACGAAAACGAGCTTCGGCGACCAGGTCCAGCAGATATGGCAGACCCGGCCGGTCCGATTGCCGCGACAGGGGCCTATCGCGGGCGTCGCGGCGGGGTTCGCGCGGCGCTACGAGATCGATCCGGTGCTGGTTCGCGTCGCGTTCGTCGTCTCGACGATCTTCGGCGGCGCGGGCCTGGTGCTCTACCTGCTGGCCTGGCTGCTGCTGAGCGCGGCGGGCGACCCGGCGTCCGCGGCCGAATCGCTGGTCGGCAAGGGCCACAGCTCGCAGTCGCAGACCAAGACCATCGTGCTGATCGTGGCGCTGGCCATCGCGGTCAGCACGATGGGCCCGGTCGGTGTCGGTCTCGGCGGATCCGGCCTGATCAGCCTCGCGCTGATGCTGGCCGGGTGGTGGATGCTGCATCTGCGCACACCCAACCCGCCACCGGGAACCACCGAGGCGTTCGGCGGATTCGCCCCGGACGGCGGGATCACCGCCACCGGCTACCCTGGCGCGGTCTTCCCGCAGGGGGCGACCCGGACCGTCGGTGACCTGTACGTGCCGCCGACCTCGGTGTACACGCCGTACACCAAGCTGCCGGAGACATACGTCCCCGAGACGCCCGTGCCCGCCGCGAATGGCGATGCGGCAACGGTCCCGCTGCACAAGCCCGCCACCGAGGAGCAAGCCGCCGACCCCGCGACCGTGGTGCTGGACAAGCCGGCGGCGCCGCCCACCGGAGGGGCCACCGATGCCGGACCGGGGTCGTCCACGGGCGAGCGAACCGAATCGGACGCGGCCGTCGGCGACCGAGCCGAATCGGATCCGGCTGCCATCGGCCATGTCGGTCCTATGCCCTCGGTCGGCGACAAGACCGAGCTTCCGACGCCCCGCCCCGCCGCCGCTCACCCCGCGATCATCGGCGGCCCGACCCCACCCTCCTGGGACCCGCTCGGCGTCGCCCCACTCGCCTGGGACCTCCCCGACCCCGCCCCGGGCCGCACGGTCGTCGCTCCGCCGCAGAAGCGTCCGCGCTCGCGCCTGACGCCGGTGGTGCTCGGCCTGGCCATCCTGGCGGCGGCGGGCGCGGGTGCGGCGGCCGCCTCGGGCGTGGAATGGATGACGCCCGGCCGGATCGCCGCCGCGGCGCTGGCCGTGATCGGTCTGGGCCTGGTGCTCGGCGCGTTCCTACGACGCGGTTACGGGTTGCTCGTGCTCACCGCGCCGCTCGCGGGATTCGTGCTGCTCGCCTCCGCCGTCGGTCCGGTCGAGTTCGATCAGGCCGCGATGGGCAACCACACCTGGGCGCCCGCATCCGTCGCGGAACTGGCCTCGAACTACCAGGTGACCATGGGCTCGGGCACGCTTGATCTGCGGTCGGTGAAACTGACCGAGAACCGCACCGTGGACGTCGACGTGCGGATGGGCGAAGCCCGCGTCCTGCTTCCGGCGGACATGACCGTCCGCACCCACTGCGCAGCGACCATGGCCGAGGCCCTCTGCACCGACGGCATCAGCGGTCCGAATACTCTCGGCGCGCCGGTGCTCGAACTGAACGTCGACGTCCGCGCCGGAAACGTGGAGGTGCGACGTGGCTGAGACCGAGCGCGAAAAGACGACCGATTCCCGCCGCGGCCCCGCCGCCTCGCTGCTCATCGCGGGTTTGCTGTCCATCGCGATCAGCGTGTGGGCATTCGTCGGCCCGGCGTCCTGGCCCGCGGCCAGCATGATCCCGATCGGCTGGATCGTCGTGATCGCCGCGATCGTCATCGGCATCCTGCTGGTGATCTCTCCCCGCAAATGACCGCGCGGCCCGTCCAACCGGACGGGCCGTGCCCCGTTCATCCCCAGCGATCATCCGGGCCGGACCCCCTCGTTGTCGCACGACAGGAGAATCGAATGAACCCCGACGAACCCACCGATCCGGCGCGTCCCACCGCGCGGACCACACCGCCGGATCCCCGCCCAGGCAGCGCCAACGGTGCGCTGCTGGGGCACCTGATTCTGCACAGCGCCTTCCACCGCCCCCGCTGACCTCCTCGGTGCCGGCGAGCGGCTACCGCCGGGTGGACAGCCCGGAGATCACTCCCACTCGATGGTGCCCGGCGGCTTGCTGGTCACGTCCAGGACCACGCGGTTGACCTCCGGCACCTCGTTGGTGATCCGGGTGGAGATGCGTTCGAGCACCTCGTAGGGCAGCCGGGTCCAGTCGGCGGTCATGGCGTCCTCGCTGGAGACGGGGCGCAGCACGATCGGGTGACCGTAGGTGCGGCCGTCACCCTGGACGCCGACGCTGCGGACATCCGCGAGCAGCACGACCGGGCACTGCCAGATCTGTCCGTCCAGACCGGCCGCGGTCAATTCCTCGCGGGCGATGGCATCGGCCTGGCGCAGCGTCTCCAGCCGATCCGCGGTGACCTCACCGACGATCCGGATGGCGAGACCGGGCCCGGGGAAGGGTTGACGGGCCACGATTTCCTCCGGCAGCCCGAGTTCGCGGCCGACCGCGCGCACCTCGTCCTTGAACAGCAACCGCAGCGGTTCGACGAGTTCGAACTCCAGGTCGTCGGGCAGGCCGCCGACATTGTGATGGCTTTTGATGTTCGCGGTGCCGGTGCCGCCGCCGGACTCCACGACGTCCGGGTAGAGCGTGCCCTGCACCAGGAACTCGACCTTCGGCGTCGCGCCGTCGGCCTCGCCCTGCTCGAGCACCGCCTCGCCCACCGCGTCCTCGAAGGACCGGATGAACTCCCGGCCGATGGTCTTGCGCTTCTCCTCGGGATCGGTCACGCCCTTCAACTCGCCGAGGAATTTGTCGACCGCGTCGACGGTCACCAGCTTGGCGCCGGTCGCGGCGACGAAATCCTGCTGCACCTGCTCGCGCTCCCCCGCGCGCAACAGACCGTGGTCGACGAACACGCAGGTCAGCCGGTCGCCGATGGCGCGCTGCACCAGGGCGGCGGCGACGGCGCTGTCCACCCCGCCGGACAACCCGCAGATCGCGTGCCGGTCACCGATCTGCTCGCGCACCGAGGCGACCAGCGAGTCGGCGATGTTCGCCGGAGTCCAGGTGGAGGGGATGCCGGCGAGCTCGTGCAGGAACCGGCTCAGTACCTGCTGGCCGTGCGGCGAATGCAGCACCTCCGGGTGGTACTGCACACCGGCCAGGCGGCGCGCGCGGTCCTCGAACGCGGCGACCGGAGCGCCCGCGGTGGTGCCGGTGACCTCGAAGCCCTCCGGCGCATCGGTGACCGCGTCGCCGTGGCTCATCCACACCGGCTGAATGGTGGGCAGGCCGCCGTGCAGCAAACCGCCATCGATGTTGAGTTCGGTGCGTCCGTATTCGCGAGTGCCGGTGTGCGCGACCGTGCCACCGAGTGCCTGGGCCATCGCCTGGAAGCCGTAGCAGATGCCGAAGACCGGCAGCCCCAGCTCGAACAACCGCGGGTCCAGCTGCGGCGCGCCCTCGGCGTACACGCTGGCCGGGCCGCCGGAGAGGATCACCGCGAGCGGCTGCTTGTCGGCGATCTCCTCCACCGTCGCGGTATGCGGAACCACCTCCGAGAACACGCTCGACTCGCGAACCCGCCGCGCGATCAGCTGGGCGTACTGTGCTCCGAAGTCGACGACGAGGACCGGTCTCTGGGTTTGTGCCACCCACCCAGTTTAGTGAGCGGCGAAACGAGCGAATCATCGGCACAGTGCCCTCGCGCGGGAGGCGAGCCGACCGCCCGAATCGTCACCCGTGGCCGGGCCGGCTGGTTATCCTTCTGCTCGTGCCCTTCGCCCGCGCGATCGATGCCGACATCCATTACGAGGACAGCGGCGGGGACGGCCCGGTGGTACTGCTGGCGCACGAGTTCTTCATGGACCGCACCATGTTCGCCGCCCAAATGGCCGCGCTCGCACCGGAGTTCCGGATCGTCTCCTGGGATGCCCGCGGCCACGGCCGCACCAGGGACGAGGGCCTACCCTTCACCTACTGGACCGCGGCCCGCGACGCGCTGACCATCCTCGATCATCTCGGCGCCGAACAGGCCGTCATCGGCGGCACCGCCCAGGGCGGCTTCACCGCGCTGCGCACCGCCTTGATCGCGCCGGAACGCGTCTCCGCGCTGATCCTGATCAGCACCGAAGCGCACGGCCCCACCCCGCAGCAGTCCACCGCCACCCAGAAATTCCTCGAAGAGTGGTACGACGACGGCTCCCGCGAACGGGCCGTGCACCAGCTGGCTTCCTGGCTGATCGGCGACGACGAGTGGTACCGCCAGATCTGGACCCAGCGCTGGCTGGTGCGCGACCGTCGCGGCATCGAGGTCGCGGCCGGCTGCCTGCTCAGCCGGGATTCGGTGCTGGATCGCCTGCGCGAAATCGCTTGTCCCGCTCTGGTGATCCACCCCACCCACAGCGGTATGGACCGCGAACGCGCCCAGGAACTGGCCCACGGTCTGTCCGGCGCCACGTTCATCGAGATCGCGGACGCCCGGCTGGCGGTGACGATGACCCACCCCGAGCCGGTGAACCACGCGATCCAGCAATTCCTGCGCGCACGAACGAAACCCACGCGAGTGCGGTGAACCCCGCCCACACAGGAGCATCTCACGAGAGCAGTGCGCAAACGGCACGGCGACCAACCCTGGCCGACTTCCCGGCCCCTCCGTGATCACCGGAGAAGCGAGTCTTACGAGCGCCGTTCGCGGCCCGGTTCGTGTTCCAGCGGTCGAAGCGCATGCGCCGAAGGCGCGAGTCTCGATCGCTGGAACGCGAGCCATCGAGGGGCCGCGAACACGCAGCGCCGCAGGCGCTGCACATCGAACAGAGCTCAGGCGCGCACGCTGAGGCCGACCCGCTGGAATTCCTTCAGATCCGAGTAACCGGCCTTGGCCATCGAACGACGCAGTCCGCCAACGAGGTTCAGCGATCCGAACGGATCGTCGGACGGCCCGAACAGCACCCGCTCCAGGCTCGGGCGCACCGTGTCACCGACCGGCTCGCCACCGAGATCCCACGGATCGTCGACGTGCAGCAGCGACCCGCGCGGAACCGAAGGGTGCGCGGCCGCCGACGGCCAGTACCAGCCGCGGCCCGGCGCCTCCGCCGCCACGGCGAGCGGAACTCCGAGCATGGCGGCGTCCGCGCCGCACGCGATCGCCTTGGCCAGCTGCCCCGAGGTGGCGACGTCGCCGTCCGCGATGACGTGCACGTAGCGGCCGCCGGTCTCGTCCAGGTAGTCGCGGCGCGCGGCGGCGGCATCCGCGATCGCGGTGGCCATCGGCACGCCGATGCCCAGCACCTCGCCGGTGGTCGTCGCCCCGGGGTAGGAGCCGTAGCCGACGATGACACCCGCCGCCCCGGTGCGCATCAGGTGCAGCGCGGTGCGGTGATCGCTCACGCCGCCCGCGACCACGGGCACGTCCAACTCGGCGATGAAGGTCTTCAGATTCAACGGCTCACCGTCGCCGACATGCTCGGCGGAGATGATCGTGCCGTGCACCACGAGCAGGTCGATGCCCGCCTGCAGCAGCGCCGGGGTGAGCGTGCGCGCGTTCTGCGGGCTCACCCGCACCGCCACGGTGACACCGGCGGCGCGGACCTGCGCGACCGCGGCGGCGAGCAGGTCCGGCTGCATCGGCGCGGCGTGCAGTTCCTGCAGCAACGCCACGGCGCGCTCGTAGCCGCCCTTGCCGACCAGCTCGAGCAGCTGGTCGACCTTCGCACCGACATCGGCGTGCCGCGCCCACAGACCCTCGCCGTTGATCACGCCGAGCCCGCCGAGGCGGCCGAGCTCGATGGCGAACTCCGGCGATACCAGCGCGTCGGTGGGATGCGCGAGAAACGGGATCTCGAAACGGTAGGCGTCCAGCTGCCAGGACAGCGACACCTGCTTCGACGAGCGGGTCCGGCGCGAGGGGACGATGTCGACGTCGTCCAGCTCATAGGTACGCCGGGCGGTCCGGCCCATGCCGATCTCCACCATGTCGCGCACGCGAAATCTCCTTGTCTAATTTGCAGCGCCTGCGGCGCTGCGTGTTCGCGGACCCCTCATGGCTCGCGTCCGAGCGGGCGAGACTCGCGACTTCGTCGCATGCGCTTCGCCCACTCGGGCACGAGCCGGCCCGCGAACGGCGCTCGTAAGACTCGCGCCTCCAGTGGTCATTTGCGGGGGCAGGCGGGCAGCATGAAACGCACCGCCGGCCACCGCCCAGCCTGCTCACCGCCACAGCCGGTCAGCCGGCTCTTATCATGCACGGACCGGTTGGTCCTGTACATGAACCTAGTGGGCTAACCGCGTCCCGTGTAGTTAGGGGCCTCGACGGTCATGGTGATGTCGTGCGGATGGCTCTCCTTGAGGCCCGCCGCGGTGATCTGCACGAACTGGGCCTCCTGCAGATGCGCGATCGACTGGGAGCCGGTGTAGCCCATGGCAGCGCGCAAGCCGCCGACCAGCTGATGGATCACCTGGTTGACCGGGCCGCGGAACGGCACCCTGCCCTCGATGCCCTCGGGGACCAGCTTGTCCTCGGCCAGTACGTCGTCCTGGAAGTAGCGGTCCTTGGAGAACGACTTGGCCTGGCCGCGACCCTGCATGGCGCCCAGCGAGCCCATGCCGCGGTAGCTCTTGAACTGCTTGCCACCGACCAGGATCAACTCGCCCGGCGACTCGGCGGTTCCCGCGAGCAGCGAGCCGAGCATCACGGTGGACGCGCCGGCGGCGATGGCCTTGGCGATGTCGCCGGAGAACTGGATGCCGCCGTCTGCGATCACCGGGACGCCCGCGGGCTTGCACGCGGCGACCGCCTCCAGGATCGCGGTGATCTGCGGCGCGCCGACGCCCGCGACGACGCGGGTGGTGCAGATGGAGCCGGGGCCGACGCCCACCTTGACCGCGTCCGCACCCGCTTCGACCAGGGCCGCCGCGCCCGCACGGGTGGCCACGTTGCCGCCGACCACCTGAATGCGATCGCCGACCTCGGTCTTGACCTTGGTCACCATCTGCAGCACCTGCGCCTGGTGACCGTGCGCGGTGTCCACCACCAGCACGTCGACGCCCGCGTCGGCCAGCGTCATGGCACGCGACCACGCGTCCTCACCGACACCGACCGCGGCGCCGACCAACAGGCGGCCGTCACGGTCCTTGGTGGCGTCGGGGTACTGATCGGTCTTGACGAAGTCCTTGACGGTGATCAGGCCGCGCAGGCGTCCGTTGCCGTCGACGATCGGCAGCTTCTCCACCTTGTGCCTGCGCAGCAGCCCCAGCGCGGCCTCGGCGGTCACGCCCTCCTGCGCGGTGATCAGCGGAGCCTTCGTCATCACGTCGGCGACGCGGCGGTTCTGGTCCACCTCGAACCGCATGTCGCGGTTGGTGATGATGCCCACAAGCGCACCGGTCTCGTCCACCACCGGAAGGCCGGAGATGCGGAACCTCGCGCACATGGCGTCGACCTCGGCGAGGGTGTCGTTCGGGCGGCAGGTCACCGGGTCGGTGACCATGCCCGCCTCCGACCTCTTGACCGTCTCCACCTGGGCGGCCTGGTCGGCTGCCGAGAGGTTGCGGTGCAACACGCCCATGCCGCCCGCGCGGGCCATGGCGATCGCCATCCGCGCCTCGGTCACCGTGTCCATGGCCGAACTGACCAGCGGGGTCCGCAAGCGGATCTCCCTGGTGAGCCTGCTGGAGGTCTCCACTGAACTGGGGATGAGATCCGAGGCGGCAGGCAGCAACAGCACATCATCGAATGTGAGGCCGAGCATGGCGATCTTGTTCGGATCGTCGCCACCCGTAGGAGGGCGGACTGCGAGTCGTTCGCCCGGTACGGGATTACTCATTCGGATCGACCCCTCCTGGACGTCGATAGCGACCGGCGCAGGCACAACCTGCGCCGTGACGGCTGATGGGATGGACGTGGTTCGGCGGCGGTGCGGTCGGGACCCGCCGTAGCCTGTGCTCCATGGTATCTGTCCGGTGAACTCGCCGACGAAGTGAGCCCACCACCGAAACTGGCGGGCCGCATCGCTGGCGCAGACCACCCTGTTCTGCGTACCGTGGGGATGTGCGTGACCATCTACCACCTGGCTTGCCGCCGGATCCGTTCGCCGGAGACCCCTCCGACCCGTCCGCCGCGCTCGACGCCATCGAGCCCGGCGAACCGCTGGATCCCCACGAGCGCCTTGCGGTCGAGGAGGATCTCGCCGACCTCGCGGTGTACGAGGCGCTGCTGGCCCACCGCGGCATCCGCGGTCTCGTGGTCAGCTGCGAAGACTGCAGGCAGGACCATTACCACGACTGGGACATGTTGCGCGCCAACTTGCTTCAGTTGCTGGTCGACGGCACGGTCCGCCCGCACGAGCCCGCCTACGACCCGACGCCGGAAGCGTACGTCACCTGGGACTACTGCCGGGGCTACGCGGACGCCTCGATGAACGAGGCTTTTCACGGCGACGGGTTCGACGGATTCGACGGCTGAGACCGCCCCCACCGATACGCGCGCGGGCCTCTCGAGGCTCGCGTACCTCGCCCTTGCCGATGTGATTCTCGACGCACACACTCACTTCGGCCAGCGGACATCGAGGCCCCGTCGCGGGCCGACACGCCGATGACTCATGGCCCGATGGGCCGCCCTACAGACCGGCGCCGCAAAGACAAAAAACCGACCGCCTGCCCGGCGATCGGTTCTTGCCTTGCGGTTACTTCGTCTATCAGCGACCGGGCGGCACGAACGACCCCGGGTTGGGGATGACGGGCACGCTGAAGGTCGGCGGCTGATTGTTGTTGCCGTTCGTACCGGTGTTGCCCTGTGTGGGAGCGGTGGGCGGCTGCTGCGGCTGCGGCGCCGACGGGTTACCGGTGTCCGCCGTGGGCCCACCCGTAGGCGGCGGCTTGACCTCCGTGACCGGCGGCTCCTGCGGAACCGTCGGTTCCACGGTCGCCGGCGGCTGGGTGGTCACCGGCGGCACCGTGGTCACCGGCGGCACCGTGGTCGGCGCGCCGCCGCCATTCGAAGTTCCGCCGCCGTTCGATGTCCCGCCCCCGTTCGGAGCGGTGGCATCGACCGTGGTCGAAGGCTTCGTCGAATCGCCCGGCTGCTGCTGCACGATCGTGGACGTCCCGCCGGTCGACTGGTTGGGCTTCGTGGTCGCGCTGGTGCCGGGGGTAGCGCGCGGATCGGTGGTCTTGGGCACCGTCGACTCGAGCTGGTCGGCCAGTTCCGGTTCCACCTTGCGCAGTTCCGCGAGCAACCGCTCCCACTGCGCCATCAGGTCGGCGCGCTTATCCGGATCGCTGACCTGCGCGGCGTTCTCCTTGGCCCGCTCCAAGCGCACCTTCGCCTCGGAGGGATTCTGCGTGACCAGCGTCGACGCCTCGTTCAGATCGTTGCCCGCACGCTGCACCACGGTGGTCTGGGCCTGTTCGCTGAACACGACCTCCTTGACCCGCCACAGCGGATCACCCGGCTCCGCGTTGTACGAGAACGCCGTCATGCCGCCGAAGACCAAGGCCAGCGCGGCCGCGGCACCCATGATCGGGCGCAGAAGCCTCAGTCGCCCGCCGGTGGGCGCCCCGATGCGAACCTGCCGCGCGCCGATCTCCTGGTTCACCGCGGCCACGATCGCATCCAGGTCCGGTTCGGCCGGCATCGCGGGTGCGATCAGTTCCGCTCGCCAATCCGCGAGCAACGTCGCGAGCTGATACTCCTCGGCGCTGTCGGTGTGCACCGGACCATCGCTGGCGATGGCGTCGATCAGAGCATCGTCGCGGCGTACCGCGGCGATGTCGACCGGGCCGGTGTCCCCGGACGCCTCGGCGTAGGGACCGCTGTTTCGCGATCCAAGCCGCGCCTTCCAGTCACCCCGACCGCGCTCGCCATCCCTAGCCATACATTTCACCTGCCCTCGCCACTTGTGACTTGAGTTTCGCGAGTGCCCTGTGTTGGGCCACCCGGATCGCACCCGCCGTACTGCCCACGGCGACTGCGGTTTCTTCCGCTGACAAACCCATGACCAAGCGCAGGATCAAGATCTCTCGGTGCTTCTCGGGAAGCGTCGCGAGCAAACGGTTCATCTGTCTGCTCGTCTCTGATTCGAGAGCTCGTTGTTCCGGTCCCTGGTCGGTGGATATGACATCTGGTACTTCGGCCATCGCCTCCGCCTTGTTACGGGCGGCATTGCGATGAGCGTCGGCGACCTTGTGCGAAGCGATCCCGTAAACAAAGGCCATGAAGGGCCTGCCCTGGTCTTGATACCTGGGCAAGGCTGTCATCACAGCCAGGCAAACCTCCTGCGCAACGTCGTCCGCGGAGAGCTGCCCACGCTCCGCGGCTCCGATCCGCGCGCGGCAGTAGCGCACCACCAGCGGGCGGATCATCTCCAGTACCTGAGCTAAAGCGGATCTGTCGCCCTGCGCAGCGGCAGCGACGGCGAGGTCCAACTCTTCGCCCGTGTGCGTCATCGTCAGAGATATTCCTGGCGTTACAAGTGGCACGGTCCGGTGACGACCAGTGCTTCCACCGAAGGGGCGGAACGGATCTAACAATAGCGACCCGATGGCCGGAACTTGGCAACACGGTGGACTCCGTGATCACCTAGCGGCCACCCAGCGGGCGCAACGCTCCGCCGGCACGGGCGATGACCGCGGCGCACTCGGCCGCCTCGGCCGCCGCATCCGGTGCGCCGGAACCGGCGCGGAGCATGGCACACGCCCAGCGCAACGGCAGCAGTCCGTGTTCGCGGCACTGCTCGGCGACGTCCTCGGCGGAAAAACCGGATCGTCCGCGCGCGTCGCGGGCCACGTCGGCCGCGGCGACCAGCAGGCGCGACTTGACCCGGTGCCGCACCGACGGGGATCGGTCGGCCAGCTCGAGCGCGGTCGCCGCGTGCGCCGCCGCCGTCTCGAAATCACCTGCTGCCAGGGCGGTTTCGGCGGACACCCAGCCCAGGCGGATCGCCGGACGCCAACCGGCACCGTACTGCCGTGCCGCCGACGCGCTGCGCCGCAGCAGCCGATCGGCCAGCGCGAGCCGCCCGGTCCCGAGCGCGTCGGCGGCGAGTCCGGTGAGCGCGTCACAGATCGCGTCGGCGCGGCTGGGACGGTAACCGCCCGTCTCCTCCGAAGAACCCCCGGAGCCGGCTTCCGCCCGCGCGCCGGTGGTGAGGATCAGCGCGGCGGCCCGCCCGTCGAACGCCGCCGCACGCTCGTGCCTGCCGAGTTGGCGCAGAAAAGAGCCCTCGGTACTTCCCGCCAGTGAGAGGAGGACGGGGTCGGTGCTGTGGTTGCATACCCTTCGCAATTCGGCACGCGCCGCGGCATAGCGCCCCTGGCCGCCGAGGACCACGGCGCGATACCACCCGCCGAGTGCGTCCGAGGCGGGCGGCAACTCGGCGGCAGCGCGCCCCGGATCGGCGCCGAAGGCGGCCTCGGCGAGGACCGCGACGTGAGGATCTCCGAGCGGAGCGGGCGCGAACACGGGCGCACTCTATCCTGTGCGGCACGCGGGCCGGGACGACGAAAGGTGAGCGACCACGGACAGGCCGGCACCCGGCATTTCCGCCGCCGAGCCGATGTTTCCATTAGGTAAATCTAGCCCCGGCAATCGCCGAGCGGCCGCGCCGGGAATTCATGCGCGTTTCGCGTAATTAACCTGTCCGCCCCGTTTCCGCCATCTTCGGATCCGCGGGTCCCGAACCCCCTCGGCCGCGGGAGCGGCGGCCGTCATGCGCGCACCATCCGCTCCGAAGTGGCCCCACACCGCAAAAAGCGGCTCTACCTGCGCAAATCTGATCGTACACGACACATGCAGGCACAACGGGCCTCCGGCCAACCGAACAGTATCGCCGGAACCAACGCGAAAAGTAAACAGTTCGGAGGTTAAATTTCACAGCGCGAGATTTGGAAAAGTGCTGCGCCGAACTATTGACGGAATTTCGCGGCTGGACCTAACGTAGCTCATCGCCACAGACGGCGCCGCGCGAAATTGCAGCGACCGCGAGGGGCGAGCCCGGGCACCTTCGCCGACACGGCGTCGTGGCCCACAACTGTTGCAGGACAACTGCTCGACAATGCTGACGAGCTCGCACCACGAGGAGTTCACCATGCCCATGCCGACCCACCTCCCGGGACCCAACGCCGATGTCTGGGATTGGCAGATGCGAGGATCGTGCCGCGGGCAGGATTCCGCGGTGTTCTTCCATCCCGATGGCGAGCGTGGCCGAGCCCGCACCGCGCGCGAGATGCGTGCCAAGGAGATCTGCCGCACCTGCCCGGTGCTCATGCAATGCCGCACCCACGCGCTGAAAGTCAGCGAGCCCTATGGCATCTGGGGCGGCATGTCGGAAACCGAGCGCGAGATGCACGCGCGGCGCAACCGCCGCCGCATGGCCGTCTGAATCAATCCTCTCCCATCCACGCGCCACCGGGCGTCGAATTCCTAGCAAATAACGGGCCACTGCAACATGCTCCGGTCGAGCCGCTCACGCGACACGGTGATCGGTTCAGCGCCGGAGGCCGGCGCGTGGGTTCCGATCGTCACCATCGATCGGCCGGCCGCCGAGCGAAGGCCGGGAACCGTGCCTCCGCCGGTTCCGGCACGGTGCGACAGTGCTCGGCGTGTCACGGCGTGTCTCCTTCCGAGATATCCGGCGTGTCGGCGCTTTTCGCAACGCGGCGCCCGTTCCGCGCCGGGCTTGTGGGCACCCCACCGGAAGGGAGGTCATAGCGGCACGCTACGGTAGTGACCGATGACACAGAATGGAGCGTTGTGACAACGCGGCCGCCAGCCGCAGAGGGCGACTCGTTCCGAAGAGAAGCCTTCCCACCCACGGTGGATTCTGCGGTTACGGCACGCGCAGCCGAAAGTATCGAGCTCGCCGCGCTTCTGCATCGATGCGGCCGAGCCGACCAGGAAGCATTCGCCGAACTGTACGACCGGACGTGCGCGCGCGTCTTCGGTCTGGTGTTGCGCGTTCTGCACGATCCTGGATACGCGGAGGAGACCACACAGGAGGTCTATCTGCAGATCTGGCGGATGGCATCGAGCTTCGACCCGGCGAAGGGTTCCGCGGTGACGTGGTTGATGACGCTCGCCCACCGGCGCGCCGTCGACCGGGTCCGCGCCGAACAGGCCCACACCCAGCGCGAGGTCGCCTACGGGATACGGGTGCTCGGCAACGAATTCGACGAGGTCACCGAAGAGGTCGAGCGCAGGCTCGACCAACAGGCCGTCCTGGCCGGTCTCGCCACACTCACCGAAACCCAGCGGGAAGCCATCTCGCTCGCCTACTACGGTGGGCGCACCTATGCGGAGGTAGCCACCTACCTCGACGTAGGGTTACCTACGGTTAAGTCCCGGATTCGGGACGGATTGACACGACTGAAGAAAAGTTTGGGGGTGACGTGAGATGAACGAACGCCAGATCGATCTCGCGCACACCGTCGCGCTCGGATCGATCGACGACGAAGACCATCAAGAGGTGCAGGAACTGTTCGACAGCGAGGACCCCGTGCTACGCGCGGAGTTCATCCGGGAAGTCAGAGACACCAAAGAAGCGCTCTCCGCTCTCGCCACCGCCACGGCGGCCGCTCCGCCGCCCGCGCTGCGTGCTCGCCTACTCGCGGCCATCGCCGCAGAACAGCCGCCGGTCGCCAGCTGAACCCGGCGTCGCGCCAGGCATTCCCGCTCCACGCGTACGGGCCCGACGGTCCGGACCATCCGCCGACCCTTCCGGTCCCGCGGCAGACAGCGTGTCGAGCTTCGGAACCTCCTCGGTATCACCGGTAGTCGCGTCCCGTGCCGCAAGAACCGGCAAGGCCCCCGAACCGCGCGGTTCGGGGGCCTTGCCGGTTGTCCTGCCCGACGGCCGGTTCAGTGCGAGTGGCCGTGGTGACCGTGCTCGTTCTGCTCCTCGGCGGGCTTGTCGACCACGGCGCTCTCGGTGGTGAGCACCATGCGCGCGACCGACGCCGCGTTCACGACGGCCGAACGGGTCACCTTCACCGGGTCGACGACGCCGTCGGTGAGCAGGTCGCCGTAGGTGAGCGTGGCGGCGTTGAAGCCCTCCTTGCCCTCGGCCACCTTGCTGACCACCACCGCGCCGTCCAGGCCCGCGTTGGTGGCGATCCAGTACAGCGGCGCCCGCAGCGCGGTGCGGACCACCTCGACGCCGACGGCTTCGTCACCGGACAGCGAGTCGCGCAGCTCGACGAGCTTGCTCGCGGCCTGCACCAGCGCGGTGCCGCCACCGGGCACGATGCCTTCCTCCACGGCGGCCTTGGCGGCGCTCACCGCGTCCTCGACGCGGTACTTGCGCTCCTTGAGCGCGGTCTCGGTGGCCGCACCGACCTTGATCACCGCGACGCCACCGGCCAGCTTGGCCAGCCGCTCCTCGAGCTTCTCGCGATCCCAGTCGGAATCGGTGGACTCGATCTCGCGGCGCAGCTGCGCGACACGCGCCTCCACGTCCGCCGCGGAACCGGCGCCGTCGATGATCGTGGTGTCGTCCTTGGTCACCACGACGCGACGCACCTTGCCGAGCACGTCCAGGCCCGCCTCGCGCAGCGTGATGCCCAGATCCGGGTTCACCACGGTGCCACCGGTGACCACCGCCAGGTCGTCGAGGAACGCCTTGCGGCGGTCGCCGAAGAACGGCGCCTTCACCGCGACGGCCTTGATCGTCTTGCGGATCGCGTTGACCACCAGGGTCGACAGCGCCTCGCCCTCCACGTCCTCGGCGATGATCAGGACGGGCTTGGCGCTCTCCGCGATCTTCTCCAGCAGCGGCAGGAAGTCCGGCAGCGAGCTGATCTTCTCGCGGTGCAGCAGGACGAACGCGTCCTCCAGGACGGCCTGCTGACTGTCGGGGTCGGTGATGAAATACGGCGACAGGTAGCCCTTGTCGAACTGCACGCCCTCGGTGACGACCAGTTCGGTCTGCAGCGTCGAGGACTCCTCGACGGTGACGACGCCGTCCTTGCCGACGGTGGTCAGCGCCTTGCCGACCATCTCGCCGATCTCCTCGTCGCGCGAGGACACCGTCGCGACCTGCGCGATGGCCTGCTCACCGGAGACCGGGGTGGCCAGCGCGAGCAGCGCCTCGGAGACCGCGTCGGCGGCCTTGGCGATGCCGGAGCCGATCGCGATCGGGTTCGCGCCCGCGGCAACGTTCTTCAGCCCGGCGCGAACCAGCGCCTGGGCCAGCACGGTGGCGGTGGTGGTGCCGTCGCCCGCGACATCGTTGGTCTTGGTGGCGACGCTCTTGACCAGCTGCGCGCCGAGGTTCTCGAACGGGTCCTCGAGCTCGATGTCGCGCGCGATGGTGACGCCGTCGTTGGTGACGGTCGGGCCGCCGAAGGACTTCGCGAGCACGACGTGCCGTCCGCGCGGGCCCAGGGTGACCTTGACCGCGTCGGCGAGCTTGTCGACACCGCGTTCCAGAGCCCGGCGAGCCTTCTCGTCGAACTCGATCTGCTTTGCCATGGGAATTCGCTCCTGTAGTGGATTGCGGCGCTCCGGAGCCCATCGCTCGCACCGCGTGTCCGATGAGCGGTGCTCCCGGGGCCCTCCGTGGTTACGCAGGCTGCCGCCTACGGGCCCGTCGCTCGCACCGCGTGTTTCAGTGCCGGGGTGTCGGCGCCGAACGCGTTCCGCCCCGGGTCACGAGAGACACCGGGGCGGAACGCATGCGTGCCCGATCGGCTACTTGGTGACGACGGCCAGCACGTCGCGCGCCGACAGGATGAGGTACTCCTCGCCCTGGTACTTGATCTCGGTGCCGCCGTACTTGCTGTAGATGACGGTGTCACCCTCCTGGACATCCAGCGGGATGCGCTTCTCGCCCTCGTCGTCCCACCGGCCGGGACCGACGGCGACAACGGTGCCCTCTTGCGGCTTTTCCTTCGCCGTGTCGGGGATGACCAGGCCGGAGGCCGTCGTCGTCTCGGCCTCGTTGGCCTGGACGAGGATCTTGTCCTCGAGCGGCTTGATGTTCACGCTCGCCACGTTGAGCCCTCCACTTTCAGGGGATTCGGTCGTCCGGAACCGTTGTTCCGGACGCGTCGGTTGGTCACGATGCTGACCCTGCGCATAGCCCCGTCGTCGCGGGTGCCGGGACCCCTGCCCAGTGGTCAAGCTGCTGGCACAAGCACTACACACAGTGCCGACTAGCACTCTATACATGAGAGTGCCAGCGCTCAAGGCTGAGCGGTGCCAACTTTGCCGCGGCACGCCCGAGAAGCTGCGGGCTTGGCGATAAGTTCGGGGAAACAGTAACGTTCGGATAACGGATTGTGACACTATTGACGACGGCTGCGGTCCGGCCGCCGGTTCGTCGCCGAACAGGCGGCGGATCGGCGACCCAGGGGTACCACAGCGTCGCCGAGACTCGCAGCGCCGCAGCACGATCGTTGCACCACCAGCTTCACCAGAGAGCAAGACACACGTGATCCATGGCCGGTCCCCGCGACCCACCCGGACGAGGGGCCGGTTCGTTTCCCGGTCCGGGTCGCGCGTCATCCATACGGCGGTCCGGCAGTTGATTCGAGATGGTCGGCGACACCATGACCATCCGCTCGAAGGGAGGTGAACATGCGAACATCCCTCGGCATCTCGGCCGGGGCCGAGGTCGTGTGCTCGGCGTTGGTCTCCACCGCGCCGAACGGCATGCAGAGCTTCGATTACCGCGTCGTCTCCGCCGACGCGGCCCATTCCGATCTCGGCGACCTGGTGGCGTCCTCGATCGAGTTGATGACCACGCAGCTGCCGACCACGCAGCCGCCGCGCGAGATCATCCGTCCGGTCGGCCGGTTCGCGGGTGGTCCACGCGATTTCGAGCCGATGACCGGTCAGCCGCCCACCAGCGTCGCGGTCGCCTACCGCACCAAGGAGCAGGCGCAGATCATCCGCTCGGCCACCGGCAAACAGCGTGAGCTGCGGCTGATCCCGGAGGGCACCGCCGCGCTGACGTACCTGCGGCACACCGGCCTGCTGGACCGTTACGACACCGTCGCCATCATCGATCTCGGCGCCTCGGGGCTCAGCGTCACCGTCGCCGACCGGGCCGAGGGCTCCCTGCTCCGTTCCGATCGCACCGCGACCGTCAGCGGCAAGGCGATCGATGACCTGATCTACCAGCATCTGGTGGACATGCACTTCGCCAGGCGCGGTACCCGCCCGAACCGCGGCATGCTCACCAACCGGGGCCGCGCGGCGAAGGAGCACCTGTCCATCGCGCCCGCGGTCACCATCGACCACGTCGCCGGGCGTCCGCTGAAGCTGACCAGGGCCGACTTCGAAGAGTTGATCGCCGACCTGCTGCGCGATCTCACCCGCTTCGTCACGACGGCGTTCGCCCGGTCGCCCCGGCAACCGCAGGCGGTCGCGGTCATCGGCGGCGGTGCCAACATCCCCGCCGTGCTCGACACCCTCACCGCCGCGCTGGAGGTCCCGGTGTTCACCGTGCCGGACCCGGAGGCGGTGACCGCGAAAGGCGCGGCCCTGGTCGCCGATTCGGTGCAGCCCTCGGTGTTCCCGGTCGGCGCGCTGGGCGGCGACGCGCCCGCGGGCACGGTCACCAAGGTGTTCGGCACCCTGGCCGGTGCGATCGTGGTCGTCGGGCTGATCGTCGGGTACGGGGTCAAGACGTTCTCCCCCACCGCGGACGACGAGGTCTCTCCCGCGGGGACCACGAGCAGCGCTTCCCAGCTGCCGAACCCGACATCCACACCGCTCCCGACCGCGGCGGCCGGTACGCACGACCGCACGCCGGACAGCACCGGCGTCGGGCCGACCACCACGGAACACGGGCCGCAGAGCAGTACCGGCGGTTCGACGGCCACGCAGGTGATTCCGCCCACGCAGCCCACGCTGCGCCCGGATCCGAACCTTCCGCCGATCCCGTTCCCCGAACTGCTCGGTCCGCTGTTCGGCAATCCGCATGCCGCGCCGGGCAGTTCGCCGCAGTCGAGCCGGACCTTCGGGCCCGTGGCGCCCAGCGCGACGACGCCCGGCACGAGTCCGGCCCAGGCGCCCGCGTGGTCGAGCCTGCCGTTGCCGCCCCGGGGTCATTCGGGGTCCTCGTCCGATCCGGGACTCCTGGCGCCGAACTGATCTCCACAGTCGTGCGCCCGGCCGCTCGTCTCCCGTCGTCGGCCGACCGACATCTGGCGCTGTCCAGCGAGCCCGCGGACGGCATCCGTGCGCTGATATCGGCCCCGCCGAGCGATCCCGGAGATCGCAGCGCAACCCGTCGGCCGCGATCCGGCCGGTCACCGAGTACGAGCAGGTCAGCGAACCATACTGACCGACACCGGCAGACCGGGGTCGGTGGCGACCGTCAGCGGCGAAGGGGCCGCGCCACCCGCGATGACATGCGCGCCGAGGGCGGCGATCATCACGCCGTTGTCCGTGCACAACCGGGGCTTGGGCACCCGCAGCGTCAAACCTGCCGCAGTGCAGCGTTCTTCGGCCATCGAACGGATCCGCGAGTTGGCCGTGGCTCCGCCGCCGAGCACCAGCGTGCCGACGCCGACATCCTGAGCCGCCCGAATCGCTTTCATGGTGAGCACATCCGCGACCGACTCCTGGAACGACGCCGCGATGTCGGGGATCGGCAGATCGTCCGCGGCCACGCCGTCGCGCTGCGCCGCCTCCACGTACCGGGCCACCGCGGTTTTGAGGCCCGAGAAGGAGAAGTCGTAGCGCGGGTCGCGCGGCCCGGTCATGCCACGGGGAAACGCGATGGCGCGCGGATCACCGGTCGCCGCGGCGGCGTCCAGCGCGGGACCGCCGGGGAAACCCAGCCCGAGCAGGCGCGCCACCTTGTCGAACGCCTCGCCCGCCGCGTCGTCGACGGTGCTGCCCAGCTCCACGATCGGCTCGGACAGATCCGTGACGTGCAGCAGGTGGGTGTGCCCGCCCGACACCAGCAGCGCGACGCACGGCGGCATCGGCCCGTGTTCCAGGGTGTCCACCGCGACGTGCCCGCCGAGATGGTTCAGCGCGTAGAAGGGCACATCCCACGCCGCCGCATACGCTTTCGCGGCGGCGACGCCGACCAGCAGCGCACCGGCCAAGCCCGGGCCGATGGTCACCGCCAGCGCGTCCGGTTTCGCGATACCCGCCGCCGACAGCGCGCGGCGCATGGCGGGGACGATCGCCTCGAGATGTGCGCGCGAGGCGATCTCCGGGACTACGCCGCCGAAGCGCGCGTGCTGGTCGACGCTGGAGGCGACCTCGTCGGCGAGCAATTCGCAGGTGCCGTCGGGGTTCCTGCGGACGATGCCGACTCCGGTTTCGTCGCAGGAGCTTTCGATGCCCATGATGATCACGACAGCACCTCGTCCGGTGTCCGCCAGCGATCCTCGCTGGTCAGCGCGGGTCTACGCATCGTGTACGCGTCCGCGCCACTGGGGTGGTAGTAGTTCTTGCGCAATCCGATGATGTGGAAGCCGTGCTTGGCGTACAGCGCGATCGCGGGCGCGTTGTCGGTGCGGACCTCCAGGAACACCGGTCCGCCACGCCTGCCCGCCTCGGCGAGCAGCGCCTCCAGCAGGAGTGTGCCGACGCCGGCGCGATGGCAGCGGGGATCGACACCGATGGTGTGCACCTCGGCCTCGGGGTGTTCGGCGTCACCCAGCAGGGCGATACCCGCGTAGCCGACCATTCGCCCGTCCTCGTCGCGCGCGGTGATGTAGCGGTTGTGCCGGCCGGCCAGCTCGGACTGGAACGCCACGGCGGCCCACGGGTCGTCCTCCGGGAACAGCAACTGCTCCAGTTCCACGCAGCGTGTGATGTCGTCGGCCACCATCGGCTCGATCCGGAACGCCATCAGCCTCACGCTCCCGTCCGGTCGAGTCGGCGGTAGGCGTTCTCGACCGCGTCCGGCCTGCGCAGGTACAGCGGAACCAGCGGCTCCGGCACGCTGCGCGAGAGCAGCTCGGGGGCGGCCACGCGCACCAAACCGGCGGGCGAGGGCGTTTCGGCGGGGAGCACAGGAAGATCGAAGAAGTCGACGTGCGAGGCGGATCCGGCGATCGCCGTGGCCTGACCCTCGTCCAATTCCGAGGGCTTGCACACCTCGGGTCCGGCCACGCGCGCGCCCTCCCGGTACCGCGCCCAGTACACCTCGCGCCGCCGCGCGTCGGTCACCACGAGCAGTTCGGCCTCGGGCGGGAGCTCGACGGGGGGTGGCACGGCCGGGTCGACGGCCGCGTCGGCGGCGATCGCGTCGAGGCTGCACACGCCGTACACCGGGATGCCGAGCGCGTCACCGAACGCGGCCGCGGTGGCCATGCCGACGCGCAGGCCGGTGAACGGACCCGGCCCGACGCCGACGACGATCGCGTCGATGTCGGTCCTGGAACGACCTGCCTCGGTGAGGCATTCGAGAATCTGCGGGGTGAGCACCTCGGCATGGGCGCGGGGGTCGACCCGCACCCGGTAGGCGATGGTGCGCGCCCGGACGGGGTCCGCCGCGCCGGCGCCCTGCTCCAGGTCCACCAGTCCCGCTGTGACGGCGGGTGTCGCGGTGTCGACGGCTAGTACAAGCATGATTGGGCCAACGATACCGGGTGGTAGGAGGCACCGACGCAGAGCTACCTGAGAGCTAACCCACCCATTCCCAGATGGCGGTGCGCACATCCGAATCCGGCTCGCGCGACAGCAGCACGCGCAGGTGCCGCTCCGCGAGGTGCTCCACCACGCCGCGGCCCCACTCCACCACGACCACCGCCTGATGCAGATCGGTGTCCAGGTCCAGGGCGTCCAGCTCGTCGAGGTCGCCGCCGAGCCGGTAGGCGTCCACGTGGACCAGGGGCACCGACGGTCCGTCCGCGCGCTGCCCCGCGCGGTGCTGGCGGGCGATGATGAACGTCGGCGAGCTGACCCGGCCCTGCACGCCGAGCCCCGCGGCGATGCCACGGGTGAGCGCGGTCTTGCCCGCCCCGAGCGGACCGTCGAGCACCACCAGATCACCGGCGCGCAGATCCGCGGCCAGTTCCCGGCCGAGCGCCTCGGTGTCGGCGACGGTGGGCAGGATTCGTTGCCGTGGTTCAGCCACCGGCCACCTCCGAGCCCGACGGGTCGACCGCGCCCGCCCGCACCAGCAATCGATCCAGCGCGGCGTTGACGATATCCGGGTACTGCATATGCGGCATGTGCGCCGCGCCTTCCAGCCGGATCAGCTCGCTGCCGGGCAGCGCGGCGGCCAGGGCACGCGAATTGCGGAACGGGATCACCAGGTCGCGCCCGCCGCCGAGCACCAGGGCCGGTGTGCCCGCCAGCGCGGGTAGCGCCGCGGACTCGTCGTGCACCTCGATCGCCTGGAGGAACTTCACGATGGTCTCCATGGGCGTCTGGTCGATCATCAGCGTCGTGAAGCGCGACAGCGTGGGGCTCACCGGGCCGTGGAACGAGCTGACGTGCAGGATCGGGGTGATCACGTGCCGCACGGTGACGCGGCCCGCCTGCACCAGGGCGGGCGCGATGTGCACGGCCAGGCGAAAGCCGTCGATCGCGGGATTGCGCAACAGCTGCCCGACACCCGCGGCGGTCACACCGGCGGCAGTGGTCGACAGCAGTGCGATCCCGATCACTCTGGCCGCGAACAGGTCCGGGAATCGCGCGGCCGCGGCCAGAATCGCCATCCCGCCCAGCGAATGGCCGACCAGTACCACCGGACCGGCCGGAGCGGTGGCGCGCAGGACGGCGGCGAGATCGCAGCCGAGCTGGGCGACGGTACAGCTCGCGGCACTCGGCACGCCGGAACGACCGTGTCCGCGCAGATCGAACAGCACCATGCGAATCCGTGCGCCCCACCGCTTTTCCAGGTCACGCCGCTGAAAGTGGAAAGACGCCATGGTGTTGCAGAAGCCGTGCACGAAGATCACCGTCACCGGCGCGTCGTCGGGGCCGCAGGTTCGCGTGGCCAGGGGCACACCGTCGTCGGCGAGCACCGTTCCGGCGCGGTCGGCGTCGATCAGCCCGAAATTCTCGTCGCGGTAGTCGTCGCCCCGGGCGGGCCACAGCACCCGCGCACCGGCGCGCCGAAGGGCATGGGCGCCGGCCAGCGCACCGACGACACCCACCGTGGCCAGCCCGCCGCGCAGCGGGGTCATCCGGAAGCGGCTCACCGCACGGCACCGGTGTAGCGGCGGGTGACCCTGCCGCGCGGCGAGCACACCACTTCGTAGTGGATGGTGCCGAGCAGATCCGCCCAGTCCTGGGCATGTGGTCGCGCACCGAAGAGGACTGCGGTATCGCCTTCCTGAACGCCCGCCGCGTTGTCACCGAGATCGACGACGAACTGGTCCATGCACACCCGCCCCACGTTCCTGCGCGGCGCCCCGCCCAGCCAGACGTCGAATCGTCCGCTCAACGGGCGGAACACGCCGTCGGCGTAACCGGCGGGAATCAGCGCGACGGTGGTGTCGTGCGGCGCGATCCACTGGTGCCCGTAGGAGACCCCTTCGCCTGCGGCCACCCGCTTGACCAGGACGACCCGGGCCTGGAACGTCATCGCGGGCCGCAAGCCGAAATCGTCGTCCGGAATCGGGGACAGGCCGTACATGGCGATGCCGGGCCGGACCAGGTCGAAGGCCAGGTCCGGACGGGTGAGGGTGGCCGCGGAGTTGGCGATGTGCACCAGCTCCGGCTCCAGGCCGTGCTCCTTGGCGGTGGCGATCGCGTCCAGGAACCGGGCGCGCTGCACGTCGTTGTTGGGGTGCCCGGGTTCGTCGGCGTGCGCGAGATGGGAGAAGATCGCGCGGAAGCGCACCGCCTCCTCATCGACCAGCGCGCGCAGCGCGGTCAGGACTTCCGGGTATTCGGCCGGCGACACACCGTTGCGGTTCAGGCCGGTGTCCACCTTCAGCGTCACCGTCGCCGGACGACCGGTGCCACGGACAGCGGCCTCGACCGCCCGCAGATGGGCCTGTGAGGACACTCCGATCTCGACGTCGGCGGCCACCGCGGCCGCGAAGTCGGTGTCCGCGCTGTGCAGCCAGCACAGGATGGGCGCGGTGATACCGGCCGCACGCAACTGCACCGCCTCGGCCACCGTCGTCACACCCAGTTCCGCCGCACCCGCGGCCAGCGCGGCCCGGCCGACCTCGACCGCGCCGTGGTTGTAGCCGTCGGCCTTCACCACTGCCATCACCGCGGCGTCGCCCGCGTGTTCGCGCAGGATTCGCACGTTGTGGGCGATGGCGTCCAGGTCGATGACCGTTTCGACTTGCGCATTCACGGCAGTCCGTTCCGCCTCTCCGGGGATTCAGGCCGTACCAGTCGGGTGGTACAGGATTCGCGTTCAGGTCCCGCGTCCGGTGCCACCTGGGTTCTGGGCGTACCCGGCGAGTTACCCATGTGCTCTCGAGATCAGTCGTTGCGTTGGTTCCGGTCGAGTCTATGGGCGCGCTCGGTTCCGGTTCCACTCGGTTGACGCGCCGGTCGTCCCCTGTGATCGTCGCCATGAATGACAGCGATCACCGACGACGGCGCGGCTCAAGAGGGGTGGGCGAGGCCGCGCAGGACGCCGATCGCGGGCCGGACGTGCGCGGCCAGGACGCTTGCCGAGATGGGGGTTCCGGCGGGCGCGTGCTCGTGGGCGGCCGAGTTGGCGGCCGACGCGTGCACTCGGGCTGCCGCCGCGGCCGACCAGGCGGGGTCACGGCCTGCCGCCAACAGCGTCCCGATGATGCCCGAGAGCACGTCGCCCGCGCCCGCGGTGGCCGCCCACGAGCCGCCCGCTTCGTTGACCAGCACGGGGCGGCCCGGGGCGGCGACCAGCGTGGCGCGGCCCTTCAACAGCACGGTGACCTGCCAGGAATCGGCGAGGCCGCGCACCGCGCCGACCCGGTCCGGGCCGACCTCGTTCCCGGTGAGCCGGGCGAACTCGCCCGCGTGCGGGGTCAGGACGGTCGGGGCCGCGCGATCGCGCACCAGTTCCGGCGCGGCGGCCAGCAGGGTCAGCCCGTCGGCGTCGATCACCACCGGAAGGTCGGTGGCCAGGATCTCGCGAAGGCGTTGCCCGGCGTCGTCGTCGGTGCCCGCGCCGGGACCGAAGACCCAGGACTGGACGCGCCCGGTGGCGGCGAACTGCTGGGTGGCGATCACTTCGGGAAAGTGGTGCAACACCTCGGCCGCCGCGGTTCCGGCATACCGCACCATCCCCGACGTCGCGGCGACGGCAGCACCCGCGCACAGCACCGCGGCGCCCGGATACGTCGCGCTGCCCGCGCAGACACCGGTCACGCCTTGCGTGTACTTGTCGTCGGCCGGGCCGGGCACCGGCCACGCGGCGCCGATCGAAGCGGGTTCCAGTGCGACGAGACCCGCTTCCGGAAGACGTAAGCCGATCGGAATCAACTCGATTCGGCCACACTGCGGCGCGGCGAGGGCGTGCACCGGTTTGTACGCGCCGAAGGCGACCGTGACGTCGGCGCGGACGGCGGGGCCCTCGATCGCCCCGGTATCCGGGGCGACGCCGCTGGGCAGGTCGGCCGCGACGATCGGAGCCTGCAGCGCCGCAACGATTTCCGCGGCACGCGGCCGCAGCGGGCCGCGACCTGAAATGCCGACGATGCCGTCGATCACCAGGTCCGGATCGCCGGTGTCGTCGGCCACTCGACCACCGGCTTTGCGCAGCGCCGCAAGCCCTTCGGCGTGCGCCCGCTCCGGGTCGAGCAGGACGGCGGTGACGGCGACACCGCGACGGCGCAACTGCGCTCCGGCCCAGAGCGCGTCGCCGCCGTTGTCGCCGGATCCGACAAGCAGGGTCACCGCCCGTCCCGCGACACCGCCGGTACGCTCCCGCAGTTCCCCCGCCACCACCGTGGCCAGGCCGTGCGCCGCGCGCCGCATGGGCACGCCGTCCGGCACCCGGGTGAACAGCTCGGCCTCCGCCGCGCGCACCTCGTCTACGGTGAAATAGCCCCGCTGCGTGGACATCGCCGCTCCCTCCGTCGGTGTGGCCTACTACGCTTGGCCATCATGCCAAGCGTTCGCCGCCGCAATGGGACCGTCCGCGTCGTCACGGGAGTCGCCCTGGCCGGCGCGCTGCTGCTGTCCGGATGCGGCGGCGACGAATCCGGTTCGGCCGCCACCACCACGAGGAAACCGGCTCGGCCGGCCACCACCACCGCTCAGCAGACCGGTGAGCGCAAGCCCGCCGCCGCCACCGTCGCGGTGGACGACATGAAATTCTCCCCCGCCGAGGTCACCGTCGAGGTCGGCGACACGGTCACCTGGAAATTCGGCGACAAGGTGCCGCACACCGTGCAGGGCATCGGTGACAAGGCGATGGGCATCAACAGCCCGATCATCGACAAAGGCGAGTGGAGCTACACCTTCACCGCGCCCGGCGTCTACCGCTACCTCTGCTCGCTGCACCCGGAGATGCGCGGGACCATCACCGTCGGATAACCCGCGGATGCGCAGCGCACCGGATTCGGGCCCGGCGGGCTGAGCTCGGTACACCAATCGCCTCCGGCTCACACCGGGCGGTAGTCCCGGGGCCGGGCGCCGCGGGCGGAACTGGTGTTCAGCGCCTCGACCGCGGCCACCAGCGGCGCGAGTTCCGGGTTGGCGGCCGCTTGACCGAGAGCGCCGGCGAGGGCGGCGTCGTGCGTGGGCCGGGCCTGCTCGAGCAGGTCCAAGCCCGCCGCCGTTACGTCGGTGTAGATGCCGCGGCGGTCGTCCGGGCAGAGGTACCGCTGGAGCAGGCCGCGATCCTCGAGCCGGGAGACCAGCCGGGTAGTGGCGCTCTGGCTCAGCACCACGGCTTCGGCGACCTGGTTCATCCGCAGGTGCCCGCCCGCCCCGTCGTGCTGACGGCTCAGGACGACCAGCAGGGAGTATTCGCGAACGCTCAGGTCATGGCCGGATTGCAGGGCCCGCTCGATGTGCGCCTCGATCCGGTCGTGCAGCAGCGAGAGTGCGTACCAACCATCGGCGAGGCCGGTCAGAGCGGCATCCGCGGTCATCGGCGTTTCCTTCGCGTCAGGGGATCAGGCCTCCAGGATAGCCAGACTTCACAATAGCCCGCGCTTGCAATTAAAGCGCGTCTGCAATTATTGTCGACGCCTGTAAGGATCTGACGCAACATCATGTGGAGGCTCCCCCATGCCCCTCGCCCTTCTCGCCCTGACCCTCGGGGCATTCGGCATCGGGACGACGGAATTCGTCGTCGTCGGCCTGCTGCCCGACATCGCCGACAGCTACGCGGTGTCCATCCCCACCGCCGGTCTGCTGGTAACCGGATACGCGCTCGGTGTCGTGGCGGGTGCGCCGCTGATGACCGGCCTCGGCACCCGGGTTTCACGCAAACGCATGCTGCTCGGCATGCTCACGCTGCTCGTCCTCGGCAACATCGTGTCCGCCGCCGCGCCGACTTTCGCGCTGATGCTCACCGGGCGGATCGTTGCCTCGCTCGCCCACGGCGCGTTCTTCGGAATCGGTGCCGTGGTTGCCGGAACCCTGGTCAGCGCCGACCGGCGCGCCGGCGCCATCGCGATCATGTTCACCGGGCTCACCGTCGCCACCGTGGTCGGTGTACCGCTGGGCACGCTGCTCGGACAGCATTTCGGCTGGCGGCTGACCTTCTTGTTCGTCGCGCTGATCGGGCTGATCGGCTTGCTGGGCGTCGCGGCGCTGGTGCCGCAACAGCCCGCCGCTGCGAACGCCCGGCTACGCACCGAACTGGCGGTGTTCCGCAATCCCCAGGTGCTGCTGGCAATGGCGATGACGGTGCTCGGCTTCGGCGGAGTATTCGCCGCGATCACCTACCTGGCGCCGATGATGACCGAGGTGACCGGTTACGCGGAGAGTTCGGTGACCTGGCTGCTCGTGCTGTTCGGCCTCGGCTTCTTCGCGGGCAATCTGATCGGCGGCAAATTCGCCGACCGCCACCTGATGCCGATGCTGTACATCACCCTCGGCGGGCTCGCGATCGTTCTCGCGCTGTTCACCGTCACCGCCCACGACAAGATCGCCGCCGCCGTCACGGTCGTGCTGATCGGCGCCCTCGGATTCGCGACCGTCCCGCCGCTGCAGAAGCGCGTCCTCGACCAAGCGGCGGGCGCGCCCACCCTGGCCTCCGCGGTCAATATCGGCGCGTTCAATCTCGGCAACGCGGTATCGGCCTGGCTCGGCGGCGTGGTGATCGCCGCGGGCCTCGGCTACACCGCCCCCAACTGGGTCGGCGTCGGGTTGGTCCTGGTCGCGCTGGTTCTCGCGGTCGTGTCCGGATACCTCGAGCGCCGCGCTGAGCCCACCGTCCCAGAGGAACCCTTGGTCGCCGTGCGGGCATAGCCGAGACGGCGAGCAGTGGCCGCGCACTCGACAGTGCGCGGCCACCGGACTATTCCACGGTGACGGACTTGGCCAAGTTACGCGGCTTGTCGACGTCGTAGCCGCGCGCCTGCGCCACCTCGGCGGCGAAGATCTGCAGCGGGACCGTCGACAACAGCGGCTGGAACAGCGTCGGCGCGCTGGGGATCTCGATGAGGTCGTCGGCGAACGGGCGCACCGTGTCGTCGCCTTCCTCCGCGATCACGATGGTGCGCGCGCCGCGCGCCTGGATCTCCCGGATGTTGCTCAGCAGCTTCGAGTGCAGCACCGCGCGCCCCTTCGGCGACGGCATCACCACGATCACCGGGAGACCGTCCTCGATCAGCGCGATCGGTCCGTGCTTGAGTTCACCCGCCGCGAATCCCTCGGCGTGCATGTAGGCCAGCTCTTTGAGCTTGAGCGCGCCCTCCAATGCCACCGGGTAGCCGACGTGACGTCCCAAGAACAGCACGGTCGGCACCTGGGCCAGTTCCCGCGCGATGGTCCGCACCTGCGGCGCGGTCTCCAGCACGCGTTCCACCAGCTTCGGCATCGCCTCGAGTTCGGCGAACTCGCGGGCCACCTCGTCCGGGTACTTGGTGCCGCGCGCCTGCGCCAAGGCCAGCCCGACCAGGTAGTTCGCGGTCACCTGGGCCAGGAACGCCTTGGTGGAGGCGACGCCGATCTCCGGCCCGGCCCTGGTGTAGAGGACCGCGTCGGACTCGCGGGGAATCTGCGCGCCGTTGGTATTGCAGATCGCGAGGACGCGGGCCTTCTGCTCTTTCGCGTGGCGCACCGCCTCCAGCGTGTCGGCGGTCTCGCCGGACTGGGAGATCGCCACCACCAGCGTCGAGCGGTCCAGCACCGGATCGCGGTAGCGGAACTCGCTGGCCAGCTCGACCTCGACGGGCAGTCGAGTCCAGTGCTCGATGGCGTACTTCGCCAGCAGGCCGGAGTGATACGCGCTGCCGCACGCGACGACGAACACCTTGTCGAAATCGCGCAGCTCCTGGTCGGCGAGACGCTGCTCGTCCAGCACGATCCGGCCCCCGCCGTCGCGATCGGTGCTGAAATGCCCCATCAGGGTGTCCGCGACCGCGGCGGGCTGCTCCTCGATCTCCTTGAGCATGAAGTAGTCGTGGCCGCCCTTCTCGGCGGCCGCCAGGTCCCAGTCGATCGTGAACGGGCGGGTGCGCGCACGCGCGTCCTCCCCCGCGAAATCGGTGACCCGGTAGCTGTCCACGGTGATCACGACGGCTTGGTCCTGGCCGAGTTCGACCGCCTCGCGGGTGTGCTCGATGAACGCAGTGACGTCGGAGGCGATGAACATCTCGCCCTTGCCGACGCCCACCACCAGTGGCGTGGAGCGGCGCGCGGCCACGATCGTGTCCGGGTGGTCGGCGTGCGTGAAGACCAGGGTGAACGCGCCCTCCAGCCGGCGCAGCACCGACAGCGCGCTGGCCGCGAAATCACCGGCGGTCGGGCCGTCGGCGTACGCGCGGGCCACCAGGTGCACGGCGACCTCGGTGTCGGTGTCGCTGTGCAACTCGACCCCGGCGTCCTCCAGCTCGCGCCGCAGCGGAGCGAAGTTCTCGATGATGCCGTTGTGCACCACGGCGACCTTGCCGCTGTCGTCCCGGTGCGGGTGCGCGTTGCGGTCGGTCGGCGCGCCGTGCGTGGCCCAGCGGGTGTGCCCGATGCCCGTGGTGCCCACGAAACGATCGATGCCGGTTTCGGAGAGCTGGGCCTCCAGATTCGCCAGGCGACCGGCCTTGCGTTCCACCGCCAGCGCGCCCGCGCCGTCCAGGATCGCCACACCCGCGGAGTCGTAACCGCGATATTCCATGCGGCGCAACGCGTCAACGACGACGCCGAGCGCGTCTCGGTACCCGACGTACCCCACGATTCCGCACATGGCTCACCACACTACTTATCGGATAACGTTCACGTCGTGTCGGCGTCTGTGAAATCGCTAATGAGCACCCTGACCAGCCGCGGCCCGCACCGCGTGTTGCGTGGCAACCTGGCCGTCGCCGGCCAGCCGGGGGTGGTGTTCACCCCCGAGGCGGGGCGGAATCTACCTGCCGTCGCGTTCGGGCACGGCTGGCTGACCGGGGTCGCCCACTACCGCACCCTGCTCGAACACCTCGCTTCCTGGGGCATCGTGGCGGCCGCCCCCGACACCGAGCGCGGGCCGATTCCGTCACACCTGGGGCTGGCCGCCGACTTGCTCACCACGCTCGACATCTGCACCGGCGTGCGGCTCGGCGACGGCGAGATCAGCGTGCATCCGGAGCGCCTTGCCCTGGCCGGGCACGGCATGGGCGCGGGCGCCGCCGTCATCGCCGCGGGGCGGCGCGATGTCGCCACCCTCGTGGCGCTGTTCCCCGCGCCGACGGCGCCCGCCGCCGAGGCCGTCGCGCCCGAACTGGACATTCCGGCGTTGATCCTGGCCGGCGCGACCGACATCACCTCGGTGAGTTCCAACGCCATCCCGCTGGCCACCGCGTGGGGCGGCCCCGCCATCCTGCGCGCCATCGACAAGGCCTCGCACAACGGCATCATCGAGGGCAGGCGCGTGCTCGCCGCAGTGGGCGCGGGCAAGCACGAAGCGAAGACCGCCCGCACCACCCGCGCCCTGCTGGCCGGTTACCTGCTCGCCACGCTCGCAGGCGACAAGACCTATCGCGCCTTCGCGGAACTCGAAGAGGTCATCCCGCACACCACAGTCGTCGACCCCGATGCGCCGCAAGAGGAAGAGGCGGCGCCGAAGCTCAAGGTCGGCCAGCTCGCCGCCCTGCTGCGCCGGTAGCAGTGCCCACGGTCGCCGGAGTACCTGGTCAGATCAGCCAGCTCTTGCGTCTGTAGAACGCGGCTTCCTCGTCCTCCTCGTCGACCGGAGTCACCATCTGACCGGCCCGGCGTGCGGCCATCGATCGTGCGATGGCCGCACGCTGCTCCCGTGCCTCCTCTTGCAGCCGTTGCTGCGCCTCCGCCTCGGCGGCGGCCTTGCCCAGCTCGTCGGCGTGCGTCGTCCAGAACTCGTCCATGTCGGCGGTCAGGCGATCGGCGAGCTCTCGGCCGGTCGCCGCGGTCTGCTCGTTGATCGCCTGGATCTCGTCGAGCAGCAGCGACATGCGGCGCTGGTTCTCGGCGGCGAGTTGCCTCGCTTCCTCGGCGTAGTTCACCATGCTGCGCCTCCTCGCTCATCGGGTGTGCGGACTCGGCCCGGCCGGGCTCACAACGGGCCCGCCTCGGCGAAATCCGCGTCCAGCGGCCCGGCTTCGGCGAGTTCCGCGCCGGTGTCCGCCGGCGCGTCCGGTTCCGGCATCGGCTTCGGATAGTGTTCGCCGTCCTCCTCGCGCCGGGTGACCGGTGGGGTTCCGCTCGGCACACCGATCCGACCGTCGTCGGTTTCCGGCGCCGGGGCCGAGTCGGGCGCATTCGCTTTCTCCCGGGCCTCCGGCACAGGAGCCTGCTCTTGCTTCTGGTTCTCCGGCGTCGGGGCATCCGGTGCCGAGGGCTGCGCGTTCTCCGGCTCGGTCGTGGAGATGACCGGTACGCCTTGCTCGTTCAGCTCGACGGTGAACTCCTGTTCCTTGCCGGTGGCATCGGAGAGGAGAAGCCGCAACTGACCATCCGGGCCCATCTCGAACTTCACATGCTTTCCACCGATATCGAACTCCGCCTCGGGCCCGGAATCCTCGTTTCCCTCTTCGTCTTTCTCGCCGTCGGCTTCTGTAGTCTGCGGATCGACGCTCTGCATGAGCTTTTCGATCGCGTCGTCCACTCCGCTTTCGATGAGGCCACTCAGGGCTGACAGTCCCTGGTTCACCGCCTGGCCGAGACCGGTTGCCAATGGGGACAATTCCTGGGCCACCTGGCTGAGTGCGGCAAGTCCGTCCAGCGACGGCAACCTTGGCGCGGGCGTAACCGGGGTGCTCGGCGTGACAGGGGTGCTCGGCGCAACCGGGGTGCTCGGCGTGACAGGGGTGCTCGGCGCAACCGGGGTGCTCGGCGTGACAGGGGTGCTCGGCGTGCCGGGGGTGCTCGGCGTGGCCGGTGTGGCCGATGCGGGGACATCACTCGGTGTGGTGCTCGCCGGGATCGTGCCAGCGGGCGTGCCGGACGGCCCGGGAGCATTCGTTTCGTGGGGCTTGTCCTGGTTGACCGGTGTTTCCGGCTGTGGATTCGTCGGACCTTCCGGCCGAGGGTAGGCCCGTTCGGTGACCTGCGCCAACGCGTCGGTCAGGTTCTTGTACTGGTCCTTGAACAGGCGATCGACCTCGGCGCAGACGTCGATGTAGGACGCCAATTTCCGATCGAAATCCGGTTTGAAGGTCTTGGTCAGCCACTCGTCGGTGACGCTGCGCACCCGATCGCCGTACGCGCCCGTGAGCAGATTCCTGCTGTCGGAGTTGATGAAGCCGAGCACGCTTTTGTTGATCTTGTCCTCCGGCACCGCGAGTGCCGGGAAGATGCGGCCGAGGTCGCGCACCTGCTCGGCGTCGATCCATTCCCGCGCATTGTGCACCTCGACGATGACCTTCACGTCGTCCGGAGTCTTACCGTCGATCTTCACCACTTTGCCGCCGCCCACCGGGCCCTCCAGCAACTCCCGGGTGGCGAACGCCTTCGCGGCCACCGCCGAGCGCAGCGAACTCGCCATATCGGCGATCACCGTCATGGCCGCCCGGGCATGCTGCCGGTCCTCGTCGGCCAGGACCGACTGTTTGCCGAGCATGTCGAGCGCGGCGGCGGCAACGGTTCCCTGCCACAACTCGGGCAGTCGACGGGTGTAACCCTGCTGCGCGTCCCATTGCCGATCGACCTCCGCCAGAGCGACTTTCAGCGTCTCACCCGCCTGCTCCAGCTTCTCCAACCGCGTGCCGCGCTGCTCGTCGTACATCGCCAGCAGCTTGCCCAGGTCACCGCGCCCCCCGTTGCCGCCGAACGCCGCCTCGTACAGCGGCATGAACTCGATCCAGTACCGCAGCCCCGCGCTGCCCTCGTCCAAGAGGGCGTCGATCGCCTTGCCCTGCCAGGAAACCGTCATGATCCCGACTCCTCGAATGTGTGGTGTTGCCGGTGCGAACACGTGTCATTCGGCGGTCTCATGTGTTGTTCGTCTCGGAGGCACGCTGCTGGTCGGTCTCGGCGTAGGCCACCACGGCGGCCCCGAGCGCGTCAGCGGTGGCGGTGGTGGCGTCGCTCCAGTTCCGCAGCCACGCGCTGATCCGCTCCAGTCCTTGCTGCACCGCGATGCCCTGCGGCGCATAGTTCCGGCCCGCCTCGTCACCGGTGCCGAACCGGTGATCGGCGACTCGCTTCGCCTGGTCGCGGACCGCGTCCGCCGATCTCCGATAGTCACTGCCCAGCGCACCGAGCTCCCCCGTGCGGACACCGACCATTTCCGACCCGCCCACGAATCCCCTCCGTCCTCGTAGTGTCATTGCGCCGGTGCGAATCTCGTTCGCACCGAGTCCCGCCGTACTTCCTTCGACGCAACGCGCAGACACTCGGTTCCCCCGAATTCCGCTTTCGCGGAGATGGTCAGCCGCCGATTCTGCCCCGGTCGGTGCGAACCCACTCGGAGGTGCCGTCCGGGTGGCGGTGGAATTCCCATGCGGCGTAGTCGCCGTCCTTCTCCACCACGGTGACGTGGTCGGCGAAGCCGTCGTGGTCGTAGTCGGTCCAGACCTGCATCGCCTCGTCACCGGTCGTGGTGATGGTGTCGAGACTGCCGTCGCCATCGATGTCCTGGGTCGGATGCTGCAATTCGATGGCGCCCAGTCCGCCGAGCGACGAGGACGCGTCGATGCCGGGTATATCCAAACCGGGAATTTCGCTCGAGGTGATCATGATTCCTCCTCAGCAGGACTCGTTCGGTGGCGCGTGCCGCACAAGCGGCATCGTTCCATCCTGACACCCTCGCGCGCTCGACGCAGCCCCCTGGGTCACTTCTTCGGCATCAGCAGCCACAGCACCAGGTAGAGGATGAACTGCGGGCCGGGCAGCAGGCACGACACCACGAACAGCAGCCGGACGACGTTGGCGTTCCAGCCGAGGTACTCGGCGATGCCACCGCAGACGCCTGCGATCCACTTGTCGTGGGCGGAGCGGGTGAAACGGCGGGTGGGGGCGGTCATTGGTCTTCCCTCTCGTGCGGTGATCGCTACGACCTCCACTGTGCCCGCCACCGCGGGCCCCGCCATCGGCCCCGCGGCCGATTCCCACCCTGATTTCTCCCGGGGCCGACCTCAGGGTGCGACCCCGAGCACGGCAGACTCGTGCTGGTGAGCACCACTCTGCATGCCCGCGGCCTGTCGGCCGGTCACGGCGAGCGCACCCTGTTCGCCGACCTCGATCTGACCCTCGCGCCGGGCGACGTGATCGGGCTGGTCGGCGTGAACGGCGCGGGCAAGTCGACGCTGCTGCGCATGCTCGCCGACCGGCGCGCGCCGACCGGCAGCATCACGCTCAGTCCCCCGGACGCGACGGTCGGTTACCTGGCCCAGGAGGCGCAGCGGATCCCCGGCGAGACCGTTCTGGAATTCCTCGCCCGCCGAACCGGAGTCGGCGAGGCACAGCGGGTGATGGACGCCGCGGCCGAGCGCCTCGCCGACGGCGGGCCGGACGAGTACTCCCCCGCGCTGGAACGCTGGCTTGCCCTCGGCGGAGCCGACCTGGACCAGCGCGCCCACGAGGTCGCCGCCGATCTCGGTCTCGCCGAAAGCCTGCCCGGCGGCCTGGACACGCCGATGACCGGGCTGTCCGGTGGCCAGGCGGCCCGCGCAGGCTTGGCCTCGGTGCTGCTGTCGCGCTTCGACATCCTGCTGCTGGACGAGCCGACCAACGACCTGGACCTGGACGGCCTGGCCCGGCTGGAGCAGTTCGTCGAGGGCGTGCGTGTCCCGCTGATGGTGATCAGTCACGACCGCGAGTTCCTGGCGCGCACCGTGAATCGCGTCGTCGAGTTGGACCTCGCCCAGCAGCAGGTCGGGTTGTACGACGGCGGTTACGAGTCGTATCTGATGGAACGCGAGATCGCCCGGCAGCACGCGCGCGAGGCCTACGAGGAGTACGCCGACACCAAAGCGGGCTTGGAGTCCCGCGCGCAGATGCAGCGCAACTGGCTCGAGCACGGCGTCCGCAACGCACGCCGCAAGGCGCGCGACCCCAGGAAGATGGACTCGGACAAGGCGGGCCGCAAGATGCGTGCCGAATCCACCGAGAAACAGGCCGCCAAGGCCAGGCAGACCCAGCGCCGCATCGAACGACTCGATGTGGTGGAGGAACCGCGCAAGGAGTGGGACCTGCGCATGAGCATCGCCGCCGCCCCGCGCAGCGGCTCGGTGGTCGCGACGCTGTCCGGGGCGAAGGTCACCCGCGGCGACTTCACGCTGGGCCCGATCACCACCCAGGTCGACTGGGCGGATCGCATCGTTCTCACCGGGGCGAACGGCTCCGGGAAGTCCACCCTGCTGGCACTGTTGCTGGGAAAGCTCCGGCCGGACAGCGGGACCGCGAGCCTGGGCTCCGGCGTGGAGATCGGCGAGGTGGACCAAGCGCGCGGGCTGTTTCGCGGAACCACCGCGCTGGCCGACACTTTCGGCACCGAGCTGCCGGATCTGCCGGAGGCGGAGGCACGCACACTGCTGGCGAAATTCGGCCTGCGCGGCCCGCACGTGCTGCGCCCATGCGACACCCTCTCCCCCGGCGAACGCACCCGCGCCGCCCTCGCCCTGCTCCAGGCCCGCGGGGTGAACCTGCTCGTGCTGGACGAGCCGACCAACCACCTGGACCTCCCCGCCATCGAACAGCTGGAGCAGGCCGTCGAATCCTTCACCGGCACACTGATACTCGTCACCCACGACCGCCGCATGCTGGACACCGTCCGCGCGACCCGCCGCTGGCACATGACCGCGGGCACGCTCACCGAAACAGTCTGACCCCGAACGCGCCTCGCCGCGACGCAGTATCCACCGAGCCGTGCCGGTCGCGGCCCGGCTCACCTTCGCGCCGCCGCCACGTCCCCGCCTGATCACCGGTCATCAGTACGACCGGTGACCACAACGAACCGCGTGCACGATGCCCAAAACTCACGCCCCTACGCGCCCAGCACACCCCAACTCCCGGTTTCGAGCGAAGCCAGACCGAGCATCCGCAGTCCGCGAACCGGCTCACGTCCGCCACGTCGGCCACTGATCACCGGCCGACGGGACAACCGCCCACCACAACGAACCGCGTGCACGAGGTCCATGCCTCGCGCCCCTACGTACCCAGCGCACCCCAACTCCCGGTTTCGAGCGAAGCCAGACCGAGCATCCGCAATCCGCGAAC